>JBHEQV010000001.1:0-275552 GCA_046530735.1 Arsenophonus sp.
GATTGAATAAGCTTTTATAATAGTGAGTCGACGTAGTCGATGTGTAAAAACTCCAGTTTAAGAAAAACATCCCTTCAATTGTATTTAAGCTGTTATAGTCTTCTAAAAAAATCTGTAAGCGGCTAACGGGAGTTAAGCTGCTATCATGGTAGTAACCAAAGTACAATTTAAGGATGAAAAATAGATTTATGAGGCGTCAGAGCTGGTCCCCGGTCTGACCGTTATAGACCAGATTTGCTAATAACTTATATTTTATAAGCTTTTATTATATATGGTAATAACTTATGGCTACTAATTTGCCAAACTATTTGGCTAATTCCACAAGCTATAATCGCTACTAAAAATGCGCCTGCCATATCTAAAGGCCAATGTACACCAAGAAAAATTCTTGCCCATCCAATTGTGAAAGCCAGTATAAATAAGAATAGTCCAATCCAAGTTCTTAACCAAAATAAAAAGCCAAAAGAGAAGGTAAAAGCAATAGTAGTATGATTACTTGGAAATGATGGCGTCGGATCATGAGCAAGAAAATGTTGGCCTATCCCCAACATAAAAGGTCGATCTTGTGGGAAAATTACACCAATAGAACCGGAAATAACTAAACCTATAATAACTGCAAGAGCAGTTTTACAGACAAACACTCTTTGGCAAACTAAATTTTTTGATGATCCCAAAAGCCAACAGGCAATAGTAATTAAGGGAAATATGAGAATGAGTCGTTTAGCCAAAAAAATTACTAGTGTTAGCGTGCTAATTGATGTAGTTAAAGTGGCATTAATAAAACTAAATAAACTTAAGTTAATATCATTTAGCAAAGTAAATCCCTTATTGAATATGCATTCTGAGTTATTAGAAAATATAGTTATGGCAATCAGGATACACTCTGTTCTGATGCTTCATCAATTTGTTCATGGTTTAGGAAATTGAATTGCTCTTTAAAAGAACACCAAAGCCATCTATTTTCCTAAAAATAGATAGAATCGATTTACTTGGGCGCCTACTGTAGGTTCAAATTTTATTCAAGTATGTATTCTTTGAGCTAATATACTAATATTAAATATTAATTCTAGGATTTAGCTTAATAAGCTTCCTTTTTATTTTATGCATTCTTTCCTGACAACAATTTTATTAATTGTTTACCAAACCTGAGCGTCGGTAAAAATAGTCATTATCATATAGAATATTTGTAGATCTATGCGCAGGAATTCTTTCATCAGAACGGCGAAGCCAAGTTTTTATGAATCATAATTTTTAGCGCTTTATACAACTTCGGTAATAGTGTATTTCGTTTATAATTCAACAAGAAACCATAATAACGCACTATCTTAAAATGCTTAGGTGGAATATGCCTAATATAGCGCCAAACTATCTCTTCCTGCCTTATCGCAGGTGCTCGTGGTCTGTTCCTATGATTACTGTTTAAGTCCGGTTGATCTATAATTATATGCAATTACTCTCACTTGCTGTAATGCTGAAGTTTTGAAGCGGGGATAATTATCCTGACATTTAAGGTATCGTTATAAGTATTTTACACTACGGCAAACTCATTTTGCTTTTTTTTTAGCAAAATGCACTTTCCAGTAATGTTAGTACGGTATTTTCTTCAGGTAACGTCGCCACTTCTCCTGGCGTAGATATGCCAAAGACCAGGAAACCTATAATTTATCATCTCATCGCTATAACGCAATAGTCTGATAACAGCGCCTCGCCAGATTTCTTCGATCGTTTTTTTTGAAAAACAGATCCAACAATACAGTATGTTTAATATCCAGGACTGACATAAGATGTTAATTGAGTTGTCAACCATAAGGGTGCAAGGCACAGAAGATACCAATTTCGATACCCTATTTGTGTGCCTACTTCAAGATAGTGCGGGTGATGAATGTAAAATAAAGAATTAAGTAGTGGTCAGTTATTGTTAAAAAAGCCAAAGAAGATGGGTATAGTAAAAGTAATGTGTTATCAATCACAGTTAATAAAATATAAATCTCTTGCGCTAACCATTCCTCGATAGCTTTGACTCCGTATGAACTGTAGGCTTTTAACTTACAACTTTGCAGAAAACAGCTATAGGAACGCATTCAGGAGAAACATAGCAATAGCGTTGATAAGCAAAACCAATAATATAACTTTCGTAGGTAAGCATTCGCTCGATAGCATCGACTGATTCATAAGTTTACATTTTCACCATGTTTTCAAGAAAATTATTTCACAGCCGTCCTAATGCTGAAAAGCAGTTTAGTTGAGCAGAAGAGATATATATGTGGTAAATTACTCTCTGGATATCTTTCTAGATAAAGAGAAATCGTCATCCTATCTGCGTTTGTCAGGTCTATCGGTCAAATTATCTTTGTGTTTGTTCTAAGAGGAAAAAAGAGACGAGAATTATTCCTAGTTCTCTATAGTGATAGATTTATCGGAAAGTATATTTTTAGTTATTACTTCTCAATGAAATTTTATCAGCGTCATTAACTTGGTCTTGGCGTTATTTAAAAGATCGGATAATCGTGAGTAAAAGTGAGGAATACTTGCGTGTCAAAAATTTAGGGATCAAGAATTATATGCATTGCTGTATGGCCTATTTTGGGTGTCATAAAAATTCAATCGGTCTTTTCTCCTTAATTTAAAGAAAAAAAAGATCATAAAATATTTTGAGTAAATAGGCAGTGTAACATGTGAAGTTATGTGTTATATTCCTGATTTATCCGGTTTATGCTTTTTAGGAGATTTATTCTGAGCCATCTGGCTGAATTCCTTAAAATTAACATATTGCAGAGTAAAAATAGCATTTATATGATGAACATCATCGAAATAACATAGCTACGCCGTTTACATTATACTGTTCTACGTTTTCTCCATCCTTAAATTGGACGTTGTTAAACCTCCCCTGTTAATAATAAACAACATCTAATTTAAGAATGGAGAACAGATTTGCGAAGCACCAGAGTGCAGCTGCACCAGCATAAACCAGATTTACTAATAACTCACTTTAGTTTAAGATTCCTTATTAAAAATTAACTAATCTGAAAACAGATGGTTAATTTTTGCAAATACATTTAGTGTATCATGTAACACAGGCTATCACTTAAAATAAAAAACTATTTATCTTTTACATAAGTAGCTTAATTGATGTTTATCAAACAAAAATAACATTTTTTAGTGAGATTATAATCAGAATATTATAATAACCGGCACATCTCATTGATTTAATATTTAAGCTATTTTCAAGACGCATCCTGACAGTAAACTTTATCGCCATGCTAAATAGCAATCTACTTTTAGTAATTAATAATTAAAAAGAAAGAGATAAATTCACTATTTTGATTTATATAAAATCAAACAATTTTTGTTATTTAAACTTTTTTATTTCTGTAAGCACGACGACGATCATTTTCTGTTAAATAGCGTTTCCTTAAACGGATTGATTGCGGAGTAATTTCCACTAATTCATCATCATCGATAAACTCTAATGCCTGTTCTAATGTTTTTTTAACCGGCGGGGATAAAATTGTAGCTTCATCTGTTCCTGATACACGCACATTGGTCAATTTTTTACAGGTTGAACAGTTGACAGTCAAATCATTTGAGCGAGAATGAATACCAATAATTTGTCCTTCATATACTTCAGCACCATGACCAAGAAATAACTTCCCGTGATCTTGCAAACTATAAAGCGCATAAGCTACCGCTTTACCTTGACAATTTGAAATTATAACGCCATTTTGTCGACGACCAATTTCACCAGGACGTATATCATTATAATGACTAAAGGTTGTATACAGCAAACCGGTTCCTGATGTCATCATCATAAACTCAGTTCGAAAACCAATTAATCCACGACTTGGAATAATATAATCAAGCCGGACACGTCCTTTACTATCAGGCAACATATCGCACACTTCACCTTTACGTTTACCTAATGCGATCATAACATTGCCTTGATGTTGTTCTTCAACATTGAGTGTAACCTGTTCAAAAGGTTCCTGTTTACGACCTTCAAATTCACGGAAAATAACTTTAGGACGAGAAACAGCTAATTCAAACCCTTCACGGCGCATGTTTTCAATTAATACCGAAAGGTGAAGTTCACCACGACCGGAAACACGAAAAGCGTCGGGATCGTCAGTCTCTTCTACACGTAACGCAACGTTATGCACTAACTCTTTTTTAAGGCGATCTAAAATTTGACGAGAAGTAACATATTTTCCTTCACGGCTACAAAACGGTGAGGTATTAACACAGAAATACATACTTACTGTTGGATCATCAATAGCTAATGCTGGTAATGGTTCAATATTATTTGGATCACATAAGGTATCTGAGATATTTAATTCCCCCAATCCTGTTAAAGCAATAATATCACCAGCTTCAGCAATCTGAGAATCGATACGCTTTAATCCTAAATGTGTTAATATCTTACCCACTTTACCACTACATCTTTTACCTTTACTATCAACAATAGTAATTGTTTGATTTGGCTTTACTGCACCACGCTTAATGCGACCAATACCAATAACACCCAAATAATTATTGTAATCAAGTTGAGATATTTGCATTTGGAAAGCGCCTTCCATATCAACTTGCGGAGGAGGAACATATTTTACAATTGCTTCGTAGAGTGGTGTCATATCTGCAGCCATATCATTATAATCATTTCCAGCAATACCATTTAAGGCTGAAGCGTAAATGATAGGAAAATCTAGTTGTTCATCAGTTGCTTCTAAGTTGACAAACAGATCAAAAACTTGATCAACAACCCAATCAGGTCTTACGCCTGGACGATCAATTTTATTGACTACCACGATTGGTTTTAAACCATGAGCAAAGGCTTTTTTAGTAACAAAGCAGGTTTGCGGCATCGGGCCCTCCATAGCATCAACTAATAGCAACACATTATCAACCATTGACATAACCCGTTCAACTTCACCACCAAAATCAGCATGCCCCGGCGTATCAATAATATTAATTTGATAACCATGCCATTTGATGCCGGTATTTTTTGCTAAGATCGTGATCCCACGTTCTTTTTCTAAATCATTGGAATCCATTACACGTTCATCGAGGTTATTACGTTCACCAAAGGTGCCAGATTGTTGTAATAATTTATCGACCAATGTCGTTTTCCCATGATCTACGTGAGCGATGATGGCAATATTTCTTAAATCATTGATATTTAATAACATA
Organism: Arsenophonus sp.; assembly: GCA_046530735.1. Lineage (GTDB taxonomy): Bacteria > Pseudomonadota > Gammaproteobacteria > Enterobacterales > Enterobacteriaceae > Arsenophonus. The sequence continues at coordinate 5,185 of JBHEQV010000001.1, forward strand.
TTATATTATTTTTATGGTTTCAAGAGAGTAATTATGAACATGTTAATTGAGAGAAATAAAATCACTTAACTCTTAGCCAGTAACATTAACCTATTTTAATAAAATAAAGTATAACCTAACAATACCTATTGACAAAAGAAGAAAACATACGTTATAGCTTAATTTGATTGTATCTGATAAATCAGATGTCAGGGTTATCAACCCACTTAGAGTCATCAAGATAGATATATGCCACGAGTGTGTTTTTAATGTCGTAATCTAACTACAACTTAATGGTGAACTGGATGAGTCATTAAAAAACTTGCAGGCGGTAACTCAGATGGTGATAACTTTGTTCAGCTTATCACCAATGAGATTATTAACTCTAGCTATAAATAATTTAAGTTACTCTTAGGTGGTCATTATGACCTCTTGTTAGTTGTTACTTATTTTTCATTTGAAAATCATTAAATTTTCACTGTTGCCGATTGATGATAATTCTTTATTAGATTATCATTGACGTTTACTTAATTTCAAAAAATTCTAATGTCAGCCCTGCTCTTTACAAGTTTAATACTGATAAAAGATTGCATCGGTATCACATTACAGAAAATAGTATGGTTTTTGAATAATTCAAGTTTAACTTTGAACTAATTTTGCATAGACTGCAATGGAGTTTTACTAGCCAAAACTGATTAGAGCAATTCCTGATTGATTGCACAGTTAAATATATCAATGCAGAAATGATCTTAAGCTCTTTAGCAGAATTGAAAGGATAGTTTTACTATGTATCTTTAATATGCCTATTAAATCGCTCGATCATATCATTTATTTTAAAATAAATCGTGAATGATAAGTCGGTGTTTTATATCAAGATCTGTACAACAAACGAGCGAATTCATGTTTTTTGATAACTGAACGTTTTGTAGGCCAAAAAGTAATCTGTAAGAACCTAAACGGATAGTTATGGGAGATCTCGATTAAAATCATATAAGAATCAGCGAGCATTGGCCGCAGTCTTGGCATTTCCAAGACAGATAAAAATCATAGAGTGGTATAAGTTTATACCTACGAAAGATAACATCGTGAATTTTTGTTTGGCATTTTTGGAAGATATTTTATATTTACGTGCCAATAAGCAAACGCGTAGTTTTTGAATGTTTTATACTTCCGACTTCTGGAATTTTTTGTCTTATTTCACGTAAATTTCCTACTCATTATACCCTGTATAAATGAGGATCTAAGCCAGATTAAGATGCAATGGTTCAAGAAATTCGCATAGGAGGAACTGTTAGTTAAATCAACGAAAGAAAGAAAATATTTTTCGCAAATAGGGAAATCGACTTAAGCTTTTTAAGAAAGTAACAGTGTGTCGTCGGCAAACGATATAGAATATGGCTGTGATCATCAACATCATTTTATTTTTTCCTTTAGTAACAGTAAGTTTAGATATACCACATGATGCTTAGTTAAAGTAGATGCAGACTTTTTGTTGAGCTAAATAGAAATTTTGATTTAAATGTTGCAGTTGTCTGACGATTGGGAGCTATACTAATCATTATTATATTTTTACAATCAAACATATTCATCAATACTCATCTTGCCATGAATAGGGGACTGGGTGGCAAGGATTTATATAACGATCTAGGACTAAACAGTTAGAAAAACACTCCAGGGATGATAAAAACGCTTAATTGATAAAGATTTTAGTAACCAGGTTGCAAAATTCTGTGAAGACAGAATGGTGGATATTCTGACAGCACAAATCAGAAAAAAAACTGCGATGTCATTGCCATATAATCTAATAAGACTTCATTAGTATATGAATAAGTACTACAAAATGACGTCGTCGTAAAATACTAGAAATCATACAATAATTATAAGAAAAATATAAGACGATTACCTGAATACCACTCAGACTGTTCTTATTTTTAGAAAAACAGTACAGTGTGAGATGATAGAAGCTGATTGCAGTATTAAAAATATTTTTCTTTTTTTTTGAGATAAACACGCAAATAAGGCTCAAATTAAAAGCCTTTAATAGCAGCAAGATCACTGCCTATATGAATATGATCACACGATAATATATCAGCAGTTAAACAATAATAAAAAATCGTTTATTTTATTATCGGAAATTAGATTACCTTATGCAATTTTTGCTCAATAAACGTTATCAGGAAGTGTCTGTTTCTTAAACATTAACAACGAAAGGTTTTACCAAACACGCGACAAAAGGAGTTATTGGCAAATCTGGTATATGTGATTAAGATATCTTCTATTCTGATGCTTAATGAACCCGTTTTCATTATTAAATAATATGTTGTTTACCAGCATGAGCACAAACAGAAAATTCTCTTAAGCCAGCTCCATATTTTCTTAGCAGACGAGAACAACTTAAATAGCATTCAAATAGTTGTTTTTCTCAAACTACAGTGCTTCGTTCGTCAGCTTCGTATACTCACAATATCATAAAAACTAATTCAATCAGATTCTTCGTTCTTATGACGCCCAGTGCACTTACGACAAAGCATAGAATGCCATCTGTTATTTTCGATTATTCATCAAGCTTCTTCATCGCTGGATGATACGCTGAAAACTTTGTAACAAAACATCAATAGGTTTATTATCGACATTGCGGCTCTCTGCTATCCAAATCTTCTGCAACTCACCTTAACTTTCGATTGCATGTCTTTATGAAGTGAAGTTAGCATATTAGCTATTTTATGTACCAACAACATTGCTGCTACATATCGAGAATATCTTTATCATTGCATTCAAAAAGCTAATATCACTTGTTTCCCTAGCAAGCCTAGGAAACATGATTAAAACACAAGACTCACTACTATACAGAAGTTCAGCCTAATACACTTCCTGACTATCGATAAGCATCTTCGGTGCAACGAGTTCCTTAGGTTCATATGCAGCGACGTCAATAATGAGAAGCAGACAAAGGCGATTATATGCCATCAATCCAGAAATAAACGTTATACATATCGCTTAAATTACGTAAGGGGTATCAACCTTACCTGCGCTCTTTAAACCATTGCTGTTTCAATCTGCTGATGGTATTGTCAGAGAAGATTAGGTTTTCTCTCATTGAGAAAACCTACAGCTTCGTAAAAATCATCGGTGGCTAATGGGATAATATTTCGCAAGCACAAGTGATGGGTAATCACTTTTTGATGATTTTGCACGCTTAAGATAAGGCGGTAAGGAAGGAGCTATTGAAATATATTTCTACCCTGCGATCCTTAACTTTAGGCTTTTTATCTCAACATCCACAATACCAGTCTGTATTGTTCGTTGGAGTAAATAGCATTACAGAAAACTATGGCATAATATCTATCGACAGGTCAGTATTCAGCATGTTCTTGCAGTATGAATTTAAAATCCATCTCAATAACTGTGCCTATCAGCATTCCTAGTAGCATTACGAATGCGTTCATGCAAAAGGGGACCCATCCCACTAAAGGTAATATCTGGTTTCTCGGATACTTCTAAAGTAGACTTTTTATTGCATATCATCTCTCTATATGTTGAAATCATTCATGAAATTAATCAGTAAGTTACGCCATCCATCTCAAAATTTCTATATACAAAAAATGAGTATAACTCCTAATTAAATAATACTGATAACGGTTTACAAATTTTTAAAAACTAAAAAAACAAAGAACCTAAAGAGCAAAATAAGGGTCAATATACGATATTATCAAAATTTCATATAGGTAAAATAAATTATATTAAAGTGGATATCAACATAAATAAAACCACCCCCACTTTTTATTAAAACAAGTTTACTCGCTGCCTTTGTGAGAGTGGCAGATTTTATCACTAACACTAAAATTAAACTCTACTAAAAAAGCGAAAACAGAAATAAAAAAGATAAATACGGTAGAATTTGTCACCTAAAACCCATTATAGTATAATAGAAAATTTAAGGTTCATGAATTTTTTTTGGATAAAAGAAACTTTTTTTTTCTAGACAAAAAAGACTTAATTTTTCTAGGTACTCTACCGGATATTTTACCACTAATTTAGACATGAAACCGTTCTTTATGAAAAAATCAGGAGCAGATTGAGCAAGAAGATCTCACTTTTGATGAATTTGTTTAATAATTGTATTATAACATTAATCGCCTGATATTTACTGATATCAGAGAAAACCCTAAAGATAGATATCCAAACAAATCATTAAATAAACACTGCTATGTATTACCCTAATTGGAACAAGACAATACTGGATAAGCCTAAACTTGTTCTGTATTAAATCCAATATAACTTTAAAATATGGAAATAAATATGTGAAAAACCCTCACCAAAAAATATAGATTGAAACACTGATAAAAAAGAAAATAGGTATTTTAAAAAAACTTTAAAAATAAAGCGGAAAAACTTCGATGAAGCGTTGCTACTGAAGGATAAAGATACAGAAGCAACAAAATTTGAATTGGAAAATAACAGGTAAATTAATATAAGTGAAATAACTAAGATTCTAAAAAGAGAAGAAAAATATTAAATTATCTCTAAGCATTTTAACAGCATTACCACTATATGAAAGTTTGCCTTAACGAAATATTTCGAGTGGTTACAGAAAATTAAAGAAAAGTTAGAAGTGGTTATCGATGAAAACAGAAAGCTCTCTGAATAGGCAAAAAAAATCTAAAGAATAAAGAAAAACAACGCCTTGACCTGATTAAACTAATTGGAAACAATGGATTTAACCTTGATGATTAGGAAATTAAATCGCCCTTTAATTGAAAATTAAAAACTCTCCTATTTTTAATAGAAGATAGAATAGATTTATTCGATCTATTCTAAGTGATAACTATCATAGGTTAGTATGTTTTAATCTAACTCTCTAATTTAGAGACATTAACCAATAGCTTTACTTAGTAACCTCGTTTTTATTCATTTTATGCATTCTTTCTGACAACAATTCCGTTATCAGTTTACCAAACTGAGAGTAGTGATAAAATTAGCATGGCGTCATACCAGACACATTGCACGGATATGTGTGCAAGAATTTTTTATTAGAATGATGAAAACCTCGGTTTTTAATTTTTTGCAACCTATCATCTACAAACCCTTATACATATTCAGTTATAGTATACCTCGTTTACGATTAGATAAGAAACCATAATAACGCACCATACTTATAATGCCTAGCTGAAATATGAGTAATATAGCGACCGATTATCTCTTCCTGAATCAGAGTCTGTTGCTGGTATTGCATAATCCAGTTGTCCATAATGATGTACAATTATTTTCACTTCGATAATGCCACAGTTTTGGACGCGGATACTGAGCCTGGAGAGATTAAAATAGCGCGCGAAGTATTTTACGTTATGGAGCCATCCCAGCGCTTCACTTCGTCTTTTTAACGAAGTGAACTTTACAGTAATCGGACGATTACTCTAAGCTTCAGATAACGCTTCCACTTCTTCCTCGCGCAGATGATATTCCAAAGAGTAAGAAGACTATTGGAATTTATCAGCTCATAGCTCTAACGCAGAAGCAAGATGATATAGGGCCTCGCTAGATTTCTTCGACGTTTTTTAAAAAAAACTCATGATATACAGCATCTTTAGAACATACTACACCATAGTATTCTAAGTTCATATCGTCTTATCTGAAGCGTGCAAAAGCAGCGAAGAGTTGGTACCCTATGGCTAATAGCTGTTAGGTATATACACCGCTGATTTTCACGAAACTCTAGAGCGATTCTTGGTAAAAACCATATGGTCTCTCTGCAGTACCATCAGCAGACTGAAACAACAATGCTTGAAGAGCATTAGTAATGCGGTACTTGCGTAATTTAAGCGATACGCATTACATTTATTTCTTGACTGAAAGTATATCTCATTCTGTTAGGCAAACTGATCGTCTTTGGCTTCTTCTTATTATTGACATCACTGCATTGATGTCATGAGCTAATTGCGTTAGAAAGATGTTTATTGAGAGTTAGAATCGAACTGGGCATAACTTTTTAATAGCTGGTGAGCACATTGATTAACTTATTCTTCCAGATTTGCTACGGGAGACGGTGCCATTGGTTTTGAACACAATAGCAAAAGATATTTCTGAGCACGTAGTACCAATCTTTGTTGGGTATAAAAACTGATGTGCTGGTTTCATTCTCCAAAGGTATGCAAAAAAAGTTAAGGGTATAAGCTGCAAGAAAGGTCTGACTAGCAAAGGGCTCTAATACCGATCATCATAGCCCTGGATATTTTATTGCAATGTTTTTAGCAAAGCATTCTTGAAGTGATGAAAATTCTTGAGAAAGATTAAAAAGAACGGCTGGCATTCTACGATTTTCCGTTAGCGAACACTTGCCGTCAGTAAAAATAACGAATTCAATTGAATTAGCTTTGTTATAGTATAAGGCTACGAATTCAATGTGCAAAGTAACTGCAGTTCAAAAACAACTATTTCAATAAAATTTAGGTTGTTCTAATCAGCTTAGAAAAGCTAGAACTAGCTAAATGGATTTAACTTACTGACCCTGGTGATAACAAGATCTAATTTAAGGATAGTGAATAGGTTAAAACGAAGTATCAGGATGGAGCTTATCCTAATCGCTACATACCAGATTTAGTACTAACTCTTAGACTCCTTATTATAATTAAATAGATTGATATATTACTGCTAAAAAACACTTATTAAATATCTGTTAAAGTTGACAAGTAGTATTTATAGTTTTTATATAAAAAATATCTAATATATTAATTACAAATAAATATTTTAGGTAGGTATATAAACAGTTGATAACTAAGAAAAAAAATCAATAATTTGTCCATTATTATTGCCATATTATAGACCTTGATTATTTTTGTTTATATTTAATTCTTAAATGTAATTAAGTTACCTATAAAGTGATAAAATTCAATATTTATGATATTAAAGTAATCCAGTTAAATAATCCTGAAATTCATATTGAGTATTTTTCTTAAAAAATAATTCACTCTGCTATACAGCATAATTTAAGACTATAGCAAATTTTTCTTATATTACTGAATGTAATGTCATTATTCTGTGTATTCTATCTTGTTAAATAACTACTGAGAATTTAACATTAGCTTTATTATTAATGCAATGGATAGGACCAAACCTTTTTACGTAAAGAACAGGTTATTATCTTTGGAAGATATAACTTACTCTAGAATATCTAAATAAGATTATTACCAGAATTAAAAAAAAAGACTTTAAAGTTGAAAAGATATATTCTTATCTATCTACTTGAGAGTGAAGATTTCGGTAATATCCTACTTTTTAAACTAGAATAATTCTTAAAATAATTGGTTGTCGTACTGAAGATGTTTGAAATTACTCAATTTATTTACAATAAAGGGATATATAAAGTAGCTATACTAAACTCAATGAAATCCACTGAAATTATTAAGTTAATAGAAATATTTATCATACTTTTACTATTGGTTTAGTAAAAAAAATAAAAAATTATAGCAGATAAATAGATATTGATATTTTGAAGTTATCCAAGCTTCAGCGATAAAATCATTTAGATTTATATGCTATTATCCAAATTTGGATATAAGGTGGCACTATATTCCTGTTCATCATTTCTATATTAGTCTGAAAAGCACATGAATATTTCTTTAATATTCGATTTATAGAATTATCGAGTGAATTAACCTAGCTTATGCTTGAATATATTTTAATCAAATTGATTGATAGTCTAAATAAGCAGGATAAGGCTTTAAAAAACAGAAGGATATTATCCTTAGGTATTGACTATAAAAAATATATTGATAAGATAATAAAATCTTCTAGCAATAGAATTAATGGAGCTTATTCAACAAAAGAATATAATCGTTGCTTATAGTTATCTTTAGTAATCCAAAATTATACCAAATGCGCGAACATCACTTTGATTTAACTAGCGAAGATCTTACGGCAGAAATATCGATTCATTTAATGCTATTGTCCTGATAACGGATTAAGATAAATTTCACTATTCACTAATTAAAATTTATATAAAATTACTTATTAATATACTCGTGGCATTTATCACAAACCAACAAAAAATATAATTAAATTGTAATATTTCTATATTAATTTAAACTTAATAAGCTTTTATGAAAAAAATTATTTTAATTGATGTATCAGATTATATCGTTCTACATCATATGAAAACAATTGTAAAAAGAAATAATTAATTAACTCTAGTTATTATTAAATCTGGTATACGACAATTAGGCTATGCTCCACTCTGATGCTTTATGAATCTTATTCTTAATTCTTAAATTGAACGTTGCTTACTACCATGGGCAACCAGATCAAAATTTCTTTAGCTGCTTTCAGTTTTCTGAGCAGACGAAAACAGCTAAACACCATTGAAATAGTTATTTTCTTAAATCACAGTACTTCGCGCGTCAGATTCATAGCCCCTCACTCTCGCAAAAGCTGATTAAATTGTATTCATCGTTCCTATTGATACAAGATGTGCTGACGGTAAGACATAGAATGCTAGTTGTTCTTATTGTTCTTTCTTCAGCTTCTTCATCGCTGCAGGATGCTATCCTGAAAACTTTTCTAACAAAATATCAATGGTTTTATTAGCGGCATTGCAATTCTATTTTGTTAGCCAAAGTTCCCGTAGATCAACTTTAACTTTCGGTGTTAAATTCCTTTTCAAAATGAAGCTAGCACATCAGATTTTTTATGTAGATAATGGCGTTGGTGCTAGATATTTAGGAATATCTTTACCATTTGCATTCTAAAAATTAAGAACAACGCTTCTCTCCTAATAGCAAGGACTAGAAGATATAGTTAAGTAATTATTAGTAGGTGATTGATAAGTTCGGATCATAGTTTCGCTTCTAACTCTTAATAACCATCTTTGATTGTAATGAGCTCCTTACGTCAATGCAGTGATGACGATAATGATCAACAGGCAAAGGTGATCAGTTTTCCTGCTAGGAAGTAGCATAACCATCGGAACAGAAATAAATATAGCGCGTATCGCATAAATTACGTAAACACCCTTGCCGATGCTCTTCAAGGCATCGACGTTTTAATCTGCTAATGGTAACACTAGTAGAAGACAATGTGTTCTTCATCAAGAAGAACTCCAGAAATTCATAAAAATCATCGGTGGAAATGCCTTACATATGTAGACATTGCAATAACTCTTCAATATTTTACACACTTCAGATAAAAGATGATAGTAACAACCTTTATAAAGATATTCTATTGGCGCTGCGATCCTCTGACCTTAGGAACTTTAATCTAAACATCGCCAATAGCAATTTATTTGGTTCGTTATGGCAAATAACCGTTTTACGATCGATGTGGCATAAAGATCCTCACTAATAAAGCATCGTTGAGCATGTTATCGCAGAATGATTTCGAGTTGAGTGCCGTCTCAACATCGGTGTCTATCAGTTTTCTAGGCACTACCATTAGGGATGAGTTCATGCAAGGGATAAGAATAATATTTGGTTTTTCAAATATTTATAGGGTAAATTTCATGCAATCTCATCTCTCTGATATTGAAATTATTCATAAAATCAATATGCAGGGCATCACCACACCTCTCATCTTTAAAACCCCATATATCATAAATGAGGATAATTAATAGCTTAAAGAGTATTGGTAATATGATACTTGCATAATTTAGCGATACGCGTTACGTTTATTTCTTGGCGGAAAGAATATCCCGTTCTGTTAGGCAAACTGATCGCCTTTGTCTGCTGTTGTATTATTGGCATCACTGCATGGATGTGAGGAGCTAGCTGCAGTTGAAAGTAATTATCAAGAATTAGAGAGAACTTAGCTGAACTTCTATGCCTTGCAAGCGTGTGTTCATTTAACTGTATCTCTAAACTTACTACGGGAAATAGTGATATTAGTTTTTGAAATGCAAGAATAAAGATATTCTAGGTACACAGCATTAATGCTGTTTAGCATACAAAATGGCTCATGCGCTGCCTTTACTTCCAAAAGGTATGCGGCACACAGAAAGTTAAAGTTGAACTGCTAGAGGTTTGCTAGCAGAGAGTTCTAATAATGCCGCTAATAAAACCATTGATCTTTTATTAGAAAAGTTTTCAGCTGTATTCTACAGCAATTAAGAAAATTGAGAATAATCGAGAAGAAGGCTGGTATTCTACGGCTTTCCATCAGTACATTGGTTGGCGTAAATAAGAATAAGAAATCCAAAATTCAATTGGGTTTTATGATACTGAAGCTACACGAGGCCGAACTGTAAAGCACTGCGGCTCAAGAAAAGGAACCATTTCAATGGTATTTAAGCTTCTACTGTCTTCTCAGAAAGCTGGGGCCAGTCTAAGGAAGATTTGAGCCTCTGATACTATTAGTAAACAACGTCAAATTTAAGGACGGAGAGCAGGTTTATAAAGAATTATAGTGGAATGTAGCTTGACCGTAATACACCAGATTTACTGATAAAACCTGCTGGCAGTTATCATTATAATGTTTATTCGTTTTATGATTATGAGATTAAATATTCAAAAGGTTGCGTTACGCGGAGTTCGTGGAAATGGGATAGTTTCACGAATATTTTGCACGCCAGTGACATAAGCACCTAAACGTTCAAATCCAAGACCAAACCCTGCATGTGGCACTGTACCATATCGGCGAAGATCACGATACCAGTTATAATTTTGGCGGTTAAGCCCCATCTCTTCCATGCGAGTATCTAATTTATTTAATCTCTCTTCACGCTGTGAGCCACCAATAATTTCGCCAATACCTGGTGCTAATATATCCATAGCAGCAACGGTTTCATCATCATCATTCAAACGCATATAAAAAGCTTTTATATCTTTTGGATAATTTTTAACAACCACAACTGCTTTGAAATGTTTCTCAACTAAATAACGTTCATGCTCAGAAGAGAGATCGATACCCCACGCCACTGATTTTTCAAATGATTGCCCTGATTGCTTCAAAATTTTAATCGCATCGATATAATTAATTTGAGTAAAATCTGAGGTAACAAATTTTTCCAATCGGTTAATAATGTCTTTATCGATCCGATCGGCAAAGAAGGTTAGGTCATCATAGCGTTCTTGCAAAACTGATTTGAAGAGATATTTTAACATTTTCTCAGCCAGTGTGGCGATATCATTTAAGTTAGCAAAAGCAACTTCGGGTTCAACCATCCAGAATTCGGCCAAATGGCGGCTGGTGTTAGAGTTTTCTGCGCGAAATGTTGGTCCAAAAGTATAAATTTTGCTTAATGCACAAGCATAAGCTTCTCCATTTAGTTGACCGGATACGGTTAGAAATGCTTCTCGACCAAAAAAGTCTTTATCAAAATTAATATCACCTTTTTCTGTTCGCGGAATATTCTGCAAATCTAATGTTGAGACGCGAAACATTTCACCGGCACCCTCAGTATCAGAAGCGGTAATAATTGGTGTTGAAACCCAAAGATAACCTTCTTTATGAAAGAAACGATGAATAGCTTGGAATAGCGTATTGCGAACACGAGCAACGGCACCGATAAGATTAGTGCGTGGACGTAGATGTGCCACTTCACGTAAGTATTCAACGCTATGACGCTTAGCAGCCATTGGATAACTATCAGGGTTTTCTATCATACCTACTATAACGACTTGAGTGGCTGATAATTCAAAATTTTGCTCTTTACCTTTCGATGACTTAACAATTCCAGTTATCTCAATCGAACAACCGGTGGTCAGAAGTAAAACTTCGTTTTCATAATTATCTAATTCATTATTTACAATAGCCTGTAATGGATTAAAGCAGGAACCGTCATAAACGGTGAGAAATGAGAAACCAGCTTTTGAATCTCTCTTTGTACGTACCCAGCCACGAACAGTTACTTCTTCGCCTACAGCTACACGGCCTTGTAGTACTTCAACGACAGATACTATGTTCATAAATACTCTCTTTTAATATTTAGTTTTTAAAGTTCTTTGATCCTGATTGGGAAACACTTTGCATTACTTGTTCTCGCGTAATAAACAAATAAAATTAATAAGTTTAAAATAGGAATAATTAGATGAAAAGACTTTTATAATAAGAATTTAATTTACTCCTCCTCTGATATAACAATCAATAAAGTAACTTACTATAATAGTCACTTAAGTTTGTTATTAAACCGATCTATTATACTGTGGATATCAAAGGCTTTTTTTAAGCGATCAATAAATTCATGATCATCACAGATCATTTTTCCTGGGCTATCAGATAACTTAGCAACTGGTTTACCATTACATTCAACTAATTTAATCACAATATTAAGCGGTTTTACCTCAGGAATATTGCAAGTTAAGCGAGTACCAATACCAAAAACAAGGTTAATACGTTTATAAAAATATTTATAAAGGATCAATGCTTTTTGTAGGTCAAGGTTATCTGAAAAAACTAGAGTTTTACTCATAGGATCAATAGCTAGTTTTTTATAATGACTAATAGCTTTTTCACCCCATTCTAACGGATCTCCTGAGTCATGTCTTAATCCTTCGTAACGATTAGCAAAGGTAATATCAAAGTCACGCAGGAAAGCATCCATCGTAATACAGTCCGTTAGTGCGATACCTAATTGATCGGGATATTCATCTAGCCAACTTTGCAGCGCAACGCGTTGACTACTAGCAAGATCAACACTAATTTGTTGATGGGCTTGAAACCACTCATGAGCTTGAGTACCAACAGGTTTAATCTGTAATTGTTGCGCTAACTTATAATTACTTGTGCCAATAAAATAAGGGAAATGGTATTTGAGCTCATTGATAATAGCGTATTGAACTGCATGAGAAAAACGTCGGCGAGTTCCAAAATCAATTAATTTAAAGTTTGCTAAATCAATATTTAGCCTTTTTGCATCTTGGTAAAAATAATTAATCAATTTATGTAACTGTTCAATAGCATCTTCAGTTGTTACATTGGGAGAGCGATCACGGTGAACTAGTTTACTAATTAAAGCTAACAGAGGTACTTCCCAAAGAATGACTTCACGCCATGGACCACTAATTCTTAGTGCTAACTGATTTTCTTGCGTAGTATAAACGTTAACCTGTGTAGGATTAAAGCGAAAATCTTTTAACCAATCGAGATAATCAGCTTTAAAAAAAATCAAACCACGCAGATAACGATATTCAATTGGCGTTAATACAATATGTGCCATTAGATCTATTTGTTGTCGTACAGCTTGAGCATAGTTACCAAGTCGTTCATCACTACGGCAACGAAATTCTGCTACAACTGATACTTGGTTATACTGATGAAAGACGGCTTGTTGCATATGTAGTTTATAAGCATCAGTATCTAATAGTGATGTAATGATAGGTGCTGCATCTAAATTCATAATGCGTTAGCTATCCTCGTGGAAGCATTATTCTCAACTTAAAGGTAAAATATGCAAAGTATACTCTTACTCATGCTAGTAAGAGTGAAGGCGTTCCATTATATTTCTGGCCTAATTATTTAATCCCAATCATTATATAAACCATCGTTGTACAACCTATTTATGAGAATATGCCTACTGAGAGATATAGTTAAGAGTATAAAATATCATGATAACGAGACTCTGTGTCGTTAGGAGGTAAACTATAAAATCTAAAATTATAGCTACTCTTCAAGCAAGCAAAGAGCCTACATCATATTTTAACTAAAAACTATGGCATCTCTAAATTTATCGTTGATAAATTATAAAATAAGATGATGTTTATCATCGACTATCTTAACAAAGATTGCTGCTTTGCTCTCAGAGCAATTTGTATCTATGTCTGTATTTCAATTCTTTCAGATCTAACAATTTTCTGCAGGACAGATAATTTAGTAAATAAAGACTCTAGACCATATAAGCTACTCAGCTATATTTTAATCGGCTGATATAACTGTTCACATTTTAAATGTAGAATTTCTTAGCAATAAATTTCTACTTATCACGCCTTATTTTCGAGGGGATAGTGACTAATTTTATGGTATAACTGGCAAAGGTTTCGTATCATTAACTACATTTGAGCTAAGGATGAACTCTTTATCAATAATTAGATCAAGAAAACAGCTAATACACTCTGTATTAAATTCTTAAAGAGTTCTATCTCTCATATGACCTGTCGATCTCGGAGGATTGAGACCGAGATTTATTCTTTTCTTTCATCTCCTTTTCTCCCGCGTTCATATCTTTATTTATGTAAGATATAATGTTTTCCTTTGAAAGGTTTATCAAAGAATGTTTCGTCGACCTCAATAATACCATTTATAGAACTTATGTTATCTGTCCCCGTTAAAGAAAGAAAAGCAGTGATGCCACTCTAAATGCTGTTTTCAAATTAATGCCTATTTGTTTTGTTGATTCTTGTAAAGTTAAGTTATTCAACATACATCGCAGATAACTAAACCATCTATCCTTATAATGTAATCTTGCTAGAGGAGAAGACTTCCAATAAGATTGTTAAATGTTTTCTGCAATCTGGCATTTTATAATAAAATTGCTGTAACCCTAAATAAATATCTCAGCGAATAACATGTTCATTATGATAATATGGACAGGATAAAGTGGAATAAGTTGATTCAACAGATGAATTAATATCATTAAACATCTTGACGCTAAGGAAAACTAATGAGATACAGCTTTATGCTGTTAGGAAGCGAGGAAGGAATCTCTAAACTATTAATAAATCTGGTGCATGTCGGTCAGGCTATTTGGATGCTTATTCTTTAGAAATTTATTTTTATCTTTAAATTGAATGTTGTTTACCAGTATGGTCATGAGATCGAATCCCTTTAGCAGGTTCCAGCTTTTTTGAGCAGACTGGGAACCAGTTTAAATATTATTTAAAGGGTTATTTTTGAACCACAGTGCTGCACCTGCTAGCTTCATAGGCTAGCTGTCAAAAAAATCGATATTCAAATTATATTCCTCATTCTTATTGATGTCAACCAGTGACCTGACTGGAAGAATAGAATGCCAGCCATTCTTTTAAATTTTCTTCAGTTTCTTTATCGTTGGGTAATATGCTGAAAACCTTACCAATAAAACATCAAAGAATTTATTAGCGGCATCGCACTCTATACTACCACCAACCAAGCCTCCGGCAAGCTGCTTTAATTTTAGTTACATGCCTTTATAGAGTGAAACCACAAGTGCATTAGTTATTTTGCATGCCCAGCAGCGTTAATTCTGCGTGTCTAGGAATATCGTTACTATTGTATTTAAAACCAAACACCGTCTTCCGTAGCAAGCCTAAAATACAGTTAAGTCCTTGCGCGCTTACAAGCTATTGAGAAGTTTAGCCAGTTCAGTTCTAGTTATCGATAATTATTTTTGAGTGCAACAAGTTCCTTATATCCATATGAGAAGAGTGGTTCCCCTGACCTTTAATCAGCAGATAAAGGCGATCAGCTTGCTTGACAGAGTGACATATGCATTCAGGTAAGAAATAAACGTAACACGTATCTCTTAAATCATTCACACACAATTTGCCTATGCTCTTCAAATTATTGCTGCATCAGTCTGCTGATAACACTTGGCAAGATATTATGCGCTTTCACTTAGAAGCGGCTCTGAGACTTTCATGAAATCATCGGTGGAGATCATTCGTGGATACAAAATTTATGATAGAAACTCTTCGCTACTTTTGCACTCCTCAGATAAGGTACAGCTAGAGTTCTTGAAGCATATTTCCGCTGAAATCTACTTTTAACCTTAAGCCCTTTAATCTTAAAATGCCTATATCATTCAGTATAGTTCACTGCAGAAAAAGCATTACGGGTGACGTGGCATAACTCTTTCTTAAGAAAGAAGGTTTTGAGTATTCTGTTGCAACATAGATTCGAGCTCCTCTCAACAACAGTGTATATCAGATCCTGACATACCAATTACGGATGCGTTCATGCAAGGGATAAGAGGTAATAATCTGGTTTCGTGGATACCTGTAGAGTAGACTTTCATACCATCTCATCTTTCTATTATTAAAATCATTCATGCAATCAATCAGCAGAAATACCGACACTGTCTTCTAAACTAGAAACTACATACATAAAAATTAACATAATTCCTGTTATTACCAAGTCGATTAGCTGTGATTTAAAAATTGTGCAGAGTATTGAGCCCCTTACCCCGGCCCCCACAAGGTATTACTTTAAAATAAAATAACAGCATTGATTTTCCAACGTTTAGAAATGGTGATATTGTTGATAAACATACAGAAATTTTTGCTTATTTTACTGAAAGAGTAGAGATAAAAACGTATAAAGCATCAAGTTGAATCAGATTTTAAAAAAATTATTTAAAATTCTCTTTTGGATTAAAAAAAAGATATATTAAATATATTTAGTTTTTTATTTATATTATCATTTCATTAAATGATAATTAATTTTTAATTTGAACTTTATTTATAGAGTTATTAGTTTTTAGTTAAAAATTTGTTGTTTCTATTGTTTAAACGAGAAAATCTTATTGATTTAATCTTTTTTTGCACGCTTCATTATAATGATAATGAAATTTATTTAAATCATACTTTTACAGTTATCATACGATATAATCGATTAACTTACTAAGAAAATTTACGATTTTACTAATTATATTAATTTTTATCATAAATTAACTAAAAATAATAAAAACTACATTTTGATATACAATTAGTATTTATCATTAAAATGACACGATTTACTAAAATTTTCTTAAAGTCCATTTTTACACAAGTTTATTGACTTAAGTATAAATAAATATTCTAAATACGTAATTTATTCTCCTGGAAGGGTATTTTATTAAGTTAACTATATTGGTTCTGGAAAACGGAACCCAGTTTTATGATCATTCCTATGTGGCTAAAGGAATTGCTGTTGGAGAATTTATTTTAACACATCAATAACTGAATATAAATAAATTCTCACTGTATCATTCCTACTTTCGCTAAATTTTTATACTCACTTATTCACAATATTGAAAGATAGAAATTAACAAAGATGATGAAGAATCTTCTGTCATTCAGGCTAAAAGCCTTTTTATACGTGATTTACCCTTAACTTATAGTAACTTTTGTCTAAAATACAATTTATCTTAATTATTTAAGACCCTATAAAATAGTCACCATTGCTAATATTGATACACGTAAGTTTACGCGACTATTAAGGGGAAAAGAATGTATAATGGTTATATTCTTACTGGTGAAAATTTAGATATAATTTTGTATTAAAAAATCAAGTTATTTGATGAAGTCAAAGAACTAAATTTAGCTAAAGAAGTTGCTACTAAAGACATTTATGTTTAGAAGCAAGAGAATTAGGATCTTAATGAAGATGGATTATCAGCTATCAAGAACTCCTAAGCAATTATCTTATTCATGTAGTTGGTTATGATTTTAGTATTAAACGAAATATTTTACGTTTACTCGTTGATCGCGGTTGTTATTTGACGATTATCCACTAGCAACAACACCGGCTGATAAAGTATTAAAAATACCACCTAATATCATCTTTATTTCTAATGGTCCTGGCGCGATTCAGCAGCTTGTGATTGATGATACAATCAAAATAATTAAACATTTTTAACAACAAAATACCTATTTTGGTATTTGTTTAGATCATCAATTACTGGCACCACCCAGTGTGGGGTTCCAGATACCGTTAAAATAAAATTTTGACCCATGGTGATAACCATCCAATAAAAAGATTTAGTTAATAACTAGGTTATGATTACTACACAAAATAATAGTTTTGCCATTGATAATGGATCATTATCTGATAAATTGCAAGTAATCCATAAATCACTATTTGATGGTAATTTACAAAGCATACATCGTACCGATAAACCTGTATTTGGATGTCAATTACATCCTGAAGCGAGTCTCCTGCACCTAAAGATTTAGAGCCTCCTATTTGATTATTTCATTGAATTAATTAAAAATGTCATTCAATAAATTTAAATACTCAAATCAATTAATCAGGAGCGAAAAATAGCGAAGCGGGCAGATATTAAAGCATCTTAATTTTAGGTTCCTGGTCCAAAATATTGTTATTAGCTAAGATTGTGAATTTGATTATTCAAGTGCACAAAAATATAAAGCACTACGTGAAAAAGGTTATCGAATTATTTTAATTAATTCTAATCCGGCGATAATCATAACGAATCCAGATCTGGCGAATGTCACTTATATTGAGCCGATTCAGTGAGAAAGTGGTATATAAAATTTTTGAAAAAGAATGTACTGATGCGATTTTTCCTAGAATAGGGAAGGGAGGGCTAACTACTTTAAATTACGCTTTAGAATTAAAGGGTAAAGATGTATTAAAAAATTTTCTGTTACTATGATTGGTACAATAGCTGATGCAATTGATAATGGGGGAAGCGGTAACGATTTCATAAAGCAATAAAGAAAATCGGTTTTGAAAATCACACTCAGGAATTACCTCTTCCAGGAAAAAAGGTGTCAAAATAGCAGAAAATAGGCTTTCCATGTATTATTTGTTCTTCATTTATCATGGAAGATTTAAGTGGTTGTATTGCATATAACCGTGAAGAGTTTAAATATATTTATTTGATAAGTTTAGATCTCTTACCAACCAATGAATTATTTAATAGATAAATCATTGGTTGGTAAGAAAGAGTATGAAATGGAAGTGGTTGGTGATAATGATGATAATCATATCATTATCTTTTCTATTTAAAATGTTAATCTAATGGGGGATCGATACAGTAGATTCTATTACTATTACATCTGCTCAAACTTTAACTGATAAAGAATATTAAATTATGCGCAATACATCATGGTCATATGACCAGAAATTGGTGTAGAAACAGATGGTTAAAATGTTGAATTTGTTACAAATCCTAAAATTAACCACTTAATTGTTATTGAAATTATTTCACGATTATCATCTTCTTTGGTCTTGACATCAAAAGCAACTTGTTTATCTATTACTAGGATTACAGCAAAACTTGCCGTGGTTATATACTTGATCAATTAATAAATGATATTACCGACGGCCGTTGGATACCTGCCTATTTTGAACTTTATATTGATTATGTTGTGACTAATATCCCACGTTTTAATTTTAAAAAATTTCCGGGTAGTAATAATTGTCTAACAACGTTAGATAAAATATGTTGAGGAAGTAATGACTATTGACAAAACTTTTAAAGAATCTATAAAAAAAGCATTGTGCGGATGGATTAGAAGTTGCCACAACAGATTTTGATTCTAAAGTAGATTTAAATGAATTAGATTTGTTAATAAAAATTTGTCGTGAGTTAAAGATTCTAGTGCTAAACTCATCTGATATATAGCCGATGCGATTTCTGTACAGGTATATGTCTGTAGATGCTGTCTTTAATCTAACCAATGTTAATTGTTGGTTTTTAATACAGATTAAATGAGGCTGTTTGTTTAGAAGAAAAAATCACTGAGTTTGATACTAATGGGTTATTAGCAGAATTCTCGCAAATATTAAAATAAAAAAGGGTTTGCTAATATTCGTTTGGCTAAATTAGTTGATGTTTCTGAAACTGAAATCCGTAAATTACGCCATAAATATAAACTGTATCCTGTTTTTAAGTGAGTTTATACTTGTGCGACAAATTTATCACAGGATACTGTTTATCTATATTTCACACTATGAAGATGAATGTGGAGCCAATCCCTAGCAATAGCAAATCTAAGATTATTCTACTAGGTTAGTTGAATGAATCGCATTGCTCAAAGAATTGAGTTAATTATTACTGCGTTCATGGAACGTTAGCGTTATGTAAAGATGTTTATCAATTAATAATACTAAACTGTAATATTAAGACGGTTTTTACTGATTATGATAGATCTGATCATCTTTATTTTGAACTGATAACTTTAGAAGATGTATTAGAAATAATTAGAGTTGAAGAATCTGAAGATGTAATTATGCAGTATGGTTGGGTCAGACACTATTAAAATTGACCCTTGCTTTAAAAGGATCGGGCAACCCCCCATATTATGGATTCTATTTAGATGCGATTAATCGCACTGAAGATTATGAGCGGTTTTAATAAACAATAGCTCGTTTCTGGTTTTATTAGACAGAAAACCGTCACGATTATGAGAATTAAATAAACTAGAGATCACTTAGTTGATTATACCTATTCTTTACCATCTTAAATTACTTTAAATTAAAATATACAGTATATTATGCTTGAACAAGATAAAACATATCTTTGAACTACGAGTTCAGGGATTAGCAAATGTTTAATTTACGCTTAAAGACAATGAGGATTATTTAATCAAAGTAAATCCAGATGCTACATGCAGTGCCTTTTGTATTAAAAGCAATAGGAATTAACACTGACAAAAATGCCTTCTCGTGTATCATCACATCAGAATCGGGCAATATTTTTCTAAACAGAATGTACCAAAGAAATTGTTCCTTCATTAATTAAGATAATAAGTCTTTCTTGAGAAAGAAAGTTCGATCTAGAATCATTATATGGACCCTCGTCGCACAGCCATATCTATTCATGGCAAGGCTGCCATTGATGAATATAGTTGAAAGAAAATATTATCATGATTAAGCTCCATCGTCAGGATAACTACAATACGTAAAATAAGGGCTGCTATTCAGGCTAACAAAAGCCTACATCTACTTTGGTTAAAAGTTATGGAATCTCTGAACTTACTTCTGCTAAGTAGCAATACTAGATAATGTTTATAATCATAGCCATATTTTCTATCGTTTACCGATGATACTGTTGCCCGCTCAGTAATCCATAGTCATTTTCTTGTAAAAATATTTTCCTTATCCCGATCTGATGGGAATATGTACGCGAATTTCTGAACGTAGCACA
Source organism: Arsenophonus sp. (assembly GCA_046530735.1). Classification (GTDB taxonomy): domain Bacteria; phylum Pseudomonadota; class Gammaproteobacteria; order Enterobacterales; family Enterobacteriaceae; genus Arsenophonus. Next base: position 25,937 of record JBHEQV010000001.1, read on the forward strand.
CTATGGTGTGAGCGTCTAGCTATACCGCCCTTCAAGGATGCCATGATCTAAGTACTATTTTATCCTTTGCTATATGTTAATTTTTAGTAATTCAACCATATGGCTATGAATAAGTCTCCCAGAAAGCGGAATTATGTAAACCAGGAAGACAACAAGAAAACTTCACATGTTACATAGCCTGTTTATCCGAAGCGTTTTATCATCTTCTTTTTCGACATTGACAATGACATACCAACTAAATTTTTTATGACACCTCAAAAAAAAATTTAGTTGGTCTGTCATTATTTTTTCAGGATAGAATTCATAGATATCTTCGAATAAAAATCAGTTGATCTAATAATATAAAGTCGTGTGTTGTCTTCCTGATTTACCTGGTTTCATGACTCTAGGAGATTCCTTCGAACCCTATCTTCTAGATGAATTCTTAAAAAATTAACATATTGCAGAATATAAAACAGTACTCAGATCATAAACATCCATGAAACATCATATGCTATGGCAGCATAGATCATAGTGTATTATGTTCATTTCTTTCTATAAAAATCTCGAATTTAGGATTAACTAAACTGATTAAATTTTTAACTCCTATATTAATCGCAATTTGTCCAGAATATATTGTATTAATTATAATAAGTTTTACTTTAAAATAGTGGAGATATGTCCATCTAGGATTTATAATAATTTATATCAACTATATTGATTGGTCTAGTCTTTGGTTTATTAGTAGCAATAAAATCTTCTGAGTTTTTCAAGCATTTATTCCTGATGTTGCGAATAAATTAAATTACTATTTAATGCTTATTATTTAATCATGGCTGTTACTACCTTCATAATTCTTATAGTTATTTTTTCATTCTATAAATGCTATTTTTAGCAAACAACTTTGATATAGCGCCAAATACCTAAAGAGTAAAATTTAATTTCAATTAGCAATAAACCTTAGTTTCTAATCTGCTAAGATTGTTTTCTTTCAATTAATGATAATACTTTTTGTTTTCCTAGTTTCGGGAAAAGTGATCATTACTAAATAAATTGCAAAAAAAAAAAAAAAAAAAAATTAAAAAAAATTGTGATTATGCAGAATAAAGTCATCAAAAGAACCAATTAAATTAGTTAGTTTAAGCCATCTGCGGCGCCATACTGTTATACAGGCTATGTTGGTAAAGGTTATTGGTTTGCTCGCAGAGCAATTTATAGCACATCTGCATTTCAATTGTTATTGTTTCAAACAATCTTCTCCATGCTAGATAATCCGGTAAATTAAAACAAACCCAATATCACAAAATCTACTCATATATACTTATAATCAGATAATATAACTATTCACATTTGAATGTATAATTTCTTATCAAGAGCCATCTAGTTAGTTAACTTTTTATCCGATTGTAACTAATTTCGTCCTCAATTAAAAAAGGTTTCGTACCATTTAGTTTCATTCAAGGAAATGATGGACTCTTTATCGATGATTGACTCAAGAAAATGACTAATACACTATACATTAAATTCTTTAATAATATCATGGATCACATAACTCTGTCGACTTCAGACGATTAATATCAATGATTTTTCTTTTATCTCATCATTTCTTGTATTTTCTAATTTTTCTATGTGAAAATATAATGTTTCCCTTTAAAGGATTCAGAAAAAATGTTTCGTTGATTTCAATAAATAGCACTTAGTATATTAAAGTTAACTGTCGCTGCTAAAATAAAGAGTAGTGATATTGATCTAAACACTGTTTTCAAATCAAACCTCTGTTTGTTTCGCTGACTCCTATAAAGTCAAGCTATTCAATATACAGATCACAGATAACTAAACCATCATTTATCTTTATGATGTAGTTTCGCCAGAAGGATACTTACAGTAAGATTGTTAATATTTTTCTATAATTAGAATTTTTAACGATATCGCTGTAATCCTAATCAATGTCCACAGTGGATAACATATCCACTGTGGACATTGATTAGGATAAAGAAAATGAGTTGTTCTTAAATGCATAGATCGACATTATCTAATATATTGTCGCCGAACCAACTAATGAGATGCAGCTTATGTTGTCAGGAAGTGAGGAAAGAGTCTTTTTGATCTTTACTACTGTTTGCTTTTTTATGACAACCACGCTGTAGCGAAAATCCTTTATATAGCATGAAGAATTTATACCAACAACCTTTACCAAGATAGCCTAATATATTCAGGTTCTGCATGTTGGATCAACCAGTTTTATGACTATAAATACTCATTTAATTCTTAAATTTTTTTTGAGATATAATATAAGTTCGGTTTTATTTTCTAGTAAAAATAATGAATAAATTTAAGTAGAATTTATTTTGTTTTGATTTGATCCCAATATAAAGCAAGAAAATAATCACAAATTAAATCAAGCATGATCACTGCGACTCGATGATACACGGTAATCGAAAAAATTACTTCGTATTAATCACAATGTAGTGCTGGCCGGTAAATTCTATACCTGACTATGCATTCTGATCCTGACCACAACGTTTACTGAATACAAGATATTAGGATCACTGTAAATAAAATCCGCCATTAAATTTTCTAAATAAGGAACTTCGTGCTCCTTGAACTAAATGTAATCGTGTAAAAAATCATAGTTTTATTATGAGTTAATTTTTAATTTCCGTGATCTTATTTGTTGCACTGTTTTTATTGCTACACTAGACTAACTCGCTTGTTTTAATTAAATAGTCTAATGAGATGCGGCTCTCTGATTTTGCTTTTAAATTACCTAATGAGTTAATAGCTCATTATCCCTTAGCTAAACGTAGTAACTGCCGGTTACTTTCTTTAAACGGTTCAACAGGTGAACTAGGACATGGTATATTTACTGATATTGTTGACAAAATAGAATCAGGTGATTTACTGGTTTTCAATAATACCCAGGTGATACCGGCTCGTGTTTATGGACGTAAAATATCTGGTGGCAAAATTGAAGTATTGATTGAGCGTATGTTAGATCTGCATCGAGTTTTAGCACATATTCGTGCTTCTAAAGCACCAAAAGTTGGAACTAAGTTATTATTAGGTGATGATGAAAATGTTAAAGCCATTATATTGGCAAGACACGATACGCTATTTGAGATTGGTTTTCAGGATAATCGAGATGTGTTAGTTATTTTAAATGATATTGGTCATATACCTTTACCTCCCTATCTTACTCGCCATGATGAAGAGGTTGATCGCGTGCTTTATCAAACGGTTTATAGCCAAAGGCCTGGAGCTGTTGCTGCACCCACGGCAGGATTACATTTTGATGAATCATTACTAGCGACACTACGACAAAAAGGGGTGTCGATGGCGTTTGTAACGCTACATGTTAGTAGCGGTACTTTTCAACCTGTTCGAGTAGAAAATATTGCTGAACATACCATGCATGCAGAATATGTTGAAGTATCACAACAAGTTGTTGATGCAGTAGTAGCGTGTAAAGCGAGAGGTAACCGTGTTATTGCGGTTGGCACAACTTCAATTCGATCATTAGAAAGTGCAGCTTCTGCATGTAAAGAAGGAATTATTTCCCCATTTTTTGATGATACTCGAATTTTTATTTATCAAGGCTTTCATTTTCAAATTGTTGATGCATTAATTACTAATTTCCATTTAGCTAAATCTACTTTAGTTATGTTGGTATCTGCTTTTGCAGGTTATCAGCATACAATGAATGCCTACCAAAAGGCAATCGCAGAGAAGTATCGTTTTTTTAGTTATGGTGATGCCATGTTTATTACACATAACCCTAAGGCAGAGAGTAAAAAGTAATTAACTATTTATTAATTATTGATTCAATATCATCAATGTATTTAACTGAATATCTAAATAACCCATCAAACTGTTTTATGATGCTAGAGAGGAAAAGTGGAATATGAATTACAAATCCAAGACGGCCAAGCTCGTCGTGGTCGATTAATTTTTGAGCGTGGGATTGTAGAAACACCTGCTTTTATGCCGGTTGGCACTTATGGCACAGTCAAGGGGATGACGCCAGAAGAAATCAAACAAACTGGATCAGAAATCTTGTTAGGTAATACTTTTCATTTATGGTTGCGTCCTGGACAGGAAATAATGAAGTTACATGGCGATCTACATAATTTTATGCAATGGCAAGGACCAATTTTGACTGATTCAGGCGGATTTCAGGTTTTTAGCCTTAGTGCTATATGTAAAATTAAAGAAGAGGGCGTCTATTTTCGCGATCCAATTAATGGTGAAAGGATTTTTCTAAGCCCTGAAAAGTCGATGGAAATCCAATACGATCTAGGTTCAGATATTGTCATGATTTTTGATGAATGCACACCTTATCCGGTAGATTGGAATTACGCCAAAAAATCGATGGAGATGTCTCTTCGTCTGGCAAAACGTAGTCGTCAACGATTTGATGAGTTAGCTAATAAAAATGCGCTATTTGGTATTATTCAGGGCAGCGTTTACTCAGATTTACGTTATATATCACTAAAAGGTTTGGTTGATATTGGTTTTGATGGTTACGCTGTTGGTGGTTTATCTGTGGGAGAACCTAAAGAGGATATGCATCGTATTTTAGAGCATCTTTGCCCACAAATTCCGCAGAATAAACCACGTTATTTAATGGGAGTCGGTAAACCGGAGGATCTGGTTGAAGGGGTTCGTCGCGGTATTGATATGTTTGATTGTGTAATGCCAACCCGGAATGCCAGAAATGGCCATCTCTTTGTCACAGAAGGCATAATTAAAATTCGTAATGCTAAATATAAGTCAGATACTTCACCATTAGATGCTTATTGTGACTGCTATACTTGCTCTCACTATAGCCGTGCTTATTTACATCACCTTGACCGATGTACTGAAATTCTTGGTATCAGGCTTAATACCTTACACAATTTATATTATTATCAACAATTAATGACTAAAATTCGACAAGCGATTGAAAAAGGTGAATTTGAGGCTTTCGCAATAAAGTTTTATCAACAGATCAATAAATCAATTTCATCAAACTAGAGTATAATTCTATTTATTTTAATTAAATCAAATCAGTGTAGGATTTTTATTTTCTTATATTAATTTTTAATTAAAAATATTGTATTAATGATAATGAGGAAATTTTGATGAGTTTGTTTATTTCTGAAACAATCGCTTCAACCGGTGGGCAACCGCAAGAAAATCCATATTCTTTGATCATCATGGTAGTTGTTTTCGGACTGATTTTTTATTTCATGATCTTACGCCCACAGCAGAAGCGAGCTAAAGAGCATAAAAGATTAATTGATTCTATTTCTAAAGGCGATGAGATACTAACAACCAGTGGATTAATTGGCCGCGTCACTAAAGTATCTGAAACAGGTTATGTTATTATTGCATTAAATGACACTAATGATGTAACCATTAAACGTGATTTCGTTGCTGCTATATTACCAAAAGGTACAATGAAGTCTATTTAATTTCTGATTTTCCCGAAGGGGGAATTACTGTGCTAAATCATTATCCTTTATGGAAGTATTTTATGCTGATCGCTACGTTGCTCATCGGTCTACTATATGCACTTCCCAATATTTATGGAGAAGATCCGTCTATTCAGATTACTGGAATGCGGGGAACTGCAGCTAATGAACAGACTTTAGATCAAGTTAACAACCTTTTAAAGAAAGAAAAAATTGAAAGTAAATCAATTACACTGGAAAGTGGTATAATTCTTGCTCGTTTTAATAATCCAGATATTCAACTTCATGCACGCGAAACATTATTTTCCGGTTTAGGAGAACAGTATATCGTGGCGTTAAATCTGGCACCTGCTACCCCTTATTGGTTAAGGGTATTTGGTGGTGAACCAATGAAATTGGGGTTAGATTTGCGTGGTGGTGTTCACTTTTTAATAGAAGTAGATATGGAAACAGCATTAGATAAGTTGCAAAAACAGATTATGGATGGCTTGCGTAATGATTTACGTGAAAAAATGATCCCCTATTCAACTATACATAAGATAGATAATTACGGTGTTAAAATCCGTTTTTATGATAATAATGGGCGTTCGGAAGCGAAATCTTACTTAACACCACGTTATCGCGATTTGATTTATACTGCTGTCAGTAATAATCTATTAATGGTGGCAATAACAGATGAGCGCATCCGTGAAGCGCGTAATTATGCAGTATCACAAAATATTAATATTATCCGTAACCGTATTAACCAATTAGGCGTTACTGAATCATTAGTACAACGTCAGGGTGCTGATCGTATTGTCGTTGAATTACCTGGTATTCAAGATACGGCACGAGCAAAAGAGATCCTTGGTGCTACTGCAATTCTGGAATTTCGCTTGGTTAATGTCGACATAGACAATTCAGCTATTCAACGAGGTTATATTCCAGTTGATTCTGAGATAAAATATACTCGTAATGGTGAACCTGTTGTTCTTTATAAAAATGTTATATTGACAGGAGATCATATTACTGATTCGAGATCAGATTTAGATGAAATGGGCAGACCACAAGTAAGCATTGGTTTGGATAGTTCAGGTGGCTCTATTATGTCTGATTTTACCCGTAATAATCAGGATAAACTGATGGCAACCTTGTTTATTGAGTATAAAGATAGTAGGCGAAAGGATGCTAATGGTCGTATTATTTTAATAAAAGATGAAGAAGTCATTAATGTTGCCAGAATTTCCAGTCGTTTTGGTAGCAAATTTCGTATTACTAATATTAGCAATCCAACCGAAGCTCATCAATTATCTTTATTATTACGAGCTGGTGCATTGATTGCACCTATTCAAATTGTTGAAGAACGGACAATTGGGCCAACATTAGGATTGCAAAATATTGAACAAGGAATGAAAGCATCGTTAGCCGGTTTTCTGGTTTCAGTTTTATTCATGATCATTTATTATCGTAAATTTGGTCTGATTGCCAGTTCTGCATTGCTAGCAAACTTAATTCTTATTATTGGGGTTATGTCGTTATTACCGGGAGCTACTTTAACCATGCCAGGAATTGCTGGTATTGTTTTAACGCTTGCTGTTGCTGTTGATGCTAATGTATTGATTAATGAACGTATTAAAGAAGAACTGAAAAATGGTCGTTCAATACAGCAAGCAATACATGAAGGTTATAAAGGGGCATTTTCCAGTATCTTAGATGCGAATTTAACAACTGTGATCACTGCAACTATTTTGTATGCGATAGGCACCGGCTCGATTAAAGGCTTTGCCATTACTACGGGGATTGGTATTGCCACTTCTATGTTTACTGCAATTGTAGGAACACGTGCTATCGTGAACTTATTGTATGGTGGTAAACGTATTAAAAAGCTATCTATTTAAGGAGCGTGGTTTTTGTGGCGAAATATTACACAATAGAACAATTAAATCATGGCCGTAAAGTTATTGATTTTATGCGTTTGGATTATTTAGCTTTTACTATCTCAATTGTTTTATTTATTATTTCTATTATGCTCCTTTCATTGAAAGGTTTTAACTGGGGATTAGATTTCACCGGTGGAACTATTATTGAAATTAATTTCAGTCAACCTGCGGATCTTGATAAAATTAGAGCGAGTTTATCGAATGATGGCCATAAAGAACCTTTAATCCAAAATTTTGGCAGTAGTCGAGATATTATAATACGATTACCTCCTATTAAAGAAGTTGCAAATCAAGAAATAGGTAAGGCTGTTATTTCACTCATTAATAGAAATGTTAATGATCAAGCAACGCTTAAGCGCATGGAATTTGTTGGGCCAAGTGTAGGTAGTGAATTAGCTCAAACCGGAGCAATGGCATTATTATCTGCTTTGATCTGTATATTAATTTACCTAGGTTTCCGTTTTGAATGGCGTCTGGCTGCCGGTGCAGTAGTATCATTAGCGCATGATGTGATTATTACATTAGGCATTATATCGCTTTTTCAGATTGAAGTTGATATGACTATTGTTGCTTCATTAATGTCAGTCATAGGTTATTCATTAAATGACAGCATTGTTGTCTTTGATCGTATTCGTGAAAATTTCCGCAAAATCCGCCCTGGCACTTCTTATGAAATAGTAAATATTTCATTAACGCAAACATTAAGTCGAACACTTATTACATTAGGAACTTCCTTATTAGTGATTTTGATGCTCTATTTTTTTGGTGGTTTAATTTTGAAAGGATTTTCTCTAATTATGTTAATTGGTATAACAATTGGAACCATTTCTTCAATTTATGTTGCTTCTGCTCTAGCATTAAAAATGGGAATAAAACGAGAGCATTTAATTCTACCTAAGGTGGAAAAAGATGGGGAAGATCAACAATCTCTACTACCTTAAATGCGAATGGTGTTAATTAACACCCCATTAGATTGTTCTAGGAGCGGAGCGTGTTTTTATTGAAAGCTGAATTAAATTAAAAACTGGACACTAAAATCAGGAAATTTTATGCATTCTCTATTTTATATAGCTGTAGATGCTAGAGTAATTGATTTACATTGGTTAGCGATTATTTAAAATTTATTAAAAATAATATCTTGAAGATCATGAGCGTTTTACTACTTTTAAAATAACTGAATTAGTCATGAATCACATGGTAAAATAATGATATATGTGAGTCATTTTACGAATACAAATTGAGATAAGGTATGCAAAAAGTATTAGAAAATACCTGATAAGTTCTAATAATATGGAAAACAGTTATTAACAATATAGAATTGCAACTTTACGTAACTGAAGAGCGAGAAATTCCGACAAAGATAATCGGAAAAATTCTCATGATGAATCGAAAAGCTGTATGAAATTATTTATATTTGACTTTGATTCGGTGTATCGTAATTTTAAAATATTCGTGAATTTTGTAAAAAACTTGCTAAGTTACAGGATTAATAGTAAAAATGACCCGATTTGATAAGCAGTTTATGAGTCGTGCATTGTTATTGGCCAATCAAGGACGATTTACCACCTCACCTAACCCGAATGTAGGTTGTGTCATTGTAAATAATAATGAAGTTGTAGGTGAAGGATTTCATTCTAGAGCAGGCGACTCACATGCCGAGATTTATGCTTTACAAATGGCGGGTGAGAAAGCTAATGGGGCAACCGCTTATATTACATTAGAGCCCTGTACTCATTATGGTAAAACTCCACCTTGTGCAGATGCCTTAATTAATTCAGGTATTCTGCGAGTTGTTGTGGCGATGCAAGATCCAAATCCACAAGTTGCAGGACGAGGTTTACTTAAATTACAGCAGGCTGGTATCGAAGTAATACATGGTTTACTAAAAGATGAAGCTGAGCAATTAAATCGAGGCTTTCTAAAAAGAATGCGAACAGGTTTTCCCTATGTTCAACTTAAGTTAGCTGCATCACTTGATGGACGAACAGCTCTTAAATCAGGTGAAAGCAAGTGGATCACTTCACCAACAGCTCGCCAAGATGTGCAAAATTTTAGAGCTCAGGCAAGCGCAATTTTGACTACTAGTGCCACTATTTTAACTGATAATCCAGCTTTAAATGTTCGTTGGATAGATTTTTCGCCTGAACTAAAAAATCTTTATCCTAAAGAAAGTCTTCGACAACCAATAAGAATTGTTTTAGATCGTCATAATCAAGTAAAACCAGAAGATATTGTAACAAAATCAGATGGTAAATGTTGGCTTATTCGCCCTAGTCCAATATTGCAAAATTGGTATGGTGATGTTGAACAAATCGTAATTCCAACCTATGAAAATGGTATTGATTTAGTTTTTCTAATAACACAGTTGGCTAAACGTAATATTAATTCAATCTGGATTGAAAGCGGACCAACACTTGCCGGTGCTTTGTTAACATTAGGATTAATTGATGAATTAATTATTTATATTGCGCCTAAAATTTTAGGTAGTACCGCAAGAGAATTAATTAATATTCCAGCATTACAAAAATTGAAAGATGCACCTGCATTTGAATTTATTAATATTGAAGTTATTGGTCCTGATTTACGTTTAATACTTCGCCCATTGTGATGCAATATTGTTATTAACAAGCTAGTTTAATATAAAAGCATTATAGTTATAATAACGTAACATTATTCGATTTAATTTATTATTCCTAGTAACTATTTAAAATTTAGCTAAATTCAGCACAGCATACCACTGTACAACAATAGAAAAGAATATAGTAAAATTATCGTTTCTGTAAAGAATAATTAGTATTTAAGGAAGGATATGAAAATAATAAAAGGTACGGTAGCAGCTCCTAAAGCTTCTATAGCAATCGTTGTTGCACGTTTTAATCATTTCATCAATAGTAATTTACTGGAAGGCGCTATTGATACCTTGGAGCGTATTGGCCACGTTGCAAAAGAAAATATTACGGTAGTTTGGGTTCCTGGTGCCTATGAATTGCCTTTAACGATTAAAACATTAGTAGAAACAAAAAAATATGACGCAATCATTGCACTTGCTACCGTTATACGTGGTGCAACTCCACATTTTGAATATATTGCCGGTGAATGTAGTGCTGGACTTTCTAATATCGCGATGATAAGTAGCACTCCTATTGCCTTTGGTGTATTAACAACCGAGAATATTAAGCAGGCCATTGAGCGCGCAGGTACAAAAGAAGGAAATAAAGGTGCAGATGCTGCATTAGGTGCACTAGAAATGGTTAATGTAATTCAAGCTATTAAAGACTAACTTATATTATTTAAGGGGAATTTTATGAAGCCTGCTGCTCGTCATCGTGCGCGTGAGTGTGCTGTTCAAGCGATTTATTCGTGGCAATTATCTGGTAATAATATTAATGATGTTGAAGTGGAATTTTTATTTGAACAGGATACTTCAGATGTTGATGTGACATACTTTTGTGAGATACTTAATGGTGTCTCAACTCATGTATTAGAACTAGATAAAAAGATGGCTCCTTATCTTTCTCGTCATCTTGGGGAGGTTGGTCAGGTTGAAAAAGCGGTTTTACGTTTAGCGATATTTGAACTCTATTACCGTGATGATATACCTTATAAAGTTTCTATTAATGAAGCAATTGAATTAGCAAAAGTTTTTGGTGCCGAAGAGAGTCACAAGTTTATCAATGGTGCGCTTGATAAAGTTGTTGCTTCTGTCCATAAGAAGCAATGATATTCAGACTTTTAAATAATCTGATTTTTACCTTTAAAATAAGGTGGTAGAATAACCTTATAGCAGTCGCACTATAGTATAGTGGAATATTATTATGGTTTGTGGTGAATTTGATATCATTGCGCGTTATTTTAATCGTCAACAGCAAAATCGAGATGACGTTAATATCGGTATTGGTGATGACTGTGCGTTGGTAACAATACCGGAAAAACAACAATTAGCCGTTACTACCGATACACTAGTTGCAGGTATCCATTTTCTTGATAGTGTTTCACCAGAAGATTTAGCCTATAAATCTTTGGCGGTTAATTTAAGTGATTTAGCCGCTATGGGGGCAGATCCTGCCTGGATTTCTCTAGCATTGACATTGCCAAAAATCAATGAAGATTGGCTAACAAGATTTAGTTCTAGCCTATTTGAACAGCTTAATTACTATGAAATGCAACTTATTGGTGGCGATACAACCCGTGGACCAATGAGTTTAACCTATACAGCCCATGGTTTAATTCCTATAGGAAAATCACTAACACGATCGGGAGCCTGTAATGGTGATTGGATTTATGTTACCGGGACATTGGGAGATAGTGCTACTGGGTTAGCGATTTTACAATCACAGTTAATTGTAGATGATGTAAAAGATCGTAATTGGTTAGTCCAGCGGCATTTAAGGCCACAACCTCGTATTTTGCAAGGGAAGGCTCTACGTCATATTGCTTCTTCGGCGATAGATATTTCTGATGGCTTAATTTCTGATCTTGGGCATATTCTCAAAATTAGTAGCCGTGGCGCTAAAATCAAATTGGATTCTTTACCATTATCAGATGCTTTACGCAGACAAGTTACCTCAGAACAAGCATTAATCTGGGCGTTAAGTGGTGGAGAAGATTATGAACTGTGTTTTACAGTCCCTGAGACAAACCGTAGTACATTAGAATTAGCGTTAACATATACACTGGGGACAAATTATCATTGCATTGGCCAGATAACGCCAGAATCAGAAGGCATCCGGTATTTTTATGGTAATAAAGAGGTTTCATCTAATTTAACTGGTTTTGATCATTTTATTGTGGAAACTTACTATGACTGATGTTAAATATCGTTTAAAGCTATCAAATCCTTGCCATCTATTGGCAACCGGATTTGGTAGTGGTTTATCACCCATCACTCCTGGAACAACAGGATCGTTAGCTGCTATCCCATTCTGGCTATTAATGTATTGGCTATTACCTGTTTTTGGTTATGTTGGTTTATTATTTTATTTGGTTTTGTTATTGGCATTGTTATTTGTCAACGTACATCAGATGATATGAAAATTCACGACCACGGTAGTATTGTTTGGGATGAATTTATTGGTATGTGGATGACCCTAATGGGGATGCCATTAGTTAATTGGCAATGGATATTAATTTCATTTGTGCTTTTTCGATTTTTTGATATGTTAAAACCTTGGCCTATTAGTTGGATTGATCGCCAAATAGATGGCGGGTTAGGTATTATGTTAGATGATATCATCGCGGCTACTTTTGCTATAGTTATCGTGGCAGCGCTTCCAGACTGGTTACTGATATTATAATGCTAATAGTTTTTGAAAACAAAAACACTTATAATAAACCATTTCTTTTGTTTTTAGCATATTTATTAATTTAATTAGCGTAATAGTTATTAATTGATTTTACAATGCCTTTAGCATTAAGCCCTAATTCAGCCAAAATTTCTGTTTGATTTCCTTGTGAGATATAGTAATCAGGTAAACCAAGATTAATGATAGGCATAATATGATGGGCTTTTAATAAAAATTCATTAACACCGCTACCTGCTCCACCTATAATTGCATTTTCTTCTAATGTTACTAATAACTTATGATTTTGAGCTATCTCCAGTATCAAGGTTTCATCTAATGGTTTTACAAACCTCATATCTACTACGGTAGCATTAAGTAATTCTGCAGCTTTTATCGCTTCGCTAAGTAATGTTCCAAAATTTAAGATGGCAATTTTTTTTCCTTTTCGGCGAATTAGCCCTTTGCTAATTAAAATTTTTGCTAAAGGTTGTAGAGTAGCACCAGAGCCGGTACCCCTTGGATAACGAACCGCAACAGGACCATCCTGATAGTGATAACCCGTATGTAGCATTTGACGGCATTCGTTTTCATCACTAGGCGACATAATTATCATATCAGGTAGACAACGTAAAAATGATAAATCGAAGGCACCTTGATGTGTTTGTCCGTCGGCACCAACAATGCCTGCTCTATCTATTGCAAACAGAATAGGCAATTTTTGAATGGCTACATCATGAATCACTTGATCATAGGCGCGTTGTAAAAAAGTAGAATAAATAGCAACGACAGGTTTATACCCTCCAATAGCAAGACCAGCTCCAAAAGTCACAGCGTGTTGTTCTGCAATAGCAACATCAAAATATTGATTTGGATAGGTTTTAGAAAATTTAAGCATTCCCGATCCTTCTCGCATGGCTGGTGTGATAGCCATAAGTTTAGGATCATTAGCTGCTTCTTGGCACAACCAATCCCCAAAAACTTGTGAAAACGTTAATTGGTTATTATTGTTTTTTGGTAGGCTAAAAGTTGTTGGATCAAATTTAGGCACAGCATGCCAACTGATAGGATCTTTTTCTGCGGGCTCATAACCCTTACCTTTCTTAGTAAAGATATGCAAAAACTGTGGACCTTTTAATTCACGCATATTTTTTAATGTTTGTACTAATGTTAGTACATCATGGCCGTCAATTGGACCAATGTAGTTAAATCCCAATTCTTCGAACATAGTACTAGGAATTACCATACCTTTAAGGTGCTCTTCAGTTTTTTTTAATAATTCTTTAATTGATGGAATATTAGAAAATACTTTTTTTCCTCCTTCACGCAATCTAGTATAGAGATTACCAGATAATAATTGCGCTAAATGATTATTTAACGCTCCAACATTTTCTGAAATTGACATTTCATTATCATTAAGGATTACTAACATATCTTTATGAATGTCACCCGCATGATTCATTGCTTCAAAAGCTATACCTGCGGTAATGGCACCATCACCAATAACACAAACCGTTTTGCGATCCTTATTCTCATATTCAGCAGCTACTGCCATCCCAAGGCCAGCACTGATAGAAGTGGAGGAATGACCGACACTAAGAACGTCATATTCACTTTCTGGGCGCCATGGGAAAGGATGTAATCCATTTTTTTGTCGTATGGTATCAATACGATCGCGGCGACCAGTTAATATCTTATGTGGATATGACTGGTGGCCAACATCCCAGATAAGATTATCAAATGGGGTTTTATAAACATAGTGTAAAGCGACAGTGAGTTCAATGGCTCCCAATCCAGAAGCGAAATGTCCACTGGAACGACTAACACTATTTAATAAAAATTCTCGTAATTCTTTACATAATTTGCCAAGACTTTCTTTTGGTAAAAGCCGCAACTCTTCCGGCGTTTTTATTAATGCTAAGGTTGGATAGAAAGTAATATCGATATTCATGTCTTCTCATTAAATAATTGTTTTTGTTTATATCAATGACGCTATAGTAGCCGTACCCCGTTAAAAGATTATTTTGAATTTTATTACTGGTAAACATTCTGTTTTAAATAAAGAAAATTAGCTTTTTCGTTCGATAATAAAGTGTGTTAAATTTTGTAATGTTTCCGTATTAAATCCATACTGTTGTTCTAGCATATAAAGTGCATCTAATGCTTGTTCATGTAAGCTGTTCGCTTTTTTTTTTGCTTGTTCAACACCAATTAATGTTGGATAGGTACTTTTTTTATGTTTTTTATCAAATCCATGATCTTTACCTAAAATGTCTGCATCACCAATAACGTCAAGAATATCGTCATGAACTTGGAATAGCAGACCAATTGCATTGGCATATCTATCTAATGATAGTAGTAATTTGTAGCTTTGATTCCCGGCCGCAAGTGCACTCATTCTGATAGCGGCACGAATTAATGCTCCCGTTTTATGCTGATGAATAGATTCTAATGTTGTTATATCAATTTGTTGTCCTTCTGATTCCATATCTAGCGCTTGGCCGCTACACATACCTCCTGCTCCACTAGCAGTAGCTAGCTCAGATATCATCGCCAGGCGATTAGTGTCATTAACATCAGGCATAGCAGAACGAGATAAGATATCAAAGGCAAGTGTTTGCAAAGCATCACCAGCCAAAATTGCATGAGCTTCACCAAAAGAAATATGGCAGGTAGGTTGACCACGACGTAAATTATCGCTATCCATTGCAGGTAGATCATCATGAATTAATGAATAAGCATGAATGCATTCAACAACCACAGCAGGTACATCCAGATTTTCCACAGCAACGTTTAACATATCACCTATAGCATAAACTAAAAAAGGTCTTAGTCGTTTTCCACCAAGTAATGTGCTATATTTCATCGCCATGACTAGTTGACTTTGATTAAATGGAAGACGCTGAAATTGGTTTAATAGAATTTTATTGACGCGATCTTGTACCCATTGGTGCTGATCCGCAAAGGAAAGAGTCACTATTTCAGACATGATTTATTTATCTTCCGGCCTAAAGTTATCTAGTGGTGCGCTATCATCGGCTTGTAATAAAATTTTAACCCGTTGCTCTGCCTGTTGCAACGCTTTTTGTCCTTGTCTAGCTAATTGGATTCCATGTTCAAATTCACTTAATGCTTTTTCCAGCGAAAGTTCACCTGATTCTAAGCGTGTGAGAATCTTTTCTATCTCTGTTAGAGAAGATTCAAAAGATAACGGATCTTGTCTATCAGATATTTTATTTTTATCCATAATTGTTTATTTACCTTAATATATAGTGAATTATGCGCGTGCCAGGTATTTTACCTTACTATATTATGTATAGAATTTATTCTTTTTATGATTTTCAGTGATTAACTCAGCAATATAGTGAGATATACTTCTCTCATTTAAATTAAATGCTCTTCCTGCTAATAAATATGTATAATATGTGTTTATTTATAAAACTAAAAATCAACTTTTATATAAAATTATGAAATTTATTATTAAACTATTTCCTGAAATTACTATTAAAAGCCAATCAGTGCGGTTACGCTTTATTGCAATATTGGCTAGCAATATTCTTAATATATTGAAGGTGTTAGATTCGGAAATTATCGTTAATAAACATTGGGATAATATTGAAGTTCGCACTAAAAAAAACACATTTCATAATAAAATCTATGATGCTTTAACAAGAATTCCTGGTATTCATCATATTTTGTTAGTTGAAGAACATCAATTCCGTGATATACATCATATTTTTAAGTTAACTTATGAAAGTTATGCTAAATTTCTAACGAATAAAACTTTTTGCGTACGAGTTAAACGTCGTGGTCATCACGATTTTACTTCAATTGAAGTAGAACGTTATGTTGGTGGTGGATTAAATCAATATATTTCGTCAGCTAAAGTAAAACTAAATCAGCCTAATCTCACTATAAATCTTGAAATTAAAAACGATAAAGTCATTCTTATTAAATCCCGTATTCAAGGAATTGGTGGATTTCCTATCGGTACACAAGAAGATGTTTTATCTTTGATATCAGGTGGTTTTGATTCTAGTGTATCTAGCTACATGCTAATACGGCGTGGTTGTCGAGTTCATTACTGTTTTTTTAATCTGAGTGGCAAAAATCATGAGATTGGCGTAAAGCAAATTGCTTATCATCTTTGGCATCGTTTTGCTCGTTCACATAAAGTGCGTTTTGTTATGATAGATTTTGCTCCAATTATAAGTGAGATCTTTGAAAAAATTGATGATAGTCAAATGGGAATAGTCTTAAAAAGAATGATGGTACGGGCAGCATCCATGATAGCAGAACGTTATGGGGTTCAGGCATTAGTAACCGGAGAAGCGTTAGGGCAAGTTTCTAGCCAGACATTAACTAATCTACGTATAATTGATAATGTTACTGATATATTGATTTTGCGGCCATTAATTTCACATGATAAAGAAAGTATTATTAATGTTTCTCGTGAGATAGGGACTGAAGATCTTTCACGTACAATACCCGAATTTTGTGGCGTTATCTCTAAAAAGCCAACGGTGAAAGCAGTAAAAATAAAAATTGAAGAACAGGAAACTAATTTTAATTTTACTCTGCTTGATCATCTTGTTAGTAAAGCACAAAATATTGATATTCGTCATATAATAAATGATAGGCAAAATGAAATACCAGAAGTAGAAATTATCACTAGATTTTCAATCAATGATATTATTCTGGATATTCGTGCTCCTGATGAACAAAAAGCACATCCACTCAAGCTTAAAGGTGTTAAAGTAATGTTATTGCCATTTTATAAGCTGAATAATCAATTTAGTGAGCTACCACAAGAAAAATCCTATTTGCTTTATTGTGATCGCGGTATTATGAGCCGCTTACAGGTAATTTATTTAAATGAACAAGGTTTTAAAAATGCAAAAGTATATCAGCCTTAATGTAATGATCGGTTAATTTAACTTATCTTAAGGATATAGATCAATTTAAGAGAGTATGTATAATTTGCTTATATATCATCATTAGTTGCACAGTAATAAATGCCAGGTGAAAGGACAAATTGCGAAACAACTTTTGCTGTTTTTTAACAGCTAGTAGCTCGATAATTTCAAGTAAAAGTTAATAGGTATATCACCTATACCTCCTTGCCTAGTAAATAATTTTCCGTTCGTCATACTATACAGAAGAATCAACGTATTTGTGGATACAAATTTTATTTTCTAAACTAGAATAACCGGTAATATTATCGATCATAAATAAATATGATATTCAAATATCAATTCGGCACTGCATAAATTGCAGCAATAATTTACTCAAAATGATTAAGCTAATAATTTTTTAATGATCAGGGATTATCACTAAATACTTATTCACCTTTTAGTTCACCAGTAACTCAATGGCAGTAAAATCTTGTTCAATAATATTAACTAAGTGTCGATAAAAATTTTAGCTGTAAGCAATATTAATACTAATTTGATATTATCTACGGTATTCGCGATTATTACTGAGATCTCGTATCTAGTTAATAGAGCAACCGCTGTTATAAGCTTCTATTCCTTTGCTAGCATTACACAAAAAACGAGGATGGTTAGATGTGATGTTATAAGTTTCTCTCTGCCTATTTAATATATAAATAGACTATGTTAGTAAAGATTATTGTTTTGTTTGCAATGCAATTTGTAGTCACTTCTGTATTCTAATTATTGTGGTTTTAAACAATTTTTTTAGGCTAGATAATTCGGTAAATAAAACGATCTTGCACCATAAAATCTATTTAGGTATTCTTTTAATTAGATAATATAGCTGTTCATATTTTAAATATGGAATTCCTTACCAATAACTTCTCTGAGTATCCAACCTTATTAAAAATAAGTGGCTATTTTCATGCTTGTTGGAAAAGGTTTCTTATAATTTTGCTGCATCCGACTCTTATCAAGAATTAACTCAAGAGAACGGCTAACATACTCTGCATTAAATTCTTCAAGAGTTTCATCGCTCATTATGACATCTTATTAATCTCTAGCGATTAAAAGCGCAATTCGTTCTCTCTACTTTTACCTCCTACTTTACAGCACTTTCTATATTTTTATATTGGATATAATATTTACCTTTAAAAGATTTAGAGAAAAATGTTTCATCGATTTTAAAATATACTTAGTATATTTAAGTTAGCTGTCGCTGATGAAGTAAAGAAACAGTGACGTCATCTAAACGCTGTTTTTAAAACAATGCCTATTTTGTTTTCCTGATTCCAGTAAGTCAAGAGATTTATTTTAGGATTAGCAAATTTGCTTGCATTATAATATATAATCATCTTGATAAGTACTTTACGGAACTAAATAACTATACTTTCCTTTTTATGGATTTTTGGTTGATTTCTTATACGGGTGAGATAAGAATGTCAATTCTTATAATTACGCCATATCTTTTTATTAACTTTTTATCTTTTCAATCATAGAAAAAGAGAAGAGGGGACTCTTACTATTAAAGTAGCGCTAACGATGAATAAACAAGCAAAAATAATTACACTGATTCTATATTCATTCTGATATTTGCATCCCCACTTTCAGCTAGTATAAGCATTTAAGATGTGTAAGTCGATTTTTTACTAGAGAGAAGGGGGATCGTAAGAAGATAGTACTGACGTAATTAAAGAGGCAAAATATCGATTGATATTGCGGCCTTTTTGTTTATAAGTAAGCATATATTTTGATTAATCCTTATTGATACCCACCAGAAAATCGTTATAATATCCGTATTGGTTGTCTATAAGAAATTGAATAGTATAAAATATATCGACTGACCTATCTAGTTAAGTCACCGTGGTAGCACCCGGAAGATTTAATAATAAATATGCGATTATATGTAATCAAGTTTATAACTATGGATAATCATTTAATTGAATGAAGTTATTTAACTATATACAGAGTATAGTTCATTCCATGATATAAAATATGATTTACCTAGTAACTGTCAACATTGCAAAAATACACATAAGAATTTAATCGATTATAGAGCGAAGTAATAAATATAAAATCCATAATATTAACATGTGAGGGATAAGGAGGTATCTACCCACTTAAAATATGTAATTTCTTACGGCATAACCTTCCGGCTAGCGTTCATAGGGTTTTTTGGTAATGCTGAAATAAAAAATTAGAAACGATAAGAAATGAAAAGATAGGTAGTGTTAATAAACATAGCTCCCTATTATATAAAATGGGCAGTTTGCTGCTTTTGGGATCTTCATGATCTAAGTATTGTTTATAGTCTTCGATATATTAATTTTCAAGAATTCAGGCAGATAGCTCAGAATAAATCTTATAAAATCATAAACTATGGTAAATTACAAAATAACACGCAACTTCACGTATTACACCACCTGTTTATCCGAACTGCTTTATGATTTCCCTACTGAAATAAATAATGATAGAGATAGACTGAATTTTCATAACACCTCAAAAGGAAACCATACAGAAATGACATTGCGACTCGGTTCACAAATTTTTTATCGACACATAGGTAATTATCCAGCCTCTAGTCATGATTTATTCAAAATTTTAAATAAACGCCAAGACAAAGCCGATGATGCTTGATACAACTGCATTGAAGAGAAAATTACTGAAAAGTATGCTTCCCAACGAATTTATCATCTATAGGGAACCAGAGATAATTCCAGTCTCCTTTTCTCCTTAGGCAAAAACAAAGATAACTGAGAGCGTCATGAACAAATACGGACAAGATGAAGATTTCTCTTTTTCTGGAAAGATACTAAAAGAGTAATTTATCCATATGTATATCTCTTCTGCTCAACTAAACTTCTTTTTATTATTAATTACGACTGAAATAATTTTATTAAAAAATACGTTAAAAGTATCAACTTGTGGACAAATCTATTTGTAAAGAGGATTCTTTCCTAAATCATTTGTATCATAGTTATCAAAACGACTACTACTGTGATTCTCCTGAATTGTTCTTCCCATACAGTTATTTTTCTATTATATTTATAAGTGAACAGCCCGGCGTTCATGCAGAGTTAAAACTACCGAGCAGTAGTTAGCACAGCAGATTCATAGTTATACCAAACTTTTCGATTGGCAACAGATTACT
Source organism: Arsenophonus sp. (assembly GCA_046530735.1). GTDB lineage: Bacteria > Pseudomonadota > Gammaproteobacteria > Enterobacterales > Enterobacteriaceae > Arsenophonus. The sequence continues at coordinate 46,652 of JBHEQV010000001.1, forward strand.
TTTACTATATCTCATCTTCTTTGCCCTTTTTAACAAAATGGGGCCATTATTCACTACTTAATGCTCCATTTATGTCAGTTCAAAACTTGCGATATGCTTCAGTGAACACATAAAGCATGATATCAAAAATTGATATCTTCTGTGCTTTGTATATTTATGATCAACAACTCAAATCAACATCGGAATGATTATATCTCCGTTACTCCTCTAGCAGTCTATCATATTAAAGTCTTATATGGTAATCCCCTGTTCTTCAAAAAAAAGAATGGAAAAGAAATTTTGTGAGGCGTTGTCATCCGGCTTCTGCGTCACAACTATGACTTAATAAAACGCAGAATCTTCTCTGTTTTTGTACATATATCCCCGCCACAGAAAGCAGTGACGCGGCGTTACCCTGAAAGAGAATAGTAGGACGATTACTGGAATGTTCACTTGGATAAAAAGAAAAAATGAGTCTGATATAGCGCAAAATATCTCTGCACTACCTTAACTCTAGTATTCACGTTAAAACTGCGATATTACCAAATGGAGTAATTGAATATCATTACTATGACTACCTCACTTAACAATACTGGTATCAAGATCCTGATTAGGAAGAGATATTCTAGCACTATATTAGTTATATTCTAACAAAGCATTTAAGATGCTATATTACTATGATTTATTATTGAATTATAAACAAAACATGCTATTACTAAAGGTGTATAGGTGATGAAGATATATGACGTCTCGCAAAAAATCAAAAAATTAAGATTTGGCTTTTTAATAAAAGGGGATTCCTGCGTGCAAATTCATATAAATTTATTTTAGTTTAGCAATAAACTACTTTTTATTGAAACTCAGGTTAGTAACCAGACAACGGAATTATTGTAAGAAAGAATACATAAAATGAAAAACTAGGGGTTACTAAGCTAAATCTAGAGTTAGACTTTAAAATTAGTGCATTATATCAAAGAATACACATTTCAATAAAATTTTACTTACAATAGCTCTAAAAACTGATTCTTTATCTTTTTAGAAAAAAAGATACCTTTTGCTCTTCATTTAAAAAGCAATTCAATTTATTAATAATCAAGATATTCAAAATATCGTAGATAATTAAACAATCTATCCTTATTATCTAGTTTCTCTAAAAGCGTCACAGTAAGATTGTTATATGTTTTTCTGCAATCGTGGATTTTGCAACGATATCGAATCCTAATAAATATTCTCAACGAATAACCATATTCACTGTAACAATATGGGCAATAAAGTAGATTGAGTTGCTTCAATTCATAAATTGACATTATCTGATAGGTTATCGACGAGCCAATCTAATGAAACGCAGATCTATGTTAGCAGGGGTAAGGAAAGAGTTTATTTGATCTGTATGATGACTGTTTGTTTTTCATGATAAACTTCTGTAGTAAAAATTCTTCATACAGCATAATGGATTTCTACGGATAATTTTTACTAATATAGCCCTCTTATTATTTTATTTTTATAAAATGCATTTCATAATTAACAATATAAATTACCTACCTAGGACACACTCTGCACAGGAAAGCAAGTTATCAATATCCCGCTAATTATTAATAAATCTGGTGTATGAAAATCAGATTCCGCTCCACTCTCTTATGCTTTATAAACCTATTTCCACTTTTAAATTAAACATTATCTACCACCAGGGATCAGTAAATCAAATCCCATTTAGTCAGTTCTAGCTCTTTTAAGCAGCCTGTAGCAGCTTAAATACCATTAAAAGGGTTATTTTCTGGCTTTACGGCTTCGGATTAATAACTTTCACACTGTGTCGTAAAAGTCAATTAAATTGGATTCATCATTTTTATTAACGCGCAGTACACTAACAAGAAAGTATAGAATGCCAACAGTTCTTCTTGATCTTTTTTAACTTCCTCATCTCTTCAGGATGGCTTCGCTGAAAAGTTTACCAACAAAGCATCAAAGGATTTATTAGCAGTATCACGACTCTCTGCTATTCAAATATCCAGCAACTTACCTTTAACTTCAGTTAATTTCCTTTGGGAAGTGAAACCAAGTATATGGATATTTTATGTACCAAACAATGTTGGTTCTGGGTCTCTAGGAATATCTTTGCCGTTGTATTCTGCAAACAAAGTATACCGTTTACCATAGAAATAAACATTAGGAATAGAATTAAACCACGCGCTTTCGATCATCCAGAAGTTCGGACCAGTTTGCTTCTGATTCTTGATAACCATCTTCAAGTGCAAGAAGCTATTTACATCTACGCTAACTAACTCAATAACGAATAAACAGGCAAAGGAGATCAACTTGCCTAATAGAATGACATATGCCTTCAGTCAACAAGTAAATGTTATAGTGGTATTGCTAAATCACGCAGCTAGCCTTGCTGATATTCTTCAAGGAATTGCTGTTTCAGTCTGCTGATAGTACTGCAGAAAGATCATGCGCTTCTAACCGAGAATCGCCCCAAGAGCTTAGTGAAAATTATCAGTGAATATCCCCATAGAACAGACATGATAGCAACTCTTCGACGCTTTTGCACGCTTTAGATAAGATGACAGAAAAAAGTTGTTAAAATATATTCCGTTACTGCTGTAATTTCCTAATCTTAAGCAGTTTAATCTCAACATCACCAATAGCAGTTTATATGATTCACTATAGCAAATAATCGTTATGGACAACGGCATGATACTCGTTGATAAGATAGTATTGAACATGTTGTTGAAACTGTGATTTATAGCTTTAGCTTCAACGACAGGTGCTATCAGCTTTCTAGCATAATTACGAATTAGTTTATGCAAGTGGGATCAAACAGGTAATATCTACTTTTGCATCTATCTGTAGAGTAGACTTTTTTATGGCATATAATCTCTCTGTTATTGAAATCATCCACGAAATTAATCAACAGAATACGCCCAAACACCATGCATAAAACTCCATACACCAGTAATTAACATAACTCTTTTCTATTAAGAAAATATGTTTATTTCTTAATAATATCATCTAAACTAATAATATTGGTAATAATCTGGGCGAGAACTTTTGCAATATAAAAGGATTGCTAAAACTTATTTCTATAAAGGCATAGCTTTAATTCTATTTTCTTCGCTAGCAAATCGGGAAGTAACGACATAATAGCGACAGAAATAGCTCCTACAGTTTGTAAGTCGCGGGCGATAATGATATCTTAAAATAGTATCGTCATTGCTGTGATCACACTGTTAGTAATAATCAATTACTTACTACCAAATTGGTTAAACATTGAACTAAATAGAATTTTATAGATAGCATAACTGATAACATAAATTTCAATAACTAGAGCAAGTAACCAATTTGTTGGCATCTTTCAGATTACGCCCATAACTCAGTGATATATGCAATATCATACATATGACCAGCATATGTAATGTACATATCGCCAATAACTCCAAGTTGTCTTTAATTCTGTTGGTGTTATTTTATTATTATTTATGATTTAGCTAATAAGCTTTATAAGAGGATATTGTAAAATGGTTTCATTAATTCGTTAATTTATTTATTGAACAAAACATTAGTAAAATGAATAAATGAATAGAGAATTCGTTCGTATTTTAGCTGTTTTAACCATGAAACTAGTGGCAATTATCTGCTACTACTCAAGATAAATTATTATTTGAAATAGATAAAATCTGCTCAGTGACAACAGTTGAATCAATCGACATCATAACGCTGAGAGTGGTAATTGCTAGAATAGAGAATATAAACAGTTTCCTTGCCCAAAGACGATCATCATTCTGATTTTTAAAGCCAGAAATTGCCATACCAATCCAGAATAAACTCACCGTGGCAGCTACAATAAGATATTTATAGCCGGTATAGCCAGTAATGGCTAACATTATAGTTGCCACCATAAAAGCAAGAGTATATAGAAAGATATGGGTTTTAGCGACCAATATTCCTTTAATTACTGGTAATACTGGAATATTGGCAGTTTTATAATCCTTGAATCGAAAGATAGCAATTGCATAAGTGTGTGGTATTTGCCATAAGCTAAAGATAAATAACAGAATTAATGCTCCCAAATCAAATTGATCAGCAACAGCGCAGTAACCAATAAGTGGCGGCGCAGCGCCTGATAAGCTGCCTATCAGAGTTCCATAAACTGATTTACGTTTCATATAGAGACTATAAATACTAACATAAATAATAAAACCGATAATAGTAAGTAATACTGCTAAGATATTGGTAGCAATATATAGTAAAGTTATACCAGAAATGCCCAGTATACTGGCATAAATTAAGCAAATTTTTGGCGCAATAAGACCTTTAACTAAAGGTCGATTTTTAGTTCTTTCCATCATTCGATCGATATCGCGATCAATATAATTATTAAAAACACAACCGGAAGAAACAACCAGAGATACACCGAGTAATGTAGCAATGAATAAAGAATAATCTATTGTACCTTTAGCTGCGAGCATAAATCCGCCAATAATAGAAATTAAATTTCCGAAAACAATGCCTGGTTTGGTCACTAGTAGATATTGCTTCATTTAGATAGATAACTCTTTAATCAAGCATCATATTGATGCTCAAGTTATACATTATCCACAGCGAACCAATAACAATAATGGCAATTATAAGTATTGTGAACAGGAAGACAACCAGATTCCAACTGTTATCTGAAGAGGTGTTCATATGTAAGAAACAGATAAGATGCACCAGGATCTGAGCAATTGCCGTACCAATAACTATCCATAGAATGATGTCATGAGATATAGTGCCATTTTTTACCATCCAAAAAGGGACGACTGTTAAAATAACGGAGAGTATAAAACCGATTAAATAGCTCTTCATACTACCATGACTAGCACCAAAGTTCGGTGTATTTGTGTAATTCATAGAAGGACTCCTAACAAATAAACAACACTAAATACGCAAATCCAAACAACATCTAAGAAGTGCCAAAAAAGACTTAAACAACTTAAACGGGTTTGATTAACAACAGTAAGCCCATGACGTGATATATGGATTATCATTATAATAATCCAGGCTAAACCAAAGCTTACATGGATACCGTGTGTGCTAATTAGCGTAAAGAAAGCAGATAGAAAAGCGCTGCGATCAGGCCCATAACCTTTAGAAATAAGCTCATTCAATTCATAAATTTCCATGATAACAAAGGTGAATCCAAGTAAAAAAGTAATTAATAGCCATAACTTAACTAAATTTATTTTTTGCTTATACATCGCAATCATAACAAATCCATAAGCGATACTACTAAACAATAAAAGAAAGGTTTCGAGTAAGACAAAATTGAGATTAAAAATATCCTTTCCTATCGGGCCGTTGGCAGTGCCATTAACCAGAACAACATAGGTAGCAAACAGGCAAGCAAACAGGATTAAATCGCTCATTAAATAGATCCAAAAACCAAATATTTTTGTTGCACCTATATTATATTCTCTATTATTTTCATGGGAAATATGTTGATTAATTATTGGATTAGTTGACATGATGAATACCTGTTTTTTTTAGTTCATCGTAATACTGATTTTCAATATGTTTAATTTCTTCTACAGAGATATAATAATCAATGTTATTATCAAAACTTTTAGCAATCCAGCTGACAATAATACCCACAAAGCCAATAATTGCTAGCCACCAAATATGCCAGATCATAGCAAAACCGAAGATCAAACAAAATACTGAGATAATTATCCCGACAGAAGTATTTTTTGGCATATGAATAGGTTCATATTTAGTTGGTTGTTGATATGCAATTTCTTCTTCCTTCACTTTCGTATTCCACCAAGCATCACGTGTATTAACTTGTGGCTCTTTAGCGAAGTTATAGAAAGGCGCTGGAGATGATGTTGACCATTCTAATGTACGACCATCCCATGGATCGCCGCTGAAATCGCGATTTTTATGGCGATCACGAACACTAACAATTATTTGAATAACTTGGCAAATGATTCCGATAGCGATAAGCGCAACACCGAGTGAAGCGACTATTAGCATTGGATGATATTGTGGATCAATATTTTGACTTAAACGACGAGTCATACCCATGAAACCCAGTATATAAAGCGGCATAAACGCGATAAAGAAACCGCTAATCCAAAACCAGAAAGCACGAACACCCCATTTTTCATTTAATATAAAACCAAATGCTTTTGGAAACCAGTATGTCATACCAGCAAAGCAACCAAAGACCACCCCGCCAATAATGACATTATGAAAATGGGCAATTAAAAATAAACTATTGTGCAGAACAAAATTTGCACCGGGAATGGCCAGCAATACGCCAGTCATTCCGCCAATTGAGAAAGTAACAATAAAACCAATAGTCCAGAGCATTGGTGTTTTAAATTCGATACGGCCATGGTACATGGTAAATAACCAGTTGAATATTTTTACTCCAGTTGGAATAGCAATAATCATAGTAGCTATACCGAAGAAGGCATTAACATTTGCTCCACCTCCCATTGTAAAGAAGTGATGTAACCAGACGACAAATGACATCACGGTAATAACAATTGTTGCCCATACCAGAGACGTATAACCAAATAAACATTTCTTACAGAAAGTTGCTGTAACTTCCGAAAATATACCAAAAATAGGTAATACTAATATATAAACTTCAGGATGCCCCCAAGCCCAGACCAAATTAATATACATCATCATATTGCCGCCCATTTCATTAGTGAAAAAATGGGTCCCTAAATATCTATCAAGTGTGAGTAGTGCAATAGTAACAGTTAGGATAGGAAAAGCTTGAATAATCAGTATATTAGTACAAATAGCTGTCCAGGTAAAAACAGGCATTTTCATCATTGACATGCCAGATGCCCGCATCCTAAGAATGGTAGTAAAAAAGTTTATACCAGTTAGGGTTGTGCCAATTCCTGAAATTTGTAAACTCCATATCCAATAATCAACCCCTACACCAGGGTTGTATTCCTTACCTGATAATGGAGGGTAAGCTAACCAACCAGTCTGAGCAAATTCACCAATACCTAATGACAAGTTAATTAAGATAACGCCAACCACAAATAACCAAAAACTGAGAGAATTTAAAAATGGAAAGGCCAAATCGCGAGCACCAATTTGTAATGGCACGACTAAATTCATTAAGCCAACCACGAAAGGTGTTGCCATGAAAAAAATCATGATAACACCATGAGCGGTAAAAACTTGATCATAATGATGAGGTGGTAAAAAACCGACTTCACCAGATGAAGCTAATGCTTGTTGACCTCGCATCATGATTGCATCAGCAAAACCCCGTAATAGCATCACCATGGCAACAATAATATACATAATACCAATTTTTTTATGATCTACACTAGTTAACCATTCACTCCACAGCCATTTCCATTTGCCGAAATAAGTGATAACTCCTAAAATAGTGATACTAGCTAACAAAATACAAATCACAGTAATGACAATAATTGGCTCGTGAATAGGGATTGAATCGAATGTTAATTTACCAAACATACTATTTATTCCTTAGCATCGATATGAGCAGAGTGGTTTATATATATTGATTGATTTCTAGATATTTCATGTTCGGTTTTGTTAGCATCATTGCAATGATGTTCGTGGCCGAATTTTAATATTAGTTCTTCATAGAGGTTTGGTTTTATGCTTGAAAAATAGGTAACTGGAACATTATGAGTAGGTTTAGCTATTTGGTTAAATGTAGCCATGCTATCTAACATTTTGCTAGATGCTTTTACTTTTTGCACCCATTTATCAAAAATTACTGAATTAGGCGTTGCAATCACATTAAATTTCATGTCTGAAAAGCCATGACCGGCATAGCTTGATGAGAAACCTTTATAGGTACCAGGTTTATTAGCAATTAAGTGAAGCTTCGTTTGCATACCAGCCATCGCATAAATTTGACCACCAAGTGCGGGGATAAAAAAAGAATTCATCACTGACTCAGCTGTTACTCTAAAGTTAATTGGCACGCCGACAGGAATAGCGATTTCATTAATGGTAGCGATATTCTCTTTTGGATAAATAAATATCCATTTCCAATCGGTAGAAATGACCTGAATAGTAATTGGTTTTTTATCACTTTCTAATGATTTATAAGGATCCAATTGATGAGCGGTTTTCCAGGTGATCACGGCAAGAATAATGATAATGATGATAGGAACTGTCCAACAAACTAACTCAATTTTTCTTGAATATGCCCAATCTGGCCAGTAGGTTGCTTGTTTGTTACTTGCTCGATATTTTCTGGCAAAGATAATAGCCATAAAAATAACTGGAATAACAACAATTAACATTAAACTAAGCGCAGTAAGTATCAATTTTTTTTGTTCTATACCAATGGCACCCTTGGGATCCATTAATACCATATTGCAACCAGTTAGCAAGAAAAAAATAACAAGCAGTGAAATGATTTCAATGCTTCCTTTATATTTTATAAGTCTCATTTAGCGATCCCAAATGAAAAGATAATTATTGTCGTTTGTTCAGCATTCATTTTACGCTAAGGTTATATTAGTGTAAACAATTGTAAGGCGCATAAATATAATTCTTATTACTTTCTGTTAAAATGATCAGATGCAAAATTGAATTCATTATATAATAGTGAGTTATATTCATTTATGATATATGAAGTTTCGGAGATAGTGGTGTATCCTGATGATTGATTTCGTGAATGATTTCAATAACAGAGAGATGATATACCATGAAAAGGCTATTCTACAAGAATCTGTGAAACTAAATATTATCTGCAATCACTTACATAAACGCGTCCTTAATAATGGCAGGTATGTGATAGATACCGCTGCTGAAGGTGTGCTTGAAGCCATGCTGCGATAATCTGCTCAGCGATGCCTTTTATCGACGTGGTTATATCATCGTCCGTAACAGTTATTTGTTACAGCGAACTATACAGACTTTTTTGTGGGGGTATTTAACGATATTGAGATTAAAGTGCTTAAGGTAAGAGGGATTGCAGTAGCAACGGAATATGCTTCAACAGTTCATTGCTACCGTCTTATCTGAAACGCGCAAAACGTCGAAGGCTGGTACCATGGCTTTTGTACCTACAAGGCATCTTCATCGGTGATTTTTTGAAGCTTTGAGCTGCTTTTCGGTGAAAAGCACATGATATTCTTGTTAAGTGCTATCAACAGATTGAAACAACGATAGCTTGAAGAGCATAAGCAATGATAAATGTGTGATTTAAGTGATATACCTATATTTATTTCTTAACTGATAGTATAATCGTCCTATCAGGCAAGATGATCACCTTTGCCTGCTGTTCATTATCGGCGTCACTACGCATTGATGTAAGGAGCTAGCTGCGCTTAAAGAGGGTTATTGAAAGTCAGAATCAAGCTAAAAATAACTTTTTAATGGCTAACGAGCGCGTGACTTAACCATATTCTCAGACTTGCTACGAGAAATGGTGTTTGGTTTTTCTTTTGATTGTAATAGCAAAAAACTATTCCTGTGGATGCAAGACCAATGTTGTTTGGTAGATAAAATATCTTATATCCTACATATATTCTCCAAAGGTATGTAAGCGAAAGTTAATGCTGAGTTGCTGGATAGATATGGCTAACAAAAAACTACGATACCGCTAACAAAGCCTTTTATACTTTATTGGTAATATTTTAACGTATCTTCCTAATGATGAAGAAGATGAAAAAAAAAGCGAAAAGAAACTGCTGGCATTCTATGGCTTCCCATCAACGCACTGGGAATCATTAAGAACGACGAATCCGATTTAGTAGGATTTTGAATAATGAGGTTAAACTATAGAAGTTTAAAACTGTAGCGCTAGAAAAGCAACTCTTTTAATTACATTTAATCTTCTCTAATTTTCGTAGAAAATTGTAATTAGTTAAAAAAGGAGGAGAAGGACTTCATTTTACTGGTAAATAAAACGTCCAATTTAAAGATGGAAAATATATTTATAATTATCAGAGTGAAATGTAGTTTGATCACCACCATGCAATAATTTTCTAATAACTTTCTTCTTATTTATGAAATAAGGTACTTTCACCAAAAAGTGATTTGTTCTGAAAATAGGAATTACTTAGGATATCATTTAATTATGAATCGCATGAAATACTTGAAGCAGCGACAAATCAGTTTCATAGCCAGACTGATATGCGCTCATTTAAAATATACTTGGTGACTTTTTATATCCACAATGTGCAAAAGTACCACTATTTATTACATAAAATATCTGATAATTCTAATACCTATGAAATCAGTCATCTTTACTATTCCTCTCTCGAAGAGAGACCATATTCCGTCGCAATAGCTTATTTTTATAGCTTACTCCACCTACTGTTGATAGGGCTTCCGTTTTAAAAAGAGGGAAAAAAATTAAATAGGAATAGAAGTTATATGATCTCGATGTGGCATTGAGAGAGATGTCAGAAATCAAAGTATTATTCGATATCGTACTTTATTGTTATGGAGCACCTCAGGTATTGAGTTTTTTTGAAAATTAATCGGTTTTTTGTTATTAACTGATTTTTATAAATATTTTTTAATATATGAATGGCGTAATGGTAGAATTACCCGTCTATACTCCTGGTTATACGGAGATTAGATCAGCGACGCTGTTTTTCAATTGAATCTAGGAATATTAATCATATATGAATACCAAGTATTATTTTCACAGTTTAAAGTCAAGAAGTTTTCAAAAAAATAGAAACTAAGATGATGAATAACATTGTTTTATGTTTTCTATGATTAGATAATTATATAATCCTATACTTGCATATCCAGGAATGAAGCGCGAAAAACCCTTAATTTGTTAATGTCAGTGAAAATCGTCTATGATGGTCGCTACTATTTTTCATTTATGATTTATGCTAATTCTCTGTAAAGGACTGGTGACTGATACTTAGGAAGTCTGTAATGCTATGAGTAATATTGGTATTACTCTAATTCTGGCAGAATTATTATTATCAGCGGTGTATATATGTCCAGCATCCAGGAAATTATTTTTTCACCACCCTAAAAGAAAAACTTAGCAGTCAAATTTCGTAGAAATAGCGATGCCGCATAATTTTATCCAGGTAAGCACAATAGAATAACTTAAGGAAATGTAATGCTGTTTTTACGTAAACCTGTGCTTGATGAGGTATTATTCTTAATGTACTTAACACGCTTTAGATGATAAGGATTAATTTAATGAGAAAATTCTATGATTACAGAACTTTTTTGTCAATTTTTGATAAAAACCATAATAATTACGTTCCTTCAAATATGCAATAAAAATATGCGTTTCCGAAAATTTTTCGCCGACTATAAAAACTAAAACGACTGACGAGCATTTATCTAGATAAAGATCTCTGGGCAAAATAAAATCTAGGCGCTTAAGAGTGCTGTTATTAGCAGGTTTAGTGGTAAGTTTAGGATATGAAATACGCTTTCTCTTATGCACAAGAAATACAATCTTAACTTCATTAAGTAACTAATGAAACACTGTGTATCCATAAATGAGTAACTATCATGGAGTGCAGGAAGATACCAATTGAGCTATCAGCTTAATATCGTTATGAACGATGAATCGGTGATTGTTTTTTGTTATTACCTGTCTTATGGAATAATTGGCGGAATCGGACCCCCATTAAGGAATGCATAAGGAAAATGAGCTAAATATCCGGGTTCTTATAGTGAGAAAAGGCAGCTATTTTGACTGGGTGTTCAATAAGTATGCTAATATGTTCGATATATAAGCCACTTTGATAACTTTGGTATCGATGAGACGGATTTTCTGGATAATGTTGATATACGTGCCGATATCGTTTTACTTACTTACCTCATAACCAACCATAATTAAGAGCTGTCATCTCTTTATTTTCATGAATAAATTCTGAAAATAGATTATAAACCCTGTATTCAAGGAATTTACCTATACCAAGCTAAAAAACTATCTCTAATTAAATGGAATGGTGGTTATCACTACCCAATCTTCATCTGAAATTATTAAGGATAAAATTCATCCTGTGGTTATTTGAGAACAGTGCGCGGTACATAAATTTTAACGACTAATCCGATGATAGATTGAAAGGATTTTATCGATGGTATAAAATTGAGCTACAAGTGTTTGATATTTTAAAAAGACTAAAATTCACAATCTTGTCAATATGTTGTTGTAAAATACAGATCAAGCGCAACAATGGAAAATATATAAAGTAATGAGTGGTGATGCCACAATCTTGAAATCTTTGAATCACTTTACAGAATAAGGCAGGTAACATCATGAATAGCTGAATAACTTATCTTCCTAAAGCATTTTGATATAATTAATATGGTGATATATGAAATCTAAACAATTTAACATGGCAATCTTAATCTTGTCTGTTGTTCAGTTTACAAACAACAGTGAGTGGTATTTCTGTTTTTGACCTGATGTTTAAAGTTGGGAAATTCCTAGCAGGAGACTAAAGAAGCTAAACAATGGCTTATAAACGACACAAGAATTATAAATACCAGATAGCTATTTACAAACAGCAGTTGGCAACTGCGATAGGTATTTGTGATATTACCATTTTTGTTGATTAGATTAAAAGCTTCAGGGGGTTGATCTTGAAAATCTTCGCTAACAGGGGATGTAAGGCAGTGAATAAGATTCTGTTTTTTTTGGTTGCTCTCCTGATCAGTTTACGTGTTGCATGAAAAATGTAAAATTTTAATACTTTCAATAATGAGGACAATCTAAAATATATGCAAATAACTGCAAGAAACAGGTTGTCAATAAAGCGATTCTCCAGTTGGAGCAATCGGATAAAATACAGAAGAAGGCAAGTTTTTATTTAATAAAATTAACAAGCTTTTACAACGTCTTCTATTATCAACAGGATTGAAAGAATTACAGGATTTGGTGAACAGTATTCAGTTAAAATCTGTTATGTTTAACTATTGATGATATAATTGAAAATGAATACCAAAGCTGCAGATTAGCGAAAAAAAATTGCTTGAAGATCAGCGTATTAAACGTTGAAATCAGTGACAGCTAAAAGCTACAACAGTAAATTGAATAATTTATGATCTAATATCATCATAAAAAATATTTTTATTGAATATAATAGTTTAAAACTTTATTTTATAGAATGTAAAGAAGAAGTGAAATCACTAAATAGTGTAATGGATCATTCATATTAATTAAAAATTCTTTATGAGATATATCAAAAATCAGGAAATTAATCAGAAAACTATAAAAATACAAATGAAGCTCATTAATCATTTAAATCAACTGAACGCTCTAACTCAAGACTTAAATAACTTAGAGGAGTAATATATATAAGTGACTGTGTTTTTGTTGATGTAAAAAATATCTAATAGGGAATTATTGATGTCTTTAAAAAATTAAAAATGCAACATTCTTATTTATGATAATAAAATTTTATAGTTATATAAACTACAATTATATCATCCAATAAAGAAAAGGATATCACTCACTGAAAATTTATCTATACCTAAAGAAAGTATAAGTATGAGATATCATGCGAATAACAATTCTACTATCTTGTATGGCGAATATAAATAGTTATATTAATAGTATTATCTATCATAAATAGCATAAAAGATAGTTTAAGTAGTGGTACTATATTGAAATTGCTTAATAATTTATGGAATAAAGCAAAAATTCTTGGTAAAACTTTATATGACATTGATGAATTAATAGTTGTAAAAAATGAAGAGAGGATATACCGCCCAGTTTATGACTTTTTAGTATATTTATGTTAATGATTGTTTGTGCTTTTATTTTAATAAAGTTAAAGTAATAATTTTGTTATTAGGTATAATAACACCTCCATTCATATTTATATTTTATTTGATATATGGTTTTATACGAATCATGTTTAACGATTAGTTGCAGAACATTTTTCTGTAAAATTAACGATTTTATCTTCTTCATTATATTTAAGTATAATTATTAATTATTTTTATTCACTAATAAAAGTTACTACTTTGATATTCCAATCCAGTAAAGTTGGATTGGATGCTCAATATGTTTAGCAGGGATATGTGCAACTGTACTTATTTATTTTCAGAAATATTAGTAGTTTCTTTATCTGGAGCGAGCGCAACAGTTTCTATGCAATGACTGTTTAAGATTAGGATAACTGTAGCTGCGCTAGAAACAAAAAATTATTAACTCGCAGGGCAAGATATGAAAAACGCAATGCTCGTAATGTTGCTAGTTTTTAAGTAAACCAAACCCGTCGCGGATCTGGGTCAAAATATAATGTGAAAAAATCGAGAAAATCTGCTATTGAGCAGATGATAGCAAGAAATTAAGCGCTAAGTATACTGGAAGAAAAACGTCTTCTATTGAAAAAAAATAAAATTCCCCTCTGAAGTAAAAAAATTAAATAGGAAAACCATAAATTAAATGCTTATTTATAATAAGTCCATTGAGTTATATCCAATGTTTACCTTTTAACTTTTTTTTAAAAGGTATAAAATTATGAATTACATTATCGCATTAGCATTTTATGCGCCATTTCTAAGTATATGTAATCTCTTTGCCAGTAAAAATTACAGAAAAAAGAAAGTATCAATTAATAATCCAAAGAATATTTCAAAAATTTCCGACCATAAATGATCAAAAACTCATTATATAATCAAAAAAATTTTAAAAAACAACACATATAACTCCTAGACAGAAAAATAACTAAAGGCAATTTTATTGTAGAAGAAGCAGGATTACTGATTGGTTTATTATCACTAATTACCGTAGTCATCATGATACCATAAAGCAAATCGAGATAGTAGCATGCGATAGATAATCTGGTTGAGCACGTATGACCTATATACATCAGAAACCCGTCTCACCGCTAAGAGCAGTATTATTAGAAGACAATGTCAGTCCATTAGGTTAAAATTGTATGAGCGTTATATTACCTCTTCTCCCTTGCAGGATGATTACGACATGGCGCAAATCTATAATAATCAGGATGTTAATAATAATTAACTATCTTCTGGATTGGATATAGTGAAAAGCCAGATAAGGTGTTTAATAATTGTGCTCATACGGTGTCAAATTGAGATTTTGTTGAATATGATCACAGAAGCAACAGACAGCCTCTGTAAAAAACCGCAACGATTTACTATAAAAAATTATTCACCAACTGGCAGACAACATTATAAATAATAAATATTGGGATGCTTATTTCACATTCTATTTCGATCTTGAAAAGAAATAAATAAGGCGGAGAGAGAAATCAATTCATTTAGTTTTACGGTGATAAAGTAGCGGCGAGATCGAAAAATTCGTGGAAGATTATAATCAAATAGGATTATTAGAATGTCTGTGCTAATTAATGTACAACTTTCGATATGGTGGTAGGTAGGAAAATGCTTACGTAAGCTAGAAGGAGCCGTTACGATGCCAGAATACAGCAAGTATTTATAACTTATAAATAAGACGATGATTAATTCTAAATCCAGTTTTATGAGGACGCTAGTTTTTTACGATGATGAGGCGATGATGGAGGATGATGCATGTCCCGGATTTAATGAGGGTATGGAGAATCCAACACAGATGAAAACTGGAATAATTTGATAAGTTTCCTTTTCTCAAGGTGTACTTAGATAAAAAAGGTAATATGATGCAAATCATATCATTAACAACAAGGACTGAATTTGCGTACCAATCTTTTAATCATCGCCAACAAACAATTCTAAAATATGGAATTGAGCGTTATTGATGACATATCAGCTAAGCAGCCTGATTTTCAGGTGACTTATCGTTATTTAGAATGAAAATAGAAATAAAGTGAGGGACAAAGTAGAAGCTCGCCATCGCGAGTGGGCGCAAATAGCAGAAAAATTCTAGTCAGAAAGACACTTATCAAGGCAGTCGCTAAGAAATTAATTAGATTCATACAGGCAAAGAAACTCATCAGATCGCGCCTGATTTCGTTTATAACGATGGATATTTTACCTTTTTTAGCTTTTCACAAAAAGTTATTCCGTCTGTTTTTGCTATCTGAAGGGTAAATAAGAGATTGTTAATAGTTTTATTAAACAAAAAAATTTAACTATACCGTACTTGTTATTCATGAAACCACACCGAGCATTGTACTGCGTTATATTAATGAAGTAATAGGAAGTATTACCTAAGTTTCAGTAAAATGTCAACAACTGACGAAGCCATAACATGGACATAATTGAACATGTGAATAAGTAAATTTAAAACAATAAAGGCTGAAAATATCGAAGAAAAATAAGGCACGGAATTATAGAATAAAAAATCGTAATTTTATCCGCACAGAATGAAAACAATATTGCGTGTTTGAAGCGTGAATCGTAGAAAAACGAGATCAGGCTCTTAAACAGAAGCAAGAAGATAAAAGTGCTATCCTATTTAATGAAAGATTAATAAACTAAAAAAAAATAGTAATGCATACTACTTTCCTGCCATTATTATGATGGCACTTATTTTATTGTATAAGTGAGTAACTGGATCTATTGCAATTTTATCTGCAACCTATTGAAGAAAATAGCGTGAATTGGACGAGAAAAACAGTGCAGACTATTATAAACGTACTAATCTCAGGAAAATAATGAAATAATAAAGAAGAAGACTCACAAACAACAGAAAAGCACACAGGAAATAAAATAGCGTTGAACACAATAACCCTTATCTAATACTAGTTTAAATAAAACGATATTTCTAACCCGTGCAAGTAACAGTGCAACGTTAGAAATGCAGTAAAATCTGGCATTAATAAAATCACACTACTAATTTCATGGATGAATAAGCTTGCAGGGAAGGTAGCCAATATACAAAAAGAATATATCACCTAAAGAGAAGGAAAATAAAGTAATACTGCTTAAGCTCATTCCTTATAAACTTGATTTTATATATTTTAGAAAAAATTTCGATCACTTGTTAAACGAATTATCGATTTATTTCTGACAAAATAGGAAAACTGTGTTGCATGATTGATAAGGATATATGGAGTGCGAGCAGGAATAGCAAACTGATTAAAAAAATGGGGAATGGACCGTATTTAGATTATATCAATCTAAAAACTGAAGCAGAATAAAGAGTACATTTTTATTATAGTAATGAAGTTAATAAGGAGATAGGGGTCCCCATTATTTCGGTATTCCTATCTAAATATCTATTACGCTGGAGCACCTAGTGAATCGTATGTTGACAGTTGTCTTGACAATCATTTCTGGAAATGATTTGACCAGTCTATTAATGATGAGGGGTGATTCCCAGGCATAGGCGCTTTGAAGACAAACAACAATCGGTAAAAAACGCAATACTGATTACAGAGAAAACAGCGTTAGAAAATGCAAAAGAGCTATGCTGGAAAACACCATTAATATCCACCATGGCCTTATAATAAGCATGATGAAATTATTAATCTTAATACTGGATAGTATGTTGCTTTTTCAAAAAAGTATACGTTAAGAACAAAAATAACTAATAATATTTAACTAGAATAGTATAAACTGCGTTTTTTGATGAGTTTCTAAATATTCAAGAATTAATAGAAATTTCAGTTAACCGTTCTGACGAATCGTTTACTAAAGTAAACGGCTAATGAAAGTAACATTGTAATTAATTTAACATACTAAGAGAATTATAACTGTTTAGCCAAAGATTATAGTAAGAATATTAAAAATATCAAATCAGAACTATCTAGCACTCTAAAATCGGAGGAACATTATTAAATTATAATTCCTACGGCCTATGAGAGATGTTGTATCTCCATCACCATCCATAAACCTTTAAAGGTATAAATCTCTTATTAATTCTTATCTTAATACAAGATTTTATCATGGTGTGCACAGAACAGAGCAAGAAAACCTACGATGTAGCATTGATAAAGATCTATCTTGATGGATGGTGAACTCCCATCCTGCGCTTCATGGAAAAGTATATATAAGTATGACAAACTATTGCTGTTGCTCGGATGAAAACAGCACAGATAAAATAACCTACATAAATATATTGTTAATTATATTATTCTCCTGTATTTCCGTATCGTGACTATTGAAAATAACGATGAAATTACGTTTAGAGTACAAAATTACCTTCATTTATTTGTTTATCTGAGTTTTCAGATGAAAAGTCAGTGCTACCATAACACACCAGTAAGTCTCTTTCATTAGAATTATCATATGAACACTGACTTTATCTTATTAACGAAAGTTCACGGCGCGAAAGCGTGGAATTTTTTAAAAATCAGCTGCTCTGGATATGAAGAAAAAATGACCTCGATTTACGCGTATTCAGCAAAAGAAGCTATCAATGATTTTATTACGTATTATTACGAGAATTCACAATATAATCAACTCTAGTTCATGTTTATGTTACGTGAAGTTTTAGATAGTCTGAATGTTATCGTCAGTATTGATCTTGATAGAAATATTCGCGTATGAATGATATTTATTTTCGCAATTATATCGCAAGTCGCATTAGGAGAACTTAAATGTATGTAAAGATTTTATCAACTATTTATATTTCTCCGATGCTTTAACAAGTTATTTTCATCACTACCTCAGTATACTTACTGATGTAGGTTCTCCTGCTATTGATTTTAATAGCAGAATATCGGACTAGAAGAAATAATATAGTTATAACGCGTCAACCCGTTATTAAGAATAATTGAAGTAAAAGCGATTTATGATTCTATGAATAAAAAGAAAACTATCTTCTAGATGTTTACACTATAACGTAAAACCTATGCTAATCAAATTATGATATTAACTAATATATCAGAAAGCTATTTAACGTTAAGCACTTACTAAGAATGCATGGATATGAAGAGGTATTGATTATCAGATTAAGTAAGGATTGTAGCCAAATCTATATTTATTTATATTAAATTGATAAACCCATTTATATCCATTTTATTCTAGTAAAGAAGCAATCTAAGCGGATTCTGCCTGCTAAATAACTTGTAAAGGATAATTAGCAAGCGATCAGTAAACCGCTAATAGCAATTAAACCACCGAAGATTATTAGCATTTAAAAACTCGTCACAGACTCAGGAAAATAAATTTCCCATTCAGGATCTCCCATCATCATTACATCAGAAAAGAAACGTCTTTATTCATAGATAAGCTACTTACCTCGATAAAAGTAATAGCTAACCAAACCCTATAAAAAATGACAAATAGAAAAAGCAAGACTCTAAAAGAGATGGTGATGGAACAAGTAATAAATTACTTTGCATCGCGGTGCTAAAAAAATTAGACGATATTCTGATAAACACCAGTCAATTATCAGATTGAAACGACATTAAAGTTCACTGATAATTTTAAATCCGCATTATAAAGTATTTTTGAGTTATACCAGTCAGATAAAAAACCGCTTTATACGGAAATTAATACCCTGCAATGTTTAGTTTTTATTAAAGATAAGCAGGGTTAAGATAAACATCTATTTAGAAAAAATCATTAGTACTATCTTATTTTTTGTGACGGAGGTGCATAATATATTATGTATTTATTACACATAGAACTTCTCAGGCTATTTTTCTTTAAATGCTGTTCACAAACCCATCATCATTGCCATGATGGGTACCCTATTACTCTTCCAGTATTTTGGTTGATGAATGTTTCCTAACTGTTTCCCTCTTCCATCTTGATCTCGTTAACAACGATGAGTATTACAGAATTTATTTTGTTTTTAATAGAAAATAAGTCTTCCTGTATATTTAATAAAATTTCAACGATTTAGGCAATTAAATTTTTTCTAATCTATTATATTTAAGCCTTGTATTAGCTTTTTGCACCTTCTTCTATGTTTAATTTTGATTAATTTTCTTATCATATTATAACAAGAATTAATTAATTATTTAAATCAACCCAAAGGCGTAAATATTGCTATTTAATCTTTTTTTTATTAATGTCGTTATTAATGGCTGGATTTTATTAACATCAACATTCGGGTAATATCAACATACCATAATGACAATCACCAACGACGAAATAGATAATAAAAACTGTTCACTATATCAACGCGATTAATGATCATCTCTATTCCACTTTGAATGTAACTAAGAATTCTAATAAAGTGTTGCTAACAGTGCTGAAAATAGATATCAACGCGAATTCACTCCTATATAAAATCTGATTGACAGTTAGCATATTTCGTCTGGCAACCTCTTTCACTCAAATTAATGAGCAGTTCTAAAAACACAAACCCATCTTTCTAAGTTATTAGAAAGAATTAAAAACCATCGTTTTTTGATAATAGTGAGAGAGGGAATATACAGATTATTTAATCGTCCCTATCACAGATAGGGCGATTGTTTACCTTAATTAGGAACATAAGGAAGAACTTAACGTTTTACCTCTTATTTATTGTTATTTTTGGTATAAGCGGTTTTCCTCATTTAAAGTAATGAATTTTCTGGATTGTTTTTTGATAAAAGACTATACTTAATTTTAATTACTATAAGCATGATAAAAAATAAACAAATCGTTAATAAATTTCATTCCCCTTATTTTCTTTTTATAAAAAATGTATCTTCCATTTCATTAAATGGAGTCGTCACCATGCAAGAAATTTTTCTGCTGGGCCTTTACTGAGTTTAAAGGCATTATCTGGCTATACCAATAATGAGCACATCAATCAAAACATGAAGATCAGTGAGGAACAGACGTAAAAATAAAACATGAGATCTAAAATCTAACTGCGCTTCCGTTAATATTACGCGAAGCCTAGCACCAGTAGATTAATTAATTCCATAGTAATTATTGAACGGGTGGGGATTAAAAAGCCATCCAAGATTTTCTAGCTTCTTATTAATCAAGAAGGCTCACTAAATCTACATAACATTTCTGAGCACATTATCGTGTTTACTGTATTTCCACCTCTAATTATGCTAGATATATTAACGATATTGATCGAAGAATATCAATAACATAGTGCATCTGTGTTCCGTCATTGAGACGGAATTATCTTATGCCTGATGCTGCTAACACTAATACAAATTTGAACGTCCTTTACTGAAACGGGGCCACTCTAACTAAGCTGTTCAACACCATTGCCAGTGGTCTTATCATATCCGTAGCGCTATGAATCATTATAGATTCTTATCTATGCATTGCAAACCTGGTTATTTATGCTAAAATTCATGAATTTACAGACAAATTATCAATCCAGAATCGTGAGTAGCACATTCAAAAGCTGACAATAGTAGTGAAAGAGACGAAAAATATACTTAATGATGATGTTGTCACACCACAATCTACCTAAACCATTAAGTCATTCCTACGTTTGTGTGGATTTACAAAGTGCACTGAAATCGATGCTGATACCAGAACTATGGGTGTATGGTTCCCTATATGCTGGTAAATCTGACCGTCACTGATTTGCTTACGAGTATTGGATGTAGTTGCGCGCTTTCTTGAAAAGTATAACCAGTTATTAGACTGGCAGGGAGTTTGTGCTCAATATTGAAGCGTTTAGCGTTAAAAACAGCAAAAAAACAATTATAATAGGACTTAAATAACGTTTTTAACAAAAGACGTTTAAGTTTATCACTAAATCAAATCTTTAATGCTGTAGTAATAATATTGCAAATAGCGTATTTTCAGTTATCAACGAGCAATTACTTGGCTTAAAAATTTTTCTTAAATCCCTTGCGGAGTAGGCCGAGGTGAGTGTTGTCATTTAATAATCGAATACATCACCAATCTTTTGTTGATCGCCAGGCAGGTAGCCGAACAGAAGGACTATGTAGCGAAAGTAACAATATAATCAATAGTAAATGTAAGTACCTGCCACCTCGATTCAGTCTGCTACTATTACCACTGGATTTTATATGAATCGGCTACCAACACACCATGCCGAATAACTAACACCTATTGCTATAATTCGATATTAACCCCATCTTGAATCGACAGACTGTCATACTTTTACTTATAGGAAAGTTCAATCAAGTTATTCAATACAGAACTAAAAACCTTCACCAGTACGTAAAAATAAAAACCTGCCAAATACTGATTTTATTTGGTTTTCAGAAAGTTATCTAGAAGGATAGCAAACAATACAGTACGGATCAGTCAATAAGTAGTTCTTTGAGTTAAGTGGTTGGTTAATAGGCTAATGACGATGATCAGATGGTACTTGACTTATTATTCCTGTTTTTTACAGGAGAAATAATCATGATGACAACACTGCTGTATTTACCACAACGCCTATAATACAATGGGACAGCGTGTTTTTTGACTAAAATAGCCTACACCATGACGTCTCTAGCAGAGAAAAACATCAAAAGTGAAGCGGGAGACAACGAATAGCAATGTTACGTAGTCAGTTATCGCAATCGGGATAGCTAGAAAATTCGCAATGAGTGATATGACTCCTTAATTTAGGAAAGTTAACCTTTCTAAAAGACTGAAAGCACGGTTATGGGTTAGCACTGTTCATCATCCAGAAACTGAAAGTTAACAGCTATGCGATTATCAAGATAGAGAAGGTTGCATTACAGTTTTATCAGAAAAATTGATGGCGTTCTGATTAACGATGTGGTTGATGATATAGACGAAATAGAGTACTAGTAAAAAAATTCTCCGGTTTAACTGTGACTCAGAGTATTGTCGTCAGATTTTCGCGCCGGCAGATGAGGTATCTCACAATCAACTTTTTGATTTAAACTATTTACTGACAAGGCAAGACATTTCAATAACACACCCGTTTCAAATAACCTCACGCAAGCAGCGATTTTTAGATCTGTTTATCCCTGTGCGTCCTGATGTTGACTAGCTAATTTGGCTGGTTAGCGAATAATCCGACCCATCATGAAACGTTGCATCAAGCTGCTGTGCGTAAGAGAATGGCTAGGATAGCAATAAGTACAAACATCCTAGGTTTTGCGATCACAGTGTGCTATGACTTATACTCCGATTAATACTATTTATTAACGCTTGTATCGCGTCTAATATTGACAAAAACTAGCTATCCTTTGTAAACTGGGGTTTAAAGAAGTATATTTTATATAAACTAAGGTACAGTTAAGACTACCTTACAACAAACCCACTTGGTGTCGCCTGCCCCGTGGGCGATTTTGTTTACTACATTAAACAGATTTATATCGAGTAAGCAACCCCCTATTTTAATTTGCCGGGTTAATGGGAACGCTGATTAATTTAATCAATCAAGTGATCTTTACTGTGTCGCTGGATACCACAAACCCCTTTACTGGATGTTAATAGCCATATATAGTAATTAATCACATTTGTGCAACTGAGATGCGCCTGCCGATTAACCTACAAGAATAAAATATTCGTCAGATTAGCGATAATGGTAAATAACTGATTTTTCTATAGCAAAATTTCACTTTTTCACTAGAAACTACCATCCTACCAACCATGTTGTTTGATGAACTAGACTATCTTGTTTATGCCTACATCTTATCACGATCAATCAGTAGCACTTAAGTTAGGAAATGGAAATTATATCCAAAATCATAAACGTATCCTGTTTATCGCGACAGGGTTAAGCAGCATAACCTATGCTGAAACACTACCAACTATTTTCCGCCACTATCATCAATTCCCAAGTGATAAAAGAATATACTATGCGACGATTAAAAGAGATACAAACCGAAACTATCCTACTAGAATCCAAAGTCACCTGCGCCTACATTAAATACGAACTAGAGGAGAGTGAATTGATATGCTCAGATAAAAAAATTTACTCTCAATGACTGGGAAAAGAACCACTGGATATTTTACCCGCTCCAGAGGCTTAACATCAATTAAAAAAATTTACGGAAATGGCATGCAACTCATAACGCATCTACTGTTTTTTAATAGAAACTGAGCCGTACTTAGAGTCAGGGCAAGAGAATTCTCTAGCACTATTTTTTTGATTGAGTTCATCACTGTCCACGAAGTGTTCTACGTTGTCGACAGCAACAATAAACGCACACAGGTATTTTATTAAAAAGGAAAAACATGATGCTCAACACACTTTTTTTTTAGCCCGATTCCATATAGCCTGTTTTATGCAGCTGTAATACAGGCTCATAGGATACTATAATTGATATTTTTATCGTGAACAATTATTACAAAAATTTAAGGTTCAGAATTTTATCAGATAGGTACAGAAAACTTTTTTTAGAAGCATACCACAGAAAGCCCTCTGTAACTATATGAATTGCCAACATAGCAATAACTCATATCAAACTATACACTGGTTTATAGATAATTAACCACAGCAACGGGTAAATTAAGCTACTTCCGAAAGGGCATTTTGCTATCATAATCTGATATACATTTCACTATATAGCGCAATGGGTGCTTTTGTTATGTTGAATCGCATTGGTTTACGGTGAACTGCAATCTCTGGACTGGCTAGACAAGGACAAAAGAATGAAGTAACTTCCAGCATTATTTTGTTAATGTGTGACGTCATCGAAAAACAGTTTCATCAAAATCTTCATAAGAATTCCTGTATTACTAAATGATTTTAAAGCCTCTGTTTTAGTGGATATTTGGTGCACACGATATGTGCATATATCTAATTCGGATAGGCTGTATATATCTATGCATCTAAATTAGAGATGATGATACGATACCGAATTTTAAATTACTGGGCTTTTTCAGATCAAATTTAGGTGCTGAAACGTCTATTCTTATCCTCTGAAGGGATGATGATTTTATCCTGGTAAATCTGGATATCAAACAAATAAAGAACGTTACGCACACCACACCGACTCCTTACCTTTTGTTATGGAGTTATGTCAATAAGTTACCGATAAGATAACTTTTAACCACAGAAAATCCACTAGAAGAGGCAGTATTTATGTTAGAATTCATATGCCCATTATCACCGACAAGAAAAATACTGAGTAAATCAAACGTGCTACACCTGTTATATTGATAATCTATATCTTGCGTTACAATCTAGATATAATTTAAAAAGTCAAAATATACGATTATGATTCGGATATTCACTGGCCTGAAAACAAGCATGTAAGGCATATTCTGATGATCACCCTATAACAACGCCAATAGATGGCCTCACTATCTTTGATGGATTGTAAATGTAAGGGGTATTAGAACGATTACTGGCAGGTTTTTAATAAGGATTAAGCTTAATAAGTCAACAGTGTGATACACACCCGCTTTATGCCAGTATTATAAAGCTCTCTATCTCACCGGTTAATTGACAGCTTAAGACTGGACCGACCCTGATAGTGATCTGATCGAATTTCACTACTAGCTTGAAAGGTGTTTACGTCATATTGAAGGTTGCAAACACTGTTATCGATGGATTATCTCGAGCATATTGTTGTAATTAACTAACTAATCACCAGGACACACAATTTTTTTAAACTGTACCTAACTAAAAGTAAGGTAGCAGTAAAATCTACTGACATCGAATACTAGGTGGTATTATCCATAATCAGCACGTATTACACTATATATCCATATCGGAGAAATTAACCCGTTAGCTACACATTTCATTTATCGATTAATAAAAATAGTTATATGTTATTTCCGTTAGAAAGTTAAAGCAGCTCAATCATGATCGTCATTATTAAGCAACATGATATTCAATCACCTGCTTGATTTAGGTTGAACATCAATGGTGATCTTTCTACTGTTTTTTTGTTCAAAATATCATAAGTAAATTACAAGTTTAATAATGCTTTATGCAAATTCGCTTGTTGAATAGTTATCTGATATTCAAATCTGAAACTTAAGGAAAAATACTTTTTCTAATATTCTGATACAATCATTTAATCTCATCTTTTCTTCGGTAGTATCCGTTTCTTAACTCTTCAGTTTACCACTAAGAGTTAACTGATTATTAAGTACAAAAATATTGAGTTTATCCTGCATGTATAACTAGGTGGTGTGGTACCCCGATTATCATCATTTCAATAATACTTTTATCTTTTTGTAGAAGATTATAGGCAGGCATATCTGCAATAAGCTTTTCATCCGTTAGACGACTAAACAAATCATCTATCTGCATAAAACAATTAGATAGCAAATAATTGCTAAATATTGGAATTAAAGAGGAAAGAACAATAAGCCATATTATTTTTCTTTAATAGGAATTTAATAAAATTCCACATTCACATTCTTTATTATAGAGAGAGTTGATATGTTTTTAAGTGCTCATATTAAAATGAGAAAAACAATTTTTCTCTCATTAACATCAATCATTAATGTCGTCAAACCTCGCATTTACGCAACAATGAGATATATTTACAAAAAAATCTTTTCCGCTAAAGACCACATTGCGTTCTACGAAATGTTAGACTTTTTTTCTGAATAATAACAAATCGTTGCAGCAATCCTTTATGGCTATTTGCAATATTGTCACCGATTTCTCTGCAAACATCATCTCTTATACTGTGCTGTTGACCGATTCTTTCTCTGTATTAAATTAGGGAAAAAGGTGTATTAAAATGTACTGCTAGAATGGATGTCGGTGTTCAGAAAGCGACCCTAATTGGCTTAGAACGTGCTCTCAGAAAATCTATCTGATACTCTGCTGAATTCTAATCAGCTTGTAAGAAGGTAAAAACCATATTATTCGTCCTGTTAAACGCAATAGCCAACCTATTCCTACTTTATATTGAGTATCGTGGCGCTGATGGATGGATATTGGTTGTAATAAATTTATTTCAAACTGGACGATTGATACAAGAAAAATAGGAGGATTACATCCTCATATTACTTATTAGTATTTCCGAGTTTATGGTTCACTTTGAATAATTATTACTATTTGAATTACTAGTGATAAGCAATCTTATCGTCTAATAGATGTGGAATTGGACAAACTAAAAAATTTCTAAATCTATCAGAGTAGATAATGTATTTCGCCGTACAGTTTCGCCTTTCTACTGATCAGTATCTTTCTGATACAGGTGGTGAATATACTTGATAAAACCACTAGTCCGTGATTGAAAAGGGGCATTAATGAAACTTTTTATTATATAAAACATGGCAGACATTTTAGACTGATCTTAAAAGTATCAGTCATAATTTCCCACGGAGGTGGATTAATTAGATGATGCTATTAATCAAGGACGCAAGCGCAGAAAACAGCATTGATCAGTATGCTAACCGCTAATTTTTATCTCACTATTTACAGATCAATAAGAGATCACGTTATTTAATAAAACTCTGCTTCTTGTTGGTGTTTGGTTGTATACTACTGCTAGCCAGAAGTAATTTAAATACCATGCTCAATTAAATTGATGTAAGAAATGAAAAATCGTTTATAATTTTACTCGCACAAAGAGAACGTTATAAAAAAGAAGGCAACCATGCAGCGAAGATTTTTAAATCTGGAAGCAATTGAAAGGTATTGACTATTATTGCGGTCACTATTGTGCTAGTTATCAGAGCCGTCGTCTCTATTCTATTTAATATAAAGTATCATTAATGATAAAAAATTCCAATGTACAGACATTAGTAACTCAAGTTTGCAGCATGTTAAAACTTAATACGAATATTCGTTTATCAATGCTGTAAAATTAGCAGTACACTGCTACAGTTTTTTAGGGGGGAGGAGGGAAGAACACCCACTATCAGAATCACCATTAATGGTGATAAAATGATGGGCGCAATCAAGATTTCTAAATGCTGGAGCGGATAAGTGATTATTGCCCGGGAAAGATTTAAGATTCAGTAAATAATAAAGGGTTTCGGTGAGGTATAAATGTTCCGAAAAACATCTATATTATCATGGGCATCAAATTTAGCACTAACGTGCTGACACATAAGATCTTGATTTCAGTACCAACAATATTGCTGACCATTACCACCAAAAAATTTAGTACACAATGTAAATTAGATAACGGGGGGGGTTGGTTGGCGTTAATACCCTTATATTAAATCTAATAATTAATTCTTCTATTCTTTTTAATTTTTTAAATTCTTTTTATGATATTAAAAAAGTGAAGATTTATTTTTATGCATTTAAAAAATGTGTGCTATACAATAAAAATTATCATCTTTTTGATTACCATAAACTTAAACATGGCAACACAGACCTTTTTTTAATGAAAGCCAGAAACGATATTCCAAATTTATCTGAAACTGCTTAAAGCCATCGTTCAGCAGGAAAATCCGCCTATCGGAAAAAAGCCATGAATATCAATCAAGATAAAAAGACGTGTTGAATACCTATTATGGGCTGATGCAGGTCAATTCAACGGATATCTCAAAGGCTAAAATGGGGGTGAATCTACAATGATCAAGATTTATTCAATTAGTCGTGCTTCAACATTAAAATCGGCACGTAGATACTGGCTGATGGCATAACCTACATGAGTATTGGCGTTAACTTGGCCTGCCTTGAGTCGTATAATGCGAGTTTAATTTCTGCAATGAAAAGAAATGATTACGCTATGTTAAACAGTTTTATAAATCAACATACTAGGCAGGGTGTTATAAGTTGTAACAACGAGGGAATCGTAACCGCGGTGAGTTTTATGTTGCTTATTTGACTGTACGCGTCATTCTGCAAATCAGCGGGATTGCAAGTTACAAGGCACTTCTAGATTTTCATAACAAGCGCCTCTTGTTATCTACACTAGGAGTGTAATAGTAGTAACACTCACATGATTTTTACTGAATTATCCACCTTTTGTAGGCCATGTTTGTGCATATCTGCACAAAAAAACAGGGCACAGTCTCTCATTTTTCTTGATTTTTAGTCTTATTTATCTATTTAGCTTTGGACAGCAAGTATTTACCGCGTTATTTTACATTAACCTTTAGTTTATAATGGGAGAAGTATCTGATATTTTTCTACTCCAGAACACCAGATTAATCGCCCTGTGCCTCACCACATTAACGGTTTTAGTGTGTATAATACAAACGCCCCTTCTCTTACAAGCGAGATAGCTATGTATAATTTAGTTTAACGATGTGTATTTGATAGCCAAATTTGGGTATATAGTTTTTTTTCGACAGTACTTTGTGTTATCAGTGATCACCGTTTCAGGTGCTCTTTTTGCTAGGAAGCAAATATCTTCACTCTATGACGATGGTAAAAAATATTCACTATCGTTTAAAGTATTGTTTACGTCGTTTTATGTAGCGTGTTGGCATTCCCTTATATTGAGAAGATGGGAAGTTATATTTAGGAGGTTCATCTTAAAATAATCGAAAAAAGTCAGAAATCCATCGCAGATCTATCTCATCGAAATCATAGATGCATTAGTGATTATAGCAATAGGCCGCCTGCTGTTAAGTTCAAAAAATTCAAAAACATCTGAATAAGAAGGGAATGATCGGCGCCAGCCATATCAGTCAGTTTAATGAAATATTAAAGTAGTATATTGATTTCTGGCCATAACAATAAATTACTCAATAAACCATTTCTCTATCGTATTATCCCATTGTTACTAATTAAAAAGGATTATTTACAACAGGTGCTTTATCGCTAATAAAATAGTTTAGGTCAATATAAATGCCTAGCTTGGATAGTAAAACAGCATTAAAGGGCAACCCGAACTACAAGCACTAACTTGTAAGCGTGCATGGGCGATAATTTCTTTTAGAAAAAAGTATTCACCTGGGATTGATGCCCAGATTACCGCTATGGGCGATGTTATATTAACAAAAAACATTGCTATTAGAATTATACGGTGGCTTGAAAGAGTCATTTCACGTAATTTGCCCTCTGCTGCTGTCACGAGAATATTATCATTGGATCTTATCGTCGAAAATTTTTAGAAATAGTTTCCTACATAAAGCGACCATCTGTATACCGATTTCAGATAAAATATAAGTCTGAATTAAATTGAATGCACCTAGCTTTATCAAAGTGAGCAGTAAGAATTTTAATAATGTCAATACCGTTAACGCTAAAATGAGAATTATTCAGAATAATTAACGTAAACGGGATATAAAAAACTTAAAGCAGCTAGCTGATAATTCAGCATACCTGAAGGGCTGATTAATCAATTATACGACAGCGAATTCTACATAAACGATAATGATTAGATGCGCTCAATTAACAACAAAAGAATTCATAACGATGAGAAACTCTAAAAGCGGTACAGTCAGAGCAGATTTCTATCTGTTTAGCAGCTAATTTCACAGCTGAATGGAGCACGACAGAGAATCTCAGTTTGAGTTAGAAACTCAAACGGGAGTTAAATTGGTCCACCGCACTCACGAATGGCACTTTACTTTCATACTAAAATGGGCACTAACAGGCTTACCCCTTTCTTTTCTAGCTAAGTAGTCAGAAAAGAAAGAATAATCTATTTATATTAGCCTTATGCAATTGCGTCCGCATTGCTGTATTAGGAAAAACTAGCAGGAAATCGGTGAAAACTGCTGAAGTTTAAATCAGCTATGTTATGGGATAGACGATATTGATCGAGAGCTAACCAGTCCATATTAACTTATTGCTGGTGCAGTATGATACTCTAAAATATCAAAATCTGATACTACAAAGATAGGTGATTTGTCAAAAGTAGCATTAAAAGGCTCGTATAGCATTAATTTTTAATTTTTAGAAAAATAGAATCGAAACTCAGCTTACCATAAAAGCTAAACTAATTTTATCCGTGATCAACCTATATCAATTTATCTATTGAAATTTAGCTTTCTGGAGATTTTTAGCAAAAATGTTGTTTCTTTGCTCTCTAGCTTAGATATACGGAAAAAGCAGCTATAGATAATTTTAACTCAGTCATAATATCAGTGCATAACGATATTCTGGATTTAGAGCTATCACATCCTAGCCACTTATAAAACAGCCAAAAAAAGTGAAACTTTAAGCGCTGCATAATTAGGTGAATCAAGAAATTACGCTTTACCTATTTTTCACCATTGATGTTAAATGGGAAAAATTTTTAATTAATCACTTTGAGCTACCATCTAACTTACGTACGTAAGTAGCGGTAATGTGTTTGAGTCCAGGCTTAAAACGATTATTCAATCTGACAAGTTAGTACCAGGTCCAAAGATAGTTATCGATGGAAATTTTCTACTGCTTGCACCCTTTGTAGTATAGTAACGATACAAGACATAGCAGTGAAGATATTAATAAATAAATATTTCTCCATAATTTCATATTGATTAACATCATAAATATTCTCAATAAATAAATATGATAAAATGATCTAATAATAAAGATTTTATGAAAAAAAATAATCATAACGCTAGAATGGCTATTCCTTGCTATCAATCTTCCTCTTTTACTGATAAAAATGAATCAAATATTCCTGTCTACTAGTTGTGCTATGCATTTATGGAATTGCATTCACAATAATTTAAACAAATACAATTGACGAAATTGGTAGTTTTTTATTGAGTATATTTAGCAAATATCGTTTTAATTCGTGCAAAACGTTTATTAAACAGCGTGATTTTCTAGGCAACTATCCAATAGCAAATCCGTCCCCTCATCAGTAATATGATGAAATCATTTACTAAAATTAAAGAATAAAATAATGAGTAAATATTCTATAGATGTAACTTTCCATAGAAAAATTATTAAAAGTCACTTTGCATGTAAACATTTCATAGACTTCAAAATAAAATACCGAGTATTAATTTTATTAAATAGAATTTTTCTCATCCTTAAAATGAGCACATTTCATAGATATTTTTTTGCTATGTATCAGTATCTTTAAAAACTTAAATTAAATAAAATCAATGCCTTATATTTTCTAATATTTTTTATCTTTTAATGCTTTTGTTCATAATTTGTGAGTCAGGTAACGGTATCCTCTCCAGTGGCTGGGATGACAAGTTTTCTGAATATATTAACAATAATCTGCATAGTGTAATTGGAAATTACCAAGATAAATAGCGACAAGATATTCTCTTTTCTATCCTTTTGATAAAAAACTATTGTTTTTAATCTCTAGTTTACTTATACGACAATCCAGTCCAGTGCATTAATTCTAATTTTTCTGTTCATTAAATCAAACAAGCTGCCGCACATAGTCTGTGCAAACCATTTATCTCCTCTTTTGTAATTTTAATTCCATTTCGGAGAATGAAATAATTTTATTGAGCGATATCTTTAAGTATGGCGTTGATTAAATTATCCATGCAAGCGAGAATCTTAGCAATTAATACACTATGTAACAATAGCATTAATATCTGAAACCGACGATAATTAGAACCCATATTATATTTAAGTTGAGTAATAAAGTTTCTTATCATGTTTAAGTTCTTTTGTGTGTTATATACCTAACGCCGTGATAATTTCTATCTGCTAACTTAGCTGATCAAAAGCAACTTGTTGCTTTTCATTATCCGATAAAACAGTCTTTCATGTTTTTCAGAATCATAATATAGTGTCTTGGTGGAAACACAGAGTTATACTCTAGCATTAAGATTAGTAGCAAAGTAATAATAAAAGGAATTTCCAGTTTTTTATCTACACAATATAGCTATCCGTTAATTGCTCTTGCAGTTTCAAAATTTAACTCAAATATTTGCTTTTAATTTTACAATATTCTTTTGATGAAAATTCTTGCCTACTCACCAAGAAAAAATCAATTTCTGAAAAAAAAGAAGGAGAGCTGTATAACATAGCAAAATTAATATCCACATATGGCTGTGGCGCGTTTCCTTATTATCTTTTGATTTAAAACTAATACTTTTCATCCTAGACACTTTAGAAACATGTAAACAATCTATAAACGTTTACCTTTTGTGCTGACAGGTATTACGGCGATAACGTTCTATTGCTACGTCCACACTAACTAAAGTTAGTGATTACTAATACCACTGCTTAAGGCTAGAGCTATACTACATGCTTTTAACGAATTTGAAATAGTTTTTCATGCTATTTTTCTTATCTATCTCAGAAAAATCACCTAAGTTATACAACTTGAATTAAATAAGATTTTTTACCAGTTATTCAGTTTTTAATTAATCTTTTCTTTATTGCGTAGTAGCAGCAAACTGCATGCTTTTCAAGCATGCTTCATAAAAAATACTTTTCACTCAGTGCGATCCTATCTTGCATTTGCTTTAATGATCAATTCTATTAAGATAGACAAGTTAAGCAAGTTAATATCTTGACTTCCTTCGAACTTAATTGTTCCATCGAACATGGTTATTTGTAGTTTCGGTAGCTATAGCTTATTACCATTAAACAATCTTACGCTTTGGAAATTGATAAATCTGATGAGTAGCTTAAGCACCGTTGTCAGCTATCTAGATATTATCTGGTAAAATTTACTCGATCTCTCT
This sequence comes from Arsenophonus sp., assembly GCA_046530735.1. Taxonomy (GTDB): domain Bacteria; phylum Pseudomonadota; class Gammaproteobacteria; order Enterobacterales; family Enterobacteriaceae; genus Arsenophonus. Next base: position 79,799 of record JBHEQV010000001.1, read on the forward strand.
CTGAGTACTTTTGATATTTTCGCCATAAAATTTTTATGGGAAAGTTAACAATACTGTTTGCTAAGAAACATAAAAAATCTTTTGCTCTATCTTTATGTTCAGCATTAATGTATTTAATCATCTCAAAGCTTCTCATGGTGGCTCTTTTGAATACAGGTAGTACAACAAGACAACATTTAAATATTGAATTGTATTATTTCTTTTTAAATAAACCTTTTTGCACAGAAAATCTGTCTATCGGTATGGCTCGCCAGCACTAATCGAATTCCTCAAAAGCTCATTTCAAATAGTTAAAGTTCAATACGCAATTATTTGCGCAGAGGAATACTATTAGTATAACAAGGCCTTAAGCAATAACAAGATTGATTGGGTTGAATGAGTAGTAATATAGATTTAAACAAATCCCTTCTGTTCTAGCTAACTGTAGTTAATAAACCCGTTTAAATATCTTTTCTTGATCGTATTTCTATCGTCAGATCTGGTCATAAAGGCCTTGAATATCTCCGGCGTTCAATTTTTGAGCAGTATTGAACTTTCAAATATCCAGTACCTCTATTGTATAGAAATAAAATCAAAGCGGATTTCTGTAAATCAGTAAGTAGAACAGCGACATAATATTCAACTGTAATGCGTATATCTGAAAATCTTGCTTCATCAACGTGTTGCATTCTTCGCTATAAATTTCCCATAACATAATATCCTTACCGGTATAACCTAACAGACAGTTAGCACACCAATCGCCATTAAGATAAGGTTTTTATAAATTCTTATCTTTTCGTACCCCACTACACCAAGGATAGAAATGACTGCTAATACACTGCTACCGTTACTAGCAAAAGGCGTTTTTTAAATTAAAATTTATTACCTATTTCTCGTTTAATATCAGTACTCTTTATGCCGATAGCAGTTAAGGTAAACGATCAGTATTGAATAAATAATACTCATAATTAAAACTGATTCATTAAGTTGATAGCACGTATCAGATAAAGAGCGTCGTTTCACTAACACCATAGACAGTGCAATTTGTATATTTTCAATATTATTCATAGAGAGTTTTATTTATTTAGTTTCTAAAGATGTAAACAGTTATTAATAAATATTAATAAGCAGCACACGCTGCCGTACTTGGGGTGGCAGCGTTATAATCAATTTTTTTTTACTGTCATCACTTGAACTTGTGAATTATCATTGCAAATATTCGTGTTAGTTAACAACTAAACACACTTTTGGTATAATTATCAGGTTATGTTAGCAAAACAAAGGTTTTGTTATTTTTCTTGCAGAGTGATTTGTAGTTAAATCTCTGTATTTCACTATTATGGTTTCAAATAATCTTATACAATCTAGATATTCGGTAAATAAAACAACTCTGCACTATGAAATCTACTCAACCATCTTTTTAATCGTTTGACATAACTGTTCACATTTTAAATTTGAAATTCCTTACGAATAACTCTCTGATTGCCCATTTTTTATTAGTTAACAGTGACTAATTTCATGCTTACTGGCAAAGGTTTTTCGTACTATTTATCTGCATCCAAGAGAAAAAGATGAACTCTTATCGATGATCGGCTTAAAAAATATCAACATACTCTAAATTAAATTTTTCAATAATCTTATCGCTCACATGAACCTCCTGTTGATTTTTGGCAATTAAGATTGTAATTTGTTTTTCTTTTTATCTCCTCTCCCCTCTCTCGCACGTTTTCTAGCTTTGCTATATATTAGATATAATAATTCTCTTTAAAGGATTTATAGAAAATATTTCATTAACTTCAAAAATACCACTTAGCATATTTAAGTTAGTTGTCATTACTGAAGAAAGAAAACAATGATGACAATCTAAACGCTGTTTTAAAAATTAATGCCTGTTTATTTCTCTTGACTCTAGTAAAGTCAAACCATTCAACATACATTGCAAATAGCTAAAGCATTTATACTTGTAATGTAGTCTTACCATAGGACTTTTAGTAAGATTCTTAAATATTTTCCTAGAAAATTCGGAGATTTTCAATAATATCGCTGTAACCATAATGAATCTCCTCAGAGGAGAACATGTTCACTGTAACAATATGAACAGAATAAAGTAGAGTAAGTTCTTTCAATTCATAAATCGAAATATACAAGAGATTCTTATCGAGTTAACTAATAAGATGTAACTTTATAGTGGTAGGGAAGTAAGAAAAGAGTTTCTTTGATCTGTATTATTCTTTGATTTTTCATACCAATCTCTATAGTAAAAATCCTTCATGCAGTATAAGAGTTTTCTATCAATAATCTTTGCTAAGATAAACAATTATCAATATCTCGTCCTCTCTTATCTATAAAATATAAATTCAATAGCACTAAGACTTTACCATAGAATTTTGATAAGGGTACTTCATATAAGACTTGATAATGATAACTTCCGTCATACGTTTTAATTTCTTTGCAGATATGCTCAAATAAACACGATGTGCATTACGCATCTATAATGGTTAACTCTTGAATAGTAAAAGAGCTCAATAATCATTTGTTTATCCTGATTTTGCTGGAAAATAGAGTTATGCTTATTTTTGGTGTATGAGGTTTTAGAGATAGTGTAGCATATCCTGCTGATTGATTTCGTAAATAATTACAACAACAGAGAGATAACATGTTATAAAAAGTCTACTCTATAGAGGTATCCGCAAAATTAGATATTACCTGTGATCCATTACATGAATTTATTCGTAATAATGGCATATAGCTGATAGCTTCGTTGTTGAGGTAGCTCGAAGCTATGTTACGATAACATGCTCAACCCTACCTTATCAACGGGGTGTCATAATGCCTTCATCTGTAATAGTTATATAGCACACCAAATCATACAGACTGATATTGGCGATGTTGCGACTAAAGTGCCTAATGTTAAAAGAAGCATCACAGCGACAAAAGAGTATGCTTCAAGAGCTCATTGCTACTGCTTTATCTGAAGCATGCAAAAATCTTGAAGAGCTTTCTATCATGGTTGGTATCTGTGAGGTATAGATATCGGTGATTTTTATGAAGTTCTAAGTTTTCTCAGTAAGAAGCACATGATATCTCTGCCAGTACCATCCAAAAAACTGAAATAGCAATAGCTTGAAGAGCATAGGAAATAGGTGTCTGTGTGATTTAAGTGATATATCTATGTTTATTCATAGGGTGGATGAGTATTATCCCGTTCTGTTAGAGACGCTGATTACCTTTGGCCTAGTAGTTATTATTAGCGTCATTCCTCATGGACGTAAGGAGCTAGCTACAGTAGAAATGCTTATCAAGAGTTAGAATAAACTGAGCTTAACTTCTGGAGAAGACCACGTAAACGATGTGTCTTAATCATATTTCCTGTGCTTGCTATTGGGAAGATTGTCCTCTTTGTTTTTAGAAAGTAACAGCAAATATCTTCCCAGATATGTAGTAGAAATTCTGCTGGTATATAAAATAGCTGATATAGTAGCTTTACTAAATAAAAGCATGAAACCGAAAGTTTTAAAGGTGAGCAAACTGTACGCCATGAGCTAACAGAGAGCCTTAATGCCTCTGATAAAGCCTTTGATACTTTATTGAAAAGATCTTCAGGTTATCCTGAAATAATGAGGAAGCTGATGAAAAATCGAGAAGAAACTACTGGTATTCTACGATTTCATGTTAGCGCACCCAGGAAGTCAATAAAACCGACGGATCTGATTGAACTAGCTTTTACGGCATTGTGGGGATACACGAAGTTGACATGCGAAACACTGTTGGTTCAAGAAAAGTAATCTTTGCAATACTATTTAAATTGCTTCTGTTTGCTCAGAAAATTGGATTGGTTAATGGAAAAGTAAAGTTTTCCTTACTAGTAAACAATATTCAATTTAAGAATGAAGAATAAGATTCACGAAATATCAGAGTGGAATATAGTCTGAGTACTATACGTAGAGATTTATTGATAACTAACAATATATTTACTCATGAAACTTTAAAGTGATGAAATCATGCGTTTAACAGGATTTTTATAAAAACAGTAAATCATTCAAGTACATTAATTAAATATTAAAAATAAAGAATAAGAATCGGATAAAATATTGATGTATTTAATCGTGTTTTACGCTTTTTTAATAGTTTGCTTCTTTAGATATGCATCATTCTACATTCTGACATTCTTTACGGTTGCCAGATGAATAATAGGGTTTCTTTACTGTTATCTGCTTTTCCTTCTCTGCTGCTTCCGGTAGAGATAAATGAAATTGTCCCTTAGTGATAAAGGCACTTCATAAAATGGTTTTAATGCTTCATAAAATCATGTTGTAGACATATATCTGAAAACAAGTAACATTATAATTATTTTTCTGCTTATGGTGTGTACTATTCATCAGCTTTCTTTATTCAAAGCATAATTCTACTGTATAGCAGATTGTAGAAGAATTCCACCTTAGCTTTTTAGTCAGAATTAAGTACATCATGGGTTTATAGTTAAAAACCCTGGCATAGTACGTTTCTTTTATCGACGCGGCAGTGCGTCCTAGTTTAAAATAAGATTCAGTATCTAGTGATTTAAATACTTCAATAGGCGTTTACAACCTTTTCTTTATAAGTTTTGGATGTATTACTGAGTTAGAATATTAAATCATTATAAAATTCTTTATAAGAAAAATAAAGAATTCTACACTTTATTAATCATAAAGTGTGATTATGTGTTGCTTGTTTCGACTCTCTTCAAGTTTTATAGCTACATTCCAGATTTATGGTTAGTATCAAGTATTTCCTAAATAGGAAATCCATTGTCCGTATAATTGACCTAACAAGCCAATTGGCTCATTAGGTGCTGTTGTGTCCTCTTATCGAAACTAGCTTTTTGTGAATATGTCATTGGACACTACTTTAAAAATTAATAAATTCTATTCATATTCTACTGTAAGCATCCTTGGTATAGCTTAACTATAAGCAGATAACTCTTGTCAAAGAAATAATTATTTTTTATTTACTTAAAATTCTATATAAAAATAATATCGTACATATAAAATAGCTATAATTAACGTGAATATTAAAATAGAGCATTAATAAGAATATTAAAAAAAACACACTATCCACCCATCACAGCTATTAATAGCTACTCTATATATACTAACTAAAATTGATAAAATTTGCATGAATTATAAATTTTATATATTTATATAACAATATTCGTGTGATAAATATCGCTATAAAAATATGTAACTATGACAAAAACAAAAGATACTTTAATCTTATACAGATAAATTCAAATCTTATAAAAAGATGAAAAACAAAAAATTGACATAACATTAAATAATTATATAAAAAATACCTTAAAGTAATCTTATCATTTATAAACTAAGCTATATCCATAAGGATAAATAGTACAGTCTAAATCAGGTGTTTTGATATCAACTGGTAATTTACCTCTCAGTGAATTCATTAACCACTTATTAGGGGTAAGAAAATGGTTCTTAGCCCACTACGAATATTGGCTTCTAAGTTATTTGTATTATTATCAGTCGCATCAAAACCTGTAATCCCATAAATGGCAATATTGATCTTTTACGTCTTGTAAATAAGCAATACCATAAGGATTATTGGTAGCTATAACGATTGTTGGGATCGCATTACGATTTGCAACATTGAGTATACGTTGAGCATTTATAGGTGATTTTTTTTAGATTATAAGTAGTTAAAATAATAAGATCCGAATGTTGAATTTCGGCGATTAATTAATTTTTAGATCTATCATCCGCCATCATTGTAACCACATTATCTCGGGTAGTAAATATTAATTTTTTAATTCATTAGCAATAGCAAGTAAATGTTTTTTAATTAATTAATTACGTGCTTTTTAATCTGGAAGATAACAATCTTATTATTATATTTCAACTGGAACGGTAGTATAGGTTACTGTTTTTTATTAAAGTGATCGCACTGTCGGGTCTGCCAACATATTTTCAATATCTTTATCTATTTTTTCTGCAACAACTTCTTGTGCTTTCTCGACAGGCTTATCTGTCGCCGAAATTTTATTTTTTAGCTTACTAAATACAATCCGATACGCTGATTCGTCAATGCGACGATTTAATTCAGGATTTCTTTCCACTTCAGTTTTTAAATCAACATTAATAAATAGTAGTAAGTTGCTGCGTACCTGTTGTAGCGCATTAATTAGATTTACGGTTTGTGGTGAGTCAATTAAATTATCTCTAAATAAGATTATTGAACCTAAATGATACTGGTGAATAATATTAGCAATTTCTGGATTAAGTTTGGTCATCGCCATAGCATTTTTTTAGCGTCAATCCCCAATGACGAAAATTTAAAATTAACATCTGCCATAGTTTTTCTTCAAAACGCATGTGACAACAGCTAGTTGTTTAGCTTCATTTTCTGCTGATTACCATAATTCAGTTAATTGTTGATAAGTAATTACTTTCGTAGAACAAAAAAACTTAACATACATAATAATAAAGCTATTTTATTCATTTTTGTTTCCTATATTAATCCGTTAGTCAATTGTTGAACTAGGCAATCTTAAGGTTTTGTGTAAAAACCACTGATACTAATATACTTTTCAATCATTATATATCCATAACAAAAAAATTTCACACTATTAATAATAATTAAAATTATTTATTCGCTAAAATCACTAATCTATTTAGTAGACTTAACGATATGATTAATTAAACTCTTTTTAGTTATTGGCAAATTTAGTATATAGCCAGTCGTAGATTACGCTCCGTTCTAATCCTTTGTGAAACTGTTCTGGATCCTTAAAATTTAACGTTGTTACTACAAGACTCAGCAGATCACCTTTCCCATTACTGAAGTTTTATATTTTAACAAATACAAGGAACAACTTAAATACCATTGAAATCATTATTGTTATTAAACTACAATTTTTTGTGCTTTGGATTCGTATTCTCACTGTTCCAAAAGCCGATTTAATTAGATTCGTCGTTTTATTGACTCCAGTACGCTGATATGAAGGATATAGAATGAAAACCGTTCTTCTTCGTTCTTTCTCCAACTTCTTCATCGCTGCAGAATACTTCGCTGATAACTTTACCAATAAAATATGAATGGGGTTATTAATGGCATCATGACTCTCTGGTAATCAAGACCTCTCCCTGCAGCTCAAGTTTTTAACTTTCGATTACTTGACTTTGACTAGTAAAAGCAGCGAATGAGCCATTTTATATTATACCAAACACATTGATGCTAGATGCCAAGGAATATCTTTGCTATTACATTCCAAAAAACTAAGCAGCACGTCCCCCGTCCATATCTCTAGGAGAGATAATTAAGTCACGCGCTTCATTCCATTAAGGAATTCAGTTCAGAGTTCGATTCTAACTCTTGATAAATATCTTCAAGCATAGCTAGCAGCTCCTTACGTCCATATTCAGTGCCGCTAATAATAACTAGTAGATAAAAGTGATTACCTTGCCTAACAGAATGACATATGTTTTCATCAAAAAATAACGTAATACACGTATCGCTTAAATTACACAGCTACCATTATCGATATCTCTTTAGGCATCGGTATTTCAGCCTACTGATTATAGGCTACCCTTTCCAGAGAAACGATGCGTTTTCACTGAAAACGATCTTAAAATTTCGTCAAATCATCGATGGATTGCCTCGCAGATATAGCCATGCATAGTAACACTCTTCGAGATTTTTGCACACTTTAGATAAAGAGTCAAAGCAACTAGCTGCTGAAATATATTCCATTATTGCTGCAATCTCTGATCTTAGACATTTTAAATATAAACATTACCAACATTAGTCTGTATAGTTTCTTGGAAACATAACCGTTATGAACGAAGCGGGAATACTGATATCGATAAGACGTCATTGAGTATATTGTTAGAGCACATAGCTTAGAATTCCATCTCAACGGCAGTGCTATCAGTTGCTCGGCTCGTCATTACGGATGAGTTCATGAAAGGGATAATGTATATCTAATTTTGCGGATACCTCTGTAAGCTAAACTTTTCATGGCATATTTATCTCTCTGTTATTGAAATTGTTCACGAAATTAATCAGCAAGATACGCCAGTTTCTCTGAAACTCCATACACTAGAAATGAGGATAACTCATCTCTTTAGAACGAACTTACCATAATCGCATTTCATCGCGAGAATGTGCCCATTATTAATTTTGCATTGACCGTATTACTTTTTTGAACCGTCTTTTTAGGATCAAGAACGTCAGATTATGGTGTGTGCAGCGTAGCTATCTCTACTTCAAGGATATTCATGATCTAAGCGCTATTTTATACTTTTCGATATGTTAATTTTTAGAAATTCAACCAAATAGCTCAGAATAAGTCTCCTAAAAATGAGAAGCCGAGTAAATCAGGAGATAAACACGATTTTAAGTATTACTTTACTTGTTTATCCGAAGCGATTTGATCTCCATCCTAAAATTAATGATGACAGATAAACTGGATACTTCATTATACCACAAAAAAGATTATCCAGCAATATGTAATAGATAGGTTCTGAATTTTTTCTCACACGCAAATATTATTTGCCTCTAATCAAGATTATCTGAAGTTTTAAACAATTCCCAGATAAATATGATGATTCTGGATGCAATTACATTAAGGAGAAATAACTAAAAAGTATGCGCTTGCCGATGAATTCATTACAATATGGAACTATGGTGATAATCTCTATCTCTTTTCACTCATTAGGATAAACATAAAAATAACTTATCCAATAGACCTGATGAATTCGGACAGGATGACGATTTTTATTTCTCTGACAAGATACCTAGAGAGTAATTTTACCCAAAATATAATTCTTTTCCTGGCCAAACTAAACTGATTTTCGCTATTGATGACGACTCGAATAAATTTCTTAAAAACAAGTTGGAAGCGTTAACTTGCAATAGACCCCATCTATACTATTGAAAGAATACTTGATTACAGAACTTGTTTATTGGGCATTAAGCGCTCTACCTTCTGTATCCATTCTGAATGTTTGCATCGCTATTTTTCTGCCAAAACTGTAAGTTAAAAACTTAAAGTTTATGCAGATTTAAAGCTACTGAGCAGTAACTAAAACAGCAGGTCAAATTTTACTCGATTTCGATTGGCAATACATTACTTTCACTATGCCTCATCTTCTTTGGCCTTTTTCAAACAATAACTAGCCGCTTTCAACGCTCTATTTCGTTATCCTCATCTGCGCCAGAAAGTAGTAGCAGTTAGCATACAAATAGGAATAGAAATTAGTATCTTGTGAACCTTTATCACTTGTGGCTAACAACTCAATTAACATTCGCATATTCATGCCTTCGTCACTCGTAGCTATCTGACGTTAAATCTTTACCTTATTAGTTGATTCAGAGACAATCTAATGATATCGATTTATGTATTGAAGCAACTTATTGCACTTTATCCTACCTATATCGTCACAGTGAATATGTAATCGCTGAGAAATTCATTAGGGTTCAACGATATTGTTATAAAATCCTCAATCGCAGGAAAAGATTTAACAATTTTACTGGAAGTCTTCTGCCGAAACTGCATAACAGGAATAAATGCTTTAATTATCTACTATAATATGTTGAATAGCTTAACTTTACTGGAGTCAACAAAACAAATGGGGATTAATTTTTAAAACAGCGTTTTAGATGGTATAATTATGCTAATTTCTGGTATATAGGATTTCTAAGATAGTGACGTATTTTTCTGATTAATTTCGTGGATAATTTCAATATCAGAGAGATAATATGCCACGAAAAGTCTGCCTAGAGGTATCTGCAAAACTAGATATTATCGTGATCTCTTGTATGAACGCTTCCTACTAATAGTGTCAAGGAACTGATAGACGCCGCTGTTGAAGCAATATTCGAGGTGATATGTGACAAACATGTAAACCACTAACTTGTCGATTCCGGCAAGCTCTGTCCCTCGTAATAGTTATTTTCTACATCAAACTTATACAGATGAGTATTGACAATGTTGAGATTAAAATTTCTAAAATCGGGAGTATGTATGGTGCAGATGGTGATAAAATATTCCTTTAGGAGTTCGTTGCTGCCTTATCTGAACTGTGCAAAAGCGGCAAAGAGTTGCTATCATGGCTTTTATACCTACAAGACATATTCATCAGTAATTTCCATGAAACCTTCTAGCATTTCTTAACGAAATGCACTTGATCTCTCTACTAGTGCTATCAGTATATTAAAATAGCAATGACTTGAATGTGACAGGAAAATGGTGCCTGCGTTATTTAAGTGGTATGCATTACGTTTATTTTGTGCTGATGAGATATGTCATTCTTCTTATGCAAGATAATCGCCTTTACCTGCTATAAAATCGGCGGCAAAGTGCACATGGACCTAAGAAGCTTATTGTGGTTAAAGATGCTTATTGAAAATCAAAAGCGAACTAGTCATAACTTTTTATGTGGCCTGTGAGGATGTGATTTTACCGTACTTTCAGGCTTTCTAGGAAACCTTCTTTCTTGATTTTTGGAATGCAATGCCAAAGATATTCCAGGACACACAACCACTACTGATGATTGGGTACATAAAACAGCTAATGTGCTAGCTTCATTCCCTAAAGGAATAACCAAAAGTTAAAAGGTGAGCTTGCGGAAGCTCTCTGGCTAACAGAGAGCTGTGATGCCGATAATAAATCCCTTGATGTTTTTGTTGCTAACGTTATCAGGATAAATATTCCTACAGCGATGAAGAAGAATACTATTTAAATTACTGCAGTCTGTTTAGAAAAACTAGGAACTGCGGTAAAGGGATTTTATCTTTACTATGGTCGTAAAAAAAACATCTAATTTAAGGATGCAGAATAAGATTTATTAAGAATTAGAAAAGTAGGAAACATCCTGACTGAGATAACACTAAATTTACTAATAATTTCTTATAATTCTTATAATAAACTTATAATATACCACTTTGATTAAAGAATTTAGCAATTTAATTTTATTGTCACGCATTAATATAATTAATTACTAAATTAAATCATTTTTGTGCAGACCAAATAATACCACTTACTTTTCAAATAGATTGAATATCATTTGATAGCACTAAATTTTTACGACTACTCCGTTTTCCATTAAAACGATAAGTGATATAGGTAAATTGAGCAGAAACACAATTGATGGTTAACATATTAATTTAAATTAAATTAGGATGACAGCTACCTTGGACTGCATTTTGATAAATTTATGAAAATAGTGTTCCTATTTGGGTCTCCCATATTGTTTTAATATATTCATCCATTATTTCAATTCGTTTAACTTTCCCCCCTTTCAACACTATAAATAAGTATCTTTTCTTGATCATTATTTATACCTTAAAAAGGAGACATTAACTGCTGATGCTCGATTTACATTCCTGAACAAAAATGGTATCGATTATCTAATGCAGCTACAATAATCTCTTCTTTCATTGGAGTCATTTTATTAATCTGACCAACTCCGTCAGCGGAAATTTTAACTGAGCTGGAAAAGCAATTTATTGGATATAAACTTGACAATAAAATACTACTATATTCTATTAGTGATAATAGATTCGTAAGAAATTTATACTTTTAATCAAAGCAATGGGCAGTATTGCTAAAAAGTTTTGTTATAAAACTCCTTCAAACCAATTTACAATAAAATAAAAAAAATAAAAAAAATTAGTAATTTTATTTAAAATTTATTCATAATATCTGAAATTAGTAACATAAAAGATTATGGTTTAATAATCTATAAAATTGCAAGTAAAACAAGATATTTCCAAATATAGATAAAAATTAATTTTTATTAATCTGATAATTTTAAAAACTTACTAATACGAATAAAAATTCCAAAAATAAATTAATAAAATTAAATATTAAAAAATAAATATTGGTATGATAAAATCAATTATATTAATTACTCAAACGCTTAAACATCAATTAATAGTTTAATATATAAAATATTTTTCGGCTGTAACTCTTCGTAAAGCATTTTCTCATACATATAAATAGTAACATCATTCTCTTCTGGTACTAAACATAATTTATGAACAATCCTCTTCCTTTAGCAATTATTTGTTCTAAATAACTAATTAATATATTTGCTAATGAGTTATTAGAAAATCTGCTGTATTCCAGTCTGGCTAGGTTTCACTCTGATGCTTCGTAAATCTGTTCTTCATACTTAAATTGGACGTTGTTTATCACCAGAGTCAGAGCAGATAAAATCCCCTGAGCCAATTCCAGCTTTTTTTTAGGAGATGTAAGCAGCCTAAATACCATTAGGGTTTTTTACGAACTATAGTACTTCACGCCTCATCTTCATAGCCTCACCACCTGTCACAAAACCCGATTCAATCGGATTCGTCATTCTTATTGATATGCCTAGTGCGCTTACGGGAAGGTATAGAATGCAACCATTCTTCTCAATCTTTATCCAACTTCTTCATTGCTGGATGACATTCCCTAAAAACCTTGCCAATAAAGCATCAAAGGATTTATTAGCGGAATCACATCTCTTTGCTAACAAAGTTCAAGAAGCCTTACCTTTAACTTTCGCTTGGATACCTTTATAAAATGAAATCAGCACATAAGCTATTTATTTTAGCTACTAATAACATTGGTGATGCGCATCTATGGTAATATCTTTGCCATTGCATTCAAAACTAATGACATCGGCTCCAATAGCAAGCTTGAGAGATATACTTAAGAACGCACTTGCCAGTCATTAAAAAGATATACCCAGTTTGATTCTGACTCTCTATAAGCATCTTTTCAACTGCAACGATCTCCTTATACGTCTATATACAGTGATGTCGATAAATGAAGCAGCAGGTAAAGGCAATTAACTTGCCTGATAGGTGTCAACCTATACCATCAATTAAGAAATAAAGGTAGGTGTATAAGTTAAATCACACAGATACCATTATCTGTGATTTTATTTGCCTGTATTTTTCAAGCTATTGCTGTTTTAATCTACTAATATGGTGCTGAATAGAGAGAATCTACTTTTTATTGATAAGTGCCCAAAAGTTCGTAAAAATAACGGGTGGGTGGACTCCTACCTCGTAGGTACAAAGTAATAATAGTAAAACTCTTTAATGCTTTTTATACGTTTCAAATAAGACAGCATCAAAATAAGATGTTAAAGGATATTTTTTACCGCTGCGATTCCTGAACTTTAGGTACTTTAATTTTTACATCGTAAATACCTGTCTATATTAAGTTAACTACGGCAAATAACTGTTACGGATGACGGCATAGTGGGGCCTCGTTGATAAAAAGGCGTTGAGAATGTGTTGCAACATGATTTTGAGACCAGCCTCAACAGCGCAGTGCCTATCAGATTCCTGTCAGCGTTACAAATGAATTTATGCAAAGGAATAACAGATAATATCTGATTTCGCTGATACTTTTAGGGTAGACTTTTATGGCATATCATCCTCTCTTGTTGACATCATTTATGAAATTAATTAGCAGAATAACCATCTCTGAAATTTCATGCATAAAAAATAAGTATAACTCCTTGATTTTACGAGAACTAGATAAATAAATAGGGATTAATTTGGAACAGCGTTTAATGGTCTCATTGCTTCCTTCCTTCAACAGAGATAGAGTCAATAAATACCTAACTGGTATTATTGAAATCAATAAAACATTTTTTCTGAATCTTTTAAAGGGAACTATTATTTCCCACCTTAGGAAAGGTAGAAAATACGGGAGAAGGAGGAGATCAGAGTAGAAAGAACGAATTTCAGTCTTAATCCCACAAAAATTAAGATGGCTATGCAAGCGATGAAACTCTTAAAGAGTTTAATGCAGAATATGTTAGCCGCTTTCTTGAGCTAATTTTTATAAAGAGCCAATCCTTTATTCGGATAGAGCTAAATAGTACTAAATATTTGCCAGCGAGCATGAAATTAGTCACAACAGTCTAAATAAGACTATGGTAATCAGAGAATTGTTGATAGGAATTGCATATTAAAAATATGAAAATTATATCAGCCGACTAAAAAAATGGCTGAATAGCGCATTCCTGATAGATGTAGGATCGTTTTATTGATATTTCTCTTTAGTACAGAGAAGTTTCTTTGAAAGCATAATAATTGAAATATAAAGGTGATTATAAATTGCTCTGCAAGCAAAGCAAGAACATTTATGAATATCGCTAAAAATTAACATACAAAAAGTATAAAGCGGTACTTAAATCATGAACATTCCTGAAATAGCGAGCTTCAGCCCTTAAAGGGAATATCATAGCGTACTATGTTCAATAGTAATTACCAAAATCACTTTTTCTGCAAAGAAAAATTACTCTGACGTTAAACGTCTTAAGTGTTGACCTGTAGCCAACCAAGCTGCTAACCAGCCAATCATCGCAGCAATTAGTATAACTAATATAACCTCATCCCATAAAAACCATTGAATATGAAATGTAGTACCAAATAAATCCGCTACTTGTGTAACTATGCCAGTCAGTTGCCATACTAATAATGCAGAAAGTATTAATGAGAGTAAAGCACCAAAGAGTCCCAGTACAATACCGCCATTTAAGAATGGACGCATAATAAAACCATCTGTCGCCCCAATCAATTTCATAACATTAATCGTATCCCTACGAGCAAAGATATTTAGCCTTACACTATTGCAAATAACTAAAAACATTGACATGACCATTAAAATAGCAATCAGGATTACAATTTCTCCAATCAGGCCTGTTAATGCAGATAAACGTGTAAACCAACTATCGTCCATGCGAACATCTTCAATTCCAGATAACTGACCTACTTTATTACGTAGGTTTATCAATAACTGTGGATTTTGAAAATTAATTTTAGGCGTGATAATTGCTACTGCTGGTAAAGGATTTTCTTCCAATAAGTCTAATGCTCTATCGAATCCTGACCAATTACGGAATTCAATCATAGCTTCTTCCCGTGATAGGTAATTAATACTTTTAATACCGTCTAATTCTCTAAGCTCAGCGACTGCCTGCTCAGCGCCTTTTTCATCTAATGATTTATCCAAATAAACGATTAATTGGGGTGTAGGATACCATTGTTGTGCTGCTTCTGAAACATTTTTCCAAATAATATAACAAATACTAGGCAGTGTTATCGTTATCGCTATAACAGCTACTGTCAAAAACGTAGCCAAAGGCTGACGCAACATATCTGATAATATATTTAACCAAGCATAGCGCCATTGTGCTGTCGCCATCCCACTTTTAATCCCTTAACTTTCGCTGTTTTATAGATAGATTTTTAGCCATTCTGACATTCTATCATTCTTCCTTCACTTAATGTGAAAATAGAATAATGACGACGCGTAATGAGCTCAAGATCATGAGTGGCTATCAAAACTGTTACACCAACTTGATTGAATTCTTTAAATAATTGCATAATTTCTTTAGATAATTCTTCATCTAAATTACCTGTTGGTTCATCTGCTAGTAATACACTAGGCTTATTAACAATTGCGCGAGCTATACCTACTCGCTGTTGTTCTCCACCTGATAATTGAATTGGGTAACTTTTTGCTCTATTAAATAAACCGACCTTATCTAAGGCAGCAGAAACACGGCGACGAATATCCTCAGAGCTGGCACCCGTAATAATCAGGGGCATAGAAACATTATCATATACGTTTCTATCAAACAGTAAATGATGATCTTGAAAAATCATACCTATCTGTCGGCGTAAAAAAGGAACTTCTCGTTTTTTTAAGCGACTAATATGATGACCACCAAACCAAATATGGCCAGTAGTTGGGCGTTCAATAGCACAAATTAACTTTAATAAAGTACTTTTTCCCGCCCCAGAATGACCGGTAAGAAATGCCATTTCTCCAGGATAAAGATAAAAATCAATACCCTGAAGTGCTTGCTTGCCACCACGATAAGCTTTACTAACATGTTCAAAGCGAATCATTGATTTTAATCCTCTCGGACAAAAAGCGACTCGATAAAATCATTAGCTACAAATGGTTGAAGATCATCAATACTTTCACCAATCCCTATATAGCGAATTGGGATCTTAAACTGATCGGCAATAGCAAAAATTACTCCACCTTTAGCTGTGCCATCAAATTTAGTTAAAATAATACCAGTTAAACCCACTGCCTCATGAAAAATTTTAGCTTGATTAATTGCATTTTGACCAGAACTTGCATCTAATGTTAGCATCACCTCATGAGGTGCTTGTTGATCAAGTTTTTTCATAACTCTAACAATTTTTTTTAATTCTTTCATTAAATGCGTTTTGTTTTGAAATCGTCCAGCAGTATCTGCAATCAATATGTTGATTTCCTTCGCTTTTGCTGAGTGAATAGCATCAAAAATAACTGAAGAAGAATCTGCAGCAGTATGCTG
Organism: Arsenophonus sp.; assembly: GCA_046530735.1. GTDB lineage: Bacteria > Pseudomonadota > Gammaproteobacteria > Enterobacterales > Enterobacteriaceae > Arsenophonus. The sequence continues at coordinate 96,136 of JBHEQV010000001.1, forward strand.
AGCAAGAACAGGAATATTATTATATTTTCCCCAAGCTTGTAATTGTTCAATTGCTGCTGCCCTAAATGTATCTCCAGCCGCTAACATTACTGATTTACCTTTTATCTGATATTGATGGGCTAATTTCCCAATTGTGGTTGTTTTACCAACCCCATTAACGCCAACCATTAATATTACATAAGGTAGCTTATTTTCTATAACCAATGGCTTATTAACATCATATAAGATTTTAGCCATCTCTTCGCGCAATTTACTATAAAGTATCTCAGCATTATTCAACTCTTTACGATTAGCTTGAGCAGCTAGACTATCTATAATTTTTCTAGTTGTTTCTAGCCCCACATCAGCAATTAAAAGTTGTTCTTCTAGCTCATCAAATAGTTGATCATCAATTTTTTTACCACGAAAAAAGCTAATAAAACCTACACCCATATTTTGTTGGGTTTTTAATAATCCCTGTCTTAACCGTACAAAGAAATTCTCTTTTACCAGTTTTCTTAGCTGCTGTATCAACTGTACTTTTTCCTAACTTATCTATTTTTGTAAATCAATTTTCTATTCACTAAATGAAATAATTTTTGAGACTTTAATGTCTCCTGTTTGGCATTAAGGATTTTATTTTTCTGCTAATTGAGGTTGCATATTTTTAGTTTTTCTAAACTGCAGTAATATCTCTAACTATATTCGTCGCCAATTCAGAATTGTCTTCTATATCTCGGTTCAGATTGTTGTTCTGTCTTCTTTTTCGTTTTATTTTAGATCCTAACCTTAACCAAGAAAAACCTTTTTTTCTTTTTAGAGATTTGCCATTAACAGTTCCTTGACGGCAAAAACCATAGTATTACATTTAAATAATAAAAATATCCTGCCAGTGGTATAGTTGATTTCATTACAACACATATCCTAATACCTATTTCATGTTAAATTAACAATAATTTTCATGTTATACATATTTATTTAGTTCCGAATTGTTATTATAAATACTCTGTCGTACATCCTTAATTCATGATCAGATGGCTACTGATGGAATAGTTGAAGGAGTAATATATAATAATGATTAGGGTCAAGCTCCATCGTTAGGAAACTACAAAATCTAAAATCAAGCGACACTCTTCAAGCAATCAAAGAGTCTAGATATACTTTGACTAATTATTATGATATATCCGAGCTCACTCTTGTTAAGAGTGTAAACAAGACTATGTTAATTATCACAGCCATATTTTCCTATCATTTCCAACAACGCGCTATCACCAACTCAAGAAGTCCTAGTGTTTTCCTGCAAAAATTTTTTCTTTCTCTCCACATTTTCTGACATCAGCACACCACCCATGCGAATTCCTGAACCCTATTTGATCTCTATACTGGCTTAAAATTGCTGTTTACATAAACTCAGAAAGGGGATTAAGTAATAATGAACAAAAAACACGAAGTCAAAGACTAAAACATTTAAAACCTACGAGTCATACTTATGTTTACCTATATATAAATATTTTCTACAAACGCCAAAGGAAACTTTATGACGTTATTTTTTATAGGCATAGATCGCGATACTTGATGAGTTTATCCGTCTTTATAAGTCTAAAATTACGGCCAATGCTCGACGCTTATTACCTGATCTTAACCAAGCATGTTCATATCTATCCATCGGGCACTTATTAAACAATAGCAAAAATTTATATACCGACTTTTTAGTTTATGAAAATGTTCAGCCATCGAAAAACAGGAATTCGATTGTTTATGTACAGAGCTTGATATAATAGAGCACTGACTTAGCCTAGCAACCATCTTCAAATAAACGTCATGATCGAGCGATCCAATAGGTGCATAGAAGTGAGTTGTAAAGCTATTATTTCAATTCTTATGAAACGTTTGAGATCACATCTTGCATCAATATATTTAGTTATATAATTAGAAATTACCCTAATCAGTATTGAGTAATAAAACTCAATTGCAGTTTATAAAAAATTAATTAAAAATTAAATCTGAATTATTTAAAATCCATACTATCTTCTGTAAGATTAGTTATTATAAGAATAACATTCTAATAATATTTTAAGTTAAATTCGTTTGTTCTATATATTTGCCGTTTAAAAGATCTGTAAATCTTGTATTAATGGTCAATTATAAAAATAATTAAAGTCGACAAATAAAAAGACCACCTCACTATAAATATTACCAGAATTACAATCTTCCTGTAAACGAAGATAACAATACGGTTGCGCAACCAACGTTTTTTATTTCAACAATAAGCTCATCAATAATTAATAGAAAACTCTATACTTCCTTAGGAAGGAAGTAAGGAGTATTAGTTAAAATATTATTAGGAGTAATTAATATTTATTAATTCTAATAGTTAGCCATGTGAAAAATCATGCTGGTATCAACTATTCTATTCAATATATCCGTCCAATTAATTGTCCTACTTATTCCAACTATAACAAGTTATCAGACTCATATTGTTTCCTCTAACACTTGGAAACACTATGTACAAATACCTCTGTATTCAATACAGCTTACGCGTCAAAAAATAGAATAGCAATAACTGATACTTTGCTTCATACAAAGACAACATAAAATCATGTTATTTTTGAATCTGAATCAAACTCTCTAACGCGATTCTCGATTAAAATTTCACAATGCAATGTTTATGCTGTTTATCTACAAACTGGTAAACAACATCTATAACTATTCAACTCAATTATCCATGAATCATGGTAAAATCCAACTTCTATTAACGTATCAAGAATTAAAATCTGGGATAATTATTTTAAAATGAAAGCACTTTACTGTGTCACTTTATGATCTCTATCAGACTAATTTTTAATTATATCACGAGAATGTAAAAGCGTTATTTTAAAATCTTCTTTAATCTTTTCAATCCAGATATCATAACTTTTGGTAGAGAGATCTACGCATTTTAAAATGGTAGATTAAAGTGTATCGTTAGTCAAATTGCATAAATCCTCTTTAAAACCATCTTCATCAGCTAATTTTTATAATAATTGAACTAAATTTAATTCTGAATATTTCTGCTCATAAAGATTGAAGTTATTAATAAATTTAGTATATGGATGATTAGGCTATATTGCACTCTCATGCTTCATGAATATGTTTTCCATACTTAAATTGGACGCTATTTACCAACAGTATAAGCGCAAGATCATAAATCCATTTACCCAGTTTCAGTTTTTGAGTATACGAGAGCAACTTAAATACCATTGAAATGGTTATTTTCTTGAACAACAGTATTTCGCGCATCAGCTTCATAGTCTCATATTGTCGCGCAAAAGTCGATATTAAAATTAAATTAGTCGTTCTTATGATGCCCAGTGTGCTGACGGAAGTCGTAGACTGCTAACAGTTCTTCTTGATATTTCTCCAGTTTCTTCATCGCTGCAGAATACGTTGAAACCTTGCTAACAAACCATCAAAGGTTTTATTAGCGAAATCGTGACTCTCTGTTAACTCATTCCTCCTTCCGCAGGCTCACTCTTAACTTTCTATTCTATGTCTTTTAGGAGTGAAGCTAGTATATTAGTTATTTTGTGTAGATAATGGTGTTGACGCTACATGCTCAGAAATATTTTACTATTCCATTCTAAAACTAAGAATACCCCGTCTTCCGTAATAAGTCTGGGAGATATGCTTAAACAACACGCTATCAGGCCTATTAATAAAGTTCAGATCAATTTACTTCTAACTTTTGATAAGCATTTTCTCTAATTGCAATGATCTGCTTATATCCATACGGAAAATCCTACGCCGCTTTAACCAGAGAGTAAAAGCGATCAGCTTACCCTAACAGAAGGACATATGCCATCCCCAAAAAATAAAGGTAGTACATATTGCTTAAATCACAGAGAGCTACCACTCCTTATATTCTTAAAGCTATTTCTGTTTTAATCTGCTGATGGAGTGTGGCACTCTCCAGAGAGAGGATGTTATTTTTTCCTGATAAGCGGCTTAGAAATTCGTGAAAATCGCCGATGGATATATGCTGTCGGGTATACGGTCCATGGTAGCAAATCTTGCTGCTTTTTGTACGCTTCAGATAAGGAGGTAGCAACGAGCTGTAAGGATATTCCGTTGCTGCTACGATTTCCTAATCTTCGCTACTTTAATCTCATATTTCTAATCCCAGCCTACATGATTCGCTGTAGCAAAAAACCGTTACGGATGACAAAAATGACGCTCGTTGACAAAGGTAGTGTTTACATCTTACCCAGAATAACTTCGAGATCCGACTCAACATCGATATCTATAAGCTTCCTGGCACTATTACTAATGCGTTTATGCAAGGGATTACGGTAATATCTGGTTTCGTAGATACTTCTAGGGTAGACTTTTCATAGTATATCATCTCTCTATTGTTGAAATCATCCGTGAAATTAATCAATAGGAATACCGCCAGTATCTTCGAAAATCTATACACTAAAATATGTATAACTCCTTTTGGACAGTTGATGATAGGAAACTGATGTGCGAAAAACGCTGTAGTTCAAGAACAACAATTCTTTTAATGATATTTAATCTGCTCCCGTCTGTTCAGAAAAACTGAGACCAGATCCGAGAAAATTAACTTGCTAATACTAGTGATAAACAAGGTTAAATTTTAAGGATGAAGAAGATTCATAAAGGATTAGAATAAAGAAGATCCTGATTGGTTATACAACAGATTTCAAAATAATTCCGAATCCATAACTATCAATCATGTACTTATAAATAATAAATAATAACAAAGAATTTACAGACCGTCTTTTGGTCTGCGAAAATATTTATCTATCGGAAAATATGAATTCGACCATTTCTATACAGAGCTTGGTTAGCATATAAATTTTATCCTGAATATACATCATCAAATAAATGGTATGATTGAGAAATATGCTGAGAGTATTATAGAAAATAAGCTGAAAATCATCATTTTAATTCTGGTCAAGAGCTTGAAATTACTCTAGATCAATATTACGTTTGCTGTATAATAAAAAATTACTCAAAATTAGTATTAGTAGTAAAACTACATTACATCTATAAAATATTAGTTCAAGCTTAAACCTGAATTATTTAAAAAAACCATACTATCTTCCGATAAGTAACAGTTAAACTTCTTATAATAAGAGTCTATCTAATAGTGAGTTTTCTTTTATTTTCGGCTATAATAGCTCTACTCAATTTTTAGCTTTAAAGGAGATTTTTATGAATCTAAATAATGTACCGGCAGGAAAAAAACTGCCTGAAGATTTTTATGTCATTATAGAAATTCCTGCGAATGCGGATCCGATAAAATATGAAGTAGATAAAAATTCCGGCGCTATCTTTGTTGATCGTTTTATATCTACTACTATATTTTATCCCTGCAATTATGGTTACATCAATCATACTCTTGCTCTAGATGGCGATCCCGTTGATGTTTTAGTCCCAACACCTTATCCGTTACAACCAGGTGTGGTAATCCGTTGTCGTCCAATCGGCGTATTAAAAATGACTGATGAATCTGGTGAAGATGCAAAATTGATTGCGGTGCCTCATTCTAAATTAACTAAAGAATATGATCATGTTAAAGATATTAACGATTTACCTGAATTATTACGTGCTCAAATTAAATATTTCTTTGAACATTATAAAAATTTAGAACAAGGAAAATGGGTAAAAGTAGAAGGTTGGAAAAATATTAATGCGGCAAAAGCTGAGATTCTTTCTTCTTTTGGACGTGCAATTAAAAAATAACCATTATCTAATTAGAAAAATTTCTTTACTTTTTCTATTTCGTTTTATCCAAAAACTAATTTTAATTCAACTAAAGCATCTACTAAAAGTTTATAAAGATAAATCCAGGGCTTACTATAAGATATAGACATCAATTTTCTTTTATAATCCTGAGGATTTTTTAATTTATCAAGCTCAATCAACATTGATAGCGTAATACGATAAATTTTACATTTTATCGTTACTTCACCACATATCACTTCAAGGTTATAATCTAAGTTATAAATCTTATAATCTTTTAATATAGACTCTTCTAATATTTGAGCATATGTCATTCAATAATGATTTCTCTGTTTACGTCTTAAAAACTGGCATAAAAATATATACATATAATTAAAACTCAAATTAATAAAATAGATCAGTGTCTGATCAACCCCAGACACAACTTCTAAATGCAATCTAGGCATCAAACAATAGGCTAGCATTAATGTAGAAAGAGAATTAAAATTCTTACGCCTTTAACTTAAAAATATAAATCATATTACCACTTACTATAACTTAAGATTCATCACTAACTCCTACTGAGTATATCATGATTGATAATGAACTCTCTACAAATTTAAATTACTCCAATGGAGGTGGAGGCACACCAACACCGGAAATACTTGCACTTTTTAATCCTAATAACTAATATATTACTGTATTAAGAGAAAATGCAGGTGATAACTACCCAACTAATCATCCGTTAATGATTTTAATAACAAAATAATAAAACTAGACTAATACGTTTTACCCATTTTTATAACTGCACCTCTAACAAAATATAAAATTGTACTTTGCTATGATCAAAATCACCTACCGGCGCAACAATATCCAGTTTAATTGGCTAACTAGTGAAATCCAGCTAATACCAATAACGCCATTGTCGATTTTAAAATTATCTTTATGAAAATTATTTTCCTCACCAGTATCAATAAATATTGCGTTATACCAGTTACTCGTCACATTATTATATTGATATCCCATTGAGCAAATAGCTAATTTTAAATCACCGGTTAATTTTTCTTAGTTATTTGGTAGATAAAATTTCTTCATAATTATAATCTCTAATTACCGAGATCATCATCAATAAAAACACAGATCAGCTGGAACCTGATTAAATTGATTAGCTTTTATTCAATCAAGGTGGCTCCCCTTACCATAAAATCATCTCCTTTCAGGATATTCTTAATCCAAATATTTTTTCTTGTAACATAATAAAATTGATATATGAATCCATGTAATATTAGAAGTATCAATAGTATATCACTAGTTATCTCCAATATGGAGTTAACATCACCACATTTTCAGATCTATCCTAAAACTACCTCTAGAATATAAAAGTTTAGCAGTATTGATTGCATTTTTTTTTGGAAAAAATCTAAGAAAATCCAGCGAAAATTAATACTATATTGCCAATTTTTATAATAATCCTAATTTCTTAATAAATTCAGGATTTTCATATTAGATTGAGTATCATTAGATCAGTACATTCAAATCTTTCCTGAACAACATAACATTATTCTAATGGACTCTTTTTAACGGAATTTTATATCTTGCATGAAAAATTTATTTAGATTGCGAAAAAAAACTAAAGCTAGAAGTAAAGCTCTGTTCTCTAGAAATTAATCCAGAGTTTATTTAAAGTAATTGAACTCGAGGAGAAGACCTGCATCAGTAAAATAACAACTCCTAATTCAATAGAAGTATGCGTTCGTGGAGTTTTAATCCTGCATTTCTTTCTCACGTGCTTTATTAATTCAAATGTAACAATCGCAAAATTGAATCAACTAGTATTAATTAACCGTTAATTGAATTCAGCCAATTGTTCAGAGGTATAATAGTCTCCCTGCTTAAAAGGGCATAAGACTATTTAAATAATCTTCGTGAACTTGAGCATCTTTATATTTAAAAGTGCCGAAAGGATAACGCTAGACACTATTAAAATTAAATATCCAGTAAAAATCCTTATGAGTCAATAAAACCTCTAACTGATTTTTCCTTTTCTACATTAAAAATAACCTTTGCGGTACTGCATACCAAACAACTAAATCCCTCTTTTAAATCTTCCTAATCACTCTTATTAAGAATAATTCCTTTTAGTGTTGTATTACGGGTTATTATTTTGCATACTTTTTATCATATTTAGCCGATCCCCCTTTTCTTTAGTGTTATGTTAACATCTACAACATGAATAGGTTTTCCAGGATCAACTTTACCTGTCAAATCAAGTTAAAAATGAGGCTTAAATTCCTGATAAGAAAATTCAATAATTGGCTCATTATAATCCAATAAGCCTTAATATTAAACATCCAATAGCCTTAATATTAAACGAATTGATTTATTAACTCTCACTAAGAAACGGGAATCTGTAACAATTTTATCTTGAATAATAGTTGAGAACTGAATGCAAAATTTTTTGAAACTCTGCTATTAACCTCAATTTTTAAGCGAAAATTGTCAGAATTAGTAATTGGCCACTGGCTACACTCATCAACATAGAAATAAAAGAAAGAAAAGAATATCTTAGCACTGCTATTCTTCTAATGAAGATAGACTTTATAATGATAAAAACTCTCATATTTTGAGTAAACTAAACAAAATTACAAGACCATTAATAATAAATAATCCAATCTTTCTCTGTCAATTTTAGAGCTAAATAACGGCCATTAAATATCATACTAAAATATTTTTAGCTAATCAGCTTATTAGTCTGATTAGTTTTATACCGTCAAGACAAATTTATAGACAAATATCTTACTTAAAAATAACAACTTTCTTCCAAAGAACGAAATACTAAAAATTTTATAAAGGATAATAAATAGAAATAAAATGAAAATAATGAATTATGCTTATTTCTAGTATATAAAATTCGGAGATGGTAGCATATTCTGTTGATTGCTTTTGTGGATGATTTCAATCATATTCATATGATATATCATCAAAAGTCTAGGCTTATAGGTAGTATCTGCGAAACTATATATTAGCTGTGATTCCCTTACATGAGTTGATTTATAATGCTGACAGGAGCTGATAGTGCTACTGCTATTAAGACTGAACTCGAATCGATACTGCTACAAATATGTAAACACTGCATTGTCGATGGGCGACAAGATATCGTCTGTAATTGTTATTTGCTACAGAAAATTATACAGATAAGTATTGGCGATGTTGAGATTAAATTGCCTAAGATTAAGGTGGGAATCCGCAGCGACAATGATGTTACGCTTCAATAGCTAATTACTGTCACCTTATCTAAAGCATGCAAAAATGTCGAAGAGCTATTACCATAGCTCGTACTTCCTAGATATTTAAACTAGTGATTTTTTATGAAGCTCTGGAGGAGCTTATCTATAAAAACATATGGTCTCTCTGCCATACCATCAGTAAACTAAAACAGTAATACTTTGAAGATCATTAGCAATGGCGAAGCATTTATGTGATTTAGAGATATGCCTAACGTTTATTTCTTGGCTGAAGATATAGCTCATTCTGTTAGGAAAGATGATCGCCTTTATCTACTGCTTAGTATCGACGGGACTGCGGCATGGACGTAAGAAGCTTATTGCGTTCGAAGAGGGTTATTGAAAATCAGAAGCAATCTGAGCATAACCTTTAATGGCTGGTGAACGCTGAGGTTAACCATATTTTCAGGATTCCTATAGGAGACGATGCTTTGTTTTTTTAGAATGCAATGGCAAAGATATTTTAAAGCTCGCAGCAGGAATGTTGTTGAATAGATAAAATATCTTATGTATGCTGATTACCTTCTCCAAAGGTATGTAAGCAAAAGTTAATGCTGAGTTGCGAGGGGGAGCTCTAGCTAACAAAAGAGCCGTAATGCCGATAATAAAACCCTTAATGTTTTGTTGCAAGAGTTTCAATATATCCTGCAGAGATGAAAAAATTTGGGAAAGATCGAGAAGAATACTGGTATTCTATAACTTTCTATTAACGAAAATAGGAGCCTAAGAAGGACGAATCCAATTGAATACTAAGCTTACGAAGCCGACGCACGAAACCCTGTAGTTCAATAAAATAACCCTTTGATAATATTAAATCTGCTCACGTCTGCTCAGAAAACTGGAATCAACTAAAATGGATTTAACCTACTGACTCTTGGTGGTAATAACATCTAATTTAAGAATGGATGGCAGATTTGTGAGGTATTAAAGTTGAACTTAACTTGTCATACTCTAGATTTACTAATAACTCTGTGCCACAAAGGAATATTAATAGCAATATATGGACCGAGGGTGGATATGTTGAGTGGAATATCATGGATAATTAGCCTGCCTCTCATCAAATAACTACAACATTTGAAATTAGCTCTACTCTTTAGCCAAGCAAAGAGTTTGCGTTTACTTTAACTAAAGTAAGTATTATAGCATTTCCGAACTTAGCGTTGCTAAATGGTAAAAAGGAGATCATTTAATGATCATAGCCATATTTTCCATTGCTTTCTGACGACACCAATCGCTAATTTATAGGAAGCGATAGTTATTTTCCTGCAAAAAAATGTTTTTCTTCCTGTTGACAATTTTTTAGTGTAGTCCTACAAGAATGCTTTAACCCTGTATAGCAATCAATATGACCTGGATTGTTGTTTAGAGAACAGGCACACAGAAGTGGAAATTTTGATTAAATAAGATAAGAAAAAACCTATACCCTAAAAGCAGAAGTATAAATCATTTAAAAGCTATAAGATTGAGTTATCTCTACATAGAGATAAAATATCTTCCGCAAATGACAAACGAAACTTTACGAGGTTACCTTTTCATATGTATAGATTGAGATACTCGATTGGTTTTATCCGTCTTTACAAGGACAGAACCGTGGTTAAATGCTTAATGCTTCTTACGTGATCTTAATCGTACATACATCCCCATAGTATTCATCGGGTACGTATAGAAAATAGCACCTATAATTAAAGTATTACTGATATTACTATAATACCGACTTAGCAGTTAATTTCATTGGTTATGATAGCTAAATTTTAACCGAAAATTAAGCCTTAATTAATTGATTATTTTATATTTAGCATTAAATAAAACAATACAAATAAATTCACTAAGCCAAGAAATGAGTATTTTTACATGAAAAAGGATTATCTATCAGTAACTTATAGTATTGTCTTAATCTGGTTACTGACTTTATGACAATCATGTACAGCATTTAGACCATCTAATTAAAGATAGAAAATAGCATTGTCTTTGTTATGGATTGAAAATAAAGATTTCGCTCGCAACAACGGGCATTCTACCGAGATAATAAAAATTTATTCTAATATTATCACTAGTCTAGACTAGAATTATTTCTAATCTATTAGATGAATTATAAATCACAATAAATAAAACAAAAAAATAATATAAATCATTTACTTAATTCTTTAACTATGGCATATAGCTATAATTCACTGAATGTCTTTTTAAAATTAATAAGATTAATATTTCCTATACTTGTAACTTTTCAAGCTCCTTGCTACCTTTGCAATGCAAAGGTAGCGCTTTTCTTATACTTTTTATTTAAATAATTTCTCAGACAAATAAAATAGAGACAAAGATAGTAAAGCATAATAACTTAACAAGTATTTTAAACCATACGGCTTATAAAAATCTCAAGAAGTTGAAATCCCCTATATTGAATTAATAACGAGGCGTAAAATGAAAATAGCTATCGTAGTAGCAGTTTTCGCAACTGCAAGCTCAGGCGGCACCCAAAGATAATACCTGGTAACTGGTGCTAAATTAGGTTGGATCACACTTTGAAGATACCCTCTTTTATTCTTATGGTGAAGATGTTGGCAGTCTCAAAACTAAGCGTGATTAAGTAAACACTAGTGTCTATCTTGATTATCAACATAACCAATATCTTAGTTTCAAATTAGGTTATGACTGGGTTTGGCAGAATGAGATATTCTGGTCAATCAAATAATAGCATCCTGAAATCGATGGGTGTTCAATTAACCGCTCGTCTAAACTATCCACTTACAGACGAATTAGATATTTATACTCGTCTCTGTGGTATGGTTTGGCCTACTGAGGCAAAAGGAAATGTAGATAATCAAGCCTCTTTTAAAGAGTATGATACTAGTGTTTTCCCAGTTTATACGCTAGGGCTTGAATATGCTATTACCCAAGAATGGATAACTCGTTTAGATTATCAATGGGTGAATTATATTGAAGATAAAGATTTACTATCAATTTGCCCAGATAATGGAGTACTGAGCTTTGGTGTTGCATATCGATTCAATCAAAACGTAGCACCTATGATTGTATCAGCATTTATAGCAGAACCAATTAAAAACAAACATTTCACTTTATATTCTGATGTTTTATTTAAGTTCAATAATCATACCCTGAAACTAGGAGGCAAAGTTAAATTTGATAAGTTATATAGGGAACTAACTAACCATGATCCAATTCAAGGTCATGTTATGGTTTTTGGTTATACCGACCGCATTGGTTCACCATCTTACAATAAACCTTTATCTCATAAAGGTGTAGATGCAGTTATTAGCTATTTAATTTTAAAGGTATTCCAAGGAATATAATTAGCTAACAAGGTCGCGTAGAAGAAAATTCAGTAACCGGCAGTACTTGTAACAATACAAAATCTCGTCAAGCATTAATTAATTGCTTAGCGCTAGATTGTCGAGTTGAAATCGAGATTCAAGATACTTATACAGAGGTAACTTCGCAACTGCAGTATCTTTAAAAATTATTTATTTACGAAATAACCTTCTCTTCTAAGGTTATTTTATGCTTAAAAATTTTGTTAAATGTGGGCCATAAAAAATTATCATTTAAAATGATATCTTTATATTTTAACTCACTCAGTATGCTTTGTAAATTCTAATTAAATTTAGACATTTAGTTAGCAAACTTTTCTTTTTTCTTTACATCTTTAATAAGATTCATAATAATTATAGATAGACAGTATATATCCTTATTTTCTTACTAAGATAGTAAGACTTCTATATAACATACAAGAAAATTTAAATCGATAGATTTTTACACAAGTGCTAATGCTCTTGGCATTAAAATATCGCTTTCTGTGAACTCTAATCGTTTGCCTTATTAAGTAAGGTAATACCGAGATATGATTTTATAGCTATGTTGCCAACATTATTGTTTTGCTCATTAGCATAATTTGTAGTCACGTCTGTATTTCAAAATCAATAAAATATTAAAATAAGATATAAATTCATCAAATTATAGACGTATAAATTCATTGTCATAAAAATGACATGAACAAAATATAAATAATATAAAACTATCTCTTATACAGTAAAAACACTGTATATAAACCTTATAGCTTGCTTTGATTTTTTATTAAAAAGTTATTTAATTTTAGCTTCCTTATAAAGCACATGCTTACGAATAACTGGATCAAATTTTTTCATTTCCAATTTTTCAGACATAGAACGTTTGTTCTTCGTTGTAGTATAGAAGTGACCTGTACCTTCAGAAGAAATTAGTTTAATTTTATCACGAATACCTTTAGCCATTCTTTAGCTCCTTAAGATTTTTCACTACAGATTCGCAGTTCAGCAAGAACTGTATCAATCCCTTTTTTATCGATTGTACGCATACCTTTTGCTGAAACGCGAAGCTTTACAAAACGTTTCTCAGACTCAACCCAGAAACGGTGATAGTGCAGGTTTGGTAGAAAACGGCGTTTAGTTGCATTCATTGCATGTGAGCGATTATTTCCACTCATTGGGTGCTTACCAGTAACTTGACATACTCGTGACATATTTATTTCTCCATAAATCTAATCAGATCAAGCTTTGTATCGGGAATTACTTCTTCGTCAAATTTAAGAACCTATCTTAGCAAATTTTCTTAAAATAAAAATAAATTAACTTCAGTAATCTCACTGAGATAGGTTTTTGTCAAACTCAACTTATAGATCTTAAAATCTAATGGATAATATACTCTCTAGCTCTTTCATTCAAGTAAAAAACTAATAAAGTTGCTATTTATTAGTCAATATATGGTATTAGAGTATATAGGCCAAGTTCGACAAACAAAAGGCATTTCATAAATGACGAGAAAATGGTTAAACCATTTATATCTATTAAATGCGGTAAGAGTATTAGCAATTTCTCAGTAATAATTTTATCCGCTAAACTGGGATATGAATTATTTAATTAATGATTATATATGTTAGAATAATGAGTTATGATGATTTCTAGTATATTAAGTTTTGGAGATGATGATATACCTGCAGATTGATTTGATAAATAATGCTAACAACAGAGAGATAATAGATCATGAAAAGTCACCCTAGAAGGTATTCGAAAAATTAGATATTATCATTGTGTCTCTTGCATGAACTTATCTGTAATTGCGATAAGCAATCTGGATAGGGCACCCCTGTTGAGAATGAGCTTGAAATCATGCTGCGACAAACATGTAAATACTACCTTGTCGACTGGCGCCAAAATCCCTCATCTATAACGATTACTCATCATAACGAACCTACAAAACGTATATTTATGATGTGAGATTAAACTTGCTTAAGGTCATAGGATATCGCAGCAGGAACAGAATATGTTTTAACAACTCATTATTACTCCACTATCTGAAGCGTGTAAAAAGCGGAAAAAAGTTACTACTATGGGCAATATATCTGGCAAAGAATATCCACCAGTGATTTTACAAAGCTCTGAGGATTCTTGATAAAAAGCGCAGAGGTATCTTCCTCTCCCCCCCATGCGGAAAGCACATCAACAGATTAAAACAGCAATGACTTGAAGAGAATAGGAAATGGTAGCTGTATAATTTAAGCAATATACATTAGTTTTTTGGCTGAAGACATATGCCATTTTGTCAAGCAAGATGATCGCCTTTGCCTGCTGCTCATTATCGGTGGAACTACGGATGGATATAAAGAAGCGATTGTTATCAAACATGCTTATCAAGAGTCAAAAAGAAACTTGGATAAACTTTTTAATAGCCTCCAAACGCTTGAACTTAACCGTATCTTCCAAGGGTTGCTTCTACGGGAGACAGTGCTTGGTTTTTTGGAATATAATGGTAAAATATTTCTGCACATCTAGCACTAACGCTATTAGCTACATAAAATAGTTAATATGCGCCCCTCACTTGCCAAAAGTATGCAATTGAAAGTTAAGGATGAGAGCTCCAGGAAAAGAGATCTGTCTAGCAGAGAGCCATGATACCGCTAATAAAGCTCTTAATATTTTATTGGCAAAGGTTTCATCGAATTTCCTGCAGCGATGAGGAAATTGAAGAAAGATCGAGAAAAACTTCTGACATTCTATGTCTTCCTGTCAGAACACTGAACAAGGGGCTCCTCATTAATAAAAACGAAGAATCTAATTGAATCTAGCTTTTTCGGCAGTGAGAATATATAAAACGACGTACGAACCTCTGTATTTCAAAACAACTCTTTAATGCTATTTAATCTGACTCCACAGTGTCCCGTCTTGCTTAAAAAGCAAGAAACCAAGTAATGGGATATGATCTCCTGATCATAGTGGTAAACAACATCCAATTTAAGGATGGAGAATAGATTTATGAATAATCAAAGTGAAATTTAATATGATTGCCATACACTAGATTTACTAATAACTTGAATAATAATGGATATTGCATTTACTTCAATACTAACAACTTACCTTAAAATTTCTCTTGGATATACTTTTACTCAATTTATAGTGCCTTTAAACATTCTTTAATAGCTGATAATTTTATTTTGATTGCTTAAGAAAAAATAATAAAGATTTTTTGTTTTATCCAAAATAAAATTGAATAGATATTTTAAATGCTAAAGATTCTCTCTTCTTATAATATTTTAATTAAAAGTTATTATGTAGTAAATTGTTTAGCAACTTCATCAATCTCTTATTATTCTGAATAATTATAAACTCTTAATCCACATTAAGCGCTAAAAATTGTTGATAATCAGCAGTTGATGATTTGTGAAGAGAAATAAATTCCTTTAATAGGTATACTACCAATGTTAAAACTAAAAATCCAGGCAAAGCTGTGTGTAGAGAATGATAAAAACTCTTTGCTCATCATTACTTAATGATAATGCCTAATAAGCTAAAAGCTTTTCTTTAGGTTGAAATGCATAATTTATTTCATCCAATATATTTCCTGTAATTTTACGGGTAAAATATACCAAAATATGAGATAAATTTTTAGCATAATTGCGTAGAGTTTTACAAAAAAATTTTTATAGATAAAAATTGATGATATTCGGCTATGTAGCAAAATTTGTTGGTAAAAACCTCATATACTATATGAAAGATTTTATCTAGATATTGCCATAAGAAGCAAACAGTCATGCAGATCAAAGAGACTCTTTCTCACTCCATGCTAATATAAATCAACATCTCATTCAGTTGGGTTAAGTGAGAATCTGTTAGATAATGTAAATTCATGTATTTAAAGAACTTATTCCACTTTATCCTACTCATATTATTACAATGAAGATGTTATTCGCTGGGAACGTATTCATCATAGTTACTGATATTGTTGCAAAATTCATGATTATAGAAAAATTAATAATTTTATTGGAAGTTTGTTGGTAACACTACATCACAATGATAACCAGTTTAGTTATCTCTAATGTATGTTGTTGAATAGCTTAATTTTACAGGAATTAGCGAAACAAACTGGTATTCATTTAAAATAGCGTTTAGATGGACATCATTGCTTTCTTGCTTTAGCAACGACAGCTAATAAATACCTAAGTGGTATTATTGAAGTGAAGGAAATATTTTTCCTTTAATTTACTTAAAGAGAAGAGTTATATCCTACATAGAAACTTAGAATAAGTAAAAGAGTGGAAGATAAAAGGAAAGAATAAATTGCGGTCTTAATTGTCCGAAATTAAGAGGTTCATATGAGGAATAAAATTCTTGAAGAGTTTTATTCAGACTGTATTATCTGTTTTCTTAAACCGATCATCCATAAAGATTTCATCCTCAACTTGGATTTTGGCAAATGCTACGAATCTTTCATAGGTAGAATGAAATTAGGCTCCATCGTATAAAAAATATTTTGTAATCAAATAGTTATTACTAAGAAATTCCACATTTAAAATGTGAACAGTTATGTAATCCGATTAAAAGTACGGTTGAGTAGATTCCATGCTAGGGTCGTTTTATTTGCCAAATTGTTTGAACTGAAGAAGATTCTTTGAAACTATAAGAATTGAAATGCAGATATGGCTACAAATTACTCTGCGAGCAAAAGTAAAAACCTTTGACAACATGCCATAATATTCTCATCTAAACTTCAACTTATAGTAATATTAGGAAACTCATCATTTTAATTTGGATATATATGATGGCATACCTTACAGGTAAACATATTGTACTTGGAGTTAGTGGTAGTATTTCTGCTTATAAAATACCAGAATTAGTTCGTCGTTTACGTGATCATGGTGCAATTGTACGTGTAGTAATGACGAATGCTGCTAAATCTTTCATTACACCGTTAACGCTACAGGCTGTTTCTGGCTATCCAGTTGCTAATGATTTATTAGATACTGCCGCAGAAGCTGCAATGGGTCATATTGAATTAGCGAGGTGGGCAGATTTAATTATTTTAGCGCCAGCAACTGCAGATTTGCTTGCTCGTTTATCTGTTGGTATGGCTAATGATCTACTAACAACGATCTGTTTAGCTTCAAAAGCAAAAATAGCTGTTGTGCCGGCAATGAATCAACAAATGTATCTCGCTAATATTACCCAGCAAAATATTGCAATACTTAAAAAGCGTCATATTTTAATTTGGGGGCCTAATGAAGGCAGTCAAGCTTGTGGAAATGTTGGTCCTGGTCGAATGTCAGATCCGTTAGTTATTGTTGAGTTAGCTGAGAATAGTTTTCAGAATAAACAAGATATGGTAAACCTGCATTTAGTAATTACTTCTGGGCCAACACAAGAAGAAATTGATCCTATTCGTTTTCTAACTAATCATAGTTCAGGGAAAATGGGTTTTGCGATAGCTCAAGCAGCTGCAGAGCGAGGTGCTAATGTAACACTTATTACTGGTCCAGTTAATTTATCAACACCAGCAGGCGTTAAACGTATTAATGTTGTTAGCGCGTTGGAGATGTATAGTCAAGTACATAATATAATTGATAAACAAGAAATTTTTATTGGATGTGCAGCAGTTACTGATTATCGACCAAAAGAGTTCACAAAAGAAAAAATTAAAAAGCAGGCAGATGAAATTACTCTGACATTGATAAAAAATCCTGATATTGTGGCAAGTGTTGGCAAATTAACTAAAAATCGTCCTTATGTCGTTGGGTTTTCAGCAGAAACACAAAATATAGAAGAATATTCTCGTAATAAGCGTATTAAAAAAAATATAGATCTTATTTGTGCAAATAATGTTTCATTAGCTAATCATGGATTTAATTCAGAAAGCAATGCCCTGAATTTATTTTGGGAAGATAAAGAGATACATTTATCACATAGTCATAAATTACTGCTTAGTTACCGTTTACTCGATGAGATACTTAAACATTATAAAGAAAAAAATAGATATTAAAGTTCTTGATCGTATAGTAAACAAATTCCTTTACTAACTTCTGGAACAGAAGAATCTACTAACTTAGATTAGCCAATTTAATAGGAACCAGATAAAACTATACTATTATCTACTGGATTAGCAGTAGATATTGCAGATCAATAATTGACTGTAGTTATTCTTCCTCGTTTAATTTGTGGATAGATATTGTGTTATATTGAGAAATTTAATTTATTTAATCGATTTTTATTATCAAGGTGAATTAAAAATTTCGGTCTATGGACTTCGTGGTGATATAAACTTTACTATTAAACATGATGAACGTATAGCACAAATGGTTTTTATATCAATTGTTTAATCTAAATTAAAGCTGGTATGAAATTTTTAAACAATAAATGTGATAGTGATGACCTTTGATTATTATGAAAGTAAATGATAATTTTGTTATTTATAAACTACTATAAATTTATTGAATTTTTTGCTTTATAATGATGAAAAGAAAAATTGCGTGTTCTGTTTTATTGTTTTATCAGGGTCTTGTTTTGGATGACAAAAAAAAGAGATAAGAAAGAAGAAAATAGGCATGAAGAAATCTTGCATGTAAGATTGCTTTTGAAAATATTGAAAACGAGTTATGACAGTTAACACATTGATACAGCTAAGTTGATAACTCAGATTGATGCATCTGAAGCAACACTTTATCGACCTCTTCTCTAATAAAGAAGAGTATTTGATAGTTTTATTGAAGACTCTTTAATTTCACGCGTTAAGCATTCTACAGTATGAGAATGACCCAATTAAAAGGGGGAAGGAGAGCCATTTAATTGATTTTAATCTTAATACTCAGTTTTGTGGAAAAAATTCTGGATTAATACGAATAATATGACATATACGTTAATGTTTAAGTAAACTCAGTTATAAGATTGAGTTAGTTAATTATTTAAACTCATATTAAAACATAATTTTAATAGATTTTAAAGAAAAGAAAATATGTTATAAGCAAAGCTTTAGTTATGATTAGCGTTTATTAGCATCTCAATTATTAGAATTCTATGAAGGGGATCATATTATATTGCTACTTTAATCTTAATATCGTCAACACCAGTATCTGCATAGCTCGCTGTGGCAAATAAACATTATGAACGATGACATGGAAGACGTCTGTCGATAAAGGACGGGGTTGAACATCTTGTTCAGCATGCTTCGAGCTCCGTCTCAACAGCAGTGCTATCAGCTACCTCTCACCATTATAAATGAGCTCATGCAAGGGATCAGAGGTAATATCTAATTTGCAGATACCTGTAGTAGATTTTTTAAAGTATATTATCTCTCTATTGTTGAAATCATTTACGAAATCAATCAGGCTGGATACCCGATACTATTTCCAAAATCACGTACACCAGAAATAAGGATAACTCCAAATTCCTATCTTCAATCTATTTGTAGGTAAATTTATTAATTTTAGACTGGTTTTATGGAGTAATGTGATAAATTTAATAAAACGCTTTATCTTACCGAAAATAAAAAAAAGGCTTTGCAATTAATGCTGTTAACAGCACAACTTGAATAGTCGTTCAAAGATAAGAATTTGTTTTAACTATTTTAAGATAAAAGTTATGGAAAGTTTGAAAAGGCGCATATTATTATCCTTCAGTGAGTGATTAACTATGCTTCTAACTAAGATTTAGAAGATATGTTTATAAACTAATTTTATTTAATTGATTTTATTTTTTCTATCAAAAAAACAATCAGCAATCACTATTATTTATCCAAGAATTTTTTATTTATTTTAAATAAAAAATAATTAAAGTTAATATTTACTGATTAAATCTGAAATTTTTAATAAAACTTATTTATTAAGAATAAATACTAAAAAATACTAATTTAATTATTGTAATTTATAGTGATATTTATTTAGCAATGAAGCGATATTTTTAAAAAATTCTCAACAACCCATCTTGCTGAATTTATTGAATATTCATTCTTGATAAATTAACAATTCATTAGATAGTTTTTAATTAAAAAGCTAAAGAATTTGCTAAAACTTTATCTAATTGTTTAGTTCCTGATCATTACATAGATCTTCGTTGCATAGGCCTATTTATAGCAAAATAAATAGCTGAAGAGATATAGTTTTTGACAAAACGTCACGATAATGATATT
Source organism: Arsenophonus sp. (assembly GCA_046530735.1). Lineage (GTDB taxonomy): Bacteria > Pseudomonadota > Gammaproteobacteria > Enterobacterales > Enterobacteriaceae > Arsenophonus. Next base: position 116,565 of record JBHEQV010000001.1, read on the forward strand.
CCATCATTAGGTAACTCAACACATAAACTTGGAGCTACTCTTCATGCCAGCAAATAGCCTGCGTATATTTTGTAACTAAGTGTTATGGTATATTTAAACTTACTGTTGCTAAAGAATAAAGTAAGATAATGTTAATCATTAACAACCATGTTCCCCCATGGTTTACTGATGACGCCGTCTCCCACTCAAGAAGTTATAGTCGTTTTTCTTTCGAAAAACGATTTTCTTTCTGCAATCTGCTGGCATAGGGTTCTCCCCGTACCCGAATACCTGAACCCATTGCATCTTAATCTGGTTTGGGGATCGCTGCCTGTGCAGGCAACAGAGGTGAGAAATTTATGTGAAACAAAACAGTGGAATCCTTGATCCGAAGCATAAAGCGTTTAAAAAAAACTATTAACTTATTTATCTTCACCTAGTGCAAATATCTTCTGCAAATACTAAACAAAACTTTACAACGTTATCTTTTTGTAGGAATAGATCGCGCCTCTTAATCGATTTTTATCTGTCTTTATAAGACAAGACATAGTAGCCAATATTCGGCGCTTCTTATGTAATTTTAAACGAGTATGTGCCATTACTATCCATATAGTATACTTATAGAAAATAGCAAAAATTTACAGACAGCCTTTTTAGTTTATAAAAATATTCAGCTATCAGAAAATAAAAATTCGCCAGTTTCGTTTATGTAAAAAGAACTTGCTATAAAATACCAATTTATCTCACTAAGGCATTATCAAACGAATGGTATGATAAAGCCAATTTAATGGCACATGATGGATGACTATCTATACAGTCATCATTTCAATTCCTCTCAAGAGCTTGAGATCAATCTGCATCGATATGTTTAGCGGTATAATCAAAATTACCTCAATCAGTATTAGGTAGTAAAACTCCATTGCGATGTATAAAAGATTGACTTAAAGTTAAATCTAAATTATTTAAAAAATTATACCATAACTTCTGAGAAGTGACAGCTAATCGTGCAACTTTAACTTCATTTAATTGATTATTCTAATTTTTAAAAAAATTTATCGCCTTCAACGCCAAAACACATCCCCCTCTTCAAACTCAGCAATATTTAAATAAATTCTTAAAATTCGATTTTTAGATAAAAACTTCAATTGACAGGGCAAAACAGAATATACTTCAACACTTTTACATGTACTCAGTTTTATCCATTACATATCCCACCAAAAATTTTTCATAACTTCTTAAGTTAAGGTTAAAGCACATTTAATTGATTTTTTTCTAGTTAAATTTTATTGATGGATTTTTTTTTCTAAAAATTAAATCTCAAATGACTTGAGAAATTTTGCTATTCTGCAGCAATAATTTCAAATAACATTTGTACTAAGAGTTTTAATCTCTTCCCATATAGAACGAAAAATATAAAAAAATTTAATGATAACCAAAAATCAATTTCTCTATAGCTTTTAAATTGGAAATGGAACAGACATGATACAACTCTTCAACACTTTTTACACTATTCAGATAAATCGATAGCAATGACCTGTTAAAGGATATTCTGTTGCCGATGCGATCCCCTTAATCTTATGCACTTTAATCTCAACATAGATAATATCATTTTATATTGGTTTGCTGTGAAATATAACCGTTACGGACAATGACATAAGCAGTCCGTTGATAAAGCGGCGTTAAGCATCTTAGTACAGCATGGATTCGAGGTTATCCTCATTAGCCGTATCTATCAGCTAATGGCATCACTTATGAATGAGTTCATGTAATGGATCAGGGTAATATTTAGTTTTATAGATACATGTAGAGTAGAACTTTCATGGCATATTATCTTTCTATTGTTGAAATCATTCATGAAATTAATTAGCTGCATACATCAACATCTCTAAAATCTCATAGACTAGAAATAAGTAAATCACCACTAATAAATCCTTGATATTTTGTTGCAAAATTTTTAGTAAAGTATACTATAGCGATGAAGAAGCTAAAAAATATCGAGAAGAGGTTGTTGGCATTCTACAGACTTCCTATCAGCAAACTGGGAAAATAAGAACGATGAATTCCATTGAGTCGGCTTTTATAATAGTGAGGATATGAAACCAAAGCGCGAAGTACTGTGGCTCAAGAAAACAACCATTTCAATGGTATTTAACTGGTCCAGTCTGCTCAGAAAAACTAGAACTGGTTAATAGAATTTAGCCTACTTAAGCCTGTGTGTTAACAATATCTAATTTATAGATGGATAATATATTTACAAAGCATTATAGCGAAATACATAGCCTAATCATCATACACCATATTTACTAATAACTAACCTCAGCCATCTTTTAATCAACTGATATAACTGTTCAGATTTTAAATGTAAAATTCTTACCAATAAGTCTCTGGTTATTTAACCTTATTAGGCGATTATAACTAATTTCATTCTTGCTAGGAAACATTTCGTATCATTTATCTCTATCCGAATAAAGGATGAACTCTTTATGGATAATCGGCTAAAGAAAATAACTAACACACTCTGCATTTAAACTCTTCAGGAATCTCATCGGTTATAATGGAGAGAACCCCTTGTCCATCTCTTCTGATTAAGATCAGGCGATTTATTCTTTCTTTTTATCTCCTCCTCTCTCGCGTTTCTAGCTTTTTTATATAAAACACTTCTTTTAAAGGATTCAGAAAAAAAATATTTTTTGATGTCAATAATGCTATTTAATGTATTTATTGTTAGCTGTCGCTGCTGAAGTAAGGAAACAATGACGAAATCTAAACGCTATTTTAAAATTAATATCTTCTTGTTTTGATGACTTCCGTAAAGTAACTCATTCAACATAGATCATAGATAAGTGAATCACTTGTTCTTGTGATATAATTTTATAAGAGGGACTTCCCAGAGTAAGATTCTTAAATCTTTCCATGCAATTAAGAATTTTGCAAGGATATCGCTGTAATCATAATGAATATCTAAACTGATAAGATATTTACTATAACAATATGAGTAGGATAATCTGGAATGAATTGCTTCAATATATGAATTGAGATCATCTGACAGATTATCACAAATCTAACTAATGAGATGCAGTTTTATACTGATAGGAATAAGGAAAAAGTTTCTTTAATCTTTATGATTGTTTTCTTTTTCATGGCAACTTTTGTAGAGAAAATCCTTTATACTGTATAAAGGATTTCTATAAACAACCTTTGCCTAACATAGACGATCATCAACATCATCTTAATATTACCCTTTAATAAAGGTAAATTCGAATATGCTACAATACTTAATCTAAAGTAGATACAGATTCTTTAGCTGACTTTAAGAACAGCACTGATTTTAGGTGTTATAGTTGCATGAAGACGGAGGATCATTATCTATGATATTTATCTTAATTATATCCCTTTCAGTAGCGATTCTATCCTGAATAAGTCTGTACGGCAAGAGTTTATATAATGATTTGGAACTAACCAGCTACTGTTATAATATATTAACTTAAACCAACCTAACTGCTGAAAATGCTAAAACCTTATACAACCTCTTATTAATAAGCAATTAATGTGATTTGAATAACTTAGCACGGCAAAAAATATTTATGCCAGCTCAAGCATTTTAATTAAATTACCGAGTTTAATAGGAGTGGTTTATATTTTAACTTTACCTTTCTCTGTTAACATTAATCTTATAAGCATATCATTACAATATTAATATTAATATTGATATTGAAGAAGTGGATAAGCTAGAAATTTCTCTTAATCTACTGGAAAACTATGCCTCTAACCGCAACTGGCTGACTGGAATGGGGGAGGTTGGTTTTGTTATTAAATCCTACCAAAATCACTGCTCCTATGTTATCAACAAAATTATTGATTTAGCGCATCCATTAGTCAACACGTTTAATAAACCGACTAGTGAAAGGCACTTATTAGGATAGTGAAATTAAAGGTACTCAAATAGATAATCTTGAAAATTATCCTGTTTATAACATAAAAATCTATATTTTATATCAGTTATTTGGGTTGCGCAGTAAACTGCTATCAGTACTCAATTTAATTTATCCCCAATTTAGCACTCCATAATACCATACCCTTAATCAATATTTATTATATAGCGGGTAAAAACTATTATCCAGATTAATATGAATTTCAATATTTACATAGTATGGACAAAAGGTCTCTATCAAAAAGTTGTTAATTCCATTGCCGATAGTAAATTTAACACCCTGTCCCACATTTATGGGCCCATTGTAGCCATCAAATCTTGTTTGCTTATTCTGATAAGTCGTGCTTCATAGCGAATATCATAAATACTTTATCTGTTAATAGAATTGCCGATCATAATATTTTATTGAATGAACTGGTGACTTATCTAGTGTAAGAAGTACTTCTAAAGTAGAAAGCTAACTGGATTTATCCTCACCAGTGCAAATTCCACTCTGCCTCTCGCACTATATGGCACAAAACACATCCAATGCTATTGATATTAATCTGACTAACAAGAATCAATTGGGGAGAGTGCTAGTGCAAACCCTACTCACTATCATCTCTCATATAAGATTAAACTTATACTAGTCGGAAAACCGTATTTATAGTATGAAATTTCAGTCAAGAAGATAATCATAACAATATATCAGTCGGCTATTTTTACGAAACAACCATGACTGAAGTAACGCATAGATTTAAAGTTGCCATTAATGATAATACTTACTGAACAATTACTCGCCTCCATTAAAATAGCTACTATTTTGCAATAAACAGTTACTCTGATAGAGTAGCAATTCCTGCGTTTAATCGGCTATTGATCCATGAAGTTGACAAAGCTTTTAGAATATTATTACTGAAGTGGACGAAGCGAATAATTTCTATATTATTACCACAAACAGATCAGTGAAAATTTTAATAATGAAACATATTTCTCCACTGGAAATAGTGGTTTGCATTAACCTGCGAAATTTTTTACTAGTAATTTTACTGCTATAAATCAATTAAATAAACACCGATTATTATCATGTGCTAAGTGTTAAGTTATTATAGCAAGCAGCATACCACCTGATGTGCTCCAACTTACTACCCGGTAAAGACAAGTAAGTGGGTAAAAGATTGATTAGTAATTAACGAACAGACGGTCTGATATTTAACAGTTCAATCTCTAGGTATACAAACTGATCAACCGTAATTTTGTCTAGGAACTTAATGCTCAACAACAGTCAATTACACTGATACTCAAAATAGTTCCATTAAATACTATGGTTATTGATTCAACCTATCTGACTGAACAAGTTATCAATGATGTTATCATTTCAGTCTTTGATAGCACCGGTTAGTACTTTTCTGCTTTACGTATTATTTGCTTCTAGGAAGAAGGTCGCTAAATTCACATATTAATCATGTTAAAAGTTGCAATGCCAGAATGCCGGTTCATAATCCTAGCAATCTAGCAACCAATATTTATCCAATTATTGATTATGAAATCCAATAGAATATTGAATAACGCATTGAAAAAATTCGATATGCAGGCAAAGCTATTTATAATATTAATAAATCTAGTCAACATTATGATAATAATGGTAAGAAGGAAACTTTGTCAGACACACCCCCATTAATTAAAATTAACCATTTTAATAAACTAAAAAAGAAAAATTTTAGTTCAGTACTTGCTATATGTTTATATGCTTTAAACAGCATGAATTAGATCATCTGATCAAATAAATTAATAACTCAGGCTATAGCTTAATTTAGGGGATTAGGAGTGGAACACCTACATTGATGAAACTATTTCTTACGTTAATCAGAAACAACTAAAATAGTAAATTTATATTAACCATAATATCCTCGGGTGCAGTAGTTGTGATTTATCGTATAATTGTTTAGTGATAAAAAGATTACCGGATATCAAGCTAAAAAACCGGTGGACTGATTTATTTCTATCAATTACTTACTGAGTATCAGATACCGTTATTAATAAAGTATTTAAGCAACAAGATAATTGCTATTCACTTAGAAGGAGTTACTAACCATCATTGAACCAATTAACACTATTTGCTGCCTTCTGTAATTTAGAAAAACGACATGATAAAACAATTACTTCTATTATTTACCATTATCAGCAATGATCACTCAGAGGATGTTCCGTTATTTTTCTATCCAATCTGAAGAGCATAATTATATTTTAGTGCCATGCAGTAATTTTATGTCAGGCAGAAACAAAATCGCATGGGATATTGATTGATCTGCCTAGGATGTTAGGATGGGATGCTAAATGGCATGATCAAATCATCTCACGCAATAGCAACTGTGTGATATTTTATCTGCGTGATCAATAAAATAACCACACTAACCAACAACTGGGAATAATCCAATTATCAATTTAATGCTGTTGTTTTCATAATGATAGATATAAAGTTAGAAACCGCTTGAACCGTCATCGCTAAACAGGATAGACTAATTATTTCAGTACAAGAATAATACCGATCCGGTAACAACCAGTTATTACTTGAGCGTTTAGTCTACAAAAGAGATGTCAGTATAATACCGCAACTATTGGAAGTAATGCTAATTTAATTGGGAGTTGAATAATTTTCATTTGCAATAATGAAACCTTGGCAGTTTACTAAAATAGTATTTATCTAATAATGGTTAACTAATTTAGTTACTTTTGATGAAAATATTACGCTGAGTGACTAGACTACCAGTTAAGAAACTGCTCATATTTATGCAAGGCAATGTTGTAATTACTAAAGATAGACTCTATTATTTTATCCTGAATCTGAACTTGAATTTTCAATCGTTACTTCAGTAACAAAAAACTGTGCTTTAGTGAACAATTCATCTAGTTGATACAATCGCACCAGATATTCACGTATAATGCTATGGCTCATCTCGGTCTATTTAAACAGATACTGTTTAAAGAACATAATATCAAAATAACTACCAGTATCACTATTACAATATATTTCACTACAAAACGACATAATGCAATAAATTTATGCTGTAATTCTGTTTAAGTTTACCAATCAGCCATTTCAGTCATGCCTGAAATCACTTCTTTGTCAAAACTTTATCATTAAATTTCAATGAAATTGGTCAAGAGTTTTATTACACTGCGCGCAGTTAATTTAACTATCTTTATAGTCGTTAATATAACGACTTAGCGGCTGATTCTTCTGAAAAGAATCAGACATAATAAATAAGTTCTGTCTATAAATCATAAATAAAAAAAATAAAATATTATATATCTGGATTTAAGAGTGGCTCGTATCCATTTTATTTCTTTGCAATGTAACTTCTGACTCGGGGTTTCTAGAAATTCAACACGAATCTATATCTTTCAGGTTTAGATTTTCTTGATAAGATAGCACCAAAACTATGTTTCCCTTTCAGGGAAACATTTTATCGATTTTATAATATTTTCGTGAATATCAGTTTTTATTAAAGTCTACAATGGATTTTGTTCGTCGTCAACTTCAATAATCTTTTCACAACTGTCACCATGCACTTTATACCAGTTGTCATAAAACATAATTGAGTATTATTAGTATTCTGTAGTAGCTTCTGATACTCCAATAAATCAATGTCTAATTTATTAGTGATCTCTTGCTTGGATTGCTAATGAATCCTAACAACGGCCTGCTAAAACTGCTCTATCACTTTAGTGTATTCTCACATACCTGACAACAAAAACTACAGAAACCCTAATCAGGTTTTATGTCCAACGTGGGTATGAACATATAAATTTATCTAACGTGACACTCACGAACACGTTGTGTACTGCATATAGGTAGTAAAAGTGATGTACCTTACATAATATCAAATCGCTCTAAACGCATCAGGCAAATTAATTATCTCCGACCTAAACTAAATCATACAGTTGTGTAGACTGTCTGATAATCTCACTTGCAGTTTTAATGCTTTATTGCGCTATAAAGGAATAGAGAGTACTTCAATAGTACATTTTTCAATTATCCCATACTTAGTATAAAGATTATTCAGCGTTAACACCTTTCAGTTATAAACTGGCGCTTATTATCTAATATTAAGACTAAAGTCATGACTAAATAGTCATATAAATGAGCTATTTTTAGCTATCTACTATTTTAAATAATTTAAATCGATTGGATATTGAATTTATTAGTAATAAACAATTAGCGTAATAAAGTTAATACTACCTGTACTGGTTGATTAGCCAGCATAAATATCGACTTTTCCATCTATTGTAAAATCTACATTTTACTTAAACTAGCAACTTCTTAGCAAAATTAGCAGACTAATATGGCTACGAGCAGCTTATAAGTGCTTAGCGGTGTTATCAAGCGTTTAATCCAAAATTATTATATAGACACTCGTTGTACAAACCATATTCATGGTAATATGGTTACTGAGGGATATAATTTAAGGACAAAATATCATGATGATGAGGATTCATCATCAAATAACTCTAACACCTAAAATCAGTGAATGCTTTCCAGGTAAAAAAAAAGCCTGCGTCTACTTTTGATAAGCGTTATGGTATACTTGAAATTTAGCTTTGCTAAATGGCAAAAACGATGATGATGTTGATCATATCGGCTATCGTTAACAATTATTGTTGGTAAAAATCTCTTATCCTATAAGAAGGATTTTGCTATAGCGATTACCATGAAAAGAAAAGAATCATACAGATCAAAGATACTCTTTTTACCCCTGCCAACATAAAGCTATATCTTATTATCTCATTAATTGTCTCATCGAGAATCTGTTAGATTATATCAATTCATGCATTAAAGCAACTCAATCCACTTTTATCCATTCATATTTATCACAGTAAACATGTTATCTCTTGGAAAAATTTATTTTACAGTTACAGCGATATCATTGAAAAGTCCACAAATTCTAAGAAATATTTAATAATCTTCCTGGAAGGAAGAGCTTTTAGCGAAACTTTATCACAAGGATAAATAATTTAATTATCTGCGATGCATGTTAAATAGCTTGATTTTAGGGGAGTTAGCGAAATAAACAAGTATGATTTAAAACAGCGTTTAAGAATGGCGACACTGCTTCCTTGCTTCAGAAACAAAAATCAACTTATATGTACTAAGTGCTATTGTTGAAGTTAATGAAATATTTTTTCTGATACTTTAAAGGGAAGTATTATATATCACATATAGAAAAGTAAAAAATATAGAAGAAAAAAAAGAAAACAACGAATCACGGTATTTAATCACTAGATATTAATAGAGTCATGTAAGCGATGAAACTCTTAAAGAGTTTAATGTAGAGTGTGTGTGATTCGCCGTTTATTAAGTTAATCATCGATAAGAGTCCATGTTTTGCTCGGATGGAGATAAGTAATACAAAACCTTTGTTACCGAGTATGAAATTAGTCATCATCGACTAATAAGGTTAGTAACTAGAAAATTATTTCCTAAAAAAACTCCATATTCAAAATGTGAATAATTATATCAACTGATTAAAGGGATGACTGAGTAGTTCAGACATAGCGTATGATCATTTTATTTACCAATTATCTTGTCTGTAGAAGATTATTTGAATCACAACAATTAAAATATAGAAATGGCCATAAATTACTCTGCAAGCAAAACAACACCTTTACCAACATAGCCTAATGATCACAGCCATATTCTCCATCGCTTATCGACGATCCTATTGCCGCCTATTCAGTAAGCTTTAGTTGTTTTCCTGAAAAGACGTTTTTCTTTCTTTCGCCGATCTGCTGGCAGTCACGCGAATTCCTAAACCCGTTATATCTTGATCTTGTCTGGAGTGAGAAATTCGCGTGAAATAAGGCAAAAAATGCTTTTTATCCTAAGCATAAAGTGTTTTAAAGCTACGAGGCTGCTCATTTACAGGTAGATGTGAAGTATCTTCTGTAAATGGCAAACGAAATTTTACGACGTTATCTTTTCATAGATGTATAGATGTGTCACTCGATAGCTTTTTATCCATCTTTACAAAAGCAATGCTCGAGTCTTTATTACGTGATCTTAACTAAACATGTTTCATAACTATCCATTATTCACTTATAGACAATAGAAAAAAATTATAGATCGCCTTTTTGGTCTGCGAAAATATTTAGCCACAAAAAATAGGAATTCAATCGTTTGTTTTTAGAGATTAGCATATAATTTCAACTTACCGCCGATACATTTTTAAACAAATAGTATGGTTTGAGTAATTTAATGAACGTATAAAATACGGGGCCTGCAAAACCATCATTTTAAGTCTGGTCAAGATATTGAGATTAATTTTATATCGATATGTTTAGCTATGCAATCAAGAATTACTCAATCAGTATTGGGTAGTAATCTTTCATTATAATCTATGAAAGATTAGCTCAAAATTAAACCTCAGCTCTTCAAAAAAATCTCAAAGCATCTTCTTGTATGTAACACAGATAGCTATTTATCTAAATAAGTCATTATTAATGTAGGTTAAAATACTATCAATGATAGCGAGCTGTACTCGTACAGCGTATAATCCAGATGTGACACTATTATATTCCTGTCATGATATGAATTTTACCTCTGATACCTATAATGCTGACGTTCTATAATCGCCAGCTTATCGTATAAGTAAATCATTTTTTCTCGTAGAGAGATATATTCACCAATGCTAAAGTTGCCAAGTAGTATTATCAATTTTTTAATAGAATTTAAATTAATATAAAAAACTAAATATCGCGTTAATCTCGACTGAATAATATAGTAATTTTTACATTATTTACTATTAACGACTGAGTAAATAAACCAGTTGCTAATAAATTATTATTAAGCCCAACCAGAAAAGAAAGATTAATATTACAATCAAGGATATACATGAGTGCCATTAGTTGTATTAATGGATTACTTGATTGGATAATACTATTAAATAGATTGGTTAAATCTAAACCTGTCATCGTTAAGGTTAACGTATTAATTGATTTCCTAGTAATTCCAATCATATTGCTATAATTAGCGGCAACCTGTAATGGTGTTTTTCTATCACGCAAAAAACTTTATACCATTAAAATTCATTTGCTATACAATGCGTTTGATCTCTATCTTACTGCAAAGTTTTTAATATCGTATTCAGAATTTCTATTATTTAATGCCTGCACCGTTTAACCACCTTATCGCATCTAGTTTATCTGTCATCTGACTTAATGCATCCTCTCTGTTGTTTGAAACAAAAAAAATACCATCATTGGTATTTACGCAGGATTTGTGATAATCTAAAAAGATTGCTGATAATGTCCAATGTTATTAGCAATAGTTAATCCTGCCAAGCCATCTTTAAGGACTATTAATATGCAATACAGATTAACAGTTGCTGAATTGTAGTTGTCAGATTCTATTACTGATTATTTAGTGCACACGATTAGAATATATAGAGCTACATGATTTCTATAATAATCACAAATGCCATACTCTGTAGTCAATTTATATAGATAGTAATAATAAATTAATATAAACATGGATAAATTCTTGATTATTTTATTACACTAGCCGGCTATATTTTGCTAGTAAAAACTATCAATATGATTATTAATTAAATAATTAACTCAATTAAAAAAAGTACTGATTGAATAGATTGATTGATTTATTAGTAATACGGCACGGCTGATACGGATACTATACCTGCTTATTGCAGGATTTGCACATTGTTTAAACGTGATATTTTCTCAGAAAATTCACGTTCTGAATACGACGGAAAGCAAAAGAGAAATTATTGATAAGTGTTATTTAGATTTTTGGTATCCTATTAACAATACCAGCAGGCCTGACTTAAGAATTAACATCCTGTCTTTTTTACCTCTTAGTTTTATCGTAAATAGTTACCTCAAAGGCTTATTTTGGTTATTTCAAAAATACTAATATTTACTTTAAATGCAAATCAATAATTATATATTTCACCAATATCAGAGTTATTAACAAATATTGCATATGACGATCAAGTTATATCTTCGTCCTCTTGATACTTCATTAACCTATTTTTCATCCTTAAATTAGATGTTATTTACTATCAACATGGTCAAGCAGATCAAATTCACTTGCTGTCTCCAGTTCTCTAAGAAAACAAGAACAGCTTTAATGCCATTGAAAAAGTTATTTTATTCGAATCACAATTGCTTTAGCACATCAACTTCATAGCTTTACTCTTGCAAAAGTTGATTCAATTTGACTCGTCTTTCTTATTGATGTGGGAAACTCAATTTCCAATACAGAGTATGATGATGAGAAGTCGTATAAGAAGAATGTTAGCCGTTTCTTCTCGATTTTTATTCAGCTTCTTTATCGCTTCAGAATACGTTGAAAACTTTGCCAAAAAAGTACTAAAAGTTTTATTAGCGGCATAACACAGCTATCTGGTAGCCATACCTCCTCTCTCAGCCAACTTTAAATTTTAGTTGGCTACCCTTTTGGGGGAGTGAAACCAGTACATTAGTTCTATTTTGTCTAACTAATGGCGTTAGTGCTGCGTGTTCGGGAACATCCTTTATCGCTATTGAATTTTTAAAAACCAAGGACCAGGTTTTTCTAGCAAGCCTGAGAGATATAGTTAAGTCCCTCGCTTGTAGCCCCTCCAGAAATTTGGCCCACGCTTCTGACTATCGATAACCATTTTTGACTACAACTAATCTTAACTCCTTATGTCCATACGCAATTCCGCCAATAATAGTTAGTAGATAAAAGCGATCAGCTTGGCTGATAGAATATCATATACTATCGCCCTAAAATAAAGGTAGTTATATATCGCTTAAATCACGCAGATACCCCATTGTCTGTGCTTTTAAGATATTAGTGTTTCAGTCTGCTTATTGGTATTGGGAAAGAGATTATATACATTTCGTTTAGAAACACTATTAGAACATAGAAAATCACTGGTAGATAATGCCTTGCAAATACAAGCCATAGTAGCAACTCTTCGTCACTTTTTGTACGATTCAGATAAAGCGGTATAGACAAGTTCTTGAAGGATACTCTATTGTCACTATAATTTTCTAACCTTAAGCACTTTAATCTAAAATACAACATCATTCTCTATAGTTCACTGTAGCAAAAACCATTATGGATTATAGAGCATAACCACCTCGAGAGAGGCGAAATTAAGCATGTTTAAGCAGAATTGCTTCAAGCTCCAGTTCAATAACGGTGCCCATCATCAGCTGCCTAGCATAATTACTGATGAGTTAATGCAAGCGACTAGGGGGGTAGTATCTAGTTTTAGAGATACTTGTATGGTAGCCTTTTAGGCATATCATTTCTATCTTATTGAAATTATATATGAAATTAATTATCAGGATACCAAAACTATCTCCGAAATCACGCACACCAGAATTAGCATAACTCATATGAATTCCTTACCAATAACTCTATAATTATCCAACCTTATTAGACGACGGTAACTAATTTCATGCTTGTTGGTAAAAAAGGTTTAGTACGATTTTATTCCATCTAAGTAAAGGATGAACTCTTTATCGATAATTAGCTTAATAAAGCGAATAATATATTATCTATTAAACTCTTTAAAAAACTGACGCTCACATGAGCATGTCAATCTCTGGCGATTAATGCAACAAATTCATTCTTTTCTTTTTCTTTTTCCTCTCTCGCATTTTCTAACTTTCCTATGCAAGATATAATTCTTCTCTTTAAAGAATTAAAGAAAAATATTTTGTGACTTCAACAATAACACTTAGTGTATTTATGTTGACTGTTACTGCTGAAACACAAGGAAGCAGAGACGTCCCATTTAGATACTGTTTTAAATCAATACTTATTTGTTTTGTTAATTCCCGTAAAGTCAATCTATTCACATATATAGAAGATAACTAAAGTATTTATCCTTGTGATGTAGTTTCTCCAAATGGCTTCCAATAAGATTGTTAATATTTCCTGCAATCGAGAATTTCGGAACGATATATTACTGTATAACTCTAATTAATATTTCTAGCAGAATAACATATTCACTATGATAATATAGCAGAATAAAGTGAATTAAGTTGATTTAATACGTAAACCAAGATCATCTCCGATAGATTATCGCGCTGATCAACTAATGAGATGAAGTTTTATGTTAACAGGAAGTAAGGAAAAGTCTCTTTAACTTATATAATTGTTTGTTTTTCATTACAACCGCTATAGCGAAAATTCTTCATACTAGTATAAGTGATTTCTACTAAGAATCTTTGCCAGCATAGCCGATATTATAAATATCATCTTGCTTCCCCTTTAGAAAAGGTAAGTTTACAGATGCCATAATGCTTGGCTAAAGTAGAGAGAGGCTATTTGCTTTCCTGGAAAGCAGCCACTGATTTTAGGTATTAGAATTGTCTGATAATATAGCTTAATCATCATGATATTTTGTCATTAATTATATCCATCAGTAGCTATATTGCTATGATATAGAGCTATAATATGAGAGTTTATATAATAATTTAGGACCAAACAATTAACAAAAAAATTTTTATCCACGTTGTAAATTATAAATCTACGTAATGTCTAAAACTGATGTAGCTAAACTGCCTTATAATCCATTTGATTTTAGCAAAGTATGGCAACATAAATATTTCCTATTAATAGATATTGATAAATTTAAATTTAACCGCAATTCCTGATAACTATTTTACTGATGTAGAACAATCCGCCATTTAGCCACAGAATATCTTGCCATGTATTAGTTTTCACTAAATAAATATTATAAGGCCGTCTCTTCTATTATGAAGAGGCTCATCGTTATCAGTTAGACGTATCATTTTTAGATCTTACTGAATAAACCAGCTTGTTAGCTATCCATTTCATAACTGCCATCGTAATAGGAGCTAATCTAAGTGGATGATAATAATGGCAATGAGTTACTTACAATTCAAATAGTGCTGTTCTATATTTCAAGAACAAGCTTAATTTAAAAAACGCCATTAATAATATGTGGAACAGTCGATCATTGGAATCATCGAAAAGATAAAGATTATTATAATTAGCCATGAACAACTTTATGAATTGTTCAGTAAACACGAACATAAACCTATGTTTTACAAAATTGCCAGTGAATTAGTTGAAGCATCTATTGAGAACAGTAGTGTAAATGGTTGCGCTATTTAACAAGGTTCACCTTAAATATGGTGAATAGGTTAAAAAGCATTAGAAAAACAGTAAAACTGAATAAATAAAACTGCTTATTATCTATCGGAGAACGCAAAACTCTACGAATTATTTTTATGCTGGATGACATTCTAAAATTTTATTTACTTGAATATCATTCCTATCAACTATTATGGCCTTAAAGGTACCCCAGACTATGTTAATCAACTTAATTATCATTATGATGTTGTAAAAGCCATTTCTTTATATCACAACGTGAAAGTTTAATGCCAGCATTATTCATTAACATTCCAGGCAATGAATAATAAGCAATAGGTCGTTGAAAAGCTGCTAACCGATAGATTAGCCACTGATTTAAATTGGTTACTAACTGTTGATTATTAGAGTCAATGATAGCAACTGGGCGATGACCAAATTCTTTATCAACAATTGGAATAATAAAACTCTGTTTAATATTAGGATGACTATTCAATACCGACTCGATATTTTCGGGTTGAATAGCTTCCCCACCACTAAAAAATTGATTATCTAATCGACCTAATATCCGCCATTCACCACCCTCAAAAGTACCTTTATCACGGATAGCAAACCAACCATTAATTAATGTTAAAGGTAAGATTTCACCCTGCTACCAATAACCTGATGCTAAGCTATCAGCTTGAATATGAATTTCATTATTAACTAAACAAAGAGACTTACTGATTAAAGGTAAACAAACACCTGGGCTACTATCTGCTTGTTTTGCACAAACCGTGAAGGCCGTTTCTGTCATACCATAATCTAGCCAACAAGTGATGCCACGTTGCTTAGCCGCAACAACTAGCTCGTCTGGGATCATTTCACCACCTAATAACACATTTTGTAAGCTAATTTTTTGTTCAACATTTTTTATTTTTAATAAACGCCATAATTGAGTGGGTACTAAAGAAGCGTGCCTACATCCCTGCATTGCTTGTGGCAATGAAACAATTGCTTTTATTGACAATCTTGCTCCTCGATATAACCATCGCCAAACAATTCCCTGACCTGAAATATGAAAAAGTGGTAAAGAAAGTAACCAACAATCCTGACGTTCAAATGGTATTAACGAAAGCACATCTTTAGCACTGTGTTAAGATGAGCAGTGATATTATGCACTACTGCTTTCGCTAAACCGATTGAACCTGAGGTTAATATTAATGTCGCCGGCAGGAATGGCATAAAAGGAACAGCACTAGTAATATTATCTGAATAATTAATCGATTTTACCATTACTGCATAACAATCTAATAATTTTATTTTTGATAAAACAATGGTTTATTAGTAAAATCAATCACACAATCAATTGCTAAATCGGCAGTTAATTCTTCTACCGTGCTTGCAGGCAGTTGTGGATTAATGGGCAAAACACGAGCACCCAATTGTAATAGTGCTAATTGACATAGCAGGATAGAAAGACTATTTTTCCCCTTAGCATTACACTCATCTTCTGGGGAGCAAGCAACTGATAGTGAAGATTGTCGGCAACACCGTTAATTTTTATCGCTAATTGACGCCAACTATATCGTCTATTTTCGGTTATCAACGCAATATCATCAGGAAACTTTGACGCCAAGTAGAGCCAGGGCCATTCATTAAATATCATTTATTTTGCCATATCAATTCTAATTCATTTAATCGCATTAGGGGCAATAAACTTTTAGGCCATTGACGAACTAGTTGAACCTGAAATAGAGTCAAAGTATCTAAACCGGGAACGGTTTTCGATGTTAACCAACTTGCCATTCTTGCTAATTGCGTTAAACCAAAACTACTTTCAAGACTAGAACTAATTACGGTATCTAATCCGAAAGCCCGAGCATCATCAATAAGTTATTTACAATGATTTAAGCTACCTAATAAGGTGGGTTTAATAATGATAGCACTAACCACTGGCTGTTTTTTAAGTTGAAAGCCTGGCTCACGGACACTTTCATCCAAAGCGATAGCGATCCCAGTCTGTTTAGTAAAAGCTAACGAGTCTTGCATGGTTTTACAAGGTTCTTCAATAAAATCAATTCTACTGCAATTATCTGGATTAATATACTTGGCAAAAGCAGTGGCTTTTGATTGGTTCCAACTTTGATTGGCATCTAAACGTAAACGTAAAGAAGGAATAGCATCAAGTAGCAAATTAATTAGCATCCCATCCCTCACTGACTCACAAAGACCAACCTTAACTTTAGCCACTTTTTCAGTGCTATCGCTGTTTAATTGTAAAATAAGCGCATCCAGATCACCAGTATAAAGAGGAGCTTTTGTATAATAGGTTATTTCAGGTAACTCAGCCCTTAATTCAGCCTGCGCACAACTAAGCCCAAAATCCATTGATGGAATATGGCACTCTTTAACTGGTGCACCCTGGCACCAGTCATATAAGTCTGCTTGTAGTGATTCTCTAGCATTTCCAGTGTTTCAACACTAAATTCAGGTAAAGGTGAAATTTCACCCCAACCTTGGAAATTATTTTCCTGTAAATGAATAAGAAAACCATCACGGGTTTTTAATTTTTGTTGTCGTAATATCCTACTTGATTCAATAGGTAGACTAAATTGATAGATTATCGCCTTACGCATTATGGATTACGTTCAAAGGTAGAAAAATCAGGTTGCCGTTTTTCATTGAAAGCACTTCTACCTTCCTGAGCTTCTTTGGTCATATAGAATAACAGGGTTGCATTACCGGCTAACTCTTGTAAACCTGCTTGACCATCATAATCCGCATTCAGAGCTGCTTTTAAACAACGCAGTGCCATTGGGCTATTTTTTAGCATCTCTAGACACCAACCAACTGTTTCACGCTCAAGCTCTGCATAAGGTACAACCTGATTTATTAATCCCATCTCCAGTGCTGACTTAGCATCATATTGACGACATAAGAACCAAATTTCGCGCGCTTTTTTTGTCCAACGATGCGTGCCATGTAAGACGCTCCCCAGCCACCATCAAATGAACCAATCTTTGGTCCTGTCTGACCAAATATGGCATTATTAGCAGCAATGGTTAAATCACACATCATATGTAATACATGCCAGCCACCGATTGCATAACTGGAAACCATAGCGACAATCGGCTTTGGACAAGTTCGAATTTGTCGTTGAAAATCTAAAATATTCAAGTGATGGACACCATCATTATCTCGATAACCACCATAATCACCACGAATCTTTTGATCACCACCAGCACAAAATGCTTTCTCTCCTTGACCGGTTAAAATGATACAACCTATCGCATTATCATAACGGGCATCGGATAATACCTGGATCATCTCTTTGACGGTTTGTGGCCGAAATGAATTACGGACATTGGGACGATTAATAGTAATTTTAGCAATCCCATCTTTGGTTTTATGATAGAGAATATCTCCAAATGGTATCGAATAATTCTGCCATTCTGGCGTAGCACAAAGTTGCTCTTCATTTAGACATTGCATATTTATTTCCTTTCATCAGAAAATATTAAAAAGTGCTTCATTGCTGTGTCATAAACAACAAGATTACTACGATGAGCATTATACCTATCCTTAAGTACTGAACATATAGTAAAAAGAATTACTATGAAATAGCGTAAAACTTCTACTTATATTCAGCAGAAGTAGGTGAAATAGTAATTTCGTTGTAATAATTTTTTGACTAAAAAATTTATTAATCTAATGAAGTCGCTTTCAGTAAATAAATAACATATTTATCTTGATTATTAGCACTCTCTGTAATTAATTGTCGTCATTACTTAGCGGATAAATCATCAAAAACAGCTTACTAACACCAATCAGATAAGATATGAGTATGGCTTTCACATTGAAAGCCTTTTGTCAAAAATTAATCATACTTTAAACGTATCAGTTGATTTATTATCTATCTTAAACCAGCATTAGTCTCTCAATAATCAATACCTTTAATTTAGGATGATTAAACTGACAGGTATAATACATAACAATTCTACCTATAAACGATTAGCCAATTAGATAATAAGTATCAATTTGATTATCTACAATTGCTTGTTTAATTAGTCGGTTACGTAAAAAATTTTCTGCTAACTAAATGGAAGGTAAACATCATCATATTGGGTAAATAAACTGTCAATGAGGTATGATTAGTGCATTATTCAATAATAGGTAGCCATTCCCACCTACCGTTGCTAAGTAGGGCATGTAACTAAACTAATTATATTCAAGTATATTTTTATGATATCATAGAGTATATACAATCATAATTTCATAATTTGTTTAACCAGCTGATTAAGTGTTTTTGCACATTCATTACCTGGTACTAATAACTCAATCATCAATGTTCTATCGCTCTGTTGCCAATAATTGTTAATGGTATCTTTCAACTGATGCCAATTTGACTGTGAGGCGTAAGATAGACTAAACATGTCCGCTGTATGCTTAAATTGTAGATGATGAGGCATACAATAAAAACGTTCTCTTTCCATTTCATGAGTAGGTAGCATAGAGAATATCTGACCACCATCATTATTCACCACAATCAACACCATAGGTGCTACGTTATTACGTAATAAATTTAAACTATTTAAGTCATAAAGCGCAGAAATATCACCGATGATCCCTAACGTGGGTTTTTCATTGGCAGCTTGAAGACCAGCTAACGTGGAAATTAAACCATCAATCCCACTAGCTCCTCGATTGCTATAAATTGGGTAACTCAGTGGTAATTGAGCAAGGGCATCAATTAATCTGACAATTAAGCTCTTACCAAGAAAAGCTTGCCCGTCTGTCGGTAACAATTGTACAAATTGATGAGCAATAGCGGCTTCTGAAAATTCTTGTGCAAGCTGTTTACTGACACTACTATAAACATTATAGACAATTTCTATTAATGAATGTGCCCATGGCAATCTAGCTATGGCAGGATGGGCAATTAACCAGTCAGACACTGAACTTACTAATCGCCTACCACAATGATTAGTCGGATCTAAACGACCAGGAATACGATCAATAGTCCAATATTCCTCTGGTTGGCATTGTGCTTGCCATTCTAATAACCGTATACTGGTTAAACTTGAGCCGAACTGAACGACTAACTGTACATTTTGCAAAATCTTTTTTGCCGCTCTAACGGATAACCAGAGATCAGCGCATGGTAATGGTTGCCCAGTTTGTGATAAAACATCACTAATAATTGGCCAGCCTAGTATTTCTGCCCACTTGGCAACTTTTTCTCCCTCATCAGGTCGTATTCTTCCCGCGATTACAAGACCTTTTTTTGTCGCCAAGCATGCCAATCGTTGGGTAATGCTAACGAACAGGATCTAGAACCTACCAACCATGGTGTAGAAGATTGCCACCAATTATCCAATGAATTTTTCCAATTAATTTGTGCTGACCTGTCACCATATAAAGGTTCAGCAAATGGACAATTGATATGCAAAACACCATGTAAAAGATTATCCATAGTGTTATCAATGATACTCACTAAATATTGTGCACTAATATCTTGTGTTGGGCTGGGCAATGCTAATGTTTGTGCTGGATGATCAGAAAAAATAGTAGTTTGTCTGATCGCTTGATTAGCACCACAATCAATTAATTCAGGCGGCCTATCAGCGGTAAAAAAATGATATTTTCACCAGTTAAGCCTGCTTCTATTAAACCAGGATATAAGTTAGCTACTGCACTACCAGAAGTGACAATAACCGCTACCGGCTTACTAACAACAGATTTCGCTAAACCTAAAGCAAAATAGGCTAATCCACACTCATCATAGTGAGTATGACAAATTAATTTAGTATTTGTTGCCGCTGATAACGTCAATGGCGTAGAGCGAGAACCTGGTGCAATACAAACATGGCTCAATCCATGTCGTGTTAATGCTTCCAAAATGACTTCGGCCCATTGATAGTTTAAAATAAACGACATACGTTACTCAAAACAAAAACAAGAAATAAAATAATACCAATTTTAAGTGAAATTATGTTATTTTCCTTATTCCAGTTCAATAAACTTTTGATAAAAATTATTTTTTGTTAAAAAAATTTTTATAACAAGATATTTCAGTATTTAGCAATATTTGTAAACCTGCAGCCTTATTTTCAACTTCAAGCCATTCTTTCCATGGATCTGAATTATTAACAATTCCGGCGCCAGCATAAAGACGAAGATGATCATTATTAATGTGCGCACAACGTAATAAAACAATAAATTCACTTTGATTTAATGATAAATAGCCGGCACTACCTGCGTACCAACCGCAACAAATAGGTTCATTTTGCTGTAAAAAATGTTTAGCTATTTTTCTCGGTACACCAGCAACTGCAGCGGTTGGCTGTAAACGATACAGACAATCCTTATCACTAGTATACCGTAACGTGATATGAATAAAACGACGCAAGTGCTGGATTTTACGTAAAAAAATAATATTAACTGCGAAAACATCAATTTTTTCACAATTATTTTGCACCTTTGACAAATATCATCTACCACCAATAAATTTTCATGCTGATTTTTATCATCATTCATTAACCAATCAGAATTAACTTTTCTGAGTATTGGATCTGATGAATTGACTACTGTGCCAGCTAATGCTTCTGTATAAAGGTGTTGAAATTTACGATAATAAAGTCGCTCAGGGGTTGATGATAAAAAGGTATGTTGAGGATTAAAAGAGATCATAAAATGATAACATTGAAAATTAACTGCTTTACTAGCTGACAGCAGACTTGCCACATTTAACGGTTTTGTTAATTCAATATCTGTTTGGCGGGCAAGCACTACTTTATCCATAACCCCGCTATTAATTAGTTGTATTGCCTGAATAGTTAAATCCTGCCATTGTTGGTATTAAGGAAGATGCTGAATTCTCTTAATGCAGCTATTAAGAGGCGAAATAGGATTAACTGATTTCAATTTGGATAAAAATTGCAAAGCCTGTGTCAAATCTTCTTGACCAATAATATTGGTAGCTAATATCCACTTTCCCTGACAATAATGAAACTCAATTCGTGGTAAAAATAAATAACTATCATCACCAACAAAATCGGCATAATATTCATTATTAGGCAACGACTGCCAGGCTGTCAATCCCCAAATCCGCATGGTTGTTGTCTCTGTTTGTTGTTGTAAAAATCGTTCCGCAACAGCAATTTTGCTAAAACGTTTTACCTCACCGAGTAAAATCGCTTCTTCATGCCCATTGCGATGATACCAATAAAATTGAGGATAAAATTGCTGACTAGCTAGCCAATCTAAAGCTGGAAATATGATATCAGCAGGAAAGTAAATTCATATCGTTGCAAACTTTTAGCATTGATTTGTCGTTTAGATAAAAATTGATGAACACTTGCCATAAATTCAGTAATATTAATCATTATTACTATCCTCTTGACTTACCATCCAATAAATTGTTTTATTAAGCCAATTAGTTAACCTCGTATTTATTCTATTATTTATATCTTTAATAAAACATGTATTAATTTTTCATTGCTAATAACATTGATCCGTAAAAACCCAGCGATATTAGTGCTTATGCATATAAGATGACAAATTATTTGATAACCGAAAGACAAAATATTTGATATGCTCAAAATACATAAAGACAAGTTATTTGATACTAATTAATATATCGAGGTAACTATCTTACTTCTTCTAAAGATATCATGAACTTAATTTTAAAACCGTTATTTTAGAAAAAATAAGGTTGCACTTTTAATAATTTTGTATTGAGGCGTTTCTTCACACGCTTCTCTAAAAAATATATATATCGAAACTGCCAGAAGCAATGGATGGTTTCACGCGCTATATTAGTCATATCAGATATTCTCCTTGTTTATTACCTCGCCTAATTGCGTTGCGTGCTATTTCATGATATTACTCACCATTAAATTCATAATATGATGAGTAATATTGTCAGATATATTCAAAATTATTGGCCTGATAACACCACGTCTTAACGTCCACAACACTTATCTGCAAAGGATTGCATATATTTACAACCTAAGGATAAAGTAATCTTATTAATTTTCAGTGCATAACTGAATCGCTCGTAATACTGAGTTTTTATGGACGTCATCATACAACACAAACAGTTAAGCTTCATATACTCAGATCCCCGTACTGATGACCACTTTTACACTGTTATTAGGATTCAGAACATATTTCACAGAGCATTACGCCAATCAGAGTTTGATTTTACAGATAAAATTATCAAAACTAATCTATTGACCTGATTACCATGCAGAAATGAAACGTCATTAAGAACAATTTCTTTGCAAACCAAGTATCACATACAGATAATTAACAAGTTGTCAGACTCAATCTGGTCAAGCTTAAAACCTGCATAGACTCTGTAGATCTATCAGTAAAATCGACCATGTATCAGTACACTCTAATCAGAAAAATAGGACGTTCGCAATTTCAAACTGAAAGTATGATTTGCATTTTAGTTTTAAAGCATATTTATAAATTATCTTACAATCAGCTTGAATAACCAGCTTTCAAACAAAATTAGCTTTAAGCGATTCTGTAACCTACACTCCATGTCATTAATGTCTCTGAAGACTGTACGAAGTGTGTGGAAGTTATAAAACAGAATAGATGAAGGAACTTTAAAGCTATTTTTGATGATGTAACTTAAAAACTTCTAAAGAAAAACTTTATAGCTTGTGTAAGATAAATCATCAATGCCACTACTTCGTACTTGCTACGAAGTAGTCCTTTAAAAAGGACGAAAAAGAATAACTTAATCAAAGGAAGCCATGCTTACTCATTGGAAACACAGCAAGTAGTGATAAAAATATTTAGAATCACCGTGGACTAAAACACGGTAATAGCCATTATAGTGGCTATAAGTTTTTGGTAAACATAGATTAAGAAGTACAAGTTAATCAGAAAATAGGAATTATCAACAAATCTAGTGTATGGGTGGTCATGCTATATTTCACTTTGATGCTTTGTAAATCTGTTCTTCATCTTTAAATTAGGTTTTATTTACCACTCATGATGAAGGCTAAAATGCCATTAGCTGGTTCCCGCTTTCTTAAACAAACAGATAGCAGCTTAAATAATATTAAAGGGTTGTTTTTATTTAAACCTTCTTGCCTATCAGGCTTGATATCTTTAATATTGCAAAATTCAATTCAATCATATTCAGCGTTCTTATGATACCCAGCTAGCCCTGACGAGATGTCATAGGATGCAAGCAGTTATTTTTGATTATTTTCCAACATCCTGATCACTGGGAAGATATGCTGAAAACCTTAACAACAAAATATCAATGAGTTTATTAGCAGAATCAGAAATTTCTGTTAGCCAAACTTTCGCACTTCACCATTAACTTTCTGTGCTCAATGCTTTTGGGGAGTAAAGACGGTGCATTAGGTGTTTGTATACCCAGCAGCGTTGATCCTGCATATTCGATAATATCTTTGCTATTGTATTCAAAACCAAGAGCACCCCGTCTCTCCTATAGAAAGCTTGGGATATACGATTAAACTGTCTGCTCGTATGCCATTAAAAATTAAACCAAGTTTCCTTCTGACTCTCGATAAGCATCTTCATACCATAACCTATCTCCTTCATATCCATGCGCAGTGATGCCGATAATGAGCAGCAGGCAAAGGAGATCATCTTATCTAATAAGACGGTTTTATCCCATCGATCCAGAAATAAACCTAGAGTGGATCTTACTTAAATCACGTAAGCACAGATTGCCTGTGCTCTTCAAGGCATCTGTGTTTCGATCTGCTGATAATACTGGAAGAGAAACCATGTTTTTCATCGAGAAGCAGATCAGGGCTTCATGAAAATCACGGGTAGAGATGCCTAACAGGATATACAGCCATGGTAAAAATTCTTCGTCCTTTTGCACGCTTCAGATAGGGCAGAACAATGACATGTTGAAGAATATTCTGTTACCACTGTGATCTCTAATCTTCAGCACTTTAATTTCAATATTGCTAATATCAACCTGTATGGTTTGTTGTGGGACATAACCGTTACAAACGAGAACATTGTAGATGTATCCCTCTCTCCTATATCAACAAAGTGACATTCAGAATTTTATTGTGCAACCGTGGCTTCGAGTTGAGATAAGCCTCAACAACGGTGTTATCAACTACCTGGCAGTATTACAGATGACTTCATGAAAGGGATCCACAGGTAATATCTAGTTTTTACAGAATACCTTTAGAATAGAATTTTAAATTTCATATCACTCCTGTTGTTGACATCATTACATGAAATCAATTATCAGCAGAATACGCTATCATCCATAAAATCTTATATACAAGAAATAAACATAACTAGAAAAATCGTTACTGATAGCGAAAACATCCACGATAGTCAGAATTTTAAAATGGGTCATTGATAAGGCTAAGATAAATTACAATATCTATGCGATCTAGGAGGTTATCTATCTAAAACAGAAGTTTAGAAATAGCAAACTATTATAGGAGACATATTCAGAGTAAAAGCCATAGAAACAAACCGTTACCAAGACTCAGCAAAAGTACACATCACAAGATTACAAAAACTAAAACACGAGTTGAAAATGAATTTACGGGGATAGAAGAAATAAACAGAAATTAATCCGTATCATTGGTGAGGTACGCGCTAATTTTCTCCATGAGAATGATGGCAGCATATTACAACCTAAAGTCTGGTTCACATACTTTTAGCATGCAGAACACATTATATATTTTGACGACAAGAATAAATAAAATAATACTGTCCATGACAATGAGCAGTAAAATTAAGTGCCAAATGATCAAAAAAAATCTAATTATTTAAAAATAAAATTGAGATTTATTTAAATTTTAAGTTTTTTGAGATATTCCTTAGAATATCACCAAGATGTAGTAAGGAATTACTAATAAATCCTCGGCTATAATGCGACTTATTATAATGACTCAGCCAAATAAGAACAATAGTTTCTACTTTCATCTCGTGTAATCTGTATCTGATAATTTGGTTATTATTGAACATGGGTTTTAGCGATGCGAGAATATAGGATGTATTGATGCGCTTCATTACTGATCTTAGTTTAGTATTCAGAGACAGCTAGGTGAGGGGATACTCATCTTCATTTCATTAAATATTTTATAACGCAAATACTTAATTTTAATGTAAATCACATCTGCTTTTCCAACAACCGGGTGCCGGTGATAAAAAAAGCAATACATCTCTTGTAACATCTTCTGATATCCCTATTTAATCAATGAATATTATATTACATGTTAAGTATTATGAATCTGATTAAGCCACTGTAATTGATATTTTAGTATTTATAACAGTTTATTTATCGTCAATATCGCTGACGTTTTATCTTATCTAACAAGAGCTAAATAGAACGATTTCACTGTACATATAAAGACTATGTTGGTAAAGATTCTTCATAGAAATCCTCTATACTGCATCATGAAGAATTTTCACTACAGCGGTTGCCATAAAAAATTAAACAGGCATATAGATCAAGAGACTATTTCTTCACTCTCTGCCAACATAGTCTTAACTGCGTAATCCTTTTGCGGTGAAGTGTCGCATTCTAATATCATCCTGACTGCAGTTTGCCATGTCAAATATAAATACGGATCTTTTCTAGACTTACCATTACCCCTGTAATAATTTTCGCTAAATGCTTCTGTTTTTAATAGCAACCTCCTAGTCAATAATTGTACTGATAAGTCATCGTCAGCTATTTTAGCTTATTGCTTATACGGACGGCGCCTTCCAGCAAGACTAGGTATTTAGTTTCTGTATATTAAACCAATCTTTCCTCGATTAACTAATTCTATTGTTACCATCACTTTCAATAAATCATAACGGCATGATTCTCTGGTTTTCTTTTAATAACGGCATGCTGATAAGTGGCAATGCCGCTGTTGTTATCTAACAAATACATTAATTTTTCTCCTTTTTATCGGAATGTACATAACAAAAATCCTGATGTGATGGCTTATAGAAGTTTAACAGACATGCCAATATCTATCCAGGCATAATAAATACGAGTAGTAGCGTGGCAATCGGGTTAAGCGCATTAATCGGCAATAGTCCACGTAGTTCTAAATCATTAGAATCATACCACTAATTCTCCGGAAAGGTGCTCATACTCATCGTAAAATCGTAAAACCGTGCTAATTTAATCTAAAATTACCAATTGAGGTTTGATTTTATGCATTACTTGTTAGCCGCCAATACACGGTACTAATTAACGCCAACATAATAGCTGCTATCATAACTCTGATAGCAAGAAATGCTCTCTGTCAGCAAGTAACCAATTGACAGCAAGTAGAAAAGATTAAGTTCATAAATTGCCTAAGCATTGTTCGCTAACATGAACCCTGCTTGCAGGCTAGATCAAAACGATAGCAATAGTGTATATTTCAAAGTTTTATTTTAGAGCAATCTAACCACGTTAGATAGTAGTTATAATAGCGCGCCTTGATGTGCCTTTAAATCCATGTGATTATCTTTAACCAGTAGTTGAGTTTTTCTGCTACTAACCTGGTATCAACGGACTTTTCAGAGGATAATTCTATAGTCCACTTATCCCCGGGATAGTACGTGCTAAAAAAACAAGGACAGGAAGGTTTAACCTGATTTTGCTTTGTATAAAAAAGTTTCTTAAATGTCTCCCCTAGATGCGAGCTTGGTTATCCAGGGTATTGAAGGAGATATGCAACGTGCTATTAACTTTTTATCTAGTACAAACACCATTAACTATTGGCCACTCCGGTTATTCAAGCCGCTCACCGGTAACAGAGTCACGATAGCATGCAAGATAGTCAGTCATCCGATTCTTCTCGCTCTCGCTAAAGAAGATGTCTAGAGCTATTCTCCATCATGAAGATTACAGATACCCGTATCGTCCCACCGTTTCAGATGGATAGATATTAGCTACAGATAACGTTTTCACTTTGCATGACAAGCATTCATAATCCCGACACCGTGTACCCCCCAAACCGCCTTCCAGACATGAATTTCACCTAATATAGAAAGCGCGACAGCAACTCTTCCATGCACTTAAAGTTACTACTTTACCTAGAATACCTGGATTCTGTCAGCGACTACTTAACGGAGACCCTGCGATCAGTATTATAAAATTGAGTGCATATCCCAAAAGCCATGAAGTCACATTCCAGCTCAAGTTGATCACAGTCTCGATGTTAATTGTTAAAGATTCCTGCCTTGCCATTTACGCTACTGTTAGGCTCTGTAATGCGTTTCGTCTTGCAATTGCAAACGTGTTTCAATCACTCAAACTATCTGCATCATGCAATGACAAGACTGATAGTCACTGGGTGAGGTTCAGTCTGCTTTTCTTACAACGCAATAAAAGGCGCAATGTTTGAGCAGCTCATTCTCGCTGATGTCGTTTTGAATAATTTGCTGGATACTATCTCAGACTAGGCCATAGTAATTGCTCCAAACAAGCTTTTTATATCAGGTAAATGCGCCACAACGGGTAAAAATATTATGGAATTATTCTGTGAGGTTTCCCAATAAGTTTTCTTAGCATAGAGTGATGATATGGCATTTAAATCTTATTCTAGATACGCTTTAAACACAAATAATTGCACACTGTCATCCTTGGAAGTAAGATGACGGTCATCCAAATAGCTAGTCACGTAAGTGCCTAATGCGTATAACCTTCCGCTCTCTAAAAGCTGGATAACGCCTTTGCTGTAACAGTAGCTACAATCGCGAGCAAAGCCGAGCTAACATACTAACTGGCCGTCATCCTATAAACTGTTGAAGACCTCAAGCTAGCCCTATTGATAAACAGATATATTAGTACCGCCGTCGCTAACTAAATTCTTCCTAGTCCTGGAAGAACCTCTCTTCACCATCCATCCAGAGCAGCGCAACGTCACTCATTTGTCACCTCTTGCTGCTAGACTGCCATGGATATTTTCTTGATGTCGATAATCGTTTTGTTTGACATGGCTGATAACGTCTTTCTATCCTGTGAAGATAACTTTGGATTCAACGCTATTCTCAATCGCCATCTTCTGTTTTACAGTTAGGCTTTTTATTATTTCTAGATTACCAGTAAAACGCGCTGTCGCGGTATATTAAATACAGCCTTGTGCCCATCAACAATTTCTAGGTTTTACACAGGCAATAACATAAACCAGGCCAGCCTTAGAACTCAGGCGAAGACGACCCTTTTCATATGAGTGATATAAGCTGCTATCTCAGGTAAGCCTGATAGATTGATAACCTCAATCTGATAATAGCACGGTCGTCTGGTCATGAACTGCCACAAAGATATGGCAAATACTATCTTTAGATCCGGTAACGGCACGTTGATGTGCTAATATTTCTGCGAGCGGTTAAACTCATCGAGGATTTCACAGTCCAGCGCTATCACAACTGAATGTTTTACGCTTTTAATCCGTCGTCCTCTTAGTTAAAATGCCGCATATAAACAGGAGGCGAATTTTGCGCCTCACCGAGGCAAGCAGACATTGCAATGGAATATTATTCATCCAGTTTATTCCCATGATTAATTCAGGATAACACCAGGACATCCTCTTCCCTCTTGGTACTTTCTACCAGACCCGCTAGTATGATAAATGCCCTGCACAGGATCAATGTTAGCGTTCTCTATTCCCTCTTTCTTGCTCTAGATTAACTATACCTAGCTAATTAACATACCACGATTAACCCATAGACAGATATGGCCAAATAATGCGAGTCAGATACTTGTTCTGCATACAGTTTGCTTTTTTCTTCTCACACTCCTTTACTACAGCGCTAAATCGTCTGATTGCACCAATGCCAGACGTCTTTCCTACAGAGGGCACGCCAGTGCTATTCGTTGGAATGAGTCTTTTATCATCTAGAAGCTTTTGAGACGATAAATACAATCGCGAAATCGTCGATTTTATCCTTGTTGATATCGCTCACATGATTGCGCATTGACCTTTGACTAAATAATGGTATAATGATATCCTTAGATATTTTGCCGTATTTAGCAGACAACCAGTTATCATTTCAGATGCAAGTTCTTCCAGTTGGTTCTATTGATTACCAGAAACTCACGATGATACGCGACACGGATTAATACATTCACCACACTTTCAGATAGTCTAAGTATAAAAGAAAGTAAAGGATTTATCGATCTCTGGGTTCAGATATCGCTTAACCCACTGTGATGGCAAAAGGAGGTTATACAGGTTTTATGCGATCTATCGCAGGGTAAGTTGATAGGATCAACTATCAGAATAGACTATCGAGCAGCCACAGGTAATACTGACTAAGAGCCAGTGAGTAAAAATCTGATTATCGATACCGCAACACCATCTCCTCAAGCTACCGAGCACTTCTACTTATTCGCTACAGAGATAAACAATGGATGACACAACCGCTTCTTAGCAAAATAAAACGTACTGTATTATATTACTTTCTGGAATGCGGTACCCAGGATGACTAACGCTAGCTGAGTTCTCGTCACCGTTGCCTAGATCAGGCTTAGTTAAGCCCCGCCATGTCGTAATAAATTCGCCATAAAGATACGGATTAACAACCGCACTTATAAGGTTAAGATCTTATATCCCAGCGTTTTGATGGCTAGAGTACATGCCTTTAGACAGCGGCTACCTGCTTACTAATTTGCAGCACATCCAATAAACCTTCTAGACAGATAGTGCCAATGTCACTGAGCAGGACATGGAGGTGAAATCATCATTGGCAACCCCATACGGCTGAAATGTTTTAGGCTAACCTCCACTAGACTAACTATGAGCATGGACGAAAACATCTGTATCTATGAACTATGCACGGTGGGTCGCCTCTCTAGGCGCAGCATATTTTACAGCCTCTGCCTATTATGAAGACGGTCTTGATGGAGGAAAGTACTGTTAAGTCTATCGACCAACTGTATAATCTAATGCTGGAGTGCACCAGGCTGTTTGTTCAGATCTTTCACGAACGATTCATGCAACGCCCATCATCTCTTTACTTCAATGAATTTACTGGTCATTATCTAGTCAATGCTAAATACCATCATAGCTGGAGATTAGAACTAATTCATATTGGAGATCATTTTTATCTTGTCCTCATTATAAAGGTAGTAACGGATGACGATTTTCTCTCTACGCTTATCTACGGCAGCCTCTATTCCATGAATGTGTATGGTGTGCCTCTCTTTCGTAACATGCAGGCCAAAATCATCCATCTAGTGTTTTAACAAGGCGGCGTGTACTGAACAGTGCTAATTAAACCCATTAGGCGGCAATAACTTTTCTAAAAAGGGTGTTCGTAACGAAAAACTTTGCCATGTAAGGAAGCTTGTATGCAAGGACTTGAGTTCGCTATCCCTACACGATTCACACATAAACCTGGCAGTAGAGATAAAGATCTGCGGAAAGACGAGTAAACTGTGCATATTGAACGGCCATTATAAACCAACTAGGTATTGACGTTATATATCATCGCAAAACAGCGAGCGATACCCAGTTTACGGTTCCAGTATTGCCCTATCTGTACCAGCAGCTATTTTTCCACCATCCAAGCTTTTGTAGCCTAGATATCAGTATATCAATGAAGTTCTGCTAGAATATTTCCTCACAATAGCTAAGTCTACCTCATAAGAAATCACACTCAAAACATCTAGCTGGCCACCTTGGAAACAGTAAACATCCAGACATGAAACTGCCCCTTGTTCTTCAAAGCAGTTCTAGGTAATTTGATACCCCTAAGTGCGGAAATAGGGAATAATCTCTTTCAGCGATAAACGGAAGACAACACTAAAATCAATCGGTTATAGCATTAAAACGCTCCATACTTTAAGAACAAAGATAGCACGGGTCAATAGTTTAACTAGTGCACAATCGTTCATCTTCTGGATAATGGATCACCTATCTCCCCCTCTTGTTCACAGATAGTCTCTATCACCGAGACAGCAGTAAGTAGGCTCTGACCTTCAACTACAGAGAAAAATTAGTTTCTGTCTCTACCATATCCAGTGCAGCGTTTATCTAATTGGATTGTATGAGGCTACGCAATAGCATAGTTTGTGCTACTTGCCAGTATCGACTAAACGGTAAATACCGTCTCATCTCCATCTGACATTGAAATGCACAATTTATCTTAGATCAAGAAGAAGAGATCCCCCATACTATTTATCAGTTTGGGAATACCTTCGCAAATCTGGTCATATCCTCGTATTTAAGCATATTAAACCAGTTCTAGCTTATCCCACCCCTTGTCAGTTTTATAAATAAGAGCAAAGCTGTTAATCGGTAATAGAGCGGTAAATAAGATCACGATTAAAAAAAAAGGGGGGGGTCCAGTAACAGCTGAGGTAAATCAGCGTTATAAATCTCCTTGTACACCGCATTATCAATCTCTTCTAGCGAACGAGCACATTTATTTATAGATTTTGAGATCAGTGTTCTGCTGAGGATAGATTTAGATATTGCGTGCTCCAGATAATCATTTCCATAAAAATGGTACACTGACCATTAGTAGTGACGACATCAAACACTAAGCTCCATCAATATTCACCAATGTCCATCATAGTCTTCATCATTGCATTTTCTGCTCGGCACTGATATTTCTCCGCCACACAAGCCGGCAGTTCATAAATCTCTAGAAACTTTGCTAAATATCCCGCACACTGTAATTCTTTAAAATAAATGACTAAATTAGAGTATGTATCAGGCAATGAGTCTCAGGATAGCTAGTTTCATCCTTATCCTCATGACAAAATCCAGATAAACAACTGTAATCACTTGTCAGGCATGACTAGCATCACGCAATTCTAGGTCACGATAGGTCGTCAAGATTAATTTAGAATAGCGTTGAATTCCAGCATTGGACGGCGATAAGAAAACTCATCCTTGAGATCCTATCCCAGATAATTTCCTTTATCGCATAGCCTTTGAGTAAGAGATTGGTAGCCTTAAACAGTAAATTATCAAACCATGACACATCAGTGAGACACTCTCTATCAGCACCGCTTAGATTTTTCTTTGGCTCTTGGGTTATCGATTCTGGCTTAATACGCTATTTTATACTATAAATCGTCAGGCAGTACTTGCTAAGTTCAAAAAATAGATCCATGTGTTTTTTCAGATTGTCGGCTAAATTGCAACAGAAAGTTAAGTTACTGCGCTCTACTGTCTGAAAACAGCGCGAAACGTGTTAGTGCATCTTGGATCCCCATGGACGCCAAGAATGATCGGAATCATAGCTCACCACTTCTAGAATATTTATCTTTTCCGTTTGACTCTCCGATAAAAACGCTAGCGGTTGCCATGAGTACCAACAAGCTGCTTCATTACATCACTCTGATCAAATTCTCGATCGTCGTCACTATTAATCTCATCGAGGTTTTCAAGCACAGATTCATGTATCGGCATCACCTAACAGGTGCATAATCAATTTAGCACGAAATCGTCTCCCAATTATCGCGTCGTGATTAGCCATTTAGAGCATTACAAAATAGTTACCATAACGGAGTTCCTCCTTGAATGTCTGACTGTATCGTATTCTCACTTTGAGACCCACATCTATTTGTATAATACCGCTTACCATCTTGATATGCAGCAAATAATCCAGCATTAACTTTATTGCTGCTAAGATTAGATTTTTCCCTTCAGTCTACCTTTTAGTTTGAGCATCAACTCGGGATATCATTTCCCAGAGAGCGTAATACAATCTAGCATGTTCTGGTCGAAATACAGCAGGGTCATAATGTAGGGTATCATCTATTTTCCTGGTCATAGATGAGGTTGCGTTACTCGATATCTAGTTCTCTGGCTTAGTTAAAGCATGCGAGATGGCCAGTAATGCAAATACGATAGATCACTACTTCGTATAAAGTTCTCTCTAAAATAGTAACAACAACAGTCCGGCGAAAAGTCAGCCATCACCGTCTCAAGATGCGACTTATAGCAAGGTTATATCTTGGCTTTGTATTGTTTTTCATCCACAACTTAAACTTAGGTAGATTCAAAGTGTAGAAGGGGCAACATAAGGCTGGCAAAGCCATCGATGCTTTAATCAGCAGAAGGAACACAGATAGGCATCCGTCTGACTTGCGCAGCACGCCTCCCAACCATATTCTTCCTCAACACATTCCCTATTTTGGAAGAGTTTTTACACAGGTCATCTCGCAAAGTTTTTTTTGGAATCAAGCAAGACATACTGCTCAGTAACATAACAGATATGACAATATAATCCTTCCTTAATCGCCTCATTTAGCTTGATTTCCTCAAAGATATAATCTTTCGCCCCTCGTAGGCGTTCTGAATTCAGGCATTAAATAGGTTATCGATCCTATTATGGGTAGAAATTAGTCGTACCAGTAGACCTCCAGATATTGAGTATCAGTGGAACATTGAGTAGTTTTCAAGAAATTCGTGGAAAGTGACCTTGTTCAATCATCATATCGTCCTAGAAACCGCCAAAGATTATAAGGACGAGAGGTTAATACTAAATTTTAAATCCACCGCCTAAAAAATAGATCATGTACTTCAGGATTTCTTCGTGCTTCTTTCTCTTTTAGAAGGTGGACTCATAGAAATCTCTTTGAACTAGCTGGTTAAAGGCACAAAAATAGCGTACAAACGCAATATATTCCAGCACATTTTCCTTCTTTTTACAGATGCAAAACGCATTATTCACCACTGCACTGCAACTTGCTAGCAGTTATAACGTTATACTAAGACTCGGCTTAGGTCAAAGTCCAGTACAGCTAAATTTTTATTAATGCCATACACGGGATATTATCTAGAAATCAGCGTTATTGATAAGATAAAAATACCATCGTATTTTGGAGTAATTCCAACAAAATTCTGGCACGCCTACTAGGCCATAAACGTGGGTGTATAACCTTGAGCAGATTAATTTTACGAGTAGCTGTTAGACAGTAGAGTGCTTTCATTACTACGTTTGTTAAGGTCATGGCAATGTTGTTCATAAGATCTTTTTTTAAATTAATTCCTAGACCAGGAAATTGCAAAATTCTAAAAAATAAACATCATCCTACTTCAAACATTTTGTAAAAAAAATACTAAACAAGCCTTTGAAGATTTTTGCTCCGATAAGTTATAGTTCTGATGACGTGTATAATTTCTCTACTTTTTAAACAAATTATTTTTGCTAAATTTTTATTAAATTAATACGATTAACTAACAAAAACACTATGAAAGAACAATAGACAGTGCTATTAAAAGTTTTGTCTCAATAGAAGTTCATAGATAAGCTGCTTCTTGTAATCTAGTGTCTTCTGTTGGAGCAACAGAAACAGATTTTAGCAGTTCTCCATAGTTAAACTAGAGGTCGAATATTTATTATAAAATATGTCTAAAGGAGCTTATTGCACCTTTTTTAACAAAAATTTTCAGTTGATTTCTTATTTTCATGTAATCAAAGCACATATAAAGTGCACGATTAAGCACCACTTGACATTGAATCACCGTTTACTCATCTATTTAGGAAATTAGATTGAAACAATTATCATAAGTGCATGAATTAACATTTAATAATCGCAGGTTCGTTGTTGATCATCATTTGTTCTGAACACGTTAAAGTGTTAAACCTTACCCAGCAAAATATTACGGATTCATCTTTCCATCTGGTGATCCATGCCTCCTCTTATAGAGTACTTCACTAATGGTGTTAGCCGATTCTTTGGCATAGAATCCCCTTGCGAGAATTTCCATCTCGTGTCTGTTTGCTCATTTCTGTCCTACTCTCAAGACGTTGATGCCAGCATGGCTTCTTTGATAAAATTAATATCAATCTCTTCGTTATCCTAACTACCAATCTGGCACTTACGGCATACCATTGAACAATCGAGAGAGAATCGTTCCATTTTATAATCAGCCGCGAGAAGGAATTTTGCCGGTCAGTTTTTCAACTAACTCAGCAATAAATCTGCAAACTGTATC
The DNA here is from genome assembly GCA_046530735.1 of Arsenophonus sp. GTDB lineage: Bacteria > Pseudomonadota > Gammaproteobacteria > Enterobacterales > Enterobacteriaceae > Arsenophonus. The sequence goes on from JBHEQV010000001.1 coordinate 152,488, forward strand.
ACGTAGATCACGTAAACTCCTTGCCACTCATTTGTTTTACGTCGCCAACTGAGTTAACCTCTAAACAAAAGAGCTGCACTCAGCAGACAGATCGCCAAATCAATTAACCGGTTAATCTTGTCTATAATTTGTACTGAGTAATGCGTTTCTTGAATCACTTCAACAGGCATTGATGAATGTTCGCCGGTAAGAAATAAACCTTATTGCAGCTCATTTGCATAGCTATTACATAAAGTAGTATACGGGTAGAAAGACTTTTGGTAATCTTCTGTTCACATACACTCAGATGAACTACTAGATAGCTGCCAAGCAATGTCAAGCGGTAAAACAGATCATTTGCTTTCTAGCCTAGGCAAGATGATCACGCACGCTGTCGTACAATAACTTTATGCCAGTCAATCGTGAATAGCCTACAACACTGATTCATTTAATTCGCCATAATAATCATTCAATGAATACTCTATATGCTAGACGCTAATTTTGTATTAAAATATCATTAATCATTCATCACTTTAGTAAAGGACTTTTCCCATCAGCAACTCCAGCTGATACAGGTCCTTTTAAATCACCTCTCAACTTAGTAATTTGTACTTAGTAAGACCTGTGCCGTCTGTGCAAATGGCGTTAAGGATAAACTCCAGGCGTCCTCTACCGTCAGAATAGGGGTTTTTAATGTGCTAGATCTGCTCGCGTTTATAAAAGTAGCAGCACGTCAGCCATATAAACAGCAAGTTGACAGTTAGACTAACTCATACAGGATTAGTACTAACGCGATATAGTCTTTTAGCACAAAATCCCATAGTAGCACACTCTCCTGCGAGCCTGTGATTATCACGGTTAGTCAATACATGGCCTGTCTAGACACCCTAAAAGTACGCTGCATAATAAGGCACTATGTGGGTTTAGGTCTATCCGTTATTCGTTATCGAGGTTATCGTTTTCATTGTTTACTCATCATGAGGTTGCATTTATCGGTAATATTTTTTCTAGTACAATGCATCTTATCAATATTATATTGTTTAATCATGGCCACCAGTTAAAATAAATACTCTAGTCTGGCCTAAAGGTTAATGGCTATAACGGTAGCGAAGTTGAATAGCTAGCCAATAAACCAGTCAGGAAATGTTACGAGGGGATGGGTAACGTTAGAACTTTTAGTGAGAGAGAAATTGTATGGGGTCAGCAATACGGTAAGTCAAAAGACCAGGGCGCAGCCTCATTGTCACAATTAACCCGAAATAATCCTCTGATAAACTTATTAACTATTTTTTTTATTTTCTCCGCAATGCTGTTGTTTTTATCCATTACTGTTTACTTCAAGTGGATAAAAGAACTACTGTTATATATTTCGTTTTTCTGTCACTTACCTAAGTGAGGCTTCGTTCCGCTTATAATACAAATCTGTACAGCGCTGGTTTCCTGCTATCTGTTACGCTACTAGAGTAAATCAATGTAGCAAGCAATAATCCCACAAGCAGCTAACAGCAGTAGTGCTGTTTTTATTAGCTTGCTCATGATGTCGCCGCCTCTGGTGGTTCAAGTACTCAATGCCAGACAGACATTTAGCGCAGCGACATTGCGATATTGCCAGACTGATCAGAATGACATCGTTCACCTTAACAAAGCGAAGAAACTCATTATAGGCTACTGAAATATTAACGGTTGTTCAACCATTTTAGCAAGGTTACAAATGAGTAAAATGGCCCCCTGCGGTAACATTGTAAACAAAGGTGACGAGTACTACATGCTACCACCTGATAGCAGTACGGTGGGTGATCTTGACGGTCAATCACGGTGAAAGCCTGGCGCATATACCACCTCCAGATGGGGATCCCTTTTAGATTATGCTGGCATTTTTATGTATCGGTGGTGAGATTGCCATCGTGATGACTATAACGTACAGTAATTATCCGCTGCTATCGAGTAATATGGACGAATTGTCCGTTAATTCAAAACAAGTATAGAAGACGGCTAACATAAAAAATCATGGCTGGAGACGGCTTGGAGTTTTTTGCATAACGAGTCCAGAAAATGTTATGAGATAACTTTGATACAGCGATTCTGGCGACAAAATAAGGATTAGATGAGAAAGGAGGAATCATATTCCGTTAACAATCCGTTCTCCTACGTGGATGGAAGGAGTAGTTGATTATTCATATAAGTTCTGTGTTGTTTAGTGGGTAAATATGGCGGATTGGGTGAATTTTAAATAGAGCTAACGTTTATAATCGCAATTACTTTATAAATCTATATCTGGCCGAATTGGTATTCCTTGCGAAGCGTCTAAATCTGGAATGCCCTTATTGCTAGTAATGGCAGAACATCCCACATGGTTGCATTAATGGACCCAGTAAGGTATCACTTTTTGATAAATAGTAGATTACGCTCGCTGTTAGTATACGCTGTCATTTTATGAGCTAATCGACATGCCTGTAGTAGATAAAATCATGACGTTGAGCTTATTATCCATAATATCCACTAGTACTGCAAGCAATAGTGGCCACTGAGTACAAGGTATCTTCTGTCACGCTGTTTATTCACTCAATTAATTCATGCAGCTGAAGCATTTATCTGAGAATAAATCTGATTAACATGTCTTCATTACCTACCTTATTAGATGAAGTAGGTAATAATTTTATTGTAAAATACTTACCACATTAAAGAGGGGTATTACGTCAGACCGGATGATGATAATTCCTGGACTGTCAAGTACTAATGTCAATATGATTATTATGACGATGTATGGAGCGTCGTGTTATAATTCCAATAAATGCAGGCATAACTTTCAGTCAAGGGATAAATACCCTTGGCAGGATTGCCTGCATACACTGAAGATGCCAGCAATTAAGGCTTTCGAGTAACCTTGACGCACCAGTACATTATCCTAATTGATCAAGATCATTAGTAACATCATCAGACCCCGTTTATTTTCGCTGTAGACGAACACTTATCTAGGAATTACGTGCAGACTCATAATCCGAGTTAACAAACTTCAGGCGTAGAAGAGGGTTTGCTTAATAGCAAGAATTTTAGCAATCGGTTAAGTTAGTTTAACGCTGCGTAAAACTGGATTTTAACGTACATTAAAACCTTTTTGCTGAAAATATATAATAACTCTAACAAGATCCAGTACTGTCACATCTAAGCAATCAGTTTTACCAACATATACTTTCATCAGGGCGGCGCGATAAATTTATTCATCCAGTTGTAACTTACAGCGGCCACATCATGAATAAGTTTAATTAATGTTGCCAGGTTCTCAATGGTTATCTCTTGCGTTTTATAACTACCAAGTACCTGTTCAATAAAGTGTCATGATAACACATCAAGCTTTCGGGCCTTTCATCGTCAAGCATTGTCATCAGACCGTTCAGGAGAAGCCGAGTAAGCATGATTTCAATGTCGCCAATTTTGGGTATACTTGTTGAATTTTCCGACCATGGAAAAGAAACAGGCACACTGTCACCGCAAATTTTTAATGGATTTTAACATCTGTTTATCATGATCAAAATATATCATTGCGGCCTCATAAATTAAATTTTTATTTACTGACATAAATATTTCCTTAACTGAATTTCTCACGATATCCTAACCCGCGCACTGGATTTAAAGTAATGGGTTAAATGGATTACAATTTGAGATGTTAAGCAACAGTTGTTTATAGACTTTTTCTGCTTCCTGTTAATAAAAACGAAGATAGGTACCGTTATCTCTACTGATTTTAATCGAATCACTAACTACGTTCATTACCTTTTTGAATTCTTCATTGTTAATATCTAAACCCCCATAGCGCTAGTACTTTATTAATATCAATTGACCTTCTTTATTCACCTTAAAAAACAATTCGCAATAGCGATTAATTTACATCTACGCTTTAATCTAACCGCTTGGCAATGCATGTCTTTATTTTTCTTTTGCCGCCTGAATGCGTTCATTAAAATACAGCGTTTTCCCATAATGCGGATAAAAACGATATTGCGTCAAAAGTCAATTACAGGGTCACATTGCCTTGGTAACACCATAATTTATAATATATTTTATGGCCGATAAATCAATAAAATCCTGAATAAGTTACAGAACACTTAATTTAAATTCAGACAATTATTACTAAGGGTGGAATGAGAGGCTACCCGTGCTTCAATAAACAGGCTGTTAATCAATTATTGCGTAGCAGGTCAATTGACTTAACATGCGCGATGAGAACTCCTTGATATAATACATTAATACGATGGTCATTAGGAGCTAGGAAGATTTTTCAGATTTATAATTTATTCATAGTTTTCTTAATAAAAAAATGAATAGCAGCAGAACATTCAGTCCTGTACGTCTCAATAGCTTAAATAGTCGGATAACTATTTGACGTAAAGAGACCTATTACGCTGGCCTCGGTAATACAACGTAATGGTAGTAACGTCGTTGGACGAGATCGACTGAACTGCTGTCTTGCAGGATACTTTTTATAAACATTAGCAATGCCGATAACGCAAGGTTGGCATACTGTTATCAGTGAGAGTGTCTAAATGATAACACACGGTATTCATAGAATCAAATATGTTTATGACGTCTACCCTTCTTCCTTGGCAGTAAGGGATTACCGTGCATCACACACAATAAATGGGGGTTAATAAAAGCTGCCTGGAACAGAAGCTGTCGCCAAGACAGTAATACTGTAATGGTATGGCAGGTGCATGCAATACCTGAAAACGTGCACCATAATTTTACAGTACTTCCTATCTATCCCGCATCAAAATTTCTGGCACTTTAGTAATAATCTTGTTGCGCTTGAGCAATATTCTCATCATTATTTCATACCGGCTCTATATAGAGGTACAAAATTCGCTGCGTAATAAGGTAAACATTCTAATATACTATGTTATCAACGTAGTTATGTTGTACATAACGACCATGCAGCACAGGGTGCGGAGTTTATGACATAAAGGCTTATTTATCATTTCCTATTAATATTAATTAATTTATATCATGTTATAAGTACATCATCACCTTTTCTGCATTCGACAGAAAATAAAGGCAGCGGCGCGCGATTATTAAACAACATCAGCAGGTTGTAATCGATTCAAATAAAGGATACCAGGCATTGAATATTAAACACTGACGTACTTCGCTGTCGATAAAGAGTACACCGTTCATACTTTCTCTCTTGCCAGAAACAGGTCGGTTTTTGTATTCACTTTTCTGTAGCTCGCTTTGATGTATTTTTTGCACAGTTTGAACCTGCGCATAGCCGTAGGACATCAAGCACACATCTAGAGCAAGGTATCCGATAACAATTGTAATACAGAAGCTTTTTAGGTAATGGCAAAGTACAGCATCAGTTCACTCTCGATGGTAATATGCCGGCGCTACAATCGCATTAACATCATCGGTTTTTCTTTTAATAATTATTTAGAATAGGCAGACTTCGGCTGTAAAACCGGGATAAATTATCCGCTCCTAGGATTGGTTTAGCTGCCCAATTTCAATAATACTCGCGTGTTACCTATCAGCACGATTTCTATCTCAGCTGAACTCTAAAATCGCCTGGATCTACTTCAGCTCGTCAATGCTAGATTGAGCAGCTTCATCGACAATTATGAGCCTGTGAAAGCTGGTCAGCCGTCTACTAATCATGCACCCCAGTTGTACCTCTTATGGACAAATGCCCATAAAGCTCAGGGCTTTTGGCGGCCTCCAGCAGATACTCAGTAATACTGGTGTTCACTGGGAAAATCATTACTATTCAGTTATGAATATCCTGAAAATAGTGGTAAACAGGAGTAAGGTTTTCCACCCAAATTCCTTCCTGTACACCCACAACAATTACGTTCATACATCTCACTAACTGGACAAACTAAAATACTACCAATATCTTCTTGATCCCTGGCTATTTTCATAAACTGCGACGACGCATCAAGGTCTTTTTCTGATATTAACCAATTAATTAACAAATTAACAGTTCCAAAACTTCTTATTGTTGCTGTTATAACTGCCGTTGATAAAATTGGATATCACTTGCGTTTATTGTCCGATCTCGCGTGCAATCAATCTATGCCTACATTATCTGAACTATATAGATTAACTGCTATAAATGATTGATAATCATTGCGTTTCGATCATAATAACTATCTACTTAAAGAAAAAACCGTTATCTTTTGTTGGTCCATTCAGTTAGTTGCCAAAATGGCTTCTTTATAATATCAGGTCAATCTGATGGTCTTTAAGGAATGCTAAAGTTAACTGTAATGCTGCTTTTATATCGACGTTGTTCTGTTTTTTAACCTAGGTATTTAATGATATTCTCCCACTTACCGATAAATATTGTCTGGTAATCTGAGGGTATCTATTTTTTTGCCATCCAATATTATTGGATTTTATTCCTCAGAGAACACTACTTTTCTTTACTTCACTTACGGCATCTCTTTAATATGCTGTTTCTGGTTGTGATATTCCGGTGTTATTGAAAAATCTAGATATTTATTACCATTACACAGCGCTTCATACAAATAAGTACCTGTCCATTTAGGGCACTATAATCTTTCTAGCATTGTGAATGTCATAACTTACCAGTACCTTGCAGCCATATTCATTCGCCAGTTGTTGATATATAAATATTCTTAAGAAAACGAATTTCATAGCGGGTGGCAGCGAATTCGATCTGCAGCATAAATAAGTTGCACAGTTCAAACTACATCAATCATTCCAGATCGGTATCGTTGCTTTCCAACTTTCAGTAGAGAAATTCAACTTGACTGCAATGTTCCTCATCGAGTTATTTAAAGAGATCACTGCGTGGATGGACGTTGTGTAGTGTTCCACTCTGTTCTTAATTTCATTAATTAGCCTGTCCCAGAAGAGAATTACATAGTGTTCCTTCTAAACTAGGATTATCATGGCTATTTGATCTAGACGTTCAACACTTGGTTTAATCACCTTGCCGGTCTTGAGTAGGGTTTTCCGATCAGCACTAGTGCCATAATAACTGCCAAAGCAGCGGGCAATGTACATTGGCAAGGTACGATTCAGTTGTTCAATAATACTGCGTCCTTACTGATTAGCAGGAATACGGGTTTGATATTTAATATTAGGCTGGTTAAAATAACAATAATATATGCATCGAACATATTGTTGGTTTCGCACTACTGTTATTCTAATAGTAGAAAAACAGATTGACGTGGTGCATTACCATATCTAATTGGCATAAGTAATGATAATCACGCTATCAGAACAAGACAAACTCCAAGCAATAATATATCGATAGTTTCCATTGATAATTAATGTTACTTCTCAAAAAAACTGTTAACCGTGGTCAGAATGAACTACTTTCATCTTCATATCATGACGCTATAATCCAGAGGTAGTTAATAGGCAGGCTTGTCTAGTCACGGCAAATAAACCTTTCCAGCTGTCGATATTTTTTACCGATTTTACGTCCCTCCATTTAAAGGTTTCGTAGAGTCTCTGCATTACATACAGCACGAAATAGTAAGAAGAAAAATAAAACTAGCATTATAAGCTCATCCACATAGCGTTCTTGCCAGTCGGTGGAAAATCCGCATATGCCTCCTTTCATGCTCCATCAGTTTAGTTTTCAATAGCGGATCAAACAGTGATGCAATAAAGCGATTTTCTCCGATTTGATCATCTTACGCTTTCCAGGTAGCAAGACTATTCAGGCGCTTGTCTGTGTGTGGTGACTTTTTTGTAGTCATCCAAACAACGCTTAAGAGGAGTTTTACTAAGTTTAACGGCGCTGTCTTTCTTGGCATTGACCACTTGTGATGCCCTGATGTGATGCTTTGGATAACTAGCCTTTTCGGCTGCTGCATGATAAATCATATGGCCTGCGCACAGAGCTATTAATACGATTGTTAGCTGATGCGGTTGAGAGGATACACTGCACTAGTAATGTGCATAACATCGGTGACCTAATGGTGCTTATCGGTCAGGTTGACTAATTTATTATCAATCAATGCAAGATAATCGACAGTAAATATCTAGCTTGCAAGCTTCTCAAGATCTGTGCTTATCTTTGATGCAGTGGCTTGTTTGACGACATATTCCACAAATTAAGTAATCATTAGTTATTTAAGATGATGCTCATGGATAACGCGCTCATCTTCAACTAACAAACAATTAATGTGTTACTCTGGTAAGTATTGATGTCTTTATTTTTGATTTTTATTAATTTAGAGAAAGCTATTTACCAACTTATTCAGTGCTAACCATTATAGGCCCCTGTACTGTGACAATTAAACACAAGATTCTAATTAGTTCAGTTTCTGATACAAAGCTATCTTGACAAAGATTGTTGCTAGAAATTTCTTATATTAAGATGAAGAATTTTCGCTACAGAGCACAGGTTACCATAAAAAAAGAAAAAAAATCATATAAATTAAAGAAACTCTCTTATCACTCCATGTTAATATAAAGATGTATCTTATTAGTTGACTTGGCAACAATCTATTAGAAAATGTTGATTCATGCATTGAAGCAACTCATTCCACTTTATCATATCCATATTATCACACTAAAATATCTTATCCGCTGCTGACATTCATTAGAGTTACAGCGATATCGTTGCGAAATCCTCGATTCCAGAAAAACATTTAATAATCTTACTGGAAGCCCTTCTCATCTCCGACATTATATTACCATGATAAATGGTTTAGTTATCTGTGATGTATCTTACATATCTTAATTTTATGTGAGAATTAGCAAAACAAGCAGGAGTTAATTTTAAAACAGCGTTTAGATTGCGTCATTGCTTCCTTGCTTCATCGGAAACAGCCAACATGAAAGCACCTAAATAGTATTGTTAAAGTCGACGAAAGATTTTCCTAAATCCTTTAAATAGAAGTATTATTTTCCACATAGAAAAGTGCAAATATGAGAGAGGAGGAGATAAAAGAAAAGAAAAATCGCGATCTTAATCGCTAGAAATTAACAGAGTTATTGCGAGCAATAAGATTCTTGAAGAGTTTAATGCAGGGTATGTTGGCTGTTTTCTTGAGCTAATTATTGATAAAGAGTCCATCTTTTACTTGGATGAAGCGAAATCGTACGAATCTGTTATCAACAAGGATGAAATTATCCGCTATCACCTAATAAGGTTTGATGACCAGAGATTTATTGGTAAGTAATTCCACATTTAAAATGTGAAAAATTATATCAGTCGATTAAAAGAAAACTTAGTAGATTTTATGATGTATGGGATCTTTATTTATTGAATTATTCGACATGGAGAAGATTGTTTTAAACCACAGCAATTAAAATATAGATATAATTATAAATTACTCTACGGCAAAGCAATAATCTTTGCTAACATAACCTGATACAAACATGATCAAACTACCTTAAGGCAATAAGGAATACCAACTTGGCTAAATTTCTTCATAAGTAACACAGATCGCTTCAGTAATACTATGTTCATATTTTTATAAAGGACGATCAATTATATTTTAGTGAATCAGGTTTCAGGTTAACATAGATCGATAATTGATGCAGCGTGAATTCCTTTTAGATGGATTGCAGTCATAATATGTTGGCGGAGCCCAATTAAACTTCATTTCTAATCATAATTAGATTACTCTAAAATATTATCTGTCTGAGCCAGACCGAATAAGTTACTTCTATCTGGTAGAGGTAAAAGAGTCAAAAAATATTTTGAATATTTTTATGTTTCTTTTTTTAATAGAAAAATTCATCTTGTTTAATCATTAAACATAATAAGTTATCATAATAGAAATAAAAAATACATTAACCATGGTGTTTCTTTTTCAGTAGCGGGAAAGAAAGATTTTCCATAAATTTTAGTTATTATAAAAGGAAAGAGATATATATCAATCAGCAGAAGATTAGAAAGTACACAATTCTATGTTTAATAATTATTTTATAGAAGGTGTTAAATCCACATTTAAATGTACTAGAAAATACTTAAAAAAATCAGTATCTCTTAAGTAGCTCATTAATCAACTTAGCAAAAATCAGAGCTACCTAATAACAATAATATATTGTCTAATCAGTTAGAAGCTCTTAATTCTATTAAGAGTGCGCTAGAAGCTATTATAACAAGAAAACTAATTAAATTCTTTGACACATAAGATATCCTATACCTTCTAGGATAACTTGATCCTAATAACCAAGACCTACTTGAACTGAGGGAAAATAAAAACAAGTTGCTTTGTATCTTGAGTTGATATCAGAGGAAAAATTTAAAGAGATTTAATATAAAATTGAAATCAGTATTGTAAAAACCATCTAAGAAGTAGAGTAGTCTTGATGTTAACATCCAGAGCAGAAAGCTAAAATAAGCCTTGGCTAAGTTAAAATTTTTTAAATACAATTAAAATAGTATTAAAGCCTATTTATAGTAGTACTAAATATTTTATTTCTAGATGAAAATTGTTTGTTTTTACAAATTGGTATTAAATTAGAAAATTGCTTTCAATCTCAAGAATTAAATGAGGAGTAGTTCTCAGTAATTCCAATAAAGCATTAAATAAATTATCTCTCTAAAAGATTTTAGTGTTATCGAAGATAAATTGAAAAACTTTATTATCGGCACACTCTTATAAAAGAGCATGCTTATTTCTGGTGTATAGAGTTTTGGAAGATGCTGGTGTATCATGATGATTAATTTTATAGATTATTTCAATTTCAGAGAGATGATATGCCATTAAACTCTAGCCTATAGATATTTATAAAACTAGATATTACTCCTTGCATGAATGCATCTGTAATGCTGACAGACAGCTGATAAACAGTACCGTTTATGGTGAGATCTAAGAGATTCTGCGATAACGTGCTGAACGCCGCTTTATCAACAGACGTCTTAAACTCGTATCGTCCATAACAGTTATTTAATTTCCCATAGCGTAACCATACAGATTGGTATGACGATGTTGAGATTAAAGTATCTAAGATTATAGAATCGTAGCGGCAACGGAATATGCTTCAACAGCTTCTTTTGCCTTATCTAAAATTTGTAAAAGCGACGAAAAGTTTTTAATCATAGCCGGGTAGTTGGGAAGCATAGTCACTTGTGATTTTTACAAAGCCATGAGCCGCTTTTCTGTGAAAATAACAAGATATAATCTTGCCAAGTGCTATCAGCAGACTGAAACAGTAATTCTTGAAAAGCACAGGCAATAATGCTTATGTAATTTAAGCGATACTGTTACGTTTATTTCTAGGATGATGATAGAATAATGCCGTCCTAATCAGAGGAAAGCTTATCGCCTTTACCTCCTGGTTAAAACGATGGGGGGGGGAATTCCCGCATTAATATAAGGAGCTCGTTGCAGTCTAAGATGGTTATTGAGAGCCAGAATCTAACTTGGCCGAACCTCTCAATAGCCTGTAAACATGAGCTTAACCGTATCCACAGAGCTTGCTACGGGAGACGGTGCCATTAGTTTTTGAAATGCAATAACAAAAATATTCTCGAACATGTAGTATCAATGTTGTTTGGTACATAAAAGCTGATACGCTAGGTTCACTCCACAAAGACATCTAACCGAAAGTTAAGGTGATAATCTGCGGGAGATTTGGATAGCAGAGACAGAAAGCTGTGATGCTACTGATAAAGCCCTTAATATTCTATTAGCAAAATTATCCTCAGGGAAGTTTTATCCTGCCAGCGATGAAAGAAGTTAGAAAAAGATCGAAGAAGAGCTGCTGGTATTCTATGCCTTGCTGTTAGCAGGTTAGGTGTCATAAAAACGACGATTTTAATTAAATCGACTTTTGTGACAGTTGAAGATATGAGGAGGCTGACACAAAAAGCACTGTGCTTCAAAAAATAACTCTTTCAATGCTATTTTAAGCTACTTCCGTTTTCTCAGAAAAGCTTGATCTTACTAAGGAGATTAGATCCATTTAACCCTTAGTAGTAAACAATATCCAATTTAAGGATGGAGAAGAGATTTATGAATCATCAAAGCAGAACGTATAGCCTGACCATTATAAAACAGATTTGTTAATAACTTTGGTTTCTATAAAACCGGCTGCATAAGCAGTTTTAAAAGCATCAATAACAATCAATTAACGGCTAATATCATTAGCTTGTTGTAATAAAGTGTTACTTTCTTGCATAAATCGTTTAGCATCCTGACCAAACCATTGACTAATTTTCTTAAATTGAGTAATAAAACTTTTCTTATCATAAGCTTTAAGCAATTCTACAGAATGACTGAAACTTTGGTAATATTTAACTATCAAATCAATGTTTTCATCAGATGCCATAATAATATCTGCATAAAGCTGTGGATCCTGAGCAAATAGACGTCCAACCATCACTAATTCTAATTGATAAATAGGTGATGAAAACCTTAATAACTGTTGTAGATCTATTTTTTGTTCAGATAAATATTCCCCATAAGCAAAAGTAGTAAAATGGCGAAGTACCTGAATAAATCTCATATATTTATCATGCTCTGTCGCATTAATTTTATATAATTTAGCCCCCCAAACACTCAATTGTTCTAATAACCATTGGTATGCTTCTGGATTTCTTCCTTCACAATAAATAATTACTTGCTTAGCAATACTATTCACATCTGAACCAAACATGGGATGTAAGCCAACAACAGCCCCATTATGCACTGATAACATAGCTTTAAGTGGCGATTGCTTAATAGAACAGATATCCATCAATAATGTATCTTCAGATAATTTCGGTAATCTATTAATAACTTCTAGTGTTGAATGAATTGGCACACTTAGCATTACTACAGCGGCATCAGCCAATAATTCATCAGCTCTATTCCAATCTTCTTCGCTCAAACTATAAACTTCATAGCCAGAGAGTCTAAATAATCGACTGAATAATTTTCCCATTTGACCTTGACCACCTACTATAATAATAGGCCCTAGATCAGCATTTAATTTTTTAAACCCTTGATTATTTTCATGTAGGTACGATTCATGCATAATGCGGCGTAAGATATCTTTAATTAGATCAGGTGCAATACCTATTTTTTTTGCTTCTTTGCATCGCGCTTCTAACATTGAATCCTCACGATCTGGCATATAGATAGGTAATCCTTGTTGGCTTTTTACTTCACCAACTGCCATCACTAATTGCATTCTTTTTGCTAGTAATCCTAGTAATGATTTATCGATTTCATCAATCTGTTGACGTAATTCTAATAATTCTACAGACATCAATTTACCTTATAGTAGCTTACTTTTCTATGGCTTAATGCGCTCTTTAAGAGTTAACAAGTTTTAGTATATAATTTCTTAATACTGTATTCGTTGTCTTAACTAAGAAGATGCAGCTCACTATGGATCTGTGAGCCTCTAGCTATCTTTCTTCAGAAATTTTCATAATTTGAGCACTGTTTTATACTATACGATATATAAATTTTTCAGAAATTCATTCAGATGATTCAGGACAAATCTCCATCCTAGAAAGCGGAAACCTGTAAATCAATCAGGAAGAGAACAGGAAACTTCACGTGTTACACTGTCTTTTATCCAAAGAATTTTTTGATCTCCCTACCAAAATGAATGAGGATTAGACCAACTAAATTTCTTATGATATCCAAAAGAAACTATACAACAATACGTCCCTACTCTATCTCTTCTTGTTTTTATCGACACGCAAGTATTATCCGATTTTAATCACGATTATACAGAGTTTTTATTAACTCATAAACCAAGCCAATGACACTGGATACAACTGCATTTAAGTGGCAATGACTGATAATATACTTGTCAATGAATTCATTACCAATAAGTAACCGCTAGGGATCCCCATCTTCTTTCTCATCCACTAAGAAACAGAAAGATACTGCGCCGATAAATCTGATAAATGGGAACAATATAACATTTCTATTTCCCTGGTAAAATGCACAGAGATTAATTTGTTTAGATCTACTAATACCACACCCAACTAAACTGGTTTTTACCATTAATGATAGCTAGAATAAATTTTTTGAAAATACGATGAAAGCATAGACTTATATATCAGTCTATCTATCAATCGAATGCTTGCCTGCAGCACTTGTGCCATTGTTGTATCCGGATGGCTACTTGTTGGTACCTCTACTGAATGGGCTCTTTCCACAGTCATTTTCTGCTAAAGTTGTAAGTTAAAATCCTGAAGTTCATGTAGCGTCAAAGCTAACGAGCAGTGGCTATCATAGAAGATTTATATCTTACCAGACTGTAAGCTAGCAACACATTACTTTTATTATACCACTATTCTTCTTTATCTTTTTTTCAAAATAATTTGCCTGATACTCAATACTTTATTTCGTACTAAATGCCACAGACTCGTTCTATGTTGCAATGGGCACGAAAAACAGAGTATTAAATTAATATTCCGTACCTTTTACACTTATGGTCGAGAACTCAATTAATATCCACATGTTTATTTCTCCGTCATTAATGATGGACTAGTTATTAACAATGCCATAGGCGTGAGCTGTTCTTCAAAAAAAATCGGTCGAAGAAATCTGGCGAGTCACTATCATTCGGCTAATACGTCACAACTATGATCTTATGAATCCTAATGTCTTCCTTGTCTGATGCATATTTGCGCCAGGAAGCAGTAGCAGGGTTATCTGAAGGCACAGTACGGGACGTTTACTAGAGAAAAGTGCACTTTTCTAAAAAGATGAAATAAGGCTGGCGTAGCCGTGAAATAGTTCATACGCTACCTTAAATGACTACTAATATTCATGTAAAATCTGCGACATTAATGAGGGGGTGTTTGTACCATAATTATTACGATTACCGAACTAGTAGTATCCGCAACAGATCCTGAGGCAGAAAAAGATGATTAGGCACTATATATTACCATATTTCAACGAGGTGTTTAAGATAACACGTTACTATAGTTTTTTATTAAATCCTAAACAAGGCATACTATATACAAAAGATATATAAAACGTTGAAGATGACAGAGATTGAAAAAATCAGAAAACTAGATCAGAGTTTCTTATTCTTATAAAGTAATTCTTGCGTACAGAGATCCCAGTACAAATGCATTCTGTATGGCAACAGACTACTTTTTATCGACACTCAGTGGCATAAAACAGGCTGTACCTGCAAGGCATCTGCTTCGATGATTTTCACGAAGCCCTTAAGGGGCACTTCTCACTGAGAAGTGCATGATCTGTCTTGTTTTAGTACCATTAGCAGACTGAAACAGTAATGCCTTGAAGAGCACAAACAATGCTAGATTGCTGATTTAAGCGATACGCCTAACATTTATTTCTTATATGAAGGCATATATCGTTCTGTTAGAGACGCTGATTACCTTTACCTCCTGCTCATTATCAACATCGCTACACATGGATATAAGGAGCTCGTTGCAGTTAAAGATGGTTATCAAGAGCTAGAAATAAACTGAACGAACTTCTTAATTACCTGCAAGCGAAAAGCTTAACCGCATCTCACAGACTTGGTATGGACGCCGGTGCTTGGTTTTTTAATGTAATAGCGGCAAGGATATTCCAGGATATCTAGCAGCAATGCTATTAGATACACAAAAGAATATTGTTACTAAATTACTCCTAAAAAGCATCTAACTTAAAATTTAAGACTGAGCTGAGCTGCTGGAAGTTTTATACTACCAGAGAGGTTGCAATGTCGCTAATAAAGCTTAATGTTTTTGTAAGGTTTTCAGCATATTCTGCAACGATTAGGAAGCTGCAGAAAAAGCAAGAAGAACGCTGATATTCTATGACTTCCCGTCAACGCAGTGAGTCATCAATAAGAGTGAGGAATCCGATCAAATCAACTTTTGTGACGCTTAGGTTACGAAAACGATGCATAAAGGACTTGCAGTCCGAAGAAAACAATTCTTTTATAGTATTATTTAAGCTACTTTCGTCTGCTCAGAGAAAACTGAAAACAAGCATAACAAGAGATTTACTTCCTGATATTATGGTGATAAACAACGTCTAATTTAAGGATGAGGAAGAGATTCATGAATCATCAGATCAGAGAATAACTGATAATCATACACCAAATTTTATATTAACTCGTAATTATTTACTGATTATTTATCCAATGGATCATATTTTTAAGCTATTTCGATTTAATCAAAATTTCTTGATAAGAAGTATCAACATTATTAAGATCATCTTTTGTATGATTATTAGCTTTACCCTTACCCATTTAACTTTTTATTCTGCATGTATTACACAGATTTGAAGTTCAGGTATACGATAACGTGAACTGTAAATATTATAATCAATTGATGACAAATATAAGAATATTTGCTGTTCCAATACATAACAAAACACTACAGAACACAATAGAACATAATAGAACTATATAATTAAATCAAATTAAAAATCATATTTATGATAAAAAATATTTTCTGTTTGTAACAAATTACAAAAAGGATTTTATAAAAATCTACTAATAATAATCTTTTAAACTAAAAAACAAGTAATAAAAAAAGAAAAAGCTCGAAATTTTTGTGAGCTTTAAAGATTTTTAGGATGCAGTTAAGCAAATTATTTAATGTTTAAGCGTTCTTTAATACGAGCTGCTTTACCAGAACGTTCCCTCAGGTAATACAATTTAGCTCTGCGAACATCACCACAACGATTAACTGTTATATTCTCGATAACTGGTGAATGCATCTGGAATACCCGCTCAACACCTTCACCATTAGAAATTTTACGAACAGTAAATGCTGAATGTAAACCGCGATTACGAATAGCGATAATCACGCCCTCGAATGACTGCAAGCGTCTTTTAGAACCCTCAACCACCCATACCGTAACTTCTACGGTATCTCCTGAACGAAATGAAGGGATGTTTTGCTTAATTTGTTCTTGTTCAAGCTGTTTAATAATGTTGTTCATAATCACTCTTTCACATTAGGTAAACTGATATATACAAGCCAGTGTGATATATTGTCTTAGTTAAGATGTTGTTGTTCTTTATATTCCTGCTGGAATTCTGCCAACAACATTCTTTGCTCCTTAGTCAGAGCTAAACTTGTTAGAAGTTCAGGTCTTCTAAGCCAAGTTCGGCCCAATGAGTGTTTTTTTCTCCAATGCTCTATTTCAGCATGGTTTCCCGACAATAAGACACTCGGAACTTCCATACCTTCTAACACCTCAGGACGGGTATAGTGAGGATAATCAAGCAATCCAGTCATAAAAGAGTCTTCTTCTGCTGATGCCTGATGACCTAATACACCAGGAATAAATCTAGAAATTGAATCGATCATCACCATTGCTGGCAATTCTCCTCCGCTAAGAACATAATCACCAATTGACCATTCTTCATCAATTTCAGTTTCATTAATCCGTTCATCGATACCTTCATATCGACCACAAACTAAAATAAGCTTTTTGTTCGTCCTCAATTGGCAAACAGCTTGCTGATTAAGTTTATGTCCTTGCGGTGAAAGATAAATTACTTTAGTATTTTCACCGATCTTAGATTTTACTGCATGAATAGTATCTCTAAGAGGTTGTACCATCATCAACATACCTGGACCGCCGCCATAAAGGCGACCATCTACAGTGCGATGTCTGTCGTGAGTATAATCTCGCGGATCCCAGAACTGTATATTCAATAGGCCATTTTTTACTGCACGACCTATCACCCCATACTCAGTTATTGCGCGAAACATTTCTGGAAACAAGCTAATAATCGCAATCCACATCATCTTGCGCTCCACCCATAAACTTTTAATTAGCATTTAAAAATCAATATCCCAATCTACTTTAATTGTCTTAGTAAGAAGATCAACGTTCTTGATTACCTGTTCATCAAGAAACGGTATTAACCGTTCTTTAACGCTAAATCGATCTTTCAAATTTATTTTAATTACCAGTATGTCATTTGATCCTGTTTCTATTAAATTTTTAACATAACCCAAACTATAACCTTTAGTAGTTATAACCTGGCAACCAATCAAATCTTTCCAATAATACTCATTACCTTCAAGTACAGGTAGTTGTACTGAATCAGCGATAATTTCGCAATTAGTCATTAAATTAGCAGAAATTCTATCATCAATATGCTTTATTTTGATGATAAAATCTTGATTATGATGTTTCCAACATTCTAATTCCAGTTGTTGCCACTGACCTGAATAATGAATAAACCAAGGCTGATACTCGAATATATCTTTGGTATATTCGGTGAATGAAAAAATTCTAATCCAACCACGAATGCCATGTGCAGATCCTAATTTTCCTAATGCTATAGGATTATAAGGGATTTTAAAGAAAAAGTTTTTACTCATTACCACCGTAGTAAATTAAGCCGCTCTTTTCGCTTGTTTGATCAATGTAAAAACACGATCAGAAACTGTTGCACCTAAACCAACCCAATGTTCAACACGATCTAAATCTAAACGCAACTCTTCTGCATTACCTGATGAAATAGGGTTAAAAAATCCTATACGCTCAATAAATCGACCATCACGTGCATTACGACTATCTGTAACAACTATTTGATAAAACGGACGCTTCTTTGCGCAACTACGAGCTAAACGAATTGTTACCATAAGTCCCTCATTAATTAATAAAACAACTAGACTCTATCGAAGATAGAGTCTAGTTGTCATAATATTCATTATATATTCTTTTAATATAAAAAGCAATTAAAAGTACTAACTATTTATTTAAAAGTTAATTATTAATCGCTAAAGAAACCTGGTGGCATCATACCTTCATCCCACCCATTATTTTAGCTAATCCGCCTTTTTTTATTTTCTTTATCATGCGTTGCATATCATCAAACTGTTTAAGTATCCGGTTAACATCCTTCACCTGTGTGCCGGAACCAGTTGCAATACGTCTTTTGCGTGATCCTTTAATAATTTCTGGTTTTTGTCGTTCTTTACTGCTCATCGAATTAATAATCGCTTCCATTCTAATCAACACTTTATCATCCATTTGTGATTTAACTACATTAGGAACTTGGGATATGCACGGAATTTTACTTAACATGCTTGCTATACCACCCATATTACGCATCTGTTTAAGCTGTTCAAGAAAATCATTTAGATCAAAACTATTCCCTTTTTTAAGTTTATGAGCAAGCTTCTCCACCTTTTCACGGTCAACTTTTCTTTCTATCTGTTCAATCAGCGATAAGACATCTCCCATACCAAGGATACGAGAGGCAATCCTGTCAGGATAAAAAGGCTCTAATCCATCAATTTTTTCCCCTATGCCTAAAAATTTAATAGGTTTACCCGTAATATGGCGAATTGATAATGCGGCACCACCACGAGCATCACTATCAATTTTCGTTAAAATAACACCGGTTAATGGCAACGTTTTATTAAACGACTTAGCGGCATTAGCCGCATCTTGCCCGGTCATTGCATCAACAATAAATAGGGTTTCAATTGGATTAATAGCGCGATCGATTGCATGAATTTCTTCCATCATGTATGCATTAACATGCATACGCCCAGCAGTATCAATAATTAGCACATCATAAAATTTTAATTTTGCATGTTGTAAGGCATTAGTTGCAATCTCAACGGGTTTCTCGCTTGAAGTTGATGGAAAAAAATCAATGTCGATCGTTTGAGTTAATGTTTCTAATTGCTTGATAGCAGCAGGACGATAAATATCAGCAGAAACCACTAAAACTTTTTTATTCTGTTTTTCTTTTAATAATTTTCCTAATTTAGCCACAGTGGTGGTTTTACCCACCCCTTGTAATCCGACCATAAGAATAACGGCAGGAGGTTGTACGGATAAATTTAAAACGCTGTTATCCTCACCCATCGCTCTAATAAGTTCATTTTTCACAATTTTAATAAATTCTTGGCCTGGTGTTAGACTTTTATTTACATTTTGACCTACTGCACTTTCTTTCACTGATTGAATAAAATCACGTACGACTAGCAAAGCAACATCAGCTTCTAATAATGCCATACGAACTTCACGTAATGTTTCTTTAATATTATCTTCAGTCAATCTTCCACGACCACTAATATTTCGTAATGTACGCGAAAGTCTATCAGTTAAATTATCAAA
The DNA here is from genome assembly GCA_046530735.1 of Arsenophonus sp. Classification (GTDB taxonomy): domain Bacteria; phylum Pseudomonadota; class Gammaproteobacteria; order Enterobacterales; family Enterobacteriaceae; genus Arsenophonus. Next base: position 172,464 of record JBHEQV010000001.1, read on the forward strand.
CATCTTCTTAACTCAATTCTATTAAATGGATCTGTTGTCAGTTAATTTTTAATATAAAATCATGATAATTCAATTTTTATTCGAGTTTCATAAGAATAGTTGTCATTTCCTAGAAAATAGTATGAATTTAATAATTTAATTTTAATTTTAAACCAGTCTTTTATAGATTGCAATGGAGTTTTATTACTCAATACTGATTGAGCAATTCCTGATTGTACAGCAAAGCATATTGATGAAAAGTGATCTGAAACTCTTCATCAGAATTGAAATGATAACTTTATATATTGAGTTATGCTTATTTTTGCTATATGAGGTTTAAAAATGACAGCCTATCCTCACTGATTGATTTCGTAAATAATATTAACAACAGAGATATGATATAGCATGAAAAGTGTACCATAAAGGTATCTACGAAATTAGATATTACTTATGTTTCTTGCATCAACTCATACGTAATGGTTCTAGGTAAGCTGATAGCACTGCTGTTGAGAATGAGCTTTAAAGCCATACTGCGATAACGTGCTGAACACTGCCTTATTGATTAGCGTTCATGGCATCGTTTGTAATGATTATTTGCCGCAGTGAACCATACAAAACTGATATTGGCGATCTTGAGATTAAAGCTCTTAAGATTAAGATCGCAATAACAACAAATATACCTTAACAGCTCCTTGTTGCCGCCTTATCTGAAATGTGCAAAAATGGCGAAAAGCTTGCTATTATGGCTGTTATACCGATATAACTGTGGTTTTTATGTGAGCCCTGAGTGCTTCTTGGTCAAAAAGCACATGGTCTTTTGCCAAAATACCATCAGCAGAATGAAACAGTAATGGATTAAAGAGCATTGCCAATGGCAGGGTTGCGTGATTTAACGATAGGCCTAATGTTTATTTCTTAGCTGAAGGCATATGTCATTCTATTAGGCAAACTGATTGCCTTTGCCTGTTAGTTGTATTGGCGGCACTGCGCATGGACGTAAGGAGTTCGTTGCAGTTGAAGATGGTTATTGAAATTAAAATCGAACTGGGCCCGAACTTCTGGATAACCGCAAATGCGCGTGACTTAACCGTATTTTCAGGCTTACTACGAGAGATGGTTCTTTAGTTTTTAAAATGTAATGGTAAAAATATTTCCGGACATGTAGTATAAATGCTGTTTGGTGGTATACAAAATAGCTAATGTTCTAGCTTCACCAAAAAAGGCATGTAACTAAAAGTTAAGCATGAGTTGCAGGAAATTTATCTATTAGAAAGTTGCTATGCCCTAATAAGCCTTTGATAATTTGTTAGCAAGGGTTTCAGGGTACTATTCAGCGATGAGAATGTTGAAGAATAATCAAAAAGAACTACTGGGATTCTATTCCTTCCCGTTAGCGCACTGGGCATCATAAGAACACCCGAATCAAATTAAATTAATTTTTGCAACAGTGATCAAGCCTATGAAAGGGATGCGTGGAAAAGTGTTGTTCGAACAACATAATCCTTTTATGATATTTAAGCTACTTCTATCTGCTTAAAAACTGGAACTGGCTAATTGGATTTAACCTGTTTATCCTATAATCGATAAACAGTATTCCATTTAAAGGGTGGAGAACAGATTTTCGATGCATCAGCAATGTAACCTGATTAGCATACAACAGATTTACTAATAATTCAACGGCTTTTAAAAAAAGCTAATCAGCTTGTAGTTCATCGGCTAAAAAAATTCATTACCTATTGCGCAATGTATTGGGGTAAAAACTGGTTTCAACTACTTATAATTTATTCAATATGATCTTGATTATCTTATTACATAAAGTTCATTGTTAGAAAATTAAATTCTTCTTTAAAAGGAAATAAAAAGCCATCTTTTTCTGTTAAAAGCAGATAAAATCAGTTTGGATCTATTGTAAGTTAAACTTTCATTGGAGCGTGTATTTCTTTCTAACAGTAATTCTATTGTCTACTTCTCAAGGCTGAGCGCCGGTAAAAAGTAGGCTGGTCGCCATACAGAATGCATTTATATGAGATTTGTTTGCAGGAATCCTTTCATCAGAATTACGAATCCACGACCCCTGGTTTTCCAGATTCTTGCAAGCTCTGTCATCTTTAACGCCTTATTATATCTTCGGTAATAGTTTGCCTAGTTGACGTTTTAACAAGAAACTATAATAATGAACCATCTTAACATGACACGGTAAATATAGCTAGTATAGTGCTAAATCATCTCTTCCTGCCTCAAGATCTGCTACTGATACTGCTTAATCAAGAGGTGGTCATAGTAATAATGTACAACCACCCACGCTCGGTAATGGCGTAGTTTTAACGTGAATACCAAGACATTTAAGATAGCACTTGAGGCATTTCACATTATACGATCCTCTTTTGTCTTTTTAACGAAGTGCACTTTTCAGTAACGTATTTATTATGTCTTCAGTGGTAACCCCCTGCCGATGCTTCATAACATGGATACTCCACAGATCAGGAAGCACTAGGATTTACCATGTCATTACTGTACGCAGCAGGCGGATGACAGGGCCTCGACAGATTTTTTTAGCCATTCTTTTTTAAGAACAGCTCACGCCAACGTAGCATATTTAATATCTAGACAACCAGAAGGTGACGAAAACATAAAGATGCAGATGTTGATTGAGTTCTCAACTATAAGTTTACAAGGCGTATAAGATGCCAATTTTAATATCCTATTTGTATGCCCACTGAAGCATAATATAGGTGAGATCGCGAAACAAAACGTTGAGTAGCAATGAGTTATTATTAAAAAAAGGAAAATAAAATGGGCATAGTAAAAGTAATATTTGCCTGTCGCAGTTGAGTAAAATATGAACCTGCTATACCTAACCATTGCTAGATAAATTTGACGGCACATGAACTGCAGGATTTTAATTTGCAACTTTTACAGAAAAATAGAGATGGAAACATTCAGGAGAGGCACAGCAGTAGCCATCCAGATACAACAATAGCACAAGTGCTGCAGGCAAACATTCGATTGATAGATAAACTGATCTACGAATTTACACTTTTAACGTGTTTTAAGAAAATTATTCCAGACATCATCAATGGTAAAAAGTACTTTAGTTAGATACTATATAGTAAATCTAAATAAATTATTCTCTGAGCATCCCTCCTTACTCAGAGAAATAGAAATTTTATACTGTTTGCATTCGTCTTATCTTATCGGCCAAGTTATCTTTGTGTCTCTTACAGTAGGCAAAGGAGATGGAGAATTATCCCTAGTTCCCTTAATAAGTGATATGAAATCATGATTAAGGATACTTTCAGTTATTACCACTCAATCTAAATTATATCCAGCGTTATCAGCTTAGCTCTGTGAGTTAATAAAAACTCTGGATTATTGTGAGTAGAAACGGGTAATACTTGCATGTTGAAAATTGTGGACCAAGTCGTATTATTACTGTATGATTCTTTAATTGTGTCATAAAAATCAAGTCGGTCTATCATTAATTCATTTCTGGAGGGAGATCATAAAACGCTTTAGTTGTAAACAGGCGGCATAAAATGTGAAGTTGTGTTTTGTCTTTCTGATTTTACCCGGTTTATGATTTATAGGAGAACTCATCCTAGCTATCTGAATGAATTCCTGAAAAATTTATATATCGCAGAGTATAAAATAGTACTCAGATCATAACTATCCCTTAAGCAAGATAGTTACGCCGCTCACAGACCATAGTGTTTTATGTTTTAAAAACTTTATTTAAAAAAAGTTAGCTATTTTTTTGAAAAGTATAATGATAAGCTATCATTTAAAATCCTAAACCTTTTAATAACTAAGAATACATCCAACAATTATAAGCATTAGATAATAAATCTATTTGCTTCCGGTCGGTGAAATATATGAAAATTCAACTCTGCTGAGATTGCTAAGCAGACCTCCAAGAAAACGTATGGTAGTATTAGTTGGAATATCTATTTTAATTTTTATTTCTATTTATCTTTTATAACGTCATATTGTAAATAGTTGCAAATAAAAAATCTGATGAAATAATTTTATATAAGCGCCAGGTAATTTTCTGCTGCTCAATGCTATTAGTTATGTTAAAATTAATCTTTTCGTTATACTAATCTACATATTATGAAATTCCCTGGTCAACGCAAGTCTAAGCACTATTTTCCTGTTAGTCTCCGAGATCCATTATTATTCAGCCAAGAGTTAATCAATAGTGAAAGTGATCATGCATATATAGTTGGTATAGATCAAACCTTGGTTGATATTGAAGCAAAGGTTGGTGATGATTTTATTAAACGTTATCAACTCAGTCATGGACACTCACTAGTTATTGATGAGATTACTGCCGAAGAACTTTATCGTGAGTTAACAGAGTTCAATCTTATTAGTCATGAATTTGCTGGTGGCACGATAGGGAATACTTTACATAATTACTCGTTATTAGCTGATGATAGATCTGTATTATTGGGTACGATGTGTAATAACATTCAAATTGGCAGCTATGCATACCGTTATTTATGCCATACTTCGAGTCGAATGGACTTAAATTATTTACAAGGTGTTGATGGTCCTATTGGTCGTTGCTTTACCCTGATTACGGAAAATAGTGAACGAACATTTGCAATTAGTCCTGGGTTAATGAATCAATTGCGTCCTGATAGCATCCCAGAGAAAATTATTGCAGAAGCATCAGCATTAGTTATTACTGCTTATCTTATTCGCTGTCAACCTGGCGAACCGATGCCAGCTGCAACGATACAAGCAATAGAATATGCTAAAAAACATGATGTACCAGTGGTACTAACATTAGGTACTAAATTTGTTATTGCTGATGACCCTTACTTTTGGCAAAATTTTCTCGCTAAATATGTTTCTGTTGTGGCAATGAACGAAGATGAAGCGTTAGAGTTAACAGGCATTAATGATCCACTATTAGCTGCCGATAAAGTACTTGATTTAGTTGATTTAGTACTTTGTACTGCTGGTTCTGACGGACTTTATATGGCTGGTTATACTGAATCAACTTATAAAAGAGAAACTCAACATCCTCTATTATTTGGTGCCATTAAACAATTTAATCATTATGAATTTAGCCGGGCAATAAGGAAAAAAGATTGTCAGCTTCCTTTCAGAATCTATTCCCATATTGAGCCTTATATGGGTGGACCAGAAAAAATTATGAATACCAATGGAGCTGGTGATGGTGCACTGTCTGCTTTATTACACGATATTACTGCTAATCATTTTCATCGTTTAAATATTCCTAATTCAACAAAACATTTTCTACCCTATTTGACATACTCTTCCTTAGCACAGGTATGTAAATATGCTAATAGAGTTAGTTATCAGGTACTTATACAGCATTCACCACGTTTAACGCGAAGTTTGCCTGAAAAAGAAGATAGTTTAGAAGAATCTTACTGGGAACGGTAGTTTTAAAAAATCAGAAGAAAGCCAATATTAATATTCCTCTGATTTATTTTTATTGGCTAGTTGGAGCCGAATCAGGTTTTAAGTATTTATCTAAATCTTTAGTATCTAATAATAAATTCTCGTCATTGATTATTAATAGCACAACAGGGTGCTTTCTTTTTACCCAGGAAATGCGCCATAGTTTTGGCAATTTCATATTCACCAACAACGATATGATTTGCACCACGTTCACGAATATATCTAACTTCATCATCATAATGAGCACGAACAATAATAGTGATATCAGGGTTTAATGACCTAGCTTTTTCAATAATTTCCCCTGCTTCATATCCATTTAAAATGGTGACTAATAATGTTTGAGCGCAATCTATGCGAGCCAGCTTCATCAGTGCTTTATTTACCGCATTGCCAATTAGTGAGGAAAAGCCATTTTTGGTTAATTCTTCAAATCGAGAACGTGCATTTTCGATAACAACAATCGGGATATCTTTTTGACGTAATTTTTTGGCCAGGATAGTACCAACGCGACCATAACCAACAATAATTGCATGACCGCAAATATCGATAGGAATTTGTGTGACTTCTTCCTGTGTTTCTTCTAATAATTCTTCCTCTATCGTTTCAGTTTTTTTTAGATAACGGTCAAGTAAGCTAAATAGCAATGGATTAATCATAATAGATACAATCGCACCGGCTAAAACCAGATTTGGTGCTTGACTATTAAATATATTGAGTGTTATTCCAATTCCGGCCAGAATGAAGGAAAATTCACCGATTTGTGCTAAACTTATCGCAATAGTTAAAGCAGTACGACGATTATGACCAAATAGTCTAACTAATAATAATGCGGCAAGTGATTTACCAATAGTAATGATTGCTAAAACTGCTAATACAGCAAGCGGATGTTCTATTAATATGATAGGGTCTAAAAGCATACCAACCGACACAAAAAACAGAACTGCAAATGCATCTCGCAAAGGCAGCGTATCTTGTGCAGCTCGATGACTTAATTCAGATTCATTTAGGATCATACCGGCAAAAAATGCACCAAGGGCAAAAGAAGCATTAAATAAAGTTACCGCAGCATAGGCAATACCAAGCGCTAGCACTAAAACTGCTAGTGTAAATAATTCACGAGAACCGCTTGCCGCAGTAAGAGCTAGTATCCATGGAATAAGTTGGCGACCGATGAAAAGTGTAATAATAATAAAAATAGCTACGTTACCAACGGTAACGATTAACTTAATTGCGAGTTCATTAAAACTAGCATTATTGCTATGGATAATGCTAGCAATTCCTGGTAGTAATACCAGTGTCAAGACCATGACTAAATCTTCGACAATCAGCCAGCCAATAGCAATTTTTCCTTGTTTACTATCGATAAGTTGACGTTCTTCTAGTGCTCTTAATAGCACTACAGTACTGGCTGTTGAGAGACAAAGGCCAAAAACAATTCCAGCAAATATCCCCCAACCAAATAACATGGCTAAACCAAGACCTAATAAGGTGGCGGTAATTATTTGAGTGATAGCACTAGGAATAGCAATCGATTTTACGGCTAAAAGATCTTTTAATGAAAAATGCAAACCAACACCAAACATTAATAATATAACACCAATTTCAGCAAGCTCACTAGCTAAATTTGTATTTGCAACAAAGCCTGGCGTAAATGGACCAATAATAACGCCGGCTAATAAATAGCCGACTAACGGTGATATTCTTAGTCGTTGTGCAATCATGCCAAATAGATAAGAAAGAGCTAAACCACCAACAATTGTTGGTATGAGAGATGATTCTGAATTATCCATTAAATCTCCTCTTTTTGGGATGACAAAATAAATACGTCATGTGGAATTCAAGCTTATTTGATCTGCTATAAACTAAAAAATCGATAAAATTACGTTATAAATAAGCATATTAACTATAATAACTATAATCTATTATTGTATAATAGATTATAGTATAAACTATTATATTTTATTCATATTTGGTAATGGAATGTGTGCTCAAAAAAATAATAATAAAATCTTCAGATTGGATTAATTAATTTAATACTCTTTATATATAAAGAGATTTTAAGTGTTGAAACGATATTAACTATCTAAAAAGACTAATGCAAAATGGCATTAGTCAATCATTTCTTTAATAAGAATCATCAGGTTGATGATTTACATTTCGTATATAAATAGCAAAATAGAGTTATGATTATTTCTAGTGTATAGGGTTTTATAGATGGTGTCGTGTACCCTGTCTGATTGATTTCATGGATCATGTCAACAACAGAGAGATGATGTGTCATGAAAGTCTAGTCTACAGAGGTAGATACAAAACCAGATATTATCTGTAATCCATTCCATAAATTTATTCGTAATAATGTGCCAGATAGCTGATAGCAGTACTGTTGAAACTAACCTCGAAGTTATGCGCTGCGATAAGGTTCCCATTCTCACCTTATCTATAGATATCATCCATAACGCTTATTTTCCACAGAGAATTATATAGATTGATATTAGCAATATTGAAATTAAAGTACTTAAGGTCAGGAGATCTCAGCGGCAACGGAATATCCTTCTAAAACTCCTTACTCCACCACCTTATCTGAAATATTTAAAAAGCAGAAAAGAGTTGCTACTATAAAGTGGGTATCCCAGTGATGTAACATACTCATCGGTGATATTTTCACGAAGCTCTAAGTGCTGATTCTCTTGGTCAAAAAGCATATTGGGGACCCTCCCACCCTGTCAAAGATCATCAGTAAACTAAAATAGCAATGCCTTAAATATCATTAGCAATGGTAGTTATCTGATTTAATCGATATACGCTACGTTTATTTTTTAGCTGAAACCATAATCCCAGCCTGTCAGGAAAGATAATGATCTTTGCCTGCTGCTAATTTATCAGTGTCACTGTGTATAGGTAAGATCCATAAAGATCTCATTGCGTTCGAAGATGCTTATTAAGAGTCAGAAGCGAACTGGACCGAATTTTTCAATGGACTGCGAGCGCATGGCTTAAACATATCTCTCAGATTTGCTAATGGAGATGGTGCCTTTGATTTTGAATGCAAATAGAAAATATATTTCCAGACATGTAGTAGAAACGCTCTTGGGTATAAAATAACTAATTACTAGCTTCACTCCAGAAAGGCATGTAATCCAAGTTTAAGATAAGTTTCGAGAGGTCTTGTTAGTAGAGAGCTATGATGCCGCTAATAAAACTTAATGTTTTGTTGATAAAGATTTTAGCGAAGCACTACCCTTCAGCAATGAAGATGCTGGTATTTTATGGCTTCCTGTCAGAGCACTTGGCGTCAATAAGAACGACAAATTTAATTAAATGGTTTTTTAGCAACAATTAGCCTATGAAGATAACATAAAAAGAAGTATGGGCTGAAAAGAACCATTTCAATGGTATTTAAGTTGCTAGAATCTGTTCAAAAAAGATTAAACTATCCAAGGAGATTCTCGAACTTCTGATCCTAGTGTTAACCAATGTTAAATATAAAATACAAAACAGATTTATGAAATATCAGAACAGAGCTTGATCGCCATATACTAGTTTTGCTAATAACTCGGAATTACTTCAATCAGTACTTGGAGTAAAACTCCATTGCAATCTATTATGGTTAAAAATTAAAGCTAAATTATTCAATAAACCCATATTATCTTATTGGAACTAAAAATTAGATAAAATAACAAAACATTATTGTAATAGAACTATTTTATAAATGCATTTTGAAGAATATAATGAACATATCTCAACCCTTTAACCATGCTGAAATGGCCAAACAGGTAAAGTAGGATCTCGCAGACTTTCGGTATTATAGTGACTAGATGCCTAATCCTCCCTTATAATTGGAGGATTCATGATGTGGAATATCACCCATATTGGCGTTAATATTGCCAAATATTTAATGCAGATCTATTTCATTAATGAACATATAAGTGATATTTTATAAACATACGAGTCAAGAAGGATTCTTTATTAGCATATTTCAGTAATCATGAACTGAAAAATTGTAGCATAAAGTTTGATTACTTAAAGATAAATTTGTAAAAGTATTTATGATTAGCAACAAAAATAATATTATGGATGCTCACGCTATCTGAATGGCAGTTCAACAACCTAGTAAAGCAAATAGTGTCTAAAGCGAAGAGCGACAAGCTGTACTTATCTCTAGATAAGAGAGGTCATGTTCAGTTGATAAAGTTTCGTATGTCATAAATCAACGGGGTACATGGATTATTATTAGAGTTTAGGAAAATAATATATGAAGGATTTTTGGATACCGTCATTAAATATGAGTATACTAGAAGTGCTTAATCGATTAAAGGTAAATCTTCCGCTATTTCTAATTTACCAAATTGAATAGCAGTATCAACGATTCGGCAACCTTAATATTCAAATAGTTGACATAAAAAAGCAGCTGGCTAGATTAACAAAGTATAAACAAGGAAATTGTCATCAAATTATGCAAATCTTCAATGCCGAACTACTTATTGCGCTTCTAAAAGCTACTATATATGGAGAATAGTAATGCATATTCCCAGATCATGGCGATAGTTCTCTTCTTATTAGATCAGGCTAGTATTAAAACAAACCAGCACTATCTGGAAGACACGAATACTGGGTTATCAAAATATAATAACACCTATCTGCAAAGATTATTTATTGATAACTCAAGGGAGAGCCCTATCAAGAGTGGTAACCTAAAGAACTATTCACCCCCACTTTGGGGTTTTCAACCATAATGAAAATGCCGGCCAATCAGCTTTAGCGATGGCCGGGATGGCTAACAAGATAACATCGTATAGTATTAACCTTTAATGACCTATAATCAGAGTTACTATAAAACACCTCAGCCTCAGATCATTTTGAGTAAAATGCGTTCATAACGTTATGTTAACAACACTTATTGGTAAAAATTCCTTATACTATAAGAAGATTTTGCTATAAAGCTTAATGTGAAAAAACAAACGGTCATACAAATCAAAGAAATCCTTTCTCATTTCCTTCAGCATAAAACTGCATTTCATTAGTTATCTCGCCGATAATTTATCAGATGATATCAAGCTATACATTAAAGAAACTCATTCTATTTTATCCTGATCATATTGTTACAGTGAACATGTTATTCACTGAAGAGATTCATAATGGTTACAGTGATATCATTACAAAATCCATGATTGCAGAAAACCGTTTAAACAAAACTTACTAGAAGTCCTATAGCAAAACTAGATTAAGAATAATAAATATTTTAGTTATCTGCAATGTAGATGAATAGCTTAACTATACAGGAGTAAGCGAAATAAACAGGAATTGATTTGAAAATAGGATTTAGATGGCGGCACTCTACCTTTCTTGCTTCATCGCCGATATCTAAGATAAGTTACACTAATTGATATTATTGAAATCGACGAATATTTTCTCTGAATCCTTTAAAGAAAATCATTCTATTTCATATAGAAAATCTAGAAGAAGTAAAAGAGTATAAGATAAAAAAGAAAGAACGAATCGCGCGGTCTTAATCAACAGAGATCGATATGGATCATTGTAATCTATGAGATCTTGAAGAGTTTAATGCAGAATATTTTAGCCGTTTTTTTTGAACTAATTATTGATAAAGAGTCAATCTTTTACTTAAATAGAGCAAAATCATACAAAAGTCTTATTAAAAGAATGAAATTAGTCACCATCATCCAATAAGATTGGATAATTATAGAGTTATTTCTAAGGAATTCCACATTTAAAATGTGAATAGTTATATTAACCAATTAAAAGGAGATAGCTAAGTAGATTCCATGATGCAAGGTCATTTTATTTATTGAATTATCTTGCTGGAGAGGATTGTTTGAAAGAAAAATAATTGAATATAGATGTGCTTATAAGTTTCTCTGTAAGAAAAACAATAATCTTTGCTAATTAATATAGCTATTAATGAACATTAACCATTTTAATATTAAAGGTGAATATAAAAAATTACCTAGGCAATAGTAGTGATGACAAAGATAGCTGAGATCTAGACTTGCTAAACCTAGATTATTTTTAGCTTAAAGCACCTTAGAAGAATAAGGTGTGAGTCAATGGATTATATAGAAGCCTACCTGCAACGGCTGTAAATAAGGCTAGATATTAAGTTGCAACTCTGCCATTAATATCTGAATTCAGATACCTTGCAAACAAGGATGATATTCATCATAGCAAACAAAAAAGCAAAAAGTATTGAAATACCCCTAACAATGAGGTTGATTATTCTTTCTGGAAATCAGCAGAAATTACCGCAATAACAAAGTTAAATAATGGATAAATTTATCCTGGCGGCAATCTTCTCTCCTCATTTGTTAATATTTTCTGGTGAAATGATAGTTTTTCAACTCAAATGATATATTTATTGAATAATTAAACTATTTTGCTAAAAATAAATAAAAAATACTTTTTAGATATGAAATTAGAGTTTCATAGCAAAAAAAATTTTTTATTGATTAAAAAAAATAAAAACCTATTTTAAACCTAGTATTAATGATAAACGGATAGTATCTGTATTCAGGAAGGAAGTTGAACAGAAAATGACTTAAATTATATTAGCGCAAGTAAAAGCAGATAAAATGTCGAAGAGAATAAGCTATATCGCTGCCGTCACTTTATTTAAATAGTATAAAGTACGCTTGCTTACATATAAGCAATATCTATTTTAAATAGATATTGCTTAACCAGTATTGAATCGGATAAACCTGTTTATGCTGAAGTTAATGACTATGATACCATCTATCTATTAATTGATGATAGATTGTTTGATGCAACATTATTGGATCCAGACTTGGCGATTAAATTTAATAAAATTCGTACTTGTCAATCTGACTGACTATCAGAAATATAAGATTCTAAGCTATTTTTAACTGGACTTTTATCATTAATCAGGATACTTAGTTAAGCTTTATTTTTAGAAAATCAACTATTTCAGTGATATCAATAAATTCTTTTTCATTATTACGTCGCTGTTTATATTCAACCTTGTTGTCATCTAAATTACGATCACCGATCACGATGGTATGAGGTATGCCAATAAGCTCCATATCGGCAAACATCACACTAGGTCGTTCTTTGCGATCATCAAAAATGACATCAATACCATTGGATTGCAAATCACAGTAAAGTTTTTCAGCAACTTCTTTAACACGATATGATTTATGCATATTCATTGGTAAAATAGCAACTTGAAAAGGTGCGATTGCATCAGGCCAAATAATTCCTTTATCATCATGACTCTGTTCAATTGCAGCTGCTACAATTCGCGTGATACCGATACCATAACATCCCATCGTTACCGTTTGATTATGGCCCTCTGCATTTTGCACGCTGGCCTTCATTACTTTAGAATATCTGGTTCCGAGTTGAAAAATATGACCAACTTCAATTCCACGTTTAATTTGTATAGTTCCTTTACCATCTGGACTGGGATCACCTTCAACCACATTACGTAGATCATAAACTTCGGGTAAAGGTAGATCTCGCTGCCAATTAATACCAAAATAGTGTTTATGATCGATATTGGCAGCGGCACTAAAATCACTCATCACAGAAACGCTGCGGTCGATAATAGCTGGTATTGGTAAATTAACAGGGCCTAATGAACTTGGACCTACTTTCAAGATTGCTCGTATTTCTTCTTCTGTTGAGAATCTTAGTGGGCTCGCAACCAGAGGATGTTTTTCTGCTTTTATCTCATTTAATTCATGATCACCACGGATCAATAAGGCAACGAGCTGATGACCACTATCTTTTGCTGCACTGACAATTAAGGTTTTAACTGTTTTCTCAATAGGTAAATTATGTTGATCAACTAGCTCAGCAATGGTTTTTGTGTCAGGGGTATCAATAAGACGCATATCTTCAGTTGGTGCAGCACGCTCTTCCGTAAGACAAATCGCTTCTGCTAATTCAATATTAGCGGCATAATCTGAAATAGTAGAAAAAACAATATTATCTTCACCACTATCAGCTAAAACTTGAAATTCATGAGAAGCATTTCCACCGATAGAACTAGTATCTGCTTGGACTGCCTTAAAATTAAAACCAATACGACTAAAGATTATACCATATGCCTTATACATTGCATCGTAAGTTTGTTGCAGCGAGTTTTGATCAGTATGAAAAGAATAAGCATCTTTCATAAGAAATTCACGGGAGCGCATCGCACCAAAACGTGGTCTTATTTCATCACGAAATTTTGTTTGAATTTGATAAAGATTTAACGGCAGCTGCTTATAAGAACTCACTTCGTTACGAATAAGGTCGGTAATTACCTCTTCATGAGTAGGACCCAACACAAAAGATCGCTCTCCGCGATCAACAAAACGAAGCAATTCTGGTCCATATTGCTTCCAACGCCCACTTTCTTGCCATAGATCTGCTGGCTGAACTATCGGCAGAGAAATCTCAATTACACCAGCTCGATTCATTTCTTCACGAATAATATTTTCAATTTTTCGTAGTACACGGACACCGGTTGGTAGCCAGTCATATACCCCTGAAGCAAGTTTACGAATCATACCTGCGCAAAGCATCAACTTATGACTAATAACCTCAGCATCAGCGGGAGTCTCTTTTAAAGTAAAGAGAAGATATTGTCTTGTACGCATTATTAACTTCCATCAACAATGATTACTTCCAGTTTAGTATTAACAAACCATAAAAATTATTCTCTATATTATCAGGATAAGATAATGTCTAAAGATATAATTTTAATTTATTAACGTATATAAAGCGAGAAAACGATAGTGATATTTACTGAAATTTCTCATTAAAGGTTAAAATCAAACAGATGGGTAGTAGATATTTTATTAGCAACGTTTTTATAAGTCTGGCGCAAGATTTTGCGCTAACACACTTGACAAATAAAGTGCTTAAACAAAGGATAGCGAATCTATTGCTCAATTACCTGTTTTTGGCAGTAGCAGAAAAAATCACTTTCATATCATTAGTTTAGAGTAGTAGAGGTTAAGAAAAGCCAGCAACCGATTTCGATAAAAATTCATAAAACAACAGATAGGGTTTTATATCAATAACAGTCCTTCCATTGATTAAATTCATACTACCTAAAACCAAAGCTAATCCGTTATCATGAATAATTAAATTTTTCAGTTTAATTAATGATATACCTATTGGATTAATAGGTAATTGGGAACGAATGGCAAAACGTCTATTTTAGTTTTACCAGTTAAACAAGTGGGGGAAAAACCTTAGCAATAGGACAAAACCTTCTTGGAATGTTTGATAAAAAATGAAATAATCCAAATATAGCTAAATTATTCTAATCCGCGAACAACATCAGGATAATTATAAGACTGAAATAAGCAAAAAATAATCCCTGTTAATTGTCAATTAATGCTGATTATCTCGAAATAGCAAATTTTTCTTTATATGGTAATTCTAGGTTATCTTAGAAAAAATTATTAGTAGAAATCTCTTAAACTGTAGAAGAATTTTTCTACAGAAGTTCCCATAAAAAAGTAAAATAATATACTGATCAAAGAAATTATTTCCTTCATTCTTTGCAATATAAAACTATAACTCATTAGTTATTTCAACGATAATCTGCAGATGAATCTCGATTCATGGATTGAATCAACTCATTCCACTTTATTCTACACCATATTATCATAATGAATATGGTTATATCCGCTAGAAACATTTATTAGAGTTATACAACAATATCGTTGCGAAATCCTCGATTGAGGAAAAACATGTAACAATCTTATTGCAAGGGATCTGTCTAAAGTATATCAGAAAGATAAATGGTTTAGTTATCTTCGATATATGTTGAATACCTTAACTTTATAAGAGTCAGAAAAAATAAAAAGACGTTAATTTTAAAACAACGTTTAGATAACGTTACTGTTTTCTTAGTTTCAACAGTAATAGTCAACTTAAATGCACTAAGTGCATTTTAAAATTGACAAAACATTTTTCCATAAATTCTTTAAATAGAAGCGTTATATCCCAGATAGGAAAGCTAAAAAATGCGAGAGAAGAAAGAAGTAAAAGAAAGAATAAATTTTGGTCTTTAATCGCTCGAAATTGACAGAGTTATGCGAGCAATTAGACTATTGAAGAGCTTAATACACGGTGTGTTAAATATTTCTTAAGCCGCGATCATCGATAAAAAGTTTATCTTTATTGTTTGGATGAAGTTAAATGGTACAAAATCTTTTCTAGCAAGCATGAAATTAGTCACCATCACCTAATAAGTCTAGGTAATCAGAGAATTGTTAGTAATGAATTCCATATTTAAAATGTGAATAGTTATATTAGCTGATTAAAAGGATGGCTGAGTAGATTTCATCATGTATGGTCGTTATTTTATTTACCGAATTACCTGTCTTGAGAAGATTGTTTAAACTCATAACAATTGAATATAGACCTAACTACAAATAACTCTGCAAGAAAAACAATAACCTTTTCTCAACATAGTTTGATTCTATCACCTCTCAGTAACGTTTAACTTAAAATTATTTATTAATAATATATTCAGCGCAGAATCTTCACAAATAACAGCTTTATAACAATATGAATATTTTAGAATGATGAATAAATACCATATTTAGCGCCGAGAAAAGAAGTCTTTTTAGTATATTTTATTATTAGAATGCTCCTTATGCTTTCATCTTATCTCAATTAGATTGACATGAGAAATGCCGAAAATTAATATCCAGATCCTTAAATAGATTATCCAGTAACGTTTTCGTTTCTGTTTATTAAAAATTTTTATTAGAGTTATACTTATTTATGTGTATGAAGCTTAGGAGATGGTATGGTGTATTCTGTTGATTAATTTCATTAATAATTTCAATAATATAGCTATTATATTTTATGAAAAGTCTACCTATATGCAATATACTAGGCTAGATATTACCTGTGATCCATTGCAAGGAATTTATCCGTAATTGGTGTGCCAAGCAGGTGATAGGAACATTGTTGAAGCAAGTTCTCGAAGCCATGCTCAGATAACTTGCTTAACGCCGTCTTGTCGACGAACAGGCATATGGATACCATCCATAATGGTTATTTATTACCATAAAAAATCATATAAATTACTATTGGTGATATTAAGATTAAAATGACTAAGATCAGGAGATCGCAGCAACAATGAAATATGCTTCAAGAGCTTATTGCTAGAACTCTTATCTTTAAGCGTGCAAAAAGCGGCAAAGAGTTTCTAACCATGGCTATACCTGTGAGGTATCTCTACCGGTGATTTCACTAAGCTCTGTGCGATTATCGGTGAGAAGTATATGATCTCTCTTCCATCACCCACATTAGCAGACTAAAATAGCAATGTCTTGAAGAACACAGGCAATGGCGGCTGCGTGATTAAGCGATATGCCTTACATTTTTTTCTGGGCCGATGATGGAATATGTCGTCCTGTCAGACAACCTGATTGCCTTTACATGATAGGTTTTTATTGACGAAACTTGCACATTGACATAAAGAGCTCGTTGCTGTCAAAATACTTATCAAGAGTTAGGAATAAATTTATCTGAACTTCTCAATGGATAGAGTGAGCTCTGAGTTTAACTGTATCTTCCAGGATTCCTATGAGAGACTGATTCTCTTAGTTTTAGATGCAATGACAAGATATTTCAGGACACACAGCACAAACTCTGTTAGGTATATAAAACAAACATCTCATGTACTGCCTTTACTCTCTAAAGGCATGTAATCAAAAGTTAAGGTGAGTTGCTGGAGCTCTAGATATCAGAGAGCTATGATCCCGACCATTAACCCCTGTATGTTTTATTGCAATGTTTTCAGTAAAGTATTCTAAAACGATTAAGAAACTTGAAAATAATCAAAAATAACAGTTAGCATTCTATGGTTTCCAGTTAGCACGTACTTGGTGTAATAAGAATGACTAATCCGATTAAATCGGGTTTTATGATAGTGAATGAGACTATGAAGGCGATATGTAAAGAAGTGTGATTCAAAAAAACAACCCTTTTGTGGTATTTAAGCTACTTTTGTCTGCTTAGAGAAACCTGAAACCGGAAGCAAGGCATTTTACTTTCTGACCTTATGGTGGCAAACAAGGTCTAATTTAATGATGGAGAAGAAAATCACGAAGCCATTAGAATGGAACGTAGCCCCTAACAGTTATACACTAGGTTAAATAATAATTTAGGTGATAAAATCAATAGTCGATTTTTTGTCAGTTTTTTATAAAATATTTTCTGTAATAAAATTGTTTCAAAAACAATATCACAATGATAGCTAAGGAAAATATTATTTATCAGAATTGGTAGCAGTAGTATCCAGGCCTCTTAGGATACTAAGATCGACGATAGTGCAATTAATAAAGTATAATAGTAGCATATACCAGTTTTAGGCATATTAGCCTCGGTATTTATCTTGTAAAAACAGATAAGATCCATCGAGTTGCGCAATCTATACGCATACGAAAAGATAACATTGTTAAACTCAGTTTAACATTTGTGGAAGATATTTTATATCTACGTACAGGTTAACACCCAGGCTAGTGCATTTTAAATTCTTCATGCTTTAGCTTCCAAGCTTTCACCTTATTTCAGGCAAATTCCATACTTCTAATCTGCATAAATAGCGATCCAGTTCAATTCTAGATAGAACGAAGTTCAAGAACTCGCGTACGACTACCAGCAGATCATTAAGATAAGAAAACATTTTTTGCAAGAAAACAACTATAGCTTCCTGAGCGGGCAATAGTCTCGTCGGCAAAGCAATGGAGGAATATGGTTGCAATCATCAATATCATCTTATCTTTACCATTATCTTTAGCAAAGATAAGTTTAGAATACCATAATGTTTAGCTAAAATAGACATAGGCTTCTCTTCTATTTAAAGAGAAACTCTGATTTTATATGTTGTAGTTGTCTGACGATGTAGCCCCTCATTATCATGATATTTTATCATATATATGATTCAATATCCATTTTGCTATAAATAAAGCGGTGCGCGACAAGGATTTATATAATGATTTTGAACAAAACAGCTATGATTATAAAAATTTCTAATCCATTTCCAATTCTTTTATTATTATTTAATAATTATTGTTATTGATCTATCAAAATAGATAATTAGATCATCAGTAAACTGATAATTCTCTTTGATTTCTGGTAAATACAAAAGTATTAATCAATCTTTCCATGATCAAATAATAGCTTTTATTGTTTCATGATGTTATGAAATTTAATAATTTTTTATTAGTATAATTTATGAAAAAATAGTAAAAATAGTGAAGTAAGGTTATGGATAGCAATTTTAATTATGGTTTATGTACTGTGATTGTTATTGTACGATTAATAATCGTATTCTTTCTTTTATTTTCTGAGTATTATATTATCTTAATCGTCTCTTTTTTATTGCTATAACGATTTACTTAACCAAAATAATGAAAAGCAGGATTGGGAAAACCCCTCCTTCTACTGCAGCCTATATAATAAATAGGAATTACATTCTTTCTACCGTTTCAATCCCTAATGTGTCTAAACCAATTTTTAAGGTTTTTTGCGTCAATAATGCCAATTTTAATCGGCTTTCTTTTAAGTTGTTATTTTCTACATCTAAAACTGGACAATGTTCATAAAAACTAGAAAATAATCTAGCTAAATTATATAAATAAGCACACATAATATGTGGTAAACCTTCGCGAGCAACGATTAATATCGTCTCTTCAAATTGTAATAAACGTATCGCCAGGGCTTGTTCATACTTATTTGTTAAAATGATCGGATCGCCTAGTGCGCTTGGATCAATATTAGCCCGTTTAAAAATAGAAGTAACACGGGCATAGGCATATTGCATATAAGGCGCCGTATTGCCATTAAAAGATAACATATTGTTCCAGTCAAAAATATAATCAGTTGTACGATTTTTTGATAGATCAGCATATTTTACTGCACCAATACCAACTATCTGACTAATAGATTGTAACTCCTTTTCTAGGATAGCTGGATTTTTTTTTCGAATAAGATCACTCGCCCGCTCAATTGCTTCATCAAGTAATTCGATAAGCCGAATCGTTCCGCCGGCTCGAGTTTTAAACGGTTTACCATCTTTACCTAGCATCATACCAGACATGTGGTGCTCTAATGACATTGTATCAGGAATATAGCCAGCTTTACGTACAATAGCCCATGCTTGCATGAGATGTTGATGTTGGCGTGAATCTATATAGTATAATACTCGGTCAGCATGTAACATTTCATGACGATATTTTGCACAGGCAATATCTGTTGTCATATAAAGAAAGCCACCATCTTTTTTCTTGATGATAACCCCCATGGCATCACCATCTTTATTCTTAAATTCATCTAAATAGACTACCATCGCACCATCATTTTCAACGGCTAAGCCTTTATCCGTTAAATCAGAAACAATATCAGGTAGCATATTATTATATAAACTTTCACCCATCACATCGTCTTCTGTCAAAGTAACATTCAAACGATGATAAATTTGTTGATTTTTTACCATGGTAATATCAATCAATTTGCGCCACATTTTACGACAATATTCATCACCAGATTGTAGTTTAATTACATAATTACGCGCAATTTCAGCAAAGTTTTCATCTTCATCATAATGTTTTTTAGCTTCACGATAAAAAGTTTCTAGATCAGCTAAAGCCATATTGTTAGCATTTTCTTGTTGAATTTTTTCTAGATATGCAATCAGCATACCAAACTGGGTCCCCCAATCGCCTATATGATTAGCACGTATTACTTTATGACCTAAAAACTCTAATGTACGAGCAACAGCATCACCAATGATAGTGGAACGTAAATGACCAACATGCATCTGTTTTGCTACATTTGGAGCTGAATAATCAATAATTACGGTTTGTGGTTTAATAGTGCTAATTGCCAATTTTTCATGTTGCAAAGTAAGTTCAATTTGTTCAGCTATCCATTGCTTATCAAGAAAAATATTAATAAAACCTGATTCTGCTATTTCAACTTTGCTGGCAATATTTTCCAGGTTTAGTAGTGGCAGAATTTTTTCAGCTAACTGACGTGGAGGAATGCCGATTTTTTTAGCTGCAGATATAACACCATTAGCTTGGTAATCACCAAATTTAGATTTTGTTGAAGGGCGGATATATGCCTCACTACCTTTAGGAGCCCCTACGGCGATTAATGCATTATTAATTTTTTTTGAAAGAATAGCCTGAATATTCATCTAATTACCTTAATGATGAAATAGCGGTCGTGTTGAACTTAGTAAGATATATAGCTATAAGCATCATGATAAAATAGTTGACTTTATACTAAAATTAACTATTCGCTTGCTAGCATCAAGAGTTATTAGCAAATCTAGTTTGTAGCGATAAGGCTACGTTCCACTTTGATGCTTAGTGAATTTGTTCTTCATCCTTAAAATTTGATATTGTTTAGCACTAGGATCAATAAGGTTAACTCTCCTAAATCGTTACAGATTTTCTGAGCAGATGGAAGCAGATTTAATACCATTGAAAGGGTTGCTTTTTTCGAACTACAGTGCTTCTAATATTAGCTTTATAGCTTCAAACTGTCACGCAAAAAAAAAGCTAATTCAATTAAATTTGTTGTTTTATTGACGACACAGTGCGCTGACTGGAAAACATAGAATACTCAACCATTCTTATCAATCTTTCACTAGATTCTTCATAGGTAGGATACGCTAAAAGCTTGACAACAAAATATCAAAAAACTTTATTAACGATATTGTGGCTTCCTGCTACCCAGGAAAGCCCTCCAATTAACCTTAACTTTTGGTTTCATGACTTTGAGAAATAAACCAGCATATTAGCTATTTTATACAACTAATGGCGTTGGCGCTGTATATCCGAGAATATCTTTACTATTGCATTCTAAAAACTAATGACATCGAGGTGTGTGGGCTGGGCCGGTCCAACAGCAAGCCTGAAAATACAATTAAGTCAGATGTTCGAAAGCATTGAGAAGTTTCACCTAACTCGCTTCTGACTCTCAATAAGCATCTTTGAGCACAATGAACTCCTTACATCCATTCATAGCACCGCCAATAATGATCATCAGGAAAAAACGATCAGCCTATCCTGACAAAACGGCATATGCTTTTCGCCAAGAAAAAATGTTAGGCGTATCGCTTAAATAACGTAGATACAATTCTCTATGTTTTTCAAGGAATTGCTGTTTCAGTCTGCTGATAACACTTTTAGATAGAAACCATGTACTTTTCACTAAAGAACGCCAAAGAGAGCTTCATGAAAATCACCGCTGGATATCCGTATAACAGCCATACTAGCAATCATTCACTTCTTTTACACGCTTCAGATTAAAGAAGGGATAGAAATGAGCTATTGAAGTATATTCTGTTGTCGTTGCGATCCCCTCCATTAACCTTAGGCACTTTAATCTAAACATCACCAATATCAGTATGCATGGTTAGCTGTAGTAAATAATCGTTATGGACAACGACATGAAACCTGGTTGATAAAACGGCGTTGTGTGAAGCATGTTGTTGCAGATATGATGGCTTCGAGCTCAGGTTCAACAGCGGTGTACTATCAGTTTACTGTAACACCATTACGGATGAATTCATGGAATGAATAAGATAATATTTGGCTTTTCGGACATTTGTAGGGGTAAAACCCTTATTCATGATATATTATCTCTATATTATTAAAATCATCTATAAAATCAATTAAAAAGTGGGATTATGCCCCGCTGCCATTTCTAAAAGCTCATACATCAAAAATGAGTATAATTCATCACTATCTTTTATTATTTTGTTAAATAACAATAGAATATTTTGATTTATCTAACTTTAAAAATTACACTTCTGTAAAATTGCAATTTTTATTAGAAATTTTAATTTTAAAATAAGCTATATTAAGTTTCTTTAGTTTCTATATAAAATTTATCTTTATAGGTAGAAAATTCAAAATATATTGAAATTTATTAGCAATAGTTAATACTTTTTAATAAAAATTATTATTTTCCATTAAAATTAATTAATTAATCGTCTCAATTAATCTTTGAAAAGACTATGTTTTAAAGGTTGTTAGTAAAAATCTCTTATACTGTAAGAAAAATTTTCGCTATAGCGATTCCCATAAAAAACAAACAGTCATACAGATTAAATAGATATTTTCTCACTCTCTCTGCCAACATAAAGTTATATTTAATTAGTTTAGGTCGGTGGATAATCCTATTAGGTTATCTAAATTCTCATTCATTAAAAATTTATTTCACTTTAATCATGTTCATGTTATCACAGTGAACATGTTATCCGTTCTTACATTCATTAGTGTTACAGCGATATCATTTTAAAATTCGCGATTATAGGAAAACATTTAATAATCTTACTTGAAGTTCTCTGGTAAAATTAATAACAAGGATAAATCGTTTAATTATTTGCGATGTATCTTGAATAGATTGACTTTACAGGAAGGAGTTCATCATAGCGAAACAAACAGATATTAATTTGAAATTAGCATTTAAATGGCAAAACTGCTTCCTTATTTCATCGGTAATACCCAACAAATCCCTAACTGGTGTTATTGAAGTCAAGAAAATATTTTCTCTGAATCCTTTAAATAGAAGCCTTATATTTCACATAGAAAAGTAGAGACACAAGAGAGGAGATAAAGAAAAGAAGGAATCGCGGTTTTAATAGAAAGAAATCAACAGGAGTTATTGTAATCGATGAGATCTTGAAAAGTTTAATTCAGAATGCATTATCCGTTTTATTGAGCTTATCATAAATAAAGAGTCCATTCTTTTACTCAGATAGTACGTAAATAGTACGAAAACTTTGATAGCTAATATGAAATTAATTACCATCGCCTAATAACGTTGGTAACCAGATAGTTATTGGTAAAATGAATTCTACATTCAAACTATAAATAGTTACATCAGTAAACTAAAAGAATGGTGAGTTATGATAATTTTTGGTGTATGGAGTTTCAGAGATGATGACGTGTATCACACCTAATTAATTTCGTAGTTAATTTCAATAATATTCATATAATATCATATAAAGTTATCCTACAGATTCCACAAAACTAGATATTACCTATGATCCCTTGTATTAACTTATCTATATGCTAATACGATAGCTGTGATAGGCACTGTTGTTTAGATGGAGCTCGAATCCATACTGTAACCAAGATGCTGAACACTAATTTTATCAACGGGCGTCACATGCCATCGTTTATAACAATTATTTGCTATAGCGTATTATACAGATCGGCATTAGCAATATTAAGATTAAAGTACCTCTAAGGTCACAGGGATCACAACGGCAACGGAATATCCTTTAACAACTCGTTCCTACCGTTTTATCTGAAATATATAAAAAGTAGTGAAGAGTTGCCACTATTACCTATATATGATGCGAGAGGCATATTCATCGATAATTTCGAACCTACTGAGGCGCTTCTCGGTGAGAAGTACATAATCATTCTCGTCAGTAACATCACAAGATTGAAATAGTAATAACTTAATATAGGTAATAAAAGTGTTCCACTATGTGATTTAAGCGATACGTGATACCTACTATCTTTATTTTTTGAGAGATGGCATATATACTAAGTCTATCAAACAAGATAGTGCCCATTTTTTTGCTACTGGTCATTATTAGCGACACTACATGGATGTAAGGAGATCATTGCAATCGAAGATGTTTATCGAGAATCAGCAGCGAACTTTAACATAACTTTTTAATGGCTGGTGAGCGCATTGCTTAAGCGTATTTTCAGAATTTTTACGGAAAACTCTACTCATTGGTTTAAAATGCAATGCAAAGATATTTCTGGACATCTAGGATCAATGCTATTGGATATCATAAACCAGCTAATGTGACGCCTTCATCCCTAAAGGAATCTAACCAAAAGTTAATAGTGAGCTGCAGTAGGTCTGACTAGCAGAGAAGTGCCGATGCTGTTAATAAAGCCTTTAATGTTTTCTTGGTAAAGTTTTTAGTGTACTTTGTAGCCATGAAGAAGCTGAATAAACAGCGGAAAGAATGGCTGACATTCTACGGCTTCCTGTTAGCATACTGATGTCAGTAAAAAGGACAAATCCGATTGAATTGGGTTTTGTGACAGTAAAGGCCTATGAAGGCGATACGTGAAGAAGTGTGGTTAGAAGAAAACAATCCATTACGGTATTTAAGCTGTCCACCATCTGTTCAAAAACTAGAATCAGGTAAGGAAATTTTGATCTGTGACCATACTATTAAACAACATCAAATCTAAAAGATGAACAATAGATTCACGAAGCTAGAGTGGAAGTATCCTGATCATCATATACCAGATTTCCTAATAACTCAAGGATAGCTGAGTAACTTTCATTGTCTAGGGTCTTTTATTTATTGAATTCTCTGATCTAGAGAAGATTTTTTAAAACTAAAATAATTAAAAATAGAAATAACAATAATTAATTGAAGGTGTAGTATTATGATAACCTTGGAAATTTGTTGCTATGGAGCTGAATGCGCGCTAATTGCGCAAGAATTTGGCGCAGATCGTATTGAACTTTGTTCTAGTTCAGCTGAAGGTGGATTAACGCCTAGTTATGGTTGTTTAAAGCAGGTTATAGATGCATTAAAAATTTCCGTTCATCCAATTGTACGCCCAAGAGGAGGAGATTTTTATTACAGTGATAGTGAGTTTGAAATCATTAAACATGATATTAAATTTATCAGACAGTTAGGTTTTCTTGGTGTAGTATATGGCATATTAAATCGAGATGGGCATATTGATATACCGCGCATGCGTATTTTAAAGGAATTATCTGGTGATATGGCCGTTACGTTTCATCGTGCTTTTGATATGTGCATTACCCCAAAACAAGCCTATATACAGCTGGCAGAACTAGGTATTGCACGTATATTAACTTCAGGACAGAAGCAGAATGCAGAATTAGGTTTACCGTTATTGAAAGAATTAAATGTGTTATCTAGAAAAATCCCAAATAGCCCAATAATCATGGCCGGTGGTGGGGTAAAACTATCAAATATACAGAAATTTATTGATGCAGGTTTACCGGAAGTACATTCATCTGCTGGAAAAATAATACCATCGACTATGAACTACCACAAAGCAGAAGTAACGATGAGCTCCAATATGGAGATAGATGAATCTACTCACTATTGCGTAGATAGTGATGTTGTGAAAGCTATGAAAAATTTATTAGCTATTGCCAATAATGACTAATAATAACCTTAGAGTAAGGGATGGTATTGGATATAGTTCTGTTTAGCTTTTTTTGGCAATTAAAATAACTCGTAATGGAGAGGGATAACCTTCAACTGTCAAATGTATATTATATGGATCAAGAAAATTTGCTAATGATTCAGTTTGCATCCAGGCAGTTTTTCGCTGCTCCTGTACGGTTGTTATAGTTTGATCAACAATTTGCACATTACAAAAGCCACATCTTTCTAGCCAAATTTTAAGCATTTTTGCTGAGGGAATAAAATAGATATTACGCATTTTCGCATAACGCTCATTAGGTATTAAACATTGATTTTCATCACCATTAATAACTAAACTTTCAAGTACTAGCTCACCACCGGAAACTAATTGATTTTTTAGTTGATAGAGATGATCTAACGGTGAACGTCGATGATAAAGCACACCCATCGAAAATACAGTATCAAAGGCCGCTAGCGTTGATAGTTGCTCAATACTTAGAGGCAATAGATGCGCTCGTTGATTATTACCAATTAATTTACGTATGGCTTCAAATTGGAATAAAAATAGTTGAGTAGGATCAATACCGATAACAATTTTTGCTCCTTCACCAACCATTCTCCACATGTAATAACCATTACCGCAACCGACATCAAGTACCAGTTTATCTATTAATGGTGAAAGGTAAGGCAAGATACGTTGCCACTTCCAATCCGAGCGCCATTCGGAATCAATATTAATATTGTATAAGGAAAAAGGGCCTTTACGCCATGGCATCAAACTTTTCAACAAAAAAGTAATCTGTTTCTTATCTTTTAAACAAAGCAGAAACTCATTTTTAGCTATCACTGCAGTTTTTAGATCTAAGTAAGTTGGGGTCATATTAGGAATACTTTGCACTATTTTCTCCCAAATGTTGAATTGCCCATGTTGAGTGGTTTTTTTCCATTTTTCAATTTGGTATAGTAGTGTTTTTATCCACTGGCTCAGGGGTTCGATCGCGATTTGTTGATAAACATGACCAAAATCTATCATCAAGCTTATTCCTTGATAGCCAGTAGTGAGCCGAAATTAAAACATTGAAACCATAAGTCACAATGATGAAACCTTGCTGCTAGCAGACGTGATTTATGTTTGCTAATAGAATCTGTTAACATACTATTTTCTAATATATTACGTTTTTGACTTATTTCTAGTTCACTATAGCCATTAGCGCGCTTGAAATCATAATGCATATTAAATAGTAAATTGCTAATTTTTTCGTCGCTAAAATTAAATTTTTCTGATAACACTAAAACACCACCAGGATTTAGTCCTTGGTATATCCGGTTAATTAATTCTTGTCGAACAGTTGGTGCAATAAATTGCAGGGTGAAATTTAATACTACCATTGAGGCATTTTGTATATTGATATCGAGAATGTCACCTTTAATAATTTCAACTGGTGTATTCCCTTTATAAGCATGAACATATTGTTGGCAACGCTCGATCATTGCAGCTGAATTATCAATAGCAATTATTTTACAATTTTTATTCTTAATATTACGATTAATAGATAATGCTGCTGCACCTAAAGAACATCCGAGATCATAAATAGTACTATTAGATGTAACAAAACGTGTCGCAAGCATACCAATCATAGTAATAATATCTGAATAGCCAGGAATAGAACGTTTAATCATATCAGGAAAGACTTCGGCAACTTTTTTATCAAATTGCCAATTATCTAAATTTGCAATAGGAGTTGCAAACAAGGTATCTTTCTGTTTATCCAAAACTTGACTGGACATATTCTATGTTAATTAATTCAGAAATAACAAATAGTGATTGATTATAACAGATTTTATGTTATCTGTCACTTCCTTGGAACAATAGTTATAATTTTTTTTAAATAATTTATTTTTAACTTTGAACTAATCTTTCATAGATTACAATAGAATTTTACTATCCAGTACTGATTGGAGTAATTTCTGATTGTATAAACAATTATATTGATACAGGGGTCATCTCCAAACTCTTGAGCATAATTGAAATGATGTCTTTGAAACCAATCTTTCATGGCTCATTAAATTGCTAGGACATACCATTCGTTTAAAAATACATAGGTATGATAAATCAGTGTTCTATATCAATCTCTGCACACAAAAAATTAAATTCATATTTTCCAGTGACTGAACATTTTCATAGATCAAAAAGGCGGTCTGTAAATTCTTTATTATTATCTGTAAATACCCAATAGATAGTCGGGATATACTCGATTAAGATCACGTAAATAAGCGCCTACCATTGTCTGCTGTCCTTGATCTTGTAAAAGCGGATAAACCCCATTGAGTGACGTGATCTATATTTATGAAAAGATAAAATTATAAAGTTTCGTTTTCCATTTATGGAAGACATTTAAGAGTAGGTACAAATAATCATGCTCGTAGCTTTTAAACGCTTTATGGTTTCGACTTCGGGTCGCTTCGCTTCATTTCAAGTAAATTCTTTGTATAAACCTGCATAAATAACAATCCATGTCAGATAGGGAATACCTTCTGAGTTCAGAAGATTTGCGTACAACGCTGCCAGCAGATCAGCGAGCGAGAAATATTTTTTGGAAGAAAAACGACTGCGCCTTCCTAAGCAGGCAGCAGCGTTATCAAAAAATGTGGAATATAGCTGTGATCATAAACATCATCTCGTTTTAGCATTTAGTAAGGGTAAGTTTAATATACTATAACGCTTAACTAAAGTAGATGCAGCCTTTCTTCTAGCTTCTGAATAACAGCTCTAATTTTAGATGTTGCAGTTACTGATAATGAACCCTCATCATCATGATATTTTACTCTAAACTATATCCCTAAGTAGCCATTATCTGCCATGAACATGGCAGTGCGATGAGTTAATCAGACAATCTGGCATATGACAAATCAGGTTACTATACTCTAATGCTTCGTAAATTTATTTTCTATTCTTAAATTAAATGTTATTTACCAGAATGGTTACTAGATTAACCCTTTAAGACGATTCCAGCTTTTCTAAATAGACGGGGAGAAGCTTAAATAACATTAAAAGAGTTGCTTTTCTTAATCCACACTGCTTCGTGCCTTACCTTCATAGGCTCACTGTCATAAAACTCGATTTAATTGGATTCGTCGTTCTTATTTACACTCTAATGCACTAACGGAAAGAGATAGAATGCCAGCTATTCTTCTTAATCTTTCTTCAACTTCTCCATCGCTGTAGGATACGTAAAAACCTTACTAATAAAGAATCAAAAGTTTTATTAGCAACGTTACGACCCTCTCTGCTAACCTGATCTACTGAGAAGAGCTTAGCTTTAACTTTTGGTTGAATGCCTTTTAAGATTGAAGGCAGCACATCAGCTATACGTAACAAAAACATTACTGCTGTGCGCTCAGAAATATTTTTTCTATTACATTAAAAAAACTAAGAGCATCGTCTTTCATAGCAAGCATGGAGATATGGTTAAAACCCCGTTTACAGAGAATTATAATTTAAGCACAGTTCGCTTCTGACTATCAATAACCATTTTTGAGCACAATTGTCTCCTTACGTCCATGGATAGTAAAGTTGATTTAACTAGCAGGTGAAGGGATTAGCTTGTCTGACAGGACAGTATATATCCATAGGTCAAGAAATAAATATAGCGCGTATCACTTTAATCACGTAACCCGCCATCACCTATTCCATTTAAGGCCTTCCTGTTTTAGTCTGCTGATGACACTTTGGAAGATACCATATAATTTTCACCGAAAATCTCCACATGGGTTCTCATGAAAATCACCGGTAGAATACCTTGCAATGTGGATTTTTGCAGTTATGGGTAGCAAAATATTTCGACATTTTTAGATGCTTTAAATAAAAGGTAGCACCGAGTTGTTGACCACATATTCCATTGTAGCTAAGAAATTTCATCTTGACTTTAAGCACTTTAATCTTAATATCGCCAATAGCAGTTTATATGGTTCGTTATGGCAAATAATCGTTACGGATGAGGTATTTAATACTCATTCATAAAGGCAACGCCCCAGCATATTGTCCTGGCATGGGTTCTAGCACAGCCTCAACAGCAGTGCCTATCAACTGGCTGTCCAGTATTACGGATAAATTCCTGCAATGGATCACAGGTAATATCTAGTTTTGTGGATATCTATAAGGTAGATTTTTATGGCATATCATCTCTATATTATTGAAATTATTCAATAAATTAATCAGCAAGCTACACGACAGCATATCCAAAACTACACACAGCAGAAATGACATAACTCCTGTATGACGAGGGGTATATATAATGCCTGGATCAAACAGTTAGTAGATAAAATAAATCTTATTAATACGGCAAATAGTATAAGTATAACTATGTTAATGAAATTAGTTTTGACTTAAAGATCAAATGAGAAAATTTGTATCCAAGGCAAATAATAAATATTAACTAATATCATTAAAATCATAGAACTAAAAGTAGTTATTTGACCAAAATAACTCCAAGTACATTCTCTTTGTTTTAAACCAAAGTAATGAAAAATTCTAGCGATGATAAAAATTAACCCACAAAGATGAATAGCCCAAACAGGTGCACCATTCATCTCCATCATTAATAATGACAGCATAGAAATAGGAATATACTCAATAGCATTACCATGAAGGCGTATTGCTGTTTGTAACTCATAAAATCCACCATCACCGTAAGTAACTTGATACTGAGTTCTAAGTTTAATGACTTCCAAAGATAACTTAAACAATATTAAAGCACTAAATACAATATATAGAGCACTAACCATTTTCCCTCCAATTTTTTAAACTAAAACAATAAAATAATGATACATCTAAAAACTTTTACAGTTACTATAAATATAATATTTAAATTAATAAAAACTTTGAGATTACGAACATGATAAAAGTTATCTAGCCATATGGATAAGGCGTACTTATTTCTCAATAGAAATTTCTGTAAAATAACGGTATTTTAATGCTATTTAAATTAATAGCACTAAACGATTAGTGTAAGCGACTCTGCAAGTTGAGTATGATAAGTAAAAGGTTATCGTTATGCGGACAAATTATTGTGGGCAATTAGGTATTGCTCACGTTGTACAAAAAGTGACTCTCTGTGGGTGGGTTAACCGCCAGCGTAATTTAGGTAAATTAATTTTTATCGATATGAGAGATCGCGAAGGTTTAGTTCAAATTATTTTTATACAGGAAAATAATGCCGAACTTTTTATCCAAGCGTCACAGTTACGCAACGAATTTTGTATCCAGATAACAGGTATAGTGCGAAAACGTAAACAAATCAATAAAAAAATACCAACCGGTGAGATTGAAATTGTTGCACAAACATTAACGATTATTAGTCGTTCTGAACCATTACCGATAGATAGCAATAAACAAAATTCCGAGGAAATTAGATTAAAATATCGTTATCTTGATTTACGGCAACCGCAAATGGGGATGCGTTTGAGAGAGCGAGCTAAAATTACCAGTTTTGTGCGTCGTTTTATGGATGCAGAAGGTTTTATTGATATTGAAACACCTATTCTGACCAAAGCAACACCAGAGGGTGCGCGTGATTATCTTGTTCCAAGTCGTGTTCATAAAGGTGAGTTTTATGCTTTACCGCAATCACCGCAACTTTTTAAACAATTATTGATGATCTCTGGCTTTGATCGCTATTATCAAATAGTAAAATGTTTTCGTGATGAAGATTTGCGTGCTGATCGCCAACCTGAATTTACTCAGATCGATGTAGAAACCTCTTTTATGACTGCTGAGCAAGTTCGTGAAGTGATGGAGCGTTTGATCCGTCAATTATGGGAGGAAAACAAAGGTATTGAGTTAGGCACTTTTCCGGTAATGACTTTTACTGAAGCCATACAACGTTATGGTTCAGATAAACCAGACTTACGGAATCCTTTAGAATTGGTTGATATTGCTGATTTGGTTAATGCAATTGAATTTAAAGTATTTGCTGACGCTGCCAATGATCCAAAAGGTCGTGTAGCTGCACTTTGCGTTCCAGGTGGAGCATTATTGACACGCAAACAACTTGATGATTATACTGAATTTGTTGCTATTTATGGCGCTAAAGGATTAGTCTGGATGAAGATCAATTCATTAGCTGAAGATCAGGTAGATATTCAAAGTCCGATAGCTAAGTTTTTACCACAATCAGTGATTAATAATCTATTAGCACGGACTCAAGCTAAAGCAGATGACATTTTGTTATTTGGTGCGGGTAAAAAAAATGTTGTCAATAATGTGATGGGAGAATTACGGTTGAAAGTAGGACGTGATTTAGGAATCACACAAAATAATAGCTGGAAACCATTATGGATTATTGATTTTCCAATGTTTGAAAAAGATGAAAACGATGAACTTAATGCTATGCATCATCCTTTTACTGCACCGAAAGATTTTACCCCACAACAATTGCAAGCCAATCCATTAGCGGCCGTTGCTAATGCCTATGATATGGTTATTAATGGTTATGAAGTTGGTAGCGGCTCGGTGCGTATTCACCATAATAAGATGCAACAAGCTGTTTTTGAAATTCTTAATATTAGTCAATCAGATCAGCAAGATAAATTTGGTTTCTTGCTTGAGGCATTACAATATGGAACCCCTCCGCATGCCGGTTTAGCATTTGGTTTAGATAGACTGGTTATGTTATTAACAGGAACAGAAAATATTCGTGATGTCATTGCATTTCCAAAAACAACTGCAGCAGCTTGTTTAATGACCGATGCACCCAGCGTAGCTAATGCAGCCGCATTAGCAGAATTAGCAATAACGGTTGTCCCACATACTAAATAAATATTTATGCAAATAAATGACAGGAATCAATATTAGTTGTAGTTTATGTGCAAGTAAGTCGATAAATGCTGATGCTACACAGTAGTATGCTGATGTTAATTTTTAACAATTAGTTACCGATAGTTTTAAGAATGATAAAATCTAAAGAGAGATGGGATTACGTGAAGTTAAAGAAGAGATAGGCATTTATAATTATAAAACAGAATTTAGCTTTAGTTAATCTGTAATTTAGTAATTTTTTAATAATTATGCACCGGATTTAATTAAATGTAAATAGTATTAATTTGCTTTATGGATCCTTACCGCAAGAGCAGGATATTTTATTCAAATAATATTTGGATTTTCATTGATTCCCTGATACTCAGTTAGAAAGCATTGACCAAATCATGGAATAATTGTCAGACAATTTAAGAATTTGTTCTAAAATGATTTCTATTAAAGTATTTTTGGAGATATTTCATGGCAGGTCATAGTAAATGGGCTAATATCAAACACCGTAAAACGGCTCAAGATACTAAACGAGGTAAAATTTTTACTAAAATTATTCGTGAACTGGTAACAGCGGCTCGTTTAGGTGGCAGTGATGCTGCATCAAATCCACGATTGAGGACGGTGATTGATAAGGCGTTATCTAACAATATGATGCGAGATACATTAAATCGAGCAATTATACGTGCTGTAGGTAGTAATGAAAATGATAATATGGAAACAATCATTTATGAAGGCTATGGCCCAGGCGGTACAGCTATTATGGTTGAATGCTTAAGTGATAATCGTAATCATACAGTTTCTGATGTACGTCATGCCTTTACTAAATTCGGTGGTAATTTAAGTACCGATGGTTCTGCTGCTTATTTATTTACTAAACGTGGCGTGATTTCATATTCGGCAGGCATTGATGAAGATAATTTAATGAAAGTGGCATTAGAAGCAGGTGCAGATGATCTCAAATCTTATAATAATGGGGCAATCGATATTTATACTACCCTGGAAAACTTTGGTGATGTAAAAGATACTTTAGATAAAGCTGGGTTTAAGGCTGAAATTGCCGAAATAACAATCATCTCGTCAACTAAAGCAACTTTAGATACTTATACTGCACCTAAACTTTTGCGTTTAATTGACATGCTGGAAGATTTTTATGATGTACAAGAAGTGTATCACAATGGGGAAATTTCAGCTGAAATTGCAGTTCAACTAAATTGAATAATCTTTATTATATTAAAAGATAGCGATGTTGATTATCAATATGCTTTTCTTTGCATATTTAACCATATTCAGTGAATAGCAAATATGGTAATTATTCTTAAATTAATCCTGATTCTCGAATTATCGGTTATGATCTTATCCGTCAACAAGGTTGTTGTTGATTATTTAGATAGGGTTGTATATATTGCTAAGGCAGAAAATAAAATCCGCCAACACGTTTACAACGTATTTATGCAGGTATTATTAAAATGACTACTAAGTGTCGACCGAATAGTCTTGCTGTTAAACAGATCTTTATGGGAAAGAATACCGATTCTGCTCTAAAATTAAGTCAAGCAATAGGCATTGGTGATTTTAACTGTATTAATAATCAATTTATGTTTTTGAATATGGTAGGGTAATAAATAAAATAATCTGATATTAGAATCAGAAGCAGTAAAAAAATAAGTTCAGCATATAATTTTAGTCTCTCAGTATTAAAACTATTATCGCATCTTCAAGATAATACCAATTTAGTCATTGCGATCACGGATTATTATTTTAATTAAAATTTGATTCTAATAGAGGTGGGAAGAGGGAGTCACTGGGTCTTTTTAGCTAAAAGACGCTTGCGTTAATAACTGGATATAAATGCTATGTTAGCAGTAGTTACTTCTCTGAGAGAAGGCCACAATAACCTTTGCTAACACAGCCTTTTCTCCTAAAATTACGTTAAAAACCGCATCATTTGCTTGGATGCAGGATTTCTATTCGATTTCGATTTTAATTAGGCCGTACAGGGTTCGCTCTCCAACACGACAAATGATTACCGGTAGTGCTGTACTAATGGTAATAATGAAGCTGATCTTATGCATCATTATTCTAACATTTCTATTAAGAAATATTCAGATATGTATTGATTATAACAATTTAAATGCAAAGTCAAATAATCTATTCATTAATATGTAAAACTAATTAAAGTTACTTACTTATTGTTAAGTAACTCTTACATTATTAATAGAATACATTTCACTTTAAGTAAAAACATATTTAACAGAATAAATAAGAATTTTTAGATATTTTAATAGCAATTCTTGTATTTTACAAATAAATAATAAAAAATTTAAGATTTATATTTTTCATAAAAATTACATTATGCCTTTTTTAATAGTAAAATTACTATAACACATAAACCATATAATTTAAGTAAAAATCTTTATAAGAGCTTTATTTTATTTTGATGCGCATCAATAAAATTTATTTTAAGTAGTAAATATTCTTTTAGCTATTTTATTGTTGTTAACATAAAAAGAGAAAATAATTATTTAGTAAATTTCTTTTGGAATAGTAAAATTATTTTTATAAACAATTAAATTATATAAATTTAATAATATTGATATTCGTTAATCTTTTTATTTTTATTAAAAAATAAAAGTAAAAATAGAAAAAAATCCTGTTAAAAAATTTAGTATGCAAATTATAGTAATTTATATTGCAGAGAGTTAAGAGGTAGCAAATACGCAATCTCCCACATATTTTTATTATTGAAAACGAGATTATTACACACAATAACTTAAAAATATTTTCTAAGCAAAAGGCTATTTCTATAGATAAAGATATTGATGAGTATCGACATGTACAATACATTATCTAATAATGATATTAACCTGATCATAATGGATATTAATTTGCCAGGAAAAATTGTTTGCTCCTTACCTACGAATTTACATAATTAAGCTTATATTGCGCTGATGTTTCTTATCGGGAAGTTAATAAGATATTAGGATGCAGAAATTTACTTTCACTCATAATGAATCTTTGGCAAATCAGTAAAAAATGCTTCTAGGTTAAAAGATATAATTTTATAGTTAGAAACTGAATATTAATAGTCACTCTTTACCCAATCCGATTGGTGATCAAATACAAATTACCATCTAGTGAATTTAAAGCAATCTTATATTTTTTTTGAAAATCTAGTTAAAATTCAAACAGTTGTAGAATTATTAAAAAAATGATTTAGTATGAACTAAAGTCATAGGATAGAATTCTTGATTTAACTATCCGCCGTATTCGTAAATATTTTAATTGATGATCTATATGCCAGAAATTATTAGCACCATCCATGGTAAAAGTTATCGATTCTGTAGTAAGATTAAAAAATAAATATAAAAAATTAAACCCACTTTTATTTAATTATAATGGAGTTTATTAACTACATCAATTAATGCCAGGACATAATTTGAACAGTTCTAAATAGCATTTTTAGGCCACATATCAATTATTTTATATAAATAAGTTAAATAACAAATCCATTCAGTTATTTATCATAATAACGTACTACTTATTGTTTTTTAAAAATCAATGAAATAGGTTTTTAAAAAACAACTTGCCTATTTTTATTATTTAATTTTCTTGTCTATAATTATTAGCTCAATCTCTGTTTACAACAATTTCCAAATCAGTAATATATTCTACTATAGAAATACCTCTTTAATACCGTATTTTTTTGACTCAGATAACAAGTTATATTATTAATATCTAGATCATCAAATGTTTCAATAGCAATTTTATTATCAGAACTAAAAAGTTTAAATATCGTATCAACTGAACTGATTTTTCAGACCAGATTGCATCTGATATGAATTATTATTATCTATAATAATAATTTTAATAAATTTCGCATAATATTAATTTCTTTAAAAATATTAATTTAATGAAAAATTATTTTTGCATTTTTAACGTCTATAAAATAACTATATAAAGGAATCATTAGAAAATCTGGTGTATGATGGTCAGGCTATAGTCTGCTTTTATACTTTATAAATCTGCTCTCTATCCTTAAATTGGATGTTTTACTAGCAGAATCACAGCAGGTTAAATTTCCTCAGTCGGTTCCAGCTTTTCTGAGCATACGGAAGCAACTTAAATAGCATTAAATGTTATTTTTCGAATCACAGTGCTTCAAGATTCTGCTTCATAGCCTCAGCATCACAAAAGCTGATTCAATCAGATCATCGTTATTATTGACGCCTAATGTTCTGACGGGAAGATATAGAATACCAGCGCGTTCTTCTCGCTCTTTATCCAACTTATTTATTCTTGTGTGGATACTTATCCTAATAAATTTTTCAACAAAAACATTAAGGACTTTATTAGCGATATTGCGGCTCTTTGTTAGCCATAACCTCCCCCCTGCAACTCACCCTTAATTTTTTTGCCTGTATGGCCTTTTGGAAGTAAAGAAAACATATTAACTATTTTGTATAGGTGCAATGGCGTTAGTACTGTATATTTGGGAATATCTTTCCATTACATTCCTAAAAATCAAGAGTACCGTATCTTCCTATAGGAAGTTTATAGATTCAGTTAAATCACGTGCTCGCGGACATTCAGAAGTTCGCTCAGCGCGCTTCTGACTATTGATAAGCATCTCAACTGTAATGAGCTCTTTTACGTTCACGTGCAATGACGTCGATAATAAGAAGCAGGTAAAAGCGATTAGTTTTCCTGACAGGACGATAATATATATCATCGGAACATAAATAAACGTAGCGTCGTATATCATTTAAATCACACAGCTAGCCATAGCCTATGTTCTTCAGGCATCGATCTTTCAATCTGCTGATGGTACTAGTATAGAAACCATGTGATTTGACGAAAGCGCTAGGGCTTTCGTCAAATCACCAGTAAATAATGCCTCATTTCTTATAGGTGTGCAGGCATGGTAGAAACTCTTTGATCTTTTTATGCGCTTCAGATAAGGCCGCAGAAATGAGCTGTTGAAGTATATTTCGTTATCGTTGTAATCCCTCTGATTTTAAGCTCTTTAAATATAAACATCGTCAATAGCAGTCTTATATGGTTCGCGGTGGTAAATAACCGTTATGCCGTAAGACAACGAGGTATTTAGTATCTTCTAGCAACAAATGACATTGAGTACCACCTCAACAGCGCTGCTATCAGCTAACCTAACACAATTACGGATATGTTCATTCAAAGGATAATGTTAATATATTTTCTTTTTTCGGATACCTGTAGGATAAACTTTCATGGCATCTCATATCTCTGATGTTGAAATCATTTATGAAATCAATCAGCAGGGTACACGCCACCATTTTCGAAACTCCATACACTAGAATAAGCATAACTCTCATCAGAGACATATTAGTATTTTGTTTAATTGAGAAATACAGCCAGTTACAATTTCTATTATAATGCTAAGTATAAAGCCAGTGATAATACATTACAGTCATCATAGTTATAAACTTTTTGATAGAAATTTTCGGTGCGTATGAATTGACATAATAATACCAAATCCAGCCATTAAAACAATCAATGCTGATCCGCCATAACTAAGTAATGGTAAAGGAACGCCCACTATCGGTAAAATACCGCTAACCATACCAATGTTGACAAATAGATAGACGAAAAAAATTAACATTAATCCACCAACCACAACCCTGCCAAAGGTGTTTTGTGCATTAGTTGCAATTATTAGCCCACGCATAATTAACAGTAGATATAACATGAGTAAAATAAGTACCCCAATTAACCCGAACTCTTCAGCTAATACGGCAAAAATAAAATCAGTGTGACGTTCTGGTAGAAATTCTAATTGGGATTGCGTGCCATGTAACCAGCCTTTACCAAATAATCCTCCTGAGCCAATAGCAATTTTAGATTGAATGATATGATAACCAGCACCGAGTGGATCTGTTTCTGGATCAAGCAACATCATAACGCGATCTCGTTGATAATCATGCATTAACATGAACCATAAAATAGGAATAAAGGAAACGATACCCGTAGTTGCAATGAGAATCAATTTCCAATTCATACCGACTAAGAAAAGGATAAACAAACCGGAAGCAGCAACTAAAATAGATGTACCGAGATCAGGTTGAGCGGCAACTAATAGCGTGGGAAGAAATATAAGCATCAATGCCAGTAGGATATTTTTTAATGAGGGCGGACAAAGATCGCGATTAACAAAACGTGCAACCATCAATGGAACCGCAATTTTAGCAATTTCAGATGGTTGAAAACGAATGAAACCAATATCTAACCATCGTTGTGCACCTTTACTGATTTGCCCAAATGCATCAACAAAAAATAATAGTATTAGGCAAAAGATATACAGATAAGGAGCCCAATTTTCATAGATACGCGGTGAAATTTGCGCCATCATAATCATGACAGTAAATCCAATCACAATTTGTATCAGCTTTCGCCTCATCATATCAACATCTTGTCCACTAGCACTCCACATGATCATAACACTGTATATTGTTAAGAGAAGAATAATCAGCAACATTGGAATATCAATATGTAAATGTGTAAAAATAGGTGATTTATCGGTCATATATTACTGATCTTCTTCTGAAAATATATTGATATCT
The DNA here is from genome assembly GCA_046530735.1 of Arsenophonus sp. GTDB lineage: Bacteria > Pseudomonadota > Gammaproteobacteria > Enterobacterales > Enterobacteriaceae > Arsenophonus. Next base: position 211,462 of record JBHEQV010000001.1, read on the forward strand.
AATGTTTGTGATTTTATTTTTTACCAAGTAATACATAATCAAAAATATTGCGGACAAGATCACCAATTTCTTGTCCAAGACCAGCATTTTCAAGAACAATAGCTACGGAAATGGTGGGGTTTTGATAAGGCGCAAATCCGATCATTAATTTATGATCACGTAAATGCTCAACCAATTTACTTGCATTGTAGGTTTCATAGCTGAATACTTGTGCCGTACCTGATTTAACCGCAGCTTTATAATTCGTATTGACAAAACTTCTAAGTGCTGTACCGTTTGATGCATTAGCGACGCCATACATACCCTCTTTAGCTAATTTCCAAAATCCTGAATTAATATCACCGATTTGAATATAATCTTTCTGTTGATAGGGTATCATAGCATTACCTAATTTAGTGCCGTAAAGCAGATGAGGAATTTTAATGGTTCCGTCATTAATTAATGTCACTAATGCTTTTGCCATTTGGATCGGCGTTGTAGTCCAATAACCTTGTCCAATACCTACTGGAATAGTGTCTCCTTGATACCAAGGTTTTTTATAACGTTTTTGTTTCCATTTCCGTGTTGGCATAATACCTAAACGTTCTTCAGCAAGATCAATACCAGTATACTGACCATAGCCAAATTTCTGCATCCAATCAGAGATGCGATCTATACCCATATCATAAGCAACCTGGTAAAAAAAGGTATCAGCTGATTCAATAATGGCTCTAACAACATTTAATCTACCATGTCCCCATTTTTTCCAATCTCGGTAACGTTTTTCTGAGTTTGGTAATTGCCACCATCCTGGATCAAAAATAGTTGAATTGACAGTAATAATATTTTCACTTAATGCTGCGACGGCAATAAATGGTTTAACGGTTGAGGCGGGCGGATATAATCCCTGTATAGTTCTATTAATTAGTGGGCGATTAGGATTATCTAATAAAGCTTGGTAATCTTTATTAGATATACCATTAATAAAGAGATTAGGATCATAGCTTGGAGTAGATACCAATGCCAGTACTTCTCCATTACGTGGATCAGTTACAACTACAGCAGATCGGCTGTTTGTTAATAACTTTTCAATCTTAATTTGTAAATTGAGATCAATAGTAAGGTAAATATCATTACCTGCTTGCAATGGTTCTTCATGAAGTTGACGTATAACTTTCCCTTGACTATTAATTTCAACCTCTTCATACCCTGTTTTGCCATGTAAAATATTTTCGTAATACCGTTCTATACCTAATTTACCGATATCATGGGTAGCAATATAATTTTTTATTAAACCATCATTTTCTAGACGTTCTATATCTTTATTATTAATTTTGGCTACATAACCGATAACATGTGTTAACGTTGAACCATACGGATAATAACGGCGTTGGTAACTTTTAACTTCAATTCCGGGAAACCGGTATTGATTAACGGCAAAACGTGCAATTTGTACTTCATCAAGAGAGGTTTTTAACGGTATAGAGGTAAAGCATCGTGAACGTTTACGCTCTTTTTTAAAGTTTAAAATGTCATCATCAGTAAGATCAACCACATCACGCAATTGTGTCAATAGTTCTGTTAAATTAGATATTTTTTCAGGAATAATTTCTAATTGATAAAATTCTCGGTTTAACGCGAGAGGAATACCATTCCTGTCATAAATAATACCTCTATTTGGTGGGATAGGAACCAATTTTATTCGGTTATCATTGGAGCGAGTTTGGTAGTCTTCATGGCGAACTATTTGTAAATGATAAAGATTAGCAATTAATATACTTACTAAGATCACAATGATAATGAAAGCTATCAAAGTCCGACGAATAAATATAGTATATTCTGCTGCGTAATCGCGAAAATGGGTACGTTTCTTTTTTTTTATTTCTTTCTTTAAATTCACACTAATAACCTGCATAAATATCTTCCAATGGTAAGTATGATTTGTTGTAATGCTCCATGCCCAGTAAAGGCTTTCTACAACAAATCTTCGAGCTAGAAGATGAAGCATTGTTAATGTTAACATTAACCAACTTTGTTCTGCTGCTATTTTATAGGCAGGGGATAAATCTTTTGGATCAACAATTAGAAAGCTAATATTACTTCTGTTCTGTTTTTATTGATTTAATTATTTATCAAGTTATCGAGTTGTTCAGCTTGTACCGATATATTCAGAGTAATTATGCGGTTACCTTTAATAACCTGCAGCTAGTATCCTTCCCTCTTTTTTTTTTCTTGATGATACAATTAAGATCAGTACTTTTCACGCGTTTTCCCATCAGGATCTCAATGAGTTTTAAAGCAATATCTTTTAAAAAACAATGGAGATAATCTTAAAAACTAGTTTGTATTAAATCAACTACTTTACTGCCAACGGCAATCGGTTGTAATTCTAAATTAAACTCCATAGTTTTTCAAATTCATACATCCAGTAACTATCTTCTTGCATGATATGAAGAAACACATCGCCTAAATCAAAACGATCTAATCAGAAACACCTTTACTTTTAACCATAAAGGGAATTATTCCTATTTTATAACATGCTTCAATTAATTTATCAGAAACTGATGTCAGGTAGCAATTAAAGGTTTCGGTAGAAATTATCATACAATCACTAATTCTAGGTTTTCTACGTAAACCAATAGTAACAATATCTTGCGCTTTTATATCGACAAGACAAGCTGATTAATAATAAATTATTTTTGAATTTATTTTCATGGAAAGGTTCACCTTTAATTTTAAATTAAATAAAAAAAGAGTTATCAGCAAATCTAGTATATGATAATCAAGCTACCTTTCACTCTAATGTTTCGTGAATCTGCTATTCACTCTTAACTTTGACATTTTTACCTTATCACCAGAGTTATCAGGTTAAATTCCCTCAGTCAGTTCCAGCTTTCTGAGCAGGCGGGAACAACTTAAATATCATTTAAAAGATTTTTCGTGAATTACAGTCCTTTCGCATATCCAGCTTCATAGCTTTACTATCACAAAATCTGATTCAATCAGATTCGTCGTTTTATTGATGCCTAGTGCACTGACAGGAAGGCATAAAATGCAAGCCGTTCTTATAAATCTTTTCCAGTTCTTTATCATTTGAGGATATGCTGAAGACCTTTTCAACAAAAAATTAAAGACTTTATTAGCGATATCGCAACTTTCTGCTAGATATGCCTCTGAACTTCACCATTGACTTTCAGTGTTGAATGCCTTTGAAGAGTGAAGATAACAACATTAGTTATTTTGCCTACTCAACAGGATTGATGCTGCGCGACCAGGAATATTTTTCCATTCCATTTCAAAAACCAAAATCATCGCTTCTCGTAGCAAGCTTGGAAATGCGATTAAAAGTCCCCAAGGCTTTCAGAACATTATAAGTTAAGTCCAGTTCACTTCTAACTCTTAATAACTATTTTCTATGATAATTGCTTTTTAGATCTATACTCAGTGACATCAATAATGAGAAACAGACGATGACGACCGCCTACCTGACAGGCGGTTATCTTATCGACACAGAAATAAATATAAGTGTATCGCCTAAATCATACAGCTAGGCATTGTCTGTGTTCTTCAAGCCATTTCTGTTTTAGTCTTCTTATGGAAGCTAGCAAAGAGATGATGTGCTTTCATCGAGAAAAGCACCCATTAGGACTTCATGAAATCAGCGGTGGATATAGCTCATGCCTCGCAGATACAAGCATTCTAAAATTTATTTGCTGATTTTCACGCTTTAAACAAGGCAGTAACAATGAACTGTTGAGTATATTCTGTTACCACTAAAGTCCACCTGATACTTAGGCACTTTAATCTCAACATCACCAATAACCATATCTATGGTTAGTTGTGGAAATAACCGTTATAAATGACGGGTTAAAGCCTATCGACATAAGACGGCGATTGAGTATGTTATTAGAATAGCTTTGAGCTTCGTCTTAATAACGACACATATCAACTGCCTATTATTATTGTAGATGAATTCATGGAATGGAATTAAAGGTAATATCAGGTTTCGCGTCCACCTGTAGAGTAAACTTCTTTATGGCATATTATCTCTCTGTTGTTAAAATTATCCATAAAATCAATCAGCAGAATAATTCGCCTACCATCAACGAATCCCATATATCAGAAATGAGCATAATTCATAAAAGTATCAAGTTATATTTCAATCAGTTAAAAACTTCTGTTAAAAGAAATAAGTATAAGATAATTTATCTTTAGAACTAATTTTAGTAAAACTAATTGAATATTTATAATTAATTTTAGAATAATTTATAGAAAATTATGCTTTATTCATAAATAATCATGCAAAAATCGCCAAAATAGGTACCAATCACCCTTATATACTAATAATAGTTTATGTATGTTTTATCAATTTTTTATATTTGTTAATTAGCTATGAACAATTCTGATAAAGATGATGTTTATTAACATAGCGCAAAACTTCAGGTGGCAATATATTTTTGCAACTTTTTCTATCATGTTTTCGTTTACGAATTTCAGTTGCAGAAATATTTAATAAAGGAGTCTTAGCGAGATATATAGTCCCACTTGGTTTATAACTGAATATTTCCGGCTTGTGTACTTGATGTTGTATTAGCCATTCTTGCATTGAAGAAGTTAAAAAATAGGCGGCATAACCTGGACGTGCGCAAACTAATAAATGACAAAGATCTAAAATTTTCTCCCAGTTAAACCAGGTATCTATCGATAGTAGCGAATCTTGTCCGATAATAAAGGCTAATGGCTTTTGCCAACTGATTTGTTTTCGAAAAGAGAGCAGTGTTTCAACGGTATAGGATGGAGTTGTACGTTTAAGTTCACGTGTATCAATACTAAATAATGGATTATTTTTAATAGCTAATTTTATCATTTCCAGTCTTTGTTGAGCAGTTGCTTCAGGTTGTTGGCGGTGAGGTGCTACATGATTGGGAAGTAAAACAACCTGTTGTAAGCCGACTAGCTTAGCTAGCACTTCAACGGGAAGTAAGTGACCATAGTGAATAGGATCAAAAGTACCACCAAATAGTGCTTGAATAGATGGGAAAATAGCTGTTTGCTTAGTTTGTTTACTCATTAATAAAACTCTCTGGCAGTGATTTACCGCACAATAGCATAGATAAAATTTCTAACTTTTGCCAAATTGAATGGCTATAATCTTGTTTTAAATGTAATTCAGCATTGGTAATCAACTGTATTGCCAAATGTAGTTCTCGAAGTGATAAGCGTTGTAGTGCAGCGCTAATGAGCTGGCGGCGAGCTTTCCAAATTTTATACTGATCAAATAATTTTTTTAAATCTTCATTGTTATTTTGTTGTGCTAATGTCAAAAGCAATATGAGTTCACGTTGAATTATACGTAATAAAATTACTACTTCATAATCTTCTCGTTGCAATTGCTGCAGAATATGCCAGACACGTTTAATTTTACCTGCAAGTAGTGCATTAACCCAATGATAAGGTGTAAAATTAACGGTATTATTTACTGCCTCTTTAACACAAGGTAATGTAAGATTTCCATCAGGATATAATAGTAATAAACTTTCAAGAGCTTGGTTAAGAGCTACTAAATTACCTTCATAACAGAAACAAAGAAGCTGATTAGCTTCCCTATCTAAGGTAATAGACATTTCTTTTGCTCGTTGAGTTACCCATTGAGGCAGTCTGGATTGTTCCGGTGTCAGACAATTTATATAGACACCATCTTGGCCTATTTTTTTGCACCAGACACTATTCTCTTGTGCTTTAGTTAATTTGCTTCCGCATAATATGAGTAATAAATCAGGATGTAATAATTCAGCCAACTTAAGTAATTTTTCTCCTATGACAGTTGTAGAGCCACTTTTAGAAAAAATTAAAATAAGAATTTTCTGGCTAGCAAATAGGCTAAGTGATTGACTAAGATGATAAATAGCGTCCCAGTCTAAGACTGAATCTATCGAATAAGTATAACATTCAGAAAAACCTTGCTGTTTAGCAACTTGACAAATTTTATCTATACTTTCTTGTAATAAAAAGTGATCATTGCCAAAAATCAGGTAACAGGTTCGCAACTTATTAACAAGCTGCGAATTTAACTGCTCTGGATAAATACGGATCATTCTGAGTCTTAAAGCGCTTTATCGGCAATCACTGATCCTTTAGGCTCATTATGAATAGTGATGTGCATGATTAGTAATTTCCGAATTAACTGACGAGCCACTTGTTCACGCATTTCTTGCTTAATAAGTTCGTTTTCGGCATCTTTAGCTAATATTTCTAATGAATTTTCAAAGAAAGCGCGCTTGACATGAATTTTGATAGGATAAACTGTACCGTTAGAGAGGATAATTTGCGCGTTGACCCAGAAATTTAATTGTTTTTCTATACTTTTCCCGTCTTGATAGATTGAGATGGTTTTAGTGTTTTCATATGAATCCCCTATTTTTAATATAGGCACATTCTGAAGATTTTCATCAATTAAGTTAATATTATTTAAGCGCAATTGCTGTCTAATTGCACGTTCCAGTGGGCCGTATGGATCAGCGCTACTTAATTTTAATGTTTTTAATTCATCAGTTATCTGCGGCATGCTTTGTAAGCAAAATCTGCAACTAGCCGTGACTAACACGGCTAAGTATAGAAATAATGTAATTAAATAACGCACATCATCTCCTCATTATGTTAACCGACAATAAGATTTAACAGCTTGCCTGAAATATAAATTACCTTATGAATGCTCATACCTTTAAGATATTTTGCCACACCATATTCTTGCATTGCTATAGTTAAAACAGCATCTTCTGATGCATTTATATCGATAGTAATACGCCCACGAACTTTACCATTAACTTGAATAATAACTAATTTAGTATTGTCTATTTTTACTTGTTCGTCAGCAACTGGCCAAGGCGCATTATCAATATCTTCCTGGTGACCAAGTGCTTTCCACATGACAAAGCAAGCATGAGGGATAATAGGCGACAGCATACGCACAATAACCTCTAAAGATTCTTGTATTAACGCCCGATCTTGTTCACTATAATGAGAGGCTCGCGTCAGTTTATTCATAAATTCCATAATAGTAGAAATTGCAGTATTAAATGCATAATGGCGGCCGATATCATCAGTTACTTTAGGAATAATTTTATGCAGATCACGCCGTAGATTTTTCTGATCTGGCGTAAGGTTTCTATTATCTAATAGAGATGTTTTACCTTTTTGCGTATGTTCAAAAACGGTGCGCCAAAGACGACGAATAAAACGATTTGCACCTTCTACACTTGATTCTTGCCATTCCAAAGTAAGCTCTGGTGGAGCAGCAAACATCATAAATAAACGAACTGTATCTGCCCCATATTTTTTTACCATTAATTGTGGATCGATGCCGTTATTTTTCGATTTAGACATTTTACTCTTCCCAAAATAGAAAAGTTCATGTCCATCCTGATCAGTTGCTTTAACAATTTTACCTTTTTTATCTCGTTCAATCGTGACATGAACAGATGACACCCAAACTCGTTGTCCATTTTCATCTAAGTAATAAAAAGAATCAGCTAATACCATTCCTTGACATAACAATCGTTTAGCTGGCTCATCAGAATTTACTAAACCTGCATCACGCATCAATTTATGGAAAAAACGGAAATATAATAAATGCATAATGGCATGTTCAATACCACCAATATATTGATCAACCGGCAACCAATAATTGCATGCATTCGGATCTAGCATTCCTTGCTCATAATTAGGACAGGTATAACGAGCATAATACCAGGATGACTCCATAAAAGTATCAAAGGTATCCGTTTCACGTAATGCTGCATGACCATTAATATTGGTCTTAGCCCATTGTGGATTGGCTTTAATAGGACTAGTTATCCCACTCATTACCACATTTTCAGGTAAGATGACGGGTAGTTGTTCTTCTGGTACTGGTCTGATAGAGCCGTCTCCCATTGTTAACATTGGAATAGGTACTCCCCAATAACGTTGCCGAGAAACACCCCAATCACGTAAACGATAATTAACTTTACGTTTAGCTGAACCTTGTGAAACTAGTTTATCAGTAATTGCATTAGCTCCTGTTTCGTTGTCCATACCACTAAATTCGCCTGAATTAATTAACATATTTTTATCAGTCAACGAACCGGTTTTTAAATCGGGGATTTTGGCTTCATTATCAGTAATGATAACTTTGATCGGTAAATGATATTTTCTTGCGAATTCCCAGTCACGCTGATCATGCCCTGGAACCGCCATTACTGCCTCTGTACCATATTCCATTAATACAAAATTAGCTACCCAGATCGGGATTTTTTTATTAGTTAGCGGGTGAATTGCAAATAAATTGGTATCGATACCTTTTTTCTCCATGGTTGCAATTTCTGCTTCAGCAACTTTGATATTACAACTTTTATTAATAAAATCCCTAAGTTTATCATTTTTTTCTGACGCGCTTTTTGCTAACGGATGAGTTGCTGCAATAGCTAGATAAGTCACTCCCATAAAAGTATCAGGTCGAGTAGTATAAATGGTTATTTTATCATCTTTATCTGCTAGTTTAAAGGTAATTTCAACCCCTTCTGAGCGGCCGATCCAGTTACGCTGCATGGTTTTAATTTCCTCTGGCCAGCCATCAAGTTTATCTAAATTATTAAGTAGCTCTTCAGCATAATCGGTAATTTTTATAAACCATTGAGGAATTTCTTTACGCTCAATTGGAGTATCACAACGCCAGCAACAACCATCAATAACTTGCTCGTTAGCTAAGACTGTTAAATCATTTGGGCACCAGTTAACAGCAGAGATTTTTTTATAAACCAAACCTTTTTCATAAAGCTTAATAAAAAACCATTGCTCCCAACGATAATACTCCGGTGTACAAGTTGTGACTTCTCGACTCCAGTCATAACCAAATCCGAGCATTTTTAATTGATTTCTCATACAATTAATATTGGTATAAGTCCAAGTAGCTGGAGCAGTATTATTTTTTACTGCTACACCTTCAGCTGGTAAACCAAAAGCATCCCAGCCGATAGGTTGCAGTACATTTTTTCCTAGCATGCGTTGATAACGTGAGATAACATCACCAATAGTATAGTTTCGAACATGCCCCATATGTAGCTTACCAGATGGGTAAGGTAACATTGACAGACAATAGTATTTTTCTTTTTTATTATCTTCTATTACTTTAAATGTTTGTTTTTCTTCCCAATGACATTGTACGTATTTTTCTATCTCTTCTGGTCGATATTGTTCTTGCATGACACCGATGTTCCTCCACTATGCTGATAATGTGGCATAAGTTGCGAATGATATAGCAGATTTAGATCTGCATAGAATAGTGAATAAATACTTCTAATAACAACTATTGATAACTATTTAACCGTCGAGTTAAATTAACATTATTAATGCAAATGATGTATAGATTTAGATGGTAAAATTTTAGATAGTAGTCTATCCTGCTTTAGGTGATATTTTAATATTATTATTTAGTCGATTGGCAAGTACTTTTATTATCCAATAATGGATAGTGATTAATATATGATATTAGCAATAAATTTTTAGCACGTTTTGATTGATGTCGCCATAAAGAAATCATATTTATTGCTATTTTTAATAATTTCCTTCATCTATAAAAATCATTTAATGATAAACTTTTTAATAAATCCCATTTCGTTTGGTGACTATTATCATGGTTGTTCCTTGATTAGCAAGTTTTACTCATCAGATAAACGTAGCTCATTATGATATGAGAAGCTCAACTACGATACTTCTGAGATGTTCATGATTTGAGTAGTGTTTTATACTCTGTGATATGTTAATTTTTTAGGAATTTAGCAGATGGATCAAAATAAATATCCTAGAAAGGATAAATTGGATAAATCAAAAGACAATACGCGACAACTTTACCTGTTACTTCGTTTATTTATTTGAAGCATTTATGATTTCCTTATCGAAATTGATTATGACAGACCAGCTTAATTTTTTATGACACCAAAAAAGAGGGCATACAAGAATACAGTGGCCATGAATCAACGCTCCTTAATTTTTTCTTAACATGCAGTATCATCTGCCTTTATAATAACGATTATTCTGGGTTTTTATCAATAATCCAAGTCATCGATGTAATACTGAAACAACTGATTGAAGGTATACCAAAGTCTACTTGCTGATGAATTCATCATCTATAGAGAATAGTGATAATTCCTGTTTCATTCGCCCTCTGAGACAAACACAAATATAACTGAGCCGATAGTAGACATAGTGGATGTGGGACAGGATGACGATTTCTATTTTCTCTGGTAAGAGGCCCAGATGTTATATTCACGCGCTCAAATAAATTATTTTTCACTATTGATGACGCCTAAAGCAAATTTCTTGAAAAACACCGTAAAAATTTCAACTCGGAGCATGCTTATCTGTTAAGCGAAACTTGCCTGCAGCACTTGACCAAGGTATTCCAGGGATACTGTTGTGGCTTCTCCTAAATCTTCCCAGTTATATTGGTAAAGGTTGTTTATAGAAATTCCTTATATTATAAAAAGAATTTTCGCTACAGCGGTTAGCATGAAAAAGCAAACAGTCATAAAGATCAAAAAGACTATTTCCTGACTCCATAGTAACATAAATTGCATCTTAATTAATTATATTCAGTAACATTATGTCGAATTATTTTCGATAATACATTGAAGCAAGTTATTCTACTTTATTTTTCCTATATTGTCATAGTTAATATATTAACCGTTCAGGAGATTCATTATAGTTACGATATCACTTTAAAATCCTTGATTACAAGAAAACATTTATCAATATTACTGAAAATCCTATGGTAAAACTAGATCAGAAGAATAAATGATTTAGTTATCTTCAATGTACGTTGAATAACTTGACTATACAGGAGCCAGCAAAAGCAAATAGGAATTAATTTGAAACAGCGCTTAGGATTAGCGTCATTGTTTTTTGTTTCAGCGGCGACAACCAATATAAACGAACTAAATGGTATTATTGACGTGAAAAATGTTTTTCCCTGAATTCTTTAAAAGGAATCGTTATATTCCACATAGAAAAGGTAGAAAACGCAGGAAAGGAAGAAATAAAAGGAAAAAATAAATTCCGGACTTAATCACCCGAAATTAAGAGGATCATTGTGAGTGATGAAACTATTGAATAGCTTAATGCGTAGTATATTAGCTGTATCTTAAGCCAATTATCGATAAAATCTTCATCCTTTAATTAGATAGAGTTAAATATTATGAAACCTTTTTTAGCGAGTACGAAATTAATCACCATCACTTAATAAGGTTGGATAACTAGATAGTTATTGATAAGGAATTACACATTCAAAATATGAACAGTTATATCAGGCGATTATTAAAGATGGGTGAGTAGATTCCACAGTGAATAGTCGTTTTATTTACTGAATTAGCTGACCTTAAGAAGATTTTTTGAACAACAAAAATTGAAATATAAATGTGCTACAAATTGCTTTACGAGCAAAGCAACAACTTTTGCCAACATAGGTAAATTTCCGCCGCCGTTTTTTCTGTTATTGCTCTAAATCAAAATCCTATAGCTCATGCTGCATCAAAACTAACAAGCAGTAGTTAGCAGCGCAGGTTTATATTTTGCTAGACTGCAACTAGCAATATATTATTTAACTCTTATCCCATTTTCTTTAGCCTTTTTAATAATAATTGACTGCACTCAATCTTCTGTTTCTCGCCACTGCTGCATTATGCTACAAGTAAGCACGCAAAGAGAGTATTGAAATTGGTATCTTCTATATCTTTTATACTTATAGTTGACAATTCAATCAATATTCGCATGCTCATCTCTCCGTTATTCTGTAGAAGTATGAATATTAAGCATGTTATATAACATAAGCTACTATTCAAAAAAAATAGAGGGCAAAAAATTTGGTGAGGCGTTATTATTATCCTGCTAATAGCCGTACAATAATAACTTGATAAATCCTAGTATTTCTTGGTCTTGGGAATATCTGCGTCAGGAAGCAACAGCAAGGTTACACCTGAAGGCATAATTTCGGATATTACTGGAAAATATACACTTCATAAAAAGACAAAATGGGTGTGACATAGTATAAATACTTCATATACTACTTTCAAATTACCCTCAGTATTCGCGTAAAAACTGCAGAATTACTGATTGGGGGTTGTACATCATTACTATAGAGCACCTCGGACTAAAGCAGTACTAGCAGAAGCCCTTAACGCAGGAATAAATGATCGGACGCTATATTATAGCCATATTTCGGAAAGGCATGCTAAGATGGTAAGTTATTATGATTTATAATTGAATAGTAAACAAGGTATACTATTATCGAAAACATATAAGGCATTAAAAAGATGACACAGCTTTCAAAAAAAATAGAAACCGAGGTTTTGCCGATCTGATAAAAGGATTTTCTGTGCCTTAATGTACAAGCTCCTAAGCCATAACTTGACAAAATGCTAAAACGCGCCTTGTCGACAGGCGTCATGTCATCATTCATAATAGTTTTTTCTACAATAAATCACACAGACTATCATTGCGATATTAAGATTAAAGTGACTAATGGGTTAAATGGGGAATTGTTTCAACGGAAACGAAATATGCTTTAAGAGCTAATTATTATTGCCTTATCTAAAGCTTACAAAAGCAGAGAAGAATGCTAGCGCATGGACTTATATCTGCAAGGCAGATTCATCGATGATTTTTATGAAGCTTTGTGGACGATTCTCGGTGAAAAGCACGTGGTTTTTCTGCAAGGTACCCATATCCAGAAGACTGAAATACAAATGTCTTGAAGAGCGCAGGAAAGTGGCAGTTGCGTGATTTAAACGATACGTATTACGTTTATTTCTTGGCGTAAGGCATATGTTCGGCCTGTTAGGCGGCCAGCTGATCGCCTTTTCATGCTGATTATTATTAGCATTACTACACCTTATACCTAAAAGGGGGAACTCATTACGGTCGAAAATGGTTATTAAAAATTAAAAGGGGAACCTGGGCCGAACTTCTGGATTTACACGAACGCGCTGTTTAACTGCATCTCTAAGCTTGCTATGGGAGGCGGTACTCTTGATTTTGGAATGGAATGGCAAAATATTCTTGAGTGCACAGTACCAATGTTGTTGGTATATAAAATAGCTAATGCACTGGTTACCTTTCCTAAAGGTATGCAAATAAAAGTTAAGAGTGAGCTGATAGAGATTTAGCTAACAAAAAAAAAGCTGCGATGCCACTAATAAAATCTTTAATATTTTATTGGAAATGGGTTTCAGCGAATATTCTGCAGCGATGAAGAAGCTGAAGAAAGATTAAGAATAATGGCTCTAATCTTATGATACCCTGTCGCCCACTGTGGCGTCAATAAGAACGACGAATCCGATTGAATCAGATTTTACAAGAATTAGGCTTTGAAGCTGACGCTAAAAACACTGTAGCTCGAGAAAAACAATCCTTTCAATGGTATAAAAGCTATTCTCGTTTGCTCAAAAAATTGAGAACTGGCTAAATTGGGATTTAAGTTGTTGAAGATGATGGTAACAACGTCAAATTTTAAGAATCGAGAACAGATTCACAAAGCATCAGAATATAAGATAGCCTGAACACTATACATCAGATTTACTAATAACTATAAACTAGGGCAACCCAAGTATTTATTTTTCTGTCACAACTGAAAAAAATAAACTTAAATATAACTCATTTTTATTATTTAATTTTCTGTAACATTGTTTTCGCTATTAGTTCTGGTAAAAAAGATGAAACATCACCGCCATGGCGAGCAACTTCTTTAATTAAAGAAGAGGAAACAAACGATAATTTTAGAGAAGGTAATAAAAAAATGGTTTCCAAATCAACCATTAGTTGGCTATTCATATTAGCCAACTGACATTCATATTCAAAATCTGACACAGATCGTATACATCTAATCAAAATATTTGCCTGATGTTTTTTCGCAAAATTTGCCGTAAGCTCACAAAAGCTAGTTACTTCAACATTAGTTAGATGTTTTGTTTGTTCTTTAGCAAAAAAAATACGTTCTTCTATAGTAAACATAAGATTTTTATTCGAGCTATCAGCAATGGCCAATATTATCTGTTCAAATATTAAGGCAGCACGTTCTATAATATCTAAGTGACCATAAGTTATGGGATCAAAAGTACCAGGGTAAATTGCTTTTTTTTTCATAAAATTATTTTCACTAATTATCGTCTTATTTAAGCATATTAAATAATAATGCTGACAAACTAAATATTTATCATTGACAAGAATATCTATCATTTATTTTCTATTGAAAATAAATGATAATTACTATCATATTTTTAGTTAATTATTAGTTTAACTTTAACTAGTAAATAAAATATTAAAAATTTTTATCTTTAATAATAGTTATTAACTTATGTTAATTTTTGTATATGGGTTTTCGGAGATGATGTTATCTTGCTGATTGATTTTATCAATGATCTCAACAACAGAGAGATAAGATGATATCTTATGAAAAGTCTATTTTACATGAATCTGTAAATGAAATATTATTCTGATCCTTTTCATGAACTCATCCGTTAATATTTATAGGACAGCTAATAGGTACCGCGCTATTAAGGATGAGTTTGAAATTATAATGCTGCAACAAGATAAGCTATTAGTAAATAGAGTATGGATGGTCAGGGCTCTTTCCACTCACTCTGAGATTTTATAAATCTGTCTTCACCCTTAAATTAAATGTTGTTTATCGCCATTGTTAGTAAGTTAATTCCTTTAGTTGGGTATAGCTATCCTGAGCAGACAGGACTAGCTTAAATACTATTGAAAAGATTGTTTTTCTTGAACTACAGTCGCTTCATAGATTCATTATCACAAAAGCCGATTCAATCGAATTCGTCGTTTTATTGATGCCACAGTGCGATAACGGAAAATCATAGAATGCCAGTTGTTCTTCTTGCTCTTTATCCAACTTAATGATCACTAAATGACGCTGAAAACCTTTCTAATAAAATATCAAGAGCTTTATTAACAACATCGCATCCTCTCTGCTAGCAATAACTCCTGCAATCACTCTTAACTTTGGGTATTGCATTCCAAAAACCAAGAGCACTATATCTCCATAGCAAGCTTGAAGATACGGTTAAGTCCACCGCCTTTACAGGGCTTAAAAGTTAGGTCCAAGTGCGTTTCAACTTTTAATAATCATTTTCGACTGCAATTAGTCTCCCACTTACGTCCATGCAGTGATATTGATAAATAAAGTAGCAGACAAAGGCGATCACCTGCCTAACAACACAGTGTAGCATTGGCTAACAAATAAACGTAGCGATATCACTTATAATTAAACAAAACAGCATTCCCTATGCCCTTCCCAAGCCATTTCTGTTTCACTCTATTGATGTGGGATCTTTCCTCGGCAGGAAACACCCATGTGATTTTCACAAAGAAGCGATCATCGAGCTTTGTAAAAATCACTGGTAGAAACTCTTTAACGTTTTTTTTGCACACTTCAGATAAGTCGACGCAAGAAGTTTTAAAAGCGTATTCCATTGCTGTTGTAATCCTACCTTAAGCACTTTAATTTCAACATCACCAATACTAGTCTATTATAGTTCGTTGTGACAACTATCCCTTACGAATGAGTTCATGCAAGAGATAAGAGTAATATCTGATTTTTGCGGATAACTATAGTACAGTAGACTTTTATGGTATATAACCTCTCTGTTGTTAACATTATTCACAAAATCAATTAGCAAGATATGCTAGCATCTCCAAAACTCATATATCAGAATTAAACATAACTCCTTTTATTATTCGCTATTAATAATATTAAATAAAAATAACCAGTAAAATAGATTCTACTTTCATTAAAGTAATCGCTCAATTAAACCACTGCGACGTTCTGTAGTCGTCATTAATGCTTTAGCAAAAGCATGACGATCAGCATAAATCGTCAGTTGACTTTTTGCTCTAGTAATTGCAGTATAAATAAGCTCTCTACTAATAACAGGGGTAAAAATCGGTGCTAAAATCAATGCGACATGTTTAAATTCTGACCCTTGAGATTTATGTACCGTCATAACAAAAGCAGTTTCATGCTGAGGTAAACGACTGGGTTGTATTTTTTTTATTACTCCATTAGGTAACTGAAAATAAGCTTTTAAACCTTGTTGACCATCCTGTAACATAATACCAATATCACCATTAAATAAACCAATTGGACGATTATTTTTAGTAATCATAATTGGGCGACCTTCATAGTTTTTACTCCAACTATAGGCTGGCCGTCGAATACTTCCTTGACTATATAAAAGCTGTTCTATTTTATTATTTAACCCTATAACTCCGTATGGTCCTTCCCTTAAAGCAGCTAATAAGCGGTATTGATTGAAACTATTCAAGATCTCTTCAGGATCTCGACAAATTTTTATCATATCCAAATAGCAACGGTAGTATTCAGCAGTATCAAAAAGCAATTGAGTATATTTTTCAGGCGAATTAATTAAATTAAAAGTAATATCGGCGTTTTGTTGTGTTAATAATTTCTCAACATTTCTAATGTTACCCTGATTACTTGCAGTAGCAAGTAGGCCAATTTCTGATTTGGCATCAAAACGATAACTCTTTCGTAATAAGCAAATACTATCTTTTATTTTTGGCCCATCATTCGAGATAAAATCAGATAAGTCACAACCTGTGATTTTAGTCAGTTGCGCCGCTCTTTCTCTACTGTATCCTAATTCTGAAAAACGACAAAGATCCCCAAGGACAGCACCCGGCTCAACAGAGCCTAATTGATCTTTATCACCTAGCAAAATAAGACGCGCATGCTCAGGTAGAGCTTCAATTAATCTTGCCATCATGGGCAGATCAATCATAGATGCTTCATCAATTATTAAAACATCTAACAAGAGTAGATTATCTTTGTGATAACGTAATAACTGGCTATTGATTTTAGCACCTAATAACCGATGCACAGTCTGCGCTTGTCCTGGCATAATCGCATACTCATCGGCAGATAAATTTAGTTTCAATAATGCATTACTTAACGATTCTGTTAATCTAGCCGCCGCTTTTCCTGTCGGTGCAGCTAGCTGAATGATTATCTTTTTATCACTTAATTGAACTAAAGTAGCTAATAAATATGTTACCGTCGTGGTTTTACCTGTACCCGGTCCACCAGAAATAACAGCAATCCGACTGGTTACTGAAACTGCAACAGCTATTTTTTGCCAATCTTGTTTTTTCGAGGATGTAAAAAAACGTGTTAAAATAGTCGCTAAACGCTTTTCATCAACAGTTTCTAATAAATGACGAGAAAAAAAGTCAGCTATTAACCCTTCATCAGCCCACATTCGCTGAAAATAAAGTTTGTTATCTGATAATACTAATGGTTTTGCTGCTATTTGCGATGCATCACAAACTGCATTACATTGTTTAAGCTCAATATAAATCCTGCTATTATCCGGTGTTCCCGCTTTTTCCCAAAGCATAAAAACTATTTCAGGCTGTCTACCTTCAAATAAATAACCTAGTTGCAGTTTATCAATAAATAAGCAAACATGCCCTGCTTGAGTTTCAGCACTCAATATTGCAAATATTAATAATAATAATGGGTTTTTATAATCGGCTAACCGAATAGCAAGCTGTATATCTAAATAACTAAACAAATTAAGCTTAACAGCTCGTTTTAGTAAAGTTATCATTATTCCTCATCTTGATTAGTTGCATTAAATAATTCATCTATGTTATTACTAAACCTATTAAGTTTGAATAGTATAGTAAATATTACCATAACTAAGATTGTTAGTATCCAACCCCCAATGTAAAAAATATATTTAATACCACTAAAATATTTTTGTAATCATCATTAAGCAAATAATTTTGTAAAAAATTATTGATAGCTAATATAAATACTGTAAATCATATGCATGATCAATCATAGCATTCTGCATTACCTTCTTTTCTATATACCAGACCTTTTTCCTCTAACTAATTTAATTTATAATTAAGCAAATAAATTTATTTTTCCAAAAAAAACTAAATCAATATAATATTTTAAAATACCATTACTGGTTCAAAACTAAGTGATTTGGAATGTTTAAGATAAAGCATCATATATTCATTATCTGCATTGCCTAATGCAGATTGCAAGAATTTTTCTATTAAAAAAATTTTATTTAATTGATATTCAGATCTAGTATTTGATAAATTAAACTATCTTTAAGTAAATTGATGTCAAAATATTTATTAGCCACATTTTAAGCACTGTTTTCTACCATCAGAAAACCAAAATTATTTTAATTTTCAGCTATCCAAGACTCTTATGGATGTTGATTAAATACGAGTATTTCTAATGAGAAATATAAAAAAAGTTTATATTGTAGTAGCACCTTTAAGAAAAAATATGAACACCTCCTACTTTAGTCTTTCACCTTAAAGCAATTAAGTTGTTAACTTGCACATTAGCATCTATTTTAGGTACCAAAGATTATATAATAATCTCAATATTATATCACTAGTACTAAACACTTATCAAATAATGAATTCATATCATAATATGATAATCCTGAATAACTAGGTAACCCTCCCAGGTATTTTAGATCTACCTATAAAATTTCAAGTCAATAATTTCACGAATTTACTCTACTTAAATGTATAAAAGAAATAAGTTAATATTATTAATAGGTGTGATAGTAATATTTTACTCACTAATGTACTTGAAAAATTACCTAATAAAGTTATATTATCTGACTACCCATTTTATAATAAGCAATTTAATCCAATTTGATATAAATCAGTATCACATACTTTTCGTACTAGACCAACCTTTTAAAGAGGGTTAAGCAATACTATAATGATAAACTAAACGCATTAATGCAACATATAGAATAAGCAAAATCTTCAGATAAATGTTCTTCATTATAGATCCTGCTACTCTTTTGTTAAGTTAGATCAAGGCATTTTTAAAATGCCACAACTATGAAAAGTGGGCAACTTTACTGTAAGAATTAACAGAAAAAAGTAATCAAACAATCAGATACTTTAAAGCTTAAGATTTAAAGATCGCACCAATATGAATCAAGCGACTATTATTTTCTAAATGTATTTCTGATTTCCTACTAAAGGATCTGATTGATCGATCTGCTGATCTAAACCAGCAAACTATAGCGTACTCACCTTTAAGTTATAATTCAGGTTCTTCCAACAATTCATTCAAATGCATCAGATTCATCAAAGAATTTTCACCATCTATATGATCTATTAGTAGGTTTTCAACAATCAGCTGGTTAAACTTGATAGCTAGTAATGCATATTACCTACCATATTGTTACTCAAATTAATAAATAACTAGAAAACTCTTCAATATATATTCTTCCACTTATTTTTATCTTAATTTAATTACTTAATATCTTATGCACTTGACCAAATTAAATAAGTAGATAATCTACAACTCAGCATACTCAGCTTTTCTGATGAAAATACGGCTTATAATAGTTATTACATATTGCGCACTTCATCAGTAGCAAAACACTTTCTTGATTAAAAAAACTAACAAAATATTAAATTTAATTAATGCTTTTCTTATTATTATTTCTTCATGACGACTTCTGATTAACACTATAATATCTGCAGTCATTATCGATCATTTGATATCACTTCGATATAACCAGGTTATTCTATTCTCCACCTCTTTAAGCCAATTAAAAATCTGAGCAGCACTCTATAAGCTATCGTTTGCTGGATAACTCAAGATTGAAACAATTTCTATTATCTAAATAACAAAAATTTAAAGCTGATAATTTTTATTATTTTATAAATAAACGCTAAATTCTGATTTAAAGAGGCTAAATTAAGTATTCCAAACAGAATTTTCTCAAATAAAAACAGTTTTCTTCCAGACTGAATAATTGATTAACAGCCACACAACCATTATTGGTGATTAACGTCAATTAATATGAAGAGTATAACATGATTTAATTAATCTTTATCTTAAGATAAGTAAAAATATTCGCTTTATAAAAAATATGAATAGCTTGTTAGCTCCACAATAAATAACAAGACAAATTTTTTATCATTGATAAATAGTTAAAAACTTTGATATTATTGCGAAGCAGTATCTTGAAACTCATCAATCATAATAACGGAATAATGATTATAGATTTCGTTAGCTAATTGCTCTCCATCTTCTGTATCTAGTGCCTGATCTAAATGATTTAATAAATCACTAAATCTAATCTCTATATATTACTTTCCTCCTTAATAATTGTTTTGTGAACGTTAATAATCAGTTTCAAAAATAATAAGATCTTCTAATGCGGATGATTGCTGAAACAAATTATCGCTAGAAGAAAATCTTATGTTCTGGGATACATTACCAGCGATGTTTTATCTATCAATTAAAATTGGCAAAATGTACTAATTCTTTAAGTGTTTTATAATTTACTGCTTGGTGACCACACCTAACTAGTAGCAGTGCTAATAAAATCAGTAAATTACAGCAACTATAACTACATTTATTAAAAATAGAATCAATAATTAAATTAATAAAGCTTACTAAATTTAAAAACCACAAAACTTTTATTTTTATCGTATTAATTACGATTTAATGATACTTTATTGATTGAGGTTCGATGGGTTTATTAATAAAAATCGAAATATCGCCTTGTAAATAAGTGTTTTTTTCAGCTAAAAGTGCTTCTAGATTACTCAATTTCTCAACTATAATATTCGATATAGAATAATCTAATGGCTAGAAGTTGTATCGCCAAAAATCAGAAAAATTCTGTTTCTGTAAGGTATGCTTATCTTATTATTAATGTTTAAACAGCATCCCTAACTTCAAAAGCATTCTGCATCAACATACGTTAACAAAAGCCATGAATGATATAAATCGTCACCTCGTCCATTTGATGTTAAACAATAAGTAACTATTTGACAGCCATCTTTTATCTGATTTATCTAAAAGATAAGATGATAAGATTTGAAATATTAAATTTCATCAAAACTAATACACCACTCTAATACAAACCATTCTCATCTAATAAATATTACAGTAAATACCTTGATCGTAATTCATCGGCTATCACTTCAATAAAAGTGAGCAGTAAAATCTCTTTAACACTTAATTGGGGAGAAGATGTATTTTTCTTAAAACCTAATAACAATCGCGAATAAATAAAGCTATCGTATAGGTTTTTTCTGTTCCTGATAAAATCTCTATTAACCTCTGCTTATGAAGAAGTTAATAATAAAGATACAGCTTATAAGCTTGTATTTGCCTATTACTCACCTACTATATACTAAATTAGAAAAATCTTTTATAATTCAGATACAGGCTGATAAGTAATTCATTTTTTCAATTTATTATAATTTTTTTATTAACATCTTTAGGGAATAATTTCTGAAATAGAAACTAAAAATGTTTGTTTCAAAACAGCATTTTATAAAAAGTTAATAAATTTTCCTATTTACTTTTTTTTAATACTTTGACAAATTTTCTATTATCAAAAGCAAATTATTGTCTGCGAAATCAGCTAATAAAAGATCTACCTCTTCGTAAAAAGTTTGTAAAAAGGCTTTCATTTGCGTTAAAAGTGCCTTTTTTATACAGTTATTAGCAAATCTGGTGTATGGCAGGTCAGATTACCGTTACACTCTGATACTTCGTGAATCTATTTTTTATCTTTAAATTTGGCACTGTTCACCATTAAAGTCAAACAGGTAAACCACTTTAGCAGCTTTCAGCTTTTCTTAGCAGATGGGAACAAGTTAAATAGTATTGAAATGGTTATTTTTCGAACCATACCCGCTTCACACATCGGATTCATAAACTCACTATTGCAAAAAAGCCAATTCAATTGGATTCGTCGTTCTTATTATTCCCACTGCTGCATTTACGCAACGCCATAGAATGCAAACTGTTCTTCTCGTTCTTTCTCCAGCTTCTTCATGGCTGCATGATACTTCGTTAATAACCTTGTCAACAAAATATTAAGGGATTTATTAGCGACATCGTGTCTCTTTGGTAGCCAAGGGCTCTTGGGTCTCACTTTTAACCTTTGGTGTTGAATTTCCTTTAGGGAGTAAAACCAAGGGAATCGTCGTCTCTAGTAGAAAGCATGAAGATATGATTAAGTCACGTAATCATAGGTCACTTAAAAAGTTAGGATCAAGTTCGCTGCTGACTCTCGATAAGCATTTTAGACTGCAGCTAGCTCCTTAACGTTTATTCACAGCAACCTCAATAATAAGCAGCAGGTAAAGGTGATCATCTTGTCTAATAGAATGACTATGCCATTAGCCAAGAGATAAACGTATCGCGTATCGCGTAAATTACGCAGGCAATAGTGCCTGCGTTCTTCAATGCCATTACTGTTTCAGTCTTCTGACTGGTACACTAGAACAGGATAGGAGAGGATGCGCTTTTTTACTAAGAATAATTCCCCTTATGGCTTCATAAAATTATCGGTGGATACCTGCAAACAGCCATGCTAAACTCTTCGATGTTTTTACTTATTTCAGATAAGACGATAGCAATGAGTTCTTTAGGCATATTCTATTGCTTCTGCAATTCCTGACCTTAAGTCACTTTAATCTCAATATCGCCAATAACAGTTTATATAGTTCGCTTTGGCAAAAACAGTTATGGAGGACGGTATATGATGTTTGTCGATAAGTTAGTGTTTAGTAGATTATCGCAGCAGTGGCGCTATTGAGATCAACCTCAATAGCGATATCTATCAGCTACCTTCAAATATTACAAATAAGTTCACACAAGCGATCACAGATAATATCTAGTTTCATGGATACCTATAAGGTAGACTTTCATGACATGTAATCTCTCTGTTGTTAAAATCATCCAGTAAATCAATTAGCAAGGATACACACTAGCATCCCTAAAACCCAATAAACTAGAGATAAGTATAATTATCCATTATATTAATACTCAGCAATATACTAATCATCACAACCCAGAAATTATTCTATATGCTAAATGCATTCGCAAGTAATTTATGTTAAATAGTCGATTATTTATTAATATTTTATAAATTTATAATGTTTTATTTAATAAAATTAATAAACTTAAATAACATTTAAATATGATTAGATCATATTTAATTCAATAAACAAAATAGTGATACCTAAATTAAGCATCACTATTTTCTTATATAGTTTCTCTAACATATCATCTATATAAGTTTTAATGATATCCAGTAAAACAAACCAGAAAGTATAATAGAAATAGGCAATGTAAATAACCAAACTAGTAATATACTTTTAATTGTTTTAGCTTGTACACCACCACCATCAACAACCATTGTTCCTGCTACAGCAGAAGATAAAACTTGCATTGTTGATACAGGCATACCAGTATAACTTGCAACACCAATGGAAACTGCAGCAGTAATTTGAGCAGAAACACCTTGTGCATAAGTCATACATTTTTTACCAATTTTTTCACCGATTGTTATGGAAATACGTTTCCAACCAATCATAGTCCCTACAGAAAGCGCTAAAGCAACAGCAATAATAATCCATAGTGGTGCATATTCCACTGTATTAAGTAAATCATTACTCAAGTTACGCAGAAAACGTGCATCCGAAGAGGATGTTTCTGATAGTTTAGCTACATCTAATGCTGTATCGGATAAACACATTAATAATCGACGCATTTGATTACGCTGTTCAGGTTTTAGTGCAGAATAACTTTGAATATTCGCTAACATCAGTGATGTCTGTTTTAATACAGTAATAGGACGTGAATTATCACAATGAAATTTTTCATCTAAAATTTTCAATTCTGACTTATGTCGTGACGACATATTAACAATATATTTTACCGCTGACTTATGCTCTTCATAATAATGTTTTAGATGCACCATCGCATCATAGGTACGCGTTATATTATAACCATTAGCATTCATATTAAGCACAAATCCGGCAGGTGTTACTCCGATTAACACCAGCATAATAAGACCAATACCCTTCTGACCATCATTAGCACCATGGGAAAAACTGACGCCAACGGCAGATAAAATTAATGCAGTACGTGTCCAGAAAGGGGGTTTCTTTTTACCATTTTTCTTCTCTCGCTCAGCTGGTGTTAAATGAATACGACGACGTTTTTTCGTACCACTCCAATAACGGCGTAAAAAGAAAATCAACAATCCAGCTATAACAAAACCAATAGCAGGAGAAAGAATAAGAGAAAGAAAAATTTCAATAACTTTTGGAATGTTTAATGCATCCACTATAGAGGAGTCTGTCACTAATGCATTGGTTAAACCAACACCAATAATAGCGCCTATTAATGTATGTGAGCTAGAAGCTGGTAACCCTAAATACCAAGTACCCAAATTCCAAATAATAGCCGCTAACAGCATAGAAAAAACCATTGCCAGACCATGAGCAGAACTTACATTAAGCAGAAGATCTGTTGGCAACAAATGCACAATAGCATAAGCAACACTTAAGCCACCTAAAATAACGCCAAAAAAGTTAAAACCGCCAGCCATAACAACTGCAAATTGAGCTCGCATCGCTCGAGTATAAATAACCGTTGCTACTGCATTTGCGGTATCATGAAAACCATTAATTGCTTCATAAAATAGCACAAATAATAGCACTAGTGTTAATAAGAGACCGGTGTAAAAATCCAATCCAGTAAATAAATGTAGCATAAACCTTGAGCCAATTTGTTGAATATGAATTCAATACATTATCAGTGATAAACGTTAGCTGTGGAAGCAAAATCTACATCTTTTTTGACTTTAATTGACAAAAAATAAACAAAAAATATTCTTTACTTTCATTAAGTTAATAAAATTAAAATATATGGATTTCTTGTAGTATGCTGGCAAAGATTGTTGCTTTGCTCTTATAGAGATTTATAAGCACATCTATATTCAATTGTTGTGGTTTCACATAATGTATTTCAGCCAGATATTTCAATAAATAAAACGACCCTATACTATGGATCAAGCTTAAGTATCCTTTTAATTAGCTGATATAATTGCTCACATTTTAAATGTAGAATTCATTTCAAATAACTATCTGATTATTAAGGCTTATTGTATGATAATAACTAATTTTATGCTCGCTAAAAAAGGGTGAATTATGTTAATTTGATATGTATATTTTTGAAGATAGCGATGGCGTATTCTGCTAATTGATTTCGTGGATGATTTTAACAAAAGAGATGATATATTATGAAAATCTAGCTTATAGGAATTTGTGAAATGAGATATTATTCTAATCCCTTCCATGAACGCATCCATAATAGTAAGTTCCAGATAGCTGATAACAGCACTCTTGAAGATTAGTGCTAAAGCATACTGCAATAACATCCTAAACGAAACTTTGTCGGCAGATCATACCGTTATCCGTAACAGTTATTTATTATAGAGAATCATATAAACTGCTATTGCCGATATTGAGATTAAAGTGCTTAAGGTTGAAAGGGACCACACATTATCGACAGGAAACATGGTTTCAAGAGCTTGTTACTATAGCGCCTTATCTGAAGCGTGAAAAATGGCGAAGAGTTGCTACCATATCTATACTTGCAAGGCAATTTACCGATCTACCGGTGATTTTCACAATGCCATGATGCCACTTTCCTCTCAGTGAAAAACACATGATCTTTCTGTCAGCAGCATTGCAGACTGCAGACACTAATAGCTTGAAAACATAGGCAATGGTAGCTGTATGATTTAAGCGATATGCGTTACGTTTATTTTTTGGCCAAAAGCATAACTATTTTATCAGGTGGGCTGATCGCCTTTATTTACTCCTCATTATCGGCACACTCTGCATGGACATAAGGAGCTCATTTTGCTCGAAGAGAGTTATTGAAAGTTAAAAGCAAATTGGGCTAAACTTTTTAATGGCTGGAAAGTGCGTTGCTTAATCGTATTTCCAATCTTCTTATGAAGATGGTGCCCTTGATTTTTGGAATGCAATATCAAAGATATTCCAGTACATGCAGCATCAACGTTATTAGATACATAAAAT
The DNA here is from genome assembly GCA_046530735.1 of Arsenophonus sp. Classification (GTDB taxonomy): domain Bacteria; phylum Pseudomonadota; class Gammaproteobacteria; order Enterobacterales; family Enterobacteriaceae; genus Arsenophonus. The sequence goes on from JBHEQV010000001.1 coordinate 237,427, forward strand.
AGGTAATGCACTGACTTTACTCCAAAAATGTAGCCATTCGAAAGTTAAAGTTAAGGTACGGAAGAGGTATGGCTAGCAAAGAGTCGCGATCCAGTTAATAAAGGCTTTAATACTTTGTTGATAATCTTTTCAGTGAAATATTCCTGCAGCGATGAAGAAGCTGGAGAAAGAGCGAGAAGAATGATTAGCACTCTACAACTTCTATTCAGCGCACTTGGCATCAATAAGAATTTATTAGTGGCATCACGGCTCTCTGCTAGGCAAATCTACGGCAGAGCTTACCTTAACTTTCAGTTCTGTATACTTTTGGAGAGTAAAACCAGTATATTAGTTATTTTGTGTAGCTAATGTCGTTAATTCTGTATGCCCTGCGGAATATCTTTACCATTGCATTCTAAAATTAAGAGCACTCGTCTTTTCCATAGGAATTCTAGAAGATGTGGTTAAGATCCATGGCTTACAGACCATATGAGAAGTTTGACTCAGTTCGCTTCCGACTCTTGATAACCATATTTACCGCAACTGGTTTCTATTACGTCTATATTTAATGATGTCGATAAATGAAGCAGCAGATAAAGGCAATCAGACTATATCTGACAGGACGATATATGTCATCGGAATAGAAATAAACGTTAGGTGTATCGCTAAATCACATAAGTACCATATTATCAGTGCTCTTCAAATAATTGCTGTTTTAGTTTACTTACTGGCACTGGTAGAGAAGATCATGTGCTTTTCATCGATGGATAGGAGGATGCCAAATAGAGATTCGTAAAAATCAGCGGTGGCTGTAGCTCGGGGAGATACAGTTATGATAACAATTCTTTGCCGCTTTTTGCACGTTTTAAATAAGACGGTAGCAATGAGTTGTTGAAATATATTTTATTGCCGCTTTGATTTCCTAATCTTAAACACTTTAATCTCAACATTGACAATAGCGCTTTATATGGTTCATTATGACAAATAACCGTTACGGGCGATGGCATTTTTCCGCACGTCGATAAAAAGGCAGTGCTGAATATGTCGAGCAGTATGGCTTTCGAGCACCGCCTTAACAACTCGGTGCCTATCAGCTGCCATCAGCATTACGGATAAATTCATGAAAAAGATCAGAATAATATTTCATTTACAGATTCCTGTAGAATAGACTTTTATGAGATAGAATTTTTCTATTGATGAAATCATTTACAAAATCAATTAGTAGGATACAGCCTACATCTCTAAAATCCCATATACCAGAAATGAGAATAATTCCATTTATATTAATTGTCAGCACTGAAGCAAAGAAGAAGTGATATTATCTAAACGCTATTTTTAAATCAATGCCTGTTTGTTTTTCTGACTCCCTCGTAAAGTAAAGCTATTTAACATACATCGTAGATAATTAAACCATTTATTCTTGTAATGTAGTTTCGCTAGAAGACTTCTAGTAAGATTATTAAATGTTTTTCTGTAATTGGAGTTTTTTAATGATATCGCTGTAACCCTAATGAATCTCCACAGTGGATAGTATGTTCATTGTGAAAATGTGATGAGATATAAAATAGAATGAGTTGATTTAATACATGAATCGAGATCATCTAATAGATTATAATCAAGCAAACTAATGAAATACAGCTTTATGCTGACAGGAAGTTAGTAAAAAGTATTTTTTATCTTTATGACTATTTTCTTTTTCATGGCAATTTCACTACTATAGTGAAAATCCTTTATACAGTATAAGAAATTTCTAGAATAATCTTTACAAAGATAGTCATAAACACATTTTTACTATACCTATAATTTAATTCTGCTCTAGATCGCATTTCTAATTTAGAAACAGTTTAAAGAAATTGCTTCAATCTATTATTCCAGCAATACTAGTAAGAAGAAAGATGTGGCTATTTTTTAGTTTATTTAATACAGGAAAAAAAACTCTTTCTACCGATTCCCTAAACATAAATTAATTAGTGATGATTATCATTGATAGAATGATGATAATGTATTTAATTTTGAAGGTGGTTATTATGCCAACACAATAAATTTGGCTAAACAGCTCAAGACTAATATTTATAATGCTATTAAACATGATACATTATTAGAAAATGTCACTGCTTAACTAATTGATCTGTTGATTTTAATGATGGAACAAAAATAGAAAATACTCGTGTTTCTTATCCTATCTATCATATTAATGATATTATTAAACCGATTTTAAAATCAAATAATCTGAGAAAAATTATTTTTTCATAACCGATCTCCCATTTTTTTGTGTTTTACCGTTTTTATCTTGCTTAATACCAGAACAGACAGAGTATCACTTTTTATCCAGTTTCACCACTAAATTAGCAAAAACTAAACGCAATATTACTAAATCAACGCCAACTTTTCTAGCATGTTTTGCCATAATTTTCTTTCTGAGATTACATCCTACTTAATATACTGAAGTATTAGCTAAGAAAATACAACCGGCTGATACAAAAAGTATATCCAGTTCATTCCGGTTAAAATGAAACTGCTAAATATATTTCAATAAATATACTCAAGTTATCATTGATGCAATCTTAAATAGGGTATATAAATAAAACGAAAACTATAAATTTACCAGTTTTTAATTTAGCTATACCTATCAATTTGCTGGAAATAAAGAATAATATTCTGGATTTTAATTACCTATTAAGATAATAGTAATGAGAAAAGTTAAAGTTAAAGTTAAAGTTAAAGTTAAAGTTAAAGACTTAGATAAGCGTGATTATTAATCATTTAAAAAAATATACTGATACCAAAGTTGGATCGCACTTATAGAAGTTGACCATAAATTATAATTTTTTGTTAAAGTCGCCACTAATAAAATAAAAGTACATAGAAAATAATAAAATGTGTAAATTTTCATTTAATTGTGAATATAAATTGCTGTTTTTATGAACTGAAAGAGACGACAAAATTTTTTCTTAAACTTTTTCTATGATCTTGTTGTTCTGTTTATTATAACTAATAGTATATAAATCAAAAGATGTAATTTATTAAAACATTTAACCTTAAAATAAATTTTTATTCATTGTCGTGATAATAAAATTGAGCAAAAATATTAAAAATCGACAAGAGCTAAAAACTATCAGTACAAAGATGACATAAGTAAACGGTAAAAGAAACGATCTAAGTAATCTCGTTTTTCATCTTATGCTAAAAAGGTTGAATTATGCTCATTTTCTGTGTAAGGTTTTCGAATATACTGATGTATCTCTTACTAATTGGTTTCGTAAATGATTTCAACATCAGAAAGATAATATGCCATGAAAAGTCTACCCTACAGATATCACGAAATAAAAATTACTTTGTTCCCTTATGTTAATTCATCTGCAATGCCTACTAGGAAACTGATAGCACCGTTCTTGAGGTAAAGTTCGAATCATGCTGTAATAACATACTGAACCCCTCCATTATCAGAGTGAGCACTGGCCGCTATACCGACGTCTATAACACAATTATTTTCCATAGCGAACCACCCATATATGATAGTATTAGCAATGTTGAGATTACAATACCTAAGACCAGAGGGATCGTAGTGGCAACAGAATATGCTTCAATAGCTTCTTGCTACTATTTATTTAAAACGTGTAAAAATCGAAGAAGAGTTGTTATCATGCCATGCCCTGTATATGCGGAGACATTAGCTTACCGGTGATTTTTTACACAGCCATGATGCGTGCTTATCGGTGAAAATACATAATCTCTCTGTAGCACTATCAGTAGACTGAAACAGTAATGCCTTGAAGAGCATTCACAATATGGTACTTGCGTGATTTAGAGATATACCTAACGTTTATTCTTAGATGAAGGCATATGTTATTCTGCAAGGCAAGCTGATCGCCTCTTTCTGATTAGTTATATTGGCAGCACTGTGCGCATGGATGTAAAGGAGCTACTTGCGGTAGAAGATGGTTATTGAGAGTTCAGAAGCAACCTAGTGGGTAACTTTCAATGGCTGGTGAGCACGGATCCTTAATCGTATCTTCCAGATTTGGCTACGGGATAGGTACCTTTAGTTTTAGAATGCAATGGGGAAAGATATTCACGAGCATGTAGCGCAAACGTCGTTGGATGCACAAAATAGTTAATGCACCGCCTTCACTCCATAAAAACATTGAATCTAAAATTAAAATGTGGTGGGGAAGCTGCAGAAAATTTAGCTAGTAGAAGAGAGTCGCGATTTCTATAATAAAGCCTTTAATGGTTTGCTGACAAGGTTTTTAGCGTATCCTACAGCGATTAAAAAAAGCTGGATAAAGAGCGAGAGGAGCTGTTGACATTCCTATGACTTCCGTAAGCACGCTGCGCATTAATAAGAATAAAAAATTTGATTGAATTAACTTTTTTCAGTAGTAATGCTATGACTTATGCGCGAAGCGTAAAGCAACTGTGGCTCAAGAAAAGCAATCATTTCAATGATATTTAACTTGCTTTTACTCAAAATAGCTGGAACCGAGCTAAGGGATTTAATTTACTGACACTAGTAGTAAACAAAATTCAATTTAAGGATAAAAAGCAAATTCACGAAGTATTAGCGTGGAATGTAGCTTGACCGTCATGGATCAGATTTACCAATCATCCTCTAATTTAAGGATGATGTAATAGTTAGAAATATTGAAGTATTATGCTTACTTTTAAGCGCAGTATTTAGCTAAAATTATGATTTTTTCATTAACATGAATATTATTCAATATATATTTTACCGATTTTAATTGATTCAAAAACATTAATATTTTTTATTAATGTTGACTTACTTGAATTTTAGAATGACGATGGTGATAACTTACTCTTTTTGAGATCTATCGAACAATTAGAAGGACCCTGACTGTCCACCATACTATTTATAAACTTTTTAAAAAGGTTATTAATAGTCCTTTTTTTTTCAAAAAAGCTAGCCACATAATCTATATAAATTATTATAAATTTATTTTTAAAAAATAAATTTATAATAAAAATATCATTAACTAAATTTAATGATAAATATTAATAAATAAGATAAAACCATATCATCGATAGTTAAGAACATGATAATAATTAATATATGCTAAATTGATTGGTTTTTTTTTCTTAATAAAAATGTCAATATGATAAATAGAGCAACTAATCCCCACATAGGCCAGTTACTCCAGCGTGCATAAGGTGTAAGACCAAATGTCGGTGTTACCTCAGCGCTTAATACTGAGCGAGTAAATTGAGGAAGCTCTGCCTGAATATCTCCATTAGGTGTAATCACTGCGGTAACACCATTATTAGTAGCACGCAATAATGGCCGACCAAGCTCAAGTGCACGCATGCGCGCCATTTGAAAGTGTTGCCATGGACCGATAGAATGCCCAAACCATGCATCATTTGAAACTGTCAATAAAAAATCGGTATCTGATTTAAAGTTATCTCTAACTTGGGTGCCTAAAATAATTTCATAGCAGATAGCAGCAGTCAGATTAATATTGCCAGCAGTTAACTGCTGTTGCTTATAATTACCACGACTAAAACCTGACATTGGTAAATTAAATAAAGGGGAAATTGGCCGAAGAATATTTTTTAATGGCACAAATTCGCCAAAAGGCACCAAGTGGTGCTTCTGATAACGATTGCTGGTTGGATATTGATAAGGTTTATTATCTCCTAACACAATAATACTATTAAAAAAATTGCTCACTCCCCGTGTGCTTAGTTTAGCATCAACAATACCAGTAATTAAGCGAGTATTTTGTAAGCGTAGAAGCTTATCTAATGAGATCAGCCAACCGTTATTATCTGATTCGATTGAGGGAATAGCGGACTCAGGCCAGATAACGATTTTAGCGTTACCAAAATAAGGTTTAGAGAGATCGAGATAGGTAGTTATAGTTTGTTCGAGAAATCCTGGTTGCCATTTTAAATTTTGCAGAATATTACCTTGAACTAAAACAATTTGTGTTTTTTTTTCTGTAACTGGGGTAAACCATTGATAATTCTTAATTATTAAAGGTAAAAATAATAAAATAATTGCTGAAATTAGAGGAACAACTCGGCGTTTTATGCAAGCAAAAACTAAGCAGCTACTAATAATCATCAGTAGCAATGTTATCATCTCAACACCAAATATCGGTGCGATAGCTTTTAGTGGCCCATCGATTTGACTATAACCAAATTGTAACCAAGGAAAACCAGTTAATATACAACCACGTAAATATTCAGTTATTTGCCATATTACTGGCGCGGCAAAAATAAAGCGAGTAATATTAATCCGTGGAAAAAATTGATTAAGTAGATAAGCAAATAACGCAGGATAAAGTGATAAATACCCTGCTAGTAATATGACTAAAAAGATATTAACCACCAATGGCATACCACCAAAATCAGCGATACTGACATAAACCCAGTTAATATCACTACCAAATAAACTAATTCCCCAACAAAATGCTATTAAACTTGCTTGTTTGCTTGAACGATTAACAATTAGCAACTGTAAGCCAAAAAGAGAGAAAAGAGCAGCTAACCAAATATCAAAAGGTGAAAAAGCCAATGTTCCACAGAGCCCGAAGATTAAGGCAGATAAGATTCTTAGCCTCTGATGTTGATAGAATGGAATTTTATTCATTAAAATTATTCTTCTGCAAGATTTGGAATGGGTCCTTCATCAGGAATTTTTACCTGAACTTGAATAATTTTACGACTATCAGCAATACTAATTTTAAAAATATAACCATCAATAGTTATGATTTCTCCTCGAGAAGGCAAATGCCCGAATGCTTGCATCACCAAACCACCAATGGTATCAATTTCTTCATCGTTAAAGTGCGTCCCAAATGCTTTGTTGAAATAATCAATTTGGGTTAGTGCACGAACAGAATAAGCATATTTACTTAGTTGACGAATATCAATGTCTTCATCATCATCATACTCGTCTTCAATCTCACCAACAATTAATTCAAGAATGTCTTCGATTGTCACTAAGCCGGAAACGCCACCAAATTCATCGATAACAATTGCCATATGATAACGTTGTGAACGAAACTCTTTTAATAACAAATCAACTCGTTTGCTTTCAGGAACAACAACAGCGGGACGTAATACTTTATCGATATTGAAAGGTTCAGCATCAGTACGCATAAATGGTAGCAAATCTTTAGCCATCAATAGACCTTCAATATGATCTTTATCTTCACTAATTACTGGAAAACGAGAATGTGCTGAGTCGATAATCACATCAAGGCAATCATCTAATAATTGATTTCGTTTTAAGGTTACTATCTGAGAGCGTGGGATCATAATATCCCGAACACGCTCATCAGAAATATTCATTACCCCTTCAAGCATTTCTCTAGTATCAGGATCAATAACATCTTTTTGCTCTGAATCACGAATGAGTTCAACTAAGTCATCACGATTTTTAAGTTCACCGTGAAATAATTGATTAAGACGCTCAAAAAAACTCTTTTTCGAGTAATTATTATCATTGTTTGCAGGATGCTCGTCGCTCATGGCGTTTTATTAAAATTTCTCTAAGTAGTTTATTGTATCAATTGTTTAACATAAAAGTACCATTATAGTTACGCCTTTTCATGCTAATAAGGATCAGGATAACCTAATTTTTTCATAATTTCAGTTTCTATTATTTCCATTTCTTCTGCCTCAAAGTTATTTTGATGCTCATAACCCAATAGATGAAGACAACCATGTATTACCATATGCGCCCAGTAAGCATCATGTTTTTTTTGTTGTTCAATCGCTTCTTTTTCAACAACTTTACGACAAATAATCAAATCACCGAGTAAAGGTAATTTAATATTGTCTGGCGCTTTAAATGGAAAGGATAACACATTTGTTGGTTTATCTTTTCCTCGATATATTCTATTTAAATGTTGGCTTTCTGCCATATCAACAATACGAATTGTAATTTCACTTTCAGATTGAAATTGTGGCAGAAAAACCTCAAGCCAATATTGGAATGTTGTTTTACTGGGTAATCCATTATGATTGCTACAGGCCAACTGGAGATCAAGAATAACTGATTGCAAGTAAATATTTCCTTTTCTATAGGGGAGTCCTCTGTGATGGCTCTTTTATTGACAAAGTAACTGTTTCATTTCTTATTCTTTTTCCTAGTTTTAGTAAACAATAACCACTTTTATCACTAGAGGATTTTCTACATCATCACTATGAAGAAATTAAAACTAAGTTCTTTAACTTCAGAAAGCACTTCAATTGCCTAGAATAAATCTGATTTTATAGCCACTACTCAGATCAATTTTAGTTACATCACTTGGTATTTTATGATCACGATTTCAGAGTTAAAATCAATACACGGATCAGAAATATTTCATCTATTTAATTGTGGTCTTCTGATTTTTATCAAGAATGAAAATCTAACTAAAGATGCAACTTTGCATATATGGCGCTAATGGTGGGTGCTACTTCAATCACATTGCGCGTTCAATCAATTTTTTTGCTTTTTCAAAATCCAGTATTTCAAATAATGCATCATAAAGAGGTCCTAAATAAGGATTAACTTTTTTGACTGAAATCACCTGGCAAAAAGTTGAGTTTTTTGCTGACCTTGACGACGGGGCGCGAGTAAGTATAATATGGCTATTTATTTATCTTCTAAAGCATAAATTGCAACAACCATAAAATAGGTTTTACCTAGTTCTTCAGAACCAATTTCGAAACTAATGTCATGTTATATATATTAGCAATATATTAATCCTGATTGCCGCAGATACTTTGATAACATCCCGTTTGATTTTAATATTTGCAAATTTGTCATAATTATCAAACGTTTTAACAAATTGCTCAAGAAATTAATTTTCTATTATAAATAAGTGGATTTGTTCAAGGATAATGCCACGTACAAGAACTATATCAAGATATAGCAGCATAAAATACTTCTAACTTCGTTAATATTAAGTAGTTTACTAATCAATTTGGCTCGGTTATTTTAAGATTGATTTCAATACCTAATCATCTGTACTTAAACTACTTTATATTATTATTGAATAGCCTACAAAGGCTAATTAACTGTTGATTATCGACTAGTTCTAAAAATATTTCGCTACCGAGAATTTAAGATTATCTTTTAGAGTCATTGAATCTCTCTATTAATATTAAGGTTAGTAATTTATTACATCAAGATCATCTTACTTTGCGTATCTAGGAAATAACTGATTCAAGTGATTATTGGCTTCTTAACACCATACTATCTTCTATTTTAATTACTATATCGCGTAAATAATTACGATAGAGATAGATAATTTCGACATCAACAAACTTTCCGATCATATTTTACGTATCTTCGAAAGATACTATTAAATTATTTCGGCATAGCCGAAAAGTTTCCGTAATATTTTTATGAAAAAGTCCTTCTTTAACTAAGATACGTTGAATAACTACTTAACGAGTTATGCTCATTTATGGTATATGGAGTTTTAGAGATAATAGCGTATCCTGCTGATTAATTTTTTGGATAATTTCAATAACAGAGAGATGATATGCCATGAAAAGCTTATCCTCTATAGTATCCGCGAAACTAGATATTACCTCTGACATCTCCTTGCATAAACTTATTCGTAATGTTGACGGGAGCTTATAGCATCGCTGTTGAGGATGAGTTCTAAGGCAATGCTGCAACAACATGTTCAACGCGTCTTGTCAACGTGGGGAATCTATGCCATCGCCCGTAACGGTTATTTGCCCCGAGAATCTACAAGACTGATATTGGTGATATTGAGATTAAAGCACCTAATGTTAAATGGGATAGGCAGCAGTAATAGAATATCTTTCAACAGCTCATTACTAGCGCCTTATCTAAAACGTGCAAAAAGAAGGTAAAAGTTGCTACTATAATTTTAACTGTTAAAAATCCATCCTTCCAACTATGATTTTTATGAAGCTCTATAAGCACTTCTTAGTATAAAAAGAAAATGATCTCCTGCTAGTACCATCAGGAGATTGGAACAGGAATGACTTGAAGAACATTGGCAATGCTAGTACGTAATTTACGTGATACACCACTTACGTTTATTTTTATTCTGATGGTATATGCAGGCCTGTTAGGCAAACTAATCGTCTTTACCTGCTTGGTTATATCCGGCGCGAGACTACTGCACATGAATATAAGGAGCTAAATTGCGGTAGAAGATGCTTATCGAGAGTTAGAAGCGAACTAGCTAAACTTCTCAATAATTTGTAAACGCGCATGGTTTAACTGTATCTCTCAGGGCTTAGTACTGAGGATGCGGTGCTTAGTTTTTTAGAATGCAATGGAAAAGATATTTCCAGATATGCAACAGGAACGCTGCTAGTACATAAAATAGCTAATGCACTTGGTTTCACTTCCTAAAAGAATGGAGCACTGAAAGTTAAAGGTGAGCTGTTAGAGTCTGATTAGTAGAGAGTTATGATGCCATTAATAAAGCCTAATATTTTTGGTAAAATTTTTAGCGAAATACTATACTAAATCTATGAGGAAGTTGAAGAAAGATTGATAATAATGGCTGGTATTCTATGCTTTTCTGTCAGTGTACTGGTCGTCAATAAGAACGACAAAGGCGATTGAATTGACTTTTTTTTGCGAGAATGAGACTACAAAGCGAAGTGGGAAAAATTGTGATTTAAGAATAAAAATCCTTTTAATAGTATTTAAGCTACTCCTGTATATTCATAAGAGCTGGAACTAATTAAAGGAGGATTTGACTTGTTATCATGGTGGTAAATAATATCCAATTTAAGGATGAAGAATAGATTTACAAAATTTCAGAGTAGAATATAGTCTGATCACTATACACCAAAGTTACCAATAGCTCCTATTCAATATTATTTATCTATAATTTATTGATTGCTGATTAATACGTTGTTGAAGTAAAATAGATATATGATTTTCATCTTCGCTGACATCATCAGGTAAAATGACAATAGGGAGTAACAAGACATAGTAGTAGATAAAACTTAAACTTATATAAGAATTAACATCTTCAATAAACTGTCTTTTTTTTTAAAATCTTATTGTTTCACAAGAAAACTAATAATGAAATCTGAGATAATGAGGATAATATCGGATCGTGCTTTACGCAATTTATAAAAATGATTCTATATTCATTAGCTGTATATGATCGTTTTATCATTCTCAAATTTGATCTTTAGCTAATTTAAGTAGGAAAATGTAAGAATCTAACAAGTTAAGAAGGATCATCTTCATAGACAGCAATAATATCGTTAATAAACTTAATTGAATGACTAGTTGTAAATAAATGCAATCGATCAACGCCATCAATGGCTGCAACCAGACGTAATAATTAGACAAATGAATAAATTACACCGTCAAAATTGACCTAGAGATAGAGATTGATATCTTAATATAATTAGTCAATTTCACGCACTCCTTTCCTATTTAATTATGCGATTTCAAATAAAATCTCATCACATATGTTTAATTTCTTTCCTAACCGCGAGTGTAAGGAAAGACATAAAATAAAAAGTATTTATTACACCCCATTCTATAAAGGGAAATAGATACTAAAGAACTTTTTCTTCTGTTAGTGATTTCAGTAATCGATCAAATTTTTAATTTCTAAAAAGTTAATACCAACGATTGAAGTATGCTTATCTTTAACTTTATATCATCTCTAATAGATGATGTAAAGTTCGTAGATCAAAAAAAATAAATATCTATACTGTGTGGTCTGGCGGACCCAACATGTTGATAAATGAAATTTCCTTCTTCTAAATCGATACAACCACCCCAAAACCAATAATAATATTAATTAATATCTTTTATCTTTTTCAATGTCCTAATTAATAGAATACTTTTCTTACGCTTTTCACGAATTTAGCAGGTATCTATAGCAGTAGAATATCAAAATCTTTAACAATCTCTGTTAATTGATATCCATAGCCTTGTTTAGAAAGGATAGTCTTTTTGATGAATCATATTCATTCATCTGGCGCCAGAGCCCCATAGATTTTAATATATAGTTTTATTCCTAAATATTTTGCATATCCAAAGTTTCAGTAATAAAATCTGTTATAGTTAGAATATTTCTATTAAGTTAGAAACTTTTGATATGCATTGTATTCGTTTGGATCTTGCTAATCACAGCATGGTGAATAGATTATTAGTAAATAACACAAGAAAAACTAGACCTACTATTAGATCAATGACTTTTGATAGTTAAGTTTATATGAATAGAATAGATAAAAATTATGACATTGTAGTCGTTGGTGCAGGTATGATAGGTGCAGCAATGGCAATTGGATTGGCAAAAGAAGGTTGGCGGATCCTGTTACTTGAATATATTAAACCTGCACCTTTTAATTCGTTAGAGCAACCTGATTTACGTGTTTCAGCGTTAAACTGTACTTCAGTAGATCTACTTAAACAACTTGGTGTCTGGGATAGTGTTTTAAACATGCGCGTTGCTCCTTATCGAAGATTAGAAATTTGGGAAGAAGAAAACTCACACGTAATGTTGGAAGCAAGCAGCCTTAATTTATCTGAACTAGGTTATATAGTTGAAAACCGTATTTTGCAATTAGGCTTATGGCAACAATTTTTTCAATATCCAAATCTTACCTTGCTATGCCCGGCTAAATTAGTGACAATGAAACGTCAAAACCAACAATGGAAAATAACTTTAAGTAATAGTCAGAAACTATCGGCAAAATTAATTATTGCTGCTGATGGCTCATATTCACAGCTTCGATCTTTAGCTGGAATTGGTAGTAACGGTTGGCAATATACTCAATCATGCTTGCTTATTACGATTAAGATGAAACAATCACAAGAGGATATTACTTGGCAACAATTTTTTCCTTCTGGTCCTCGAGCATTTTTACCATTATTTGATTATTGGGCTTGTTTGGTTTGGTATGATAAACCTGCGCGAATTAGACAGCTACAAGGCATGTCCTTGGAGCAGCTCAGGCAAGAAATTATTTTAGCTTTTCCTATTCGCCTTGGCTCATTGCAAATTGTTGCTAAAGGAAGTTTTCCATTGAACCGTCATCATGCTAATAGTTATGTTAAAGAGGGATTAGCGTTGATTGGCGATGCTGCTCATACAATCAATCCACTAGGCGGTCAGGGCGTCAATCTTGGTTATCGTGATGTAAATAGTTTACTAAAAGTACTGATTAATTCCAATACACATTTATTACCTTTTTATGCACAACAAACTTTACTAAGTTATCAATACGATAGAATGCCAGATAATAAATTAATGCAGGCATATATGGATGCTATTTATATACTGTTTAGTTCCCAGTTATTGGGTATAAAACCTATCAGAAATTTAGCGTTAATGTTAGTACAACGACTAAATATAGTTAAGAAAAAAATACTTAAATATTTTTTAGGTTTATAACATAAAGTTAGTTATGATATTTTTTCTATTCTATTCAAAAATCTTGTTCTTAAGATTGAAGAACTATTAAAAATTAATTGAATTGTGAAATAGATTAAAAATCTATTTTTTATTATTTTTAATATTTTATAATTACATTTTTATGTCATAAATAGATATTTTTATTTATTAATAAAGTTTTATTGTTTTTATTATTTGTTAGGTAGGGCCACACTTGGCATATGTTTTGCATATTTTCATCATGTTGCTGTGATATTAATATCTATATTTTGATATTTCGTACTTTACGCGCTTGAAGTAAAAATTAGATCGCTACTCTTTTTAACGGCGTTGTTAATTACTTATCTACCATTTACTTTTTTTGTTATTTTCATATTGCTTAATATTATTTATTCACTTTCCAGCTCAACTGACTAATTGTAAAATAATTTACTAACAAAATATAGGGTTATTACAATCAATAATAAAAAATAATTATGATTTTTTTGAAAAGAAAGTTATTACTTAAATAAACATTAGCAAATAATTCTAATCTAAATTTTTAGATTTTTCGGTTATCCATCCAAAACTATCAGCTTTCAAGAATTTTTTCTCTTAGCTATCTTTTACTAAGATGCTAGAGATATACTAGTTATTATATCCCAGTAAATAATATTTTTTAAAAAAATTTAAGTTTAGTTTTAAATCAATCTTTCATAGACCACAATGAAGTTTGCTACCTAATACTAATTAGGTAATTCCTGATTGTACAGCAAAATATATTGATGTTGAATCATCTCAAACTCTTCACCAGAATTGAAAGGATGGCTTTGCAGTCCATCTTTTATACGTCAATTAAATTGTTCGACCATATTATTTATTTAAGAGGATAGCTCGCTAAGATAAGTTAGTCTTCTATATCAATGCTCTGTACACAAATACTTGAATTCCTATTTTCTGGTGACTGAACATTTTGCAGAGCAAACGGCGATCTGTAAACTCTTTTCCATTATCTGTAAATATCTGATTGAATAGGCATAATAGCCATGTTTAGTTAAGCTCACATAAGAAAGGTCGTGCATTGAACGTAATCTTAATCCTTCTAAAGATGAATAAAAACTGATTCATAGACAGGAGCAGATCTATACATACGAAAAGATATTGTCGTGAAGTTTCGTTTAGTATTCTTGCAGAAGATATTTACATCTACATGCAGATAATCAGGATCGTAAGCTTTTAAATGCTTTATACTTTGGTTTTAGTAGTTTTCTGCCTTATTTCACGCAAATTCCTTACTTATGCCTGTATAAACCAGTGATTCAGGCAAGATTGAGATACTACGAGGTTCAAAAATTTGTATACAATTACCAGCAGATCGGCTAGAGCGAGAAAATATTTTTACAGGAAATAACTATGGCTTCTTGAACTGGCGCCAGATAGGTTCTCCCTCGACAAACGATGGGAAATATGGCTATAATCATAAATATTATCTCGTTTTACCCTACTAAGAGTAAGTTCGGGTATGCTATAATACTTAACTAAAGTAGATTCAGGCTCTTTCTTGACTTGAAGAGCAGCTTGATTTTAGATTCTATAATTTCTTAACGATGGAGCTAATCATCATAATATTTACCTCAACTATATTCTTCATAGTTCTATTGCCAATGAATAGAACTATGCAATGATGATCATTCATATAATGATCCGAGATCAAAGAGCTACTGAAATCATTTTTAACAAAAAATAGTTTTTATATGTAGCTTATTTTTTAATTCCGCTCATGATTTTTAATTTATATGATTATTGAAATCATTGGCTGGGGTACCAGGATTCGAACCTGGGAATGCCAGGATCAAAACCTGGTGCCTTACCGCTTGGCTATACCCCAAAGAGAATATAAATAATCTTTATAAAGAATGGTGCGGGAGGCGAGACTTGAACTCGCACACCTTACAGTACCAGAGCCTAAATCTGGTGCGTCTACCAATTTCGCCACTCCCGCAAAATTATGGTGGCTACGACGGGAATTGAACCTGTGACTCCAGCATTATGAGTGCTGTGCTCTAACCAGCTGAGCTACGTAGCCATCTTTTGCTCAACCTTTATCAGTGTTGAGGGACGCAATTATCCGTACATGGAGCTGAGTCGTCAACTAATTTTTATGATTTTTTCAGAAAAGTATCTATTTTTTGGATTGTTGATTATTTTATCGATAAAATCAATAAAAAATAATATCATTATACAAAATAATAATAACTTTATATGTTAAATATTAACACTAATTAAATTAAGGTATTATTGGTAATAAAACGAGTGATGCTTTTTATTTCAATGATAGTGTTAATTTCCATTAACAATGGAAAGCATATTATTCGTTTATTAAAATAAATTATTGATAATAATCAAGTATTTTTTTAATTAAGCGAAAGTGAAATTAGCTGATAATATCATATACCTATAACTGTTACATAACAGCGATTAATAATAGCTGTTATGTATTAATCATACTTTTATATAAAAATAAATGTTAATGTCAACGTAAATTTTTTAACTTGACCTAGTAAAAAGCATATAATAATCTATTACAACGCTATTATAATTCAATTAAATGGTACAAAATCTCACGATTTAATATAGGACGTTTAGTTAATGGAAAGTAGCAGTAACTGTATTATCTCTTAACTGTAAAGTAATAATTGATAAATCATTACAGAGATATTTTAACACTTTAGTTTTGATATAGTTTTGCAGGTGTGGTAAGAAAATTTTTTCTATTACTGTGATTTCTCTCCACGATGACTACTTTTACGGATTAAATAGGTTAATGATAATGGCAATTACATTACTAATGCATGAACTGCGTATTTAATCACTTCAATTGCTAACGATTATTTTTATTTACTGTCTAAAATTAGCTTTAATAGAATAACTATTTAATTTTAATTGCCTTGGATAATTTTGTTTAAATTGTTGTCTAATTCTATTTTCAATAACACTGTAGCTGTAGAGTTATGCTAATTTCTAGTGAATGAAATTTCAGAGATGATAGTGCTATTCTACTGATTAATTTAATGAATTATTTTAATATCAAAGATATAATATCTCATAAAACAATCTACCATACAAATATCTGTAAATCAGATATTATCCTGATTCATTACATGAACTCATCTATAAATGATGCCAAGTATCTGATAGTACTGCTATTTATGGTAAACTCGAAGCCATACTGTGGCAAACATGAAACACTGCCTTGTCGATGAGCAGCAAACTGTCGAGAGTAACGGTTATTTGCTACAGGAAACTATACAGATGAGTATCGGCGATGTGAGATTAAAGTGCCTAATGTTTAGGAATTACAGTGGCAACGAAATATGCTTAAACAGCTCCTTGCTTCCGATTTATCTGTAGCGTGCAAAAATGTCAAAGAGTTGTTATTATGACTCTTCTGCAGATACACCAATGATCTTCATGAATTCATAAGGGAGAGATTCTCGGTGAGAAGCGCATGATCTCTCTCTGCTATCACTATCAGCAAACTGAAACAGCAATGGCTTGAAGAGAATTGGAAATGTGGTACTTGTGTGATTTAGCGATACACCTAACGTTTATTTCTTTACTGAAGGTATATATCACATTCTGGCAATCAAGCTCCATCGCCTTTGCCTGCTAGTTATATTGACGGTACTGCGCATGGACGTAAGGAGCTATTTGCAGTCAAAAGATAGTTATCAAGATCAGAAGCACACTCAGCAAACTTCTGGATGACGCACGAGCGCGTGACTTAAGCGTATCTCTTAGATTTGATACGGGAGAAGGTTTGATTGGTTTTGAGTACAATGGAAAAAATGTTCCCAGATATTTACTACCAATCTCCTGTTGGGTACACAAAATAGCTTATGTGATGGTTTCATTCTCTAAAGATATGTAAGCAAAAATTAATGGTGATCCGTAGGAAGGAATGCCTAGCCAGAGAGCTGCATGCCGATCATAAAGATGAAGAAGTGTTTTTTAAAAAATAACCCTTTCAATGGTATTTAAGCTATTATCGTCTGTTAAAAAGCTAGAACTACGCTAAAAGGATTTGATTTGCTGACTTTTTGTGGTAATAACGTTTAATTTAAGGATGGAAAATAGATTTTCTGAAACATAAAAGTGGAGTGTAGCATGATCGTCATGCATCAAATTTGCTAATAACTCTTAGCTATAATTCTTTTAAGACAACTAAATTTACCACAATGATGACATTATTTTAATAAATCTATTTAATAGATGACCGATTTCACTCAGGTTGTAACAGTTATTTAATAAAATTTTATCGCCCATAATCATGCCTGACTCCAGGCACCGCCGCCATGATGAATGCGTACAAAAATTAAATTGACGCAATTTTATGTAACATCAAAATAATGCTCTACCAACGCAAAACAACAAATTTCATTACTGATAAAATAACTTAGACAACTATGGTATAAGCGAAGCAGTTATGCTGCTTTGGAAATTTTCATGATCTTGAGTACTGTTTTATATCCTGCAATATACTAATTTTTAAAATTAAACTACCTTAGCAAAGGTTATTACTTTGCTCGCAGAGCAATTTATAACTACATGTTTATATTTTAATTGTTATGGTTTTAAACAATTTCTACAAGCCAGCTAATTCAGTAAATAAAGACCCCCTCCTTCTATAGCATGAAATCTACTCAGTCATCCTTTTAATTAGCTAATATAACTGTTCACAGTTTGAATATGTAATTCCTTATTAACAACTCTCTGATTGCCAGCCTTATTGGGCGATGGTAAGTAATTTCATGCTTGCTAGCAAAGCTTTGTATCATTTACCTCTATCTGAAAAATAACTCTTTATCAATAATCGGATTAAGAAAAAGGATAACATGCTCTGCATTAAACTCTTCAAGAATCTAATTGCTCACATAACCCTATTAACCTTGAGCGATTAATAGCACAATTCGTTCTTTTCTATTTTTTTTCTTTTTTTGCATTTTCCATCTTTCTTATGTGGAATATAACCCTTCCTTTTAAAAGATTCATGGAAAAATATTTCGTCAACTTCAACAATAACCACTTAGTGCATTTATGTTGTCTATAGCTACTACTGAAACAAGAAGCAGTGATATCCCATCTAAACGCTGCTTTAAAATCAATGTTTGCTTGTTTTTCTGACTTCCGTAAATTTAAGCTAGCAAACTACATCGAAGATAACTAAACCATTTATCCTTCTGATGTAGTTTCGCCAGCAGACTTACAGTAATATTGTTAAACATTTTTCTGTAATAGGGAATTTTGCAATGATATCACTGTAATTCTAATAAATGTCCTCAGCAGATAAACATGTTGACTGTAACTCTATAGGTGGGATAGAGTGGAATAAATTACTTTAATTCATCAATCAATATCATCCGACAGATTGTTATCTAGGCAACTAATTAGATGCAGATTTATGTTAGTAGAAAGCAAGAAAAAATCTCTTTGATCTGTATGACTGTTTGTTTTTTTAATGGAAACTTTCTGTAGATAAAAATTCTTTATACTGTATAGAAAATTTCTATAAACAACCTTTACCAATATAGCCAGAAATTAACATATCTCAGAGTATAAATATACTCTGCTCATGAATATTTATGAAGCAGCGTACCTGTTGCACGTTCATGCGTAGCGTGCTAGGTTCTGGATTAACTAAGATAGATAAAATAATGAAATAGAAATCAAACTTGCAATTAGGACGTTGATATTTTTGAAAAAAATTTTTAATAGCTGAAAAATTAAATGATTTTCTATTTCTTATAGAGCAATTTCTTGTGAGTTATTAGCAAATTGGTGTATGTTTGTTAGGTTATGTTATACTCTGATGCTTCATAAATCTATTATCCATTCTTAAATTGGACCCTGTTTACTATCAAGTTAACAGATCAAATCCTCTTAGCCTGTCCAGAGATATTCTGAGAAAACTGTAGCAACTTAAATACTATTTGAAAATATTGTTTTTTCGAAACACAATTACTTTAGTGCATCAGCTTCATAGGTTCACTCTTTTAAAAGTTGATTCAATTAAATTCGTTGCCTTTATTGACGCCTAGTGCGTTGACAACGCGCCATAAAATAACAGCATTATTTTCGCTCTTTCTTCAACTTCTTCATCGCTGTAGGAACGGCATACTTATACTGAAACCTTGCCAATAAAATATCAAGTGAGTTTATTAACTACATCACGGCTCTCTGCTGGGCAAACTTCCGCAGTTCACCCTTAACTTTCGGTTGCATGCCTTTTGGTGAATGAAGCAGAACATCAGCTATTTATGCACACAATAACATTACTACTGCGTGCCCTGGAAATATATTTGCAATTGCCATTCCAAAATCAAAAACACTATCTCCGTAGGAATCCTGGGAGATGCGGTTAAGTTATCTATGCTTACAGGGAACCAAGAAGTTATGCCAGTTTGCTTCTGACTTTTAATAACTCTTTTCGCGCGCAACATGCTCCATTATGTTCATGCGCAATAACGCCAATAACTAATAGGTAAAGGTGATCAGCTTACTTGATAGAGCGGCATATGACTTTCGCCAAAAAATAAACGTAATGCATATCGCTAAATCACGCAGGTATCACCAATATCTATGCTCTTCAAGCCATTACTGTTTTAGTCTGACAATGGGTGCTGCAGAGAGAGATCATGAGCTTCTCGGTGAGAAGCTCCCTCATGAGTTCATGAGGATCACTGGTATATCCGTAGAACAGAAATAGTAGAACTCTTCGATTCTTTTCACGTTTTAGATAAGGTGGCGAAATCAGCTGTAAAAGTATATTCGTTGCCGCTACACGTATCCACTTTAATCTTAAGCAGTTTAATCTTAACATTATCAATAGCAATCTGTATGATTCGCTGGAGAAAATAACCATTACGAATGGCGGATTGAGCGTTTTTGATAAAAAACGTTTCAGCATTTTGTTGAAGTTATGACTTTGATCGGTGTCTTAACGACAGTGCTATTTATCAGCTTACTAGTAGCATTACGAATTAGTTAATACAAGGGATTAGGAGGTAATATCTGGTTTCACAAATACCTCTATAATAGTAGACTTTTATGGCATATTTCTCTGTTGCTGAGATCATCTATGAAAACAATCAGAATAATAGGCCACACCATCTCCGAAATCCTATACAGCAGAAATGAACATAACTAGATTTATCAATTTATATGTTCATTAAGTTCTATTTCACAACCATTAACAATGGTTTTTCGAATGATGAAGTCGTGATTAAATACAATAAGATTTGCAACTTTATCTTTTTCTATGCTCCCAATATTTTTGTCAACACCAATAGCACGAGCTGGATAAAGCGTGGCCATTCGTAATGCTTCATCTAATGGAATACCTGCATGTTCAACGATATTTTTAACAGCCTTTATCATCGTTAAGGAGGAACCACTTAATGTACCATTTTTATCAACACATAATTCATCACGATGATATATGGTTTTACCTGCAAAGGTAAAATAATCCATGCTATTAAAATTAAGTCCAGCAGGCGCTGTAGCATCTGTTACTAGAACTAGTTTATCGCCTTTTAATTGTTTACTATTACGAATATTAGCCCAATGAACATGTAATCCATCAGCAATAATTCCTGCATATACATTAGGAGTATTATAAATAGCACCAACTAATCCAGGAGCACGACTTGAAATAGCAGGCATAGCATTGAAAAGATGAGTTGAAAATTGAATACCTGCCTTAAAACTATTCTGTGCTTCTTCATAAGTTGCATTGGAATGACCAGCTGAAACAACAATACCAGCATCAACTAATTGATGAATATATTTTTCTATAACTACTTCTGGTGCTAAGGTAATTTTAGCAATTATATCAGCATTTTTGCATAAATATTTGATCATTTCGGCAGAAGGCTGACGAATATATTTATCATTATGGGCACCTGTTTTAATTGGATTAATGTAAGGTCCTTCAATATGAAGTCCTAATGCCTGATTTTTATATTTAGCCAAATAATCACGCATCGTTTCTATTGCTGTTTTTATCAGAGTATCAGGGCTGGTGATTAATGTAGGTAGGAAGCTGGTACAACCATTTCGTTCATTTGTCTTTTGCATAATTTCCAGCGTCTTAATTGAGATATCTTCTGGATTATCATTGAATTGTACACCACCGCAACCATTAACTTGTAAATCAATAAATCCTGGCGCTAGGATCGCATTTTGTAAATCATAAATTTCAATATTCTCAGGTAATTCTGCAAATAGACAAACTTTTTTTATCTGTTCTTTTTCAATAATAACTGCATGATTGTCCAATCGTTCATAACCTGTATAAATAATGCAATTCGTTAATGCATACATGATATTTTACTCTTATTTTAATTAAAAGTTAGGATAATCTATATAGTTATTTCTATTTAATAGAATTAAATTTTAATATATTAATTTAACTAGCAAATTGATTAATGATGTCAGATTCTAATTGACAAAAATATTTTAAGGTCTTTACTTTTAGCTCAAGAGTTGCTGATTCATCACAAACTAAAGCTGATTTTTCATGCATTTGTAGACAGCTAATTGTCCACATATGATTAATCGAGCCTTCTACCGCAGCTTCAACAGCTAATGTTTTATTTGTACCGGTTGCCAAAACTAAAATTTCTTCCGAATCGAGTAGGGTTCCTACGCCAACAGTAACAGCATATTTAGGTACTTGATCAATATTATCATTAAAAAAACGAGAATTTGCCCGTCTAGTTTCTGGTGTTAGCGTTTTGATCCTGGTACGAGAAGAAAGAGATGAAGCAGGTTCGTTGAAGGCAATATGGCCATCACTACCAACTCCTCCCATAAATAAATGTATTTTACCATAAAACTTAATTTTATCTTCGTAACGTTTACATTCAGCGTCGATATCTTTTGCATTACCATCAAGTAAATTAATATTGTTTTTCGTGATATCAATATGGTTAAAAAAATTATCATACATGAAAGTATGATAGCTTTGTGGATGATTTTTAGGAATACCGACATATTCATCCATATTAAAACTAACGACATGTTTAAAGCTAATTTTCCCTGCTTTAAAGAGATTAATTAGCTCATGATAGGTAGCTAGTGATGTTCCGCCTGTCGGTAGTCCTAATAAGAATGGATGTGCAGCCGTTGGATTAAATTGATTAATTTTATTTACAATGTAATTGGCGGAAAAAAGACCGACATCTTTTGCTGTTGTTAGAGGAATAAGTCTCATTATTTTACCTCACTTAATTTTATTTCATATCATCTATATTTTAATGATTTTGTATCATTCTACTATTCTTTGTTATTAATTGAATTTTACAATTAAAATTGCCTATTTATTAATGTTTTATCCCCCAGAAGAGTAGTATGGTTTTTTTTAAATAATTTAGGTTTAGTTTTAAACTAATCTTTTATAGACTATAGACTGTAGACTGGAATAGAATTTTACTACCTAATACTAATGGAGGTAATTGTTTAATTCCGATTATTATATAAGCTATCTCGTCGCACACTGATATTCATAGCAAGGATGGCTAATGAGAGATATAGTTGGTGGTAAATATTATGATAATGAAACTTAATCGTCAGGCAAATATAATACCTAAAATTAGATCCATTCTTCAGATTCAAGTCAGCAAAAAATCTGCGTCTAATTTTAGCTAAAACGTTATTAGATGTTCTGAACTTACCGTTACTAAAGAACAAAAACAAGATTATATTGATAATTTTTACTATGTTGGTAAAAGTTGTTTCTTTGATCAGAGAACAATTTGTAGCTATGTTGTATTTTAATTGTTATTGTTTTAAACAATTTTCTCGAAGGAGATAATTCTGTACTTAAAGAAATCTACACCTTAGAATCTACTTAACCATCCCTTTAATCAGCTAATATAACTATCTATAATTTTTAATATGGAATTCCTTATCAATAACTTTCTGATTATCTTGTCTTTATTTAGACAATTGTGACTAATTTCATACTATTTGGCAAAATTTAGTATCATTTTCTCTATCTGAGAAAAGATAAACTCTTTATCTATAATCAGATTAAGAAAAGTGATAACATACTCTGGATTAAACTCTTCAAGAATCTTTCATTGCTTACATAACTATCTTAATTTTGGGCAATATAAGAGCGTAATTCGTTCTTTTCTTTTTCTTTTCTTTTTTTTTGCGTTCTTTAGCTTTTTTAATGTTGGATATAACGCTTTCCTTTAAAAGATTCAGGGAAAATGTTTTATCGATTTCAACAATACCTTTGCTGCATTTATATTGGCTATCGCCGCTGAAACAAGAAAACGATGATACAATATAAACGCTGTTTTCAAATCAATGCCTGTTTATTTTGCTGACTCCAGTAAAGTCAATTTATTCAACATATATCATAGATAATTAAATCATTTATCCTTGCGATGTGGTTTTGCAAGAGGACTTTTAGTAAAATTGTTAAATGTTTTCTGCAATCGGAGATTTTTCAATGATATCAGTGTAACCATTATGAATCTCTCTAATGGATAACATGTTCACTGTAATGGTATGGCAGGATAAAGCGAAATGAGTTGCTTCAATGCATGAATTGATATTATTCGATAGATTGTTATCTAGGCAACTAATGAAATGTAGATTTATGTTGGTAGAGAGTAAGAAAAAAACTCTTTGATCTATATGACTGTTTGTTTTTTTATGACAACTTCTGTAGCAGAAATCCTTCATATAATATAAAGGATACTATATACCAATAACTTTTACAAACATAGCCTGATGATCACATTCCATGCTTTCCCATCATTTGGTTACGAGATACTATCGCTAGCTTATGGAACATACTTATTTTCTTGGAAAAATGGTTTTCTTTCTTTTGCTGATCTTCTGCAGTCGTATACTAATTTCTGAACCCAACGTTGTATCTTGATCTGATATGGATTGTTGTTTACGCAAGCGATCATACGGGTAATTTATCTGAAATGAGATAGAAAATTCTAAAGCTGAAGCATAAAGCGTTTAAAAGCTAGGAATCTGGTTATCTGTACATAGATATAAAATTTCTTCCGCAAATGTCAAACAAAGCTTCACGTCGTTATCTTTTTGTAGGTATAGATCGCACACTTGATGGATTTTATCCATCTTTAAAAAATTAGATCCTGACTAATGCTTGACACTTCTTACGTAATCTTAACCAAGTCGTTTTCATAACTATCCATCGGATACTTACAGACAATGGCAAAAAATTTACAGCGGACTTTTAGTCTACAATACGTTCAAGTTACAGGAAAACAGGAATTCACCTGTTTCTGTGTAAAGCTTAGTATAGAATATTGACTTAGCCTAAATGATGCATCCTCCAAACGAATGATATGGTCGAGCGATTTAATGGGAGTATAGAATATTGGATCCAAAGCTATGATTTTAATTTTAATGAAGAGCTTGAGATCACTTCTGCATCAATATGTTTAGATGTACAATCAGTCTTATGTAGATAGCCTTTATTGGAGTCTATAATCTATAAAAGATTGATTTAAAGTTAAACTTGAATTATTAAAAATAATCTATACTATCTTTAAAGGGGAAGTTAATACTTAATGATAATTTATTCAAAAAAAAATGAATATATATAATATTTAACAATTAAGATCTCAGAAAAGAGGTTATTCAAGGAAGGAGAAATATAGTGAATCTGTTAAATTATTTACAGCGAATAGGTCGTGCTTTGATGGTGCCTGTTGCTGTGCTGCCCGCCGCTGCAATTTTAATGGGAATTGGTTATTGGATAGATCCTAACGGCTGGGGAGCTAATAGCACTATTTCCGCTTTATTAATTAAATCAGGTTCGGCAATTATAGATAATATGTCAATATTATTTGCAATTGGCCTCGCATATGGTTTATCAAAAGATAAAGATGGTTCTGCAGCATTAACCGGTTTTGTAGGTTTTTTAGTGGTAACAACCCTATGTTCACCAGCAGCTTATTCTATGATCATGGCTGTTTCTATCGAGCAAGTTCCTGCAGCATTTGGTAAAATTAATAATCAGTTTGTTGGGATATTGGTTGGTGTGTTGGCTGCTGAACTTTATAATCGCTATAGCAGTGTCGAGTTACCGAAAGCATTCTCGTTCTTTAACGGCCGACGTTTAGTGCCTATATTGACATCATTTTTGATGATTCTATTATCTTTTGTTCTGATGTATATTTGGCCATTTATCTATAATGCATTAGTACTATTTGGTGAAAATATTAAAGATTTAGGTTCGTTAGGCGCTGGTATTTATGCTTTTTTTAATCGTCTATTGATTTCGGTTGGATTACATCATGCATTAAATTCAGTATTTTGGTTTGATGTAGCGGGTATTAATGATATTCCTAACTTTTTAGCTGGCGCTAAATCATTAGCTTCAGGTCTAGCCGAAAAAGGTATTACTGGTCGTTATCAAGCTGGATTTTTCCCAATTATGATGTTTGGTTTACCTGCTGCGGCATTGGCCATTTATCATTCTGCTCGTCATGAAAATAAAGAAAAGGTTGCTGGTATCATGATGGCAGGTGCTTTTTCCGCCTTTTTTACTGGCATTACTGAACCGCTTGAATTTTCATTCATGTTTGTGGCACCAGTTCTTTATGTCATTCATGCTCTTTTAACTGGATTTTCTGTTTATATTGCGGCTGCAATGCACTGGATCTCTGGTTTTGGTTTTAGTGCTGGTTTAGTTGATATGTTACTGCAGAGCCATAATCCATTAGCAGTTAATTGGTATATGTTAATTTTCCTGGGGGTAATTTTCTTTTGTTTATACTATATCATATTTCGTTTTATGATTAATAAATTCAATTTAATGACACCAGGTCGTGAAATAATTAACAACTATCAGTCCGTAGATGATTACGACAAAAACATCACCAGTAGTGATAAAAAAAATATTACGAATGAAGCATATCAGTATCTTACTGCAGTGGGTGGAACAGATAATTTAACAGCAATTGATGCTTGTATTACTCGTTTACGCTTAAGTCTAAAAGACATTAATATTATTAATGATGACTTGATAAAAAAATTAGGTGCATCAGGTATTATTCGTTTAAATAAAAATAATGTGCAAATTATTGTTGGAACGCGAGCAGAAATAATTGCAGAAGCGATGAAGAAGATTGCTGCAAGAGAAGTTGCTGCACCATCAAATATTGTTCAGAACAGATAATTAATAGTCAGCAGTAAACTAAGTAGTAAACTGAAATAAGCATTTATTGGGGTATGAATTGGGGTGGGAGACGCACGCGGCGGTTGAGTTTAATGATAAATTTACTTCTTTAATAAGTTAGGTATCAGCGGCACACCTCTGTCTCGGTAATATTATAAAAATTTTGATACCAATCTTCCTTTCTATATATAGAAGGAAAGAAGATGTTGAAATAATCGTTTATATTGGTATTAATACTGTACTATTAAAGTGGCAGAGATGTGAGCGTTTAATTAAAGAAAATACTAATCTAAAATAGATCAGAATCTATTCTAAAATTAGATTTCGATTACTTAATGGTTGAAAGTTAAATCGCCCTTTAATTGAAGAGAAAACTATCTCTCTTTACTAAAATAGATAGAATTGGTTATTATCTCTGCTGTAATTTACAACTGCTATCCAATAGCATATTTTAATATAACTATTTAATTTTAAAGACATTAAGTATATTTTTTATCCAAATTATTACATATTACTTCCTTTCAGTACAACTATATTCATAGAATTATAGCTACTGCAGGATAAGATAAAATCTCATGATGATATGATGAGAGAAGGCACCCTCCATCGGCAAGAAATTAATGTCTAAAATAGATCTGCTTTTAGAGAGCAAAGATCCTGCATTTACTTTGGATATAATGATATAGCATCTCAAACTTATCATTATTAAATGGAAAAAGAAGATGTTATTGATGCGAATCCGCTTATTTAGCAAACACCATTGGTAGAAACTAATTATAATGAAGAGAAATTTCCAGCACAGAGATGAGATGAATAAGCAAACAATCATGTAGATCAAAGAAATTCTTTCTCATTTCCTGCAACATAAACTTTCATCTCATTAGTTGGATCAGTGATAATTTGTTAGATGATCTCGCTTCATGTATTAAAGCAGCTCACTCCATCTCATCCTGTCCACATTGTCATAGTTAACATGGTTTATCCCTTGGAAACATTTATTTTAGGGTTACACAGCGAGATCATTGCAAAATCCCCTAATTCCAAAAAATATTAATAATCTTACTAAAAATCTTCTAGCGAAACTAGATCACAAAAATAAATAGTTTAGTTATCTCCGATGTATGTTCAATAGCTTGATTTTACGGGGAGCTCTAGCGAAACAAACAGGTATTGATTTAAAAACAACGTTTAGATGATGTTCACTTCTTTCTTGTTTCAGCGACACGACACCAACATAAATACACTAAGGTATTATTTGAAGTTGATGAAATATTTTTTCCTAAATCCTTTAAATGTAAGCGTTACTTTCCACATAGAAAAGGTAGAAAATGCAAAAGAAGGAAAAGATAAAAAGAAAAAGGAATTTCGGCCTTAATCGCCCGAAAAAATTAACAGAAGTTATATTAGCGATGAAACTCTTAAAAAGTTTAATGCAGAGTGTATATTAGCTGCTTTCTTGAGACAATTATCAATAAAGAGTGAATCCTTTAATCCGATGGAGCTAATATAGTAGGAAAACTTTACCATGAAGCATAAAATTAGTCACCACCACAAACTAATAAGTGTGATAATCAAAAAATTATTAGCAATAAATTCTATATTTAAAATATAAAAGCACACTACGGTGTATGCTACGTTTATCTTTCTATAGATATGAAGAAACTGAAAAATACTTTGCTGAAAATCTTGCTAATAAAATATCAAGAACTTTATTAGTACCATCAGGGATCTCCTGCTAGCCAGACCATTCTGCAGCTTACTATTAACTTTAGGTTTCCTTCCTTTGAAGAGGTGAAGGGTTACCACCTTAGATGTTTTATGTACCACCAAACAGCGTTGGTGGTACGTGTCTAGAAATATCTTTGCCATTGGCATTCCAAAAAATAATAGGACCGTTTTCCATAGCCAACCTTGAGAAATAAGATTAAGAATATGCTCACAGGCAATTAAGAATTTATGCCAAGTTTGCTACTAACTCTCTATAAATATTTTCAACTGGAACTAGCTTCTTTATGGCCATGTGCACAGCGCTTACCCCAATAATGAGCAACAAGCAAAAGCGATCAACTTACCTGATAAACGGTATATACCATCATCCAAGTAATAAAACATAGGCGTATCGCTTAAATCACGTAACCGCCATTGCCTGTGCTTTTCAAGCCATTGATCTCTTAATCTACTTACTGATAGTACTATAGAGAAATCATGTACTTTTTCGAGAAGCGCCCACCTTAGGGCTTCGTGAAATTAACGGTAGAGATGTCTTTTACAGGTGCAAAGTAGATGTGGGGGTTAGTAACTTTTTTTGATGATTTTGCACGCTTCAGATAAGGGACAGCAAGAAGCTGTTGAAAATATTCTGTTACTGCTGCGATCCCCCAATTTAACTTTAATCAGTTTAATCTCAACATCATCAATACCACAATCTGTATGATCGATATAATAAATAACTGTTATGGATGACGGATGAGATCGATCCGTAGACAAGGGCCAGCGTTGAGGAGATTATCGCAAGATGCCTTCGATCACAAGTTAATAGCGGTACCTATTAACCTACCTAGCAGTATTACAGATGGGTTCATGAAAAGGATCAGAGATAATTTCTAGTTTCGCAGATATTTGTATGGTAAATTTTCATGGTATATTATATCTCTGATGTTAAAATCATTCACGAAATTAATTAGTAGGATACACAAGAGAATTTCAGAAATCTCCGTAATATTAAATTATGAGCATAACCACTCCACATCAGTGTGATAAACTGGATCCAATTTAAGGATGGAGAATAGATTTATGAAGCATCAGAGTGGAATATAGCCTAGCTCTAACTGTCATATAATAGATTTGCTAATAACTCCTTTATCTATTTTGCAATTATAATTTAATTGTAAAATAGATAAATTTTTTGTTCATTATTTCCACTAGGAAATAATAAGTGCGTTAAATTTATCAGCATCTACATTACAGATGCTAAAATACGGTATTTCCCGTGTGGAAATACGTGAAGATTTGAGCATCATTATGTTTCATTTTTCTTATTTTTCTTTTTATTTATATAATAAATAATATTCAATTTCTTTTGATTATGTGTCAAAAAAACACTAAAACATTATGTTACTAAACATAACATAATAAGCATTAATTCATGAATTGCATTCAGCATGATCGAATGCAATCATATTCGCTTAAATTACTGAAATAAGTTTCCCATATTTGACTCTATCTGTAGTAGATTGTTACTAATTCATTTAATATGATCAAATAAAACTTAATCACAAATTTTAATGAATCTTGTAACAAAAACGATTCCTCTGATGTTGGCGGAATATTTATACATCCAACTTCAGTTTTTGGTTATTTTTAAATCTTGCTAATCATTATTTCAAAATTTTAATATATTTTAGCAACCTCTACATTTAATTCATCAAACCATTTTCAGTTATTATCCAACTAGACAGATAAATTTAGGAATTTGTAGGTATTTAGCTAACTTCTTGAAATAGAACAAATCAATTACATACATACCCGACTACACCTTTAATATTGTTGGCTTCAATAACAATTCTATTTTGATCTTTAGACAGAAAATTATAGTTCAGTAAATATGAATATCCTGGCATTACTTCTTTAAAGATTTTCATTCCCTCTTCAATTAGTTTTGATCTAACTAATTCAAATATTAATTGAATGTACTACTATCTAATACGTTATCATAGCTAGCAAATTACTTTAGCAGAATACTGATGGATTTATTTTTATAATCAGTTAAATATTTTCACTAATCTTTATTAAAACTTTTATCAAAAATAGTGTACTAAATACATCATACATATTTGCAGCAATATATTCTTTATGTCTTTTAATGCATTAACTGTTAATACAATTGAAGCTAAAAACTTTATCATTAGCATAGATTTAACGAAACCAACCCTCAATATCAAGACCGATTATACCAGATAGTTTATATCCAATAAAACCAAATCATAATTACCAATTTTAAATATTTCTAATTCTGCTTTCCCATTGATAGTAAGATTAACAATATGGATTAATTTTCTAAAATAGATTGCGTGACGATAATATTTAATTTAATATATCTCACCAAAAGGATAATACGATTTAAATAGTAAAACAGTTTTATATGTTGCTATATCAATTATTTTTGCAACAATTAACGCTATAAGTGACATAGTAAAACAAAAATCCACACACACTACAAGAGATAGATACTATAGACTTGCATACCTCCTCTATGCTTTAACCGTTTAGAAACAGAAAGTTCAATTCCAGCACTCATTTCTGGTTTGCCAGCGGCACTACTATGTAACTTATAGTACATAGTAAATCTTTTTGCGCTTCTTTATGGGATATTAATGCCACTATCAATAACCTAAATAAAAAGTTACTCATCTCCTTCATACCAAATACAAACTTTAATCTCACCTCTTATTGAATAAATTTTATGGCATTACACTAATTAAATTGCATAGTATTTGTCGTAGCCAATGGGCTTGAATCAGTAATGATTCTTGTTCGGTAAATTTTATTTTACTTCTAGTAAAAATTTCAATATTTAAGTTTTACTAAAAACTCGGTAAGTTTTCAAGATCAAAAATAAATTACTTAAAATCAATTCATTGACTATCTAAACTAGCTTTGTGTGATTCAATCTTATTCATTTAAATAATATTATTGAATATTATTTAAAGTGATAGCGCTTACCTGAATAGTTTTCAACTAATTTGTTTATTAGTTAATTCTGTATTGAGTAATATACGACTCAGTTTGATATTTCCATTAAGCAGAATACAAAGATTATGGCTGATTAGTTAAAATAAATGTTATCTTATTACTAGCATTTTCTAACGCTTACTATTACCATTTAAGTTTGGTAAAATCACATCAAAATCCTACTAACCTATGACGGGTTTCAACACGATCATAAAAAGAGGCTTTACATATTTCAAAGCATACTTTTCGCTCATCACGATATATAAACCATTCTTCATAGGTCAATAACAAATTATAAAAATATTTTTTCATCAGTTTCAATCTCTTTTTCTGCAACTTGCTCACCATAAATTTCATAATAAGTTAGTTCAACTAAGCTCTTTTGATTACGATCTGTCAGTAATTTCATTACTCGATTATAACAAAAAAATTATTATGTTTATCACGATAATAAACAAGATCAGGTGGCGCATCTAAAAATGATTGCAATTAATACAGACTTCTGTTCGAACTCAAGTTGAACCCTTCTCTCGACGCTTCATATCTTTTTGCAATTTTTTTTAATAATTCTAAATGCGTCTTTTATATTTTTTTATTCTCTTTAATTTTCAAATAACGATAACAAGACTATTTAAATTGCTCAACAACAACAGACAGAAAGTAGACCACCAAAGACCGACCCATAATAATCAATCTAAAAAAATAGAACAAACAAAATAAACATTTTGAACGCTGCCATATGATAAAACATCAATCGCTATTTGTAATACAATGATTAATCCGATAAGTGCTGCAACTAGTAGTATAAAGAAAATTCAATCAATCCAAGCTTCATCATTAAATTAAGATAATACTGAATAAATTCTTTAATCAGTTTCATAAGACAAGCTCGCCACACGATATAGAAAATCAGCTTAAACAATAACTTATATAGATAAAAACAGAGGGATCTAACATAGATTATGTGAGATAATTTATCTTTAGGTTTTCATAAAAAATAAATTAACTTATATAAAATATATATATCAGATAAATATAAATTTTATAACTAAAAGTTTTGGTTTAAAAAAGTAGTATTAATAATTTCCTCAATCATTACATACCTTATTTAATAACACGTAATATTGGACGTCTTTTTGGTGGCATTGGCGTCTCATCATCAGAAGATAAAATCGATGTTATTTTTTGCGATTCATTCGATAATTTAAAATCACTAACAAGCACTAAATTTTTACTTTTAGTGATAGAATTATCTACACTACTCTCATATTTTGGCTCAGGTTCAAATATCATTCCTGCTCCATTTTCTCGCCCATAGATAGCAATGATAGCACTCATAGGTACCTCAACATAGCGAGGAACGCCACCAAAACGGCCATTGAAGCTGACAATTTCATTAGTTATCCCTAAATTACCGACGGAAGAAGGTGTAATATTTAAAATAATCTGTTCTTTATACGCATATTCCATCGGAACATTTACACCAAAAATATTAACATCCACAACTAAATGGGGTGTCATATTATTATCGAGAAGCCATTCATAATGAGCCCTAAGAAGGTAAGGACGACGTGGCGACATTTCTAACAATTCCATAATAAATTAACCTATAGTAAATAAACGCATATCACGCTCAGCTTCAGTTAATGAAGCAAGAAAAGAGTCTCGCTCAAATAGACGTTCCATATAAGAACGAATACCCTCTGTTTCTTTCCTTTTAGGGAAATCAATATTCCAGAAAGGTAAACGCCACAAAAGAGGAGCTAAATAACAATCAACTAAACTAAATTCTTCACTCATAAAAAACGGTATCTCTTTAAAAATTGGTGAGATTGATATCAGTTCATCTCTTAACCGCTTACGAGCAACATCAGATTGAGGATCTTTATTTTCAATCTTATTGATCAAAGAATACCAATCTTTGTCTATCCGATGAATCATCAAACGACTACCACCACGAGCAACTGGATAAACAGGCATCAATGGTGGATGCGGAAAGCGTTCATCAAGATATTCCATAACAACGCGAGAATTATATAATGTTAATTCTCTATCAACCAGAGTTGGTACTGTTTGGTAAGGATTTAAATCAATTAAATCTTGAGGCAAATTACCTGCTTCAACATTTTCAATATCAACGTTCACGTCCTTTTCTGCCAATACGATCCTTACTTGATGGCTAAATATGTCGGTCTGTCCGGAAAAGAGTGTCATTACCGAACGTTTATTGGCGGCGACAGCCATGAAAACCTCCAAATTTTATTAAAAAATAATAAACAGCTTTGACAATCAATCAGGCCATTTTCATATGTTTAAAATACTAGTAAACTAATCCAATAGATTAACAGACATTTGATATTTACTCATTGGACTACAATTAATACATATTATTTCTATTAAATCTGTTAAGAACAAATAAGAAATTAATGACCTATTAGTCTATCAAATTTTACTCAAAATGGTGGAGGAAGTTTGAGAAGATTTTATGATTAATGTATAAAATTAAAACGTTTTTATTGAAAAAATTAATAATAAAAAATTAAATTATTAATCACGAGAAAATATAAGTTTCTAACATATATAAAGACCACCTAAAGGTGGCTTTATATTAATAATTTATTGAAAAACCAAAAAATTAGCGTTTAGAATATTGTGGGCGGCGACGTGCTTTACGTAATCCCACTTTTTTACGCTCAACAGAACGCGCATCGCGAGTAACAAAACCAGCCTTTCGTAGTTCTAAGCGTAGTGTTTCGTCATATCCCATCAATGCACGTGTAATGCCATGACGGATTGCACCTGCTTGACCAGAAATACCACCACCTTTAACGGTAATGTATAAATCTAGTTTCTGCAACATATCAACCAATTCTAATGGTTGGCGAACAACCATTCGCGCTGTTTTGCGTCCAAAATATTCCTCTAGGCTACGTTGATTGATAATAATATTACCACTACCTGTCTTAATGAATACACGTGCGGAAGAGCTTTTACGTCGACCAGTGCCGTAGTATTGATTTTCTGCCATTGTCTAATCCATCTTGATTAAAAATCAAGAACTTGCGGCTTCTGTGCCGCGTGGTTATGATTACTACCCGCATAAACTTTCATCTTACGGTACATTGCACGACCAAGAGATCCTTTTGGTAGCATACCTTTAACCGCAATTTCAATCACCCGTTCAGAGTGCCTGGTAATCATTTCTTCAAAAGTTGCTTGTTTAATACCACCGATATAACCAGTATGTCGATAGTAGATTTTACCTTCACGCTTATTACCAGTAACAACAACTTTTTTTGCATTAAGAATAATAATATAATCACCAGTATCGACATGCGGAGTATATTCCACTTTATGTTTGCCGCGCAACCGATGAGCAACTTCAGTTGCAAGACGACCTAAAGTTTTTCCATCTGCGTCAACAACATACCAGTTGCGCTTTACGGTTTCTGGTTTAGCTGTAAAAGTTTTCATTAAAGCTTACCATATATAAGTTATATGTTGGCGAATACTCATATTTTATAAAAAATACTTCTGCATATTCACACTAAGTTATGTCTAGTGAATCCTTTACCCCACTTCAAATAGTTAAGACTGATATTAATGCAAGATTTTTAAGAAATAAAAAACTTATTTTAACGTGAGGGTTGTTGGTAAACATTATAGAGAAATTTTTACAAAAAATCGACCCAAAAATAAATTTTCTAGCTAATTAAGTTATATGAGGTAATTTTAGATATTATGTACTCTGCATTTCTTACAATCTTGATAAACAACATTCATATTAAAAACGTAATAAATTCCCTTATAAAGTTTATCCATTGCTACCTCAGCATTAATAATCAACTTAATTTTTACTCATAAAGTTCATCAATCAGAGCGAGGAAACATATAGCACATCTTCATGAATATCTGATATAACCAGTATTTATACAGTAAATACTGCATGATAATCTTTCACTAAAGTAGTATAGTAATTTAACTATACACATCTTCATATGATGCTTTAAATTTAATCTATAAAATACTTTTTGTGGCACGAATGAATTGTTCGCATACTACAATAGTCACTAGTAAATCTACTGTATAACGATCAAGCTATGTTCTACTCTGATCCTTCCTAAATTTATTCTCTATCCTTAAATTACCTGTTGCTTTACCCACCAAGGTCAGCAGATCAACTTCCATTAGGCAGTTACAGCTTTTTTGAATAGACAACTGTAGCAGCTTAGATAGCATTAAAAAGATTGCTTTTCTCGAACAACAACGCTTTGCGCGTCAATTTCATAGCTTTAAGTATCGCAAAAGCCAATTCAATCAGATTCGGCGTTTTTATTTACTCTCAGTGTGCTGGTGGGAAAGCGTAGGAATGTGCCAGCTATTTCTTTTTAATCTTTTTCTAACTTCTTCATCGCTGCAGGATGCTCGCTGAGACCCCTTGAGAAGAAAACAATATTCCTAAGGGATACCAACTACAACGATATTAGTGGTGATATAAAAAAGCTAATGTGTAACGATTCACTTCTAAAAAGTATTCAACCGAAAATTAAAGTTAAGCTTCGGTAGCTCTGACTAGCAGAGAGCTGTAATGCCGCTAACAAATCCTTTTATACTGCATTGTATTCCAAAACCAATGCAGCCCGCCTCTCTCATAGCAAACTTTGGAGATACTGTTAAGTTACGTACTTGAGGTAGATTAGAGTTAAGGCAAGTCGTTTCTGACTATCGATGAGCATCTTCGAGCATAATGAGATCCTTATATCCATGATCAGTGAACACTATAATAAAAGTAGGCAAAGATGATCAGCTCGTACCATGACAGGACACATATGTCTTCTACTAAAGAAATAAACGTTAGGCGTATCGCTAAATCACGCAGCTAGCCTTGGCTGATGCTCTTTAAGGAATTGTTGTTTCAATCTGCTGATAGGAATTCCAGAGAGATCATGTGCTTTTTATTAAGAAACGCAACAGGGAAGAGCTTCATAAAAATCACCGGTTGATAATGCCTCTTTCCTTATAGATACAACCATGGTAGAACTCTTCGATGTTTTTCACTCTTCAGATAAATCAGTAAGCAATGAGCTGTTGAAGGATATTCTGTTTCCACTGCGATCCACTTTTAACCTTAAACACTTTAATCTCAACAATCATCCATATCAACGCATAATTTGCTGCGGCAAAAACCGTTATGATCGACGGTATCGCCAACTGTCGGCAAGGGGCCAGTTCAGCATCATCTTCTTACAGCCATAGCTTCGAGCTCCACCTTAACAGTAGTGCCTATCAGCTACCTGGCACGCCATTACGGATGAGTTCATGTAAGGAGCCAGGTTAATATCTAGTTTTACGGATACATGTAGAATATACTTTTAATAGTATATTATCAATATTGATGTTAAAATCATTCAGACAATCAATCAAGCAGGATACACGTCAGTATCTTTAAAATCCCATACATCAAATAAGCATAACTCATAGTACGATAATTAATTTCAAAGTAGGAATTTATTAGTTATATTATCAAAAGTTTCTGCTTTTCTCGTAGAGAAATTTATATCTACATCTGTACTTCAATTGTTGTGGTTTCAAATAATATTCTCCAGGACAAATAATTCGCTAAATAAAACGCGATTCCATACCATCGAATCTACTTAGCCATCCTTTTAATCAGCTGATATAATTGTTCATATTTTAAATATAGAATTCCTTACCAATAATTCTCTGATTACTCAGCCTTATTAGGCAATGCTGATTAATTTTATTATCGCTGGTAAACGATTTCATACCATTTACCATTCATCCAAATAAAAAATAGACTCTTATCGATGATCGGCTCAAAAAAACGGTTAATATACTCTACATTAAAGTTTTCAATAATCTGATCGCTCACATGATATCCACCTTGTTAATATACGGGAATTAATGCCGAAATTCGTTCTTTTCTTTTATCTCTCGCTCTATCGCATTTTCTAGCTTTTCTATGTAAGATGCAATGATTCTCTTTAAAAGAATCAGAGAAAATGTTTTGTCGATTTCAACAATAGCACTTAGTGTATTTATGTTGACTGTCGTCACTTGAGGCAAGAAAGCAATGACTTAATTTAAACTCTGTTTTAAATCAATATCTATTTGTTTCACTTATTCATATAAAGTCAAGCTATTTAACGTACATCGCAGATAACTAAACCATTTATTCTTGTGATGTACTTTCGCCAGCATACTGCCCAGTAAGATTGTTAAATATTTTCTTGGAATTCGGGGAATTTATAACAATATCGCTGAACCCTAATGAATTTTCCCAGCGAGAAATACATTTATTGTAATAATATGGAGTAAGATGAGTGGAATTAGTTATTTAACTGTATAAATCTAGATTATCTAATAGATTATCACCGAGATAACTAATGAGATTCAGATTTATGTTAGCATGGAGTGAGGAAAGAATTTTTTTGATCTGCATAACTATTTGCCTTTTCATGTTAACCGCTGTAGAAGAAGTCCTTCTGCAGTATAATGAATTTCTATCAACAACCTTTGCCAACATAGCCTAATTTTTTTTAGAAATTTATCAAAATGACTCAGAATAAATCTTCTAGAAAGGAGAAACCGGGTAAAATAGAAAGACAGATGCAACTTTACGTGTTAATTTGCCTGCTTACCAAAATCCCTTTATGATCTTAATCCTGAAATTAATAATGACAGAACAACTGAATTTTATTACACCTAAAAAATATACAGTAATGTGTCCGATTTGATCTCCAATTGTTCTTAACACGTAAGCATTATCTGCCTTTAGTTACGATTATCTAAGATTTAGAGCAGAT
>JBHEQV010000002.1:0-263116 GCA_046530735.1 Arsenophonus sp.
TGCTGAAGCCTCTATCAATAGCTGGCCATAGAGTGGTAAACAATAAGGATCCAACTGATAAGTTTGTATTTGCCTATTACTCACTTAGCATTTACCTTAATTAGCAAAATATTTTGCAATTCAAAAACAGACTGATAAGTATACATTCTTTCAATTAAACCTAATTCTCTTTATTAAAATTTTTGTGGATATTTTATGAAACACAAGATAAATCTCTTTGTTGAAAAAGAGAAATATTCTCTTAAAATTAATAAATTTTGCTATGTAACATATTATAATACTTCAATTATTTTTTCTATTATCAAAAGCAAAATTTTTGCATGCAAATTAGGTAAGAAACCATCTGT
Organism: Arsenophonus sp.; assembly: GCA_046530735.1. GTDB lineage: Bacteria > Pseudomonadota > Gammaproteobacteria > Enterobacterales > Enterobacteriaceae > Arsenophonus. The sequence continues at coordinate 348 of JBHEQV010000002.1, forward strand.
CTCCTGTTCATAAAAAGTTTACTGAAGTAATTTCTATTCCCGTTAATAATTCCTTTATTGAATTATTAACATATCTAGTGTATGGGTGAATCAGGTTAAATTTCACTCTGATGCTTCGTGAATCTGCTATCCATTCTTAAATTAAACATTGTTTACAGCAATTGTTAGCAGAGAATATTCATTTAGTGAGTTTCAACTTTTTTGAGCAAACGCTAGCAGCTTAAATAGCATTGAAAATGGTTATTTTTTCGAAGCACATAGTTCTTTACACCTCGGATTCGTAGGATCATTAGTCACAAAAACAAATTCAATTGGATTCGTCATTCTTATTTTACGGCCAATGCGCTACCGGGAAGCTATAGAATGCCAACCATGTTTCTCAATCTTTCTCCAACTTTTTCATCCTTTTAGGATACCATGAGAACATTGTCAATAAAATATCAAGGGATTTATTAGCGGCGTAGCAACTCTCTCCTAATATAACTCCAGCAGATCATCTTAACTTTCGGTGCTGCATCAATTTGAGGAATAAAGCCAGCATATCAACTATTTTGCATAGCTAATAGCATTAATGCTGCATATCCAAGAATATATTTTTCATTGCATTCAAAACTAACAGCACCATCTTCCATAGTAATCCTTGGAGATATAATTAAGTCACATATTCGCAGATCATTAATAAGTTATGTCTAGTTCGCTTCTAATTTCTGATTTTTAATATGTATATTTTGAGCGTAATTAGATCTTAAAGTTCATTCTCTATGTGACGCACCGATCGATCAGAAGGAAGCACATATCTCTTAAATCACGCAGGAACTCATTGTCTGTACTATTTAAGTCATCGCTGTTTCAGTTTACTGATAGCACTTGACAAGATACCATGTGATTTCATCAAGAAAAACTCTAAAGATTTATTAAATAACCGGCGGATAATATCCTTCGCATATACAAGCCATAATAGCAACTCTTCGTCGTTTTTACACACTTCAGATAAGACGGAAGCAATGAGTTGTTGAAACATATTTCGTTGCTACTGGTGATCCCATGAAACCTTAGGCGCTTTAATCTCAACATCGTCAATAGCAGTTTATATGGTTCCCTGTGGCAAACAATCGTTATGAATAATAGACGAGATCTATGACTAAGGAAATGTTTATAATATTGTTGTAAGTACAGCTTTAAGCTAAGCCTCAACAACGGTGCCTATCATCTTCCCTTTGCTGAGACACTACGCTATTACGGATGAGTTCATGCAAGATATTACAGATAATATCTATTTTATTGAAAACCTGTATGGTAGAATTTTCATGGCATATCATCTCTATCTTGTTGATATTATTCACGAAATGAATTAGACAGAGGAAAATATCACCAACAGCATCTCTTTAAAGTCCCATAGACTAGAATAAGCATAACTCTAACTTTAGTTACATTGCAATAACTTATTAAAAATAAAATAATCCATTATACTGATATCAGTCAGGTAATAAAAATTATTAATAACTGCTAGGATAGTTTTATGATTATTTAGGATCAAATTAGACATTATAACTATGAGTATCTTTTGAATCATTTCTGAGGAGTTAACCAATGAAACAGATGGTATATGTCGCTAGCCCAGAAAGTAAGAAAATTCATGCTTGGTCAATAGATAAAAAAGGCAAACTGATATTATTACAACAGTTGATATTACCAGGTAAAGTACAGCCAATGCAGGTTAGTCGTAATGGTAGACAGCTTTATGTTGGTATTCATCCTGATTTTGCGATTATTACTTATCTTATTTCACCTGAAGGAAAAATTAAGGAACAGGGCATTACTGCTATTCCCGGCACGCCAACACACATTGAAATTGATAAGCTTGGTCGTTGGTTATTTATTTCCTCCTATCATCAAGGTAATTTAATAGTGTTGCCAATTGATCAACAGGGAATCGCTCAGTCAGCAATTCAAATTATTGATGATTTAAAACATCCACATTCTTCAGGAGTAAATTTTGATAATTCACGCTTATTTGTCCCTTGTCTGGGGGAAGATCACATTCGTATTTATGCCATTAATAACAATGGACATTTAACTGAACATATTGCTCAACGTATTACAACTAATAAAGGCGCAGGACCCCGTCATCTAACATTTTTACCTAACCAAAAAATTTTTTATTGTTTAAATGAGTTAGATGCGACAATTAATGTTTATTCTGCATTTAAACCTTATAAGCAAATACAAAATTGTAACATCTTACCTAGTGAATCGGAATGTAAACCTTGGGCTGCAGATATTCATATCACTCCAAATGGACAGCATCTTTATGCTAGTGAACGTTCTTCCAGTATTATTCGCCACTTTAAGGTGACAACTGAAGGACGCAAATTATTGCCGATGACAGCTTATAAAACCGAAACTCAACCACGTGGTTTTAATATTGATCAAAGTGGTAATTTTTTACTGGCCGCAGGCCAAAAATCTAATTACATTGTTGTTTATAAAATAAATACTTCTACTGGCGCGTTAGAAACATTAGATCGTTATCCGGTTAATACCGGTCCAATGTGGATCACGACCCATTTAATTAAAAACTAAATTATTTTTAATTTACAGTTTAATAACTATTTTTTTTATCGCTTGAGTTAACTTAGTTAGTTGTTTAGTGGTAATGATATAGGGTGGCATTAGATAAATTAATTTACCAAATGGCCTAATCCATACCCCCTCAGAAACAAAATAATTTTGTAATTCAGATATATTGAGGTTGTTTTTCATTTCAACAACACCAATTGCGCCTAACACACGTACGTCAGCAACTTGTGGTTGGCCTCGCAATGGGAAAAGTTCACCCATCAATTGAGTTTCAATATTTTTCACCCATTTTTTCCATGGGCTATTCCTTAATAAAGTGATGCTCGCATCAGCAATTGCACAGGCTAATGGATTGGCCATAAAAGTAGGCCCATGCATAAAACATCTAGCTTTACCTTGACTAATGGTATTTGCGATATGCCGGCTGGTTAGAGTAGCTGATAGCGTGACATAACCACCTGTTAATGCTTTACCTAAACACAAAATATCCGGTGTAATTGCGCTATGTTGACAAGCAAATAATTTTCCAGTACGACCAAAGCCGGTGGCGATTTCATCGGCAATCAGTAAAATATTATAGCGATCACATAATTTTCTTACTGCTGTCAAGTAGTTAGGATGATAAATTCGCATACCACCCGCTCCCTGAATGATCGGTTCAACAATAATGGCGGCAATTTTGTCACCTTGTTCAGTTAGAATTTTTTGCAATGGGACCATAGAATCAGCTTTCCATTGCTGATAAAAACCGCATCGAGGTGCTTGAACAAAAAAATGCGCAGGTAGATATCCATGATAAAGACTATGCATTGAGTTTTCTGGATCGCAGACTGACATAGCACCAAAGGTATCACCATGATATCCTCGTTCTAAGGCAATAAAATTGTGGCGCGTTTCTCCTCGTGCCTGCCAATATTGTAATGCCATTTTTAATGCTACCTCTACAGCTACTGAACCAGAATCAGCTAGAAAAATACACTCTAGTTTATCGTCAGTTATATCAATTAATTGTCGACACAAAGCAATCGCTGCCGGATGCGTGATACCACCAAACATAACATGAGACATTTTTATTAATTGATCTGTAGCAGCTTTATTAAGTACGGGATGATTATAGCCGTGAATTGCTGCCCACCAAGAAGCCATACCATCAATTAATTTTTTACCATCAGCCAATTCAAGTTCAACGCCGGATGCTTTTACGATAGGATAAGCCGGTAATGGTTTAGTCATTGAAGTATATGGGTGCCAAATATGTTTGGCATCAAAACTAATATCGTCGAGTTTCATTTTATCTAATCAGCTAATTTAATTTAATTAATTTTACTTAATTTTACTTAATTTTAGTTAATTTTAGTTAATTTTAGTTAATTTTAGTTAATTTTAGTTGACATAATAACGCAGTTATTTAAACTAGCAATACATTTTATCTTAGAAGAGAGAATGATGTAATATGGAAAAATCATGGACGTTTAGTCAGGCACAAGAATTATTTGATTTACCTTTTTTTACATTACTTTTTCAAGCTCAGAAAGTTCATCGTAAATATTTTGATCCGCAACAGATCCAGATTAGTACTTTACTTTCCATTAAAACTGGATCCTGCCCAGAAGATTGCAAATATTGCCCACAAAGTGCTCGCTATAAGACAGAATTAAAATCGGAGCAACTATTAGAAATACAGAAAGTCATTGAGTCAGCTAAACAAGCTAAAAAATCCGGCTCAACGCGTTTTTGTATGGGCGCTGCCTGGCGAAATCCACATGAACGAGATATGGCATATTTAGAAACTATAGTGAAAGAAGTTAAAGCGTTAGGGTTAGAAACCTGCATGACACTAGGAAAATTAAATAACCAGCAGGCATGCAGATTATCGGAAGCAGGACTTGATTATTATAATCACAATTTGGACACTTCACCCGAATTTTATAGCAACGTTATTACTACCCGAACCTATCAAGATCGCTTAGATACGATAGATATAGTTCGGCAATCAGGAATGAAGGTATGTTCTGGTGGAATTATCGGTTTAGGTGAAAATGTTACTGATCGCGCAGCACTATTAGTTCAATTAGCTAATTTACCGAAACCTCCTGAAAGTGTGCCGATTAATATGCTAATAAAAATAAAAGGTACGCCCTTTGAAGATAATGAGGATGTCGATCCTTTTGACTTTATTCGAACTATTGCTGTTGCCCGTATCATGATGCCAACCTCTTTTGTTCGTCTCTCTGCTGGCCGTGAACAAATGAATGAACAGATGCAAACACTCTGTTTTATGGCTGGGGCTAACTCTCTCTTTTATGGCTGCAAGTTATTAACGGCAGCTAATCCAAAAAAATATAAAGATCAGAAATTTTTCCAGAAGCTAAATATTAATCCACAACCCATTGAAACCGCCTTGACTAACCGGCAGCAAATGCAACGGTTAGAAAAGCTATGATGCAAGTAAATACGGAACAATTTTATAACGCGGCATTATATAATGAATTGGTCAACATTTTTAACTCATCAACTTGATAGGTGCAAGCAGAAAGAATTATGGCGACAGAGGAAAGTTATTAAAAAAAATGATGCACGTACCCTAATCTTTGATCAACAACAGTATATTAATTTTTCAAGTAATGATTATCTTGGATTAAGCTATAATTCTGCAATTATTAAAGCCTGGCAAGCAGGATTAAGACAATATGGAACAGGTAGCGGTAGTTCTGGACATATTATTGGCTTTAATTGTGCTCACGCTAAATTAGAGCAACAACTTGCTGATTGGTTAGGTTACCCCCGTGCTTTGTTATTTATTTCTGGTTATGCGGTAAATCAAAGTGTGATCATAACATTAATGAATAAAAATGATCACATTGTGGCTGATAAACTTAGTCATGCATCTTTACTAGAAGCCGCGATGTTATCGCCAGCAACATTACAACGTTTTGCCCATAATCAACCTGAGGCCTTAGAGCGTCTTTTGTCAGTCAATAATACTGGGAAAACACTGGTTATCACAGAAGGTGTCTTTAGTATGGATGGTGATAGTGCTCCTTTACAGCAATTGCAAATAATGGCGCGGGAAGCACGAGCTTGGTTATTAGTAGATGATGCCCATGGTATTGGTGTTAATGGTGATGAAGGACGAGGTAGTTGTTATCTGCATAATGTAAAGCCTGAACTGCTAGTTGTGACATTTGGTAAAGCCTTTGGCCTTAGTGGTGCCGCATTGCTTTGTGATGAAAGTACTGCTGACTATTTTCTTCAATATGCTCGCCATTTGATATATAGTACTTCAATGCCACCTGCTCAAGCAGTCGCATTAACTGAAGCTATTAAGCAAATTCGTCAAGCCGATGAATTAAGAGATAACCTACAGCGTAATATCAATTATTTTCGTAAATTAGCTAACCACTATCATTTACCCTTATTAAATTCCCATAGTGCAATTCAACCACTGATTATTGGTAATAACCAATGTTGTTTACAATTATCTCAATTTTTACGTCAACAAGGATTTTGGGTTCAAGCCATTCGGCCACAAACAGTGCCAGCGGGTAGCGAAAGATTAAGAATCACCTTGATGGCTAATCATCAATTAGCCGATATTACGCAATTAATGGAAACATTAAATCAATTCTTTAACAACTACGCTAATGAATAAACAAGCGATTGCTCATGCTTTTGGGCGAGCAGCCAAAAATTATGATAATATTTCGTTATTTCAACAACAAAGTGGTCAACATTTGTTTGATTCCTTATCTGTGATGTCAGGTAACACAGTGCTGGATGCTGGATGTGGTACTGGCTATTTCAGTGAGCAGTGGCAGTTAGCTGGAAAACAGGTTATTGCACTTGATCTATCTGCATCAATGTTAGCCATTGCTAAACAAAAGCAAGCGGCTATGAGCTATATTCAGGCTGACATGGAATATTTACCACTAGCCGATGAAAATATTGATCTCTGTTTTAGTCATCTTGCTATTCAGTGGTGCAGTAATTTATCAATCCCATTAAGTGAGCTATATCGTATTACAAAAAAAGGTGGAGTAGTTGCCTTTTCTACTTTAGTTGATGGCTCATTACAAGAGCTACAACAGTGTTGGAAAAAAGTTGATAATAACCGGCACATTAATTCTTTTATGACGTTTGAACAAATTAAGCAAACTTGTCGAGATTGGCAGCATAGTTTAGAACAACAATCCTGGCATTTAATTTACCCTTCATTTACTTGCTTACTTCAATCTATAAAAGGCATTGGGGCAACTTATATAACAGGTGGGCGTCAACAGCGAGGGTTAATGACAAAAAATCACTTATCTAAGTTGGTTGATCATTATCCTCATATCAATGCGCAATTCCCCTTAACTTACCAACTTGTTTATGGAATGTTATATCGTGAATAAATGTTTTTTTCTCACCGGAACTGATACAAATGTAGGTAAAACTGTCGTCAGTTGCGCACTGCTACAGGCTGGCGCGGATCATGGCTATCAAACGGCAGGCTATAAGCCAGTAGCTTCAGGTGGCGAACAATTAATGATTGGCTTAAGAAGTTCAGATGCTCAGTTATTAAGAATAAATAGTAGCGTAAAACTGAATTATTATGATGTTAATCCGATTATTTTTACTCAAAGAACGTCACCTAATATTGCCAGTCAACTAACAGGAAAGCTTATTGATTGGCAGATCATGCATGCAGGATTAAATAAATTAAAAGAATCTAGTTACTGGATCATTATCGAAGGTGCTGGCGGATGGTACACACCACTTTGTGATGACAAAACCATGGCTGATTGGGTTATACAACAGCAATTGCCAGTCATATTAACAATTGCTATTAAATTAGGTTGTATCAATCATGCAATTTTAACCGCAGAGGCCATTAAGAAAAGCGGTTTATTATTAGTAGGCTGGGTGGCAAATGAAATTGTTTTACCTAATCAGTATCAGTATGATTATTTGCTAACATTAAAGCAATGGCTATCAGCACCATGTTTAGGCGTTATTCCGCATTTACCAAATTGGCAATCTAATTCAATTGGAAAATTTATTAATTTAAATAGCCTATTGTAATAAAATAATTTCAGACTGAAATAAGCACACTATGCTGCTTTATCTACTTCTTCTTATAAAAGCAGTCAAATCATAACAAATTAAATGCTATTTTTTTATTTTTTCTTTATAAAAATTTTATGAATTATTTTTCTGGCAATTTTTTTACTAATCCTTAAGTATAAATCTTACAATTATAAATACTGGAAAGAATATCTTGAGTTATCCACTATTGATATGGATAATCTTATAAATTAGATCTAGAAAGGTTAGGTTAACCAAGATGATATAAGACTTGATTGGTAATTAATATCATTTTCGATTCTAAAATAGAATTTTTAAATATTAATATGTTATATACAAACAAGACAAAAATGATATTTTATTTGATTTTACTATTCCTGATTAGTATCAAATATAATTAAAAGTGAGAAAAATATTGGGGATAACTAAGTTATTAACATAATAAATATATCTATATAATTAGTTGTAATAGAAACTGATTTATTATTTCTGCTATCATTAAAACTGCTTTATCTAAAAAAATAAAGAAATATTTTTAGTAGAGAGAGTTAGATGAATAAAGTTTTCAAATTACATTCTGATTTTCAACCTGCAGGCGATCAGCCTGCAGCAATAAAGAAATTAATCGAAGGCATTAAAGATGGATTAGCTCATCAAATGTTGCTTGGTGTAACAGGATCAGGCAAAACATTTACTATCGCTAATGTTATTGAGCAAATTAATCGTCCGGTAATGATTATGGCTCATAATAAGACGCTGGCCGCACAATTATATTGTGAAATGAAAGCTTTTTTTCCTGAGAATGCGGTGGAATATTTTGTTTCTTATTATGATTACTATCAACCAGAAGCATATGTTCCAAGCTCTGATACTTTTATTGAAAAAGACACTTCTATTAACGACCATATTGAACAGATGCGACTTTCTGCCTCTAAAGCATTGCTTGAAAGACGTGATGTTATTGTTGTTGCTTCGGTATCAGCAATTTATGGTTTGGGCGATCCTGATAGCTATTTAAAAAATATACTTCTTTTAACTAATGGTATGATTATTGATCAGCGTTCTATTTTACGCCACCTTACATGTTTGCAATATACCCGAAATGATCAAGCATTTCAGCGAGGTACATTTAGAGTTAGAGGAGAAGTAATTGATATTTTCCCAGCTGAATCAAATGAATATGCGTTACGAGTTGAATTATTTGATGAGGAAGTAGAACGATTATCGCTTTTTGATCCCTTAACCGGACAGGTTCGATATAATGTACCACGATTTATAATTTACCCTAAAACTCACTATGTGACCTCGCGTGAACGTATTCTTGAAGCCATGGAGCAGATTAAAATCGAATTAGCAAAAAGACGTAAATTGCTACTGAAAAGCAATAAACTAGTTGAAGAACAGAGGTTAACACAGCGTACCCAGTTTGATTTAGAGATGATGAATGAACTTGGTTATTGTTCTGGCATTGAAAATTACTCACGTTATCTTTCCGGCCGAGAAACCGGAAAACCACCACCAACATTATTTGACTATTTGCCTACCGATGGTCTATTAATTATAGATGAATCTCATGTTACTATCCCCCAGATTAGCGGTATGTATCGTGGTGATCGCTCTCGTAAAGGAACATTGGTAGAATATGGTTTTCGATTACCTTCTGCGTTAGATAATCGTCCATTACGTTTTGAGGAGTTTGAAATACTTTCTCCACAAGCCATTTACATTTCTGCCACACCAGGTAAGTATGAATTAGAAAAGTCGGCTAATGAAATTATTGAGCAAGTTGTTCGGCCAACTGGATTACTTGATCCTGAAATTGAAGTTCGTCCAGTTTCCACTCAGATTGATGATTTATTATCTGAGATCCATTTTCGTATAGCAGTAAATGAACGAGTCCTAGTGATAACTTTAACTAAAAGAATGGCAGAAGATTTAACCGATTATCTGCAAGAACATGACATTAAGGTTCGTTATTTGCATTCAGATATTGATACCATTGAACGGGTAGAAATTATCCGTGATTTGCGATTAGGGTTATTTGATGTCTTAGTAGGCATTAACTTGTTACGTGAAGGATTGGATATGCCAGAGGTATCGTTAGTTGCCATCTTAGATGCAGATAAAGAAGGATTTTTACGTTCAGAGCGTTCATTAATTCAAACAATTGGACGTGCAGCTCGTAATCTACGAGGTAAAGCTATTTTATATGCCGATAAAATTACTGATTCAATGTCGAAAGCGATTATAGAAACGGAACGTCGTCGCGAAAAACAAATTACCTTTAACCAACAGCATGGCATTGTTCCTAAAAGTTTAAATAAAAAAGTTAACGATATTTTACAAGTTGATTTACCAGTATCTATAAAACTTAAACATAAGAAACCGCAAGTATCACAGATTATAGAAAATTATCGTAAACTTTCGACAAAAGAATTTGAGATTAAAATTCAAGTATTAGAAGCACAAATGTATCGTTATGCGCAAGATTTTGAATTTGAACAAGCAGCCAGTTTGCGCGATCAGATTCAATTGCTACATGAACAGTTTATTACTAATTCTTAGGTATCAGCGGTGTAGTTACACGGTGCTTCGTGGATACTCATGATCTAAGTATTGTTTTATATTCTGCAATATATTAATTTTTAGAAATTTAGCAGATAGCTCAGAATAAATCTTCCAGTGATCATAATTTAGATAAATCAGAATATAGACAACATAGAAACTTCACGTGTTATTATTGCATATTTACAAAAAGTACTTTATAAACTCACTCCTGAGGTTAATAATAACAAACCGACTAAATTTTATGATACCACAAAAAAGAAGCCATTATAAGTAATCCGCCGACTTCTGGTCCTTAACTTTTTTTTCAACACGCAATATTATTCGTCTTTCTAGTCACGATTATCCTGGATTTTTGAGAACGTTCAGGTCAAGTCGATAGCAAATATAACTGTATTGAGAAACAATTAATTAAAGGTATTCTTGCCGATGATTTCCTTTCCTATAAGGAAATAAGAATAATTCCCGTCTTCTTCTCCTACTGGAACAAACATAGAGATAATTAAATGATAGATCTGACGAGTGAACGCAGACAGTATAACGATTCTATTTCTCTAATAATATACTTAGATAGTAATTTACCCAGATATATATCCTAAACAACTAACTAAACTGCCTTGCACCATTAATGACAAATGAAATAACTTTCTCTTGAAAAATACAGTGAAAGTATCAACTCGTAAATCCGTCTATCTATTAAGCAAATACTTGATTACGGAATTTGTTCATTGAGTGATGATACTTTACTCCTAATGCCTCTTCTAAATATTCTCACTTACGTTCTTTCCAAAGCTCTAAATAAAAACTTGCAGTTCATGCTACGGTAAAACTACCGATCGTCGGTTAACAGAATAGGTTTATATTTTACACGACTTATAACTAACAACATATTACTTTTACTATCCCTCATCTTATTTAGTCTTTTTTAACAATGACTAGAGACTATTCAATATTCTGTTTCTGGACCGCTACTCTCACTTATGCCGCAGTGTGAACACAAATAGGATATCTAAATTACCACTTTATGCGCCTTACATACTTATGTAAAAAATTTAATTAACATCTACATGTTCATATCTCCGTTATCCGCTATCAGTCTGTACATTAAATATATTGCATTGGCATGAAACCTGTTCTTCAAAAAAAAAGAACGGTCAAAGGGATCGGGGCGAGACGCTATTATCTCGCTGATGCATCAACGACTATAATCTGATAAATCCCACTTGTCTTTTCTAATCTGGAGTATATCCACCACGCTAGAAAGCGGTATCAGCGTACCCTGAAAGGGTACAAGTGCAAACGTTACTAGAAAGTGATACTTTTAAAAAAAATGAATTGGACGTAGCATAGTGTAAAATACCTTAGACGTTACCTTAAACTCAATATCTACATTAAAACTACGACATTAGATATTAACTGATAAAAAGGCTTTATATCATTACTATGATCAACAGACTAACCAGTACTGGTAGCAGACTTTGACGCAGGAAGAAATGATCGAGCGCTATATTAGCTATATTTGCTTAAAAATTTTAAGATAGTGCATTACTATAGTTTTTGTCGAAACGTCAACGTTGCTCTTTACTACTAAAGTATAATAAGCCTCTGAAGATAATAGTTTCTAAAAAACCGGAAAATAGGGGGTGTGGGATTACCCAGTCGCCTTTCTGATAAAAGGATTCATTTGCGCAGAGATTCGTGCAAATGAATTCTATTATTAATAGATCGTTTATTAAAAATAATTAATCAATAAAAATTGATATCTAAAATATAATTTATATACAGTTGTTTAGATGATTTAACAAATTAAATTATAGTTAAATTCTACTTATTCAATAATTTAATGTAGGAATAAGGTATTGTGTATTTGCTGATCAATCAGATAAAATCTCTTTTATCTAAAAAGTTTTAAATAGTTATTAAACTTACTTAAGTACTACGACGTAATAAACCTTGTTTTTTTAACCATACTAATAATATGGATATTGCAGCTGGCGTAATACCTGATATACGCGACGCTTGACCAATAGAAGTAGGTTTATGATCATTGAGCTTAGCAATTACTTCATTAGAAAGACCTGTTATTTGTTTGTAATCTACATTAGTAGATAATCTAGTATCTTCATTACGAAGCTGTCTTTCTATTTCTTCTTGTTGACGAAGAATATAACCTTCATATTTTACTTGAATCTCAACTTGATTTGTGATTTGCAAATCATTAATTGCAGGTGAAAAATGGTTTAACGAAGTAAGTAATTTATAATTCATTTCAGGACGACGAAGTAAATCTTCTCCATTTGCTTCTTTTGAAAGCGGAACAGTTAATAGCTCATTAAGATCACTAATTTTCTCTGAATTAGGATGTAACCAAAGATTACGTAAACGTTGACGTTCTTGTTCAATTAATTCAATTTTATGACAAAATTTTTGCCAACGGTTTTCATCAATTAAACCAAGTTTATATCCTTTTTCAGTCAAACGAAGATCAGCGTTATCTTCACGTAACATAAGACGATACTCTGCTCTCGAAGTAAACATTCGATAAGGTTCTTTTGTGCCTAATGTGCAAAGATCGTCAACTAAAACACCAATGTAGGCTTGATCACGACGAGGGAACCATCCCTCTTGTTCAAAAGCATAACGAGCTGCGTTAAGCCCCGCTAATAATCCTTGAGCTCCAGCTTCTTCATAACCTGTTGTTCCATTAATCTGACCCGCAAAAAATAGACCTTTTATAAATTTACTTTCTAAAGTTAGCTTTAAATCTCGAGGATCAAAAAAATCATATTCAATTGCATATCCCGGTCTAATAATGCAAGCATTTTCTAAACCCTTAATCGAATGTATAAGTTTCATTTGTACATCAAAAGGTAAACTAGTAGAGATTCCATTAGGATAAATTTCATTACTTGTTAGCCCTTCTGGTTCAAGAAATATTTGGTGTGCTGAACGGTCTGAAAACCGCATAACTTTATCTTCAATGGAAGGGCAATAGCGAGGACCTATTCCTTCAATGATACCTGTATACATAGGACTACGATCTAAGTTATCGTAAATCACCTGATGAGTTTTTTCATTCGTATAAGTAATATAACAAGGTAATTGTTGTGGATGTTGCTGAGCAGAACCAACAAAAGAAAAAACAGGAGCGGGATCATCACCAAATTGTTGAGCTAATTGAGAAAAATTGATAGTTCTTAAATTTATTCTAGGAGGTGTACCTGTTTTAAAGCGATCTACTCGTAAAGATAATTCTCTTAACCTATAGGATAAATTTGTACTAGAATGATTATTGGTTTTATTACAATTATAATTTTCTAATCCTATATGGATCTTAGAATTAAGAAAAGTGCCTACGGTTAGTACGAAAGATCTTGCGTGAAATTTTAATCCTATGCTAGTTATCACGCCAATAATTTGGTTGTTTTCTAAAATCAAGTCTTCAACATCTTGTTGAAAGATCATTAGATTCTTTTGATTTTCTAGAGCAGCTCTAATTACTTGTTTATAAAGCATGCGATCAATTTGAGCTCTAGTTGCTTGCACTGCCGAACCCTTACTTGCATTAAGTGTTCTAAATTGTATCCCTGCTTTATCTGCTGCAATAGCCATAATGCCACCTAAGGCATCAATTTCTTTAACTAAATGTCCTTTACCGATTCCACCGATAGCTGGATTGCATGACATTTGACCCAATGTATCAATATTATTGGTTAGAAGTAAAGTTTGACGTCCCATACGGGCAGTAGCCATAGCTGCTTCAGTACCAGCGTGACCTCCACCAATAATAATGACGTCAAATTGTTTTGGGTAAACCATAATAACCTTAGTGTTAAATTCTATTTTAGAAAATAAATTTCTATCGAGTTTTATTGTAGAGAGTTATTGCTTATTTCTTAATTGCAATAAAATAATTTAAATACTTATTATGATTACTAGTATCGCGATATTGTGTGGGTAATCATAAATACCATAATAATATCATTATGTTGGTTATTATCTTTAGTTGTTAATAACATGTGTTTATATTCAGTATAAGTTGGGATTAACATAGCTAGTTATACACAACTAGGCTTGATATCTAAGCTTATTCTATAGATAACTATAGGTTATCTTCTTCTTTTTCACAAAGTTATCCATAGTTATCTAACTTTTATTTACCCAACTCCATAATATTTCCCTTCCACTTTTTATTCAAATTTATGCAAGATATTCTAGTACTTTATCTTCTGAAATAGCAAGAGCTAATAGTACTCCAATAAGCTTTCCATGATGATCTTTGAGTAGTTGATCTAACTTATGGATTGCACCGCAAGAAATATCATATTCCTTATTACTTATTCTCAATTGTACCCTAATTAATTTAGGTAAGATCAAGTTTTCTTTGTTGATCTATCTAATTTTTAGAGATTGTATATTTTCAGATAATTCAATATGCTCCATAGATAGAGCATATTTTTAATCAAATACCTTTTGTTAATAGCTTTTCTAAGATTAATTGTACTCACTGTAGTATTAAAGTTGTTTTTTTTAAAATTAAAGGATATGCTAAGTAATATATTCAGTGCTACCATAGTACTATCTGTTATCAATAATTACTTTTATTAATATAAACCCTTTTGTTTAAAGCAATGCTTATTCATTGTCTGTGAATTAGTTGTGATCTATCTATGGATAATGCATTATTTTGGCAAAGATTGTTACTTTTTTCACAAAGAAATTTATAGCTATCTCTAGTATTTTAATTATTTTGGTTTCAAACAATTTTCTCTAGGCTAGATAGTTCAATAAATAATATTCTACACCATAAAATCTACTATAGGCATCTTTTTAATCAGCTAATATAGCTGTTTATATTTTGTGTAAAAGAATTCATATTTTTAATAAATCTCTGATTATTTAATCTTATTTAGACGATGGTGACTAATTTCATGTTCCTTGATTATAAAAGTTTTGTATTATTTATCTCCATTTAAGCTAAGGATAAACTTTTTATCGATGATCGGTTAAAGAAAACGGATAACGCAAACACGTTTTGCTTTAAGAATCTTATCACTAACATATGATCTTATCAATCTTTGACAATTAATCACCCGCGATTGTTCATAGTTAGGAAATTGAATTCCTCTTTAAAAAGCGAGAAAAGTTATCTCTTTTTTATAAATTGAGATAAAGAATGAGTTTATAGATTTATTTATAGGTGAAAACTTCATCGGAGTCTCTAATTTTTTTTAAAATTTAAAGTATTATTTTATAGAAATATCAACTCTAGTGGGTTTAAGTTAATAGCTAGCGTTTTTTCATTTTATGTTTTTTATGAGAATAATTCTGTTGCCTGTTTCTCAAATCTGAACGTCGGTAAAAGTATCTTGTAGTCTCATAGAGAATGCATTTGTACGGGATGAATCTATACGCAGAAATTCTTTCATCTATAACGGCGAAACTACAATTGTTTACGAGCCATTATCTCCAGTTGCTTTATATCTTCAGTAATAATGTGTCCCTTATTGAGGGTTTGATAATAAACCATAGTAACGCACCATCTCAATTAATAAGGGTGAACTGGCGGAGATTTGGCTAACAAAGAGTCTTTAATGCTCTGGTAAAACCTTTATGTTTTGTTGGCAATGGGTTTCAGCAAAATATTTTACATAGATGAAGAAACTATAAAAAGATCGAGAGAAATGGCTGACATCCTATGGTTTGTCGTCAGCCCAACTGTAGTGTCAAAATAAGATGGGATGAATCTAATTAAATATCGGCTTTTACGTGACAGTGTGAGCCTATGAAGAGGATTCACGAAGTGCTGTGCCTCAAAGAAAACAACTCTTTCAATAGTATTGAAAGCTCCTCCTCCCATCTGTTCAGAAAAGTTGAAACCTAAAGGATTTAACTGCAGTAATACTGGTAATAATTAATACATAATTTAAGGATAATAAATGGATTCAGGAATTATCAAAGTGGAAAACCGTAGTTAAATCGTCATGCAACATTAATGAAGTTATACTCATTTTGGTGCATGGTGTTTCGGATATGCTATAGCGTATCCTGACTGATTGCTTTCCTAATGATTTCAATAACAAAGATGATATTCCATGAAAAGTCTACCCTATAGATATCTGCAAAATAAAATCTTATCTGAAGATAATGATATTCAGAATTTTAAGAAAGAACCTAAAAATAGACTAATTGAAAATTAATATAAGATTGGAAATTACTCCATATTACTTATAAAATTTTTGTACTAAAGCGATCAACTAACCATCTAGTCTACTAACAGATTTTATAAAGGAAAACAACAGTTAATGTGTGACTTATTATAGCAGATTGGATTGCTAAAAAAGAGAATAATTAAGACTTTTGACTATTCAGCTAATCCAGTATTTAAATAGTTACATCTAGGATTAGTTACATCTAGGATTTGCATAAAAGTCCATCATTACTTACGCTTAGGGCAAGCTAAATATATTTAGTATTGTTTTAATATTTAATGATCAATAAAGTAAAATAAATAAAATTTAGAATAGATTATTTTTTATTTTTTTAGAAAATTAATTTTAGATATAGATATATAATAAATTATTACATATATAGCTTTTTACGCTAGGTGGGTAGTTGTTTATCATCATTCTGATGAATAAATTTAAATTTTAAATTTATAAATAACTAACAATATGAAGATACTTTCTATATGGAAAAAGAGCAAACAGCTAAAGTTTGCAAATTATTGCTTGCTAACTGCGTAAAAATTGCTTATAATGTACTGATATTGATTCAAGATTAACGGAATCAATTGAATTGAATTTTATTAACTTAAGGTAAAAATAAAAGTAAAAATAACAACTTGACTTTATAGATGAAAAGTGTAGTATACGCTACTAAGCGTATCAAGTAGCTAGTACGTTCTTTAATGATTAATTAGATAATCTGTGTGGGTACTTCAAAGATATCATTAAAAAAAATAAAAATAATTTGATTTAAAAAATCTTAAAGAATAACGACACAATTATTTCATAAATAAATTTATGAGTAATAGTAACTGAGGTTTTATCAGACAGTGGCAAAACAATAAAACTTTGAATAAGTTACTTTGATAAAATGCGTTACGAACGGTAAAATATTATTTGAGCTTCAAGATTTTAATTGAAGGGTTTTATCATGGCTAAGGTCGAGTGCTGACGGAAGGTTTAACGCATAAAAGGCGAGAAGCAGCAGGAAAATGTTTGATTCATTACCGGTGAATGAATCGGATTGGTAAGTAAGGTATTGGAATATCTGGCTGAAGGCGAAGGATAATCATTAAAAATGATAGTTAATACCGGAATTCTCACTAAGGCATTGAAAGTGAAGGATATTTTGGTCTTGTACCTGAATAATGTTAGTAATACTAGGATTGAGATGGACTCAAATTTCTATTGAGTCTGCAGTGGGAATATTATACAATTATCACAATCTAATACAGTTATGTATCGTGTATTTAAGAAAGCTTTTAGATTGTAAAAGTAGTTAAAATTATTTACATCAGTAAACGACATAGTATAGTAATATTGAAGAAGCACTGGTTAATTCTGTTTCTGTAACTGCGGTAATGCGGGAGAGTGTATAGAGTTAATCGAAATAACTGGACGTATAATGATTAAGTTTGGTGATTAAGTTTGGTGTGAAATTTCAGGTAACCCGGTTTGGTATAGGAATATAAATTTTATACGCAGCGTTAAATTAGAAGAAATGCCGATAGTGAATGGCAAGTCCCCTAGATAAATATTGATGCTAATGTGCGAAATCGTACGAAAGCAAATAGGATTAGAAATACCCTGATGTAGTCGACCAGCACTATAATGATGTCGATTTGTAGGTTGTGTCTATAAAACTGTAGACTGTTATGCTAATGTGTTAAATCGACGAATGAGTTAACGGTAACTTTTGAATTTCTGGAGAAGATGTGTTAATTGTTTGCAACATAAAAGAATTAACACTCTCTTAATATTCAGAGAATCTCTCAGATAAGGAAAAGGGAGAGTGCCTTTCCGGGAGTGCTTTAGACAACAGATACTGTATGTATGGGCTTTTATCACTTTATGTTTTGAAGTGTTTGGTTAATTACTGTACGAGTGCACCTATTATCCTTTGTTGCTATAATTTCAATCGAAAAGAAGATTTCTGCTCATAAACTGAAGAGCAGGTGAGGTAATATTAAATTATCTTACTCTTAGATGTTAGAGTACCATATGCGAAAATGTCATATACAGAGAGAGGTGAGTCTACGATGGGAAGCGTAACTCAGAAAGTATGTTGAAATCTGAATTGTAGTCTGTAATCTGACTATATGTAGTCAGGATTCCTAAGTATTTTTGGATAAACGTTTTATAGTTAAGATTTTATCTGGTCTTGTACAATACAGCCCATCATATTATGGAATTAGGTTATGAAAGAAGTAGGTATTTAATCTTCGAGATGGCGATTACCACTTTACGTGATTGATGATTTAGATAAAATCGTAATAAGGTAACCCCCGCTTATGGAACCTGTAGTTGGATTTTCCTTTAACCTTATGAGATGAAAAATAAGGTAATATTCACATAGATTATCTATTTACTTATAGATAGATAGTAAAAGATTACTATAAGGGGCTAGTAACTCACTAGTTTCAGGTGAGTGCGTGTTTGAGATTCACATGGAAATATTTTGCGACTTATAGCTATACCATAAAACTCAGTTTAAATGAGTTGATATAATAAAGCTCTTTAATAATCCGGAACAAGCTGAAAATTGAAATACACACTACCTAAAAAATGTATAGTGTGGATTACTCTCATAACTCCAATCAGTTGGGTTTTTTCTATGTTGTAAAGCGTTAGCGAACTACTAGTAACTCAAGTTTAGAGTTAACGCCAACGTATTATGTTAGCATTTATGAATGCTACGCAACAAACATAAAAAACACCTTCGGGTTGTGAGGTTAAGCAAATTAAGCGTACACGGTGGATGCCTAGGCAGTCAGAGGCGATGAAGGACGTGCTAATCTGCGAAAAGCGTCGGTAAGTTGATATGAAACGCAATAGCCGGCGATATCCGAATGGGGAAACCCAGTGTATTTAATACATTATCGTTTGATGAATTCATAGTCAAACGAGGCGAACCGGGGGAACTGAAACATCTCACTACCCCGAGGAAAAGAAATCAACCGAGATTCCCTTAGTAGCGGCGAGCGAACGGGGAAGAAGCCCAGAGTCAACATCGCTATTTACATCAAGAGAAGGGTCTGGAAAGGCCAGCAATAATGGGTGATAGCCCCGTATCTAAAGGTATAAGTAGAGTGAGCTCGAAGAGTAGGGCGGGACACGTGTTATCCTGTCTGAATATGGGGGGACCATCCTCCAAGGCTAAATACTCCTGACTGACCGATAGTGAACCAGTACCGTGAGGGAAAGGTGAAAAGAACCCCGGCGAGGGGAGTGAAATAGAACCTGAAACCGTGTACGTACAAGCAGTGGAAGCCCCATCACTCAAGTGCCTCGATTTTTATAATATATGACATCATATCACCATAAAGCAACGGTATATCTTACAACTAAGATTAGTTGAATTTTTAAATAGCAGTTGTGCAGTTACCGTGCTTAAGTTAATAAAACGCACAAGATTTACAGTAAAAATAAGTGGGACATTTGAGGATGGGGTGACTGCGTACCTTTTGTATAATGGGTCAGCGACTTATATTCTGTAGCAAGGTTAACTGCATAGGGGAGCCGTAGGGAAACCGAGTCTTAAATGGGCGTTAAGTTGCAGGGTATAGACCCGAAACCCGGTGATCTAGCCATGGGTAGGTTGAAGGTTTGGTAACACTAACTGGAGGACCGAACCGACTAATGTTGAAAAATTAGCGGATGACTTGTGGCTGGGGGTGAAAGGCCAATCAAACCGGGAGATAGCTGGTTCTCCCCGAAAGCTATTTAGGTAGCGCCTCGTGAATTCATCTTTGGGGGTAGAGCACTGTTTCGGCTAGGGGGTTATTCCGACTTACCAATCCGATGCAAACTACGAATACCGAAGAATGTTATCACGGGAGACACACGGCGGGTGCTAACGTCCGTCGTGAAAAGGGAAACAACCCAGACCGCCAGCTAAGGTCCCAAAATCATGGTTAAGTGGGAAACGAAGTGGGAAGGCTTAGACAGCCAGGATGTTGGCTTAGAAGCAGCCATCCTTTAAAGAAAGCGTAATAGCTCACTGGTCGAGTCGGCCTGCGCGGAAGATGTAACGGGGCTAAATCATGTACCGAAGCTGCGGCAGTAACACTAAGTGTTACTGGGTAGGGGAGCGTTCTGTAAGCCGTAGAAGGTGGATTGAGAAATCTGCTGGAGGTATCAGAAGTGCGAATGCTGACATAAGTAACGATAAAGCGGGTGAAAAACCCGCTCGCCGAAAGACTAAGGGTTCCTGTCCAACGTTAATCGGGGCAGGGTAAGTCGACCCCTAAGGCGAGGCTGAAAAGCGTAGTCGATGGGAAACGGATTAATATTCCCGTACTAAGAGTTACTGCGAAGGGGGGACGAAGAAGGCTAGGCTATCCGGGCGACGGTTGTCTCGGTTTAAGCAGGTAGGTGGGTAGTGTAGGTAAATCCGCACTACTATAACACTGAGGTGTGATGACGAGCCACTAAGGTGGTGAAGTAGTTGATGCCAAGCTTCCAGGAAAAGCCTCTAAGCGATAGGTAATTCTTAATCGTACCGCAAACCGACACAGGTGATTAGGTAGAGAATACTCAGGCGCTTGAGAGAACTCGGGTGAAGGAACTAGGCAAAATGGTGCTGTAACTTCGGGAGAAGGCACGCTGGCATTAGGTGAAGGGTATTACATCTAAAGCTGAAGCCAGTCGCAGATACCAGCTGGCTGCAACTGTTTATTAAAAACACAGCACTGTGCAAACATGAAAGTGGACGTATACGGTGTGACGCCTGCCCGGTGCTGGAAGGTTAATTGATGGGGTTAAGCCATAAGGCGAAGCTCTTGATCGAAGCCTCAGTAAACGGCGGCCGTAACTATAACGGTCCTAAGGTAGCGAAATTCCTTGTCGGGTAAGTTCCGACCTGCACGAATGGCGTAATGATGGCCAGACTGTCTCCACCCGAGACTCAGTGAAATTGAACTCGCTGTGAAGATGCAGCGTACCCGCGACAAGACGGAAAGACCCCGTGAACCTTTACTATAGCTTGACACTGAATATTTAGCTTTGATGTGTAGGATAGGTGGGAGGCTTTGAAGTATGGACGCTAGTCCATATGGAGCCAACGTTGAAATACCACCCTTTAATGTTTGATGTTCTAACTTAGGCCCGTAATCCGGGTTGAGGACAGTGTCTGGTGGATAGTTTGACTGGGGCGGTCTCCTCCCAAAGAGTAACGGAGGAGCACGAAGGTTGGCTAATCACGGTCGGACATCGTGAGGTTAGTGCAAAGGCATAAGCCAGCTTGACTGTGAGCGTGACGGCGCGAGCAGATACGAAAGTAGGTCTTAGTGATCCGGTGGTTCTGAATGGAAGGGCCATCGCTCAACGGATAAAAGGTACTCCGGGGATAACAGGCTGATACCGCCCAAGAGTTCATATCGACGGCGGTGTTTGGCACCTCGATGTCGGCTCATCACATCCTGGGGCTGAAGTAGGTCCCAAGGGTATGGCTGTTCGCCATTTAAAGTGGTACGCGAGCTGGGTTTAGAACGTCGTGAGACAGTTCGGTCCCTATCTGTCGTGGGCGAAGGAAGATTGAGGGGGGCTGCTCCTAGTACGAGAGGACCGGAGTGGACGCACCACTGGTGTACAGGTTGTCATGCCAATGGCATTGCCTGGTAGCTAAGTGCGGAAGAGATAACCGCTGAAAGCATCTAAGCGGGAAACTTGCCTCAAGATGAGTCTTCCCTGACAGGAATGTCCAATAAGGGGTGTTCTAGACGAGGACGTAGATAGGCTGGGTGTGTAAGCGTAGCAATACGTTAAGCTAACCAGTACTAATAACCCCGAGAGGCTTAACCTAACAACACCGAAGGTGTTTTGAGAGAGAAAAATAATTTTAGGTTGTTTTTAAGGATTGGATCCTGTAGAATTTAGATTATACAGTAAAGCTGTGATATTGGTGAGGTATCACACTAAGGCATATAAAATTGCTAAAAGCGAAGGTCGGAAAGAGTAAGCGAAAATAGAATAAATAAAAAAGAATTTATCTGGCGGCAATAGCGCGGTGGTCCCACCTGATACCATGCCGAACTCAGAAGTGAAATGCCGTAGCGCCGATGGTAGTGTGGGGTTTCCCCATGTGAGAGTAGGGAGCTGCCAGATTTTAATTATATTAAAAACCACCAAAAAGGTGGTTTTTTTTGAGTTTTATTGTTTAAGTTTACAACTATTTTCTATATATCTACTTTTATTAGTAGATATATAGTCCTGAGTCTATTATATAGACCTTGTCGCACAACTATATTTCTATAAATATAGCTATTGAGAGATATAGCTAAGGAGAATATCATTTATGATGATGGTCTCTTTTTTCAAACAAATTCCAATACATAAAATAAAAGGTATTTTCATGCAAGAAATAATCTATGTCTACTTTGGATAAGTGCTAAAGTATATCTAAATTTACTTTCTTTAAAAGACAAAAACAAAACAATATTTTGATGATTGCCTATATTTCTAAAGGTTATTGATAGAAATATATATACTGCATGAAAGATTTTGTTACAGAAATTGCCATAATAACAAACAGTCATAAAGATCAAAGAAACTATTTCCTAATTACAAAGGAAAATAAATTATATCTTATTAGTTGTGTTCAGTAACATAATATCAAATTATATCGACAATGCATTGAAGCAGGTAATTCCACTTTATCCTGCTTATATTTTCATAGTGAACATGTTTATCTAGTGAGGATATTTATTAGAATTATAGCTATGATTTCGTTGAAAAATCCCTCATCAGAGAAAAATATTTAACAATCTTTCTGTAATAAGTTTGCTTCTGAAACTGCATTAGAAGGATAAATAGTTTAGTGATCTTCGATGTACTTGAATAGCTTAAATTCATGGAAGTTAGAAAAACAAATAAACATTGATTTAAAATCACAATTTAGATGGCGGCACTGCTTTTCTTTCTTCAACTGCGATAGTCAATATAAGTGCACTAAGTATTATTATTGAAGTCGATAAAATATTTTTTCTGAATCCTTAAAAGGATTCGTTATTTTTCACATAATAAAATTAGAAAAAGGAGAGGTAGAGTAGGAAATAAAAGACAAAGAAGAAATCGCAGTATTAATGACCTTAGATCGACAAAGATTATATGAGCGATAAGATCTTAAAGAGTTTAATGCAGAGTATGTTAGTTATTTTCTTGAGCTAATTATAGATAAAAGTTCATCTTTTATTTGGATGGAGTTAAATGCTAGAAAATCTTTACTAGAGAAGATGAAATTAGTCACCATTGTCTAATAAGACAAGATAAGAGAGTTATTGGCAAAAAAATTCTATATATATAAACATATGAATAGTTATGTCAGTCAACTAAAAGGTTGACTAAGTAGATTTCCATGGTATATGATTGTTTTATTACTGAAAAATAAAATCTGGATTGCTATTTAGACAGGAACAGGACAGGAATTTTTGTAAAATTAGGTAATAAGACCTAATTTCAAAGTATGAAGCATTTAAAAGCTATAACTTTAATTATCTGCATGTAATATAAAATATCTTCCGTGAATGCTAAATTAAACTTGATAACCTTATCTTTTTATAAGTATAGATTGAGAGCCACTTTATGAATTTTATCTATTTCAAAAGGATAAGACTGTGCCCAATATTTGACTCTTCTTATGTGATCTTAATCGAAGATCTTTTATAACTGCCTGATGAAAAAGAATTTATAGTCCGCTTTTTGATTTGCAAAAAGATTCAATCATCAGAAAATAGGAATTTAACTGTTTGTGTACGGAGCTTGGTATGCAAAACCGACTTATCTCGTTTAGGTATTCTAAAAATGAATAGAATGGTTGAGTAATTTAATTGCGTAATAGTTAGATGAAAAATCATCATTTTATTCTTCTAAAGAGTTTGAGATCACTTTGAATTAATATATGTAGCTGTACAATCAGGAATTAGATAAATTAGTATTGGGTAGCAAACTTTAGTTATTAGAAAATCTGGCGAAGTTGATACGATACGGTATCCGCTCTGAATGTTTCAAAAATCTGTTCTTCATCTTTAAATTAAATGTTGTTTATATGGTTAAAAGGGCTTAATAATATTACACAGTTCCACTTTTTAAGCAGACGGTAGCAGATTAAATATCATAAAAGGATTATTTTCTTAGAATCATACTTCTTTATGCATCTCCTTAATAGGCCTTACTCACTGTTGCAAAAATCAATTAAATCGAATTTCATCGTTCTTATTTGAAGCCTAGTACACTGACAGGAAGCCATAGGATTCTAGTCGTTTTTCTTGATCTTTCTTCATAATTCTCATCATTAGATAAGAGTTTGAAAACTTTACAAATAAAATATCAAGAGCTTTATTAGCGGGCATCACGGATCTCTGATAGTATAATTCCATAAGCTCAGCTTAACTTTTAGTGCTGCATGCTTTTAGAGAGTAAAGCCAACAATGAGCTATTTTATATAGCCAATAGGGGTTCTTTCTGTATATCCAGAAAGAATATTTTTCCATTGAATCCTAAAACTAAGGGCACACTACCTTCGTAGGAAGGTAGGAAGATCTGATTAAGTCATCTGCTTGTTATGTCATTTAGAAATTCAGGAAAGTTAGTTTCTGACTTTCGATAAGCATCTTTGATCATAACTGTCTGTTTATTTTCATATGCAGCGCAGCAGATAATAATGAGCAGAGAAAGGTGATCAGCTTGCCTGAAAGGAGATTATATGCCATCGACCAAAAATAAACGTTAGGCATACCGCTAAATCATGCAGGTATTGCTATTGCCTATTCTTTTCAAGACATAGCTGTTCAGTCTCCTAATAATAATAGAGAGATCATGTTATTATTTAATAATAACCTGTCAATCCTTCAAGAGTTTCGTGAAAATCATAGATGGAAATACCTCACAGGTATAGCCATACTAGTAGCTTTCAACATTTTTGTATGTTTCATTAAGTTAGTAGGAAGTAGCCTTAGAAGTATATTCCGTTTCTACTAACTATCTAATTGATTTTAGAACTTTAATCTTAATAGTACTATATACTTTGTATAGCTCTCTGTAGTAAACAATTGTTATAGAGGACAAAATAATATTTGTTCGTCAAGATGAGTTTAGCATCTATTATTGTAGCATATTTTTGAACTCAGTTTTAACATCACTACTATCAGCTATTCTGCACACAATTACGAATGAGAGTTCATACAAAGGATTAGAGGTAATATTTGGTTTCGCAGATAACTACTATTGTAGACTTTCATAGCATATTATCTATATATTGTTAATATTATATATTAAATCAATCAGATGCTACATTAGCATCTCTAAAACACCATAACACTAGAAATGAGAATAACTCAATAAAACACTATTGCAGTTTATAAAAATTAGTTCAAAGTTAAACTTGAATTATTCAAAAAAATCCCCCTATCTTTAGGGATATAATAACTATATATGAATCGAGTTTTAATATATGCATTTTAATAATCATAGTGAATTAAAAAATTATAATACTTTTAGTCTTTCAGCTAAGGCAAAAGAAATATATTCAGCTTCCTCAATAGAAGAATTGCTTATCTTATGGAAGAATGCACGACTTAAAGGGTGGCCTGTTTTATTGTTGGGCGGTGGAAGTAATGTTCTATTTATTAGTGATTTTGATGGTTTAGTTATTTTAAATCGAATTACGGCTTTAAAGATAACTGAATCATCTCAAGAATGGTTTATTCATGTTGGCGCAGGAAATAATTGGCATCAATTAGTTGAAGTACTTATAAGAAATGGTATCTATGGATTAGAAAATATGGCGTTAATTCCAGGATCTGTAGGAGCAGCTCCTGTGCAGAATATCGGTGCTTATGGCATGGAGTTTAAAGACATATGTGATTATGTTGATATTGTTAATTTGAATAATGGTAAACAATATTGTTTAGATGTCCCTGCATGTAAATTTGGTTATAGAGATAGTATCTTTAAGCATAAATATCGTGAAAATTTTGCTGTTGTTTCAGTTGGTTTGAAACTTAACAAACTATGGAAACCCATATTAACATATATTGGTTTAACATCTTTAGTATCACAAACAGTAACAGCAGAAACTATCTTTGATATAGTTTGTAAAATTCGACAAAGTAAATTACCTAATCCATTTTTAATAGGAAACGCAGGTAGTTTTTTTAAAAATCCTATTATTTCTAATATAGCCGCAAATAAAATAAAGGCTAGTTATTCTTTATGTCCGGAGTATTCTCAGATTGATGGTACAGTAAAGCTTTCTGCCGGATGGCTAATTGATCAATGTGATCTGAAGGGTTATCAATATGGTGGTGCTGCGGTACATATGGAGCAAGCGTTGGTTTTAATTAATAAAAATAATGCGACCGGAGAAGATATTGTATATTTAGCCCGTTATATCCGAAAAAAAGTTATAGAGAAATTTTCTATTAAATTAGAACCTGAAGTGCGTTTTATTGGTAAATATGGTGAAGTAAATGCTATGGATACTATTTCATGAAAGAAATAACTTTTCCTTTAAAACTTATTAAAATACTTTCTGATGGTAGAATACATTCAGGCGAACAGTTAGGTGAATTACTTGGCATGACGAGAGTGGGTATTAATAAACATATTAATACCCTATATAAATGGGGTATTGAGGTTAATGTTATTGCTAATAATGGCTATCAACTTACTAAAAAAATAGATTTGTTAGACTACGAAAAAATTTATGGTTTAGTAAGATGCGGAAATATAATTATAAAACCAGTTATTAATTCTACTAATCAATACTTGCTTGAACGTATTGATCAATTAAATTTAGGTGATGCTTGTATTGCTGAATATCAAACAGCTGGCAGAGGGAGATGTGGTAGATATTGGGCTTCTCCTTTTGGTTGTAATCTTTATTTATCATTATACTGGTATTTATATCAAGGCGGCCCTGCTGCTGTCATGAAGCTAAGTTTAGTCTCTGGTATTGTGATAGCAGAGACTCTTAATAAACTGAACGGTAGTAATATAAAAGTTAAATGGCCTAATGATCTTTATCTTAATGAAAAAAAACTTGCTGGTATTTTAATTGAAATGATAGGTAAAACTGCTGATTCAGCGCATATTGTAATTGGTCTTGGACTTAATATTGCAATGAGTTGTAATTATGAAATAAATATAAATCAAGGATGGATTAATCTTCAGGATGCTGGTATTCAAATAGAAAGAAATGTGATAGCTGGTCAAATTATTTTAACATTGCGTCATGAATTAGTGCAATTTGAGAAATATGGTTTTGTTCCTTTTATTAAACGTTGGCATGTGTTGGATAATTTTTTATTTAAAAAAGTAAAATTACATATTGGTGACCACCTTGAGGTTGGTATCGTGAAAGGTATTAATGAACACGGTGCAATTTTACTAGAACAAAATGGTAAAATTGTTTCTTATATAAGTGGTGAAATTTCATTACTGCCACATAATTAAGAATACTTGAGTTAAAGCTAATCAATAATTTAATATTTAAAATTATTTTCTTAATTTAATATTTGTAATTGAATGATTAGAGCCTTTAGTCATAATCAAGTTGACTCTTTCTTTGGTTGGTATTATATTCTCTTTTAAATTAATTTTATTAATTTCTTCCCATATTGTTTTAGCCGTATTAATTGCTTCTTTTTTATTTAATTTAGAATAATGATAAAAATATGTGTTAGGATCAGAGAAATGGCCTTGGCAGAGTTTCAAAAATCGACTAATATACCATTTTTTTAATAAATTTTCTGTGGCATCAACATAAATAGAGAAATCGATAAAATCAGATACGAAAACATGATATTGAACATCTGGATAATCCATTCTATTTTGAAAAATATTTAATCCTTCTAAAATAAGAATATCAGGTTCTTTAATTACTTGCTTTTTATCAGGAACAATATCATAAATGATATGAGAGTATACCGGAGCAGTAACATTTTTAACTCCTGATTTTATGTCAGAAATAAATTTTACTAAACTATGCATATCATAGGATTGTGGAAATCCTTTTTTCTTCATAATTCCACGTTTGTTTAAAATATTATTTGGGTATAAGAAACCATCTGTTGCAATAAGATCAACTTTACGATGCTCAGGCCACCGACTTAATAAAGTTTGTAATAGGCGAGCTGTTGTGCTTTTACCAACAGCAACACTACCTGCAATGCCAATAACATAAGGTACTTTATTACCATTAGTGCATAAAAACTGTTCTAAAACGGTTTGCCTAAGTAAATTTGAACTGATATAAAAATTAAGCAGCCGTGAAATAGGAAGATAAATTTTATTTACTTCATCCATTGAAATTTCATCATTAATACCTTTCAGTTTTAGCAGTTCTTTATCCGTTAGTAGCTCTAGTGGAACAGAGCCACGTAATGTTTCCCAATGTTCACGGTCAAATTCTAAATAAGGTGTTATTAAAAAATTTTGTTGTTGTTTCATAAGTCAATATTTACCTGTGTACAGGTTGCAATAATTATTCATAACTAATAAAATAGATTTCATAATAACGATTCATAGCTTTAAAAGTAAAATTTTTGTAATTTTGTAATTAATAAATAATTGATCACAAATTATCCGTTTTTTAGAAAAAATAATATTGTTTTATTAATAAAAACTTTTTATTACTTGTTTTGATTAGGGTCATTATACAAACTTTCGTTGTACAGCTTTATTCATGTCAAGATGGCATTGAGGGTATATTAGACAAAATTACAATAAGAATGAGCTTCCATTATCATATAATGAGTTATGCTTATTTTTGTGTATGTAGTTTCGAAGATGCTGGCAGGTGTATCCTGTTGATTGGTTTCATGGATAATTTTAGCAACAGAGAGATGACATGCCATGAAATTTACCCTAGGTAAATATCCATGAAATCAGATATTACCGTAATATTTTTAATAAACTAATTCGTAATGCTGACAGCCAGCTGATAGTACTGCTGTTGAGAGAAATGATCTAATCTATGCTGAAACAACATACTTAATTTATGCCTTGTCAGGGTGTAGACATTCCGCCGACTATAACAATTATTTGTCACATAAAACTATACAGGTTGTATTATCAATATTGAGATTAAAGTCCTGAAGATTATGTAATTGTAGAAGTAACGAAATATGATTACAGTTCGTTTCTGTATTGTCTGAAGCATGAAAAAATTGGCAAAGAGTTGCTCTTCCTCATGCCTATACCTATTAGGCATATTCCCGGTGATTTCACGAAGTTCTAAGGAGGAGCTTTTTAGTGAAAAGCTCATGGTTTCTTTGCTAAAGGCATCAGCAGACTAAAAGAGCAATAGCTTAAATAGTACAAGCAAATATGGTACTTGCGTAATTTACGTGACATCCGTTACGTTTAATTCTATTTTGATGTTATAATAAGCTATCCTATAAGGCAATAGTGGATAGCTTTTTACCTGTTGTTCATTATCGGCGCACTGCGCATGAATATGAGGAGCTTTATTGAAGTGAAGATGATTATCGAGAGCAAAAAGTGAATTGTGCTGAACTTCCCACAATACACTTTTAGCGTTTCTGTTTAACTGTATCTCCTAGATTTATTATGGTAGATGTGGGTTTGCCCTTTTTTTTGATGGTCAGGTAATTAAATCGATCTTTAAACAGCAGTAGTAGTGCTAAACACCTCTATGCCAAAAGAGGTGAAGATAATCATTTATATGACAGATAGACTGGTCAATAACTTGACGCTTTCGCTATGTTTTTTAAGAAATTATTCCAGGCATTATTAATAATGGAAAGTAGTTTAGTTTGGAGTTATATTTTGGTAAATTACTTTCTGTGTATCTTGCCAGAGAAATAGAAATTATCATTCTGTCCGTATTTCCTCAGGTCTATATGCCTAGTTATTTTTGTGTTTTTCCAATAGAAAAAAGAACGGGATTAGCCCTATTTCCTTATAGGTGATAAGGTTATCGACAAGCATACTTTCAATTATTCCCTCTCAATGTAGTTGTATTCAGTATTATTTACTGGACATGTCCATGTTGGACCTATTGGCTTTATCTTGCTTTTGCTTGGAGCGCATCTTTGCTTAAAACCTTGTATAATCGTGATATAAAAGGATAATACTTGCGTGTCGAAAAAAATTGAATGCCAAATCAGACGTATTGCTATATCCCATTTCTGGATATCATAAAAAATTCAGTCGTCTGTTATTATTAATTTTAGAAAAGAGATCATAAAATATTTTAAATAATCAGGTAGAAAGTAACACATGGAGTTGTCTGTTGTTTTTCTAATTTACCCTGGTTACCATTTTTAGGATATTTATTACCAGAATCTGACTGAATTCCTAAAAAATTAACATATTGCAGAATATAAAACACTACTAAGATCATGAACATCTACGAAGTAATATACCTGCCTCTCTAATGCCGTATAGAATGCTACATTCATATTTAAAATATGAGATTTATTATCAATAAATCTCTGGTTATACAACATTATTAGGTGATAACAGTTAATTTTTTATGCTTCCTGGCAAAATTTTTGTACCATTTTAGCTACATCAAAGCAAAGTATGAACTCTTTATCGATGATCATATTAATAAAATATCGTAATACACTCTACATTAAACTCTTCAAGATCTTATAGATTATAATGACCTCATATTGATCAGCTAGAGCAATTAATACTCCGCAATTTATTCTTTTCTTTATATCTTCCCGAGTTTTCTAGTTTTTCCTTATCTGTGATATAATGTTTCTCTTTAAAATAGTTCAGAAAAAATATTTCGTCAACTAAAACAAATACCACTTAGGCGCTTATATTTTCTGTCCACCGTTAAAGTAAAAAAGCAATGATATTATCTAAACACTGTTTTAAAATTAATCTTTATTTATTTTACTAGCTCTCTAAAATTAAGATATTAAGATACATCGCAGATAACTAAATAATTTATCCTTGTGATGTAGTTTCGCCAGTAGACTTCAGTAAAATTGTTAAATATTTCTTACAATCAGGATTTGTAACAATATCACTAACTATAATGAATATGTTCTAAGCGAATAACATGTTCACTGTGACAATATAGGCAGGATAAAGTGGAATAAATTGCTCAATGTGGATGAATTAACATCATATAAAATATTATCATCTAGTCCAACTTAATGAGATGCAGGTTTATCTTGATATGGAGTAATGAGAGAATTTCTTTAATTTGTATGACTATTTTCTTTTTCATGGTAACGTTTGTAACGATAATTTTTATAAAGTATAATGGATTTATATCAATAATATTTCTAAACCTAATCGTATTTTTAAGTATTTTTTTAAAAAAAAAGAAGGAAAAATGTTAAATTGAAGATTTTTATAAGTAAAAAAAATAAAAATAAATAAAAATTTTAATTTCTTCTTGCAACATACTCGTTCTCTACCTAAAATTCGTAATATCTGTCTGATGCCGGCATAGCTCAGTTGGCAGAGCAACTGACTTGTAATCAGTATGTCCCGAGTTCGATTCTTGGTGCCGGCACCATTAAAAATTTGTATAATAAATAAAATGGTGGGATTCCCGAGCGGCCAAAGGGAGCAGACTGTAAATCTGCCGTCATAGACTTCGAAGGTTCAAATCCTTCTCCCACCATCATAAGTTTAATCTTAAGTGTTCAGATTAAGATGTACCTTAATACAAAATACTTAAGATAAAATTTTCAGCTGATTAAAGTCAGGTAGCCGAGGTTTATTGCGGACATCGTATAATGGTTTATTACCTCAGCCTTCCAAGCTGATGATACGGGTTCGATTCCCGCTGTCCGCTCCAAGATGTGCTGATATAGCTCAGTTGGTAGAGCACACCCTTGGTAAGGGTGTGGTCGGCAGTTCAAGTCTGCCTATCAGCACCACTCCTAGAATGTATTCTTAATTGTTCCCTGATTTTTCCTGCGGAAAAATAAGAAACGAGTATATGATTTTCACTGATTGGTTAATGGGTGAAACCACCGATTCCGTATCTTAGAGGGATAATATAATGTCTAAAGAAAAATTTGAACGTAAAAAACCGCACGTTAACGTTGGTACAATCGGCCACGTTGACCATGGTAAAACAACTTTAACTGCAGCAATTAGCACTATTTTAGCAAAAAAATATGGTGGAAGTGCGCGTGCATTTGATCAAATTGATAATGCACCGGAAGAAAAAGCGCGCGGTATCACCATTTCTACTTCTCATGTAGAATATGATACATTGACACGCCATTATGCCCACGTTGATTGTCCAGGGCACGCAGATTATATAAAAAACATGATCACCGGTGCGGCACAAATGGATGGCGCAATTTTAGTAGTTGCGGCAACAGATGGCCCAATGCCACAAACTCGTGAGCATATCCTATTAGGTCGCCAGGTAGGTGTTCCTTATATCATTGTTTTTTTGAATAAATGTGATATGGTTGATGATGAAGAGTTGTTGGAACTGGTTGAAATGGAAGTACGTGAACTGCTTTCTCAGTATGATTTTCCAGGAGATGAGACGCCAGTAATCAAAGGTTCAGCGTTGAAGGCGCTAGAAGGTGTTCTAGAGTGGGAAGAGAAAATTATAGAGTTAGCGGATACACTGGATTACTATATCCCAGAACCAGAGCGTGCAATAGATAAACCCTTTTTGTTGCCAATAGAAGATGTATTTTCGATTTCAGGTCGCGGAACCGTAGTAACAGGACGTGTAGAACATGGTATTGTTAAGGTTGGCGAAGAAATTGAAATAGTTGGAATTAAAGATACGATAAAAACAACATGTACTGGCGTAGAAATGTTTCGTAAGCTATTGGATGAAGGTCGTGCAGGTGAGAATGTAGGAGTTTTATTACGTGGCACTAAGCGTGAAGATGTAGGGCGTGGTCAAGTATTGGCAAAACCAGGTTCAATCAATCCGCATACTCAATTTGAATCAGAAGTTTATATTTTAAGCAAAGATGAGGGTGGTCGTCACACCCCATTCTTTAAAGGTTATCGTCCACAGTTCTATTTTAGAACGACGGATATAACTGGCACAATCGAATTACCAGAATGTATAGAGATGGTAATGCCAGGTGATAATATCAAAATGACAGTGACGTTGATAGCACCAATTGCGATGGATGAAGGACTGCGTTTTGCGATTCGCGAAGGTGGTCGCACAGTCGGTGCGGGTGTAGTTTCTAAAATTATTTCTTAAATAATCTATTAAATTTAAAAGAGGCTTTTGCCTCTTTTTTATAATAGTGTAAAATTATTATCATTTAGTATTGCTAATAAGATTTTAGTCTATCGACATAAAATGTTTGTCTGTCTATCGATGTAATCAAATTAGTGATAAAATCATAAAATTTTTAGTTCGGAATAATTAGATAACTTCCATTAGTTGATTAAATAGTGTCTATTTATTCCTAGTCTTTATGGAAAACACTGCTTCAAGTAACTCAACTAATTAAAAATAATAGAATAAATTTATCTGTTATTACAGATATTAATGAAGTACAATAAATTAATATAATAAATTTAAAGAAAGAGATTTCTATTTTATTTGTCTAACAATTCTATCTTCAATTAGTTACTAGAAGTGGAGGATGAAAATAAAAGGCAATAAAAATAATTATCTATTTAAAAAATATTTATTATAAAATCTAGTATATGAATGATTATACTCACTCTGATGCTTCGTGAGTCTGCTCTCCATTCTTAAATTACATGTTATCCAAATCACCAAGTTTAGTTGTTCAGCGAACTGAACAACTTTAATTAGCTTAAATACCATTGAAAGAGTTCTTTTTCTTAAATTACTATGCTTCGTGCGTCAGATTCATCATTCTTATTAACGCCACAGTATGTTGGCAGGAATCAGTGCATTCCAGACATTCTCTTCTCGATTTTTTTTCATTATCCTTTTATTGCTTTCTATGATAGGTTGAAACTTTGCGAACAAATCATTAAAGGTTTTTTATCTGGATCGTAACTTTCTGCTAGCTAGCATCTACGCAATTCACCCTTAGATTTCAGTGTTGCATGTCTTTATAAAGTAAAGACACTCGCAAATTATCTATGTTATATATAACTAACAACATTTCTGCTGCATGTCCTAAAATATCAACGTATTGCTTAAATCACACATGCACCATTAATTTACACTCTCTTCAAGAGATTCCTGTTTCACTCTACTGATGGTATGCTTAAAGATAGAATATATTTTCTGATATATTGAAAAATTTCTTCCTTTGTTCTTAGAGCAATTTATAATTATGTCAGTATTTCAATTATTGTAGTTTGAAGTTTTTTTTCAATCAAAATAATTTGGTAAATAAACAACCCTGTATTATGGCAAAATCTACTTGCCATCTTTTAATCGGCTGATATAACTCTTCATATTTTGAATCTAGAATTCTTACCAATAACTCTCTGATTATCAACATTATTTAGGCGAAAATAACTAACTTTATGCTTGCTGACAAAAGTTTTGTACTATTTACCTCCATTTTAGCAAAAGATAGACTCTTTATCAATAATTATTTAAGAAAACGACTAACATACTCCTGCATCAAACTTCTCAAAAATCTTATTACTCACATGACCTTATTTATCTCAGACAATTAAGACAAAGATTTGTTCTTTTTTTTATTTTTTTTCTACTGCGTTTCTACCTTTGCTATGTAGATAGAGCGGGTCACTTTAAAATGTTCAGAAAATATGTTTCGTCGACTTCAATAATACTACTTAGTGGAATGAACGCTGTTTTTAAATCAATTACTGTTTATTTCGCTAACTCCACCATAAAGTTAAACTATTTAACATACATTGCAGATAACTAAATCAGTTATTCTTATGATTTAGTTTTAGCAAAGGATTCTAATTAGATTGTTAAATATTTCCTGCGATCGCAAATTTTGAATCGATATAGTAACTACAATTAATCTTCCAAGCGGATAATATGTTTATTATGACAATATGGGTAGTGATAAAGTAGAAAGATTTTCTTTAATGCATGAATCGATATTATCCGACAGATTATCGACAAGTCAACTAAACAAGATATAACTTTATGTTGATAAGTGAGTTAAAGAGAGAATCTATTTGACCTGCATGACTGTTTTCCATGGTAATCGTTTTATAGCGAAAAACCTTTATATAGTATAAGGGATTTCCTATCAACAAACCTTGCTAATATAGCCTAAGATTACAGATATGTTTTCCATAGTTTATAAAAAATGCTATTGGCTGCTCAAAAGAAGTCGTAATTATTTTTTACGAAAAACGTTTTCTCTTTTTCTCGACAGTCTGCTGATAGAAGAATCGTATGAGAATTTTGAATTACATTAAGAAGTTTTATTTTTCGATCCCTAGCATGAATCGCTGTTTACGCAGTCTAAGAGTAAAGAATTTTCGTGAAATGAAGTGTAGAGAATTAAAACCAAAATATAAAGCATTTAGAAGTTACGACTTTGATTATATGTACGCAGTTTTAAATATCTTCTGTAAATGGTAAACGAAACTTTACGATGTTACCTTTTTGTATGTACAGATTTCGCTACTCAATGGGTTTTTATCCATCTTTAAATGTTAAAGATCTCTACCAATGCTCGATACTTAATTATATGATCTTAAATTGAGAGTTCTATAGATATTCATCAGATACACTTACAGATAATGGCAAAAAATTTACAACGACTTTTTGATCTAAAAAATGTTTTTCTACTGAAAAACAGGAATTAACCAGTTTGTTATATAGAGTTTTGATAGAACACCGAATTTATCCTGTCGATATATCCTTGAACGAATTGTATATAGTCAAGTGACTTACATAGGCATATATAGGTGGTTGTAAAAGTTATCATTTCAATTCCGATCAAGAGCTTAAAATCACTCTGTATCGATATGTTTAGTTGTACAATTAAAGAATTACGCTAAATAGCATTGAGTAGTAAACTCCATTCCAGTCTATAAAAGATTGCTTAAAAGTTAAATCTGAATTACTTAAAAAATCTTATACTATCTTCGGGATGTGATACATAGTCTAAAATTACATATAGGTTTATAGCCTGAGTAAAAAGAAATAGTTTAACTAGTATTTTATTTGAAGACTTATTAAACCTTATTTAAGAAATTTATAAATAAATTTTATAGAATTTTCTATCTACGGCTTGCTCTTATTTTGAAATTACGTATAATGCACGAGCTCTCTAATTCTAATTTAGGAGCTTGTGGTTATAAAGTTTATCAAGAAGTGAAGATGTGTTAACAATAATGCCTCTGATTTAGAGGTTATTATGAGAAATGATTATATTTCCCTATCAATTTATAGGGTAAATGACTAATTTTTACGTTTATAAATAGTTGGAGCTCTGGTCTAATGCAGAATCAAAGAATCCGTATCCGTCTAAAAGCCTTTGATCATCGTTTAATTGATCAATCAACTGCGGAAATCGTTGAAACTGCTAAGCGCACTGGCGCTCAAGTACGTGGTCCGATCCCGTTACCTACACGTAAAGAACGTTTTACCGTTTTGATTTCGCCGCATGTTAATAAAGATGCCCGTGATCAGTACGAAATTCGTACTCATAAGCGTCTGGTTGATATCGTTGAACCAACTGAGAAAACAGTTGATGCTCTGATGCGTCTGGATCTAGCTGCTGGTGTAGATGTGCAGATCAGCCTGGGTTAATCAGGTCGTTGTGCTATTGAGAGGTTAAAACAATGGTTGGTTTAATAGGAAAGAAAGTAGGAATGACACGTATCTTCACTGAAGATGGTGTTTCTATTCCTGTAACTGTTATAGAAATTGAAAATAACCGAATAACTCAGGTTAAAAGTCTGAAAACAGATCATTATAATGCAATTCAGATGACTACTGGTAGTAAAAAAAAAGCCGTATAAAAAAACCTGAAGCTGGACATTTTGTTAAAGCTGGTGTTGAACCAGGCCGTATACTACGTGAATTTCGCTTTAGTGAAAACGAAGCGTTTACTGTAGGTCAAACCATTACTATTGAAATTTTTGCCGATGTCAAAAAAGTCGATATTACTGGTACCTCCAAAGGTAAGGGTTTTGCTGGTACGGTAAAACGCTGGAATTTTCGCACTCAGGATACCACTCATGGCAACTCCTTATCACACCGTGTTCTGGGTTCTATTGGTCAAAACCAAACTCCAGGTAAGGTATTTAAAGGCAAGAAAATGCCAGGTCAATTAGGTAATGAACGTGTAACTGTTCAAAGTCTAAATGTAATACGCGTTTACGCTGAGCGTAAACTTATATTGGTCAAGGGTGCTGTTCCAGGTGCAACTGGAAGCAATCTGCTTGTAAAACCAGCTGTTAAAAGTGTAAAGTTAAGGATATAGGCATGGAATTGATAATGAAAGATGCGCAAAGCGCGCTGACTGTTTCCGAAACTACCTTCGGAATTGATTTCAATGAATCGCTTGTACATCAAGTTGTTGTTGCATATGCAGCTGGCGCTCGTCAAGGTACTT
Organism: Arsenophonus sp.; assembly: GCA_046530735.1. Lineage (GTDB taxonomy): Bacteria > Pseudomonadota > Gammaproteobacteria > Enterobacterales > Enterobacteriaceae > Arsenophonus. Next base: position 38,254 of record JBHEQV010000002.1, read on the forward strand.
GTGCTCAGAAATCTCGTGGTGAGATTTCAGGTTCTGGCAAAAAACTATGGTGTCAAAAAGGTACTGGTCGTGCACGTGTTGGTTCAGTTAAAAGCCCAATTTTGCGCTCTGGTAGTGTCACATTTGCAGCGAAACAACAGGACTACAGTCAAAAAGTAAATAAAAAGATGTACCATGGTGCTTTGAAAAGCATTTTATCTGAATTAGTACGTCAGAATCGTCTAGTTATTGTAAAAAAATTTGCATTGGAAGCACCGAAAACTAAGCTTCTAATGAAAAAATTAAAGAAAATGGCGCTGGATCATGTATTGATCGTCACGAATGAGGTTGATAAAAACTTGTTTTTAGCAGCTCGTAACTTATATAAAGTTGATGTTCGTAATGCAATCGGTATAGATCCTATTAGTCTAATTACTTTCGATAAAGTAGTTATGACTGCTAATGCTGTAAAGCATATTGAGGATATGTTAGCATGATTCATGAAGAACGTCTACTAAAAATACTACGTGAACCACATGTCTCTGAAAAAGCTTCTATAGCAATGGAAAAAAGTAACACCATCGTTCTTAAAGTAGCAAAAGATGCGACTAAATCAGAGATTAAGGCTACTGTACAAAAATTGTTTGAAGTTGAAGTTAACGGTGTAAATACTTTATTGGTTAAAGGTAAAACTAAACGTCATGCTCAGCGAATTGGTCATCGTAGCGACTGGAAAAAAGCTTACGTCACTCTGAAAGAAGGCCAGAGTCTTGACTTCATCGGTGGCGCAGGGTAAATCGGAGGAGTAAATAATAATGACAGTTGTTAAATGTAAACCTACGTCTCCTGGCCGACGTCACGTAGTTAAAGTGATTAACCATGAACTGCATAAGGGTAAACCTTATGCTCCGTTGCTAGAAAAAAGCAACGGAACCGGTGGACGTAATAACAATGGCCGTATTACTACGCGTCATATTGGTGGTGGTCATAAACAGCATTATCGTCTGATCGATTTTAAACGTAATAAAGATGGTATTTCTGGTACTGTTGAGCGTCTGGAATATGATCCAAACCGTTCTGCAAATATTGCATTAGTTCTCTATAAAGATGGAGAACGTCGTTATATTCTATCACCAAAAGGCTTAAAAATTGGTCAAGAAATTCAATCTGGTGGATATGCAGCAATTAAAGCAGGTAACGCTTTACCTATGCGTAATATTCCTGTTGGTTCAATGGTTCATAATGTTGAGCTTAAACCAGGTAAAGGTGGTCAACTGGCTCGTTCAGCCGGTGCTTATGTACAAATCGTTGCACGTAATGATAGTTATGTGACTATTCGTTTACGTTCTGGCGAAATACGTAGAATACTTTCTGATTGCCGCGCAACATTAGGTGAAGTTGGTAATGCAGAGCATATGCTACGTGTTCTTGGTAAAGCCGGTGCTAGCCGCTGGCGTGGAATTCGCCCTACCGTTCGTGGTACAGCAATGAATCCAGTAGACCATCCACATGGTGGTGGTGAAGGTCGTAATTTTGGTAAACATCCAGTAACCCCTTGGGGTGTTCAAACCAAAGGCAAAAAGACCCGTAGCAATAAGCGTACTGATAAATATATCGTGCGTCATCGTTATAAAAAATAATTAAAGGATAAACAAATGCCACGTTCTCTCAAGAAAGGCCCTTTTATTGACCTGCACTTGCTGAAGAAGGTAGAAAAAGCGGTGGAAAGTGGAGATAAAAAGCCTCTCAAGACTTGGTCCCGTCGTTCAACGATTTTCCCTAAGATGATTGGTTTGGTCATCGGTATTCATAATGGTCGTCAGCATATTCCAGTTTATGTTACCGATGAAATGGTTGGTCATAAATTAGGTGAGTTCGCACCAACCCGTACTTATCGCGGCCATGCGGCCGACAAAAAAGTCAAGAAACGTTAATATAGGAGGGAGAGATGGAAACTATCGCTATGCATCGTCACGCTCGTTCTTCTCCTCAGAAGGTTCGTTTAGTAGCTGATCTGATTCGTGGCAAGAAAGTCTCAAAAGCTTTAGAAATTCTGAATTATACCAATAAGAAAGCTGCTAGTTTAGTAAAGAAAGTACTGAAGTCTGCTATCGCTAACGCTGAGCACAATGATGGTGCTGATATTGATAACTTAAAAATTACAAAAATTTTCGTTAACGAAGGTTCAACTATGAAACGCATTATGCCTCGTGCGAAAGGTCGATCAGATCGTATTTTAAAGCGCACCAGCCACATTATTGTTGGTGTCTCCGATCGATTCTCTGGAGACTAACAATGGGTCAGAAAGTACATCCGAATGGTATTCGTCTTGGTATTGTCAAACCTTGGAACTCTACTTGGTATGCAAATACAAAAGAATTTGCTGATAATTTAGATAGCGATTTTAAAGTACGTCAGTTTTTAAATAAAGAATTAGTAAAGGCATTTATTTCACGTATTGTTATTGAACGTCCTGCAAAGAGCATCCGTGTAACTATTCACACCGCCCGTCCTGGTATCGTTATTGGTAAAAAAGGTGAAGATATTGAGAAACTACGTAAAACAGTAGCAGATATTGCTGGTGTTCCTGCACAAATAAATATTTCTGAAGTACGTAAGCCTGAACTGGATGCTAAATTAGTTTCTGATAGTATTGCTTCACAGCTAGAACGTCGTGTTATGTTCCGTCGAGCAATGAAACGAGCAGTACAAAATGCTATGCGTCTAGGTGCAAAAGGCATCAAAGTGGAAGTAAGTGGTCGTTTAGGCGGTATTGAAATTGCACGTACTGAGTGGTATCGTGAAGGCCGTGTGCCATTGCACACTTTGCGAGCTGATATTGATTATAATACTGCAGAAGCACACACCACTTATGGTGTGATCGGCGTTAAGGTGTGGATCTTTAAAGATGAGATCTTAGGTGGTATGACTGCTGTTGAACAGATTGAGCAATCTACGGTTCAGCCTAAAAAGCAACACCGCAAAAGCCGCAAAGAGGAGAGTCGCTGATGTTGCAACCAAAGCATACGAAATTTCGTAAAATGCATAAAGGCCGCAATCGTGGTTTAGCTGTAGGTACGGATGTTAGCTTCGGCACTTTCGGTATAAAGGCAGTAGGTCGTGGACGTTTGACTGCACGTCAGATTGAAGCAGCAAGACGTGCTATGACCCGTGCAGTTAAGCGTCAGGGTAAAATCTGGATCCGTATATTCCCAGATAAACCTATTACTGAAAAACCACTTGAAGTGCGTATGGGTAAAGGTAAAGGTAATGTAGAATATTGGGTTGCCTTGATACAACCTGGGAAAGTTCTTTATGAAATGGATGGTGTTCCAGAAGAATTAGCTCATCAAGCATTCAAGTTGGCGTCAGCAAAACTGCCTATCAAAACCACATTTATAACTAAAACGGTGATGTAATGAAAGCAAAAGAGCTGCGTAAAAAAAATGTTGAAGAGTTGAATGCTGAACTGCTTAACTCATTACGTGAGCAATTTAACTTGAGTATGCAGGCAGTAAGTGGGCAGCTTAAGCAGTCTCACCTATTGACACTAGTACGTCGTGATATTGCACGCATTAAGACTTTATTGACTGAAAAGGCAGAGGTGCGTAATGAGTGATAATATTCGTACTTTGCAAGGTCGTGTAACTAGCGATAAGATGGAGAAATCTATTGTGGTTACTATTGAGCGTATGGTAAAACATCCTTTATATGGTAAGTTTATTCGTCGTACGACCAAATTGCATGTACATGACGAGAATAATGAATGTAGTATTGGTGATCTAGTAGAAATACATCAAACTCGCCCACTGTCAAAAACAAAATCATGGATACTTGTTCGCGTTCTAGAAAAAGCTGTTTTATAATATAGGGTAGCCTTAATTATAGAATAGGAGCTTCTTAATAAAGCGGTTGTTTATTTTTTTTCTGTTAATATTGATAATTTAGTGTTATAATTACGTGTTTTTCGAGGCATGAATTGCCTCATTAATTTGTAGTAAGAAAAGATTTGATTGTAATTGATATTTAGCGGAGCACTAAAATGATCCAAGAACAGACTAGGCTGAATGTAGCTGACAATTCCGGTGCACGTCGCGTAATGTGTATTAAGGTTCTGGGTGGCTCTCATCGTCGCTACGCAGATATAGGTGATATCATAAAAATTACTGTTAAAGAAGCAATTCCACGTGGTAAAGTAAAAAAAGGTGATGTTCTGAAAGCGGTGGTAGTGCGAACTAAGAAGGGTGTTCGTCGCCCTGACGGTTCTATTATTCGCTTCGATCATAATGCTTGTGTGTTGTTAAATAATACAAGTAAGCAAGTTATCGGTACGCGTATTTTTGGTCCGGTAACTCGTGAACTTCGTAATGAGAAATTTATGAAAATTATCTCTCTGGCACCAGAAGTACTATAATACTAAGTTGGGGGAGCCTGGAATAATGGCAACAAAAATTCGTCGTAATGACGACGTTATCGTATTAGCTGGCAAAGATAAAGGCAAGCGCGGTAAAGTAAAACAGGTTCTTTCTTCTGGAAAGATTATTGTTGAAGGGATTAATCTGGTTAAAAAACATCAAAAGCCTATCCCAGCTATGAATCAACCAGGTGGTATTGTTGAAAAAGAAGCAGCAATTGATATTTCTAACGTTGCAATCTTTAATGTAACAGCAACTGGCAAAGCTGACCGAGTAGGCTTTAGAATTGAAGATGGAAAAAAAGTGCGTTTCTTCAAATCTAACAATGAAACTATTAAGTAATTTTTGGAGTATACTATGTCGAAACTGTATGATTACTACAAATATGAGGTAGTCAAAAAGTTGATGATTCAGTATGGCTATAATTCTGTCATGCAAGTCCCTCAGGTCAAGAAAATAACCCTAAACATGGGTGTTGGTAAAGCTGTTACTGATAAAAAGCTGATTGATAATGCAACTGCTGATTTAGCAGCAATAACAGGGCAAAAACCATTTATTACCAAAGCGCGAAAATCTATTGCTGGATTTAAAATCCGTCAGGGATACCCAATTGGGTGTAAAGTAACACTGCGTGGCGAACGCATGTGGGAATTCTTTGAACGTCTGATTTATATTGCTTTACCACGTATTCGTGATTTCCGTGGTTTATCTACTAAATCATTTGATGGTCGCGGTAACTATAGTATGGGTATACGTGAACAGATCATCTTTCCTGAAATCGATTATGATAAAGTAGATCGTGTACGTGGTTTAGATATTACTATTACTACTATTGCAAAATCAGATGATGAAGGGCTTGCACTGTTAATGGCGTTTAATTTCCCGTTCCGAAATAGGCAGGATATTCATGGCTAAACAATCAATGAAAGCACGTGATATTAAACGTACAAAATTAGCTAAAAAATTTTTTCTAAAACGCATAGAATTGAAAGACATTATTTCTAATGTGAATTCTTCTAATGAAGATTCTTGGAATGCTGTTCTTAAGCTGCAAACGCTGCCACGTGATTCTAGTCCTTCTCGTCAACGAAACCGATGTCGACAAACTGGGCGACCACATGGTTTTCTACGAAAATTTGGTTTAAGTCGTATTAAAGTCCGTGAATCCGCTATGCGTGGTGAAATTCCAGGTATTAAGAAGGCTAGTTGGTAACTACTGCAGATTTAATCAAGGGAGTAAATGCAGATGAGCATGCAAGATCCAATCGCGGATATCCTAACCCGTATCCGTAACGGTCAGGCCGCTAATAAAACTATGATCAACATGCCTTCCGCTAAGTTAAAAGTAGCGATTGCTACAGTGCTTAAGGAAGAAGGTTATATAAAAGATTATAAAATTGAAGGCGACATCAAGCCAATATTGAAAATTACATTAAAATATTTTCATGGTAAACCTGTTGTAGAAAACATTCAACGTATAAGCCGACCAAGTTTGCGTATCTATAAGAAAAAAGATGAGATACCACAGGTTATGGCTGGTTTAGGTATTTCTATTATTTCTACTTCTAAAGGTGTTATGACTGATCGTGCAGCTCGTCAAGTAGGCTTAGGCGGTGAAATTCTCTGCTACGTAGCTTAATTCTGGAGGAAAATAATGTCTCGTATGGCAAAAGCACCTGTTATTATTCCTGTCGGCGTAGAGGTTAAATTTAACGGTCAAGATATAGCGATTAAAGGTAAAAATGGCGAGCTTACTCGTACAATCCATAAAGCTGTTAAAATTAAATATGCTGATAATAAATTAACTTTTTTACCGCGTAAAGGTTTTGTTGATGCATGGGCACAAGCAGGTACAACCCGTTCTTTATTGAACGCAATGATTATTGGTGTCACCGAAGGATTCACTAAGAAGCTTCTTCTTGTTGGTGTCGGTTATCGTGTAGCTATTACAGGCAATACTGTAAGTATGTCATTAGGTTTCTCTCATCTGATAGAGCATGAGCTGCCAGCAAGTATTACTGTGAAATGTCCTTCACAGACTGAAATCATATTGGAAGGTGCAGATAAGCAAGAAATTGGTCAAGTTGCAGCAGAATTGCGTTCTTATCGTCGTCCTGAACCTTATAAAGGTAAGGGTGTTCGTTACTCTGATGAAATCATGCGCACTAAAGAGACTAAGAAAAAGTAAAATAACATATGGATAAGAAAATAGCTCGTATTCGTCGTGCAAGCCGTGCACGACACAAATTCCATGAACTTGGTGCGACGCGCTTGGTGGTACACCGTAGCCATCGTCATATTTATGCGCAGGTTATTGCATTAAAGGGTTCTGAAACTTTGGTGGTTGCTTCTACTATAGAAAAAACTATCAATGAGCAATTAAAGTATACAGGAAACAAAGAAGCTGCAGCAGTAGTTGGTAAATTGATTGCTGAACGCGCGTTGGAAAAAGGCATCAAAGAAGTTGCTTTTGACCGTTCTGGTTTCCAATATCATGGTCGAGTTAAAGCACTAGCAGATGCTGCCCGTCAAGCTGGTCTTCAGTTCTAAGGTGGAGGTGTAAGATGGTTCACATCGAAAAGCAAGCTGGCGAACTGCAGGAAAAGCTCATCGCAGTAAATCGTGTAGCAAAAACCGTTAAAGGTGGCCGTATTTTTAGTTTTACAGCACTAACTGTCGTTGGTAACGGTAATGGTCGTATTGGTTTTGGCTACGGTAAAGCACGCGAAGTTCCGGCAGCAATCCAGAAAGCAATGGAAAAAGCCCGTCGCAATATGAAAAACATCGCTCTTAATAATGGTACTTTATATCATCCTATAAAAGGTATTCACACAGGTTCTTGTGTATTTATGCAACCAGCTCATGAAGGTACGGGTATTATCGCAGGTGGTGCAATGCGTGCTCTGTTGGAAGTAGCGGGTATTCATAATGTACTGGCTAAAACCTATGGTTCTACGAATCCAATTAATGTTGTTCGTGCTACGTTGGATGCTTTAGATGGTATGAAATCTCCAGAAATGGTTGCAGCTAAGCGTGGTAAATCTATCGAAGAAATTCTGAGATAATGTACTATTATGTCTAAGATTATTAAAATTATACAATTACGCAGTTCTATAGGTCGTTTACCAAAACATAAGGCAACCTTGATCGGTTTAGGTCTGCGTCGTATCGGTTATACTGTAGAACATGAAGATACACCAGCGATCCGCGGCATGATTAATTTGATTTCCTACATGGTTAAAGTTGAGGAATAACAGATGCGGTTAAATACTCTATCTCCAGCTAAAGGTGCTAAAAATACACCTAAACGTGTAGGACGAGGTATTGGTTCCGGTTTAGGTAAAACCGGCGGACGTGGTCACAAAGGTCAAAAATCTCGTTCTGGCGGTGGCATTCGTCGTGGTTTTGAAGGCGGTCAAATGCCTCTATATCGTCGTTTACCAAAATTTGGTTTTAATTCACGTAAAACAATTATTACTGCAGAAGTTCGTTTATCAGACTTTGCTAAAGTTAAGAGTGATGTCATTGACCTTAATACGCTAAAAGCTGCTAATATAGTTGGTATTAAAATAGAATATGTAAAAGTTATTCTTTCTGGTGAAGTTAATCGTCCAGTAACTGTACGTGGTTTTCGTGTAACAAAAGGTGCACGAACTGCAATTGAAGCAGCTGGTGGTAAAATTGAGGAATAAGTTACAGATGGTGAAACAATCAGGTTTAGATTTTCAAAGTGTTAAAGGTAGTATAGGTGAACTTAAACGTAGGCTTTTATTTGTTATTGGAGCGCTGATTGTTTTCCGTATTGGTTCTTTTATTCCTATTCCTGGAATAGATGCTACTGTCCTTGCTAAGTTGCTTGAACAGCAAAGAGGCACTATCATTGAAATGTTTAATATGTTTTCTGGTGGTGCGCTTAGCCGTGCTTCTATCTTTGCATTGGGAATTATGCCTTATATTTCGTCATCGATTATTGTTCAATTACTGACTGTAGTTAATCCATCCCTAGCAGAAATTAAGAAAGAAGGAGAAGCGGGTCGTCGTAAGATTAGTAAATATACACGTTATGGTACTTTGGTATTATCGATATTTCAATCTATTGGAATTGCAACAGGTTTACCTAATATGGAAAGAATGCAGGGGTTAGTTATCAATCCTGGTTTTCCATTTTATTTCACGGCTGTTATTAGTCTAGTAACAGGAACAATATTTTTGATGTGGCTAGGTGAACAAATTACTGAAAGAGGTATTGGAAATGGTATTTCTATAATTATCTTTGCAGGTATAGTTGCAGGGCTTCCGCCAGCTATTGGTCACACCATTGAACAAGCACGACAAGGCGATTTGCACTTCTTTCTGTTGTTGTTAATTGCAGTTTTAGTATTTGCTGTGACTTATTTTGTTGTTTTTATGGAACGCGGTCAACGTCGCATAGTCGTTAACTATGCAAAACGTCAACAAGGTCGCCGCATTTTTGCTGCGCAAAGTACACATTTACCATTAAAAGTAAATATGGCAGGTGTTATTCCTGCAATTTTTGCTTCTAGTATTATACTATTTCCTGCTACAATGGCTTCTTGGTTTGGTGATGTAACAGGAATAGGTTGGAGTTGGTTGACAGTTATTTCAATGTATTTGCAGCCAGGACAACCGCTTTATGTATTACTTTATGCATCTGCAATTATTTTCTTCTGTTTCTTGTATACGGCATTAGTTTTTAATCCAAGAGAGACAGCAGATAACTTGAAAAAGTCTGGCGCATTTTTACCAGGAATTCGTCCGGGAGAGCAAACAGCTAAGTATATTGATAAAGTAATGACGCGCCTAACATTAATAGGCGCGTTGTACATTACTTTTATTTGCTTAATTCCTGAGTTCATGCGTGATGCAATGAAAGTTCCATTTTATTTTGGTGGTACTTCACTCCTTATAGTCGTTGTCGTTATTATGGACTTTATGGCTCAAGTGCAAACTATTATGATTTCAAGTCAATATGAGTCTGCATTGAAAAAAGCAAATCTTAAAGGCAAATAATTGCTTTTAAATTAAGACACTTTATAAGTTACTGAGAGTAAAAATGAAAGTTGGTGCTTCAATCAAGAGATTATGTCGTAATTGTAAAATTATTAAACGTGATGGTATTATTCGTGTGATTTGCAGCGTTGAACCAAGACATAAACAGCGTCAAGGTTAAAAACATTTTTTCTTGCAAAGTTGAGTTGCGCTAGCTAGCTCTTTTTGGAGATAAACTTTTTTTCGAAGAAAAAAAGTTGTTTAAGTATCTTGAAATAGGCTGTAAAGACAATTATAGAGTAATTAACTTTAGGAGTGCATAAGTGGCCCGTATAGCAGGCATTAATATTCCTGATCATACGCATACCGTGATTGGTTTAACATCAATTTACGGGATTGGAAAAATCCGTTCACAGTTAATCTGTGAAGCAACTGGTATTCTTGAATATATTAAGATCAGTGAACTGTCTGAAGAGCAAATTGACAAGTTACGTGACGAAGTTGCTAAATATATTGTTGAAGGTGAGTTGCGTCGTGTAGTTACCTTAAGCATCAAGCGTTTAATGGATATTGGTTGCTATCGTGGTTTACGTCATCGCCGTGGTCTTCCTGTGCGTGGTCAGCGCACTAAGACTAACGCGCGTACTCGTAAGGGGCCGCGTAAGCCGATCAAAAAATAAGCCGGGGTAATTAAATAATGATAAAGGCATCTATTCGTGCACGTAAACATGTAAGGAAACAGATTTCAGACGGTGTGGCTCATATACATGCTTCCTTTAATAACACAATTGTTACGATAACTGATCGTCAAGGTAATGCATTGGGTTGGGCAACTGCAGGTGGTTCTGGTTTTCGTGGTTCTCGTAAGTCTACTCCGTTTGCAGCTCAAGTTGCAGCAGAACGTTGTGCTGAGGCAGTAAAAGAGTACGGAATTAAAAACTTAGAAATTATGGTTAAAGGACCTGGTCCCGGCCGTGAATCAGCTATTCGTGCATTAAATGCGATTGGTTTCCACATTACTAATATTACTGATGTTACTCCGATTCCTCATAACGGTTGTCGTCCACCAAAGAAACGTCGTGTTTAATTATCTTCTGTTTTTTAAGATTATTGGAGAAAGAAAATGGCTAGATATTTGGGTCCTAAGCTTAAGCTTAGCCGTCGCGAGTCTATAGATCTTTTTCTTAAGTCTGGGGTTCGTGCTATTGACACCAAGTGTAAATTAGAACAGGCACCAGGACAGCATGGTGCACGTAAATTGCGTTTATCTGATTATGGTGTTCAGTTACGTGAGAAACAAAAAATTCGTCGTATTTACGGTGTTCTAGAATGTCAATTCCGTAACTATTATAAAGAAGCAACACGATTAAAAGGTAATACAGGCGAAAATTTATTAAATTTGCTTGAAGGTCGTTTAGATAATATTGTTTATCGTATGGGCTTTGGCGCAACACGTGCGGAAGCACGTCAAATGGTTAGCCATAAAGCTATCATGGTAAATAGTCAAGTTGTTAATATTGCTTCTTATCAGGTTTCCCAGAATGACGTTATTAGCGTTTGTAAAAAAGCAAAAAAACAGTCTCGTATTAAGGCTGCTTTAGAGCTTGTTGAACAGCGTGAGAAGCCAAGTTGGCTGGAAGTTGATCCGGTTAAGATGGAAGGCGTGTTTAAATATATTCCTGAACGTACTGATCTATCTGCTGATATTAACGAGCACCTGATCGTTGAGCTTTACTCTAAGTAAAGCTTAGTACATAAAGAGAGGACACTTATGAAGGGTTCTATGACAGAGTTTCTTAAACCGCGCCTGATTGATATCGAGCAAATTAGTTCAACGCACGCCAAGATAACCCTTGAACCTTTAGAACGTGGATTTGGCCATACTCTTGGTAACGCACTACGCCGTATTTTGCTCTCATCTACGCCGGGTTGTGCTGTGACTGAGGTTAAAATTGATGGTGTACTTCATGAGTACAGTACTAAAGAAGGTGTGCAAGAAGATATTTTGGAGATTCTTCTTAACCTAAAAGGGCTTGCAGTAAAAGTTCACGGTAAAGATGAAGTTATTCTTACCTTGACTAAATCTGGAATTGGTCCTGTAACTGCTGATGATATTACCCATAATGATGATATTGAAATCGTTAAGCCAGAATATGTTATCTGTCATTTGACTGATGACAATACTATTATTAATATGCGTATTAAAATACAGCGTGGTCGTGGGTATGTACCGGCTTCTACCCGTATTCATTCGGAAGAAGATGCCCGCCCAATAGGTTGTTTATTAGTTGATGCATGCTATAGCCCTGTAGAACGTATAGCTTATAATGTTGAAGCGACACGTGTAGAGCAACGTACTGATTTAGATAAGTTAATTATCGAAATGGAAACTAATGGAACAATTGATCCAGAAGAGGCTATTCGTCGAGCAGCAACTATCTTGGCTGAACAGCTTGAAGCTTTTGTTTATTTACGCGATGTTGCTAAGATTGAAGTTAAAGATGAGAAACCAGAATTCGATCCGATATTGCTGCGTGCAGTTGATGATCTGGAATTGACTGTCCGCTCTGCTAACTGCTTAAAAGCAGAAGCTATTCATTACATAGGTGATTTGGTTCAGCGAACTGAAGTTGAGTTACTTAAAACGCCTAATCTCGGTAAAAAATCACTTACTGAAATTAAGGATGTTTTGGCATCAAGAGGTTTATCACTAGGGATTCGTCTAGAAAATTGGCCTCCAACAAGTATTGCTGATTAACGAGATCACAGGTTAAGGTTTACTGAGAAGGATAAACATCATGCGCCATCGTAACAGTGGTCGTCAATTGAACCGTAATAGTAGCCATCGCAAAGCTATGTTTTGTAACATGACTGGTTCGTTAGTTCGTCATGAGATAATAAAAACAACTTTGCCAAAGGCAAAAGAGTTGCGCCGTGTTGTTGAGCCATTGATTACTCTTGCTAAAACCGATAGTGTAGCTAATCGCCGTCTTGCATTTGCCCGTACTCGTGATAATGAGATCGTAGCAAAATTATTTAATAAACTTGGACCACGTTTCGCGAGCCGTGCAGGGGGTTATACTCGTATTATGAAGTATGGCTTTCGAGCAGGTGACAATGCACCGATGGCTTATATTGAGCTTGTTGATCGTACTATTGAATCTAAAGTAGAAGTAACTGCAGAATAAATTTACAATTGTATAAAAATCGAGATTAATTCCGATTTTTATACAATTTAATTTTTTTCGTTTTAAAGTTTGGTATTATAGTGTATAATATATATACATATACAAGGGATGTTATGTACCATATAGGTACATGAACTAAGTTAGTAGATATTATTACAGATAATAATTCGTTTCTATGAATTATAGTTAATGAAACGTACTGATCCTACAGGAATGAGCTGTCATCCCTATAGAAAAGGTTTATAAGATATATATCTTATTTGTTATGCTGTACAGTTAGGTTCTATTTTTAGAATTATTGGTTATTCGCATTTTTATTCTGCTCATAATTCTTGCCAGAATGAGAATGATATGAGATATTAGTAAATTTGGTGTATGATTATTAGGAACTACCTCTACCTTTCGCTCTGATGCTTCATGAATCTATTCTCCATCCTTAAATTAGATGGAATTTGCCTACAATAAGGTAAGAAAGTAAAATCCTTTGCTATCGTTTTCTGCTTTTCTTAAACAGACGGAAGCAGTTTAGATAGCATAAAAGGATTGTTTCTTCGAACTACGCTTTTTTATGCATTGGCTTCATAGCATCACATTATCGCAAAAGTTGATTTAATCAGATTTTTCATTCTTATTGATACTTAGTGCACTGATGGGAAGCTATAGAATGCAGTTGTTCTTATTGCTCTTTCTCCAGCTTTTCATCGCTGAATGAAATCTGCGAAACTCTTGCCAACAAAATATCAATGGCTTTATTAGCGGTATCGGCAACTCTCTGCTAACTAGAGTCCTGCAGCTCACCCTTAACTTTTGGTGTTAGACTCTTTTGAGTAATAAAGCCTGCACATCAGCTATTTTATTTACTTAATAACATTGCTGCTTAGTATCCTGGAATATCTTTGCCATTGTGTTCCAAAACTAATGCTACTGTCTTCCGTAGAAAGTTAGGAAACAAAATGGTTAAAGTACACCGCTTGTGCGGTCATCCAGAAGTTCGGTTCAGTTCCCATTTTAATTTTTCAATAATCATCATTGATCACAATAATCTCTTTATATTCATCATAATTACCGGCAATATAACTAAGTAGAAAAAGACGATCAGTTTGCTAATAGAATGACATATGCTTTCAGTACAGAAATAAACGTAACGCGTATCGTTTGAATCATATAAGCACCCAATTGCCTGCGCCTTTTTAAGTCGTTATTGTTTAGTCTCCTAATGCTACTACCAGAGAAATAATGAGCTTTTCCATCAAGAATGCTTAAAAGATTTATAAAAATATCTGGTGGAGATACCTAACAGCTATCAGCTATGTGGTAATAACTCTTCGCCGCTTTTGCACGCCTTAGGTAAGGGACAGGAACGACTATTAAAGGATATTTCGTTTCTTCTATTATCCATTGATCTTAGTTATTTTAATCTCAACATCATAAATACTCATTTTGTAGGTTCGCTGTGACAAATAACTATTACGTTGTCGACGCATGTAGGGGGTACCGCCGACAATGAAGTGTTTATCACGTTATTCAGCATTCCTTAAAGCTCACCATAAACATAGTAGTACCTATCAGCTTCTTAGTAGAATTACGGATGAATTCATGCAAGAAATCACTGTAATTATCTGGTTTCGTAAATACTTATAGAGTAGGCTTTCATAGCATATAATCTCTCTATTGTTGAAATTATCCACGAAATTAATCAGCAGGATATGTCAAACCCATCTTCGAAACTTTATACACCAGAAATCAACATAACTCGTTTTAAAGAATCTTCTCTAGGCCAGATAATTCGGTAAATAAAATGATCATCCACCATGGAATCTTTTTAGTTCATCCTTTTAATTAGTTGATATAATTTTTTATATTTTAAATGTGGAATTACTTACCAATAAATCTTGGTTACCTAACTTTATTAGGCGATTGTGACTAATTTCATGCTTGCCAGAAAACATTTCGTATCATTTATCTCTATCCGAATAAAGGATGGACTCTGATCGATGATCAGCTCAAGAAAACAGCTAACATATTCTGCATTAAACTCTACAAGAATATCATAACTAATACATGACTTTATTAATCTAGAATGATTAAGATCGCGATTTATTTTTTCTTTTTACTTTCCTTTTCTCCCGTATATTCTACACTTTCCTATGTGGAATAATATAACGCTTCCATTTAAAGTATTTAAAAAAAAATATTTTCATTAACTTCAGAAATACTAATTAGTGCATTTATGTTGTCTGTCGATGCTGATATAAGAAAGCAGTAACATAATTTATTTATCTTTGTCATCTAGTTTCAGCAGAGGACTTCTAACTATATTATTAAATGTTTCCTGTAATTAAAATTTTATAACGATATTGTTGTAATTTTAATTAGTGGGTTTCCTTTCCCTTATTGGATAATAATCTCTCTCTATGAGAGTATGAGAAAGATAAAGTAGAATGAGTCGTTTTAATTCATGAATTAACATCATTTGACAGGATTGTCGTCAAGCCAATTAATAATATGCAGTTTTATGTTGAACAGGAAGTAAGGAAAAGTTTCTTTGATTTATATTACTGTTTTTATAATAACCGCTATAGCGAAAATTTTTCATACAGTATAAGAAATTTCTACTAATAACCTTTACTAACATAGACAAAATAGACAGGTAAGGTAACTAATATATGTCTCCGTAGAAGAAGCGGTATTGCTAAAAAGATATTAGCATTAGCATCACTTATTGTGCATCTGATATGTTAAAAGTGACAATTTCTGATATTTTCAGAATAACTACCTAATCCCGTTGCAAGTAGAATATCGGTAATGAAAACATTGAAAAATGTTGATTACATCTAGCTTCTTGCATTTCAGTGCCGTGTAGATACCATCATAATAGCCTGTTTATTTACAATATGAGATAATCTTTAGGTTAGGCCCACAAAAAAGGTACGATTAATTTTAATGCCGCCTCTTGATAGTGGCGATACGCCTGTGTTACGTGCAGTAAGATTTATAAGAAGGAAACCAACCAGAATCGCCTCGAGGCGATATCTGTACAAAACCGGGTAAGTATGCGGTAAAAAGTTAGAGGGAAATGGTTCTGATGATAGTCTTCCTATTAGTGCATGATTAACATGATTAGAGATAAGAGCTCCTTAAATTGCGAGTATTGGATGGTAATAACGAAGTCAATCAGTTTAATCAATAAAGTCATTATGATGTATTTAAGAGTTTTGGTAGCGGATTAAGCTTGTGGAGCAATCGCACAGCGGTTTTGCCTACCCTGTGATACATTTAAGAATTTTAAAATGTACGGCGCACTGTGGGAACATAATTAATAAGTTTATTTTCCATTTCAATCTGCAATATATTAATCGCCCTCTCAATCTGTGACTGATTTATGAGTTGACGGAGTTAATAAATAGAAATGAGATTCATCGCCCTATTTCTAATAGGGACGTTGCTTGGTATCATTACTGATCTGAACTCAGCAAACAACACGAAAGATGAATTTAGTCTAGGTAATTAAAATTGAATTATAATAGACCACTACAGCCGTAATGGAACGCCTGATCTTTGAGAGGAAAAACACAGATAAGTATTTTAGTTTTCTGACAATGGGAGTTTTTACATAAGCATGATATGCATGCAATCAATAAGATAATAATAAAGAAAGTTGGGGAGGTAGTATCATGTAGTAATTCACTGCATCTTATAACCAATATCAGCGTCTACTTAAAGGGCAATATTCTGCTTCTAAGTCGGGAAAAAGAAAGTAAGTTACTGGAAATAAATATCCTTCAGTAGAAGGATTAAACATTATGGATAGTTAGTAAAATTCAGAGCTGCTTGCCAGGTTTTATAATCTGGATAGGAAAGTTTACTGGACTAATCTATATGAAAAGTTCGACTGCTAGGTACCACAATCTATTTAAAACGTACCCGCTGTAAGGTTTGCAGTAACCTGTAATTCTAACCAAGTAATAGGATTATTGGGATGAAATTTCGATAGGTATTATTTATAACAGTGATTTCAGTAAAATAACCTAATAGTTTTAAAACAGTATGAGATGACGGAGATGAATAGCATTTCATCTGCAGCTATATTAATCAGATCATGAATTGTCATAGTGAGGTTCTGCTTGGAGCTAAATGTGATACCTAATATTTTTAAATCAACAGTGAAGGAATGTTCATCTGACTACTACGTCAATCTAGTTGCTTATTCTGAAAATAATAAGAATGATAATGAGAGGGCGTATTCATTATAGATTACAAGACCTTCTCTGCTAAAGAGCGGTAAAATTCTGAGCAGGTCAACTAACTAGCTCAAGGTTAATAATAGCAAGGTAGTGTCGCGCTTAAGTGAAAATGTTAATAATTGGAATAGTCTGTTAATCGTCAGTATGACTAGTCTGATACCGGAAGATATTAATAATATGAATTTAGCAGATCATCAGTACTTGCAAAGCCACTTTCGTAGTTTTCGTGGCTAAATCCAATCCTTCGAAGGCACTAATTGAATCGAAGATATTGGGTTATCGAGATGGGCTATCCTGCTAGTTGAGTGAGATGATGATGTACTGAGGGTAGTGAAATTTAAGGACTATTTACAGGTAACTATTAATCAGACGTAAAAAAGGATAGGTTACATGGTAATTAAAGAGGGGAGGATCAGTGATTTTGGTGACTTATTGATATCATTTTGCTCAGAAATAGGAAATTCTCGATATAGCCTAAATGAAACTATCTCTTATTTACAAGATTCTCTTAGTAAGAGCTGATCTTAAGCGGTAACCTGCTTATTGGCAGCAGGTGATCAGGTACGAGACTTGTAGTCTTAATAGCAAGCTTGGGTGAAATAAAGTTCTAGGCAGATACTTTTTTATCTTGAGCAAAAATATTATCATTTACATTTCACTATGATTGTTAAATAGATTACTGAGCACAAGAGGATATTCCCTTATATGATAAGACTTTACATTAGAGTTTCGCCACTATAATAGCAGTGGTAGACAGAAGTCACGCTGCTGTTAAATAACTGATGCAATGACCTTTCAGGATAAGTTGCGATCGATATGGATATTATTGCTGATTATGATAGTGCAATTTAGGCAGGTTGCACTAGAAAAATATTTTCTTTTACCTGTTGGACAAAGACAGAAGTCTAAAGAAAGTGCCACTCATATTTCGCCTTAACTTTAAGCAAAAAGGAGACGTGATGAGCACACCTAATAGTTTCTGGATATTTCAGTAAATATTTTTTACCGACAGAGCATTATAGTGTAAGCTGATAAAGATTGGATTATTTGAAATTGTGATCAGGTGAAGTGGTTACCTTGGCTAGCTCAATAAATAGAAAATATAGTAAATATGGTGAGATGGTAGTGTTGGAGATTCTTGCCACGTCTTTCAGGTAGTAAATAAGTGCGATAATACGGACAAAGCGATAACAATTTTAATGGATTTCTTAAAAAACTATTTTCCCAGAAACCAAAGAAGGTTTTGGATATATCGGTATCAATATTGAAGAATCCTTAATGAAGAAAAAAGCACACGGGATTTCGCCTATTCAAAAGGTGAAAATAACCATCTAAACCTATATAGCTCAAAAGAGTTCTGATAGGCTTTGGTTAATTTAAATCAGCAGATTGTATTAGGATGATACTGCGTGTCATAAGGCATTGTTAGTCATAAACCAGAATTTTAGATTTAGGGTGAATCTTATTTAACCGCAAAATCTAGTTGTAATGACCTTTGTCCATTCGATGCTGACAAAGTATAGAGAAGTACTGACAAATTTTTGCAGAACTTCTGGCTACCGCTAAAACCTATATATTAGGTAGTGAATATAAAAATATTTTGAATCAAATATTTAATAAATGAGAATCTGAATATCGTCAATTAAGATTTATCGTTGAGTCTTGATTAAGAACTAAAATCCGAGATAAAATATTTAGCCGCAAATTTATAGTACCTTCCATCCCTTGCATTGAAGCAGGCAAGGGTTTTATAAAACAGTTATTTTGATAAGAATTCTTGATAAGAATACATTCTGCTGTATGGATAATTTTATACAGAAGTTGCCATGAAAAACAAACAGTAATACAGATTAAATAGACTCTTTCCTTACTTCTTGCCAACATAAAACTATATCTTATTGGTTCACTCGGTAATAATTTGTCGGATGATGTCAATTTATACATTGAAATAACTCATTCTACTTTATCCTACTAATATTGTTATAACGAATATGTTATTCAATTGGAAAATTCATTAGGATTCAGAGATATTGTTATAAAATGCTCGATTTCAGGAAAAGATTTAATAATCTTACTTGAAGTATGCTGATAAAACTACATTACAAGGATAAATGCTTTAGTTATCTGCTATGTATGTTGAATAGTTTAACTTTATAGGATTCAGCAAAACAAACAGGCATTAATCTTTAAAGCAGTATTTAGATAGGTACCCTCGTTTTCTTGCTTTAGCGACGATAAGCAACTTAAATGTACTAAGTGTTATTATTGAAGTTAATAAAATATTTTCTTTGATCCTTTAAGTAGGGATCATTATATTCCACATAGGAAAACTAGAAAACATGCAATAGTAGGAGGATAAAAGAAAAAAAGGAATCCTGGTCTTAATTGCCAAAGATTGATAGAATCATATTATCGATGAGATTCTTGAAGAGCTTGATACAGAATATCTTATCCATTTTCTTGAGCTAATTATTGATAAAGAATTCATCCTTTATTCGAATGTAGCTAAATAGTACGAAATCTTTGCTAGCGAGCAAAAAATTAGTTACTATTTCCTAATAAGGTTATGGAATCAGAGAGTTGTTAGTAATGAATTCCATATTTAAAATATTAATAGTTATTATATATTAGCCAATTAAAAAGATGGTTGAGTAAGATTCCATCATGTAGTGTCGTTTTATTTACAGAATTATTCTCTTGGAAAAGAGAATTTGAACTCAGAATAATTGAAATATAGATGTAGCTACAAATTTCTTTGCAAAAAAATAATAACCTTTGCTAATATAGCTATTAAAACCTATCTTTAGTTGTTCATCGGTATTACTAAAACGTTGGATATAATCCTGTTATTTAAGGGAGCACTGTTAGATATTATCTAGTACTTAATTTATTGGAGTTACTGATATTTCTGCTACAGAGGAGTTTATTATGTAACAGTTGGTTATTATTTAATACTATATTTAACTTGGGGTTGGCGATCAAGCTTACTCCATAGATAGTGTGGGATAATTGATAAAGTGTATATTAGGTTTGTCCACAACAAGACAAACTGTAACTAGTCTATAATCTTATTAATCTAGGTATTTTGTTATAACTGTGTATCGTGTACTGAATCTTTACTTCTATAAGTCTACCTCTATTTGCCACCGTAGCTAGATTTACCTAGTTTATCTATACTGGACTCCGATAAGTACTTTTTTAAAGCTTATTTAGTCAAGGTAAAATATCTGTTTGCAACGGTATTTATGACCTATTTGGACTTATCCCTTAAGAGAGATCCCTGTTGAATATGTTATATAAAACTTTCCTCTATGATGGGTATTTTAATAATTTAAATTTCCCCATAACTTTACCTATGCTGGTAGGTAAAATTATCAATAATTTAATCAACGGGATTAAAAGTTATTTGACTGCTTCTAAAGAGATGATTATTGAGTTAGTAACAACATATCTAGCTATTTTAAAAAAACACTATGAATACAGAATACTTCACGGGTCTTTTCGTGATTGAGAGATATTTTTGTACAAAATTTGGGGTAGCCCGGTGTTGTGATTAGCGTACCACGTGCGCATTAAAATATGTTGATTGGTGTCTTAATATTACTAATAGTAAGTAACCGCGCTCTTGCAGCGCTTCATATTACCGCTATTTACTACAGTAAATCAAGGAAATTGCTGTAAGAAAGTGCAGATTACCTTTGTATCACAGATTGTGATGTATTAACCTTATTCTAACTAGCGTTCGTGACACATTGGCTATTATAAGTTTGCATGAGTTGAAAACTCCTGTAGCAACTGATATACCAACAATAAATAGTTGAACTTTTACTGATGCAGACGATTTCAGATGAGATTGAAGTACAATTACAGATCGGTTTTACCCCGTTCTAGAAATCACTTTTTGCAGTAAATTTTTTGAATAGACGAAATTTGGACCTAAACATCGGATCTGCAATAGTAGGTTTCCCAGACGGATAAATATGATGAATATAGCTTCAACATGTGGTTTCATCAACAATACTGTCAATTAATCATGTAATGATAACGACTATAAGCAGTTTATTGTACTCATCAACCACTGTAACTTCCAGTTAGAAATGGTGGTTGATACCTGCTGTAATTTTGTTATCAATTGAACTCACGAGTCGTATGCTGTTTGTTTATACCAATCGTATCGAACAATCTCTTGAAGTTGATATCCATCTACATGATTTGCTGATATCACAATTGATACCTGTTTAAACCACTTGCTATCTCTACGACATTGAACAGAAAAGGTACAGAAGATGATAACTCGGGGAATCCGGAATCGATGCAGCGTTGTTACGGTAATCAGCATTGATAACAAAATAAGAATGTAGTACACTACTATGGTGTGGTGTACAACTATGTTTCTTTATAAATGTTAATGATCTTAGTACTATTTCGCATTCTGCGATATATTAAATTTTTAGGAATTCATATAGATGACTTGAAAAATTTTCTAGAAAGAGTAAACTAGGTAAAATAGGAAACAATATGTAAATTTACATCTTATACCGCCTGTTTACCTAAAACGATTCATGATTTTCTTCTTGAAATTAATAAGAAAAGATTGACTAAATTTGTTATAACACCTCAAAGAGACTATTACAGCAATATGTTCAATTCTTGATTCCCAATTTTTGACATGCAAATTATCTGCCTTTAGTTAAAATTATTTTGAATTTTGAAAAACACGCAACCTAGATCAAGACAATAATGCTAGATTCAACTGTATTAAGGGGCAATTAATGAAAGTATAAATTTCGATGAGTTCATTATCTATAAGGAAATGATAATAATTCCCATTTCTTTCACCTCCTGGAACAAATACAAAGATAACTAGGTCGAATAGAGATTAACAAATTCAAACAGGATGACAATTTCTATTTTTCTTTCAGAGAAAAAATTCAGAGATAATTTATAAAGATAAATATTCACTAACTAAACTATTTTTCGCCATTGATGACGATTTTGGTAACCTTTCTTGAAAGGTAAAGTGAAAGTATTAATTCATAGACCAGTCTATCTATTTACCAAATACTTGACTGCGCACTTGTACCATAGGTTGTCGGCTATACTGGTGTGACTCTTTTGAATGTCTTCACCGACATTTTTTTGCTAAAGCTGTAAATTAAAAGCTTGGATTTCATATGACTTCAAAGCTACCGAGCACTATTAGTGTAACAAGTTCATATTTTATCCGACTGCAACTAGCAGTATATGACTTTTACCATCCCTTATCTTCTTTAGTCTTTTAAACAATAACTAGCCGATACTCAATACTTTGTTTCTAGCTGCTAACAGGCTATGATGAAGTAAACACGAAAATAGCATATCAAAATTGGTATTTTCTGTGTCTTGTACATTTATGGTTGATAACTTAATCAACATCTGAATATTTATAAATAGAGTTCTAAAAAATCTAGCGATGCTCTGTTATCCAGCCTCTTCTGTTATAACTATGACCTTATAAATCTCAATTTATCTTCCTGCTCTATGGGTGTATCTGTCTAATGAAACAGTGGCAGCGCATACACTCTGAAGGCACAGTACGGAAGTTACTATAAAGTATACTTTTCTAAAAAAAAACGAAAGATGAGCGTGACATAGCATAAAATATCTCCAGCGTTATATTAAACTCTCTTTTGATATTAGCGATGTTGAGATTAAAATGACTAAGATTATGGGTATATTGGTCAGTAGGAAACGGAATACACTTCAATAATTCCTTGCTTCCGCCTTATCCGAATAGTATAAAAACAGTAAAGAGTTGCTATTATGCCTATATCTGGGAGCTATAGATATCGATAATTTTTACGAAGGTTCTGGTCTATTGGCGATTCTTTGTGAAAATCACATAATCTTTCTACCAGCACCTCTGTCAGTAGATTAAAACAATAATGCCTTGAAGAGCATCTGATATGAATTGTATCTGTATGATTTAAATGATAAATCTACATTTATTTATTGGCTGATGGCATATGCTATTCTGTTAGGGAATCTAATCGCCTTTATCTGCTGCTTCATTATTGGTGGCACTGCATGGATAGTAAAGAGATTGTTTCAGTCTAAGATACTTATTAAGAGTTAAAAATAAATTTGGTTTAACTTTTTAATTCCCTGCGAACGTAAAGCTTAACCGAATTTCCTAGACTTGGTACTGGGGGTGGTGGACTCGGTGCTTAGTTTTTTCGAATGCAATAGCAAAGATATTTTTTGTATGCGCAGCACTAATGTAGTTAGATACAAAAATAGCTGATGTGCTAGCTGCTTCACCTCCAAAAAGAATGTAATCAAAAGTTAAAACTTGAGATACTGGAGATTTGATTAGTAGAGAGAGTCGCGATGCTGCTAATAAACTCATTGATATTTTGTTTAGAAGGGTTTCAGTAAATATTCTGCAGCGATGAAGAAGCTGAGAAAGAGCTAGAAAAACGGCTATATGTCTCCTATGCCTCCCCCGTTAGTGAACTTGGAATCATAAGAACGCCAGAAAATCCAATTGAATTGGTTTTTCGTGACAAGTGTGAGGCTATGAAGCTGATGTCGAACCACTGTAGTTCAAGAAAAGCAATTTTTCAATAGTATTTAAACTGATTTAGTCTTTTAAAAAACTGGAACTGGAGTAAGGATATTTAGCCTTTATTCTGGTGCTAAATAACATTCAATTTAAGTATGAAAAATAGATTCATAAGTCTTTAATGTGCGGGAAAGTTGCTATAATTATTTTACATTAGATTTATTAATAATTCTCTATTCTGTCATGTTCTACATTTTATGTAAAAATGTTTTTAATAAAACTTATTAATAGATAATTATCTATCTTTCATGTAGAGATATTATCTTAATTTATATAAATATAAGTATAATTGTTCTACTTTAAAACGAATCTTAATTCAGCGAGAAATAATGATGACAAATAAAAATTATAACTATTACCAGACAAAATTTATTATAAGTGCGCCTAATATTCACCATTTACTAAACGATCATGGTATAGAAATTGCTTTTGCTGGACGTTCTAACGCTGGTAAATCCAGTACATTAAATGCACTTACACAACAAAAAAATCTAGCCCGAATCAGTAAAACACCTGGCAGAACACAATTAATCAATTTATTCGAAGTTGTAGATGGTATTCGGTTAGTTGATTTACCTGGTTACGGTTATGCAGAAGCTCCAAAATCAGTTAAACGCCAATGGCAACAAGCATTAAGTGAATATTTACAAAAAAGAAAATGTTTAAAAGGATTAATAATATTAATGGATATTCGTCATCCATTAAAAAATGTAGATATACAAATAATTAAATTGGCTGTAGTAATGAATATCCCGATATTAGTATTGCTATCTAAAGCAGATAAATTAGTATCTAATAAACAAAAAATTCAAGTTATAGCAGTACGTGATAGACTAAAAATAGTAGCTAGTAACATACAAGTTGAGATTTTTTCTTCATTAAAAAAAATAGGTATCGATAAATTACAATTTAAATTAAATGAATGGTTTAACAAGTGCTATTCTGAGCATAATTAATCTACCTAATGAATAATTATAGATATTTATTTATCATTTCTCTAATTTTTTTTTAAATGTTTAGTTAAGAATCATTATATAGAGATCCTCGTCGTATAGCACTATTGATACTAAGATGGATACTGATGGATATAGTTAAAGGAAAATATCATAATAATGAGTTTTCATCATCAGATAACTACAACGCCTAAAATTAGAAGTGTTTTTCAAGGTAGCAAATAGTAGCCTAGATATCTACTTTGAATAAACATTAGAATATTTTTAACTTTATCTTTGCTAATGGGTAAAACGAACTGATGTTGATGATCGTAGCTATATCTCCATGATTTGCCGACGATTCTGTCATTAGTTTAAAATTTGTAGTTATTTTCCTGTGAAAGAAATTTTTTCTTCCTATTGATAGATTTTCTGGAAGTCGTATCCGAATTCCTTAACCCTGTGTTGATCTCTATCTGGACTTAATCGTTCTCTATCAGGCATAGAGAGTAAATTTTCGTGAAATAAGGCAGAAATAGGTTATAAAGCTGAAGCATAAAGTATTTAAAAGCTACAAACTTGATTATCTCAACGTAGATGTAAAATATCTTTCATAAATGCCAAATAAAACTTCATGATATATCTTTTTTGTAGGCATAGATTGCGTCACTTGATAGATTTTTATCTATCTTTATAATGCTAAGATTGCACTAAATACTCGACTCTTATTACATGCTCTTAACCAAGCATTTTCCCATGGATATCTATCTCTAGTATACTTGCAAAAATGGCAAAATTTATAGACAAATTTTTTAGTTTTCAAAAATATTCAGCTACAAGAAAAATAGAATTTGTCAGTTTCGTTTGTGTATAGAGAACTTGCTATAGAACACTAACTTAACTCACCTAGGCATTCTCAAATGAATGGTATGGTTAAAAGATTTAATGATAACATATGGGAAAAGCTAAGAAGCCATTCATTTCAATTTTACTTAATAGCTTTAGATCGCTGCATCAATATATTTAGCTGTACAATTAGAAATACCTCAATCAGTATTGAGTAGTAAATTCTATTGAAATCTATAAATATTTGTTCAAAGTTAAATTTTAATTATTTAAAAAAACTATACTCTCGTATGAGACGAGAGAACTATTAATTATTTTAATGATGAAAAGATTATGGCTCAAATTATAGAAAACCCATTCATCCTAGTTGATGCCTCCTCTTATCTTTACCGTGCATATAATGCTTTCCCCCCATTAACTAATAGTGCAGGGGAGCCAACTGGTGCTATGTATGGTGTTCTTAATATGCTGCGTAGTTTAATTATGCAATATCATCCCAGTCATATTGCAGTAGTATTTGATGCTAAAGGGAAAACTTTTCGTAATGAATTATTTCAGCAGTATAAATCTCAACGGCCACCAATGCCCAATGATTTGCGTGAACAGATAGTGCCGCTACATGAAATTCTTACTGCTATGGGACTTCCTCTGTTGGTTGTTGCTGGTGTAGAAGCTGATGATGTAATAGGGACATTAGCTTTACAGGCTAGTAAGAAAGGTTTACCTGTACTGATTAGTACAGGAGATAAAGATATGACTCAATTAGTGACCTCTGATATAACACTTATTAATACCATGACAAATAGTATTTTAGGACCAACAGAAGTTGTTAATAAATATGGTGTGTCACCTGAGTTGATGATTGATTTTTTAGCCTTAATGGGAGACTCATCTGATAATATTCCAGGTGTACCAGGTGTAGGAAAAAAAATAGCATTAGCTTTGTTGCAAGGAATTGGTGATCTTGTTACGATTTATAATAATTTATCTATAATTTCTTCGTTAGGATTTCGTGGATCGAAAACATTAGCAGCAAAAATGACACAACATAAAGACATTGCTTTTTTATCTTATAAATTAGCTACAATTAAGACTAATATTGATTTAACCATAGATTATGATGGATTGCTTATGCAGGAGCCTGATATTGAAAAATTACACTCTCTTTTTAGTCGTTATGAATTTAAGCGTTGGTTAGCTGATATAAAAAATAGTATTTGGCTAACAAAAAAAACTATTAAATCTCCGATGACTGTCTCTATTAATAATAGCAATATTTTTTTGGCTGAAGATCCTATAAACGTACTTTCAAGAGAAAATTATCAAAAGATAATGACTAAAGCTGATTTGTTGCAATGGGTTGAAAAATTGCAATCAGCAAAGCGTTTTTCCTTTGATACTGAAACTGACAGCCTTAATATGGCATCGGCCCATCTAGTTGGGCTATCTTTTGCCATTGAGGAGGGTAAAGCTGTTTATCTTCCGCTAGGGCATGATTATCTTGATGCACCACAACAATTGCCATTAAATCAGGTATTAGCTATGATAAAACCAGTGTTAATTAACAAAAATATTCAAAAGGTTGGCCAGAATTTAAAATTTGATTACGGAGTAATGGCAAATTATGATATTGAATTAAAAAATATGGCTTTTGATACAATGCTGGAATCTTATATATTAAATAGTATTGCTGGACTTGGTCGTCATGATATGGATAGTTTGGCAAAAAGACATCTTAATCATAAAACTATAACCTATGAACAGATTGCTGGTAAAGGAAAAAATCAGTTAACGTTCAATCAAATTCCACTTGAACAAGCGTCAAGTTATGCAGCCGAAGATGCAGACATCACGTTATTATTACACGAAACACTTTGGCCTAAACTTAAGGCAGAACCTAAATTAAAAGAAATTTTTCAACAGATAGAAATGCCGCTAGTACCGGTATTAGCTCGTATGGAACAGGTTGGAGTGCTTATTGATGCAAATAAGCTGGCTAAGCAATCTCAAGAGATAGCAAATCAATTAATAGAAATTGAAAAAGAAGCTTATGGTATCACTAAGCAAGAATTTAATTTAGCATCAACTAAACAATTACAATATATTTTATTTAAAAAACTTCAACTGCCAGTAGTAAAGAAAACTCCTAGCGGGATACCTTCCACTGATGAGAAAGTTCTAGAAAAGTTGGCTTTTACTCATGAGCTGCCAAAAATTATTTTGCGACATCGTAGCTTGTCAAAATTGAAATCAACTTACACCGATAAACTACCAATGATGATCTATTCAAAAACGAAACGAGTACATACTTGCTATCACCAGGCAGTAACAGCAACTGGTAGACTTTCTTCCCGTAATCCTAATTTACAAAATATTCCAGTTAGGACTTATGAAGGAAGAAAGATTCGTCAAGCGTTTATCGCTCGTGAAGGTTATAAAATTGTAGCTGCAGATTATTCGCAAATTGAATTGCGTATTATGGCTCATCTTTCGCAGGATAAAGGATTGCTTGATGCTTTTGCAAAAGAGCAAGATATTCATAGAGCAACAGCGGCAGAGGTTTTTGATATATTATTAACCGATGTAAATAGTGAGCAACGTCGTAGCGCAAAAGCAATTAATTTTGGTTTAATTTATGGTATGAGCGCTTTTGGATTATCCTGTAAGTTAGGAATTACTCGTGGTCAGGCACAGAATTATATGAATCGTTATTTTGAGCGATATCCTGGTGTTTTAAGTTATATGGAGCGTACCCGTAAGAAAGCTGCGGAACAAGGATATATTGAAACGATAGCAGGACGCCGACTTTATTTGCCTGATATCAATTCCCATAATTCAATGAGACGTAAAGCATCTGAACGTGAAGCAATTAACGCATCAATTCAAGGAACAGCTGCAGATATTATAAAGAAAACGATGATAGCATTAGATAGTTGGATTGAAACAGTAAAGCCTGATCTATATATGTTGATGCAAGTACATGATGAATTAGTCTTTGAAGTAAAAGCGTCTGCAATTGAGCGGTCACAAAAAAAAATCCGTCAGTTAATGGAACAAAGTATAAAACTAACTGTTCAACTAAAAGTTGATATTGGTATTGGTGATAATTGGGATGAAGCACATTAAATAATAAATATTTTAAAAAAAGTGTTATATTGCCAAAGGTTATTGCTTTTCTTATAGAATAATTTATAATTATTTTTATATTTTAATTGTTGTAATTTTAACAATCTTTTTAGGCTAGAAAATTTTTAAATAAAAAATCTTACACTATAGAATCTATCTACTCAGTGATATTTTAATATGCTAATGTATTCTACATTAAACTTTTAAGAATCTAATCGTTCATATAATCCTGTTAATATCTTGGACGATTAACATCGAGATTTGTTTTTTCTTTTTATCTTCTCATCTCCCCAGTTCTAGCTTTCTTATGTGTAATTTAGGGATAAATATTTTTATCAACTTTAACAATAGTACTTAGTACATTTATATTGGTTTATCTACGCTAAAGAAAGGAAACAGTGACACTATTTAAACGTTATTTTTAAATAAATATCGTTTTTTTCTGACTTCCATAAAGTTAAACTATTTAACATACATTGCAAATAATTAAATCATTTATCCTTTTGATATAGTCCTCTAGAGGACTTCTAATCATTTTATTAAATGTTTTCCTATAATTGAAAATTTTGTAAGAATATTGCTGTAACTTTAATTGGCTAGCCCTATACAGCGGATAATATCTTTACTATTATAATATGGGTAGTGATAAAGTAGAATAACTTTGCCTCAATGCATAAATCGACATCATCCGACAGATGATCGGCAAGTCAACTAATAAGATATAGCTTTATGTTAGTAGGAAGTAAAGAAAGAGTTTCTTTTATCTGTATGATTGTTTGTTTTTCATCTTAACCATTTATCTGTACTGAAAATTTTTTACAGGATAAGGATTTTATACCAAATAATTTTTACTAACATAGAAAAAAGTTGAGTTTATTATTTTTCTAATAAAATTAAGTTATGCTGATTTATAATATATGAAATTTCGGAGATGCTAGTATATCCTGCTGATTTATTTCATTAATGATATTAATAATATAGAGATGATATACTAGAAAAGTTCTATCCTAAATATCTATGATCCCTTTCATGAACAACATCCGTAATTGTGCTAAGTTACCTGATGGCACCGTTATTGAAGCGGAGCTCTAAAAGCCATGTTCCGATAACATTTTATGAACCGCCCCATTGTCAACGAGTATTTATTTTGTCGTCCGTAACGATTATTTGCTACAGAAAATTATACAGATGGGTATTGATAATGTTGAAATTAAAGCGCCTAAAAAGTCGGCGGCATGTTAGGGACACCAAACAACATAATATTTTCTTCAATAACTTGAAGTGTCGCCTTATTTAAGGCATATAAAAATATCGAAAAGTTTCTGCTTTCATGTTTATGTCTGCCAAGCCATAAACCACAGGTAATTTCTAAAGCCATGATGCCGTTTCTTTATGAAAAGCACATGGTTTCTATACTAATAGGAATTAGTAAATTTATATTATTGAAATCATTTATAAAATTAATTGGCAGGATGCGACCAGTATCTATAAACTCCATACACCAGAAATGAGTATAACTCGCTAGCAGCGAGTAAGATATTATATTTTAAAATTTATTACTTGATATAATGATATAAGCTAATTATTGAGCTGCTCTAAATAAATAATTGAGTAGAATATTTTTTATTTATATTTTGCACGCAAATTATTTGATATTAAAAGGTAAAATATTTGATACGCGCAAAATCAGATAAAAATAAGATATTTGATAGCAATGTTATATTCATGTAAAGGCTTTTAATTTTCTGATGTGTAACGTGCGATATTTTAAAGCTAAAATATAAGATAAATGATGAATTACTTTTTTGGACATTGTCCAGAGTTAGAATGAATTTTTTCTAGTACTAATTAGTAATTTAGTAACTTCATTCATTGTTATTCCTGTTATAAGGACAATATTAGATAAGGTAGTAATAATGATCTTTAAACGATTTTTGTACGCTAAAATCTTATTAAGATTTTTATGTATTTTTAGAAGAAAAATGAGTTTGTAATAGTATAGTGTAAATACTAGTGAAAATAATTAAATTAGTTTTAATTGATACCATGGCTAATAAGCTAATTGAGTTGCTATTAAACCAGTTTAATTAAATCATGTTGCCAACATTTACCATGATAAAATTGTATCGCTATTATGATAGCTATTTTGGAGTATCGTTATTGACGATATCCTTATTGCCAATAAGGTAGAAATAAGCATGAAAAGATAAAGTAATTTAGGTTATTTTAAATTTGTACTGTTGTATTAGATTGTTTAATAGTGGTATATAGTGAGTAATAACAACAAGATTGTTATTAATAGGCTGAAAGGATGAAGTTTATAATTACTGACTACAAACAAGAATAAATTGTTCTACGGATAAAGCACAGTTATGAAAAAATTTATTTTAGATAAGGCAAACCTTTAAACAGTAGTAATAAGTACCATGAAAGCGACATTTTAGTGTTTTCTGTCATACGTACCTAAAATAACCACCCAGCTGTTATTAACATAATAATGTCCTTTATACGTATAAAGAGAGAATAGCTATGACGACACTGTTTTGGCAGCGGTTTGGTAAAGGAAAACAAGATATTGTGCTATTGCATGGATGGGGATTAAATGCAGAAATTTGGCGTATAATTGAAGTTGGATGTGGTTCCCATTTTCGCCTCCATCTTGTTGACTTACCTGGCTATGGTCGTAGTAATTTTTTTCCGCCTATGTCGTTGCAAAAAATGGCAGAGATAATTTGGCAGAAAGCGCCTAAGCAGGCTATCTGGTTAGGTTGGTCGTTAGGTGGATTAATTGCCAGTATTATTGCAATTAACCATCAAGCTGAAATAGCTGGTTTAATAACAGTGGCTTCATCGCCCTGTTTTAGACAACAAGAAAATTGGCCAGGTATTAAACCTGCAGTACTTAGAGGTTTTGAACAACAATTAAAGACTGATTTTCATCGTACTGTAGAACGTTTTCTTGTGTTGCAAACATTGGAAACTAAAACAGCTAATGGTGATATACGATTGTTAAAATCGGTAATGTTAGAACAACCATTACCTTCAGTTGCTGTATTAAACGCAGGTTTAGAAATTTTGCGAACAACTGATCTGCGGCAATCATTATTAATATTAAAAAAACCTTTTTTACGCATTTATGGCGAGCTTGATAGTTTAGTACCAAAAAAAATAGTACCAATTTTGGATAAATGGTTACCGAATTCCCATTCAGTAGTAATAAAACATGCCGATCATGCTCCGTTTATTTCTGATCCTAATCAGTTTATTCAATTATTAGTTGATTTTTCTTACCAATTAGAGAATTGAATATAGAAATTAGAATGGAATTAAAAATACTATTTATACAAGTAAGCGATTTTTTTTAATAAATTATCGCTTACTTGTATAAATTAGAAAGAAGTGACTTGATAAATTTTTAGGTTACATTTTTTTATTTCTGAGCATTGCTTACAACTATAGTCATTTAAGCAAGATGATTGATAAATTTGTTCTAATTTTCCCATGTCAGCTAATTTATCTAACATGGCTTCAATAATAGGTAATGAAGCAGAAAATTTTTGACTTATTTGATAAGCATCTATTCTACCATATAGCGCAACCATATCTCTGACTTGTAATAAACTGATCATCTTATTATCCTCTTATAGCAGGAAAAACCATTTTGGCTGTGATTGCATTTGTAAACATTATGCATGGAATTTTAATGTTATGTTTTATATGAAAGGTATAACAATATAATTAGTAGTAGATTAAACACGACGAACATTCAAATAACCTATTTGCTATAATTGTTAATGTTCTGAAAATGGCTACTTCGTAAAAAAAAAATAAAACCGAATCAATATTCAAGTCTTCTAAAATAGAAAATGTTATCCAATCAAGATTGGATTCGCTGAAAATAATATCATATATAAAAATATAAGAAACATAAAGTAGAATAAAGATTAGATAGCTATTGGCTGATAAAGAATTAATCCGATTTGGGGCATCATGAGTTCTAAAATAATACTATAATATTACCATTACCTTTATTATCTTCAATTAGATTGAATAAATCACTTAATCTTAATGTTTCTTTAGGTTTAAGTTATCCAAAGCTTTATTAGCTACATCCTCTAATTTATCTAACAGATTAAATTCATCACCATTAAAAAGTGCTTGAGTAATATTTCTACGGTGTACACAGAGTATTCAATGTGCAGATAACTACTTATTTAATTAAATACGTCAGCAATAAGTTTAATAGTATTTAGAAAATATCACATTGATGACGATAGAGTTCAATAACAGGATAACAGTTTTACTTACTGAAGCTAATGATGTTGAGTGATTAATATTATCAATAACTTTACCGGATAAATAAAAACTATTAAGTTTCCCGATAATTATACTGGCAATAATAATCATTTTTAACTTTAGTATAAAAACTTTTAGTTTTTATCAAAATTTTTAATAGTAATGTTTTTAAATATGGTCATGATGTGAATTGATAACTTGATGATGAAGTGGGGTGATGTGCTCTGTGTAATAGTATATTTAATAGTAACCTCAACTCAGTTAAGATAGAAATAAAATATCTAATAAATAAATAGAAAACAATTCTTGCGTTATTTTTATAAAAACAGCTATAAAACAAAAAGTAGCAAGTTCTGCAGCATAAAACATAAAAGGTACCATTAAAATCTTAATTAATAATTCGCAAGGGGGAAAGGGTATCTAATGTACCACCTTCTTTATAATAGGAGGCATATTACAGATAAAACTAAGAATAAAAGGGAAGAAAAAATTTATCAGGTAGATCTGCTGCTTCATCAATCTGTCTATGACAGATTCTGCATATTTGCTATATAGCTTTAAGATCTTTAATATCGAAACAAATAAATATATTAAACTAATTTGAAAAATTAATAGAGATATAGTATTCATACCGGCATTCTTCCCACCTTGAACAAGGGAAACCGTTAACCATTGTAGTATAGGCACAAAAAAATAGAGACTAAGTAGTATATATTATCAATAAATTATGTTAAAGGATTTAGTTTTGCTTTTTTAATATTAATAACTTATTTTCAAGTAGTTATAATATTTTAATAGTGTACATCAATAATGATAATAAGTTTAAGCTTTTCTTGTTGTTGAGATTATAAATATCTTTAATTTTATCTAATTTATTAGTGGAAACAGTGGTACCTGTTTAAGGATATAAATATCGCTTTTAATATTTACACTGTTAGTCAATAGCACTGTTAATGATTGAATTTATTATGGTCGATAATTTAAGTTAAATTTCTATTTTAATGAAAATTTTTGATAGTGGATGAGGTTTAAAATAAAATTATTGAGATTTTTATTAATCGTTTATTTAATTTTATGATACTTTTGCACTAGTTAAGGCTAATATGTGATAACAGAACAACCCAGGTGTATTTGAAGTTCATTAATTATTGATTTGAATATTTTTTCTAATAAAATCCAATATATTAATTTCTACGAAACAAGGGTCAGGTAATTTAATAAGTTATAATTTTAGATAAAAATTATATTTCATATTTAAGAACGGCATCAATAACATTGATCAATATATCCGTTTTTCTACTCAACATGAATAACAAGCAAATTTGCTTATCAATTAAAGTTTGTTATGAATTAGTGGTCATTGAATAGGTGCTGGCAAATTAACTAATTCAATATTATATTCTGAGATTTTAAAGCGACTAAACTTTTTGCTTAATGGTGATAGTAGTTCTGTTTCTATAGGTTTGCGTTTGTGTCTTTGTGCCTATTAGTTATTAAAAAGTGTTGTTTTACTGTTATTAGAGTTACCAATAAGGCTAATAGTTTAGCGTTATAATATGCTACTCAAGTTAATTTAATGTTTTTAACATGACAGTAATTAATATTGAGTTATGTTCATTTCTAGTGATGAGTTTCAAAGATGCTATTATGTATCCTACTGATTAATTTCGTGAATAATTTTGATAATTGAGAGATATTATCTCATGAAAAAATCTATCCTTATAGATATCAAAAAAATCATATATTACCTCTCATATTTTATATGAACTTATCCGTAATTGATGTGCCAGATAGTAGATAGACACCGTTGTTTGAGGATGAACTTGAATTGTATGCTGCGACAATATTCTCATTGCTATCCTCTCATCTCTCCTAACGATTATCTGTTATATCGAACTATATAAATTGCTATTAGCGATTTTGAGATTAGAATGACTAAAGTAATTGGATCGAAGCGGCAACATAATATCTTTCAAGAACTCATTATTATCTTATCTGAAGCATGCAAAATGGCGAAGAGTTTCTATTATAGAGGTATCTAGCAAGGGCATACTACCCCACCGGTAATTTTCAGGAAAAGATTAGGTTTTTTCTATAAGAGAAAACCTAATCTTTTCTATCAGTTACATCAGGAAACTGAAGCAGAAATAGCTTAAAGAACGCAGACAAGGTAGAGCATCATTTCGTGATTTTAAGCAATAAACCTAACGTTTATTTATGAATCTATGGTATATAACCTATCCTGGCAGGCAACCTGATCGCCATCGCCTGCTGTTCATTATTGATGTCAGTGCATGATGGCTTACAAACGTGGAGCTTAACCTACTCTTAGGCTAACCCATTTCTACGGAAGACTCTGCTCTTGGTTTTTATAATGCAACGAAAAAGATATTTATGGACATGTAGCACTAACGCCATTAGTTGCATAAAATAGCTAATATCCTAACTTCACTTCCAAAAGATTATGTAACCAAAAGTTAAAACTTGATCTATAAGAGCTCTGGCTAGCAGAAAAATGTGATGCCGCTAATAAAAATTCCTTGATGTTTTATTGGCAAAATTTTCGGCGAAGTGTTTCATTCTGAAACGATGAAGAAGTTGGAGAAAGATCAAGAAGAACTGTTAGCATTCTATTCCTTTATCAGCACACTGAGCCCATAAAGTAAGAATAAAATCCGATTGAATAAGCATTTTCTAGAGTAAGGATATGAAGCTGACGTGCGAAATTTAAATCACTATGAGTTAAAGCAACCTTTTTAATGCCATTTTAAGGTGATCAAGTCTACTCAGAAAAGCTTTGAACAGGCTAAGTGGAACTGATCTGCTTAATTCTGGTTATAAACAATATTTCATTTAAGAATAAAGCAAATAATTTATAAAGTATTATAACAGAGTGCAATATGATCGTCATGCACCAGATTTACTAATAAATTAAATTTATAAAGAACTGAGCATTAATTTTATTATTTCCTGAATATAGTATGATTTTTTTAAATAATTTAGGTTTAGTTTTGACTATAATTTTATAGATTGAAATGAAGTTTTACTACCAATATTGATTTAAGTAAATCCCACTGATTGTACAATCAAATATATTAATGCAAAGTGATCTCAATCTATTTTGAAAAATTAAAAGGCTATGCTAAAAAAGGTTGTTGGTAGAAATCTTTTCTAGAGTAGAATGGATTTTTACTATAGAGGTTGCTATGAAAAAATAAAAAATCATATAGATTAAAGATATTTCTTTACTCTCTCAAGAGAGAGTTGCTAGCTATTAGATAGCTCGGCGACACTAATCTATTGGA
This sequence comes from Arsenophonus sp., assembly GCA_046530735.1. Taxonomy (GTDB): domain Bacteria; phylum Pseudomonadota; class Gammaproteobacteria; order Enterobacterales; family Enterobacteriaceae; genus Arsenophonus. The sequence goes on from JBHEQV010000002.1 coordinate 74,199, forward strand.
TGATATCGATTCATGCATTGAAGCAACTCATTCCACTTTATCCTACCAATACTGTAACAATGAACATCTTATCTGTTTTTGATATTAATTAGGTTTACAGCGATATTGTTGCAAATTCTTCAATTACAGAAAAATATTTAACAAATATTACTTGGAAGTCTTCTTGCAAAACTACATCACAAGAATAAATTATTTAGTTATCTACGATCTTTATTGAAGAGATGATCGTTAGGAAATTGAACTCCTCTTTAATAGGAGATGAAGCTATATATTTTTCTCAAGGAGATAGAGTCAATTTACTAAATCTATTGTAAGTGAAGATTTCATTGAAGTTGCATTCTTTGACTTAATTCTCTAATTTTAGAGATATAAACCATATATTTAGCTTAAAATACATCATTTTTTTATTTCCTCTTTTTAAGAAGAATTCTATTACCTCCTGCAAGTAATAGTTGAGCGTCTATAAAAGTAATATATATGTTATATAGAATGTATTTGCATGTATCTATGCGTAGAAATCCCGTTTCATCAAAACGGTAAACCCTGATTTTTCAGTTTTTTGCAAGCCATCATTTTCCGTATCTATGCAGCTTCGGTAATAGTATATCTGGTTTACGACTCAATAAAAAAGCTAAGTAATGCACTATTTTAAAAGGCCTCGCTAGAATATGGCTGATAATAGCCTCAATCATCTCTTCTTGTGTTATCGTCTGCTTGCCAGTCTTATTGAGTTCTGTTTTAATAGTAATTATGTAATGATGTTAATAATATATAACCACCTCCTCTCAGTAATACCGAAGTTTTGGACGCGGATATCAAGACTGTAGCGCTTAAGATAGCACCTGAAATTATTTCATGCTATTTACCCACACGTAGCCACTTCGTTTTTTAATGAAATTCTCTTTTTAGTAATATTCATACTTTTGCTTTCAGGTAATGCTGCTATTGTTTATTGGTGCATATAATATTCCACAGGGTTAAGAAGACTATTTGGATTTATCAGGTCATAGTTATGAGGTAGAAGCAGGATAACAACGTCTTACTAAATGTATTAGGCGCTTTTTTGAAAAGCAACTTAACAACCCATACAATATGCTAATATTCAAACTTCTACAGGGTGAAGGATAGATGAACATATGGATTGGTTGATTGAGTTCTTAAACATAATCCTGAAAGGCACAAAAGATATCAATTCGATACCTGATCTTGTACTGTGTATAGCGCTCATGTGTTGGCAGTGAGAAACAGAATATTGAGTATCTGGTTAGTTTTTTTTAAAAAAGTTAAATAAAATTAGGGATAGTAAAAGTAATTTATTGCTAGTTGGAGATAGGTAAAATATAAACCTGCGATGCTACTAATTATTGCTCTATAGTTTTAACAGCGCATGGAATTACAGGTTTTTGAATTATAGTCTTGGCAGAAAGAGCTGTAGTAATATTCAGGGATATATACAGTAGTAATAATGCTAAGCCGCGCGGGGTGGGGGAGGGAGTTAAACACAGTACTTATGGCACAAGTGCTGCAGGGAAAGTATTCGTCGATAGGATAGACTGATTTATCATTTGACATTTTATTACTGTGGTTTTCAAAAAAAAATTATTCTATAGCCGTCATCAATGGTGAAAGCTAGTTTAGTTGGGAAAATGTATATCTGGTAAATTATTCTCTGGATATGTTACTAGATAAATAGAAATCGTCATACTATTCGCATTTATTAGTCCTATCTGTTCAGTTATTCCTGTGTTTATTGCAGTGTGAGAAAAGGAGACAGGGATTATACTTGTTTTTTATAGGTAATGAATTCATTGGTAAGCATACTTTTATTAATTGCTACTTAATATAGTTTTATTCAGCAAAATTAGCTTATCCCTTTGAGGCCCACCCCCTTGCTTAAAATCTAGAATAATCATGACTAGAGAAGCGAATAATATTTGCGTATCAAAAAAATATGGACCGAGAAGCAAACAGATTACTGTATGGGTCTTCTTTCTGATATGACAAAATTAGTTGATTTTCATTATTAATTTTTGAATGAAGATCATGAATCATTTAAGATAAATAGGCAGTATAATATGTGAAATAGCGTATTTTTTCTAATTTATCCGGTTTATCTTTTTTGCTATATTGATATTTTAATAAAAAAATAATAACATCTCATATACTATAAAATAGTACTCTAATTATGAACTTCTCAGAAACAGTGTAGGTGAGTTGCTCATGCTATAGTTGTCTATATTATTTCACATATCTTTTATGGGGTACCCTGGTGCATTATCGTCAGATATAAATATTTAGTCTTACAGAATTAGCTACATAGTTAGATAGGATAACACGTGTCATTCCCTACTCTTCGAGTTCATTTACTTAGCTCTTGCCATTACTTGATTTTCGAGTTCCTTGATCCTGATTTGTAAATAGGGATGTTAACTTTTGTCTGCTAGCTTATCTATTCTAGTGAGGTCCTTTGTTAATTTTTTTGTTCTGAGATGTTTCAATTTTTACACAGTTGCCTCATTTTAGTATAAATTTATCAAAAAATAATGCATAAATAAATTGGGTTTCTCTATTTTCAGATCGCTGGATATTGTGCTTTATATCAACTTATCGATACTTTTTTGGAGATTAGTACATCCTTTTATTACCTCTGACTCCATAAGATCCACTGTGTGGGTTTATTGGTTATGGCCGTGTGTTCACCCACCAATTCTTTTTGTGCAGTGCTCGCAATACTCACCTACTTAATGTAGGTGACGCTTTCTGTATTGATGTCCGTACCTCGATAAATTTTAATTTTGAATGAATTTTAAATTGCTGACTGCTCGTTCATAAGGCTTTGTCGTTATGATAAATAAAACCCAATCTAATTGGAGTTTTAAGAGTTTTCAAAACCACACCTATTTTCAATAGTGTGTATTTAATTATTAGGTTGTTATAGATTGTTAAAGAGTATTATTATTCGTAGTATACTCTTGCTGGACTGCTTTGAAAAACCTTTCTTTTTATCTATTTTTTTTAAAATGGTGGAGCTAAGCGGGATTGAACCGCTGACCTCCTGCGTGCAAAGCAGGCGCTCTCCCAGCTGAGCTATAGCCCCATTAATATTTTATATCATTACATGATTCTGCTAATCTTGATTTTCAGCAATGTTGGTAGGCCTGAGTGGACTTGAACCACCGACCTCACCCTTATCAGGGGTGCGCTCTAACCATCTGAGCTACAAGCCTAATGATAGCTTCTGATTAATTTTCATCACACAATCTATGTAACCATTTACATTCTATTTATCTAGGTAAAGAAATTATTTAATAGTAGGTTCTCCTATGATTATCTTATTATAACTTCATCCAATTCATGAATCAGAAAGTGGTAAGAACCATCATGAAGATTACCTACTCACCCTTGTTACCTATTCTTTTAAAAGCTACTCCCCTATGAAGGTGACGGGAGATTTATGCAAGGCCTAGAAATGTATTCACTGCAATATGCTGACTCGTAATTACTAGGTATTAAGATTTCATGGTATTGAGTTGTAGATTTAAATCTAGACTTCGACGTATTTTTTTAGTTTTATTTTCTCTTATCTCTTCATCTTTCTGCATATACGCCATTCTAATACGTGTTAACTTTATTCGTAAGTGGGTAAAAATGAGATGACTTAACGTTATCTTTATCTTTCTTCGGTTTATCACCAGCAATTCCTTTTAAATTCCCAACTAAATCGCTGGTAAAAGAAAGAATAAAAGTTGCCTTTGTTACGTAATTAACCAAACAAAACATTTTATAACACAAGTTTAAGCAGGGTTCAGAACTTATCTTAGTCCTTCCGAAGGAAGCGCTTTCATTTATAAAAGAATCGCTGAATATCTAAGAAGAGTAGGTAAGATTCTTTACATTTTATCGAATTAAACTATACGTTCTATGCTTATACTGGTGACCAGTATCAATTTATTTTAGTTTTAATCTTGGATTCTACTTAAAAGGGTTGATTTAATGCGTTAACTTAGGAGATTATAGTTCTAACCCATACCACTTAAATTGATATTATTTATAACGTAAACTACGTAAGTAATCTAATCCTATTTGCTTCTTACGATTTTGCACATTAGCGTCAGTCTTTAATCTATGAGGGGTAAAACTTTTACTATCGCATACCTCTCTCCACATCTCTACGCATTACACGGCTATAAATAAAATTTAACCTATATATTAACTTAATTAACCAGTCTTGAGTGTTTTGCCAGATGTAAGATAAAGGGATTACATCTAGGTTAATTAACCACCTGCGTGACCTTTATGCATAATAATTTCAATTAAGGTTCCACACCCTTACGGTGTTAGCTTGAACTTCTTTTTGTCGCTAATGTTAATTGTTAAGGTAATTTAATCCTAATACTTTCCTTATGATTTAGGATGATTTATAATTTGAAGGTTTTTATTTACCTAGAATGGTAGCGTTAAGTTTGCGATAATTTCGCAATATTCTATTTTGTATGGGGCCCCATCTGAGCTACGTTTCAGTTCCAGTGCATCTGATGATCCTATCAGATTAGTTAGAGATTGTTGTTTTAGGTAATAGTTTATATCGATTAGTAATCTCATATGAGATTATCTGAAGATGTGAGATTTAAAATTCCCACCCCCTACTTATTTCCTTAGTGATGGATGTGGTATCAGATACTCCGGTTTCAGTGGCTACCAATTGCCATATTACCCTTACTTTACTAACCTACTACTATAATGACTTTTATGTCTTAATTCTGCCAGAAGCATCTTCATTCTAAGCTATGAATAAACTCTTCAATTAAAATCTTTAATTCTCTAAATAATGTTTTACTTGTCGTTATTTTTGGTTAGCTAATTTTTGCTTTCCTGCCTGTTAAAGTAGCGTTACTGCTTATTAGTTCATATAGTAACAAACTATTTTATTTTTTTAAAATTTTAAATCCAATTGATTGTGATCTCTTTGGATGGTCTCTGATCACAGAGATTATCTAATTAATTATTAGAGAGCGGCGTAAGTTGCTACCTATACCTATTATGCATAATATGCTACCTTTCCAGTTGTAAAGTCAAGTGGTTATTTCTAATTTTCTTTAATATAAGTCAATAAAATTTAATTTAATTGATTTGTTCTATTCTGTAATCAATCTTAGCGTACATTATATAGGAGTAGTTTTACAGATATGGCAAGTTTATTTTTATAGTTTTAATTAATTAAAAGAGGAATATTATATTATTCTAAATTTTTAATAGAAATATTCATAAAATAGAATGATAAAAATTTATAGCAAAATACGCAAACTTTTACTTTAAAAGTGCATTTTTAGAAAAAATATTTTATTGAAAAAAGTTATTTTAAAAAAAAATAAATTTATTATAGCAAGTAATCATTAAATTAATTAATGTTTTAATACATTTTATTATTCTAAGGGATCTATATCATGTCGTAATTCCGGCATATTAGTGTGTTATACTAAGTATCTTTGATAAAGAAGATATTGTTAAATTTTCTAAAGATTTATCTTAAGGTCGCAAAGTTGAATTTATCTATACCGGGATTGGGGGTGAGTAGAGGTGAATTATTACGAGTGGCAGAATTAACTGTTATAGAGATTTCCGATTATACCGAACAGGCAGAAATGATGATGGCCAACAAGTGCAAAATACTGTATCAAAAAGTACATAGCGGTATTCTGGCTTAGTGTTTGCAAAATAAATAAAAGAATATTAAATTGCTTAGATTGATATTGGTTATTATTAATTTTTTATCCTTTTTTGTTGAAACTGTTACCAAGTCAGATTATACGCTAGAAATTTCATTAAAAATATGAATATTAGTGGCCTAATAACCATGCAATCCGTAATGCTTCTAAATATTATAAAGATGTAGCCATCGTATAGTTAATAGTTAGGATTATCAAAAAAATCATATAAGTAAGAGATGAATAATTAGAAAAACTCTCTAACTGATATATTTCATTTAACTTGATAGTTAAAACTTTTAAACACCGTGCAGCTTATGATAGAGTTATTACTAACTATCTTATAAGTTAGTATCTTCATACTTTATGATAAGCTGGTCAATCTTCAGGTAAATTTGCTTGTACATTAAATCTTAATCTTATTAAGAAGTAAGAGATATACGTTACAGCGAAAATAATTATCAAGCTATTTGCTTTTATATAAGAAGCAAATAGAGGAGAAATCTCTGTCAATATATAAAGGCATCCTGCAAAACAAATTGCTTTATTATATGTAAGATTATTGATACTGACAAAGTCCTTGAGTGCATAAAAAATTTTTCTAAATTTTCTTGTATCATTGTTAAATATACTAATCTTATAGTGTTGATGTAATGCTGATATCTATACAGCTTACGATCTTATCTTGGTTTCAAATCTGATCCAGGCTCTGCATTTTATGATATAAGTACATTTAATTCTAAATTAGATGCAAATATGGATAAAATAATTATTGAACGCTAATTTATTGAAGGTATTATTATGCCTGTGATTACTAAGACTGTTCTTCGAATTCTTCTAAACAAGAAGAATATTCGTGTTTTTGCATGTAGGTCAATAGTATTTACCTATTTATAAATTTAGATTTCAAACGCGTAAACAGAGGATTATTAATCTAATATTACGATTTAGGTTTAGTGACTAAACCTTGATCTGCATATCGTTTCTAAATTTAAATGTTAGCTAAGCAAGCAATAGAAATGTGCTATTTTATATTAAGAAAAGATAACTATTAGTATTATGTTAGGTAAGTAACCGCATTTTTTAGCTAAAATCGTTGTATTTATAAAGCTCAGAATGAAAGTTTAGATCTTGTCTGATGCTGCAATGATATTTGATGATTTCTTTCAATTTACAAATACTATTGATGTTGCACTACTCCAGCATCATCTGCATAATCCAACCCAGGCGTATTCAATTTGTGATAATGAGATTCATAGTCATGTTTAACGACTATGATATCGTGATGTTTTATACTGATAAATGCTATTTATGTTTCTAATTTAGAAGAGAATAATATGAATATTTTAATTATTTGCAATAGTGGTTGCGAGTAGGCTTTAGTAAAAACAGCACAATCGCCTATAGCTAATAAGGTCTATGTTGCCATCAGGAAACACTAGAGCTATTATAAAAAATCTAATAAATATCAATATTTTAGTAACAGATATTATTGAATTACTCTATATTACCAAATACAACAATATTTCTTTAATGATCAATAGACTAGAAACACCCTAATTTTAGGTGTTATTAATGCTTTTCAATATCCTGATTTAATGATTTTTGTTCTCAATCAAAATGAAGCATAAGTTATAAGAATTTAAAGTTTTTCGAAAATTTTCTTACTCGTTAAAATATTATAACCGTTACTTAATAAAATTTACTAAAGTTAAGCAAGCGCTCACTTTAAATAAAGTGAGCTCTCTTCAATTTTTATTAAATGAATTATCTAGTTTGTAACTGCATGTAAAAAAGTCGTAGTTTCTATAATATTAGAAGAAGGTGAAAATGCTGTTTATACTATGACTTACCGATAACACATTTTTTCCAATTTGATCATCATGTTATTATTTGTGATTTTCTTGACAGCGAAGAAGTCAGTTTTATGATAGTGATCATGTCATTCCCATCCTATAGGGAATAAGTTAAGATCATAAGCGTGTCGGAGAATGATAATGTTAGGATAAATATGAGTGGAATGGGTGCATATTCTTATTCTCCTGCTGCTATTGTCATAAATATTATTCATCAACATGTAATGGATAAATTATTGGCAAATCTTTAGTGTATGACGGTCAAATTATATTCCACTCTGATGTTTCATAAATCTATTTCCTATTCTTAAATAGTGAGTTATTTATCAGCAGTGTCAATAAATTAGCTCTTCTAAGTCGGTTCTCACTTTTTTAAAACAGACGGGTGTACCACAGTTCAGATGTTATTGAAAGGATTGTTTTATTGAACTATAACACTTTGCGTGTCAGTTTCATCCCTCACTATCACAAAAACTAATTCAATCGTATTAATCGTTATTATTGACGCCCAGTACAGCTGACTGACAAGAAGTTCATAGAATGCCAGGCAAGTCATTCTTCTTGATTATTTTTCAGTTTCTTTATTGTTGATAACCTTGCTAATAAAATATCAAGAGATTTATTAACAGCATCACAGCTCTTTGCTAGTCATAAACCTCTCCTGTAGCTCAGTATTAACTTTCGATTACATACTTTTATCGAATGAATCCAACATATCAGCTATTTTATGCATCAACATCGTTTGTAGTACATGTCTAGAAATATCTTTGCTGTTCATTATAAAAATAAAAAGCGTAATCTTCTCCATGGCAAGCCTATAGATATACTTAAGTAGCGTGCTCATCAGCCATTGAAAAGTTATGCTCAGCTTGCTTCTAACTTTTAATAACCATCTTTAAGCTCAGGTAGCTTCTTGCATCCATTCGCAGTGATGTTAACAATGAAGAAGCCAGGAAAATGGTAAGCACCTTGCCTGACAGGACAGTATTTATTCCGTTAGCTTAGAAATAAACGTAGTGTGTATCGCTTAAATTATGAAAGTACCACATTTCCAATACTCTTTAAGGCATTACTGTTTCAATCTGCTAATAGTGCTAGAGAGACCATGTTCTTTTTTGCCCAGATCTCCCCGATTTCAATGGTTTCATGAAATAACCGGTGGTAATGCTTCAGATATGCAGGCCATGCTAGCAACTCTTCGCCATTTTTTATGCTTAAGGTAACCATATTAGTAAGGATCCTTAAAATCATGTTCTGTTGCTATTACGATTTTGACTTTAGGCGATTTAATCTCAATATATCAATATAATTGATACGCATCTGTATGATTCGCTGTAGTACATAACCGTTACAGAAAAATTGCATGGAATAAAAACTCCATCAATAAAGGCGGTATTCAGGATGTTGTTTGTAGGATGGTTTTGAGTTTAGTCTTATCATCGGTGGTCCTATCAGATTCCCTGGTAGTATTGTGGATGAATTCATGCAAGAGATCGCGATAATATTTGATTTTTTGAATTACCTATAGGGTAGGTTTTTCATGGCATATATCTCTTTGTTGTTGAGATCATCTACGAAATCAATCAGACAGTATATGCCACCATATATTAAACTTTATACACTAGAAATCAGAATAACTATAAAGCCATATTCCACATTATTTTCCAACGAGACAGTTGTGGTGTCGTCTACTAAGTAGGTTCGTAGTCGTTTTTCCTATAAAATATTTCTCCTTGTCAACGATCAACTCTCAGTAGTACGTGAATTCATAAACCCCACGTAGTATCTTAATTGGCTGATTGCTCTTTAGGTAGATAAATAGGGGGAATTTTTGTGAAATGAAGCAAAAATCTCTGAATCCGTTCTATAAATCGTTTAAAATTGTAAGCCTAGTATATGCACGTAAATATAAAATATCTTCTGAAAATTTTAAACAAAACTTCAAGACATTATCTTTTCGTAGATATAGTTCTGGTTACTCGATAGGTTTTTATCCGTCTTTACAAGGCTATGACCGTATAGGCAATTCTTTATGCTTATTACGTGATCTTAACCAAGCATGTTCAATGATTATCTATCGGATACTTACAAATAATGGAAAAATTAGAGATTGCCTTTTTAGTTTGTGAAAACGTTTAGCTACTAGAAAATAGAAATTCAATTGTTTATGTACATAAATTAGTATAGATACTACTTAATCGCCAGTTCATCCTTAAATGAATAGTATGGGTTAAGCAATTTAATTGGTGCATAGAAAATAAGTTGAAAAGCTATTATTTCAATTCTAGTCAAGAGATTGAAATCACTCTGCATCGATATGTTTTTGTGTGAAATCAGTAATTACTAAATCAGTATCGGGTATTAAAACTTAATTGTAGTTTATGAAAGATTAATTTAAAGTTAAATTTAAATTATTTAAAAAACTATCTATTTTCCGGGATCTGACAGTTAGTTAATAGGGGTTAGTGGAATAGTTAGTTAAGTACTAGAATTTTTCTGTTGTTAATTAACAATATTAAGTTATTAATATTTATAAGTTTAGTTAGCTGAAGTTTATAATTAATTATCGCGCATCTTATGGTTAACATATAGAGAATCTGAATAAACGATCGCTATACTGTCTATAAGTTAACTAGTCAATTATTATCACAAACAAATAAACTAAATGGTTATGACTATCTAGTTTTTATTAGATTAATTTATATTAGTGTTTGATATTAACAATAATAAGAACCATACTAATGCTAGTATATAGCATCCCATAAAAAATCTATTTACCAGTTTGAATTGTTATTTTTAGATCATCAATTCCATGATGAAGTCAATATAGCCAACATAAAATAGGTTAAATAATCATTAATAGAAAATATAGTTAAATAAAGGTTTATTAAAATAATGCCAGAATGTGTTCATAATTAAATATTTTTTATCTAGAATTTGCTTAGAGCAATTAAAATTGCAATAAAAGTATTATAACTGGATAGGCAATTATACTTCATGTACAATCAGCACCAAATAGAATAATTTCTAAAAATAGGTTTATCAGAATGTTTTTTAGTATGATTTATAATTGTTACCAGAAAAATTATGCAATAATAATTTTATAATCTTTTATTGAGTTCAAACCAAGTTTTTGTATGAAATAAAGTTGCTATTAAACTGAAAATATAAATTAATAAAACGATTGAATTATGGAACAAGTTAAGATAGTTAGACTAATCTTTCCTTTTGTTGTTGACAGACGGATATCATAAAACATAACTAAACTAAATTTAATGGATAGCGGTTACTTCTAGCATAATATAAAACAATAAGATTTAATCTGTTGTTATTAATTTAATGGTATTTTGCGTATATATGGCTTAATGTTTTGTCATCATTTTTCTTCCTTATCTTAGTTTTAGCATAGCGATAATAAAATCTTCTGCACTTGCAGCTTTTCCTTGTTGAATTGCAGCGGCAGGATTAACATGTTTAGGGCATACTTCAGAACAGTAACCGACAAATGTACAGCTCCATACACCATTAACGCTATTTAGTAAAGGCATTCGTTTTTTTTTGCCTTTATCACGATTATCGAGGTTATAACGTTCTGCAAGTGTGATTGCGGCAGGACCAATAAACTCTGGATTAAGGCCAAATTGAGGGCAAGCTGCATAACAGAGGCCACAATTAATACAGCCAGAGAATTGATGATATTTAGCCATTTGACTAGGTGTTTGTTTATTGGGGCCATCGCTAACTTTACGATTATTACCAATAATATATGGTTTAATAGCTTTAAGACTCTTAATAAGATGAGTCATATCTACCACTAAATCTCTTTCGATAGGAAAGTTTTCTAATGCTTCTACTTTTAAACCATTAGTATAATTCCGTAAAAAAGTTTTGCAGGCTAATTTAGGTATCTTGTTAGCCATCATGCCGCAAGAGCCGCATATTGCCATACGACAAGACCAGCGGTATGAGAGGTCAGGTGATAAGTGGTCTTTAATATAACTAAGAGCATCTAGCAAAGAGGTCTGTTCATCATAAGGAACTTTATAAGTAACAGCATAGGGGGCATCATTAGTTTCAGGATTATAGCGCATGATCTCCATTTTAAGTTTTTTTATCTTAGTCATTCGTCTGTACTTTTTTTCCTTGCTCTTGTGCTGTTGCTTCACCACCATAAACACGTTTAGCCGGTGATAATTTGGTAATTTTTACATCACTATAAGCTATATTCGGAGCACCACCTTGTGAGTTATAAAAAGCAAGAGAATGTTTTAAGAAATTAATATCATCACGTTCAGTGCAATTTTTATCCAGACGTTGATGGGCGCCACGAGATTCTTTGCGATAGAAAGCCGAGTAAACCATGCATTCCGCTACATCTAGACTAAATCCTAATTCGATAGTATAGAGAAGTTCAGTATTAAAAACGCTGCTATGATCTGTAATTTCAATATGTTTAAAGCGTTCTTTAAGTTCAGCTATTTTATCCATAGTTTTTTTCATTAATTCAGGTGTGCGATATATTCCACAACCTTCCTCCATTGCTACCCCCATTTCATCACGGATGTTAGCTAAATTCTCTTTACCTTTTTGGTTTATCAGTTTCCTTAAATTAGTTTCAATTTCAAATGCTTTTAATTCAATGGTATTATTATTTCTTGAAGAGGATTCAGTAGCATATTTACCTGCTTCTATTCCAGCTAATCGACCAAAAACAACTAATTCTGATAAAGAATTAGAACCAAGACGATTTGCTCCATGTAAGCCAACTGATGAACACTCGCCTACAGCAAACAAACCTTTTATTGATGTTTGACATTTATGATCTGTTTCAATCCCTCCCATTGTATAATGGGCGGTTGGGCGAACAGGAATTAGATCAGTAACTGGATCGACGCCAACATAAGTTTTGGTTAATTCACAAATAAATGGCAGGCATTCATGTAGTTTTTTTGCCCCAAGATGACGCAAGTCAAGATGTACGATATCACCACGATATGATTTTATTGTCCGGCCTGCACGCCACTCATGCCAAAAAGCTTGAGAAATCTTATCTCGTGGTCCTAATTCCATATATTTATTTTCTGGTTTACCTATTGGTACTTCTGGCCCTAAACCATAATCTTGTAGATAACGATAGCCGTCTTTATTGATGATAATCCCGCCTTCACCTCTACATCCTTCAGTTATAAGTATTCCAGAGCCTGGCAAACAAGTTGGATGATATTGAATAAATTCCATATCACGTAATGGAATACCATGTCGTAACACCATTCCCATACCGTCACCGGTAACAATTCCAGCGTTAGTATTATAACGGTAAACACGGCTCGCTCCGCCGGTAGCCATAATAACAGCGTTTGCCCTAATTTGAATGTTAATACCTTCTATCATATGGATAGCGACAAGGCCATGTACTTTTCCTTCATCAACAAGAATGTCTAACACAAAATGTTCATCAAATCGCTGAATTTGTGCATATTTAAGTGAGGTTTGAAATAAAGTATGTAACATATGGAAGCCTGTTTTATCAGCGGCAAACCAAGTGCGCTCGATTTTCATTCCTCCAAAGCGACGTACATTCACGGTACCATCTTTTTTACGACTCCATGGGCATCCCCATAATTCTAGTTGTGTCATTTCGGTCGGGCAATGTTTTACAAAATATTCAACTACATTTTGTTCACATAACCAATCTCCTCCTGAAACTGTATCATTAAAGTGATAATCATAGGTATCATGGAATTGAGCAATTGCTGCTGCGCCACCTTCTGCAGCAACAGTATGACTACGCATTGGATAGACTTTTGAAACTAAAGCAATTTTTATATGTGGATTAGTTTCAGCAGCAGCAATTGCTGCTCTTAAACCAGCTCCACCAGCTCCTATTATAACTAAATCAGCATTAAAAGTTTGCACACTATCTTTCTCCATTATTAATTAAAATAAACTGCATGTTCTTATGCTATTTTTATAATTATGATTTATTATTAATAATAAATTATTATTTATCAATTTATAATAAATTATTACTGATAGAGATTTGATTTAGGTACAAGTTTTTAGGATTTTACTTATAAAAAGTAAAATCTAATAGAGTTTTTTTAAAATTAGCTATTTTGATCGAGTTATTAGCAAATCTTAGTGTATTACTGTCAGGGCACAGCTAAATTCCCGCTATGATTCTTCGTAAAATCTGTTCTCTATCCTTAAAATTAAACGTTTTTTACCACTTGAAAGGTTAGGAAGTAAAATGCTTTTCTGCCAGTTTCAGCTTTCTATGAGCATACGAAAATAACTTAAATACCATAAAAAGGATTATTTTCCTAGAACCAATAATTCTTCGACATCGACTTCATAACCTAATACTGGCTATAAAGCCGATTCAATCGTATTCATCGTTTTTATTGACGCCCACTGCCATGACGGCAGGGATAGAATGCCAGTTATTCTTATTGCTCTTTACTTCAGCTTATTAATCGCTGCAGAAATATACTGAAAACCTTAATAACAAAATATAAAAGGCTTTATTAGCAGCATCACGGCTCTCTGCTGCCAAAATCTCCCGCATATGCATTAACTTTCGCTTACATGTCTTTGTGAAGTAAATCTAGTGCATTAGTTATTTTGCATACCTAACAATATTAGTGCTGCGTGTTCAGGAATATCTTTGCTATTGCATTTCAAAAACCAAGGATATAGCCTTATGTAATAACTCTAAAAATATGGTTAATCTGAGCACTCGCAGAGTATTGAAAAGTTATGTACAGTTTTATTCTGACTTTTAATAACCATCTTTAATCGCAATTAGCTTCTTGCCATCCACGCAGTCTAGCCAATAATGATCAGCAGGCAAAGGCGATCAGCTTGCCTGACAAAATGATATAATATCCATTTCTATAAAAATAAACGTAGCAGTATCGTTTAAATTACGCAGCCTGCCATTGGCAATTTTCTTCAAGGCATTGGTATTTAAGTCTGCTGATAGTACTTAAACAGACACTATTTGTTTTCGCTAATAATCGTCACCAGAACTTGATAAAATCACCGGTGGATATTCGTAAAGCAGCTATGGAAGCAACTTCTTCCCCGCCTTTTACATACTTCAGATAAGTCGGTAGCAACAATCTCTTGAAGTATATTTTGCTGTCGATGCATAATCCCAATTTAACCTTAGGCACTTTAATCTTAATATCGCAAAATAGTAGTTTTTATGGATAGTTATGGAAAATGTCCGTTACGAACATCGGTATGATCTGCCAACAAAGTATCGTTCAGCCTGTTGTCGCAATATAACTTAGATCTCACGCTTAACAGCGATTCCTATCAGCTACCTGGAACTCATCATTATGATAAGTTCATAGAATGAGATAAGAGGTAATATTTAGTTTGCAGATTATCTCTAAGGCAGACTTTTCATAAAATATCATCTCTTTGTTGTTATAATCATCCATAAATTAATTAATAGGAAGGATACGTACGCTACCCATCTCAAAAACTACTGCATACACTAGAAATGAGCGTAACTCAATTAACTAATAAAGTTCTTAATATTTTTTCTTGGCAAGTTTTCCAGCGAAGTTATCATCATGCAGCGATGAAAAAAGCTAGAGAAATAGCGAGAAGAATGACTGACATTCTATGTCTTTCCATCACCGCGCTTGGCATCATAAGAGCGAAGAATTCAATTAAATCAAGTTTTGCGACAGTGAGTCTATGAATCTGACGCACGAAGCACTGTAGTTAAAAAACAATTATTTTAATGGTACCTAATTTTCTCTCATAGCTGTTTAGAAAATATTGAACTAGCTAAAGGGATTTATTATCTTGCTATGGGGGGAGGAAGGAGACCTCTTTGGTGCTAAACAAAACGCCTAACTTAAGAATAGAAAACATGCTCACGAAGCATCTTATCTCGGATCGTAACCTAACCCCCATCATAAACTAGATTTTCTAATAACATATCTTTTAAAGCAAGCGTATTCTTGTCATTCATTTTTTAATGTTTTTTACGTTCTTTCTTGCAAATTATTTCGTTTTGGTATTTTTTATTTAGGTCTATTGTAATTTTTTTTCGATATGCTAGTGAAGAATTCACTGTCATCAATGGACAGATTTTTCAGTATAAATTTTACCTTCGATTATGCCGTTTTTTTTTTGAATTTCGATTAACGTTGATTCAATACGACCATCAATTTTGCCATTGATAATTGTTTTTTAGCTAAAATAATACCTGTTACTACGCTAGTTTTTATTACAATAGCTATTTTTACATAAAATATTGTCAATATATTTACCATTAATAAGTATATCTGTATCTGAGACAACATCACTAGTGAAACAAGTTTTAGAACATATAATGGTTTTCTTGTCATTTTTATTTTCAAGATTATTTCTGTTCTTTTTTTTATTTCTGTACTTTTAATTTCTTCCGTTTCTTAAGCAAAATTTTTCTTCTAAATAATAGGTAATTAGTACCTTATAGACTAATATTTTACTAAAGTAAACTAAAGAATCTAGTAAAATACATGATGATAGAAAATATCACGTAATAATTACTATGTTTATTAATTGGATATATCCCCTCTCCTCCAATCAAATTTTAATTAATTAACTCTGTATTTAATACAGAGTTTTGATACATAAAAAATTTTTGTTAACTGCATGATAATTTTATATTATTAATCATCTCACTTAATTTAAATGGATATTAGTATGAAAATATTTTTCATTAATTTATCATTAATCTACATGTCACGTAAATTGATTTTTAAATAATCACTTTTTATGCTCGTAATATATAATAGTGATTATTTTTGTGAGAAAATAAATAGCATTTTGCTTACTATAGCAAAGCTAAATTACAACAAAATTCTTTTTTATATTAGTTACTTTTAGTATATTACAGCGTTTTTTTTAATTAGAAACATTAACTTATTTAATAAAATTTTATATTTTTTAAAAATAAAAAATTATAAATTATTATATTATTAATTAAGTTAATGTTTTAATATTTTAAATATAATCCGTTACTATATTAATAGTAATATAAGTATTTTTGTTATAATTATGCTTATTTTTGGGCATATGTAGTTTCGGAGACAATAGATGTCATCGTTGAGACTGAGCTTAATGATATACTGAACTACGCTTTATTGATAAGTATCCTGACCTCATTTGTAATAATTAGTTTTCACAGGAGTCATATAAGACTGATATTGGCGATTTTAAGATTAAAGTCCATAAGGTCAGGGAATCATAGCGGTAACAGAATATGTTTCAACAGCTAGTTCCTATCACCTTATCTAAAGCGTACAAAAATGTCGAAGAGTTGTTACCATTGCATGTATATGAGAGGTAATGCACATTGATGATTTTCATGAAGCTCTTGGTAGCGATTATTAGTAAAAGTACATGGTCTTTTCTAAGTACCATTAGCAGATTGAAATACCGATTCTTTTAAGAGGATTTGTAAAGATAGCTGCATAATTTAAGCGATACTGGTCGTTTATTTCTTGGTTAAAGTAATAATAGTTCTGTCAGACAAGCTAATTTCCATGACTTATTGGCTATCATTATCGACACTGCATGGATGTAAGGAATTAGTTAGGGTTAAAGATGCTTATCAAGAGTTAGAATCGAACTGGACAAATTTCATCAATGACTTACGAGCGCGTGACTTAACTGTATTCCCTATGGCTTAAGACGTGGATGCGGTGTTTTTGTTTTTAAAATTAGATGGTAAAGATACTCCCGGATATACAGCACTACCTATGGTTGGGTACATAAGACAGATAATGTGCTAGCTTCACTCTTAAAAGGCACAACCGAAAGTTAAGGTTGTGCTACAAGCGTTATATTATAAGAGAGTCGAGATGCTGCTAATAAATCCTTTAATGTTTTATTTGCAAGCCTTTCAGAGTATTATATCAGTGATGATGATATCAGAGAATAATTAAAAAATAGCTGCTATTCTATGCCTTTCCGTCAACACATTGTGACGTTAATTAAGAGCAATCAATCCGATTAGATTAGCTTTTACAATAATGAGGCTGTGAAGCCGAGAAAATGAAGCACTGTATCAAAAATAATCTTTTAATGCTATTTAAGCTGTTCCTGTCTGCTTAAAAAAGTTGAAAACCAGTTAAGGAGATTCACCTTCTTGACCTTGATTGTAAATAATATTTAATTTTAAGAATAAAGAACAGATTCACGAAGTATCAGATCGAAGCGTAGCCTGATCACTATACATCACTAGATTTACTAATAATTCCTTTTATTTTAGCGATTTAAGGAATTTTATAAATTTTATTTAATAAAATTTTGTTTTAATATCATATTAAAAGTGATTAATTGTATATTACTTTAATTACTTTTTTGTTGATGTTTAATTATTTTAAATGATTTTAATTGTCTTTTAATTTACATTGATAATCTTGAATCTCACCAACTGAACCAAGATTGAAATCTTGCAATTTAAACCGTGTTGTCAATAAAATAAATTCATTTTTTTGTGTGCTTGGCATCATCGCTAAGCCATAATAAGAAATAGAATCACCCTGGTTTGCAATATATTTTTCTAGATAAATAAACGGTGATATTTTATTTATGTAAAATGCAGGAATTTTAATAGCCAGGTATTGATGACTATTAATTCTATCCTTTAAGGGCCGCCAGCTAGTAGTTATGGTATCTTCACTTTTTTTTATTATTTGATATACTTTAGGTTTTAAGCAAGCTAAATGAATATGTAATTGATCTTGTGTGCGACCATATTTTGAGTTTATAGCGAGAGAAAGAAATTTCTCATTAATGGGTTTGCTAGCTGATTTAATAAATAGCGCCCGATTTTGCCATGCTAATATGAAATAATTTTCTGTATTTTTTTGTTGCAAAAGAGGACTTTCAATTCCTGAGATTTTATTTAATGGTAGTAATAAGTTATGTAATGGCCCCTTTATATCTTTAAATATTACATATAAACGTTTTTGATTAACTTTGATGCATGGTAGTTGTAAATTATCAGTTTTAAACTCAGGGATACATTGTTGATTAATAGTTTGCCATAATTTATCACTATTTATTTTTAAATAGGTAAAATAAACTAATATAGATAAGAGTAAAGGAAAAAATATCTTTAGTACTAATTTGATACTTTTTTTCATAAAAAATCTTTTTAAAAATTTTCCTTGAAAACATTAGGATAATTAATTCATCAGTTATCAGCATTTTGCTCATCTAGTATAAGATATATGTAAATTTATTCTATCTATTTGTTAATTTATTGTTCTTAAATATTTTTATTTTTTGATGAAATATAATTTTAATGAGTAGTTCGCATTTCACTTGTTTTAAAAGTTATTACTAAATATGATTACGATAAGGCTGGGGCTACGCTCTCTTGCTTTTATGCATTATAAATTTATTTTCCATCCTTAAATTGGAAATTTGTTTACTAACAATGTGAGTCAGGAAATCAATTCTCTTCCTTTAGAGTATACCCCATTTTGGTATATTGGGTTTCGGAGATGGTGAATATCTTTCTGATTAATTTCGTATATGATTTCAATAATATAGATATAATATCCTATAAAATTTATCCTACAGATGTCAACAAAACTAGGTGTTGTCTTTTATCCATTGCATAAATTCATCCGTAATAGTGTGCCAGGTAGCTGATAAGCACCGCTGTTAAGACTAAACTCGAAGCGATACTGCGAAAAAAAAATGTAAACACTGTCTTGTCTACGGATCTCATCCTTAGACAATAACGTTATGTGTTACAGCGAATCATGTAAATGCGTATTGGTGATGTTGAGATTGACGTGAATAAGGTCAGAAATTCACAATCAGTAATGAAATATTCTTCTAAAGCTCATTACCTCACTTTATCTAAAGTGTGCAAAAGTAACAAAGAGTTGCCACCATTGACTGTATCTGCAAGGAATGAAGCATTACCTACCGATGATTCACGAATCTATGTAAGCGCTTCTTAATAAAAAATACATGATCTTTTCTGTAAGCACTATCAGCAGATTAAAACAGCAATCGCTTGAAAGCATAGGAAGTAGTACCTGTATAATTTAAGTGATACGCGTTACGTTTTTCTTGGCTGATGCCATAACTGTCTTGTAAGAAGCTGATCGACATGATGTTCTACTGCTCATTATTGATAGCACTGCACATAGATATAAAGAGCTCGTTGTGATTAAAGATAGTTATAAGAGTAAAAAAGTGCACTGTACTGAACTTCCGTATGGGTCATGAGCGCGTGACTTAAGCGTATCTCTCACAACTTGGCACTTATAGGACGCCAGTGCTTGGGTTTTTGGATACAATGTGGAAAAAGCAAAGGATATTCTTGATATGTACCATGAACCTTGTTTGGTAGTACATAAAACAGCTAATGTGCTAGCTTCGTTCCTCAAAGGTATGCACCAGAAAGTTAAAGCAGCTGTCTGAGATTTGGCTATTAGAGATCCCTGATGCCACTAATAATATCATTGATGTTTTTATTGGAAAAATTATCAGCACAAATATCTCTGCAGCAATTAAGAAGCTGAAGGAAGAACAAGAAGAGCTGCTTGGTATTCTACGACGTTCTGTCAGAACATTGGGCATATCAATAAGAACAATGAATTTGAATTGAATTAGCTTTTGCGATAGCAAAGTTATGAAGCCGACGAAGAAAGCACTGTAGTTCGAAAAGAACCATTTAATGCCATTTAAGCTACTACCGTTTGCTCAGAAAAGCTGTAAGCGGCTAAATAAATCTTGAGCTGTTTGATCATGCTGGTAAACAGGGTCCAATTTAAGGATAAAGAACAAATTTCTAAAGTATTAGAGTAGAATCTAACCTAGCAATCATAGACTAGATTTACTAATAACTCGATTAAAATATAAGGCAGAAATGAGATGTTGAAATATATTTTGTTATATTACTGCTATCTTCTGACCTTAGATACTTTAATCTTAGATCCATGAATACTAATTTCTATATAGTTTATAGTAAATAATCGTTACTAACGACGCTATGAACGCTGTCGACATAGTAGGCGATGAGAATAATGGTTGCTATCATAGCTTTGAGCTAGTCTTTAACAGCGTGTATATCAATTGGCTAGCAGAATTACGATTATGTTAATGTAATGGATCATAGATAACACCTAGTTTTACAGACATGTGTAGGGTAAAATCTTAAAATAAAGTACTGATGATTAGGAACCTAAACGCTGTTTTCAAATTAATGCCTATTTATTTCGCTAACTCTCATAAAGTGAAGTTATTCAATATATATTATAAACAATTAAATCATTTATCATTATGATGCAGTATTGCTAGAAGACTTCCAATAAGATTATTGATATTTTTTCTGCAAAAAGAAATTTCACAACGATGTTACTGTATAACTCTAATAAATGTTTTCCTAACGGATAACATGTTCACTGTAATAATATGGTCAGGATAAAGTAGAATGAGCTGTGATTCAATATATAAATCGATATAATCTAACATATTATAGCCGAGTAAAATAATGAGATTCAGTTTCATGTTGGTATTATGAGGGGATGAGTTAGTTTCTTTAATCTAAATGACTATTTGCTTTTTCATAGTAGTGCTATAGGGAAAATCTTTTATACAGTCATAAGGGATTTCTACTAATAATCTATTACAAAAATATCCTCATAAACAGCACTTAAACTGTAAAATACAATAAAAATTAATATTTTTCTTGTTATTGGAGATTAAAAAGAAATAATAAAATTAAAATATAGTGAAATATAATTTTCCATAAGATTTTTATATTAAATAGATAAAATCTTATCGATTAACTTCTCTATAAAAGGTATTTTTATGATGGTGCCCAAGGCGGGACTTGAACCCGCACAGCTTTAAAGCCGAGGGATTTTAAATCCCTTGTGTCTACCAATTTCACCACCTGGGCTAAATTTTGGAGGCGCGTCCCGGAGTCGAACCGAGGTAGACGGATTTGCAATCCGCTGCATGGCCACTCTGCCAACGCGCCTTACTAAAATCTAGGTTATATGTATGGTAGGATATTGGAGCAGGAAACGAGACTCGAACTCGCGACCCCGACCTTGGCAAGGTCGTGCTCTACCAACTGAGCTATTCCTGCATTTTCCTATGCTTATTTAGTTTGTTAAAACTAACATTTCTAATGTACTGTATTTTTACTTGTTTCTTGTATTGAGTCAATACTATTATTGATTAATTCGATTTTTTCGATATTTTTTAATAATTTTAATTATGTTTCATTTAAATTTCTCCAGGATCCAGATAAGTATTGAAACATAGACCAAAACGTTAAAATAATCGTAAAATAAAGTAATATAATAGCAATTAGTTCAATTTGGATATTAGGATGCCACATCAATCCAATTAATGAGAGCATCTGAACTGCTGTTTTAAATTTTCCAATCCAAGAAACAGCTACACAACTACGTTTACCTACCTCAGCCATCCATTCTCGTAATGAAGAAATAATGATTTCACGCGCAATCATAGTTACTGTTGGTAATGTAACCAACCAGGTATGATAATATTCAGTTACTAATACTAATGCCGTTACTAGCATAATTTTATCAGCTACTGGATCTAAAAATGTACCAAATTTAGTTGTTTGTCGCCACCGTCTAGCAAGAAAACCATCAAACCAATCAGTTAACGCAGCAATGATAAAAAGAGACGCACATACAAAAGGCCCCCAATAAAAAGGAAGATAAAAGAATAATACAAAAAACGGAATTAATATGATACGAAAAAGTGTTAACCAAGTTGGAATGTTTAATTGCATCATGATATATAGTTGTCTTGTCAATATAAAATATACATATAGTTCAACTACCTATTTTATTGCTTCAACGCATTATAAATTTTTTCTGCTAATATATATGAAATTGTTGGCACTTTTATAATTTCATCAATACTGGCATTACGTAAAGCTTGCAATCCCCCCATATATTTAAGTAGAGTTTGCCGACGTTTAGGACCTATTCCTTCAATAGACTCTAATGTGCTGGTATTTCTAACTTTTGCTCTATGATGGCGATGTCCTATAATAGCGTGATTATGTGATTCATCACGAATATTTTGTATTAAGTGTAGCGCAGGTGAATCAGGTGGTAACGAAAGACCTTTGCCATCAGGTTTAAAGAATAATGTTTCTAAGCCAGCTTTACGATCATTTCCTTTAGCTACCCCTATTAATTTAGGGCGCATAATATCCCAATCGACATTTAATGCCTTGAATACACTGATTGCTTGAGCTAGTTGTCCTTTACCACCATCAATAAAAATTACATCCGGGACTTCATTTTTATCTATATGTTTACCATAGCGTTTCGTTAAAACCTGATACAGGGCGGCATAGTCATCACCAGGCGTAATATCAATTATATTATAACGACGATATTCAGAACGTAATGGTCCATTACTATCAAAAACAATACAAGATGCTACAGTTTGCTCTCCAGATGTATGACTAATGTCAAAACATTCCATGCGATAGATTTTATCTAGTCTTAATAAGGCAGCTAATTCCTCCATTCTTTTATGAATGGTTGATTGTTGTGCAATTTTTGTTGTTAATGCTGTTGCTGCATTAATACGAGCTAGTTTTAAATATTTACCTTTTATTCCTCGTGGTTGCACTTTAATGCTAATTTTACGCCCAGCTATTTTAGTCAAAAAATTAGTAAATAGCGCTTTTTCTGGTAATAAAAAATCTAATAATATTTCTTCTGGTAAAGAACGAATTTTATTACCTTGTAAATAAAATTGGCCTAAAAATGTTTGTACAACTTCACTTAATTTCGTGTTTTTTGGAATCTTTGGATAATAACTACGGCTACCAAGTACTTTTCTTTGACGAATAAAGAGCACTTGAATACAGGCAATTCCTAAGTGATAAGCAACACTAATTACGTCTAAATCTTGCGTATTTCCAGTGACAAATTGTTGCTCTGTAACCGTTCTAACAGCTTGTATTTGATCGCGATAACGTGCTGAATATTCAAACTTAAGAGTTTGACTGGATTGCTCCATATTTTGGATTAATTGATTAATAACTTGCTCATCCTTCCCTGATAAAAATAATCGAACATATTCTACTTGTTGATGATATTCTGAATTAGAAACTAGCCCTTTAATACAGGGAGCAAGACAACGATTAATTTGGTATTGGAGGCATGGTCTAGATCGATTACGATAGATACTATCTTCACACTGACGCACTGGAAAGATCTTTTGTAATAAAGCTAGTGTTTCTTTGACGGCATGAACATCTGGAAATGGGCCAAAATAGTCGCCCTTTTCTTTCATGTAGCCACGAAAAATAGTCAAACGTGGATGTTTATCTGCACTTAAAAAAATATAAGGATAGGATTTATCATCCCTTAGCAGAACATTATAACGAGGTTGATAAAGTTTAATATAATTATGTTCAAGCAATAAAGCCTCTGTTTCTGTATGTGTTACGGTAACATCAATTTGAGCAATATTTTTAATAAGTTGTTCCGTTTTACGGCTCGTTACTTCCTTTCTAAAATAACTCACTAAACGTTTTTTTAAATCCTTTGCTTTACCGACATAGATAATTATTCCAGATGTATCATACATACAATATATACCTGGTTGATTAGTTACTGTTTGCAAAAATACTTTCGGATTAAATAATTCAGGCATTATAATAAAACTCTCTGTTTGAATTAATCCATTGGTTATAGTTATATAAGTTAATTTTACTTTACTATAAAAAGTTATTAATAAATCTTGTGTAGATGGTTAAAATTCACTCTGATGCTTTGTAAATCAGTTATCCATTCTTAAATTTGTCGTTGTTTTTAGCACATCAGATTAGCAGATTAAATCTCTTATCTGGTTTAGCTCTTTTATCGCTGAAGGATGTTTTCCTGAAAACCTTGGCAACAAGTATCAAGGCTTTATTAGCGGTATCGTGACTGTCTGGTTAGCCACACAATCTCCTCACAAAGCCTTTATCTTTAACTTTTTGGTGTTGCCATGCCTTTTAAAAGGGAGAAAGGTATGGGCATGATCTATTTTATGTACTAACAGCGTTGGTGTTACATTTCTGGAAATATCTTTATTATTTATTCCAAAAACTAAGAGAACCGTCTCTATTTCATAGTATGCATCTGAGATATGGATAAGCTATCCTATAGTAAGTTATTAAGAAGTTTATTGGCCTAGAGTTTAGTTGGCTTCTAAATCTCAATAACCACCTTCAACCGAAACAAGATTTTTACCATCTATGCAGCTCCGCCGATAATGAGCAGGAGGCAAAGTCATCAGCTTCCTGATAAGACGGTTATGCTATCAGCTAAAAAATAAATATAGCGCATATCGTTTAAATTACGCAACCGCTATTACCTATGCTCTTCAAACTATTCTAGCACTGGGCATTAATAAGAATGGGAATCTGATTAAATCGGCTTTTGCGATAGTGAACCTATGAAGCCGATGCGCGAAAGAACTGTAGCTCAAAAAACAACCCTTTCATGATATTTAAGCTGATACAGTCTGTTTAGAAAAGATCAAATTGAGTAATGAGACTAACTTGCTAATTCTGGTACTAAACAAGGTCTAATTTAAGGATGTGAAGAAAATTTACGAAGCATTAAAGCATAGTATGATAGACAGTTATTAGATTTTCTAATAACTTGCAAGACATTACATTAACACTCAATAGTTACAAAAAGGAAAATAATTATCTTTATAGATTTATTGATTAATAGCAGTAATGAATTAGTTGTAGAAATTAGAACAAAATACAGTTAATACTGGTTTTTATTTATGACTTATGATTATAAGAAAATTATTTAGCAATAATATTCACATTCACTTTTATAAAAAAACTACTATGGACTTGGAAATGAACTTCATGTTCACCAATAGTACGCAATACACCATTTGGTAAGCGAATTTCGTTTTTCATGACTTTAACACCAGCAGCAGTAATTGCTTGAGCAATATCACGAGTCCCGATTGAACCAAATAGTTTACCTTCATCACCAGCTTTAGAAGCGATAGTTATTGTTGATAATGAATTAATTTTTTCAGCTCGGTCTTTGGATGCAGCTAGAATATTGGCTAATTTAGCTTCTAATTCAACACGGCGCGCTTCAAAAAATTCAATATTCTTTTTAGTTGCAGGAACAGCTTTTCCATTCGGAACTAAATAGTTACGGGCATAACCCGCTTTAACATCAACTTTATCACCCAGGATACCCAGGTTTGGTACTTTATCCAGTAAAATAATTTGCATTGTCTTATCCTCTTTATGTCATTATGGACAATATTAATTACTGATGACGATCAGTATATGGCAACAGAGAGAGATAACGGGCGCGCTTTATAGCACGAGCAAGCTGACGCTGGTATTTTGCACGAGTACCAGTGATACGACTTGGTACAATTTTACCACTTTCAGTGATGTAATTTTTTAATATTACGATATCTTTATAATCAATTTCTTGAACGCCTTCTGCTGTGAAACGGCATAACTTACGACGACGAAAATAACGTGTCATTTGGCTAGTCTCCAGAATCCATCAATTCAATTTGCTCCGGCATGAAGTACTAAGTTATTCAAGCCATTAGCGTCCTGATGGCTGCTAATAAAATCAATAACAGTTATCCAAGTATCAACCGTTATACTATGAGTTAACTGTTGTAATTTTTGTCCGTTGGCAATAATAGTTATTTTATACCATACTTTCCGATTAAAACTAGCCTCCTTCTGCTGTGAACTATGTTTGAGTACAAACTGATAGTGAGTAACTCCAGCTGGACTGACTTTCTTATCGGTGTATTATAAATTTTCCTAATAGAATCAATCGATTAGTATTAATAAGTAGAATTACTCTTAAGAGTTTTAGCTTCCTCAATTCTTTCCAGTTCTTCATTAAGAAGATCATGATTATGACGATCGTCTTTGGCTTTAACTATTGGAGAAGCTTCAGTAACCATATGCTTAATACGCATAACCATGCTACGGATAACAGCATCGTTAAATCGGAAGTTTGTTTCTAATTCATTAATCACTTCTTGTGGCGCTTCAACGTTCATCAGAATATAGTGTGCTTTATGCAATTTATTTATTGGATAAGCTAATTGACGGCGACCCCAGTCTTCCAATCGATGGATTTGACCTTGCGCTTTGGTAATAGAATTAGTATAACGCTCAATCATACCTGTAACTTGCTCACTTTGGTCCGGGTGAACCATAAAAACGATTTCGTAATGACGCATGAGTTTTTCTCCTTACGAATTAATCAGACTCCTATATCAGGGTCAGCTGTAACCAACACATGGAAGCAAGGAAAGCTAATTTAAGCGAAGCTAAAAAATTAACACATTACTATAACTTTACTTGAATTAAAACTCAAGTAATAGATTAAATTATCACTTATTACACATTAAATTAGATTAGGTGATGTTATCAACGTTGTTAATTATATTATTTTTAATAACTGCGTCGTTGACGTACTGCTTCAAATAAACAAATTCCCGTCGTAACAGAGACATTTAAAGACGAAACTATGCCTGCCATTGGAATACTAATTAGTTCATTACAATGTTCCCTTGTTAATCGACGCATACCTTTACTTTCACCACCCATCAGCAATGCAATAGCTCCGGTTAATTTACTATCATATAATGTATGATAGGCGTCATCTGCAGTACCAATAACCCAAATATGCTGCTGCTGCAATTGACGTAGCATCCGCGCAATATTGGTAACTCGTATTAATGGCACATTCTCAGCTCCACCACAGGCAACTTTCTTAGCGATTGCATTAAGTTGAGCTGATTTATTCTTTGGTACAATAACTGCATCAATACCCGCTGCCTCTGCGCTACGTAAACAAGCACCTAAGTTATGTGGATCTGTAATGCCATCTAATATAAGCAAAAATGGTGATTTCACCTGGGAAATAATGATATCTAAATCACTCTCTTGATATTGTCGTCCGGATTTTATTTTGGTAAAAATACCCTGATGAACAGCATTCTCTGTTTGCCTATCCATCCATTGACGATTAACTAACTGAATAGTAATACCAAATTTTTTAAGCTGGTTAATAACCGACAATAGACGTTTATCTTTACGTCCTTTTAGTACATAAACTTGTTTTAAACGCGAAGGATCGCGTTCCAGTAGTGCTTGCACTGTATGAATACCATAAATAATTTCACTCATAAATTTATCTATTGTTTAATAATTCTTAAAGATAGTCAATTACTGCAAATAAAGATTATTAATAAAAATAACTAAGATTTTTTGTGCTTTTTAATAGCTTTTTTGTTTTTAATTTTCTGGTAATCTTTTTGCTTTTATTCAGAATCATTTTTCTTTTTTTTATTCTATTTTTTAGTGTTATTAGTGCTAATTTATAGGATTTAACAAATATGCTATTATATTTAAAATTTTTGTGTTTGTTTTAATCTAGTCTTATGAGTTAAATTAATTTTATTAAAATTGCTTTTTTGCTTTTTCTTTTACTACCTTACCTGAATTTTTTACCTTACGTAAAGTTGATATCAATGAAAAATCAATCTTTCGTTCATCCATATGGACAGCTTCAACACTAATTTCAACTTCATCACCAAGACGATATGTCATACCCGAAAATTCACCAATAAGTCGCTGGCCTACATTATCGTAGTGATAGCAATCATTATTAAGTGAAGAGACATGCACTAGGCCATCAATAAAAAGATCTTTTAAACGGACAAAAAATCCAAAACCAGTGACACTGGTGATAATGCCAGTAAATAGATTTCCAACTTGATCTTGCATGAAATCACATTTCAACCAATCAGCAACATCTCTCGTTGCTTCATCAGCCCGTCGCTCTGTCATTGAACAATGTTCACTTAATTGTAACATTTCATGGGTATCAGCATGCCAACCACCGGTTAGCGTCGAACGATGTTGATTATTTGCATTTTGGCCAGATAAAATATATTTAATCGAACGATGTAGTGCTAAATCAGGATATCGACGGATAGGTGAAGTGAAATGGGCATAAGATTGCACTGCTAAGCCAAAATGCCCTCTATTTTCAGTGTCATAAATAGCCTGTTTCATTGAGCGCAAAATCATTGTTTGCAACAATACATGGTCTGGACGTTCAGCGACTTCATACATGATTTTAGCATAGTCAGCTGACTTGGGTTTTATACCGCCTGGTAATTTCAAATTTAACTTATTAAATAACATCCGCAAGTTTATAATACTCTCTTGTTTTGGCCTATCATGAACACGGTATAAGCTAGGCTCTTTATTTCGCTCAACAAAACGTGCGGCAGCGATATTTGCTAAAATCATACACTCTTCAATTAATTTATGCGCATCATTACGTTCAATAGGCTCAATCCGCTCAATTCGTTTTTCTGCATTAAAAATAAATCTGGCTTCTTCAGATTCAAAAGAAATGGCGCCTCGTTTTATGCGCGTGCTATCTAACACTTTATATAATAGATGAAGTTGTTCTAGATGTGGTACTAGATTTTGATAATGCTTACGTAATTCTTTGTCACCTTGTAAAACTTTCCAAACCTTGGTGTAAGTCAATCTGGCATGAGAACGCATCACAGCTTCATAGAATTTAGATGAAGTTATTTGTCCCTCCGCCGATAACTGCATTTCACATACTATGCAAAATCTTTCGACTTCAGGGTTTAATGAACATAATCCATTAGAAAGAATTTCAGGCAACATGGGAATCACCCGTGATGGAAAATAGACAGAATTTCCCCGACTAACCGCTTCATTATCCAATGCTGTTCGTGGTCGTACATAATAACTAACATCAGCAATGGCAACTAATAAGCACCAACCACCATCTTCTTTCGGCATGCAATAAACTGCATCATCAAAATCACAGGCATCTTCACCATCAATAGTAAGTAATGGTAGATGGCATATATCTACTCGCCTTTTTTTTTCTGAGGCAGGGATCTGTTCAGATAAATTAGCAACCTGTTTCTCAACTTGTGGCGGCCAGCTATATGGAATTTCATAGGTTCTTAATGCAATCTCTACTGCCATATTAGTACCCATGCTTTCGCCTAATACTTCGACAATATTTCCTACCGCCTGAGTATGGCGTGCTGGTCGGGTTGTCATGTCAACGACAACTACATTTCCCATCCTAGCACCATTAACCTGTTCTTTAGGGATCAAAATATTAAAGGATAGTCGACTATCATCAGGGACTACATATCCCATCATAGATTCTAAAAAATAACGTCCAACGATATAATTATTTCGTGGAACAAGTACTCGAACAATGTGAACTTCTGTACGTCCTCGCCGATCTTTTCCAAATGATTGAGCAAGCACAATATCACCATGCAGTGCTTTTTTCATTTCTTCTAAAGAAAGATAAAAATCTTCTTTTTGACCTTCTATTCGTAAAAAACCAAAACCATCACGATGCCCAATAATAGTACCTTTAAATAAATTAATACGTTCAGGTAAGGCATAACATTGACGACGAGTAAATACCAATTGTCCATCATTCTCCATAGCACGCAAACGGCGACGTAAAGCCTCTAACTCTTCTTCTTTGGTTAACTTTAATATTCGGGCGATTTTCTGTCGACTTATAGGAGTAAGAAATTTTGCTAAAATCTCTAAGATATATTCACGACTTACAATTGGTGAATGATATTTTTCAGCCTCTCGTTTTTTATAAGGGTTTTTTGCCATCACCAACCTCCAACACTACTACATCGATTAATATATTTATAATACTTAGATCTATTATTTATTTTAATAGTAACTTATAAAATGGCTCGTTATTTTTAATAGATCAACCAATGTATATTTATCTAATTCATTTAAAATATGATTAATTAATTTGATTTAATATCTGCTTTAATACAGGTAATATCTGGTTTTTCGGATAGATATAGAGTAAACTTTATTATGTCATATGATGATTATCTTGTTGAAATTATCCAATAAAGAAATCAACAGGATACGACTACCATCTCTGAAACTATATTTACTAGAAATGAATATAACTTGCTTTA
Organism: Arsenophonus sp.; assembly: GCA_046530735.1. Lineage (GTDB taxonomy): Bacteria > Pseudomonadota > Gammaproteobacteria > Enterobacterales > Enterobacteriaceae > Arsenophonus. The sequence continues at coordinate 104,842 of JBHEQV010000002.1, forward strand.
GTTAATAAGCAGAAATAATGCAGCAAAAATTGCTGCTATAATTGACTAATGCCAGAACATCTAATAAATTAGCAACCTCTCAACTATCCAACGAATTTGATTAACTAGTTTATTTAAATAATACCCCATTTCCTTTTTTCACCACAGCAACAAGTCTAATTTCGCTCAATTAATTAATAATTTTTATTATATGATTACATGAGATATCGTATATATTAGTAACTTTAATACTATTAATTACTTTATCCATAGGAAATGACGTTTATAAAACAATGCTATTAAATTATAATCAACAAAACTTGTTAACTGCACATTAATTTTTTTATAAAAAAATGGAAAGACATCTTTTAATATTAATTCATGGCAGTTATGTTTATAATATAAATTTTTTGATATCAATTAAAATTGATTAGTAAATCAAGTAACATAATAAATTACTTTTCATAAAAGTAACGCCTGAATGTTCAGGCGTTACTACTTAAGTAATAAGTTAAGTGGTAAAATTATATATCAAAAGGATCTCGTAATATTATTGTTTCAGCACGATCAGGTCCTGTCGAGATAATATCTATCGGAATGTCGGTTAATTGCTCAATCCGTTTAATATAATTAATGGCTGCTTTAGGTAATTGATTATATTCTTTTATTCCAGAAATACTTTCATTCCAGCCTGGTAATGTTTCATATATTGGAGTTAAACCTTCCCATTCTTCTTCTGATAATGGTGTTATAGTCAATTCAGTCCCATCTGGTTTGTGATAAGCAATGCAAAGTTTCACTTCATCTAAACCATCTAATATATCTAATTTAGTTAAACAGAAACCAGAAAGAGAATTGATTTGAACTGCTCGGTTAATAGCAACAATATCTAACCAACCTGTACGACGAAAACGACCTGTCGTTGCACCAAATTCTTGCCCTTTTTTACGCAGGTATTCGTCTATTTCACCAGATAATTCTGTTGGAAAAGGACCAGCACCAACACGGGTAGAATAAGCTTTTAATATTCCTAAAATATAATTAATATAACGTGGACCTAAGCCTGATCCAGTAGCAACACTACCAGCCGTAGTATTTGATGAAGTTACATAGGGATAAGTGCCATGATCAATATCCAATAATGCTCCCTGAGCACCTTCATACATCACTAATTCGCCTTTTTGATGCGCTTTATATAATAAAGCGGCAACATCAATGGTCATCTCCGTTAAAACGTCTGCAGTAACCATAATATCATTTAATGTTTTTTGGTAATCAATTGGAGGCGTTTTGTAGTAATTTACTAATTGGAAATTATGATAATCAATAATTTCTTTAAGTTTTGTTTGAAATGTTTTTTTATTAAACAGATCACAAACACGTAATCCCCGGCGGGCAACTTTATCTTCATAAACTGGGCCAATTCCCAGGCCTGTCGTTCCTATTGCTTTTTCGCCTCGCGCTTTTTCGCGTGCCTTATCTAAAGCAACATGATATGGCAAGATTAATGGACAAGATTCTGAAATTTTGAGACGTTCACGTACTGGCACGCCACACGCTTCTAATTTTTTTATTTCATCTATTAATGCATTAGGTGCTAACACCACACCATTGCCAATGACGTTTATGATATTTTCATGCAGGATACCAGATGGTATAAGATGGAGAACAGTTTTTTCAGAATTTACCACTATCGTATGACCAGCATTATGGCCACCTTGATAACGAACAACATAGTTAGCGCGTTCAGTTAGTAAATCAACTATTTTTCCTTTACCTTCATCACCCCATTGGGTACCTAATACAACAATGTTCTTACCCATTTTAAAATTCACTCGATTACTTAAAAAGAATTCTGCTATTTCAATTATTAGCTTCTAGTAATTTTTATAACACTAATACCTTGTGATAACAATTTTAACAAATTAAAGCCGCCTAATTGGGCTTATCTAAAGTGATTTTGTAATAATTTTGATTATCTTTTAAATAATCATTATATATCATTCTTTATTTAGTTGGTGCTCGCATATAACGGAAAAAATTAGTATCCGGGCTTAATACCATTACATCATCACCATTTTTACTAAAGCTCTTTTCGTATGCCCGCAAACTACGAATGAAAGCATAGAAATCAGGATCTTGATTAAATATATCAGCAAATAGCTTAGTCGCCATTGCATCTCCTTCACCATGTAATCTCAATGCCGTGCGCTCTGCTTCTGCTAATTTTTCGGTCACGGTTTTATCTGCTGCTGCACGGATTTTTACGGCCTCTTCTTGACCTTGAGAACGATGTTGACGTGCTACAGCCTCTCGTTCAGCGCGCATGCGCTGATATATCGCTTCCGAAACCTCACTTGGCAATTCAATACGTTTAATACGAACATCAACAACTTCAATTCCTAACGCAGCCATGCTGTTTGAGTTAACAACTGGCAAGTTACCCTTTATCTCTTTATTAAAACGAGCTGCCGCTGAGGCTATAGCCTGATCAGCATTTTTTGTCGCATCAGTATCTGAAGAAGAACCTCTATTAAGTGCATCACGGACATCGATGGTTAAGTGTCCACGAGAGTCGGTAATAATATCTTTTACATTCAAACGGCCAAATTCTGAACGTAAACGATCGCTAAATTTACGTTTTAGTAAAGTTTCAGCTTGATAAGGATTGCCGCCACCTGTCGCAACATAGTAACGACTAAAATCAGTAATTCGCCATTTTAGATAAGAATCAACCATTAAATCTTTATTTTCTCTAGTTAGATAACGATCTGCTTGAACATCTAATGTTTGAATACGAGCATCTAACATTTTTACCATTTCAATAAATGGTATTTTGAGATGTAAACCTGGTTCATAAATAATAGGTTTATGATCACTATCACGTACAACCTTACCAAACCGTAGGGTGATGCCTCTTTCTGTCTGTTGAACGGTAAAAATTGACATATACAACGCAACTAATGCAGAAGCAATAATAGCAATTATTGTTTTACGCATGATTATTATCTCCCTACGCGAGTTGAATTATTGCCACGAGCATTGTCCCGCGCACCATAGCTATATGAATAAGAAGATTCATTAGCAATATCTGATTGCTGAATAATTTTTGGTGGCGTTATTTTTTGTATATTTAATGCTTTATTCTTGCTTCCATTGCATAGAATTTTCTCTAATGGCAATAGTAATATACTATTACTTTTATCGTTAATAATAACTTTACGAGTATTAGCAAGTACTCGTTCCATTGTTTCAATGTATAAACGTTCACGAGTAATCTGAGGAGCCGCTCGATATTCCGGCAACATTTTTGCAAAACTGGCTACTTCACCCTCAGCCTTGAAAACCACACTTGTTTTATAAGCTGTCGCTTCTTCAATCAGTTTCTGCGCATTACCTTTTGCTAATGGTAGGACTTCATTACGATAAGCTTGCGCTTCACGAATGGTCTTCTGTTCTTCTTCTCGTGCTGCAATAACATCATCAAATGCCGCTTTAACTGCTTCTGGTGGACGAGCAACTTGGAAGTTAACATCTAATATCGTTATACCTGTATTATAAGGAATTATCGTATTTTCTAACTCTTTTTGTGTTTCATCACGGATAAAGGCACGTTTTGTCGTTAACACTTGTTCCATTTCTGATTGACCAATAATTCCCCGTACTGCGCTATCTATTGCTTGACGTAAACTATTATCCGGATTAGTAACATTAAATAAATATTGAGCCGGATCAGTTACTTGATACTGGACGTTCATTTCTACTTGAATAACGTTTTCATCTGAAGTTAACATCATACCATTAGTTGCTTGTTCACGTATGGTTTCAACATTAACCGGAATCACTTTTTCAATAAAATTCGGTTTCCAATTTAAACCCGGCTCAACAATATTATTATATTTACCAAAACGGAAAACAACGCCACGATCACTTTCTTTTATCGTATAAAAACCACTTGCAGCCCAAATAATAATAATTATTGCAATAATAAATACGATAAAACGACCGTTTATATTAACGCCATTTTGATTACTTGAAGGATTTCTATTTTTATTATTTCCACCTAAACCAGCAAGTATATAATTTAACTTACGCAGGAGATTATCAAGATTAGTTGTTCCTTTTTTCCGATTACCTTTATTACCATTGGAGTTGCCGTTATTGCTGCTTCCCCACGGGTCGCGGTCCTGTCCGTTATTACCGGGCTGATTCCACGCCATGTTATAGCTCCATTCGTTATCATTAGTTTTTAGGGATAAGAGTAAAATATATACTCTTAATTTATTTAGTTATTAACTATATTTAATATGTTGACTTAATAATGTATTCAAGTGAAGGTTGTTCTTATTTACAAAGTCTTTGCAGCCAATAATGGACAGATTCATTTCAAGTATGATATTGTCATCTTTATCCATTTTTTTATATTCGATTACCTAAAGTTGATAAAATCTACTATGCAAACGACTCTATTTTATCGATAAGCCCGATTCATAGTGTGTGATTTTACTAAAAACGTTCTATTAGCATCTGTAATAATAGAATTCCTTCACCTATCTGAGTTGAGAATTAGACACTTAAATGGTGGCATTATTCTCATCGCGATCAATATGTAGAGTAAATCCATTCAATATGTCAATTTTTATTCATGACTAACAGGGCATCAATTCATAATCCTTAATTTATTCTAAGGCACTTTCAACTGCTCGAATATTTTATTTTATATCATTTGAATCTCCGCAGCATCGATAATATGTAGTAACAAACTGGATTCCCATGTTTCCTGTAATGTTGTTTTAAATGTAGCTCAATATTGTGAGAAATCTATCAAATAAATCCTGCAGTATCAGACAACACTATCACTTCAACGTTATGTATATTAATACACTGTAATGTAGGGATATAACGTCGCAAATAATTGATCTGCTGCATACATTTAAGAATTTGTTATTTAGTTAAAAGACTATATTTATATGAAATTAATGTAACTTACCAATAATATGCTGGGAATATCCGCTTTAACTTACAGTTTATATTCCATGCTTTAATCTCTAGTTTTTAACCTTTACCTATCTGAAAAAAATTTGCTAAATTTTACCTCAAACCAATGGATGCTTCATTATCAAATTGTATTTTATCAAGTCCACACAGGTCGATTCTATTCTGTCATTTAAGATAAGTACAGACACGTATTAGACGGGTTAATATATCTTAACTGAGCTAATTTAGCTTAAAATTTATCTTTATATATGCGTGAATGCTGCAAAATATGCTTAAAATTAAATCCCTATGATTAATAATTCGATACTGACATAATCGCTCAATATTTCTTTCTTGTATAGGTCTTAAAGACTGATAGAAACGGATTATATTAGTATTTTTGATTTTAATAGATTCTTCAGTTTCTTCTGCTTTATTCCCCCTCATTAATAAAATATTTAGCCTTCTGTGATTTGTAGTCACCTGTTATTATCTCTACTGGTCTAATGCCAGTAGAGATGGCTAATGATTTAAATTAAATCAGGAGGTTTTCAATATATCTTTTGATGAGAAAAAATATCTACAAAAATAGATAATTCTTAATTTTTTATCTCTATCAAAGAAACAACCAAAATACAGGTAAAGTTTTCTTTACCTGTATTTTTATTCAAATAATTAACTGAATTATTCAGTTGCATCATTATCCAGTGAAGGTGGAATATTACCTGTATTGTAATTACCTAAGCTTGTATTACCACCTTGATTACTATGGTGAGATATAGGACGAGAAGGTACTACAGTAGAAATAGCATGCTTATATACCATTTGGCTGACTGTATTTTTCAATAAAATAACAAATTGATCAAATGATTCGATTTGACCTTGTAGTTTTATGCCATTGACCAAATAAATGGAAACCGGAACCCTTTCACGGCGCAATGCGTTTAGGAACGGATCTTGCAGAGATTGCCCCTTAGCCATTCTCTATTTTCCTTATTTTGTTGTTTTTAAATAAAAAACTTTATAGTTCGCAAAATTAACTACACAAAAATGTGCTTTATCACCACAATTGTACATAAATAGCAAACCTATTTACTAATAACATGCAATATTGTGTTAATAACTCCCTTAATGTCATCACTATAGAGTCTATGCACGTTTTTCCAACTTCTTAACCATGTAATTTGACGTTTAGCCAATTGACGCGTTGCACATATACCATGATAAACCATTTCATCATAGCTAATTTCAGCAGATAAATATGACCACATCTGACGATAACCAACAGAACGAATAGCAGGTAGATTCCCATGGAGATCTCCTCTAGCATAAAGAGCACTAACTTCATCCTCAAAACCCGTCTTCAACATTTGTAGAAAACGCATTTCGATACGTTGATGGAGAATTTTACGATCTTGTGGTGAAATTTCAAACTGTAATACATTATATGGTAATTCTACTTCTACAGTTTCAGTTAATTCTGTCAAACTCTTCCCGGAAACTAAGAAAACCTCTAAGGCACGAGACAATCGTTGAAGATCATTAGGATGAATTCGATCTGCTGATATAGGATCAATCTTTTGTAAATGTTTATGAATTGCTCCCCAACCAAATTGTTTTGCTTGCATTTGAATTTTTGCCCGAATTGTAATATTAGCTGAAGGTAAGGGTGAAAACCCATCTAGCAATACTTTAAAATATAGCATAGTCCCTCCAACAAGTAAGGGAATACGCCCTGATGTGACAATTTTTTCCATTTCTAATAAAGCATCACGGCGAAAATCTGCTGCAGAATAAGACTGTAAAGGATCCAAAATATCAATCAATCGGTGTGGAGCAATTTGTTGCTCTTCCAGTGTTGGTTTTGCTGTTCCTATATCCATTCCGCGATAAATTAAAGCAGAATCTACACTGATTATTTCAACGGGTAATTCTTCACGTAATGCCATTGCTAATGTTGTCTTGCCTGAGGCCGTTGGTCCCATTATAAAAATCGCTTGTGGGTTATGTTGTTGAAAAATTTGTTTATTCATGAGTTAAATCTGTTATCACCGATTCAAAATCAATTAATTGTAGTAATGTTTTAGATAGTTCTTTAACTAATTCAGGGTAAGCCTGCTTAAAATCTGCTAGTACTGTGGGTGGTGTAAAAACACCCCTTTGGGAAAGCATCTACATTTGTTTTTCATTTACAAAATTATCTCATAATCAAACAACTAATTTCTTTGCACTTGACAAAAAGTATTCTGAGCAAGATATTTTAATACTTTTGAAAATAATTAAGCTAAATTTTACGATTTTAAATTATAAAAAACACAACTAATTATTTCTTTCTTGTAAGAAATATGATGTTAAAATCTAAGATACTTACTAGTACATTTACTCAATAAAAGTTTCAATTTCCTTTTTTGTTAATGTAGACATTACTGGTATTAGTAAAAGTTAGGATTTTAATCCTTTATCAGTAGAGATTATTTAACTTCATTTCAAACATCTTCAGATTCTGCTAATAGTAATAAACTTATTTCAAATAAGATGCTAATAAACATAAAATTTTAGAATAAATTATTAATTTTTTATAAAAAATGATTTTTATCATTTTTTATAAAAAATTTATTTTACTGATATTTTCTTAGTTTTTATTGGGCTCTTTGCTCTAGAAAAGTAAAATTTTCTTGTTTAGATAATTTATCTCGTATCAATTGCTGATAAAACTAACTCTATTTTTGTTATAGGTTTTTAACTATTTTCCATTATTTTAGCCAAATCAATACTAGATAAGATGGTAAAATTTAGCTATTTTCACTTAATTTTGTTATTACTTGCACTTTTTGTTTTTCAATAAACAAATGCGGCTTTGAAACATGTAAGGAAAAAATTTTTATCTGCATCTAATCGATTTTGCAATTCTAAAGCAGAATAAGTTTCTTGTTTTAAACTAACAAGAACTTGATTAAATTAATTTTAGTTTTATTGGTTTAGTAGTACGTTCTGGGGGTGAACACATCCTGTATATAAAATCATGAAACGTGCTTGATGAAAACAAACTTCTATTTAGCTGGAATAAGATTATTATCAACCTGATAAGGATAAATTATTAAATAAAACACATAAGTTGCTTATTTTTCTTCTTTCAGATGAACAGTTTAGGCTTTTATCAATTCCATGATTGATTAATTTATCGTGTGTTGTCATACCCTCATTAACATAACAATATTAAATTTCAATTGATTTACCTAAGTAAGGATTAATTATCCAGCTTTTTATGGTTAAATCACTATCCCGCCAACATAATTAAGTGTACTTTGCAGAAAGTGCTACCATAAATAGTAGTTAAACGTTGTTCATATTGCTTTTTACTATTAATCGTATGATAGTATTGAACTAATTTACTATTATGGAGCAAATTGATTGCAATAGCGAAACGCGATAAAGCTATTAACGCACCACTTCATCTAATATGGTTAAATTCGATTTCTCTACGTAAAAATTTACATCGAGATGGAGTGTTATAAAACAGATAAAGAACTTCAATTGTTGTTTCTATATAGGTGTGCAACAGATTTTAACATAATATTCATCTTACCCCATTCAACATAAGTTTGCTAGGATTCTGTTTTGGTCTCGCGACGCGTGAAGTTAGTATCAAACTAGAAATAGAACTAATACTGGCCAGTGGTTTTCTCCTCTAAATAATTCCATGATAATAATAGCAATAAGATCTTATAGCGTCACTATTTTGCTTGTAGCATGTTTCTCTAATGTTAATCTTAAATCTTCTTTGTTAAGACCACTACTATTCCTCATGGATATGGGTAAGTTTTTCTCCACCACGCTTAATTTCAATATCAATACGGCTAGCGTTAGCATTAAGACTATTTTAACTAACTTTTTATCTGATGATGTGCATTAAATAAGTTCGCCTTCAGAGATTTAATTAGGTAATTGAGAGAAAGATTTTATATCCTGATATAATGATCTCTGCTAGATTTCATTATTTTGGTGCTGTTTGTAATGGATGCTGAGTAAAATAATTTCGTAATCCTTGATGGATAGCTATTGCTAAACTTTCTTGATAATCATTAGAAACTAACAGACGTTCTTCGGAAATATTACTAATAAAACCTGTTTCTACAAGAATAGATGGAATATCTGGAGAACGAAGTACACCAAGACTGGCATGTTCTGGATTATATTTATGGATATTGCCAATTTTACTTAATTCTCTCAGTACTTTTACTGCGACAGAATAACCCACACGCTGGGAATTGCTAAATTGTAAATCTAAAATAGCTTGGTTAAGATAAAGATCTGCACCATTTGCCAACGCATCACCTGCACCACCTAATAATTCAGACTGCTTTTCATGTTTCTCAAGCCAATTACTTAATTCACTATTTGCTCGTTGATTGGAAAGCACACAAACAGAAGCACCTCTTGTACGATTGTTAGGTGCTGCATCAGCATGAATTGAAATAAGCATATCAGCCGCTTTTTTTCGTGCTACTTCTGAACGACTTGCTACAGAAATAAAATAATCTCCATTTCTGGTCATTACTGGTTTAAACATTGGATCTGTCTTTAAATGCTTCTCTAATTTATGCCCGATACTCATTGTTATATTTTTTTCATGATAACCATTTTTCCCAATTGCGCCTGGGTCTTTACCACCATGTCCAGCATCAATGGCCACGATAACTTGCCGAGTACTTTTAGATAAATTTTTATATATTGAATAGATTGGAGAGTAATTAATTAATTTTTTTTTAGCTAGTAAATTTGTTGATAATGATTTGTTCCTTACTTCAGTAATTGAGTGAAGTATTTGATACTGTAACGCATTAATACAACTATTCTTTAAGATAAAAACTATTTGATAATAATGATTTATTTTCTCAGCAACCGTACCACTTACTTTCACTGCATTTATAAATTTCATTAGTAATTCAGATATCTGATCATATTGACGAAGGTTAATAACCAAACACTCAGTTTCATGAAGTGAAAAAAATCTGTACTTTAGATTATTGTCAGAAAAGTATAAAGTGACTTTTTTCTCAAATAAATTATCATTGACGTAAATATTGGATAAAGTTGTAGCCTGTGAATTAGGCAACAATAAGTTGCTAAGTAATATCATTGTTCTTAATAAGAGAAATACATGAGTTTGCCATCTTTTTATGATATTAATTATTGCAGTTATCATTGATTAGTATTTCTACTTATAACAATATTGTTAATAACATTTTTCATATATTGATAACGTAATAAGTCATACTTATTTCCCATTATTGTCACATGATAGATAGAATTCAAGATCAGCACATGGTAAACATCTCTTCACCTTTCTTTTATCACTTTAATAAATATATAGCTGCTAATCAAAATAATCACGGATACTCATAAACTTTAAGCTATTCAAGATCAGTTAAATGATATAAATTAAATGCTAAATTAAATTAGAAGTCAGTAAATATGATTCAACTAAAATATAAATTAAGCTTTTAGATGTCCTAGATAAGTTAACCTTGCAAAAGGCTGCAATAAAAAGTTGTTTTCCCAGGATTCCAAGTATTTATCTAAATAAAGAATAAAACGTTTCTTATTAAAGATAAGCTAAAAGAGATGCCATAAAAAGCTATTATCACTTTTTAATTAGCAAGCAATAATAGTAAACTACTTTATGAAAAGTATCACTTTTTATAATTTTTAATTAATAAATTAAATATATAAATATATTAGCAAATACTATTACTTACCGAATAGTATAGCAAGATTTAATCTTATTTTTAGATTACATTGGAAAAATGTATCGCTTTACTTGCAGAACTAATTATTCTTATTTTTGATATATATGAGGTTTCGGATATGATGGGATATCCTTTTAATTGATTTCGTAAATAATTTTAATAATGTAGAGATGATATATCATGAAATCATACCTTATAGGTACCTATAAAACTAGATATTACTTATGTCATCTTGCATAAACTCATCTGTAATTTCGCCAGGCACTAATAGATACCGATGTTGATGAAAGAGCTCTAAGTTATTCTGTTCAATATGCTTAAGCCCGCCTTGTCGACGAATTAAGCTGTCATTCATAATGGTTATGTGCAAAATTATACAAGACAGGTATTGATGATCTTAAGATTAAAGTGCCTAAAGGTTTAGTGGATTACAGAAGGCACACGAAATACCTCAATAGCTTCTTGCTACCACTTTATCTCAAGCCTGAAAAATGGCAAAAAGTTGCTATCATAGCCTGTATCTGCAAAAGGATTAAGCATTACCTACTTATGATTTTACGAATCTATGTAGGCGTTTCTCGATAAAAAAGTACATTATTTTTCTGCCAGTACCATCAGTAAATTGAAACAGCAACACCTTGAAGAGCGCAAGCAATGGCAGCTGTCTGATTTTAACGATATGCGCTACATTTATTTCTTGACCGATGGTGTATACTCTTTTTCAAGCAAGTTGATTGTCTTTACCTGCTGCTCATTATCGGCAGGCACTGCGCATGGACGCAAATAGTTAGATTGCGGTAGAAGATTTTTATCAAGAGTAAGAAGCAAACTGGGTCTAACTTCTAATGCTCTAATGAGCAGGTAGTTTAATCGTACCTCTTAAGAATGCTATGGGAGAGGCAGTGGTTCAATTTATTTTGAATGCAATAGTAAAAATATTCTAGGATATGTAGCAGAAATGCTGTTGAGTACATAAAATAATTAATTTAATTGTCTTCATTCCACAAAGGAAGCAAACACCGAAAGCTAAGTGTGAGCTGCTGAAGATTTAACTAACAGAGGGCCGTAACGCTGCTAATAAACTATTGATATTTTATTAGCAAGGTTTTTTAGCATAAGTGGGCATCTTGCAGAAATGAAAAAGCTAGAAAAGATCGAGAAGAATTACTGGGATCCTACGCTTTCCTACCAGCCTAGTTGAACGTCAATAGGAATAGCCAATTTGATTAAATTGACTTTTGCGACAGTGAGGCTACAAAGCTAAGGCGTAAAGCACTGTGCTTCAATAAAACAAACATTTTAATGGTATTTAAAAGTTGCTGTAGTTTTATCAAAAAACTGGAACTAGCTTAGAGGGAAAGGAGTTAACCTGTTAACAGTATGTAAACAATATCCAGTTAAGGATGAAGGATAGTATTTACGAGCCATCAGGGTAGAATATATCTGATCATTCTAGACTAGGATTATTAATAACTTCACAGAGTAAGTTGAATGCACCTCTGTATTTTAATTATTATGATTTAGAATAATCTTTTCCAGCTAGATAATTTGATAAATAAAAAGACCTTAGACACATCATTAAATCTACTTAGCTATCTTAATTTTCTGATATAAATGTTCATATTTTGAATTTATAATTCATTATTAATAATTTTTCTGATTACCTAATCTTATTAGGCAATGATGACTAATTTCATGCTTGCTAGAAAAGGTTTCATACCATTTAACTCCATCCGAATAAAAGAATGGACTCTGATCGATAATCAGCTAAAGAAAATAGCTAACATACTCTGCATTAAACTTTTTAAGAATCTTATCGCTTAGATATACTCTATTAATCTCAAATGATTAAAGCTTCAATTCGTTTTTTCCTTTTATCTCCCTCCTCTCCCCGCATTTTCTACTTTTCCTATATAAAATATAATGCTTCCATCAAATGATTTATGGAAAAATATTTCGTTAACTTTAATGATATCTTACTACATTTAAGTTGGCTATCGTTGCTAAAGCAAGTAAGAAGTGACGCCATCTAAACGCTATTTTCAAATTAATTCCTTTTTTATTTTTCTGATCCCCGTAAAATCAAGCTATTCAATATACATAGGAGATAACTAAAGCATTTATTCTTATGATATAATTTTCGTCAGCAGACTTCCAGTAAGATTGTTAATTTTTTCTGTAATCTGGAGATTTTATAACAATATTCCTCTAACCATAATAAATATTCACAGCGTATAATATTATGTTCACTGTAGCAATATGGGTAGGAGATAAAGCGAAATGAGTTCTTCAATACATAGATTAACAACATCTGACAGATTATTGTCAAGCTAAACTAATGAGATACAGCTTTATGTTAGGAGGGAATAAGGAAAAAAAGTTTCGTAACTTTACGACTGTTTATTTTTTCATGGCGCAACCTTTGTACCGAGAATTCTTTATGTAATATAAAGGATTCCTATTAACAAGTTTTGCTAACTGGCCTGATAATTACAGGTATATTCTTATCTTTTGTCGATAACGCAGTTGTCAAATAAAGAAGATGTAGTTGTTTCTCCTATAAAAAACGTTTTCTCATTCTCGATGATCTGGTAGCAGTCGTACGCAAATTCCTGAACCCTATTGCATCTTGATCTAGCCTGTATCCCTGTTTATACAGGGAAATTGAAGGAGAATTTGCATGAAAATTAGAAAGAGCAACGATGTCGAAACATAAAGCATTTTAAAGATAGGAGGCTACTAACTGTGCGGCATATCTGAAATATCTTTTTGAAATGTAAAATAAAACTTCATGACATTATTTTTGTAGGTATAGTTTGCAAAACTTAATAAGTTTTATTCGTTTTTATAAAAGTAAAACTGCCCTAATGCTCAACGTTTTCACGTGATTTTAACCGAACAGTCCCATTACCACCCCATTTAGTACTTACAGGCATAGCAAATAATTTAAAGACCGCCTTTAGGTTAAGAAAACGTTCAAGCATTGGAAACAGGAACTTACTTGTTTGTATACCAAGTTTGGTATAAGAGCACTGATTTAGCCGGCTGGAGGTATTCTTAAACGAATGTTATGGTTGAGCGATTTAATGGGCGCTATTAAAGATTGGCTGCGAAAGCTATTATTCAAGTTGATTAAGAATTTAAGATCACTCTGCATGATATGTGTAGCTGTATAATCAGGAATTACCAAATCAGTAATTAGTATTGGGTAGTAAAGCTTCATTATAGTTTATCAAAGATTGATTCAAAGTTAAACTTAAATTATTCAGAAAAATAATACTACTTACCGGAAGTACTATTATTTTTATCTTAAACTATAATTTTATTAGTTAATAAAAGCTTTTTATATCACTAAGTAGGTCTTATTTTAATATCAAAATATAGGTAATATCCGCTATTAAGAATATTCTATTACCTTAGATGATAGTTACACCTTAAAATATATTGATAAAATCATAATTTATTACAAATAAAACCTTATTAAAATAATAATAACGCCTTTTCGCATAAATATCTGGTTATTAAAACAATTTTTTTTCTAGAAAAACAAGAATTTTACTTGTGCATAAAATAAAAATGTATGATGATGAAAAATTATTATATGATCAAGCATCAAAAAATATAAATATTTTTTATAAAATTTTCAATAAGTTAAATGTTTTTTATAAAGAAAATCATCGTTAGTAATAGTCATAAAAACACATTTGCCTGTGAATAACTCTGTGGAATAAACTAAAAAAAGATACTATGAAAGATAATAAAAATTAAATTATAAATGAATAAGTTATTAAAACACTTTAACTAAGAAAAAGTAGTTTTTAGCCATAAAATTTTTAAGATTAATGTAAATAATAAGAGCTATCTCTTGCAAAGATAGTTGATTTTCGTAAAGAGTATTTGTATTTCAATTGTTCTGTTTTTAAAGAATCTTCTTCAAACCAGATAATTCGATAAATAAATGACCTTACGCCATGTAAGCTATTCAGCTATCGTTTTAATCGCTGACATAACTGTTCAATTTTTAATCTTAAATTTCTTGTCAATAACTCTCTGATTATTTAATGTTATTAAGCAATTATGACTAATTTTATGCTAGTTAACAAAAGTTTCGTACTATTTAGATTAATCTGAGCAAAGTATGGATTCTTTATTAATGATTGGCTAAAAAATAGCTAATATACTCTCTGTATTAAACTCTTTAAAAATCTCATTGCTCATATAATTTTATTATCTTGAGCAATTAAGACTATTATTCCTTCTTTCTTTTCATATTCCACATTTTGCACTTTTCTTTTATATGTGAAATATAACGCTTCCATTTAAATGGTTTATAAAAAATATTTCGTCGACTTCAATAATATCATTTAGACATTTATGTTAGTTGTTGCTGCTTATATAAGGAGGGGGAAGTAACACCATTTAAACGCTATTTTAAACAAATTCCTATTTGTTTCGCACTCCCCTTTGTAAAGTTAAACCATTTAACATATATCTCAGATAAATAAATTATTTATCTTTGTGATCTGGTTTTACCAGAGAACTTCTAAACAGATTATTAAACGGATTCTTTTACAATTATTAATTTTGCGATGATATTACTGTAACGTAACTATAATGAATATTCCCAATATATAACATATTTACTGTAATAATATACGTAAGATAAAGTGGAATAAGTTGATTCAATGCATATATCAAAATCATCCAACAGATTATCGCCGGACAAAAAGTTAACTTAATAAGATGTAGTTTTTATTAGCAGGAAATGAAGGAAAAAGTTTTTTTTAATTTTATAATTGCTTGATTTTAATGGTAAATTTTGTAATAAAAATCTTTCCTATAGTATAGGAATTTTCTACCAACAACCTTTACTAACATAGATAAATAATAATAACGTCAACTCACCTACAATTTATTATTAAATAATAAAGCAGTTTCTCTGCAAAGAATGGCACCATATATTCACTTCACTGATATTCATTAATAAAATAAATGATGTAATCTCACATATATCACATAAATCGTAATAATAAAATTCTATGATTAATAGATACGATTTCCAAATTATATGTACAAATTTTTTTAAAATAAATGTTATTTAATTAATTATATAATTTTTAATTATAAATTAAGACTAAAATTATTTTTAGTAGCTAATCTTTTCTCTAAAGAGAGGTCATTTTATCATAGTGCAACAAAAATAAGTTATGATTATTTTTAATGTATGTGATTTGGGAGATGTTAGCGTATTCTACTGATTGATTTCATGAATAATGTCAACAACAGAGAGATGATATGACATAAAAAGTCTACCTACAGGTTATGCGATAAATCAGATGTTATCTGTAATCCCTTGTATGAATACATCCGTAATAGTTTTCCAGTGGGCTAATAGCACTGCCGTTGAAGCGGAAGCTCGAAGCCATACTGCGATAACTGTACTGAATGCTGATTTGTCGACGTATGTCCATGCTATCGCGATCGTAACGCTTATATGCTCTAAAACTATACATACTAATATTGCCGATGTTTATATTTAAAGTACTTAAAATCATAGAGATTGCAGCGGCAATAGAATATAATTCAGGCAGCTTATTGATACCGCCTTATCTGAAGAGTCCAAAAGCGTAAAAGAGTTTTGTTACCAATAGCTATTCCTGTAAGGCAATCTACCGGTCTACCGGTTATTTTATAAAGCTATGAGTCGCTTCTCAATGAAAGCACATTATCTTCCTGTTAATACCACTATCAGCAAATTAAAACAGCTATGGCTTTTAAGAGTATAAGCAAAGACAGCTGCATAATTTAAGCGATATCGATATGTTTATTTCTTTGCCGATGACATATACCGTCCTATCAGGAAAGTTTATCATCTTTGCCTGCTGTTCATTATTATTGGCATTACTACACCATGGAGGTAAGGAGCTCGTTACGATTAAAAAAAATGGTTATAAGAGTTAAAAGCGCACTAATCTTAACTTCTGGATGGTCCGCAAGTGCTTAGCTTAATTGTATCTCTCATACTTAGTACTAGAGAATGCAGTGCTTGTTTTTTTGAAATTTAATGGTGATAAAGAATATTCCTGACATATAGCACCAACAATCTTGGGTACAAAAACAGTTGATGTGCTAGTTTTACTCCTCCACAAAGGAATGCACTGAAAGTTAAGGAAGCTGCTGGAAGGTTTGGCTAGCACGGAGGCTGTGATGCCACTAATAAACTCCTTGATATTTTGTTGGTAAAGTTATCAGTAAAGTGTATCCTATAGCGATAAAGAAGCTGGAGAAAGAGCGAGAAGAGCTGCTGGAATTATATGACGTACCGTCACTCACTGTGTGAGTAGGTCCTCCATCCATCATAAGAACGAATAATTTGTTTGAATCAGTTTTTACGATAGTAAAGCTATAAATGCGATGAAAAAAGCACTATAGTTCAATAAAACAATGATTTTAATGATATTTAAGCTAGTCCTGTCTGCTTATAAAACTAGAATCAGGTAAAGAAATTTTAATATGTGCCCCTATTATTAAAGAACGTTCGATTTAAGGATGGAGAACGTAACAGGTTATGATGTGAAATATGCCTCTATTTTTCTTCATGGAAGTTCATGATCTGAGTACTGTTTTATACTCTATGGTATCTTAATTTTTTCAGGAATTAATTCAGATGGCTCAGGATAGATCCATACTATAAATCATAAATCTAGTAAAATCAAGAAGATAATACGCAACTTCACATGTTCTACCATCTGTTTATTCAAAGCGCTTTATGATCTGCCTCCAAAAATAAATGAAGTTAGATAAACTAAATTTTTATGGCACCAAAAGAAGCCATATAGCAATGCATCCGATTCTGGTCTACATTTTTCTCGACATGCAAGTATTTATCCACCTTTAGTTACAATTATAAAGAGTTTTTATCAACCCATAGAACTAAGCCAATAATGCTGTATTCAGCTGTATTTGAGGTGGCAATAACTGATAATATGCTTGATGATGATTCATATCTCCTATAAGGGTACTAGAGATAATTCTTCGTCTCCTTAACTTCCTAGAACAAATGCAAAGATAACTAGGTCTAATTAGACCTGACAAATGCAAATAGAATAAGAATTTTAATTCTTTATCAAGATACTAAGAGGCTAATTTAGTCAGATATAATCATTAAACTAAACTGCTTTCACATTGAAAAGTCTGGAATAAATTTTTTGAAAAACACGGTATAAGTATTAACTTATAGATCTGTCGAACGAATTCTTGCTCTTCGGCAATTTTGTACTATAAGAAATATACAGATCTCCTACCGCTATTCTCTCCTAAATGTACAGGCGCTATTATTTTTCTGACAAGGCTATAAGCAAAAGTCTGCAGTTCATGTAGAGTAAAATCTACTAAGCAGTAGATAGCAGAGTAGCTTCATATTTATCTGATTGTAATTGGCAATATAGTATTTTACTATCACAAATCTTTTTTAATTTGTTTTAAACAATAATTAGTCGATACTCAATGCTTTGTTTCGCGCATAGAGTTAATCTGCACTATGCTACTGATTGCAAGATAGTTATTAAAATTGATCTCTTGTGCCTATTGCTGAACCCTTATAGTTTACAACTTAATCAATATTCGCATGTTTATATTTTCCTTACACGTAGTGGTCTGTATATTAAATGCTGTATAGCATAAGTTATTCTTAAAAAAAAGAGTGGTAAAAGAAATTTAGTGATGCTTTGTCATCCACCTGTGTTATGTATGATTTGATAAATCACAATACTCTTTCTGATCTGGAATATATCTGCGCTAGGAAGCCAGTAGAGGTGTTATCTAAAAGAACAGTACGTATGGGGTATGTATTGCAAAGTGGACTTCTCTAAAAAGACGAAAGGATAGGCCCGTAGAGCATAGCATTAAATATTCTAGTGCTATATTAAACAATTCGGGATCGGTATATCCGTATCCAAAACTCCAGCATTAACTGATGTGGAAGTGGTTATACATTATATACATAGTCACCGGACTATGTAGTGCAGGCAGTAGGCTATCCTGCGTAGAATAATATGATTGGGTACTATATAGGAATATTCCGGCTAGGTATTTTAAAAGATTGTGTTGTTACTATGGTTTTTATTAAATTATAAAGAAAGCACAGTATTACCGAAGGTATATAAGGCTCTGAAGATGATGGCTCATAAAAAACCGGGTTAGTTGTTCTAATGAAATGGGGGATTCCCTGCGTACAACTTCGTATAAATGCATTTCTGTTCAGACAGAATACTTTTTGTCAACGTTCAGTTTGGTAAGCAAACAGTAAATTTTTTATTAGAAGAATGTATAAAAATAAAAAATGAGGGTTATTAAGCTTAATTTATGGTTTTTTTATAAAATTAGTGCGTATTAAGGTCAAAGAATACACATTCTGATGAAATTTTCATTTACAATAGATCTAGTAAACACCGATTCTATTATCTTTTTTAGAGATAAATGATAACTTTTGCTCTTCTTCTTCTACTTAAAGAGAGATTTAATTTCCTAACCATGAATAGATTTACGAAGAATCATAAGAGCAGAGCTTAATCACCATATACAGATTTTCTAATCATTCTCAAAAAATTAATTCTTATAATTAAATAAGATCTAAAACAGAAAAATGAATTTACTAATAAATAGATCAATGGGTATTAAACTTTAGTAACTCAAAAACTAAAGAATATAAAATATATATAAATAATATAATATATTATAGGTTCTTTATGTTTATCATGATAACAGAGATTTTGGAGCGGAAAATAAGACGCAACTTGCGACCCCGATATTAGCAATATAGGGCTATACCAGCTGAGCTGTTTCGCATATTTATAACAATAATATTACCAATCATAATGGGTTGTAAATTATATAAAAAATCATAAAATAGACAAGTATTTTTAGTTATAAAAATCTATTTTCAATCTAAATGTTGATTAAAATAGAAGACACTTATTATAAGAATGATAATAACATGATTAAAGGTTGATAAAGTGTTGACGATAATAAGCTAATTCTGCAATAGATTCCTTTATATCTGCTAAAGCATGATGAGTATTTTTTTTTATAAAACCGGATAATATCTCAGGCTTCCAACGGTGAGCTAATTCTTTTAAAGTACTTACATCTAAGTAACGGTAGTGAAAGTATTTTTCCAACTTAGGCATATATTTAAATAAAAAACGACGGTCTTGAGCAACGCTATTACCACAAATAGGTGAAACCCCCATAGGTAACCATTCTTCTAAAAATGCAATTGTTGCCAATTCTGCTTTTTTTTCATTATATTTACTAGTTTTTATTCTATCAATTAGTTCACTTTTAGTATGAGTTTTAACATTCCACTTATCCATAAGTGATAAGTGTTGCTTAGATTGATGAATTGCAATCACTGGCCCTTCAGATAAAATAGTTAAATTGGAATTAGTGACGATTGTTGCGATCTCAATAATACGATCCTGTTCTGGATCTAATCCTGTCATTTCTAAATCTATCCAAATCAAATTATTCTTATTATTTAGCATATTATATCCTGGATTACATTCTAAACTAGTTATTAGCAAATTGCTGTATAATGATAAGAGTACGCTTTGCGCTGATCCTTCATGAATCTGTTCTTTATTCTTGAAATTGAACATTGTTACTACCAGAGTCAGCAGGTTAAACCCTAATTATCCTTAGTTAGTTTTAGTTCTTCTGAGCTACCCAACTTAAACACTATTGAAATTGTGTTTTTCGAATCATAACGTTTCTAACGTTAGCTTCATAGGTCATTGTTATAAAAACAATTCAATTGGATTTGCTGTTTTTATTGATGCTCAGTGTGCGCTGACTGGAAGCTGTAAAATGCAAGCAGCTCTTCTTGATCTTTCTTCAGCTTCTTCATCGATACAGAATATTTCTCTAAAAACCTTCTAAACAAAACATCAATGGGTTTATTAGCGGAATCACAGCTCTCTGATATCCAAATCTCCTGAAGCTTAAGGTTTACTTTTGATTATCTATCTTTATCGAGTAAAGGAAGAATATTAGCTATTTATGTACCTAATTCTGGTGCTGCGTATTTGGGAATATCTCTTTCTATTTTATTTTAAAAACCAAGAGAAGGCGAGCACCCCATATCTCGTAATAACTCTGATAGATATAATTAAATCACACTCGCGCGGTAATCCAGAAGTTCAGTTCAGTTTATTTTAACTCTTGATAAGCATCTTCGATGAGAATTGCTTTTTGCATCTATGTTCAGCGACGTCGACAATGATCAGCAGGCAAAGACGATCACCTGTTCCTAACAGAATGATATATATCATCGACCAAGAAGTAAATGTAGATATATCACTTAAATTACGTAGATACTATTACCTATGCTATTCAATGCATCAGTGTTTCAGTCTATTGATGGTACTGACAGAGAGATAATATATTTTCTCATCGAAAAAGCCTAGAGCTTAGTGAAAATTATCAGTAGATATACTTAGTGCAGGTATACATGCTTGGTAGGAACTCTTCACCGCTTTTACATACTTCAGATATGGCAGTAATAATGAGTTGTTAAAAGATATTACATTGTTTGCTACGATTCCATAATCTTTGGCACTGTAATAATCTCACCTCTGTTAGTATCACATCTGTATAGTTAGATTAGGCAAATAATCGTTACAGCTGATAGGCAAAACGCATGTCGATAAATCAGTGTTTAATATATTGTCGCAGCATAGTTTCTTTAGCTCAGTTTCAATAGCGGTACCTATTATCAGCTCCTAGCAGTATTACGAATAAGTTCATGTAAGAGACACAGGTAATATCTGGTTTAGGGATATCTGTAAGGATAGATTTTTTATGGCATATCATTTCTCTGTTATTGAAATTATCAATGAAATTAATTAATAAGAATACGCCACCATGTTGGAATACCATGCACCAGAAATGAGCATGACTTTGATAACCTGATAGTATACAATATTTAGTGTATGATAGTTGCTTGAAATCATAACTGTGATAACTATTGATAATGAATTAAATCAATACACCACTAAAACTAGTGAGGTCAAGTGATTAAAAGAAATTTACTAAAGGCTAGCAACAGCGAATACATACAAACCATCAAACTAAGATAAAACAATCTTAACAAGATATTAATGATAATCAGTTTAGTATTACTCAAAGTGCGTTAGTTATTTGCGTTTTGGTCAGCCTTCAGATATTGAAAAAAATAAAGGCGGTATTCAAGGTTGCAATATTCGCCAAACAATCCACTCATTAATTACAAATAATTGTCTTAATTTTGTGCTATGCGCTACATTAGCAAACTAATACAAAAGTTAACGGTGTTTATAAGAAGGAGTCTATGAAAGAACATCGTTTTAACTTGCCATGATTAACCATTATGGACTCAATCCTATTGCGGCTAATATCAACCAAACAATTATTCTATTAATAATCTTACCTCAATTATCATTAAATATTATTAATTATTATTTAGTTATCTGCGCAATATTTAATATTTCTCAAATTATTATTTAGAATGAAATTATTTTCTTTTAATAAAGAAAATATAAAAAAGATAATAAAATTGATTTTCTTAATAAAGAAGATAGAAAAGATAAGTAAGTAATAAAACTTTACATAAAATTGGCTATGTAGTTTTATTGGTCTCTAACTTCTACTAATGAAGTAATAGATACATTAATGTAAGATCCTTATAGGAAAATATTTATTTTTATCGGGCAATCTGGTATTGGAATTTCAGGTTGGTTAATAATTTATTATCTAATAAAAAAAATTTTAATCAGCAAAATATCTGATAATTGAGGATTAGGTCAACATATAACAACATGTCTTTACCATTTTCCCAAAGTAGATGATCTTATCGATTCACCTGGAATACGTGAGTTTGGATTATAGTATCTAATAAAGCAACAAATAACTAAAGAATTTATTTAATTTAGGCAACATTTGAATACTGCAAATTTCATGCTTGTAAGCATTTAGAAGATCTTAAATGTACATTACAACAAGAGGAAATCTCTGGAAAATAGCAAAATTACGATTTAAAATTATCATTAAATTTTAGTAATAATAGAACAAATAAAACCACGTGTGGACCTATTATAGATAATAATAGTTATAAACATAATTTTAGAATTCATAAAAAGCGTAGTTATACGACTATCTTTTTTATTAAAACTCAATGAGATTGGGATCAGATTAGAGGTTAATATGCTGGAAAAAATAAAGATAAAATTACAATATCTATTACCAAAACAATGGTTAACACAATTAGTAGGTTGGCTTTCGAATCGAAAATTAGCTGGATTTATGCAATTAATGATCAAATTTTTTGTCAAGTTTTACAAAGTTGACATGGAAGAAGCCAAAGAAAGTGAATTTTCTGCTTATGCTACTTTTAATGAATTTTTTACTCGACCTTTAAAAGAAAATATGCGTCCTATTGTTGCAGGTAATAATCAACTTGCTCTACCGGCTGATGGTGTAATAAGCCAATTAGGATTAATTATGAATGATCAGATCCTACAAGCTAAAGGTTATTCTTACAGTTTAGATGCATTACTAGCAGGTAATTATATACTTGCCGATCAGTTTCGAAATGGGTTGTTTATAACTACTTACTTATCTCCACGTAACTATCATCGTGTCCATATGCCTTGTAATGGGTTACTAACTAAAATGATTTACGTTCCTGGTGATCTCTTTTCTGTTAATCAATTAACTACAATAAATGTTCCTAATCTTTTTGCTCGTAATGAACGTCTAATCTGTATTTTTGAAACGTCGTTTGGAATGATAGCACAAATTCTAATAGGTGCAATAATTGTTGGCAGCATCGATACTAGTTGGTCTGGCTGCGTTAATAATCAACGGGAAGGAATTATCAAACACTGGATTTATCCAGAAAAAGATAAGACAGGTTCAGTTTACTTGAAAAAAGGTGAAGAAATGGGAAAATTCAAACTGGGTTCAACCGTTATCAATTTGTTTAAATCAAACTATATTAAACTTAATTCTGCTCTAAAGGTAGGGTCTGTCACTCGAGTAGGAGAATTATTAGCAGAATCATTTTATTCAAATACTGAGGAAGAGACAAATATACAAAATTTAATTGATAGATCTGAATAATTTTATTTGAGGAATCATATTGTGCGCCTGAGAATTGGCATTCTATTTACTCTCTTATTCATCACGATACCTACATTCTCAGCAATTAATCTTGATGAAACACAAATTAAAAAAGAGATTAAACAACTTGAGGTAAATAAAAATTTAAAAAATTCAGAGATTATTCAGGCATTACAAGTTGGCCTAAATTGGTTGTCAGAGGCGAAAGAATCAGAGAAAAAAACCCGTGCTTATCAAAAAGCAATTGATGATTTCCCTAAAATAATAAAAGAATTACAACAACAATTTATTATTGAAAGCAATAAGATTGTTACTATACCAACCAATATAAGTATCCTCGAACTCGAACAACGTATTGTTCAGGCTAGTAGCCAATTGCTTGAGCAAAGCAGACAAATTCAACAAGAACAAGATAGAAATCGTGAAATCAGCGATTCTCTTGTAACGTTACCTCAACAATTGTTAGAGGCTCGCCGCCTGCTTTCTGACTCTACCATAAGACTAGAATCGCTGCATGTTCCAGTTTCTCCTTTAGCTGAAGCACAATATAACTTAGCACAAACAGAAGTTATAGCAAGAAAAGCAAAAACAAATGAACTTGAAATAGCACAGCTTTCAGCCAATAATCGCCAAGAAATTGCTCGTTTACGCATTGATATTTTTAAAAAACGTTATCAGCAAATCGATCAAGAGCTTCAACAACTGAGAAATCATCTAAACTTTCAGCGCCAACAAAAAGCACAACTGGCGCTTAAACACACTGAAATGTTAGCCTCCCAAGGAGGAGAACTTCCTAAATTTTTAACAGCACAATTGCAACTAAATCATAAATTATCACAAAGACTTAATGAACAAGCATACAGAATAAATGATATTGAACAAAGGCAACGTCGTACTTCTAGTGATATATTAACCGTTCGTCAAGCGCTTTGGACAATTCGTGAACAGGCTCAATGGTTAAGCGGTTCAACTACTTTGGGTGAAGCATTACGTGCACAGTTATACCATTTACCAGAAATTCCTAAAAATCAGCAAATTGATAGAGAAATTATCAACAAACGGATTGATCGCCTTAAGTATCAAGATATGTTAGAAAATCTTGATTTTAATAATAAAGAGAGCGAGGAAAAGCAAGACGAAATAAAAAATTTGACGTTAGAACAAACGCAAATTTATGATTCACTTATAGAAACTCGGAAAGAATTATTAAGTTCAATAATTTCTGGTTATGACAGTGAAATATTGGAATTAACTAAGCTCTACGTTGCGGCAACCCAGTTAACTGATGTATTAACAGATATCAAAGATGCGACCCATCGTTATATGTTCTGGATCGCGGATACCGATCCTATAAATCTTAACTATCCAATTACAATAGTAAAAGATCTAACTCGCTTACTATCATTAGATACTTTATCTCAACTCAGTGGCGCAATTAGAGTTATCTTTGCCAGTCAGGATAGTTTGCTATACTTACTCACTGGTGTTTCTATCGTTATTTTTAGTATTAG
The DNA here is from genome assembly GCA_046530735.1 of Arsenophonus sp. Taxonomy (GTDB): domain Bacteria; phylum Pseudomonadota; class Gammaproteobacteria; order Enterobacterales; family Enterobacteriaceae; genus Arsenophonus. Next base: position 130,217 of record JBHEQV010000002.1, read on the forward strand.
CACACATAAGCATTATAATAATTTTCTTCTTCGTTCTAGTACACAAATTGGTAAAGTAACTCAAGATCGTTTTGTTCTAACCTTACGAACCGTATTTTGGTCGATTCTGATCGCACTTCCTTTACCTATTTTATGGTCAGCGATTGGTTATGGTCTACAAAGCGCATGGCAATTCCAAATGGCAACTGCTATTGGCTCTGGAGTGAGAGCGACAACACCGGTTTTATGGGTTTTTATGATTAGTGCTACTTTTGCGCTGCCAAATGGATTGTTTATTTCCCATTTTGGTTGGTTAGAAGAAAATGTAAAAAGGGCGATGCGTTACTATCAATTATTAATTTTTGTTATAGTACCATTAATGATGGCCTTGATTACATTTGAATATTATAATGATCGTGAATTTGCCCCAAGCTTAGGGAGGATATGCTTTTTATTACTCTGTATTGCACTAAGTTTGATTACACATAATCTCAAACGAGTAGGTGTACCGCTTTATCTAGATCGTCATGGCTCAGGTGAGAATGCAATTAGCAATATATTATGGTTATTACTTATTATAGCACCAATTTTTTCTGCGGTTGCTGCACTATTGGGCTACCTTTCAACATCTCAAGAACTTTTAGCCAGGCTGGAAACTTCTGTCGCAATCTGGTTTTTTTTATTGATTATTTATCATATTATACGTCGTTGGATGTCTATCCAACGACGTAAAATTGCTTTTGAAAGAGCAAAGCAGCGTCGTGCTGACATTCTTGCTCAACGGGCAAAAGATGAAGGTGATAATAATAGTAATATTAATAGTAGTAGCGAAGGTTTAGTTGATATCGAAGAAAGTACAATTGACTTAGATGCAATAAGTGCAAAATCTTTGGGCCTTGTGCGCTCTATTCTTACCATGATAGCGTTAGTCTCACTGATTTTAATTTGGTCTGAGTTACATTCAGCGTTCTCTTTTCTGGAAAATATCCGGCTTTGGAATGTCACTACTACAGTCAATGGTGTAGATACCATTCAATCGATCACACTAAGTTCGCTTTTTATTACTATTCTCATTATTATAATTACTGCACAACTAATTAGAAATTTTCCAGCATTATTGGAACTCGCCCTGTTACAACACCTTGATTTAACACCTGGAACAGGTTATGCAATCACAACGTTGACTAAATATACTATTGCGCTTATAGGTAGTTTAGTCGGATTTTCCATGCTTGGAATTGAGTGGTCAAAATTACAATGGTTAATTGCTGCGATGGGTGTTGGATTGGGTTTTGGGCTACAGGAAATTTTTGCTAATATCATTTCTGGTTTAATGATTTTATTTGAAAAACCAATTCGTATTGGCGATACCGTTACTATTCGTGACTTAACGGGAAGTATTACAAAAATTAACACAAGAGCAACAACTTTAACAGATTGGGATCACAAAGAAATTATTATTCCTAATAAAGCCTTTATTACCGAGCAATTTATTAACTGGTCGTTATCTGATACTATTACTCGTATTGTTTTAACCATCCCTGCACCTGCTGATATAGATAGTTCCAAAATTAGTCAGATATTGCTAAATGCTGCTAAGCAAACGCCGATGATTTTAATTAATCCGGCACCAGAAGTATATCTTGTTGATTTACAACAAGGTATTCAAATCTTTGAATTACGTATCTATGCTGCAGAAATGGGGCATAGAATGCCAGCCCGTCATGAAGTTCATCAAAATATATTACTTGGCTTTGCGCAACATGGGATTACGCTATCATTTCCACCATTTCAAGCCAAAATTAATATAGCCAGTGATAATTTATTACGAAGTGTAACAAAAAATATATCCGGGAGCAACCAGGAAAGAAAAGTAGGAGAATTATAAATTACAATTAATTTTTGCTGTTAAATAACAGGAAAAACTGTATAAAATTAAGCAAAATATAGTCATATTTATTTTTTGATATATATAATATTATATTAATATATAATGGATTTTATCTAGTTTTAATTTAATTAAATTTTAATTAATTTAAATGGGTTTATTTTTAATTTAGCGTTCTGCTAATGATCTTTACTTTCCTAATCTCTTTATCAGAGAAAAATTACTGATTTTATAATAAAGTTTATAACTTTCTTTATTACAATATATAAGATTCTGATCTAACCTAATCTATGTTTTATTAGCTTTTAGCACTATATACTTTGTATAGTGAACACCGAAAGGATCCTGAGCTTTAGCATACCCATGTTTTGCGGCATGTTTGAAGTAATAGATGGATTTTTTATAATTTTTATTAGATTGTTGTAGATACTATATATTAATTGTCTTCTTCTAGAAGACAATATGGTTTTTATTAAATTCATAGTCTGCTTTTAAAGCACCATTTTATCTATTGCAATGGAATTTTACTACCCAATACTGATTGTAGTAATATCTGATTGTGCAATTAGAGATTGATACTTAGTTATTAGCAAGTTTTGTATATGGTTACGTTAGGAGATAGGTTCCACTCTTATGTTTTTTAAATCTATTTTCTATTCTTAAATTAAACATTATTTACCTACATGGTCAGAAACTTAAATTCCCTGAGTCTGTTCTCCCACTTTTCTAGGCAAACTAGAGTATCTTCAATACCATTGAAAGGGTTATTGTTTTCTAACAATAGGTTCTTGAATTATATTCATTTCTGGTATATGTAGCTTCAAAGATGATATTATATCTTTGTTGATTAATTTCATAAATAATGTTAACAACAGAGGAATAATATGCCATGAAAAATCTACCCTAGAGATATTCGAGAAATCAGATATTACTGTGATCCCTTTTATAATTTATCTGTAACCGTGCTAGCTAATTTTATAGGCGCACCGTTGCATTGCGGAGAAGTCTAAGCCGTGCTATAAATAGCACGCTAAACGGCTGCCTTATCGGCGAGTGTTATTTATGGTTAATAAATTCAATCACTCTTTTCTTAAAGAGTGAGGAAAAGATCCTTTTTCCTTTTAAGAAAAAGGATCGTTTTATAGATCTATTATAAGTGAAATTCATTAAAATGTGTATTTTTTTGATCTAAAGTAATAATTTATAGATAAACCTAGGTTTGGATTAATAATTGTCATTTTCAATTTTATACATTCTTTCTGATAACAATTTTTATTATTTTCTTAGGAAACCCTGAGCGTTCATAAAAGTAATCTCTATACATACAGAATGCATTTGCACGTATCTGTGCATAGAAATCCTTTTATTTAGAACGCGAACTTTGTTTTTTCTTATTTTTTATGAGACGTCATCTTCAGTGACTTATATAATACATCTTCGGTAATAGTGTGCCTTCGTTTACTATTAAAGAAGAAACAATAATGACTGACCATCTTAACATGACTCTCTGAATATGCCTAATATATCCTCTGATTATCTCTTTCTACATCAACGTAAGAGATCTGCTATTGCGTTCCGATTACTGTATAGTCAAGTGGTTATAGTAATAATGTGCAATCTCTTTTCTCCACTCAGGAATATCACATTTTAATGCAGATAGCAGCTGTTTTAGCGCCTGAGAGGGTATTTTACACTATGCTACATTTATTTTATCTTTTATAAAATTGCACTTTCTAGTAACGTCCAATTACTGTGCGCCTTTTTCAGGGCACGCGCTTATACTGCTTTTTATAGGCGGATATATATGTGCACAAGAACAGGAAGATAAGTGGGATTTATCAAATCATAGTTGTAACGCAGAAGCCGAATAACAGCGACTTGACAGATTTCTTAGATCGTTATTTTTAATGGAAACTCACGCCATACAGCATGTTTAATATTCCAAACCGACACCTTTAACGGAAACATGAAATACAGATATTGATTGAGTTATCAATCATAAATCTACAAGGTATAGAAGATACCAATTTCAATATCCTGTTTCCGTGTCCACTGCAGCATGAATCTGTCGGGTGTTCAGGTGTAAGAAATCAGAGGTTTAAGTAGCGGGCAGTTATTATTGAAAATGTCAAAAAATAAGAAATAGTAAAAATAATATATTTCTAGTTATAGTCATGTGAAATATAATTCTGCGTTGTTAACTGTTTCTTTCTAGTTCTAAAGCCACCTGAACTATAGGATTTTGCTTTTAGAGTTATGGTAAAATAGCGGTAGAAATATTCAGATAAGTACAACAGCAGTCATGTGAAGATCCATTTTAGAAAGTGCTGCAGGGGAAAGGCATTTGCTTGATAGATAGTATGGCTCCATAAGTTGATATTTTCATCGTATTTTTAGAAAAGTTATTTAACTATGATCAACAGTAAAAAGCAGTTTAGTTAGGCGATACAGAATAACATATGGATAATTATTTTCTAGGTATTTTGTCAGATTATAGAAATCGGCATCTTGTCCGCATTTGTCTGATCTATCGACAAGTTATCTTTATATTTCTTCTAAGCGAAGAAGAAGATGTGGATTATCTCTAGCCACTATAACTTATGAATTTATCTGGAAGAATGATTATTAACCATTATCCTCTCAATGCACTTATATACAGCCTTGTCAGCTTGCCATTGAGCCGTTTTATTAAAATCCAGATAAATTGTACCTAGAAGGTGTGGAAATACTTTAGTATCGAAAAAATGATGACAGAGAATCGGATATATTGATATATGCTCTCTTTTGAGATGTAATAAAAATTCAGTCGGTCTGTCACATTATTAATTTTAGGAATAAGATCATAAAGTGCTTTAGATAAATAAGCGATTCCTATTATCTACCTAGCAGCATTACGAATAAGTTCATGAAAGGGATTCATGGGTAATATCTAGTTTTACTGATAGTTGTAGTATAGATTTTTCATCGTATATCATCTCTATGTGATTGAAATAATTCATCAAATCAATCAGCAGGAATACGATAGTATTTTCGAAATTTCATGCTCCAGAAAAGAGTGTAACTTTATAATAATTAAATTGATAGTTTATTTATTTTTAACTACATCAAAAATTGATTTTTAATCAATCTTTTTTGTTTATTTTCACTTAAATAATCCTAAGGAAATTGCTTTTCATTAAACAGAAATCAGTAATTTTTGTTTATTTTTATATTGAACTTATATTAAAGTCACGATTATAAAAAATCTAAATCAATCTGAATATAATTTTTTTTTATTGTAATAGTATGAGTCTCACCTCTCCTTTGTTGGCTATGAAGGGATGCAAAATTCACTGTTATATTAATGTAGATGGAGGATAGAAAACTCGAAACAGTTAATAAAAAAGTACTAGGAGATCAGTAGGAAGAATACTCTTTTGGATGTTAAAATATAGCAAGGAATAGGAGTATTCATAATGTGTTTTGTAATATATAGCAATAGTTTTTAGTTGAAGAGGTAATAATTTTTAAAAAATATTATCAGAACAGCAAATTTTTACAGAAATTTCTTACTGGAGAAAAAGCAGAAGGCACAGATCGGCGAGTAGGAATGCATTTAATTATCAAAGAATTATTGGAATATGGTAGTGATCCGAATGTTTTATATAAAATAGAACATTATTTTTTTTGCCAAAGACTTTAAGTTATTAGAAAAGTGGTAATTAGTGGTATTTAAATTTGCTTATGAAGTGTACGATGTTTAAGAGTTAGAAATTGAAGATAGTATGATATTGACGTGTTATAATGTTTATGGAGATACTGTGATTGATATAGTATTAATTGATAAGCAAGTCGTATAATTGATGATGTTAACTGAAAAATTTATATTAATTATGACATTTATAGGTAGTTTCTTTAAAGATCCTAATTATTCTGCTATTGAACAAAAGCATGTTGAACTGAATTTATTCTACACTAAAATTAAATTATTAGAATAGAAAAAATAGAGATTATAATGAGCTGATATACCTATTAAGATGAGATGGTATGCTAGTTAGAGTAAGGTTGTTATTTAACAATATTTCTATATAATAAGTGTATCACAGTGTTGTTTCTTATTTAAGGAGAGCTAATAGTTACTTTTTGATTAGTCAGTTTTTGTTTTGTTGCCAAATATCCTGCTAGTCTCTTACGCTCCTTTTTAACGGAAAAGGGAGATGCTCGGCTAACAAAGCTATCGTTAGCTAATTTGTTTTCAATATCCGCTATTTTTTTAGTTAATTTATTCAGCTCTTTATCTATCCGCCTTAATTCAGTGTCTTTATTGATTAAAGACGTTATTGGGATCAATACTTCAGCACCATCTATCAGTTTAGATGCAGCAAGTGGTGTTGATAGATGTTTATTTAAAATAGTAATAGAATTAAGACGGCCTATTGCTTTAATAAAATTTAGATTTTCTGTAATACGCCGTTTTGTTGCGTAATTAGCATTACGCAGCAGCAGATCTAATGGCTTACCGGGTAAGATATTTATTTCTGCTCGAATGTTACGTATGGCAATAATAAGTTCTTTTATCCATTCTAGATCAGAATGTGCTTCTTCATCAATTTTTTCTGGTTTAAAGATTGGAAAAGGTTGTAACATGATAGTGTCTTGTTGAATATTGATTCCCTTAACTATTTTCACCCGTTGCCAGATCGTCTCGGTAATAAATGGAATAATAGGATGTGCCAGCCGTAATAAGCTTTCCAGTATTTCAATCAAGGTATAACGTGTTGCCCGAATTTCTGGCTCTTTTCCTTTATGAAAGGACTGCTTAGATAGTTCTAAATACCAATTACAGAATTGGTTCCAGGTAAATTTATACAAAATATTGCTAGCGATATCAAATCGATAACTATCAAGCGCTTCACGGTATAATTTTACAGTTTGGTTAAATTCTGCCATGATCCAGCGATCAGCCAACAAAAAAGTTATTTCCCCACCATGCTGACCACAATCTTGTCCTTCAGTATTCATCAATACATAACGACTGGCGTTCCAAAGTTTATTACAAAAATTGCGATAGCCAATAAGGCGTTTCATATCCCAATTGATCTCTCTCCCAGTAGATGCTAACGCTGTGAGCGTAAAGCGTAAAGCGTCTGTACCATGTGCTTTAATGCCATGTGGATATTCTTTATGGGTACGTTTAGAAATTTTTCTGGCTAATTGAGGTTGCATCATATTGCTAGTACGTTTTATTATTAAATCTTCCAGCGAGATACCATCAATTATATCTAGCGGATCAATGACATTGCCTTTGGATTTCGACATTTTTTTCCCTTCTTCATCACGTATTAGACCTGTAATATAGACGATTTTAAAAGGAATTTGCCCTTGGCCATTTTCATCTTTAATGAAATACATCGTCAACATGATCATGCGGGATATCCAGAAAAAGATAATATCAAAGCCAGTAACCAACACGTCTGTTGGATGGAAAGTTTTTAACGCCTCGCTGTTTTCTGGCCAACCTAATGTTGAAAATGTCCACAGAGCAGAAGAGAACCAAGTATCTAATACATCTTGATCCTGATGTAGGCTAATATCAACACTAATATTGTTTTCTCGACGGACTTCTTTTTCGTTATGTCCAACATAGATATTACCAGATTCATCATACCAGGCTGGTATTCTATGTCCCCACCATAATTGGCGTGAAATACACCAATCTTGAATATTCTTCATCAAGGAAAAATACATATTCTCATACTGTTTAGGAATAAACTGTATACGACCATCTTTTACTGCTGCGATAGCTTGTTCTGCTAATGGCAGAATACGAATATACCATTGATCCGTCAGCATAGGTTCAATAATAACACCACTACGATCACCATAAGGAATGGTAAGTTTATGCGGTTTTATGGCGATTAAAAATCCTAGTTTTTCTAATTCGCTGACAATCGCTTTACGAGCAGCAAAACGCTCCATTCCCTTATAGGGTGCAGGAATTATTGTCGTGGTATAAATAGTACTAGGGTTACCTTCGCTGTCAAATACTTCAGCTTGTTGGCGGATATGTCCATTGAAATCGAAAATATTAATCATCGGTAACTGGTGATTTTTTCCCACTTCATAGTCATTAAAATCCTGAGCTGGTGTAATCTTCACACAGCCAGTACCTTTTTTCATATCAGCGCGTTCATCACCGATGATAGGAATACGACGGTTAACCAATGGCAGTAAAATTTGTTTGCCGATTAAATCCTTATAGCGCGGATCAGCAGGATTAACTGCTACACCTGTATCACCAAGCATAGTTTCTGGTCGAGTAGTGGCAATAACTAAATAATCTTGGCCTGCTACGGTTTTTACACCATTAGCAAGTGGATAACGTAAATGCCACATAAAACCGTTGACTTCTTGATTTTTAACTTCTAAATCGGAAATAGCAGTATGTAGCTTTGGATCCCAATTAACTAATCGTTTACCGCGATAAATAAGATCATCTTGATAAAGTCGAATGAATGCTTCTTTTACTGCTTTAGAAAAACCTTCATCCATAGTAAAGCGTTCACGTCGCCAATCAACAGAATCACCTAGTCGTCGCATTTGTTGCGAAATATTACCCCCAGACTCGTTTTTCCATTCCCAAATTTTTTCAATAAATGCTTCTCTGCCATAGTCATTACGAGTTTTATTCTCTTCTGCAGCAATTTTATGCTCAATAATCATCTGAGTGGCAATCCCAGCGTGATCTGTACCAGTTTGCCAAAGGGTATTTTTCCCTTGCATCCGCTGGTAACGGATTAACGTATCCATTATAGTTTGCTGAAAAGCATGCCCCATATGGAGATTGCCCGTGATATTAGGCGGCGGAATCACAATACAAAAACACTGTTTGCTCTTATCACTATGTGGTACAAAATAACCATTTTTTTCCCAGTGTGCATATAAAAGTTGTTCAATTGCAGTTGGTTGATAAGTTTTGTCTAGTGATGGCTCAGACTGAGTTTGATTTACGGGTTTTTTTTCCATCTTGCTTCGTTATTTATTAAGTGCTGATATGCCATTATTAAATTAAAACCCATATTGTGATAAGTTTTGTATCGTTCACGTGCTAACTGTTTCAAATGTTCATCTATAGGTACAAAGTCTATCACTTCATGGAAGTGTGTAGAAAAGTTTACAAAAGTTGATTGTAGATTTATCAATATATCTCTCATCGAGATATTCTGTTTTGTTGGCCAACAAAGTTCAACAGGCGCGCCATAGGGTGGACCTTCACCGGCTAAATTATGCGGGGTAAATTGATATGGTTCTCTTTGCCAAAGTATTTTATCCAATTTTTTGGCTTGTATTTTATGCTCGCAAGCAATTAAAATACGTTTACCTATCCGCCAATTTTTTGCTGCTAGCTGACAAGCTAGCCATTCATGACTTTCAAGTTCTTTTTGTGAGAATAGCTGTGTTATTAAATAGAAAGTTACTTTTTTCATCGCATTTTTTATAGAAAAATGGTATTGCTTATAAAGATCTATTATAAATTTACTGGTATTATTATTCGTCACAGTTTATATAGACACGATTTAACAAAAATTGAGCAAGTAATGCGACCGGACGGCCTGTTGCTCCTTTTGTTTTTCCTGATTTCCAAGCTGTTCCTGCAATATCTAAATGTGCCCAGTGATATTTAGTAGCAAAACGTTCTAGGAAACAGCCAGCAGTGATTGCACCACCTGCGCGACCTGCTATATTAGCAAGATCAGCAAAATTTGACTCTAATTGTTCAGATATTTCTTTATCTAGAGGTAAACGCCATACTTTATCACCTGTTTGCTTAGCAGCATTTAATAATTCATGTGCTAAGGGATTATGATTTGACATCAATCCACTATAGTGATTACCAAGTGCAATAATACAAGCTCCGGTTAAAGTTGCAACATCAATTACTACATCAGGATCAAAACGTTCTATATAAGTTAGTGTATCACAAAGAACCAATCTTCCTTCTGCATCGGTATTAAGGATTTCTACTGTTTGCCCTGACATGGTGGTTAAAATATCACCAGGGCGATAAGCTTTGCCACTCGGCATATTTTCACAACCAGCTAATACAGCGATAATGTTAATCGGCAATTTTAGTTCAGCAACAAATCGCATAACACCATAAACAGTTGCAGCTCCACACATGTCATATTTCATTTCATCCATCCTATCGGATGGCTTAATAGAAATTCCGCCAGAGTCAAAAGTTAATCCTTTACCAATAAACACAATCGGTTTAACTGTTGGATCATCATTTCCTTTATATTCCATAATCGACATTATCGATTCGTTTTGTGAGCCTTGGCCAACGGCTAAATAGGCGTTCATCGCTAATTCTTTCATCTGTTCTTCGCCAATTACTTTTGTAGTTAGATTTTCGTAATTATTGGCTAATTGACGGGCTTGTGAAGCTAAATAGGCAGCATTGCAAATATTTGGCGGCATATTAGCCATATCTTTGGCTGATTTTATTCCAAGCGCGACACCAAGACCATGCTGAATAGCCCGCTCGCCATTAGGTAAATCATGTCGGGTTGGGACATTAAAGACAATTTTACGTAATAGCCGTCGTGGCTCGTTCTTGTTACTTTTAAGTTTATTAAAAATATATAATGTTTCTTTTATGGTTTCGACTGCTTGTCGAACTTTCCAATAATTATTTCGGCTTTTTACATGCAACTCAGTTAGAAAACTGATGGCTTCCATTGACCCAGTTTCATTTAAAGTATTAATTATTTTTTGAAAAATCTGTTTATATTGACGCTCATCGAGTTCACATTCTTTACCGCATCCAACTAATAGAATACGTTCAGATAATATATTAGGAACATGGTGAAGTAATAGCATTTGGCCGACTTTACCTTCCAGTTCTCCGTGGCGTAATAAGGCACTGATATAACCATCACTAATCATATCAAGTTGTTTAGTTATAGGGGATAAGCTGCAAGGTTCAAATACCCCAACAATAATACAAGCACTACGCTGTTTTTCTAGGCTACTGTTTTTTACACTAAACTCCATGTATTCTCCTAAATCTTAAAGACAAAAATTAATACTATTGGTAAAGTTAACGAACAGCATAAATCCATCTTAGTTGAAATAGCTGCTTTATGTTAAATTAACTGAATGGTTTACGAATATTAAATAGGTAACGATTAATAATATTCTGTTTACATTTGAATAATTAATGCTGCATTCATCATAATGATACATTGTAACCATTAAGAAAACTAAAATATTATACATAATTGTAATTATAACAACGAAGTTAACTATTTTTTTATAAAAATAAATTTTAATAGGTGAAAATAATGTGATTATAATTCAATACTTAGTTAAAGAAACGCTAAAAAGACAAGTTGCAATACTTTTTATTTTGATTTTAATTTTTCTTAGTCAAAAAACAATCAATATATTAAGTTCAGCGGTTCAGGGAAATATTCCTTCTGATTTGATCCTTCCTCTTCTATGGCTTGGAATTCCCGAAATAGTACAATTAATTTTACCATTAAGTCTGTTTCTTGCACTATTAATGACCTATAGTAAATTCTATATTGATAGTGAAATTACTATCATGTATGCCTGTGGCTTAGGCAGATGGGTATTAGTGATGGCGGCTTTAATTCTAGCATTATTTATCGCTTTGATTGCGGCAGTAAATGTAGCCTGGATGTTACCTTGGTCGGCAAAATCTCAAGAGCAAACATTAGCGGATGCAAAAGCAAATCCTAGTTTAGCCAGTATGATTGAGGGACAATTTAAAAGCATTAAAGATCAATATCTTGTTCTTTATATTAGTGATGTAAAAGGCAAAAATTTTGCTGACGTTTTTATGGCACAATTACATCCAACTAATAACCAACGTCCTTTCGTGGTAATTGCAGAAAGTGGAGGTATCCGAGAGGATCAAAACGGTAATCAAATTATTATATTAGATAAAGGAATCCGCTATGAAGGTACAGCGTTATTACGTGATTTTCGCATAACGGATTTTAAAGATTATCAAGCGGTAATCAACCATAAAAAAATGACGGTTACAGGTAACAAAATCGAGAAAAAGGATATGTTAGAATTGTGGTTGGGCACAGATACTAAATCAAAAGCGGAATTTCACTGGCGTTTAACATTAGTTATTTCGTCACTTATTATGACTTTGATGGTTGTGCCATTAAGTGAAGTTAATCCAAGGCATGGACGAGTCTTAAGTATTTTACCAGCAATGTTGCTTTATTTAATTTTCTTTCTATTACAAAGTACACTGCACTCTAATTCAGAAAAAGGTGAAATTGATCCCAAGATAACAATGTGGATAGTTAATCTAGCTTTTCTGCTACTAGCGATCATATTAAATATTTTGGATACTGTTTCGATGCGTCAACTACGTGCTAAGTTCTATAAAGGAATCACCTGATGTTTAGTATATTGGATAAATATATTGGGCGTACTATTCTCTCTTCAATTCTAATGACCCTTTTTATATTGGTTTCATTATCAGGCATTATTAAATTTGTTGAGCAATTAAGAAAAGTCGGTGATGGTGACTATACTACCTGGAGTGCAGGGATTTTTACTTTATTAACCGTTCCAAGAGATATTGAAGTATTTTTTCCAATGGTTGCCCTGTTAGGCCCATTACTTGGCTTAGGAACCCTGGCAACCAGTAGTGAATTAGTGGTGATGCAGACGGCTGCTTTTTCTCGCTTACAGGTTGCAATGTCAGTAATGAAGACAATAATTCCTTTAGTGATTTTAGTAATGATTATTGGTGAATTAGTTGCACCTTCAGCAGAACAGTGGGCACGTAACTATCGGGCTGAAAAAATTATTGGTCGATCATTAATGGTGACAGATCGTGGATTATGGGCTAAAGATGATAATAATTTTATTCATATTCAGCGTATTATTGATAAAAATAAAATAAAAGAAATTTCCATCTATCAATTTGATTCACAGAAAAAACTGCAAGGGATCATTTTTGCAGTTTCAGGTCGCTATAATGCTAATACTCAGCATTGGCAATTGTCACATGTATATAAGTCATTGATTAATAACGGAAAAGAAATTAGCGGTTCACAGAATTTATTTATGGATTGGAAAACTAATCTAAACCCAGAAAAATTAGAGATGGTTTTTCTGGATCCTAATTCGTTAGCAATAAGAGGCTTATATAAATACGTTAAATATCTTAAGGAGAGTGGTCAAGAAGCGTCAGTCTATCAATTAAGTATGTGGAAGAAAATTCTATCACCGCTTTCTGTTACTGTTATGATGTTAATGGCGCTGTTATTTATTTTTGGGCCGCTGCGAAGTGCAGTAATGGGAGTAAGGGTATTAATCGGTATTTCAGGAGGATTTATTTTTTATTTGCTTAATGAGGGTTTTGGTAATATAAGTTTAGTCTATGGTGTTCCTCCACTGATAGCAGCAATGTTACCCAGTATACTATTTCTTGTATTTAGTATTTTATTATTAATTCGCCGCCAATAATTAGTTTTTACAACATGGTTAAGTATATTGTTAATAACTATCCACATTCTTGAAAATTTATTCTTATTGGTTGACTTAACTATAATTAAGTTTTTCTAGCTGTTTTGACAAGATTAGCTGGAAAGCATTATCATTCTGATTTATAGTTAATACAGTATTTAAATCATTAACTCTTTAGGGAGAGTTAATATTAAATTCATCTATGACTGGTCAAACTTTCCTCTGATTCTTCATAAATCTGTTCTCCATCCTTAAATTAAAGATTGTTTACCACCCAGAGTTACTGGTTAACTCCCTGAGATGTTTCCTTTTTTTTAAACAGACAGAAGCAAATTAAAATGCCATTGAAAGAGTTTTTTCAAACCATAGTAATTCGTGCATAGGATTCTTTAGCTATTATTATCGAAAAAATCAATTCAATCGTCTTCATCGTTCTTAATTGATACAATTGCGATGACGGGAAGCCGAAGAATGCCAGGTATCTTTCTCTAAATTATTAATTGCTGAAGAATACACTTTACTAAAAATCTTTCTTAATAAAAGATCAATGGCTTTATTAACGCAATCGGTGAGTATTTGATAGCCAGGACTCCAGCAGATCACTTTTACTTCGGTTACATATTTTAGGGATTGAAAGCAGGATATTAGCTATTTTGTATACTCAATAACATTGGTACTACATATCTGGAAATATCTTTGCTATTGCGTTTTAAAAACTAATGGTGCATCTCTACAGTAGCAATTCTGTAGATTCAGTTAAATCACGCGCTCACGTGGTCATTCAGAAGTTCGGTCTAATTTGCTTCTAACATTCTATAAGCATTTTCGACCGTAACTACTTTCTTATGTCCATGCGCAGTGATGTCAAGGTCATTGACCTTAAGCACTTTAATCTCAACATCGCCAACACTTGTTTATAGGTTCGCGATGACAAATAAACGTTATAGTCGACTTGATCGCCGACTATCTCAAGAAAGCGGCGCTCAGTATCATCTTATTTCAGCCATGGTATATTGAAGGCTCCAGCATATCAACATCGGTGCTATCAGATTTCTAGTAGTATTACGAATGTGTTCATAGAAGGGATTGCAATAATATTTTGTTTCGCGAATACCTTTAGGGTAAATTTTTTATGAGATATTATCTCTTTGTTATTGAAATGATCTATAAAATCAATCAGCAGGAGATCTCCGGAACTATCTCAAAAAACCAATCACCATAAATGAACATAACTCAACGTAATTACTAATTTAGGAAAGCAAGACACTAATTTTATAAAATTTTCTATTACTAATTTTTAAGATATTACGATAATTATGAAGATAAATTTATTAACCTTTATAAGGGTTTACTGAATATAATTAAATATCACGATTAATGAGTAATAGTTACTTTGATTAATGTTTATTAAACTTGTATAAGTTTTTATTAGTTAGTGGCTAATAATGCTTTAGGTAACACTTGTTGATAACTTTTTACAACAGACATAAGATTTTTATCAGAAAATAGTTAGTTAAGGTTAATTTGACAATTATTTCTTAGAATTTTATTTTTTCTATTAATATTTTCCGTTATTTATTAGTTATGATTTTCTGGAAGAAAACATGGAATTTTAAGTGATTCAGTTTTAACTCTGAATCAATCTTTTCTAGACCGCAATCGAGTTTTAATATCTAATATTAATTGAAGTAATTCTTCATTATACAGTTAACCATATCAATGCAGAGTGATCTGAAAGTTTTTGAGCAGAATTAAAATAATAGCTTTGCAGTCCATCTTCAATATGCTCATTAAATCGCTCGATTATATCATTTTCCTTTGAGAATACATTAACAGACTAAGTCGGTGTTTTATACTAATCTATGGACAGAAAGCAGTTGAATTCCTATTTTTCAGTGACTAAATATTTTTGCAGACCAAAAGGCGATTTGTAATTTTTTTCGCCATTATCTGTAAGTACCAGATGGATAATCATGTATTATATTCGGTTAAGATCACGTAAAAATCGTTGAACATTAGCGCGGTCTTAGCCTTCTAAATACGAAAAACCGATCGAGTAGAGCGATATCTATAATAGACCTACTACAAAAAGATAATGTAGTAAAATTTTGTTTGGTATTTGCAAAAAAGATTTATGTCTAAATGTAGATAAGTAGACTCCTAACTTTTAACGCTTTATGCTATAGCTTCATGCCTTCTTCCTTTGCTTCATTTCACGAAAATCCCTCTTCTGGTCTTTGCAAACATCAATTCAGGGCAGATCGAGATAACGGTGTTAAGGAATTTGCATATGGGACTGCGACTTCCAGAAGGTCGGCGACCTAGAGAAACGTTTTTGCAAAAAAAAAAAACGACTAGACACTTCCTGAGCGGGCAATAGTTGTCTTGTCAGCAAACGATGGAAAATATGACTCTGATCATCAGCCTATATTAAGAAAGATTAATGATAGAAATCCCTTATACTGTATAAAGGATTTTCCTTATAAAGGTTGATCTAGAAAAGCAAACAGTTATACAGATCAGAGAGATTCTTTCCTCACTATATACCAAGATAAAGTTACATTTCATTCCTTAGTTAAGCTACAATCTGTCAGATGATGTTGATTAATGGATTGAAACAATTTATACTACTTTATCCTATCCATATTATCACATTGAACATTTTTTCCCGCTGGAGATATTCATTAGGATTATAGCGATATTGTTGCAAAATTCCTCAATTTCAGGAAAATATTTAACAATCTTATTGGAAGTCTACTGACGAAACTACATCACAAGGCTAAATGGTTTAGTTATCTGTGATGTATGTTAAATAGCTTAACTTTACGAGAATCAGAAAAACAAGAAGCATTCATTTGAAAACAAAGTCTAGATTACGTCACTGCTTATTATTTTAGTGAGGCAGGTAATTTAAATGACTAAGTAGTATTATTGAAGTTCACGAAATTTTTTCTAAATCTTTCAAAGGAAAGATTTATATTCCACATAGAAAAGGTAGAATATACGGGAGAGAATGAGATAAAAAGAAAGAACAAGTTACGGTCTTAATCGTTAGAGATCAACAGGGTAATATGAGTGATGAGATTCTTGAATAGTTTAATCTAGAGCATGTTAGCCGTTTTTTTTGAGATAATTATTAATAAGCAGTCCATCATTTTCTTAGATAAAGCTAAATGTTGAGAAACTGTTGCTAACGAACATAAAATTAGTTACCGTCGTCTAATAAAACGGACGACGATCAGATGGTTTTTCTTGTAAAGAGATTTATATTTAAAATATTAATAATTATATCAGCCCATTAAATTGGTACATCTGAGTAGACTATATGGCATAGGGTTTTTTTAGTTTACTGAATTATTTAACCGAAAAGATTGTTTGAAACTACAATAATTTAAATGCAGACGTAGCTACAAATTGATATGCAAAAAAATAATAACCTTTGTTAACATAATTAAATAATTATGGCATTATCAATATAACTAAACTGGGAAACTAATACGATTACCACTGATCATATTGCAAGCCTCGAAAGAGAAAATCGTCTTCAGTTCTCAACTTACCAACAATACAACAGTAATTTTTCTGCATGAAAAATTGGAGTTTTACCAATCACTTTCAAGTGGTTGGCCATTTCCCTGATCTTTAAAACCTTTCAAGGATAGATGTTACATTGCTAAATGCCAGATGCTATTCATTGCGATGGTTCACAGATTATTTTTGCTATCCACGTTGTTTCAGCTAAGTTAACGTGGTTTCATACAGTTAAATATAGTGCCACGAATAGAGATGATAAAATTCTGGTTACTACATCAAAAACCGTTAAAGCCGTTTTATGATTTTGACAATAAGTAAAAATTTATAGGATCAAATGCTGATACTACAGAAAAAGTTACCTTAAAATCAAAGTAACTAAGAAACTTTTAAATGTAGTAATAATATTTAGAAATATTGGAAAAGCTATAAAATATTTGCTACTTCTCATGCTGTTGATTTTAAAAATGATAGATTTTATTGGTTTATTCATGACTGAAATAAGAAGTTTACTTGTAAGGAATATGATATTAAAATAAATTATAAATTTAGTGCAAGCATCGCAAGTTTTTACTCGTACCTATGCTTGATGGGTACAGAAAGATAGGCATACTACCTGATAATTTGGTGAGGTGGATAAAACAATATTTGCAAAGTTCTATTCAATATCTATTATCAGAAAAACGCAGGTGGTTTGTGTCATCTCGAAGAGATATACCACCTATACATGGTGGGTAGGCTGTCTCCCACCACTTACGTTAAAACAGGAGAGAATTAATGCGGAATCAATAAGTCTACTAAAGATAGATAATACAGGAATAATCATTGCTTTCCTTCAAGATTTCGTCAATTTGAACATCTTTACTTAAGAAGAGAAGAAAAAACTTAGCACCTATAATTTAGAAGAAATATTTGATATAGCTAATTCTTTTGATATCTTTACCGTTCAGAATATCGACTAATTTAAAAAAGTATATTAAGAGTGGCATTATCTATTTCGCCGGATAGATGTTGTTGATTATTATCCAGATCAGCTTAAGTAATCTCTCCATCTAGCTGGTTCGGATTTATCATAACGAAACGCGTATAACTAGATATAAATACGAGATAATCAGTATTGTGATGCCCAATATTCACTAAATATGATCTTAAGCGTCTTCATGCTATCGGAAACCCTTTCCTTCAACTATTTCCCATAATCCCACTGAATGCCAATTTTCATGAAGTGCAACTTGCCATTAAAAAAAAGATAAAGCCAAAACGTGCTAATATGTAAAATTGCTTCATCTAATGGCAATCGTTTTTTAGGCGGTATTGAGGTTTTAGGTATTTTAATATTTATTATCTGTTTGGGTTTAGTAACTGATTTTTTGGACTGCTGTTTTTCTACTGTTGGAAAGGATGAATTTTTTCCTATTTTTTAGCGTAATATTAGTCCAAACCTTTTTACGGTAAATAGGATTATTTGGCTACTTTCTTGTGAAAGGCTCTCCTTAAGACAATTTAGGTTAACTTTTTCGTTCTGTTATTTTCAATCTTTAAGCAGGAGTTGCTTATTTTAGTATCAGTGAGACTAGTTAATAGTTTGACTATCTCTTTTCAACACCTTTCTCAAGAAATTAGTGCATTATTTTTATGGAAGGTTGTTTTTTTTAATTTTTCATTTTTGCATACTTTCTTGCCGTATACTTTGAACAATATCATAAATACTTTCTCATCTTATTTGATTGTTTTTCTATTTTGGTGATGAGGTGTATAGATTTTTCTGTATTGCCTCCTGAATAAGATAATTAAATATGGTGATAACCTAGCTATCGCTATAATTATTATATCCTAATTGTATTAACAATGCTATCTAGCAATTTGCTGACATGTCCCGTCTATAAATGTATTTCTGTATCAACTCTAATAATGCCATTCGGTTGCACTGGATAATTTTATCGTTTTTTAGTGTTATTATATCGATAAGTTTAAACGGTTTTGCATAAATATTCGGCTTACCACTTTTACTAAATAATCAAGCTAATCCGCTTTGTAAAAGTGAGAATTTTGTTCTCTGCAATAAAATAGAATAGGGAAAATCAGCAGCAATTTCTTTGCCCCTTTCTAAATGTTTCTGCATGCCTGAAATTCCATAACGCATAAAGTTTTTATGCTATAAGCTTATCATAGGTTAACTGATCTCTATAAAGAGGTTAGATATACTCTCCTGCTATTGTTCGGTATTCACTGAATAGAAAATATCACTCTAATAATTTCATCTTGTTATCGATAAATGAATTGAATCCCATATTCAAGCTATCAAAGTTACACACTAACTTAATTTCATTAGAAGCGAAATATCAAAAAAAATTTTAGCCGTCTCTTTTTCAATAAAACTGCTTGAATACCATATTAATGATGTGGTGTTGAGATGAATTTTAGTCATCTTTGATTTAGCTCAGAGATATTTTCGTTTTAATAACTCAAGCTAAATAGATATTTTCTAGATTCTTCTAGCATCCATACAATTTATCTTTAGCTCTTTTTAGACTTAAAAACCATAGATGATTTCATCATTTGAAAATTGCAAGTATTTCCTGTGTTGTTTGCTAGAAATCTTTTATGTTGTATGAAGAATTTTCGCTACAGCGGTTGCCATGAAAAAGTAAATAGTAATAATAGATCAAAAAAATATTTTTCACTACATGCTAACATAAAGCTATTATATCTTATTACTTTGACTCGGCGAGAATCTATCAAATAATATCGATTCTTATATTAAAGAAATTTATTCTACTTTATCCTATTCATACTGTTACAGTGAACATGTAACTGTTTTTGGAGATTAATTAGGGTTGCAGCGATATCATTGCAAAATGCCAGATTGCAGGAAAAAATTTGATATTTTACTGAAATGTCCTCTGATAAAACTACATCATAAGGATAAATAGTTTAGTTATCTGAGATGCATCTTGAATAGCTTGACTTTAAGAGGTAAAAGAATCCCGGCGAAACAAGCATGTATTCATTTTAAATAGCATTAAATGACATCACTGTTTCCTTATTTCAGCGGCGACAGTTAACATAAATGGCTAAGTGCTATTCTTAAAATCGACGAAATTCTTCCATAAATTCTTTAAAGTAAAATGTTATATTCAACATGAAAGAGGGTAGAAAAAGTAGGATAGGAGGAGATAAAAGAAACGAACTAGTCAAACACTATGATGGAATCTGCCGCACAGATATGCAGCTTCTGGAATGTTCATAACCTTAGTATTCTCTTATACTCTACGATATAAGAATTTCAGTAAATCTCCTAGAAAGCATAAACTAGGTAAATCAAGAAGACAATGCACCAACTCATGTATTGTATCGTCTATTTATCTGAAGAAATTTATAATTTCTTTATAGAAATTAATGATAATAGACCGATTGAATTTTTATGACACCTCAAGGAATTGATATGAAGCAATATCTCTAAATTTCTCTTGATCTCCATTTTTTTCGGCACGTAAGTATTATTCGCTTTTAGGTACGATTATCTGAGTTTTATAATTCAAGGCCAAGCTCATGACCCTGTATACAGCTTCATTAAGGGATAATGAAGAAAGTATTCTTGTCGATTAATTCATCACCTATAGAAATTCAGAGATAATCTCCATCTTCTTTGCTATCTAGCACAAATACTAAAGATAACTAGGCTGATAAACCTGACGAATACAGACAGGATAATAATTTTATTTTTTAGCAAAATACCAGAGGATAATTTATCAAGACATATATCTCCAACTAAACTGCTTTTTACCATTAATGATTCCTGAAATAAATTTCTTAAATATATGATAAAAATATCAACTTGTGTATCATTTATCTGTAGAGCAAACGATTGCCCTGCAGTACTTGCGGTATTTCTATGCTTCTATTGAAGTTACTACAACCCTTTTCTGCAAAAGTTTTAAGTTAAAAGTCTGGAGTTAATATTGTTTTAAAAGTACCGAGCGCTATTAGCATAACAGGTTCATATTTTATTCAACTGCAACTGACAAACGTTACTTTTAGACTATGCAAAAATCTTATTTTGATCTTTTTAACAGTAATTACCCACAACTCAACGCTATGCTATTTTTATTTTCCATTCACATTTATCCATCAGTGGCACGCAAATAGGATATTGAAATTAGTATATTCTGTGTCTTTTAGACTTATCTTCGACAACTCAATCAATATTTGTATCTTAATATTTCTGTTATTCTTGGAAATCTATATATTAAGCCATTATACAGCAATGCTCTGTTCTTCAAAAAAAAGCGATTAAAGAAATCTGGCGAGGTATTGTTATGCGGCTTCTGCCGTTACAACTATTACCTGATAAATTCTAGTATTTTTGGTCTTGGACATATATTCGCTCCAAAAAAACAGTGGCAGGATCACCTGAAGGTACAAGTGCGGATGTTATTAGAAAAAATTAACTTGCTAAAAAGATAAAATGGGAGTGTCATAGCGTGAAATATCTCTAGCGCTATCTTAAATGCCCTGGTATTCACGTTAAAACTGCGGAATTACTAATGGGCATGGGGGACGATTGCGTATCATTATTCTATAACCATACTGCTCAGCAGTATCAGTTAGTAGATCATAAAATAGGAAGAGATGATAAGACGCTATATTAGCCGTATTTCTACGGGTATTTTAAGATGTAGCGATTAGTATAGTTTCTTATTGAATTCTTAATAAGGCACACTATTACTGAAGATGTAAAGAAGTTGGAGATAACGGTTCAAAAAGAAATTGGCTTCACTTTTCTGATGAAACGATTTCTGCGAACGTATCCATACGAATATTATTCTGTGTGACGCTATACTATTTTACTGATGATCTGTTTTGATAAACAGGTAACGGAATTGTTGTCAAAAAGAATGTATAAAATTGAAAAAACAAGAGTTATTAATTTTAACTTAGGATTAATATCTCTAAAATTAATTTATTAGGTAAAAGAATACACACTCCAATAAAATTTTAACTTATAATAAATCCAGTAAATAGATTATTATCTTTTTTTAGCAAAAAGAATGTCTTTTGCCCTCTTCTTAAAGAGGGATTCAATTTTCTAACCATCAAAAGATCTAAGTCGATCTTTAATGTTTTTACGTGAAATTTAATCTAGGATGTCGCATAATTATCTTCGGATACTTGCAGACAATCCCAAAGAATTTACAGAATGCCTTTTTGGTTTCTTAAAATGTTCAGCCTACGGAAAACATGAATTTGATTGTTTGTGTACAGAGCTTGGTATAAAGTATCAACTTATCTTGCTGAAATATCCTTAAACGAATGGTATAGTCAATCTACTTAATAGGCATACAAAAGATATGGACTACAAAACTATTATTTTAATTCTAGTTAAGAGCTTGAAATCACTTTGTATCGATATGTTTGAATGTACAATCAGAAATTACCTTAATCAATATTGACTAGTAAAACTTTATTGCAGTCTATGAAATGGATTTAAAAGTTAAACCTGAATTATTCAAAAAACTATACTATCTTCCAGGAATGACAAAGAAGAAAATATAAACTTCAAGTTATACTTGAAGATAAATTAGCTCTCGTTATTAACTTTGCATTAATAATAGAATAGATGATATGTTTTTCTATTTGTGCCACTAAAAATAATATCTATATAGATTATAGGTATAGAAATGGTTTCAGGCTCTTAATATAAAAAATTTTCATTATTAAATCTATGTTCTAATTATCGTTGATAACAATACTATTGAGCAGTATTGTTCCTGGCTGTAGAATCTAGAAAATTATTTAATTTTTATAGTAAAATTACTGCTGATTAGTAACCACGTTTTAGGATCGGTTTTAAAAATTTAGCGGTATGTGATTCCTTACATTTAATTATTTGCTCGGGTGTACCGGAAAATAAGATTTCACCACCATCACTACCTCCTTCTGGACCCATATCAATAATCCAATCTGCTGTCTTAATTACATCTAAGTTATGTTCAATGATTACAATAGTATTTCCCTGATCACGAAGTTGATGTAATACATACAATAGTTGTTGAATATCAGAAAAATGCAAACCAGTAGTCGGTTCATCTAAAATATAGAGTGTTTGACCGGTACTACGTTTGGAAAGTTCACGAGATAATTTAACCCGTTGTGCTTCACCACCCGATAAGGTTGTTGCGGACTGGCCTAAACGAATATAAGAAAGTCCAACGTCGATCAATGTTTGCAATTTACGTACTATCGCCGGGATAGCAGTAAAATATTTACATGCTTCTTCAATGGTCATTTCTAATACTTCGTGAATATTTTTATATTTATATATAATCTCTAACGTTTCACGATTATAGCGTTTTCCCTTACAGTGATCACAGGTAACATAGACATCTGGTAGAAAATGCATTTCAACTTTAATTACGCCATCACCCTTACAGGCTTCGCAGCGACCACCTTTAACATTAAAGCTAAACCTTCCTGGTGTATAACCCCGCGCACGAGATTCGGGTACACCGGCAAATAATTCCCGTACTGGAGTAAATACGCCAGTATAGGTGGCTGGATTAGAGCGTGGGGTTCTGCCGATCGGGCTTTGATTAATATCAATTACTTTATCGAAATACTGTAAGCCTTCGATATCCGTGTAAGGTGCGTGAGGGGCATTAGTAGCTTTATTTAATTGGTGTTGAGCTATCGGAAATAATGTATCATTAATTAGAGTTGATTTACCTGATCCTGAAACGCCGGTAATACAGGTAAATAAGCCAACAGGCAGCTCCAGTGTGATATTTTTAAGGTTGTTGCCTTGTGCACCAATCAGTTTTAGGCTTTTTTCTGTATTGATAGCTACTCGTTTAAGTGGGATGGCAATTTTACGTTCACCACTAAGGTATTTACCGGTTAATGAATCTGGATTACTAATAATATCGTTCAGGTTGCCTTGAGCAACAATGTGTCCTCCATGTATACCTGCTCCTGGACCGATATCAATAATATGATCGGCGGCACGGATAGCATCTTCATCATGTTCAACCACTATAACAGTATTTCCTAAATTACGTAATTGTAGCAGAGTCTGTAACAGACGATCATTATCTCGTTGGTGTAAACCAATTGACGGCTCGTCTAATATATACATGACACCAACTAAACCAGCACCGATTTGGCTTGCCATCCGAATGCGTTGCACTTCGCCACCTGATAAAGTTTCAGCTGAGCGGGAAAGAGTCAAGTAATCTAATCCAACATTAATTAAGAATTTTAATCGATCATTAATCTCTTTCAGAATTTTTTCCGTAATTTGTGCCCGTTGCCCGCTGAGACGCAATGTTTGAAAAAATTCCATCGCATGCCCGATACTAAAATCAGAGATTTCAGGTAGGCTAGTATTCTCAATAAACACGTAATGGGCTTCTTGTCGTAAGCGGGTACCATGACAAGCAATGCATGGTCGATTATTAATATATTTTGCTAACTCCTCGCGCACTGCTATCGATTTAGTTTCTTTATAACGACGCTCCATATTATGGAGTACCCCTTCAAAAGTGTGGCACTTTACAGTAACATCTCCACGATCATTTTGATATTTAAATTCAATTGTTTCTTTGCCGGAGCCATATAATATCACTTGCTTAATTGCTGGCTTTAACGAACTAAATATGGCTTCAACGTCAAATTTATAGTGTTTAGCTAACGACTGTAGCATCTGAAAGTAATAAAAATTACGTCGATCCCAACCGCGTATTGCCCCGCAAGCTAAAGAAATTTCTTTATTTTGGATGACATTCTCTGGGTCAAAAAATTGTTGTACCCCGAGTCCATCACAGGAACTACAGGCACCTGCTGGATTATTAAAAGAAAATAGTCGCGGTTCTAACTCCCTCATGCTATAATCACAGATAGGGCAGGCAAAATTAGCAGAAAAAATTAATTCAGTAGACTTGCTCTCATCCATATCAGCGATAATCGCAGTACCTCCTGATAACTTAAGCGTGATTTCAAACGATTCCGCCAGCCGTTGCGCCAGATCAGCGCGAATTTTAAAACGATCAACCACCACTTCAATGGTATGCTTTTTATGTAGCTCTAATTTAGGTGGATCAGATAGATTACACACTTCACCATCAATTCTAGCGCGAATATAACCTTGGGCTGTCATATTATCCAATAGCTTAATATGTTCACCTTTACGTTCTTTAACTACCGGTGCCAGTAACATCAGTCGTTTACCTTTCGGTAATACTAGGACATTATCAACCATCTGGCTAATTGTTTGTGCTACTAACGGAATATTATGATCAGGACAGTGAGGTTCACCAACCCGGGCAAACAGTAAACGAAAATAATCATGGATTTCGGTAATAGTACCTACCGTTGAGCGTGGGTTGTGTGAATTGGATTTCTGCTCAATTGAAATTGCTGGTGATAGCCCTTCAATATGATCAACATCTGGTTTCTCCATTAAGGCTAAAAACTGTCTGGCATAAGCAGACAGTGACTCAACATAACGGCGCTGACCTTCTGCATATAGAGTATCAAATGCCAGGGAAGATTTTCCTGAACCAGATAACCCAGTAATAACAATTAATTTATCACGAGGAATAATTAAATTGATATTTTTTAAATTGTGGGTGCGCGCACCTCTGACTTGAATGGTGTTCATATACCACATCCTGGATAAGAACATATTAAAACAATAAATGAAACGTTTTATTATCACACAATTTTTGTTAAATAAATATGGATATGTTAGAAAAGGTTATCGGTAGAAATCACGCATACTATGTGAAGGATTTTTGCTATAGAGGTTGCCATAAAAAATAAAACAGTAATTCAGATTAAAGCGATTTTTTTTTATTCTATTTAAGATAAAGCTCCATCATATTAGTTAGCTCAGTAATAATCTGTCGGATAATGTCGCTTTATGCATTGAAACAACTAATTCTACTTTATCTTATCCATACTCTCACAGTAAACATGTTATCCGATGGGCATTATTAGGATTACAACGATATTGTTCCAAAATCGCCAATTATAGGAAAAGATTTAACAATCTTAATAAAAGTCTTCTAGCAAAACTAGATTGCAAGAATAAATAGTTTAGTTATCTCAATGTATGTTAAATAGATTGATTTTACTGGAAATTTAGAAAGCAAACAGGCATTTTTTTGAAAACAGCGTTTAGATGGTATTACTGCCTCCTTGGTTTAGCGTAAACAGTAAACATAAATGCACTAAGTGCTATTGTTGAAATCGACGAAATATTTTCCTGATCTTTTAAATGGAAGCATTTATATCTACATAAGAAAGCTAGAAAAGGCAGGGTAGGAGGAGATAAAAAAACGAATTAGTCAAATACTATGATGGAATCTGCTGCACAGCTATGCTGCTTCTGAAATGTTTATAACCTTAGTATTGTTTTATATTCTACGATATATGAATTTTTTCAGAAATTCAGCCAGGTGCTCAGAATAAATCTCCTAGAAAGCATAAACTAGGTAAATCAAGAAGATAATACACCAACTCATGTACTGTATCGTCTATTTATCTGAAGCAATTTATAGTTTCTTTACAGAAATTAATGATAATAGACCGATTGAATTTTTATGACACCTCAAGGGAGGGGTATGAACCAATATCTCTAAACTCCTCTTTATCTCCAATTTTCAACACGCAAGTATTATTCGCTTTTAGGTACGATTATCTGAGTTTTATAATTCAAGGCCAAGCTCATGACGCTGGATACAGCTTTATTAAGGGATAATGATGGAAGTATACTTCCTATGAATTCATCACCTATAGAAATTAGAGATAATTTCCATCTTTTTTGCAATCTGTGACAAGAATAAAGATACCTGTGCGCGATAGACTTGACAAATACAGACAAGGATTATGATTTTTATTTTTTTTAGCAATATACCACCAGAGGATGATTTATCCAGATGTATATTCTCACCGCCGTTTTTTGCTAAAACTATGAATCAAAATCTCGTAGTTTATACAAGTTCAAAGGTATCGAACAATAATTCGTATGACAAATTTAAATTTATCAGACTGTAATTCGCAATACATTACACTTTCACTATGCTATTTTCTTTATAATTTTAACAATAACTAATCGCTATTAACGCTCTATTTCACTGCCCTATACTCACTATGCTGCAGTGGATGTGGTAGCAACGCAAAATAGGGTATTAAAATTACTATCTTTTTTGTATGTCTTGCACACTTATTGTCAATAACTCAATCAACATCCACCTATTCATATCTCAGTAACTAGTAGTGGTCTGAATATTAACATTCTATAGAGCATGAGCTGTTATTAAAATATCGATCAAAAAATTTGGCAAGGCGTTATTCATCTGTCTGCTATCTCAGAGAGATGACATAATAAATCCTAGTATT
Organism: Arsenophonus sp.; assembly: GCA_046530735.1. GTDB lineage: Bacteria > Pseudomonadota > Gammaproteobacteria > Enterobacterales > Enterobacteriaceae > Arsenophonus. Next base: position 157,518 of record JBHEQV010000002.1, read on the forward strand.
TTTGGTCTTGTGAATATATCCGTTAAAGGAGTCTAATGATAGCGTTACTTGAAGCACAAGTACGGGACGTTACTGGAAAATACTGGTTGCTAAAAAGACAAAAGAAAGTGGCATAGTGTGAAATACCTCTCGTACGATACCTTAAATAACCGCTAGTATTCGTATAAAAGCTGCGGCATTAATGAAGGGGTGCTTTGTACCATAATTATTATGATCATCGGACTAACAGTACTTGCAACAGACTTTGAAAAAGGAAAAAATGATCCGGGCGCTACATTATAATCTATATTCCGGCTAGACATTTTAAAATAGTGCGTTATATAGTTTTATAAAAACGTAAATGAGGCATATTATTATTGAAGATGTATAAGATACTGAAGAGATATTAGCAAAAAATCGGAAAAATTGAGTTCATTGTTCTGATAAAAGGATTCTTGTGTGCAGATCTGTATAAATGAATTTTGTTTGACGGAAAGCTACTTTTACCGACGTTCAGCTTAGCAAGAAGGCAATGAGATTGTTGTTAGAAAAAATGCATAAAATAAAAACAATAATTATTAAGATAAAACTAGGATTAGTATTTTTAAAATTAAAGAATTAGGTCAAAGAATACATACTCCAATAAAATTTCACTTACAATAAACCTAGTAAACTGATTCTATTTGCTTTTAGCAATAAGGAGAAATGGATTTTATAATCCCTACTTAAGAAGCAATTTAATTTTCTTATCCATAAACGAATAGCAGTTTTAATCGTCCAAAATTAATAGAGTCAATGTGAGCAATAAGATTATTGAAGAATTTGATGCAAAATGTATTAGCTATTTTTAATCTAATCATCGATAAGAATCGATCTTTTCTAGAAAGGAGGTAAAAGATATAAAATCTTTATCATCAAGCGTAAAATTAGTCAATATTATTTAATAAGACTAAATAATTAGAGAATTATTGATAAGGAATTCTATATTCAAAATATGAGCAGTTATATCAGTTAATTAAAAAATAACTAAGTGAATTCTCTATAGTAGAGAGTCTTTATTTACCAAATTATCTACCTTAGAAAAGGTTGTTTAAAACAATAACAATTGAAATATAGATATAGCTAAAATTTCGCTGTAAGCAAAGTAATCTTATTTGCTAAGATAGTAAAATTTTACAGTATAGACGATTATATTCTGGAATATAATAGCTAAATTTAAAAAATTTAATAAAATCACAATATAATTTTCTAAGGTGTTTCACAACCTATAATTGGAAACGATTTGGTTTCCGCATTCAATAATGTGTTAGCATATTAAATTAGTAATATTAAAAATTAATTTATCAGGAGTATAGAATGGCCAGCAGAGGTGTTAACAAAGTCATACTTATTGGCAACTTAGGACAAGATCCTGAAATTCGTTATATCCCAAATGGTGGTGCGGTTGCAAATCTTACTCTAGCAACCTCTGAAAGTTGGCGTGATAAGCAAAGTGGCGAAATGCGGGAAAAAAGAGAATGGCACCGTGTTGTGATTTTTGGCAAGCTAGCAGAAGTAGCAGGTGAATATTTGCGTAAAGGTTCACAAGTTTACATCGAAGGTTTATTACAAACTCGTAAATGGCAAGACCAAAATGGTCAAGATCGATATACTACTGAAGTAGTAGTAAATATTACTGGTAGCATGCAAATGCTAGGCACACGTGGCGGTTTACAAGAAGGTATATTACAAAATAATCCAGCTGGTGCTTTGGCACAAACACAACAGTTGCAACAATCACAACAAACTCAGCAATTTAGTGGTAACGCGCCAGCGCCTGTTTTCCATTCTAGTAAAGTTACTGACTCTACGTCAGATGAGTCATCAATTGATTTCGATGATGACATTCCCTTTTAAAATACTATTAAAACATTAATAGTAGTTGTGAACACTTATCGATAGCCAATATTTTATGATTATAATGCTGTTTATAATAATTTTATTTTAGTATAGGATAAAAATTTTAATCGCCTTTTTAATAGGACTCGCATTATAAATTTATCTATATATTTATGTACATGAAATTTTATAAAAAGAAAACTTAGAGAGAAAATATGACGGTAAGTAATTCATGGTTAAGAGCAGAAATGATAAGCTGAAAGATAAAATCCTCACTAAATCAGTCAGAGAATGGGTTATTGGTTCGGGTGACATTGAAAGGTAAAGTAATTTTTCAGTATTGTTATTGCTGACAATGAAATATGACAGAATAGATAGTGCAATGTGTCGTCTAATGAACTTAAAAAATGCTTGTAATAGCGCATTTCTCGTTGAGAACTGTTGTATTACAGAAACCTTAAAATAGTCAGAATGTACCCGGAAGCAACAGTTGATTAATGCATAAATATTTAAATCCGTTATTTAGACTGATTGGGAAATTACTTACAATGTATAGGTAAAAAACGAGTGAGATATTATAGTTATTTTAAATTTATCTTTTCCATAAGATTGGAAATCTGATCCGTGATGAGAAACACGATTGTATGTCTGATTTTCGCTAATTGAAAAGTTGTTAAAAGCAAGTCGGCAATAGGGGAAGTCCTATTACAAAGGTTTTATCTTACTTCTAAATTGTGAATAGGGGTAGGTAATTACAAAGGAATAATTTGTTTAAATCTAATTATGTAGATATGATAGGCATAGGATTTAGAGATGAAAAATAACATGGAAAATGAATGTCAAATAACAATGAGCCTAGAGTATTATTGTGTTAATTTATATATGCAAGATTATATAATCTAAAAAATATTTTAATAATTAAATTATCGTTATTATTTAATTGCCGAATTATTTTGATGATAAAGGAATTAATAAAAGCTGCTAAAAAATTGAGTTGGTGGTGTGTATTATTATTTATCATGTCAAGTGGTAGACAGTTAGGTATAAATGGACAAAGCAGTTTTGTTCCTTACCTCAACAAGGAGCAGCTCATAGATAGAAGGATTATACTCACTGGTATAAATTTACGATTTACATAAAACCGCACAAAATGGTGTTGCAGGGTTAATTTTTAGCTTCGTCGTGATACTGAGATAATATTAGCTTATAAATTATATCTGATTTAGCAGATATATGATAAGCATACTTATACATAGAGTAACGGAGTGGTGTTTTATAAGCGCTAGTGAAATAGGTTATTTAAATCGTTTGCAATTTTCAGAATTAATAATGTGTTGCCAGATAAAATTAAGCTCATTAGATTTAAATTTAGGAGATGGAAAACCTTACCATCGTTGCTTCATTACCCACCAATTGTCTGATAGTGTATATTGTTACTTTGTATATTTTTCTAATTCACTGGTTTTGATAAAATGGAATTTGTTTTCAGTTTTATTAAAATGATTTGCTTTTTTTCTAAAATAGCCATTAATTAATTATATTTTGATAATCCTTATCCTATTATATTTTTAGTATTATTCCTATTCTCTCTTAATCAATGAGAGTTTCTTTTTTTTAAAAAAGAATTAAGAGTTTAGTTTTTCTTGCGATGAATTCTAAAATATGTACAGATAGCCTGTATCTGTATTACCTCATCATCGATAGTTATCATAATATTGATTTAGAGATAATTTCTGATTGTACCAGCCAAACATATTAATGCAGAGAGATATGAAGCTCTTTAACAGAATTAAAATGATAGCTTTGTAGGACTATCTTCTATGCACCTATTAAATCGCTCGGTCATATCATTCATTTGGAGGATGAATTATCAGGCTAAGTCAATACTCTATACTAAGCTCTGAAAACAAAAAATTGAATTCTTGTTTTCTGGTTGCTGAATATTTTTTGAAAATTAAAAATATGATCTGTAAATTATTCGCTATTATTTGTAAATTCTTCATGGTGGATAAATATCCATGAAATATACTTGGTTAAAATCACATAAGAATCGTCAAACATTTCCTAGGGGGGTTAGAGGCATTCTAAAGACATTAATAAACGCGATCTATATTTATAAAATAATAATGTCGTAAAGTTTAGTTTGGTATTTGCAGAAAATATTTCAATATACATGTAAATAAGCAGAGGTATAGCTTTTAAACATTTTATGTTTAGTTCTGTGCTTCTTTTATCATTTCATGCAAATTCTTCCTCTGTACCTGTATAATAACCATGCAGTTCTCGCATTACTGCTAGCAGATCTCGTCGAGAAGAAGATGTTTTCGTAATAAAATGACTATAGCTTCTTGATTGGAGTAAAAGCCTCGTTCGGAAAACAATAGAAAGAACATAGTTGTGATGATCAACATGATCTCGTTTTTACCCTATAAAATAGTAATTCATATATGCTATAACGCTTATCTAAAGTTAACACAAGCTCTTTATTTTGTCTTAAGAGTAGATCTGATTTAGGTGTTCTAGTTGTCTGATGATGAAGCTTTATTATAATGGCATTTTCCCTTAACTATATCAATTAGTAGCCATATTGCCAGAATAGAGCTATCCTATGAGGATCTATATAATGATTTAGGACTAAACAGATATGAATTAACTGATCACGAATAACATGTCTAGTGACAGATACGAGAGAACTTATTATTGATTTTTTTTAACTCTATTCTTATTTTATCATGGATAAAATGGGCTAATCTGTTGATCTTAAATAGATAAATCCCTCTTTTTACTAGTAATTTACTAATAAACCAGTATACCTTCTTTTGTTTTAGTGAGTACCTTATCGTTTTTAATATCTGTTTTAATTGTATGCCAATGTTATTAAGAATATTGTGTGTTACTTCGGTTAATTTAGCCTCTGTTATTTCCTGATTGTTGTTATTATGGATATCCAGTAAAATCTTAATTTTTTGTTTAGTCTTTTGAGTTTACCGAGACACCTATTTTTATTGGTTTAATCATTATGGATTCTTCTGGTGGTGGAGATCGGTTAATTAGTGTAGCTAATTTTCTATTTTTAATGCTTTCTAGACGTTAGATTTATCAGTATGGCATTCATGATAAATTTACTTTCATTGGTGTAATTTACAAAAAAGGGGGGTTCACTGTCGTAGTGGCTAATTTTTTAGAGTGTTTTTATTAATTAGGATTTATTGTTTATCATTTACTTATACTTAAAATTCGTTTATTTCTGTCTGATCTAATTTGTGATAAAACTATTAATTTTTATATAAATACAGCTACCCCTTAGAATGGGTGGTTACTTTTTTTTATAGGAAATTTCAGCAATTTCTGAATTTAAATTGTTTTAGTTTCAAATAATCGTTTCCAGGCTAAATAATTCGGTAAATAAAACCATCCCCCAACTATGTGAATCTATTTAGTCTATTTTAAATGCCTAATATAATTTTATATTTTAAATATGAAATTTCTTATCAATAACTTTCTGATTACTCAATCTTATTAGTAGATAGTGACTAATGCCATGCTTGTTAGCAAAGGTTTGATAGTATTCAGTTCCATTTAAGCAAAGAATGAACTCTTTAATCGATGATCGATTCAAACAAACAGATAAGTGCTCTGCATTAAACTCTTCAAGATTTCATTTCTTAGATGACCCTTCTTAATCTCAGGCAATTAAGACCGCGATTCGTTCTTTCCTTTTATCTCCTCTTCTCCCACATTCACACTTTTCTATGTCAAATATAAGGCCTTTTTCATGGATTTAGAGAAAAATGTTTCATTAATTTCAACAACACCACTTAGTGAACTTATGTTGCAAGGAATAAGAAAAGAGTCTCTTTTATCTGTATGATTCTTTACTTTTTCATGAAAGCTCTATAGTGAAAATCTTTCATACAGAATAATGGATTTCTACCAATAATCTTTTACAAGATAGGTAAGATAACTCTTATATGAATTAATCAGTAATAGTGACAGGTAGCTGTGATAGCATTGCTGTTAAGACGGAGCTAAAATCCATGTTGCGACAAACATGTAAACACTGCCTTGTTGACGAGTGTTATCAATGACCATCCTCTATAACGGTTATGTGCCACCGTGAACTATACAAACTGATATTGGCGATCTTGAGATTAAATTGCATAAGGTTTATGAGTCGCAGAGGCAACAGAATATGTTTCAAAAGTTTATTGTATTACTGTCTTATCTGAAACGTACAAAAGCAGTAAATATGGGGTATTGCTACTATGTTTTCAGCAACTTCTCCTTCAATAATTTTTACGAAGCCCTAAGGGAGATTCTTGGTAAAAAAGCATATAGTCTTCTACTGATATCATTAACAGGCTGAAACAGCAATAGATTAAAGAGCGCAGGCAATATGGTACTTGTGTAATTTAAGCGATACGCGTTATGTTTATTTCTTGTTTGAAGATATATGCTGCTCTATCAGGCAAGTTGATCGTCTTTATCTGCTGATTTAATTTGTAATAGTATATATTATGGACGTAAGGAGCTTGTTGTGGTCAATGATGGTTCTAGAAAATTAGAATCGAACTAATCTCAACTTATTAATGGCCTGAAAACGAGCTGTTTAACTGTATTTCTAGGTTTCTTATGGTGGGGTTGCACTTAGTTTTAGAATGCAATAGAAAATAAATTTCTGGACACGCAGCACTAATTCTATTTGGTGTATAAAACAATTCATCCAGCACCTTCACTCCGGAAGGGTATCAACCGAAAGTTAATGGTGATCTTAGTTAGGTATGGCTGCAAAAAGTTACGATGCTTACAATAAAGCTTTTTATACTTTGTTCGCAAGGTTATCAGCGAAGCGTGTTTTGCAGAGATAAAGAAGCTGAATAAAGATATAAAAGAATTTCTGGTATTTCTATAATTATCTGTCAGCGCACTTGGCGTCAATAAGAACGACTATTCTGATTGAATTGGATTTTGTGATAGCATGTCTATTAAGCTAACATGTGAAGTATTGTGTTTAGAAAACAATCCTTTAATTTTATTTAAGCTGCTTTCACCATGTTTAAAAAACGGGAATCATCTAGGGGCTGAGACTTTTGATACTAGTTAGTAAACAATGTTTAATTTAATCATGAAGAACAGGTTTACGAAGCATTAGAGTGAAGATTGATCATCATAAACTAGATTTACTAATAAATCAAATTAATAAGCTAGCAAATTAGGTGAAAACGATCAACAATTGTTTGGTATTGTCTAACAAACTAAAGTTAATGACGCCTTTAGAGCTATTGCACTGATTTAGTATTAAAATTTTTATAAAACAACATCAATATCAATAACTGATCACAAATATACTCAGTGGTAATAATTTACCGCTGGTTACTATTAACACTTATTAATATTAAGCTAGTTCTATAGAAAAAGAGATAACATCACTAATTTTTTCTGCGTTCAGAATAAACATAACTAACCGATCAATACCTAAAGCAACGCCAGAGCAATCAGGAATGATTTCACCTAGTGCAGCAAGGAAACGCTCATCAATAGCTTGTTTTGGTAAACCCATTTTTTCGCGCATTTGATTATCATGCTCAAAACGTTTTCTCTGTTCTTCTGCATCAGTCAACTCACGAAAACCATTAGCTAACTCAATACCCTTAAAATAAACTTCAAAACGTTCAGAAACGCGGTTATCTTCTTTACTAATTTTAGCTAAAGCTGCCTGTGAAGCAGGAAAATGATAGATAACGGTAGGTTTATATTTACCTAAATTAGGTTCAACACCTATAGTAAACAAAAATTGTAATAACACATCTTTATTTTCTTCTTTTCCCGTGTTGTTTAAACCTAATTGCACTGCTGCATCATGTAATTGTTTTTTTTCTAATTCTATTGCTATTGGATCAATATTCAGATAACGCTGAAAGGCCTGTTGATATGATATCCGTTCAGTTGGTTGGCAGTCCAAAATCTGTTGCAAAAAATCATCCACTTCATCAATAAGACGATACATGTCATAATGAGGTCTATACCATTCAAGCATAGTAAATTCTGGATTATGGTAACGTCCCTTTTCTTGATTACGAAAAGCTTTAATTATTTGATATATAGGTCCACTGCCGGCCGCTAACAAACGTTTCATATGATACTCAGGGCTAGTTATCATATACAATTTAGTGTTGTTAGCGATTATCGGAGTAACAAATTGGGTTTCAAACGATAAGAGATGAATATCTGTTACTGTGAATTTGCTTAATATAGGAGTCTCTACTTCCACTACCCCTCTATCAATGAAAAAACGTCTGATTTCAGCCATAATTTTGGCTCTTTTCAGTAAGTTATTGATAGATGCTCTCGGTTGCCAATTCACTATCTCACTCATTGTAACTCCAAAAAAAAAAGAATAAAACGCGCTAATTTATACTAGCTTATAAACAAGTAAATAAATGTTTCATATCGTTAATCTCATTACTTTATTTATTAAATAATAAAGTTACTCTTAATGAGAGTAAGAGTAAGAAAAACTAAAAATATTAATTAGTTGAAATAAATAATTAAAGTTAGCTATAAGTGTATATCACTATTTTTATCTAGTTTAGATTTTATCTAAATAAAGAAAATATTTCAACTAAAAGTTAACAAACTATAAAATAAATTCAAATAACATCAATACGTTAAAATAATTTAAAAGTTATTTTTAATTATAAAATTAATAGAATAATTATTCTAAGGTTATGTTTATTTCTAGTGTATGTCATTTTAGAGATATTAGATATCCTGCTAATTGATTTCATAAATAATTTCAAAATCAGAAAGATAATATGCTATGAAAAGTCTATCCTACAGGTGGTATCTGAAAAATTAGATATTACTCTCTTAGCTCTTCTATGAATTCATTCGTAATAGTGTTCCAGGAAACTGATAGCACTGCTGTTGAGGCTGATCTTGAAGTCATTGCTACGATAAATATGCTGAATACTTTTTTGTCGGCTTGGGCATCCATAAAGAGTCGTTTGTAATAGTTATTTTCCGTAGCAAATCATACAGACTGATATTAGGAATATTGAAATTAAAGTACTTAAAGTTAATGGATATCTCACAGGGCCAGCGAAATATTTTTCTAAAGCTCATTGTTTCCGCCTTATCTAAAACGTGTAAACCTTGAAGAGTTATTGGAATGTTTATACCTGCGAATCGTATTTAACGATAATCTTTATGAATCCATGAAGCGTTTCTTGATAAAAAGTATATGAGCTCTCTGCTAGCGCTATTATCAGACTGAAACAGCAATAACTTAAAGAGCACAGGTAATTGACGCCAGCATGATTTAATCGATATGCGTTATATTTATTTCTTGGAAGATGGCATACAACAATCCTGTTAGGAAAGCTGATCGCTTTTACCTACTAGTTATTATTGGCGTCACTAAAAATTAACGTAAGGGGAGCTAGGTTACTATAGAAGATTCTTATCAAGAATTAGAAGCGCACTGGGCCGAATCCCTCAATGGGGTCCCCCTCTGCTAGCAATTAGTTTAATCCTATCTACAAGCTTCCTGTGGGAGAAACTGGGTCCTCTTGATTTTTAGAGTGCTATAGCAAAGATATTCCAGCACATGTAGCATCAATGCTGTTGGATATACAAAACAGCTAATATGTCGTTTTCACTCCTAAAAAATGCAACTGAAAGTTAAGGTTAAGGTATGAGAGTTATATTACCATAGAGCTCTGATCCCAATAATAAATCCCCTGATGTTTGTTAGCAAGATTTTTAGGATATAATATACTGCTTAAAAAGTTTGGAAAAATTTACAAGAAAGCTGACATTCTATTCTTTCCTGTCAGCGTAATAGACCATCATAAGAGCGACAAGTACGATTAAATCGGCTTTGAGACAGTGCGGCTATGAAATTTACGCACAAAGCACTGTAAGTTTGAAAAACAATTTTAATGGTATTAAGCCGCTTTTATTTACTCAGAAAATTTGGAATATAGTAAGTCTCATGGTGAGTGTAAAGCTACGCTAATTTAATTCGGAGATTTTTATGAGCTGATTACTGTTTTATACTCTGCGAAAATATTAATTTCAGACTATGTTGGCAAAGGGTTGTTAGTAGAAACACCTTATACCATATAAGGGGTTTGCTATAGAAGTTTTCATGATAAAAAAATAGTCATACAGATCAAAACGACTTCTTCTCACTCCACTCTAAGATGGAGTTGCATCTCATTAGTTGACTATACAACTATCTGCCGTATGATATCGATTCATGCATTGAAGCAACTTAATTCACTTTATCCTACTATACTATCATAGTAAACATGATATCTGTTAAGGGCATTCATTAATATTACAACGATATCATTGTAAAATCCTCGATCGCAGAAAAAAATTTAAGAATCTTCCTGGAAGTCTGATAGTGAAATTACATCCCAAGGATAAATGTTTTAGTTATTTGCTATGTATGTTGAATATCTTGATTTTACGAGAGTCAGCAAAACAAATAGGTATTAATTTGAAAACAGTGTTTAGATGCTGTTATTATCTCATTACATCACCAGTGATAAACCAACATAAATGTACTAAGTGCTTATTGTTAAAATCGAAAAACATTTTTTTCTGAGCCTTTTAAAGGGAAGTATTATTTCCCATATAGAAAAGATAAAAAATACGGGAGAGGATGAAATAAAAGAAAATAACAAATCGCTGTCTTAATTGGCTGAGATTGACAGGGTATGTGATCGATGAAACTCTTCAAGAGTTTCATGCAGAATGTGTTAGCAATTTTATTGAGCTTATCATAGATAAAGAGTTCATCCTTTGTTCGAATGGAGATAAATAGTACGAAACCTTTACCAGTAAATATAACATTAGTTACCATTACCTAATAAGCTGGATAATCAAAGAGTTATTGGTAAGGAATTTCAGATTTAAAATCTGAACAGTTATGTCAGATGATTAAAAATATGCTTAAGTAGATTTCATAGTCTATTGTTTTATTTACTAAATTATCTATCATCAAGAAAATTATTTGAAATCATAAAAATTGAAATATAAATTTAGTTATAAATTATGCTCCAAGAAAAGCACAAACCTTTACTAGTATGGCTTAATTTATCCAGAAATTAATTCAAATAGCTCAGAATAAGTCTTACTAAAAACATAAACCGGAAAATTAGTGGACTACTTGTAACTTCTAGTATCAAATCGCTTGCTTTATCTAAAGCGCTTTATGATCTTATTTCCACCAGAAAGTGATTATATGGTAAGTATAGTAAATTTATAATATTCAAAATGAGAGAACCTATGTAGAATTGCATCCAATTCTCCCTCAATTTTTTTTCGTTACGCAGTATTGTTCAGTCTATAGTAATTATATTTTCGTGATTTAAGCCAAGCTCATAGCTGAGAGCGAATGTCATCTAAAAAGATTGATGATGCTGTATATAATTATAATGAGGGGTTTAATGCATAAAATATGCCTGCTGATCATTTTATCTTCTTATACAGAATTAAGGGGGATCATCCTTGATTCTTTTGCTTCATTGGAAAAACATACAAATAACTAGACTAATAGATTTAATAAATGTGGGACAGGATGGTTATCCTACTTCCTATAGTAAAAGAGACCTATAGGATTATATACACCAATATTATTGAGAATTATTAGTAAATCTAGTGTATGGGAGGGTTAGGGACTCTCGCTCTGATACTTCATAAATCTGTTTCTATTATTAAAATTTAACGTTGTTACTATAAAGAGTCAATAGGTTAGATTCTTTTAACATATTCAGGCTATTCTGAGCAGAAGGGAGTAGATTAAATACCATGAAATGCTTATTTTTTTGAACTACAGCGTTTCGTCTGTCAACTTCATAATCTCAATTGTCGCAAATGTAATTCAATCAGATTCCTCGTTCTTATTTTACGCCAGTGTGCTAACAGGAAGTTATAGAATGGCAGCGTTCTTATTGATTTTCTCCAACTTCCTAATCAGTGTATTATACACTAAAAACTTTTCAAAAAAACATCAAGGCATTTATTAGCGGCATCACAGCTCTCTGATACCAAGAGTTCTTGTAATTCACACTTAACTTTCGATTGCATACATTCAGGGAGTAAATGTAGCGCATGAGCTATTTTATCTACCCAACAATATTGGTGCTGCGTATTCTGAAATATATTACCATTAGCATTACAAAACAAAGAGTACCATCTCCCGCATGAATCCTAAAAATACGGTTAAGCTGTGCACTTGCAGAGTATTGAGAAGTTAAGCATACTTTACTTCTCATTTTTAATGAACATCTTCGAGCGCAACGAGCTCCTTACATCCATGCGCAGCGCCGCCGATAATAAGCAGAAGACAAAAGGCGATCATTTTGTCTAAAAGAATAGCGTATTCTATATAAGAACAGAAATAAATCTAGGGGTATCACTTAAATAGCGCAAATACCCCTCATATTAGCCATTCTCTTCAAGCCATTACTGTTTGAGTTTTCTAATGGAACTTGACAAAATATATTATGTGTTTTTATCGAAAAACATTCATGAGTTCAAAAATCATCGTTGGAAGGATGCCTTAATAACTACCATACCATGGTAGAAACTCTTCACCGCTTTTACAGGCTTTAAATAATGCAGAAACGAGATGTTGAAGAATATTTTGTTGCCTCTGCAATTTTCTTTTAACCTTAAGCACTTTAATATCAACATCGCCAATACTAGTCTGTATGGTTCGCTATAGCAAATAACTGTTACGGATGATGGCATAAAACCTCGTTGATAACGCGGCATTGAGTATGTTATTGCAGTATGCCTTAGAGAATACCATCAATAGCGGTGGTATTAGCTCTCAGCAGTATTACGAATAAGTTGATACAATGGATAATAAATAATATCTAGTTTCCAGGATATCTTGTATGGTAGATTTTCATAATGTATTATATTTCTCTATTGTTGAAATCATCCACAAATTTAATTACAGCAATACGCGACCATTTCTGAAATTCCATACACCATAAATGAGTATAATTTGCTTGAAAACGATGTTGCCAATTTCACTTATATTAAATATGTAAATTTATTCAATATAGATTAATTATTTCTTATATTGTTATTTTTTAAGGATAAAAATATTATAATTTATGTTGACAGATAAATTAATGTTTAAAGCTAATGTCATGATTTCGATAATGAAATAAAGGCCTGAGGTGGTAACCTTTATTTTTAATCATAAAGCAATGAATGAACTAGAAAATCATTAGTGAGATCATGCTAATTAATGAGTTTTATCAGCAGATTATTGCTGATTATGTAATTGAAAAGTTTTATTACGCTGATAACTTTAAATTGCTATTTTACAGCTATCTTCTACAGCTTCGAGTACTATTAGTACAATATATTATAAGTAAACTTTACGATAACGCGAAAAAACTTCTAGCAGTTGTTGAGGGCATATATTGCAGCATGATTCAACTAGAATTCGCAATTTTGAAGTCAAATTTAGTTTTACTCCTGAAGACAGTTAAGTCGAAGTTTAGTCATGTTCTGGTCGGCTTATCTTATCTTTAACTCACTGTATACTAAGGTAGAGAATAGCTATGAATGGTCCAATAGAATTGGCTAGATTATAGCGTGTTATTTTATGTTATCAATTTTAGGCATTAATTAATATAAATCCGTTTTTTTTAATGATATAAGGGTGATAGAATCGAAAGATTTAGCGATATATTGCAGCAATAAAACTGGTATTTTTGTTACTCTACCTTTAAGGCGTTTTTATTATTTTAAGAAAATATGATGACCTGATATATTGCTACAATTTCATTAAAAATAAGTATAGAGGATTTTAAAAGAGTGAAGAAAAGTTAAAACTCTTTCAGGAAACAATAGAAAAGGTTAAAAATGTTTTCTTAATTTTGGTATTGGATTAAAAAAATTAGCTTAGTTTTACATCAAGAAATTCTAAAATCATTAAGATTTTAAAAAATTTAATGATCTATTAAATTAACTCAACTAACAAAGCTTTTGATGAGCTTAATAAATTATCCCTAATTCACATCCTCGCATAAAAAGTTTTGATTTCACCACTTGTTAATTTATCGATGATAAGATCATACTAGACAGTAGAGAGATAAGTTAACAAAAATAAGTCTGGCGATGATTCATAGAAGGAGAAGGTGGAAGAGCGCTACTTTCTCAAAAATAAGTACTAAAACAAGAAAAGTTAGCTAGATATTTTTAAATGCATTAAAACAACAATCAGATACGATAGGTAAGATACGATCGAAGTTCTTAACTAAAGGTAGATCAAATTAGCGATTGTCAATAGGTAACACCGATAATTACTAAGCTAAAAGGACAAGAAAAAGCATTTATAAATGATGCGGTAACTTTTTTGTTCCAAATCATTATATGTATGCTCGGTAGCACGGCTGCTCTATTCATAACAAGATGAATACTCAGAGATATAATTGAGTAAATATTATAATGATGAGAATATAGCTATATTCCACCAATCGTTTTTTGACGACACTGTTGCCCGCTACAGGAAGCAGGTAGTTATTTTTCTGTGAAAATATTTTTCCCTTCAACGGATCTGCTGGCAAGTCTCGCACGCAGATTTCTGAATCCTGCTTGTATCTAGATCTGGACTAGATCCTTGTTTACCAAGGATTAAAATAGAGAATTTGCGTGAAATTAGGTTGAAAGTTTTGAAACAGAAGTATAAAGTTTTAAAAGCTGTGAGCCTGCTTATCTGTATGTAGATGTAAATATCTTCTATAAATATGGAATAAACTTATGATGTTATTTTTAATAGGGAAAAATCCTATTCCTTAATAGGGGTTTTATCCGTGTTCATAAGGAAAAGACGTGCGCGTCTAATTCTTGATTCTTATTTAGGTGACATTAACTGAATATGTGTCTACCATGGATATCCATCAATTCTTGCAGAATTATAAAAATTTGTAGACTGTCTCTTTTGCTCTAAAAGACGTTTAGCCACTACAAAACAGGAATTCGCCCGTTTGTTGTACAGAATTTTGTATAGAACACCGACTTATCCCGCTTATGTATCGTTAAATGAATGGTATTGTTAAGCAATTTGATAGGTGCTATTAAAGATAGAATGAAATCCTATCATTTAAATTCTATTCAAGAGCTCTTAAGATCACATCTTGCATCGATATGTTTAGTTGTGAAAACAAGGATTACTATAATCTACTATTGTATAGTAAAATTTAATTGCAGTCTATGAGAGATTAATTGAAAGTTAAATCTGAATTACTCAAAAAACTATACTATATTTTTGGATATGATCACATAATTATCTATGATGCGCCTATGCAATAGCGACAAAATAAAATATGTTATCCATTATTGCTTCTAAAAAAAAGTATGGTTTTAGTTTTAATCGTGACTTATTAGCTAGAGGAATGTTATTATCGTGGATGAGAGTAGTTATTGCTGATCATATGAACAAATTTATCCCTATAATTTAATTGGTATAGGAGTTTTTCTGTTAGAATTTCTGACTAATGTAAACCATAAAACATTAAAATTGATCGTCAATAAGACAATTGACATTACAGGTTTGCAACTGATTATTCAAAATGATATGAGTTCAGTAATCATGATTTATAACTCTTTAATTACTCAACTTTATATTAGGAGATGGTTACTAATTTCATGTTCGATAGCAAAGATTTCATACCATTTTGCTCCATTACTGAAGAAATAATGAACTTTTTATCTATATCATCTAAAGTAAACAGCTAATATACTCTGGATTAAACTCTTCAAGAACCTAATTCTTCATATGATCTTGTCAATCTCGGACGATTTAAGATAGGAACTTGTTTTTTCCTTTTATCTCCTTCCTCTCCCGTATTTTCTGCCTTTTCTATTATGGAAAGAAATGGTTATCTTTAAAGGATTTAAGAAAAAGAATTTTTTCAACTTCAATAATATTATTTTTAATCTATATGATTGTTTGTTTTTCCATAGCAAGCTATGTAGTAAAAATTCTTCTTTAATAGAATAAGAATTTTCTATCAAGAGGCTTTGGTTAACATATCCTAAAATAAACAGATTTAAACCATTAAAAACTGTTCTGCAAAAAATAGATAGTTTCCGAGATAATATCTGATTGATTATTTTTTAATATTATCAGAGAGAATATGGCCTAATTTGCTAGCTTTTATATTAAGGTAATCACTATTTTTTGGATTACGTCCAACAATGAGAGGAACTCGTTCTACAACATTAATTCCGGCTTCTTTCATGATTTCTAGTTTTTTAGGATTATTAGTTAGTAATCTTACTTCATTTATCGCTAATAATTTATACATGTCGGCACAAATAGTGAAATCACGTTCATCAGGTTTAAAACCAAGTTTTAAATTAGCCTCAACAGTATCCAGTCCTTGATCTTGTAAAGCATAGGCGCGGATTTTATTTAATAAACCGATATTACGCCCTTCTTGACGATGATAAAGTAATACCCCTCGAGCTTCATGTGCGATTTGTTTAAGTGCTGCTTCTAGTTGAAAACCACAATCGCAACGTAAACTAAATAAGGCATCGCCGGTCAGACATTCCGAGTGGATACGGGAAAGAACTGGTTTTTCATCAGTAATATTACCATAAATAAGTGCGATATGATTATTCTTATTAAGAATTTCTTCAAAACCAATAAGTAGAAATTCACCAAAAGGAGTAGGTAATTTAGCTTCAGCTATAGGTTTTATCTGCATAGTGTTATACATAATTATTGCTTCCCAGAAGATATTATGGTTTTTTTTTTGAATAATTCAGCTTTAACTTTGAACTAATCTTTCATAAACTGCAATGGAGTTTTGTTACCAAATACTGGTTTGAATAATCCCTAATTATATAGTTAAACTATATCTGATAGAGAGTGATCTCAAGATCTTTAACAGAATCAAAATTATGGTTTTGCAGCTCATCTTCCATACGTCTATTAAATCGCTAGGCATACTCTTTTGTTTAAGGATACATCGTCGGAATAAGTTGCTGTTCTATATTAAGTTGCTCTGTACATAAACGGTTAAATTCATCTTTTCCGGTTGTTTATCTTTTTACAGATTAAAGTCGGCATGTAAATTCCTTGTTATTCTCTGTAAGTACCGGCAGATATCATCTATGGGAGATGCTTGATTAAGATCACGTAAATAAGCGTCTAACATTGATCGCAATCTTGGCCTTGTAAAGACGGATACAATTCATAAAGGTGTACATCTATACCTACAAAATAGTAACGTTGTGAAGTTTTATTTGGTATTTGTAGAAGATATTTGCATCTACGTTGATGTAATTCAGACTTGTAGTTTTTAAATACTTTATGTTTTGGTTTCTAGGTTTTCACCTTATTTCACGCAAATTCTCTACTTTAATCTTGAGTAAACAGCGATCCAGTCTATATCGAGATACAACGGAGTTCAATAACTTACGTATAACTAGCAGTAAATCGCAAGTGATAAACTTTTGGAAGAAAATGATTATGGCTTATTTAGGATCGGGCGACAGCATCATCGGCAAACGATGTAGAATATAGTTGCAATCGTCAACATCATCTTGTTTTCGCTCTTTAACAACGGTAAGTTTGGAGATGCCATAACGCTTACTAAAAGTAGAGATAGGTTTTTGCTGTCCTGAAGAATACCTCTGATTTAGATGTTGTATTCCCCTGACGATGTTGAGCTAGATCATCATAATATTTTGCCCTAAACTATATATTTTATTACCTATTTTGCATGAGTAAAGTTGTACAATAAGGATCTATATAATAATCTGATATCAAATATATAATGAATGAAATTTTTGATTTAAAATTAAGAAAAAAATGCGTTAAAAATAGTTAAATATAGTTATTAAAATTATTTTACCTGTATAGTTTACTAGGCTAGTAGATATCATCAGCAGATAAGATTATAGGAATATTATATCCAATATGATTATTGAAAATTAACTATTTTAATTATAAGCACATTTTATCTATATATTTAAATATAGATTTCATGATTGAAGACGTAGCAGCTAGCTAATATAAATAAATAATCTGAACTTTTATTTTTTTTAAAAGTTAGAAACAGTAGTATTTCGTTAAATAGGATGGAGTTATACTCAATTTTGATGTATGTGATTTAAAAGATTCTGGTGTATTCAACTGATTTATTTTATGAATAATTCAACAACATAAATGTTATATCTCATGAAAATTTATCCCTACAGATATCTGAGAAACTAGATATTATTTCTGATCAATTGCATTAACTCATCTGTAATTATACTAGCCAGCTGATAGGCACTCATTGCTTAGGCGGTGATCGAAGCTATGCTAGAACAACATGCTAAACAACCACCTTGTCAGTTGGTGTTTATGGTGTAGTTCATAACGGTTATTCGTCACAAAGAATCATACAGACTACTATTAGCGATATTGAAATTAAAGTGCCTGAGATTAGATGGAATCACAATAGCAACAGAATATCCTTTAAAAGCTCGCTGCTAGCGTTTTACTTGAAGAACACAAAAATCGTCAAAAGTTATTACCCATAACTTGTCCTACGGAGACATATCTACAGATGGTTTTCACTAAGCTCTAGGGATTCTCGGTGAAAGTATATGGTCTTTTCTGCTAGAGAGAACCGTCAGCAGACTAAAACAGCAGTGTCTTGAAAAGCGCAAGCATTGGTAATTACGTAATTTACGTGATAAACCTAACGTTTATTTATATTCCGATAATATAATCGTACTGTCAGATAAACTGATTGTCTTTGCCTACTAATTATATTGCCGATACTGAGGGTGGATGTAAAGAACTTACTGTGATAAAAAATGATTATTAAAAATTAAAATGAAACTGGACTGAACTTATGGATGGAGCCTACAATCGAAGGTAGCTTAATTGTATCTCCTATAATCTTGCTAGGTAGGACGGGATGATCTTGGTATTTGGAATATAATGACAAAGATATTTCTAAGCGCGTAGCAATAATGCTGTTAGGTATAAAAAACAGTTAATATGTCCCCTTCACTTCCTAAGTCATGAAACTAAAAGTTAAAGATAATCTGGATGGGAATATTTGGCTAGCAAAGAGCTATGATATCGATAATAAAGCTATAATGAAGTTGATTCGTAAAGCACTGTGATTCAAGAAAACAATTCTTTCAATGGTATCTTAGCTGCTACAGTCTGATAAGAAAAGCTAGAATCAGCTAAGGGAGTTGATCTTCTGATTCTAGTAGTAAATAATGTCCAATTTAAAGATAGAGAGCAGATTTATAAAGCATCAGAATGGAACGTAGGCTGTACTAATAACTCAATGAGATAAATTCAATAAGAAATTTTTTTTGATAATTCATTCCATTATCTACCATTGAAATATTTTTTTAAATAAAATAATAAGCGTTGATATAATTCACTTTCTTTATTGGGTTCAGATTCTAAGTTAATCGAATAAAAGCGTTCTAACTGTTTTTCTATCATTGAAGCAACAATAGGAAAAAATGTGAAATATTTTTTAATTTTATTACTTGTCATAAGTATTTTCATAGCATCTGTGATGCTTGATTCAAGTAATAATCAAATAGTAAGATTTAATTATTTTATTGCCAAAGGTGACTATCCAATATCAAAATTACTAGTAGTTTTTTTTGTAGCTGGATTCGTGCTGTGCTTGCTTATTTGCGTGGTATTTTATGTTAAGGCATTAATTTCATTATCAAATATAAAACGTAAAATAAAACGCTTAGAAAGTCAATTAGCTGAATCAATTCAAAGTGAACATGATACTAAAGTGACAGTTGTTACAAATAAAAAAAGGTAATTTTATGTTAGAGCTGCTATTTCTGCTACTGCCTATTGCCGCCGCTTATGGTTGGCATAATGGACGCAGAAGTGCTCAACAAGATAAACAACAAAATGCTGATCGTTTATCTCGCAAATATGTAGCTGGTATTAATCTCTTATTATTTAATCAACAAGATAAAGCCGTTGATCTGTTTTTAGATATGTTAAAAGAAGATAGATCAGTATTTGATGCTCACCTAACATTAGGAAATCTTTTCCGTTCAAGAGGTGAAATTGAACGAGCTATTCGTATTCATCAATCCTTGTTTGAAAGTAATACTTTATCATTTGAGCAGAAACTATTAGCCGCCCAGCAGCTAGGGCGAGATTATTTAGCGGCTGGCGTTTATGATCGTGCGCGAAATATTTTTTTGCAGCTAGCGGATAAGCAAAATTTTTGCTTTAGTGCGTTACAATCTTTACTTACTATTTATCAAGCTATTAGTGATTGGCATAAAGCAATCGATGTTGCTGAAAAATTAGTCAAAATGGGTAATCCTCAACTTAAGGAGGAAATAGCTCATTTTTATTGCGAATTGGCACTATTAGAACTGAATAGTGATGATCCTGATGGTGTATTTCTTTTACTGAGCAAAGCCGTACAATCAGATAAAAACGCTAGTAGAGCTTCTATTATGAAGGGGCGTATTCATATTTCCCTAGCTGAATATGAGAAAGCCATTATAGTACTTAAGCAAGTTTTTGATCAAGATATAGATTTAGTCAGTGAGACTTTAGCTATGCTTTATGAATGTTATCATCATTTAGCTAGTTGGAATGATTGGGAAGATTATATCCAAAAATGTGTTGCTGGTGATTGTGGTGCAACTGCTCAACTTTATTTAGCGGAAATAATTGAAAAAAGAAAAGGGCCAGAAAAAGCGCAAATGTTTATTAAACAGCAACTTGAATCGCATCCAACAATGCGATTGTTTTATAAACTTATCGATTATCATTTGTCAGATGCAGAAGAAGGTAGAGAAAAAGAAAGTCTAGAATTACTGTATAATATGGTTGGCGAACAAATTCGCTCTAAACCTGATTATTGTTGCCGAAAATGTGGCTTTACAACACATTCTTTATATTGGTATTGTCCTTCATGCCGCTCTTGGGACACCATTAAACCAATAAAAGGTCTTGACGGTCAATGATAAACATAATTGATATTACATTCCTTAACTTTAAAAAAGTTGAAAATGATAGTTCACATCCAAAATAAACTTCTTGTCTATGCTAATTCTTCTGTTATTATTTGGATTAGATTAGTATGATTTTGCTAAAGTATTATTTTGTTCATAATATCAGTCACTAGGATTATTACCTGAAAGCAGGTATCCAGATGTTCACTCTATTTAGCTTGCAATTTATTCATATTTTATATGAGTTTTTAGAAAATATGGTGTATAAATCTTAAATTATTCTCCGATTTTAGGATTCATGAATCTAATCTTTATTCTTAAATTGGATGTTACTTACTACTAGAGTCAGTAAGTTAACTTTTCCCCTAAGTTAGTTCTAGCTTTTCTGAGAAGACGAGAAAAGCTCAGAAAACACTAAAAGAATTGTTTTCTTAAGTCATAGTGCTTCTGGCATCGACTTAATACGTTTACTATCGCAAAATCTAACTCAATTAAATTTGTTGTTCTTATTGACGTCCCAGTGTGTTGATGGAAAATCATAAAATTCTAGCCATTCTTCTTAATCTTTCTTAAACTTCTTTATCGTTGCAAAATTTTCGCTGAAAAGTCCTTACCAATAAAACATCAAGAGCTTTATTAGCGACATCACAGCTCTATATAGCTAGAGAGCTCCCGCAACTCACCATTAACTTTCGATTGAATCTTTTGGGGAATTAAGACAGCACGTTAATTATTTTGTGTATAGATAATGATGTTTGTGCTACATCTTCAAGAATACCTTTTCCATTGCATCTCAAAACCAATGGTACCCGTCTTTCCTAGGAATTTTAAGAAATACAGTTAAGTTATGCACTTATCAGTCATTAAAAAGTTATGTCCAGTTTTCTTTTTGATTTTCAATAATTCTCTTTAAATGCAATAAGCTCCTTATATCCATGTAGTAGTGCCAATAATGAACAATTAGGCAAAGACCATCAGCTTGACTACCAGAATGACATATTTCTTCAGCCAAGAAATAAACGTTAGAAATAGTGCTAAATCATGCAGCTAGCATTTTAATGCTCTTTAAAGGATTTCTGTTTCAGTTTACTAATTGGTACTGACAAAGAGATCACGTGTTTTTTCACCAAGAATCGCCTACAAAGTTTCGTGAAATTATCGGTGGATAATGCCTAGCAGGTTCAGCTATGAGAGTAACTCTTAGATACTTTAGCACGTTTTAGATAAAGCGTTAGCAAGGAGTTTTAGAAACATATTCCCTTGTCGCTATAATTTCCTAACTTTAGGCATTTTAATCTCAATATTGGTAATATCAGTCTTGTAGGTTCGATGTAGAAAATAACCATTATAGTTGACGGAATAAGGATTCGTTAATAAGGCAGCGTTGAGCAGGTTATCTCAGTATATATTCGAGCTCCGTCTTAAAAACGGTGCCTATCAACTATCTGCCACTATTACGTATGAGTTCATGTAATGAATAGAGGGTATTATCTGGTTTGACGGATAGATGTAGAATAGACTTTTTTGGCATATCGTCTCTTCTTGTTTACATCATCAACGAAATCAATCAGTAAGATATCGCTTCCATCTCCGAAATTCCATATACTAGAATATGCATAACTTCTTTAATAAACAAGGTTTCAAGTTTTTTTAGATTTAAAATTTCATGATATTCTTAGTACGCTGACGCAAGAGCTGTTAAGAAAGGAAGTGGTAAAAATCGGGGTTTAAATGTTTAATGTACATTTGAGTGTATTAGAGCGACACAATGATGATGATAGCTAAAGAAATCATTAGTTGAATATTGTAAAGATTCTTCGCTGTTAAATTATCGTTACTGTATTAACTAGTATGGAGGAAGTAGATCTAAACTAGATTGATATTGAAATAGAATCACCGGATAAATAGCACCTTAGAAGCAGAGAAATTAGTAAAGGAATGTGAGAAATAATGGTGCTGTCTGTTTAATTTATGAGTTTGACAGCGAAATTAGCTTCTAAAAATGATTTTTATTAATTATGCCGGTTTATTTGCCAAAGTAATTTAACAGCTGATGATCAGAGAAGAATTATGATTATCAGATCAGGGTATTAATGTTAGTATTGATTATATAGTTGTTAGTCGTATTATTATTCATATTTCTGATCTAGTATAACTTTAGCACAAATTAATCGTTCAATTGGATGGATAAATAAGTGACTCATATTTAGTTCATTTAATGAAAAGCGATAGAATAGTTGAATAGTTGAAGTATAAAAATCATCTTTAATTAAAGGGTGATGATATTATTTATATCAGATGTAAAAGATTAGACAAAAAAGATAATAGCGTTTATGTTATTTTGGTTTATATCTCAATAAAAATTAATTAATGAAATTACTGCTGAATTAAAGAAAAAATCTAGCTCAGGATGTGCAATCAAATAAGACAATTTGAGTTCAGTGGTAATAAACAAAAGCTAATCAAGAAATTATTACAATCTAAGATAATAAAAGTTAAGTTGGAAGTGTTAATCATTTTTATAAATAAATCCATATAACTAACTGGTTCTATTATAGTTTATTGAACGCGTCGATTTTATCGACTTGGTCACCAATTAGACTACTAATAGTATTAGTCACCTATTGCACAAATATTAGAATAGGCCATCATAGATATGAGATAAATAATAGATATTAATATAAGTAATATGTGTTTTTTTGAACTTTTAATTATTTATTTTTTTAATTAATTAATTAAAAAATTTAAGTTAACCAAGATAGCGATTTTTTAATCAGAGTTATGAACATAGTATACTATGGCATGAGTTGTATACAACTATGCTAATTCGGAGATGTTCATGATCTGAGTACTGTTTATACTCTGTGATATGTTAATTTTTGCTATTTTAGCAAAGGTTATTGCTTTTTTTTTAGTAACGCAATTTGTAGCATTTCTATATTTTAATTATTGTAATTTCAAACAATCTTCTTCAGTCCAGATAATTTGGTAAATAAAATAATTTCATACCATAGAATCTACTTAGCCATTCTTTTAATAAACTGATATAATTGTTCATATTTTTAAATATAGAATTCCTTACCAATAACTCTCTGAGTAGACAACCTTATCAGGCGATTCTAACTAATTTTATGCTAGCTAGCAAAAAAGGGGAGTTCTTATCATTTCCCTCTATCTAAAAAAAGATGAACTATTTATTGATAATAGGCCAAAGAAAAAGGATAATATACTCTGCATTAAACTCTTAAAAAATCTCATCGCTAATATGGTCATCTCAATCTTATACGATTAAAACCGTGGTTGTTTTCCTTTTATTTCCCCTCTTCCGCATTTTTTACTTTTCTATATGGAAAATAACGCTTCCCTTTAAATAATTTAAGACAAAATATTTCGTTGACTTCAATATACCACTTTGTGCATTTATTTTTGCTGTCACCAATGAAGTAAGGAAGCAATAACAGTATCTAAACTCTGTTTTCAAATCAATGGGGTTTATTTCGCTAATTCTAGTAAAGTTAAGCTGTGCAACATATATTTCAGATAACTAAACTATTATTCTTTTAGTATAATTTCACAAAAAAAATTTCAATAAGATTGTTAAATCTTTATTGTAATAGAAGATTTTACAACCATATCTCGTTATAACACTAATGAATATCTCCAGCTGATAACATGTTCACTATAACAATATATGGTTAGAATAAAATGGAGTGAGTTGTTTTAATCTATAAATTGATATCATCCGACAGATTTATCACCGAGCTAACTAATGAATGAGAAGAGGTTTATGTTGGCAGGAAGCAAGAAAAGTCTCTTTGATCTGTATGACTGTTTGTTTTTTCATCGCACCTCTCTAGGAAAATCCTACATACAGTAATAAGAGATATTTCTAACAATAACTTTTATCAACTAGCTTAATTTTTAGGAATTATCCAGATATAGTTTTTAATAGTTATCTTGAAAAGTGTAAACCAGATAAATCAGGAAAACAACATGCAATTCACGTGTTACACTGTCTTTCTACCCGAAGCGTTTTATGATTTCCATCCTGAAATTAATAATAACAAACTGACTAAATTTTTATTATACTACAAAAGAAGCCACTATAAGGCATTAGCCTATTCCAGCTCCTTGTTTTTTAACATGAAAATATTATTCGACTCTCTAGTCACGATTATCCGGGGTTTTGAGCAAAGGGAAAACCAAGCTGATGATGCTGGATATAATTCATTAATAACAATTATTAAAAATATGTTTGCAATGGATTCTCACCTATAGGAAATTATAGACAATCTCAGCATCCTTTACCACTGGACAAAGGCAAAAATGACTGAGCCGATAGATCTTATAAATGCGAACAGGATAACTATTTCTATTTCTCTAAAAATATACTAGAGAGTAATTTATCCAAATGGATATCTTATCCGCTCAACTAAACTGCTTTTTATTATTGATTACGCTGAATAACTTTTTTAAAAACACGGTGAAAGTATTAAATCGTAGGCGCATTTATCTGTAAAGCGAATGGTTTGCCTTTAGCACTTGTGTTATTAGGTATCCCTGTCTCCTGGACTCTACTGGTATGCTTATCCTGAATATTCCCAGAGTCTTTTTCTACTAAAGCTGCAAGCAAAAGCCTACAGTTTATGCGATTTCAAAGCTACCTAGTACTGATTAGCACAGCAAGCTCATATTTCCCGATTGCGACTAGCAACACATTACTTTCACTATATCCCTATCTTCTTTGTTTTTTTAACAATAACTGGTTGTTATTCGCTAATTAATGCTATGTTTTTCATCACTAAACAACTCTCACACTTATACCGTAGATAAGCATGCAAACAGGATATCGAAACTGGTATCTTATATGCCTTGCATACTTATAGTTAATAACTCAATCAATGTTCGCCTGTTCATGTCTTCCTTACTAGTGACCGGTCTAAATGTTGAACATGCTATATGAGATGATCTGTTCTTCAAAAAGTAGTGCTGAATAAATCTAGAGAGGCGCTGTCATTCGATTGTTGCGTTACAACTATAATTTGACAAATTTTAGTGTCTTCCTTGTCTAATACATATTTCCGCCAGAAAGGAATGTCAGCGTTACCTGAAGACAGAAGTACGGATAGAGAAAGTGAACTTCGCTAAAAAGATGAAAGGTGAGTGACATAGCGTGAAATACCTCTTGCTACCTTAAATGTCCTGATATTCACGTTAAAACTGCGCATTACTGATGGAGAAGTGTTATGAATCATTACTATGACTACCTGACTGATCATTATAAGCAGGAGATCATGAGGTAGAAAGAGGTTATCTGGGATATATTAGTTATATTCTGCTAAGTATTTTAAGATGGTTGGTATTATGCTTTTTATAAAATTGTAAATGAGGCGCGCTTTTACCAAAAGAGTTATTATATAAGTCGCTAAAAATGAAGGATCGCAAAAAATAGGAAAAACTGAAGTTCACTATTCTAATAAATAAATTCTTGCGCAGATACGTGTAAATGCATTCTGTGTACTGACAGGATATTTTTATTTGATGCTTAGTATTATAAGCAGGCAATAGAATTTTTGTTAAAAACAATACATAAAATGAAATGACAATAGTTATTAAGACAAAGTTATAGTTAATGTCTTTAAAAATAGTGCATTAGGTCAAATAATACAGAGTCCAACGAAATTTTAACTTAAAATAGACCTAGTAAACAGATTTTATCTCTTTTTAATAAAAAATATTATTTTTATTTTTATTTAAAAAGCGATTTAATATTCTAACTGTCAAACTAAGCGGAATAGTTAAAAGAATAAAGTTGCTGTTCTTTACAGATAGATTGTTATCAGTAAGCTTTACATGAAAATGTTCTTAGATTAAAAGTTGCTAATAATATTGTAAGTTTTTATTTAAACTTTTTTAAGATAAATATTAATCACATAATTAAGTTTATAAACAGCAATTTCTTTAATAATTAAAGTGCCTTCTTCTTGATTACACTGTATTTATTCAGCACGAAATGAATAAAATGTGCCAGAATGAAAGCATATGTTACTATTGGTTAAGTAGATCTAAAGTTTGGCTTGCGTAATGTGGTTATTTCAGCTGTAAAATGGTGTTATTTTTTGAAAAAGATTTTAAAAATGTATATATAAGCAGAATCACCGATATCGAGTTCAGATAAATAATTAGAGTGCTTGTAATCGGTAATTTTCATTATAAAATCTTTAGATGGTTTTGTGATATTAAAGGTGACTTAGGTTTTAGGTATTAAATCCAAACTATAATAGGCGGGCAACAACCTAAATGGCGTGGTTTTAATTTTAGTAAAAGTTTGAATAGCGTATTTAACTATCTATAAAATTAACTGAATTTGCTATTTAATAAATTCTATAATTGAGAAAATCTTTCAAGCGTTAACAATATTTCTGCATTTTATTCGATATTTTTTTGCAAAATAGCAATGACGTTAATAATTTAATTGTGATTAAAGGTTTTATGAATATTAAAATACCAGTTGCTAACTTATTTTTAATATTTGTTTTGAACAAAGGTTTTCTAAAATTAGAAGATCTTCAACGCTACGAATTAGCGATCCGCCATTTTTCTGTAAAAAAATAATATTACCATTTCATGAATTATAAAGCAATAAGCGGAACGCTCTTTAAATAGTAATAAATTGAATTAAGCGTCAAGGAACACGTTTTTTTTCCACATTTTTTGATAAGTAATATTTTTTGTTTGAATATTTCATTTTTGAGTTGCATTTATCTTGTTGTTGCTGTTATAGATAGTCAAAACATTGTCGTATACAAATTTATTTTTATTGTATCCATGTGAGGAAAAATTAAATTTTCAACTAATTACCTATCTTGTTTTATATCAAATTAACAAACTAGCGCAGCTCTTTTCTTATTGGGATGCAGAGAGCATAAATTATTCGATAATTCATATGATGATATAGAAATATTAATCTAGATAAGTAATTGGTATAGCAACATTATTGAGCAATGATATCTAGATCACTATTTATTGGGTAAAATGTTGGATTGGTAAATTGGAGGAAATAGGTAATTGATCATTGTCAGTACGCTCTATATAAAGCGTATTATTCATATTTTCAGTACGCCACTATTAATAGTAATAAAGTTAATGTGAGTGAGATCATAGCACTCATAGATGTCTACCATTTTATGGTGTAATTCTGAATTTTGGTAGTTCGAGTTCTAAATTGATGCTAACTCAATGTTAGCAACCAATGGCCAAAATGGCCATCACTATGGTAATATTAAATTATTTTTGTTTGGAATTCTTTTTAATTTTTAATGGATAATGTGGATAAATTTCTTCTATTACCAAATCATCTTGCATCAAATCCACTCGTTAGATGATGTTACGCCAGATAAAAAATATTTTTTTAATACTGAATGGAGATCAGGCTTGAGATAAAGGCAATCAATTATCATTATTTCTTTTTTTTGATACGTCCTAGAAATTGCCTGAGAGAAGAATCTTTAATTAATTATTCTTGTTCAGTAATTTCACGATGTTTATTTATGTAAATGGTGGCGATTATTCAATCATCATGCATCATTTTTTTATTTATGGTGCTTGAATGAAATAAGTTTTCGTTATATTAACCTCAAAAACTAAACTTTTTCTATACTTTTAACGACGCCTTCAGCACGCGGCGCTTTGGTATATAATTGCTATTTTAGTTGTAATAGAAAACTAGTTATATTGAAATATACTATTCATATTTTTATTTTGCTAAAATAATATTTATTCACATCTTGCTCAAGTTTAATTCTATGGGTAAGAAGAATAATATTTGTTACTTTAATAAGATAGCATATATAAAGTTGGTTTTGTAAATCCATTTATTAATCGTTTTAGGTTATTGGGTATTGTTTGTCATTAAATTCACATAAATCTTCAATAAGACAAGAACCACAGCATGGTTTTCTTGCAATACATATATAACGGCCATGTAGTACAAACCAGTGGTGGCAATTCACTTTAAATTCAATCGGAACTACTTTGAGTAGTTTTTCTTCAACCTCGATAACACTCTTGCCTGGAGCAAAATTTGTTCGATTACAAACGCGAAAAATATGGGTATCAACAGCAATTGTTGGTCAGCCAAAGGCTGTGTTCAATACTACATTTGCTGTTTTTCGTCCAACGCCAGGTAAGGATTCCAATCCTTCACGATTTTCTGGAACCTCACCATTGTATTTATTAATTAATATCTGACAGGTTTTAATAATATTTTTTGCTTTGTTATTAAATAAGCCAATTGTTTTGATGTAATGTTTTATTTCATCGATGCCAAGGGCTAGCATTTTTTCAGCAGTATTGGCAACTGGATAGAGATTTTCCGTTGCTTTATTGACACTAATATCTGTTGCTTGAGCGGAAAGTAATACAGAAATAAGTAATTCAAAAGGTGAATTAAAAACAAGCTCTGTTTTTGGAGTTGGATTGTTATCACGTAAGCGAGTCAAGATATTTATCTGTTTTTGTTTATTCATATTTTATTTGCTCTATATCTTTAAAATAATTTTTATTGCGGGAAGTAGCTGCTTTATTGCAGATTGCTGTTGTTCGTGAACTAATATATTTTTTATTCTTTAATCGATTAAATATTTAGCAGATAAAACTAGCCTAGAATTAAGCCTTATCTAATAAAAATTCCATCAGGTAATAGTAATTTAGCTAATAAAAGGGATGAATAAAATGAATAACTTCAATTATATAATATTACTCATTTTCAAAACAGCAAACTTACACCCATCAAACAGTGTATTTTTATATAAAATTTCTTGCATGGCACCTAAAAATAGTGCCATCTTGTTTCTCCATACTCTTCTCATGAACAAACAATAAATTGCTAAGTTATAGGCATAATTTTGCTGTTGTAAGCTTCAACTAGTCAAATAACAATACAATATAGTGATTATTAGTGAAATAAAATACTTAAAAATTAATATTAATTAATTTTATAGAAGTTAATTAATCTCTACACAGAGGAAAGTATCGATGCAATAAATCATTACATAGATTGTAATATGTATTACAACTTAGGAGATCTCAATAATAGAAAGTTGAGACGGTAACATTGCTGAAAAACAAGACTTAATGTTGTTTCCAGTCCCCGATTACTAACATATTGATGACTTTTGAAGAAACTACTAGTAGTAACGGATACAACTATAATAACTCAACTAGCGTTGGATGGTTTTTCCTGTAACTTTTAAACAAAAAGCTTCTTAATTTCATTCATTGTGATTAATTTTTGGATGCTAGATAAGTTTTAATTTTGTAGCACTGTTAGATATAAATATACAGCACGCTTAGTTGCATTAATAATACTCTCTATTTACTGTTAGTAATAGTAAATTAATCAAAATCGTCGTCATCTTTTTTATTCCACAACGTGAGACACTGTACTATCTCCTAAGTGAATTTTACCTGAGAAATAATTGATCCAATTTGAAATACTAATATCAATTTTATTACCTAATCTAGGTGTTTCATGATTTTCAGTTACGCTAATAACTATTATATTAGACCAGAAAATCTGTTGCAATCAATAATTTTATTGCACCTGAATATTATTAGAAGTAATACTTTTATGATGGTACTAATTAGTTTTCCTGCTTTCTAAATAAGATAGATATTGAGGAAATTTGCTACTTAATGTTTTATTTTACTTGCTAAGTAAAACACTATGATTAATTCATTATTATGAAACTTAGGTATAATAATTTAATTAAAGAGTTCTTATTGTTAGATGACTATCTGATTATTGATAATATTTTTTGATGATATAAATCGCTTCAGTCAGTGTCCAATTAATAGCTATAGAAAAATACTAAAAATTAAGCTGTGATCTCCTAATGGATTTTAATATAATCAGCTCTTTAGTTATGGTTATAAACAATGAGGCTAGATATAGTGATCAATGAGTAGTACAGAGACATTAACCAGTAATATTTTAAAAGTTACAGCATTAGAGTAACTACTATAAATAGAAATAATTCAGATTAAGAATACAATCATTTCACCATAAATAAGACAGTTACATAGTTTAGTTATCATCGTAATTAGATCTGGGTAATAAAAAGGCGTAAAAGTATGTTTGATCCCTTCTAAAAAGAGATGCTTCATATAAGCATCGGTTTATTATACAATAATAAATCAACTCAGTAGTGAGTTGAATAGTTAGTATTGCTAAAAATACCAGTAGAACTTGCCAGCTAATTATTTGTGATAAATCATAATAATGTCACTAAACAGGTAAATGATATTAATCATTTAAAACTAAGCCCAGCTAATAAATCCTATAAATAAGTTATTGTAGTATTTAGATAATCAAGTGTGTCAGTATAAACCTATTTTAAAGATATCAAGTAATGCGATTGAATTATGAAATAAACATATAACGTCAATTGGTATAAAGTGATTTTTACCATTGGTAGGAGTAAATTGAAGCTCTATTGGCAATAAACAACTGATCATCTAGACTGGAAATGAAATCAATAGTACTAGAAACCTGCTATACCTGGGTTAAACGGGTTTAGTTTAATCCATTATAGATATTTTTAGTAATTAATATAGCAAAATCGATATCTAAAACTACTAACTGTTAGAGTGATGAAGATGGAATTATATTTGAAATTGGTTATAATTAGTAATTATATATCTGTAAAACAAGAGTCTCATAAATAAAAGCTGTTATATACAAGTAAAATTTAATAAATGTTCCACTACAAAAAGTAAATTTTATAGGTAATACGGTGGATTAGTAGCAATAAAAATCTACAACATTAAGTCTATTGGTACTTTAGTTTTCATGAATAGAGAGTGAACTAGTTATTTTAATTAGTTTACTCGAAATCAGTCAATCTATAGTCTAAATTTTATTTTTCAGATCATATATTATTTAATTATTAGGGAGTTTTATTCTACGTATTACGTTTGCTTTAAGATGTGCAATAGCGTTTGGAATAGATTTACATAGATCAAAGCGATTATACATCATTTATATTTTACAACTGATTAGTTTTCATCACTTATCTGGTTATTTGAATAGAGTAGACGGTTGGGCTTTTCTGGCTTGACGACGAAATTTTGGATAGCTATTTTATTATTTAATGGCTCAGATTTACTATCATAAGTCTGATTCTTTGTGAATTAATGCAGCACTAATTACAGATTTTCTTTTTCTTTGTGAGTTTAACTCTCCTTTATCTCCTGTAAGGGGAGTACAAAATAACTAGGTCTAATAGATCTGACGAATGGGTGACAGGATGACGTTTCCTATTTCTTATAAAGAAATAGTAAGTAATTTATCTAGATGTATTATCCCTAATTAAACTGTTTTTCATCATTTATAATATATAAAATAAATTTTTTAAAAACAGGCTGGAAGCGTCAGCTAGGAACACATCTATTTGTAGAGCAAATATTTTTGCCTATAACACTTGTGTTATAAGGTATCTAGACGATTACTGATGTGATTCTTCTAAATGGAGTCTATACAGTCATTTTCTGATAATCTATAAGTCAAAAGATCGTAGTTCATACGACTTTAAAGCTATAGGATAATGGTTAGAGGATAACAGATTAATATTTTATTCGACTGCAACTAGAAATACATTACTTTTACTATCCCCAATCTTTTTTGATCTTTTTTAATAATGACTAGACGAGATTCAATGTTTTATTTCTGACTGTTACTCTTACTTATGCGCAGTAGGCATGCAAATAGGATATTGAAATTGGTATCTTCTATTCCTTACATGATTGCAGTTATAATAAACTCAATTAATATTTGAATTTTCATCTCTCCGTCCCCTGTAGAGGTTTAAATATTAAGCATACTGCTGTATGGTATTGAGTTGCTTTTTAAAAAAAGAGCGATCTAAGAAATC
Organism: Arsenophonus sp.; assembly: GCA_046530735.1. Classification (GTDB taxonomy): domain Bacteria; phylum Pseudomonadota; class Gammaproteobacteria; order Enterobacterales; family Enterobacteriaceae; genus Arsenophonus. The sequence continues at coordinate 190,319 of JBHEQV010000002.1, forward strand.
TAGAAAAGCGTTATCATTTGATTACTGTATTGTTCATAACTATGATCTGATATAAATTTCAGCACTCTTCCTGAGATGAGGTAAATTCCTGCCAGTAAGCAGTGGTAGCGTTATTTTGAAGAAATATTATGGACCGTTACTGGAAAAGTCACTTTAATAAAAAGACAAAAAGAGTTTTTAGAATAGCGAAAAATATCTCTAGCGTTAGCTTAAAGCGCTAGATAAAGAATTCTTAAACGAATGGTATGGTTGAGTGATTTAATGAATCCTATTAAAGATGGACTGCAAAGTCTTCATTTCAATTATGATGAAGAATTTAAGATCACTCTGTGTCAATATATTTAACTGTGCAATCAGAAATTACCTCAATCACTATTGTATAGTAAACTTCATTTCAGTCTATAAAGGATTTGTTCAAAAATAAAATTTGAATTATTTAAAAAATCATACTCCTTTTTGATATATGATATACTTTTAATTTCAGGCATATAGCGCTTAAGGCGTGAGTCTTTATCTAAAACTCTTATGTATCCAAACGCTTCAGTGACGAAAATCGTTCAGCCTAGAATTTAGTCTATCCAGATAAGGAGTTATTCTAATTTCTGGTGTATGTAGATTTGGAGATTTTTGCAATATCTTGTTGATTAATTTCATAAATTATTTTAATAAAATATAGATAATATGCTATGAAAAGTCTACCATGCAGGTAATGCAGAAACCTGATATGATTTCCGATCTATTGCACTAACTCATCCGTAATCCTAACAGGTAGGTGATAGGGACCGCTGCTGAGGCTTAACTTGAAGCTATTATGCTATAGAGCATGTTCAACACCCGCCTTGTCTACAGATCTATCCATAATTCATAATGGTTATTTTGTTATGACAAACCATATAAACTATTCTTATCAGTGTTGAGATTAAAGTATTTAAGGTTATAGGAATCATAGCCGCAACGAAATATGTGATTTAACAGCTCGTTATTTTCTTATCTAAAACGTGAAAAAATGTTAAAGAGTTGTTACTTTGCCTGTATATAGGAGGAAAAGTATACTGATGATTTTCATGAAGCTCTGGAGAAGTTCTCAGTAAGAAGTATATGGTGTATCTCTGCAGAAAACCTCCATCAATAGACTGAAACGCCGATGCCTTGAGGAGCATATGTAATGGTGGTAGCTGCATAATTTAAGCGATATACGCTACGTTTATTTTGTGCTGATGTCTAACTCCCTATGTCAGGCAGGATGATTGCTATGGCCTACTGCCTTATTATTGACATCACTGAATATAAACGTACAGAGAACTCAATTGCAGTAAAATATGGTTATCAAGAGCAAGAGTTAGAAGCGAATTGGACTGAACTCCTCAATTAGCCCTCTTGATCGCGTAGATTATTCGTATCTTCCAAGCTTTCTATGGAGCCTGGTCTCTTTTTATTTGAAATGCAATAGCAAAGATATTACCAGATAGATATGTAGGAACAACGCTGTTAGTACACAAAATAGCTCATGCGTTAGCTTCACCCCCAAAAGGTATCTAACCGAAAGTTTAAGAGTGATTTACGAGACTTCTTGGTACCAGAGAGCTATGATTCTGCTAATAAATCCCTTAATATTTTCTTGGCAACGTTTTCAACGTATCCTGAAACGATGAAGAAACTTGAGAAAGAGCGAAAAGAAACTGCTGGTATTTTACGGCTTTCCATCAGTCAACTCTGTTCGTGGGGTGTTCCCTCTTCTCATTAATAAGAAGGACGAATCTAATTAAATCGGCTTTTTCAACACTGAGTATACATGAAGCCGAATCACGAATTTCTGTAGTTCAAGAAAAATAACTATTTCAAGAGTATTTAAGCTGCTCCCGTTTGCTTAAAAAAGCAGGAACCGGTTAAAGGAATTCGCTATACTTAATTCTTGATAATAAACAACATCCAATTTAAGGGTGAAAACAAATTTACAAAGCATCAAAGTGAAGCGGTAGTCTTTGACATACCATACACTAGATTTACTAATAACTCTCTAAGATTATTATCTTTTAATGACTAAATAACATAAACAATAAATGATACTTGGTATCAAATAGCTTATCGCCCGGATCACCTAAACCAGGAACAACATAACCATATTTATCCAAATGATCATCAATAGATTCTATATAAAGTTCAACATCAGAATTAGCAGCTTCCAGTGCCTTAATACCTTCTGGTGCAGCAACTAATACCAATATTTTAGTAGCATAACAACCCGCTTGGCTTAAGTAAATTAATCGTAGTAATCGGTGAACCACCGGTTGCCAATATCAGGTCAACAACAAATGCCATGCGTTCATTAATGTTTGAAGCTAGTTTTTGAAAATATGAAATAGGCTTCAACGTTTTCATCACGATATATACCAACAACACTTATGCAGGCACTAGTAATATTTTTCAATACCCTATTTATCATTCTTAATCCCATACGTAAAATTGGCACGACAGTAATTTTTTTTCTTTTAATTTGCTCGATATTTACCTGATTACGCCACCATTTTATTGTAATTGTTTCTGTTTCTAAGTTTGCTGTTGCTTCATAAGTTAATAGACTTCCGACCTCTGAGGCTAATTCATGAAAACGTTTAGTACTAATATCTTTATCCCGCAATAAACCTAATTTATGTTTAACTAACTGGTGTTTTACTAAACTATTTTCACGCTATTATTTTCTACGGTATAAATCTAAAAATAAAAAATTATTATATTATAGAGCTTTTTAGATTTTTTCAGTAAAAGATTAAAATTTTTCTTCTTTCATGGAATTTATTTTTATAAACTTTTTTAAAAAAGTTTATGATGAAAATCAATGTAAGAATCTCATAAACGTTTAGTTAGGTTAATAAATTATTGGTTTTCCATCTATTTTCAAAATCCAATCGAATTATCTTTGTGACTTTCTATAACAGATAAAATTTCTCTCAATTATAAAGATGCTAGTGTTAAATATTGATTTAAATAAGATACTGATCGAACTTATTAAAATGCCTATTAAAAATGGGAAGACACCCCACCACCTCCGCACAAATACTGTTAGCATAAAACTGCGATTAACAGTAACTTAAAATGTTATAATACCATTGTCATTGATTTAGTTGCTATTTACGTAATTAATCGATCATTTAAGATGCGGAATTACTTTTCTCGATTATTACGGAATCGGTAAGGCTAGAGGTAACGCAGAGCGACCAGAATAATCAATAAAAACATTATAGCTTGCTGCAATGCAATAAGGTTATGCCTTGATTGGTGGTAAAATAGAAAAGCTGCCTGATTATGTATCAAGGTGAATATTATAATATAATAGGTTTTTATCTTGGTGTAGTTGAAGAATAAAAATTATTGATGGTAGCAAAGTTAAAGCTGAGGATGCATTAATTATTTTAGCTGCTAGCGAACTAGTATTCTTAATAGTTATTAATTAATTAAAAAACTCTATAGTTAATATAATAGATTAACCTATAATGCAATTAGAAAATAAGTTATTTTCTGATTATTTTCAGCCAAAACAAAACATCTTTATGTTAAAAGCATTCTGCTATTAATTAGAAAAACAGGATATTCATCCGATTTTTTATATAATAGGTAACGGTTTTAAGAAAATATTTCGAGGGTTTTATCCTTACAAGAAGTCTCTGATGTATTAAAAATACTTAAGCAACTATGTAATAAAGTTTACTAAATTAATAAAGGTTATCGAAATTAACACGGATTAAACACACGGGTAATAATCAGAAAATGAAAAATTTAGTATTATTAATTTCTGGAAATAGCAGAAAGTTATAAATCATTATTCATGTTTGTAAAAAAATTATCAATAAAATTAATTTAGTTTTCAGCAACAAACCAATTTATTATTCTTTAGAACGTGATAAACAATCTGTGATTCCAACTGTTATGATATAAAAGAGGATTATCGGATAACTATGTTTATTATGCTTCACTTATCATTGAGATAGTTCAGTATCAGGCAGATCTTACAGTACTGGCAGATTAACATATGCTCATTTTCACACCACACTTGCATTATCAGCTTTTATTTAGATAAAATAATTAATAGTCACCATTCCTTATTGCAGAAGGAAGCTTGATTAGATACCACTGAAAAGTACTGGTAAATAGTGATAAAGAGCGCACAGCACTTCGATTTGCTTCATTACCGAAAAGTTTGATGATGGCTTGATTATTTTACAATTTAAAATGTCTCTTTTTGATGAAGATTAACTGTAAGATATTTTATGCGCGTTCAAACATTAATAGAATCAATATTCATTTATTAATCATTCATTGATTTATTAAGGGCTGCTTAGAAATGGTTAATAATAGCTATGTTGGCAAAGGTATTTGCTTTATTCGCAGAGTATTTTGTAGCTACCTCTATATTTAATAAATATGGTTTAAACAATCTTCGGAAAGTCAAATAATTTAATAAATAAAGAGACTCTACACCATTAGATCTCTTAGGTGTATTTTAATCAGCTTATATAACTTTCTACATTTTTAATATGAAACTCCTTATCAATAATTCTCCAATTACCTACCATTGTATTAAGCAATAATGATTAATTTCATGCTAGCTAGAAAATGTTTTCTACCATTTAGCTTCATCCGAGAAAAGGATCTGCTCTTTTTGATAATTCTTTTTAAGAAATAGCTAACAGACTATTATATTAAACTCTCCAAGAATCTCATCGCTCACATTGACCTTGTTGATCTCGGGTAATTAAAAGCGAGATTTGCTCTTTCCTTTTATTTTTCTCTTTTCCAGCCTTTTCTACTTTCTTTATATGGAATATGCACTTCTTTCTTTTATGGATTTATGGAAAATTTTTATTCGACTTTAATAATAGAACTTAGTACATTTATATTGGCTGCTGTCGTTGAAGGAAAAACAGAGATGTTATTTAAAAATGCTATTTTTAAATCAATACCTGTTTATTTTGGTTACTTCTGTAAAGTCAAGCTATTTAGTGTATATCGAAGATAATTAAAATATTTTTCCTTCTGAAATAGTTTTGTCATAGGAATTCTAGTAAGATTGTAAATACTTTCCTGTAATAAGGGATTTCCAGCAATATCCTTGCAACCTATATAAATATCTGCAGTGATGCTGTGTTCAGTATAACAATATGGAAAGGATAAAGTGGAGTGAGTTCCTTCAATGCATGAATTTAGATAATCTGACAGATTATTCCCGAGCTATCTAATGATATGTACTTTTATATTGGCATGAAGTAAGGAAAAAGTTTTCTTTGATCTTTATGATTGTTTGTTTTTTTCATGAGAACCGCTATAGTTAAAATCTTTAATATAGTATAAGGGATTTTTATTGATAATCCTTGCCAAAATATTCTTAATAATTCAGGTTTTCTGGATGGTTGTAAACTATTTAAATACGGTTCTGCTAATGAAGATTAGCATTACCACACTTTGCAAGAAATTTCCTTCATAATTTTTATAATAATTGTGATTCACACTCTAATGAGTTATTGCCAAATCTGGTATATAATGATTAATCTACGTTTTACTCTGATACTTCATGAATCTCTTCTCCATCCTTAAATTAGATATTATTTATACTATTGGTTAGTAGATCAAATCCGCTAAAGCCAGTTTTAGTTTTCTGAATAGACTATATCAGCTTAAATAGAATTGAAAGGGTTATTTTTCTCGATTTTTTCTAGTTTTTTCATCGCTACATAATACACTGCAAAAATTTATCAATAAAATATTAAGGGCTTTATTAGTGAAATTATAGCTCTTTGTTAGCAAGACCTCTTCTGTAGTTCATTTAACTTTCGCTTATATGTTTTGGAGAGTAATTTAGTATCAATGTTATTTTGTGTGCTCAACAATATTATTGCTGCGTCCTGAGAATATCTTTGCTATTATATTTCAAAAACTTAATGACATCTCGCTCGTATCAAGTTTGGATATTGAGTTAAGCCACACGCTTTTTGCTATCCAGAAGTTCAGTCCAGTTCGTTTCTTATTCTTAATAAGCATCTTCAACCGAAACAAGCTCTTTACATTAATGATCAGTGATGCCAATACTTAACTAGTAGGCAAAGGGGGAGGGTAAGTTTGTCTTATAGAATAATATACACCTCAGGAAAAAAATAAACATAAGTGTATCACTTAAATAACGCAGATACAATTAGCAATACTTTTAAGTCATTTCTGTTTCAGTTTGCTGGATTGATGCCTGGAAGAGAAACTATATGCTCTTCACTAAGAACCCACAGAGCTTCATAAAAATTAGTAGTTTAGATGTTCTCACATATATAGGTATGGCAATAACTTCTAGACGTTTTTGTACTATTCAGATAAGATAGTGGCAACGATTTATTAAAACATATTCTATTTCTATTGCCGATTCGTGGATCCTTTTAATCTTAGGCGCTTTAATCTCAACATCGCTAATAACAGTCTGTATATAGGTTTTCTATGATAAATAACCGTTACAGCTAATGGGTAATTCCTAGCGTCGACAAGGTAGTGGTTTAGCATGTTGTTGCAAAATATAGTGGATTCGAGTCGAGCTAACCCTCGACAGAGATGCCTATCAGCTCCTTGCCAGAATTATGAATGAGTTTATGGAAGGATTTAGGATAATATTTAATTTTGCGGATAATCTGTAGGCTAGACTTTTTTATAAGAGATCATATCTCTATTGTTGATTATCCATAAAATCAATTAGCAGGGATAATCAATCTACCCACCATAAGAGAATCCAATACACAACAAATGAGAATAACCTTAGTAACGAAGATTATTCGGTACCATTAATACCTACAGATTATGTCTCATAAAGCCAATATTCATCGAATTTTTTCTATATTAATCCAAATTGAAGATTATCTAAAAAAGAATAATTTACTGACCTACTAGCTAAGTTATTGGCAACTTGTTTAAATTATATTCTTAGGAATTTATACTTAAAGAGGTTTTATACTAAATTAGTCGATACTGAACTAAGATAGATTAGAGTCAGCCTGTAAAATTATTACTATTCATCCTATATAGGAAATATTACTAATAATTTTAAGCATTTAGCTGACTATTCTCAGAAAATATGATCTGCAAAATTTCACAAGTATGTAATAAAACTTTATTCCTTCATAAATAAGGAAGAATATTCGTTTCATTAAAAATGAACATGAAATTACTTCAGTAGATTATTTATATAGTAAAAAAGTATGATTATTCAATAATTTATCTGCTATCAGAGTTTGAAAATAATTATACATTAATTGGCGGTTAGCTAATAAATAATCAATCGGCAGAAATTAGTAATTAAGGATATAAACAATTAATATCCAAGATCTATCCCGTTTTTACCCGCATTTAATTCTAAATTAATCTTTGCAACATAAGAAAATAATAATAGGGTAAAATCATTATTTTTCTGTTTTCACTATATAACTAAATGGTTGAAAATAATCAATAAAATTGCTATGCTGATAAATTAGTTATGAACTATTATTTCGATTGATGAATGTCACCCTAGATTAGCGAATCTAATTTTTCTTACTTATTCTTTTAGTTAACTGATTCCCTTTTTATATTTGAGATCTAATTGTTATTCAATTATACTTTCCAGTATAACAATACTGTGGTTTACTCATAAAACTTAGATATGATAAAATTTAATCATCAAAATAAATTATTTAATCTGCTAACCCGACTTTTTAGTAAATTGTTGACGATAGGTTATCAGATTTTCAATAGTTATCACCGGCATATCATGCTGCCTAGCAAAGATAAGCACTTCCGGCATACGGGCCATGGTCCCGTCGTCATTTGTCAACTCACATAAAACTCCTGCTGGCTTAAAGCCAGCTAAAGTTACCAAATCAATGGTAGCTTCAGTATGACCACGACGCTGCAATACACCACCTTCTTGGGCCCTCAACGGAAAAACATGCCCAGGCCGATTAAGATCGGTTGGTTTTGCATTATCGGTAATTGCTTTACGAATAGTTATTATTCGATCACTGGCTGATACGCCGGTTGTAACACCTTCAGAAGCCTCGATAGTAATCGTAAATGCAGTTTGGAATCGACTAGAATTTTTTTCAACCATCATGGGTAATGCTAATTGTTTACGGCGTTCTTCCGTTATACAAAGACAAACAATTCCACTACCATAACGGATAGTTAATGCCATCTGTTCAACTGTCATAGTTTCAGCAGCAAAAATAATATCACCCTCATTTTCACGGCCTTCGTCATCAAGTACCATAACACCTTTACCTTGACGTAAAGCCTCAAGAGCACGTTCTATACGTTTGATCGGATTACCATACGTGGAAAGTGACGTCTGATTCATGGTAAAACCTCATCATATAAATACTAAATTACCAGAACCATAGTAAGCTTGGAAGTATAAAAATAAAACCAGTATCTTAAAAATCTGCATACAATTTGCAGTTTTTAAAACTACAGATATCGTTATTCTCTCCTATCCAGATTATAATCGTAGGTTCCAGAACTTCACTGGAGCTGCTGATTTCCACTACGTATTGCTATAATGAAATGCTTGCGAGCTTGATTATTAAATTAAAAAATAAATATCAATGCCGATGCTAATTTCGCTCCTATCTAAGATAAACAGATAAACTATATCGTGAATATAGTTCTGTAGCAATCAACAATAACAAATATATCATGAGATAATATTTTGATTTATAGATCAGCCAATTTAGTATTGAGGAGTTATTCTGCTAATTTTAAATCAATTGTTATCATCAAATTTATTAAAAATAATTTTGAAAAATAAGTTGATTATTTAACATATATTTTAAATAAATTATATTAATTTCTGGTGTATGAGTTTCAGAAATGGTGGCGGTATCCATTCTGATTAATTTCATTAATGATTTCAATAATATAAATATGATATGCTATGAAAAGTCTATCTATAAGTATCTGCGAAACTAGATATTACCTCTGATACATTACACACGAGCTCATCTATAATGCTGAATGACAGTCAGGTGATAGATACTACTGTTGAACTGAAGCTCGAATCCATTCTGAAAGAATCTACAGAATAGCCACCTTGTTTACGGATTTTCATCTGTTGTCCGTAATGATTATTTGCTATAGCTAACTATACGAGATGCTATGAGGTATGTTGAGATTAAAGTGACCTAATTGTCAGGAGATGAATCATAGCGACAATGGATATGCTTCAACAGCTTATTATTACTGTCTTATCTGAAACATGTAAAAAGGGACTAAGAATTGCTATCATGGCCTACCAACAATATATTCTACAGCAATTATTTCCACGAAATTTTTTTTGATTTTCAGTGAAACACATACTACTTTTTAGTATCATCATTAGTAGGATGAAACAGCAATGACTTAAAGAGCATAGACAATGGTAGGCTGCGTAATTAAGCGATACGTATTACGTTTTTAGCTATATAGTATAATTGTTATTGCAGAAACCTGATCGCCTTGCCTTCTTGTCAAATCGGCATCACTGCATGGATGATAATTGGGGGAACTAGCTGCTGTCGAAATGTTTATCAAAAATTAGAACCAAACTAAGCCAAACTTCTCAGTAGCCTGCTTCGAATGCAGGACTTAATTGTATCTACTAGAATTCCTATGGAAGAACGGGGTGCCCCTTAGTTTTAGAATGCAATGGTAAAGGATATTCCATTGAATGCAGCACCAACTCTATTAAGTACACAAAACAGCATTGGTATTAAATTACTCCACAAAGGAGGCATGGCAGCACCGAAAATTAATGGTAAGCTTGTGAGATGGCTTACCTATCAGAGATTTGCGATACCGCTAATAAACCCCTTGATGTTTTATTGGTAATGAGTTTCAATAAATATCCTGCAGCGATGAAGAAGGTGGAGAAAGATTGAGAAGAACGCCTAGAATTCTATGCCTTCCCGTCATCGCACTGGGCCTCAATAAGAACGATGAATATAATTTGAATATCGACTTTAGGTGACAGTAGTGTTAGGCTATGAAACTGACCTCTAAATCACTATGCTTTGAAAAACAAGCATTTCGATGGTATTGAAAGTTGTTTTCGTCTCCTCAGAAATCTAAAAGTAGCTTAGAGGGATTTTGATCTCCTTGACCCTGTTGATGATAAACAATGTCTAATTTAAGGATGAAGAATAGATTCACTAAGTATTAGTGCAACGTAATCTGATAATCATACATTAGATTTTCTAATAACTATATTAGATAATCTATAGATCATAATTTGTGACCTAGAAGGATATTGCCATGGTTAATGTAAAAAAAATTGAACAAGTTGTTCGCCAGATAAAGGAGACTTTACCACAAGAAATACGCAACTTAGGTGAAGATCTTAACAAAAAGTTAAAGGGAGGATTACAGTACCAGTTAGGAAAATTTAATTTAATCTCTCGTGAAGAATTTGATATTCAAATACAAGTTTTACTGCAAACCCGTGAAAAAATAGCACAAATGGAAAAACGTATTGAAGAATTAGAAAAAAGGCTAGATCATGAAAATGAATAATAAATGCCACGATAGGTGAAATATCGTGGCATTTATTATTACTCAAAATATTAATTATTTTTTATAATGGTATTAATAATATTTGTTGTAGAGAGACCTGCTTCAAAATTAAGCACTTTAACTTCACCACCTGCCGCCCAGACCTCTTGGCTACCAGCAATATCTTCCGCCTTATAATCGCCACCTTTGACTAATACATCAGTTAAAATTAATATTTCACTGATCAGGCGTTGAGGAGTATCTTCTTCAAAAGAAACCACCCAATCTACTGAACTTAGCGCTTCTAATACGCTCATACGTTGAGCTAATGGATTAATAGGACGATCATTACCTTTTAGTCGTTTAGTTGAAGCATCGCTATTTACAGCGACAATTAAGCGATCACCTAACTTGCGGGCATTGGCTAAATAGATAACGTGACCAGCATGTAGGATATCAAAACAACCATTAGTTATCACAATCTTCTCGCCACGGTTACGAGCAGCAACAACTGCATGTTTTAGTTGCTGCTCATTCATCACACCAAAACCATCATCAGTTCGGTTATGAATGGCATTCTCCAGCTCAACAGATGATACAGTTGAAGCACCCAGTTTTCCAACTACAACTCCAGCAGCAGCATTAGCTAAAATACAAGCTTGATAAAAATCGAGTCGAGTTGCTAAAGCTGTTGCAAAAACAGCAATAACTGTATCACCAGCTCCGGTAACATCATAAACTTCCTGTGATTGAGTTAGTAAATGTAAAGGCGGTTTTTCGCGCTGCAGCAGGGTCATCCCTCTTTCTGAACGAGTGATCAGCAATCCCTTGAGATTAAGGGAATAAATTAATTTCATTCCTTTTTGTTTAATTTCGCTATTGCTAGTACATTTACCAACAATGGCTTCAAATTCAGACATATTTGGGGTTAATAAAGTGGCTCCGCGATAACGTTCAAAATCATTACCTTTCGGATCAATAAGTACTGGAACTTGAGCAGCATTTGCTAATGCAATGATCTGCGAAATTTGCGCTAATGAACCTTTACTATAATCAGATAATATCAATACTTCAACACTTGGTAACGATTTCCCAATACGATCTAATAACGGCTTTATATCAACACTATCAAATCCTTCTTCAAAATCTAGTCGAATAAGTTGTTGATTATGAGATATAATTCTTAGTTTAGAAATAGTAGGATGAGTTGATAATGAAATAAAATCACAACATACATTAGCTTGACTGAGTTTTTTAGTTAATATTTTAGCATCATCATCAATACCAGTCAGTCCTATCAGACGAACATTAGCTCCTAAAGTAGCAATATTCATAGCAACGTTAGCCGCACCACCAGGCCGGTCTTCTTTCATATTTACTTTAACGACTGGAACGGGCGCTTCTGGCGAAATTCGATTAGTTAACCCATACCAATAACGATCTAACATAACATCGCCGATTACCAAAATACTAGCCTGTTTAAAATCAGGGAGAATAATTTTCATCCAGACTCCAATTATAAATAAATTACCAATAAAGATTGCTAGCAATAGTAACATAGCTAACTCTCTCAAAAAGTGAATTATTAAAAATATGGTATATGATAGTTAAACTATTCTCCGTTCTGATGCTTTGTGAACCCCCTATTTCTACTTTTAACTTGACGTTTTTACCACCAGAATCAGCAGAAAATTTCCTTACTAGTTTTAGATTTTATGAGTAGACGAAAGAGCTTAAATACCCTTCAAAAGGTTGTTTTTTTGAACTAAACTTCTTCAAGAATTAGCTTCATAACCTCATGCTGTCGAGAAAAAGCCGATATTCAAATTAGATTTATTGTGCTTATTGGCACCCAGTGTGCTAACGGGAAGCTATAGAATGCCAGCCATTCTTTTTAATCTTTATCCAACTTATTTATTTCTGCAGGAGATACTCGTTAAAACTTCTTGCTAATAAAATATCAATGAGTTTATTAGCGGTATTAGAATTTTCTGCTAGCCAAATCTCCTGCATCTCACCCTTAACTTTCGCTTACATATCTTTGTAGAATAAAATTAGCACATCAGTTATTTTATACCCAACAACATTGGTATTTATTTTATACCAAACAACATTGGTATTACGTGCTCAGGAATATCTTTATCATTAGATTCAAAACAAAGCACTATCTTCTGTAGAAAATCTGAGAGATACGATTAAGAAATACGCTCATCAGCCATTGAGAAGTTTAACAAAACTCGTTTCTGACTCTCAATAATCATCTTAGAGCGAAACGAGCTCCTTAATATCCATACGTAGTTTCGCCAATAATGAGCAGCAGGTAAAAGCGATCAACTTACCTGTAACCAGCACAAGTATATGAATTAGCCTATAAATAAATATAGCTTCGTGTATCGCTTAAATCACGTAAGGACCATTGTCTTTCTTAAAGACATTTTTATTTTAGTCTGCTGATGGGAGTACTGGCAGATAAACTATGCGATTTCATCAAGAAAAGCCCTATAGCTTTCATTAAATCACCTATGAATAATGCTTGCATATGCAAGGCCATGACAGCAACTCTTTGCACTTTTTTCACGCTTTAGCTAAGACACTAGCAAACGAGTTATTGAGGCATATTCTGTTGTCGCTACGATTCTCTAATCTTAGATACTTTAATCTCAACATCGGTAATACCAGTCTTTCTAGGTTGGCTATGGCAAATAACCGTTATAGATGACGGGTTGCTATCAGTCAAACAAGTAACTGTTTACATGTCATCGCAGTAATGACCTCGAACTCCGTTTCGATAGTAGCGTCTATCAGCTACCCGCCACTATTATGGATACGTTCATGCAAGGGATAAGAGGTAATAATCTGGTTTCGCTGATTAACCTCTAGGTAGACTTTTCATGGCATATCATCTCTCTGTTGCTAAAATCATTCACAAAATCAATTAGCAGAATACGGCACCCATCTTAAAAACTACATGCACTAAAAATAAGCATAATTCTAAAAAGATCTGTTGACGATAAAGGCTGATAAATAACTCTATATTGAATAGTATTTCAATAAACTAGACGATATAGGAACGTAAATGTTAAGGAAGTTGACAACAGTAATAACAGTTATCAGTTACTAGATTAGTTTTCCATTCAATAACCTAATTTGATTGATAACAGCGAACTTTTAATAATTTACTATATATAATGTATCAATTATTCGCTTTCATATAAGATATTAATATTTTGCATAACTGATAAAACATTAAACAGGAAATGTTTTAATGTTGTTAACCCATGATGGGGTTACGTTAGTTTTTATAGTTGCTTGCTAAAATTAATGACACCACTGATTGTAAGATGTTGAAATAATTCTAGTTTTTTAACAAAATCTTCAGAGATTTTAATATCTTTAACTCGATGTTATTCCTATAAACTATCTATTACTCAAAAAGTCTGAATTTCAGACTCATCAGAAATTTCAGAATCAATTTTAATACGACAATTTTTTATTTTCATTTTATCAATTAACTGTTTGTTTTGGTAAAAAAGACAGCAACGAAATCTTTGTCAGTGTGAATTTTTTTTTACGTAATTTTCTAAGACGACAATAAAATAGCACTATTGTAATAGTATCCTCTTCATGCTAACCAACTCATTTTTTCAATTAAACAATCGTTACTTTTAGATAATTACAATAAAACAATAATTGTTATTTCCCACTTAAAATTCGCGCCGGATCTATTTTTGTTGCCCGTTTAGCTGGATACCAGCTAGCAAGTAAACTTAAAATTAATGTTGTTAATATGACATAAAATACATCGATAATCTGGAGCTCAGAGGGTAAAAAATCAATAAAATAAATATCACCTGATAAAATAGGATGATTAATAATATTTTCTATATATTTAATAATAGTCGTTAAATTTAGTGATATAAAAATTCCAACTAACATACCAATAAAACATCCAATCATCCCTGTTATTAATCCATACCATAAAAAAATAGCTCGAATAAAACTATCTTTAGCACCGAGTGTTCTCAACACTGCAATATCGGTCCTTTTATCTTTTACTGCCATCACCAGCGTAGAGACAATATTAAAACAGGCAACACCAATTACTAAAATCATGGTAAGATACATTATGCCACGCACCATTTGAATATCGTTATACATGTAACCATAATCTGCTATCCAACTTTTAATAGTGACGTAATGGCCAGTATTTATGCCGGCATCATAAACTACTTTATTAGCAGCAAAAACATCATTCACGCTGATCTGAAAACCGGTAATACTATCACCATAGGATAAATATTGTTGTGCATCTTGCAATGGTACTATTGCTAAATGATGATCTAACATACCATTTAATTTTAAAATGCCAACAACCGTAACACTAATTCGATTTAGTTGTTGAATACCTAATTTATCATTATGATTAGAGATCATGATGGTAATATGATCTCCAGGTGAAACTTTTAATATTTTTGCAACGCCTTGACCTAAAATAATTTCGTTATTACCTAGTTTTAATTTTTTCCATGCATCATTCAAGATAAAATCAGGTAACGAACTAACTGAGCGTTCTGACGATAAATCAACACCGGATACTTGTATTGCTTTCAATGTACCCCCTTTTTCAATCAACCCAGTAAAGTTAATATAAGGTGATACACCAACAACCCCTGGAGTTTGCCGAACTTTAGCTAAATCAGCTTGCCAATTTAAATAAGGTTGATTAACTACCGCAATTTGTCCATGAGGAACAACTGAAAGTATGCGATTTTTTAATTCACGTTCAAAACCATTCATTGCACTTAAACCGATAATTAACACTGCAACACCAAGCACAATACCTAATATAGAAATAATAGATATCAATGAAACTAAGCTTACTCTTTTTTTGCCTTGACTAAAACGAATAGCAATCTTTAAGGCACGAGGTAATTCTGCCATGATTATGCTACTCACATTAAGCTTGAATTATCTTGTAAGTAACCATCCCGCATTTCCAGTTGACGAGTTAAACGACAGGCAAGTCGCAAATCATGAGTTACAACTAAAAATGCTGTCCCTTTTTGTCTATTAAGATCCATTAACAAATCAAAAATAATATCTACATTGTATAAGTCTAAATTACCTGTCGGTTCATCCGCTAACACTAAAGCAGGTTCGTTAACAATTGCACGGGCAATTGCAACTCTCTGACGTTCCCCGCCAGATAATTCAGCCGAGCGATGATTAACTTGATGCGATAAACCTACTGCTGCTAACATCTCATCAGCTTTATACTGAGCTTTAACACGTGTCATTCCGGCAATTAATAATGGCATCATCACATTTTCCAATGCAGTAAAATCCGGCAATAAATGATGAAATTGATAAATAAATCCCAACTCTTGATTGCGTAGTTCAGCTCTACCATTGGTAGAAAGTAAGGTAATTTTTTTACCATCAAAAAAAATATCACCGCTACTTGGCGTATCTAATCCGCCTAATAAATGCAGGAGTGTACTCTTCCCAGAACCTGAGCTACCTAGAATTGCCGTCATTTCACTTTTATTGATTGATAATGAAATATTTTTGAGAACATTAGTCAAAATTTTTCCATCTTCATAAGATTTACAGAGGTCTTGGCAAACTAATAGTGGAGAATTATTCATAACGTAAAGCTTCTGCAGGTTGAATGCTGGCTGCGTACCAAGATGGATAAAGGGTGGCCAATAATGAGACAGCAATTGAAGATAAAGCAATTAACATAATACGGGAAGGATCAATAGATATTGGTAATTCGATACCTTTAGCTAATAAACCAAGCATAGGCATTATTATATTGAGCTGGCTTGTGATAAATAGACCTAATAATGTTCCAATGATGCTACCAATGATTCCTGTCGCTGCTCCTTGAAGGATAAAAATAGCCATAATCTGGCTTCGCTTTAAACCTAAAGTCTGCAAAATTCCCCCTTCAGACTCTTTTTCCATAACTAATAATGAAAGTGAAGTAATAATATTAAATGCTGCTACGGCAATAATGAGACTCAATAATAATCCCATCATATTTTTTTCCATTTTCACTGCCTGAAAAAATTCACCTTTTCGTTCACGCCAATCCTGCCATATCATACCTGCCGGTAACGCTTGTTGACACAAGCTATCAACAGTTAATGGTGCATTAAGATAAAGACGCCAACCAGTAATATTACCGATAGGATAACGCATTAATCGTGCTGCATCTATCTGATTAACTAATAATTCACTATTGTCGGCTTCACCTTGGGTAGCAAAAAATCCAGCTACTGTAAATAAACGTTGACTTGGTATTCTGCCAATTGGCGTAAGTTGACTAACAGAAGGAATAATTAATCTTAATTGATCCCCTCTCCTTAGATTTAGTTGTTTAGCTAATTTTAAGCCTAAAATAACATGGTAACTACCAGCAGTTAACACTGAAGAATCAACATCTTGCAGATGATTTAACAAAGGCTCAGTCGATGTTTCATCAACACCAATCATGACCGCAAGCCCCATATTTTGTCTGCTTTGCAATATAACATCACTTTCCACAATTGGAGCAATGTTCTCGATTCCTTGCAGATAGGTTATATTTTTTGCTGGATACTGACTTGGGTTGAGATTACCTTTATGTGTAGTTAAAATAACCTGTGGCATATATGTTAAAATACTCTGTTGCAATGAATGCTCAAAACCATTCATAACAGCGGTGACGGTAATTAATGCCATAATGCCTAATGCAATGCCAATTGTAGATAAACTCGATACGAACCGACCAAATCGGTCGCTTGTTTGTCCACGCATATAACGTAGACTAATATAAAAGATAACAGATTGAGACATTAAATCCAATATACCTCTGTTGCCAAAGCAAAGTATTTAGCGATAATAAATGCTAGCTTACTGAATGAAATCACTTTAAGTCAACGTTTTACAATTTTTTATAACTATCTTAACAGATTAGACTATTTTCCTTTGTTTTAGTATTAATAAAACAAGCATTACAATTTTAATAATTAGAATTAATTAATCATTATGTCGGAAAAATATTATTATCAACTACCCAAACAGCAAGGTGATATTCGCCATTTGGGGTGTCTGATTGGCGCAGCAGCCGCTGTTGAGTGTGCTGATATTGTCGAACGACATCCAGGTCTTGTTGTATTAATCACTCAAGATACACATAATGCCTTAAAATTATATGATGAAATACAACAATTTTCACAGAATTCAGTGACAATGTTTTCGGATTGGGAAACGCTACCTTATGATAGTTTTTCACCACATGAAGAAATTATTTCAACGCGTTTAGTTAGTCTTTATCGACTGCCAACTTTGACAAAAGGTTTATTAATTGTTCCGGTTAATACGTTAATGCAAAAAGTTTGCCCTGCTGATTTCTTAATCAGCAATGCACTAGTTATTCATAAGGGAAACAAGATTTCACATGAAAAATTGCGTAATAATCTTGATAAAGCCGGTTATCGATGTGTTGAACAAGTACTCGAACATGGTGAGTATACTATTCGTGGATCGTTACTTGATATCTTTCCAATGGGCAGTAATGATCCATATCGAATTGACTTTTTTGATGATGAAATTGATAGCTTAAGAACTTTTAATATTGATAGTCAACTGACTGTCAGCGAAATTGAGCAGATAAATTTACTACCCGCTCACGAATTTCCGATAGATGATAAAGCTATTAAATTATTCCGTAGTCAATGGCATAAATATTTCGATATACGGCGTGACCCTGAACATATCTATCAACAAATTAGTAAAAAAATAGTGCCAGCAGGAATTGAATATTGGCAACCTCTTTTTTTCAATCAGCCACTATCTTCTTTATTTGACTACTTTCCTGCTAATACTTTATTGATCACGCAAGATTTAGCAGCAATGGCTGATAGATTTTGGACTGATACTTATCATCGCTATGAGAGTCGAAATGTTGATCCAATGCGTCCACTGCTACCACCTGATATGCTTTGGTTAAATAGCGAACAGCTTAATCAAACCCTTAAAACATGGCCGCGTATTAAAATTTCAGTTGAACCGGTTGCTCAAAAATCAGGTAATACTAACTTACCCTATTTAGCTTTACCTGATTTAAGTATCAATCAGAAAAATAAAGCCCCGCTTGATAAGCTATATCAGTTTAGCAGAAATTTTGTTGGCCGAATTGTTTTTTCTGTAGAAAGTCCCGGACGACGTGAAACAGTACAAGAGCTATTAGCACGGATAAAAATCAACCCTATTAAGATTAAAACTCTTAATAAAACTAATAATGCAGGTTTTTATATCATAGTAGGTGCTGCTGAACAAGGTTTTGCTAATCAGGATCAACAAATAGCCCTCATTTGTGAAAGCGATATTTTAGGTAAGCGGGTTATTCAACGTCATACTAAACAATATAAAACGATCAATATTGACCTATTAATCCGTAATCTGGCTGAATTACGGCCAGGACAACCTGTTGTTCACCTTGAACATGGGGTTGGGCGTTATCAAGGTTTAATCACTTTAGTCGCAGGCGGTATTCAAGCTGAATACTTGATGCTGACTTATGCTGGTAACGATAAACTTTATGTTCCGGTTTCATCGCTGAATTTAATTAGTCGTTATAGTAGCAGCAATGATGAAAGTGCACCATTACATAAATTAGGTAGTGATGTTTGGGCTAAAGAAAAACAAAAAGCAGCTAAAAAAATTCGTGATATTGCAGTAGAGCTATTAGATTTTCATGCTCAGCGAAGCATAAAGCCAGGTTTTGCTTTCAAGCACGATAAAATGCGATATCAGCTTTTTTGCCAAGATTTCCCCTTTGAAACAACAGTTGATCAAGAACAGGCAATTAATTCTGTTTTAAATGATATGTGCCAACCTATTAGTATGGATCGTTTGGTTTGTGGTGATGTGGGCTTTGGTAAAACTGAAGTGGCTATGCGAGCAGCATTTTTGGCAATAACTAATAATCAACAAGTTGCTGTATTGATACCAACAACGCTACTAGCACAACAACACTTCAATAATTTTCTCGACCGTTTTGCTAACTGGCCAGTACAGATTGAAATGCTATCACGTTTTCGTAATAATAAAGAACAGCAACAAATTATTAACGCAGTAGCTGAAGGTAAAGTAGATATCTTAATTGGTACCCATAAATTACTACAAAATAATTTCCGTTGGAAATCACTTGGATTATTAATTATTGATGAAGAGCACCGCTTTGGTGTTCGCCACAAAGAGTTAATTAAATCAATGCGAGCTAATGTTGATATTCTAACATTAACGGCAACACCTATTCCTAGAACTCTTAATATGGCAATGAGCGGGATGCGTGACTTATCCATTATTGCTACTCCGCCTTCTCGTCGATTATCCGTTAAGACCTTTGTTCGTCAATATGATGACTCAATTGTGCGAGAAGCGATTTTGCGGGAAATATTACGTGGTGGACAAGTTTATTATCTGTTTAATGATGTAAAATATATTGAAAAAGCCAAAGAGCGTTTGGCATCACTAGTATCTGAAGCGTGTTTTGTTATTGCTCATGGGAAAATGCGTGAAAAAGATCTGGAACGTGTGATGACCGATTTTCATCATCAGCGTTTCAATGTATTAATTTGCACCACTATTATTGAAACGGGAATCGATATCCCTACTGCTAATACTATTATTATTGAACGTGCAGATCATTTTGGTTTAGCACAATTGCATCAATTGCGTGGTAGGGTTGGGCGCTCTTATCATCAAGCTTATGCTTATCTCTTAACACCACACCCGAAAGCTATGACAGATGACGCACAAAAACGACTTGAAGTGATTGGAGCGCTAGAAAATCTTGGTGCTGGCTTTGCATTGGCTACCCATGATTTAGAAATTCGTGGTGCTGGAGAGTTGCTTGGTAAAGAACAAAGCGGACAAATGAGTACCATCGGATTTACACTTTATATGGAACTTCTTAAAAATGCCGTTGAGGCTTTAAAGCAAGGCAAAGAGCCTTCTTTAGAAGAGCTCACCAGTCAACAGACTGAAATTGAATTAAGAATGCCTGTACTATTACCGGATGACTATATTACCGATGTGAATCTCAGATTATCTTTTTATAAAAGAATAGTCAGTGCTAAAAATAGCAATGAATTAGATGAGTTAAAAATTGAACTTATCAATCGTTTTGGTAAGTTGCCTGATGCTTGTAAACAATTACTGCAAACTACTGGTATTCAGATGGATGGACAAGCATTAGGTATTAAACGAATAGAAGCTAATGAAAAAGGAGGGTTTATTGAATTTAGTAAGAAAAATAAAGTAAACCCAACTTTTCTTATTGAGTTATTACAAAACTCAGCTGATATCTATCGATTAGATGGGCCTAATAAATTAAAATTTATTAAACCCCTAATTAATTTTTCTGAAAGACTTGCTTTTATTAGGAAGTTAATAACTAATTTTCAGTTACATCAAGTATAAATTAATTTATCGCTAAACCAGATAATTCGTTATAGTATATAATGGCGGACTAAATCCGTGTTCTATATCATGCTCTGCATACAACGGTTAAGTTTCTTTTTTTCCGGTGATTTAACTTTTTCTTAGGCTAAGAAAAAGTCTGTAAATTCATTACATTGCTTCTAAGTATTCGATGAATAGCCATGAGTATGTTCGGTTAAGATCATCTAAAAGCATTGAGCATTAATCGCGGTCTTATAAGACGAACAAGAAATCACTGAGTAGTTCGATCTGTATCTACAAAAAGATAATGTCGTAAAGTTTTGATCGATATCTTTTTAAGATATATTAAATTTTTAGAAATTTGTGTATTACGGTCAGGCTAGATTCCACTATGATATTTTGTAAATCTGTTTTTATCCTTAGATTATACGTTGTTGACTACCAGAGTCAACCAGGTCTAAATCTCCTTAGGCGCAGTTCTAGCTTTTTTTTGAGTAGACTGTAGAAACTTAAATAGAATTGAAATAGTTGGTTTTCTTGAAGTACATTGCTTCGAGATTGGCTCCGTATTTCCACTATAAAAAAAAGCAGATTCAATTGGATTTGTTATTTTTATTGATGCCTAGTGCACTGACAGGAAGCCGTAGAGTATCAGTCGTTTTTATTTATTTTTCTATAACATCCTCATCGCTGGCAGGATACGTTGAAAATATTTCCAACAAAGCATTAAAAGATTTATTAACGACATCACGGCTTTCTCTGATAACCTGAATTCCCGGAAATAGCCCCATCTTAACTTTCGATGTTGCATACTTTGGAAAGTGAAACCAAACAGATTATATTCTTTATCTACCAATAAACAGCATTTATTCTGTATGCCAAGGAATATCATTGCCATTGCCATTGCCATGCTAAAAAGCAAGGGTACCGTACCCGTATAGCAAGCATGGAGATACAGTTAACCACGTGCTCGAGATCATCCAGAAGTTCAACTAAGTGCGCTTCTAATACTCGATAAGCACTTCAATGGGCTTTGTGAAAATCACTGATTGAGATGTCTTTCATATACACAGCTTATGATAACAACTCTTCGCCGATTTTTATGCGATTCAGATAGGGCAACATCGAGATTTTGAAAGATATTTTATCGCCGCTGTGATCCCCACTAAATCTTAGGCACTTAATCTAGACATCTCCCAAATACTAGTCTTTTAGGTTCTCTGTGACAAATAACCGTTACGTTCGACGATATGGACACCTCCGTAAGAAGTTGCGTTCAGTATGTTATCGCAGGATTGCTTTAGAGCTCATCCTCAAAAAGAGTGCCTATTAGCTTCCAGTAGTATTATGAATAAATTCATGTAAGGGATGACAGGTAATATCTGATTTTGTGGATATCTATATAGTAGCCTTTCATGGCATTTCATCTCTCTGTTGTTAAAATATTTTATAAAATAATAAGCAGGATACACGTCCATCTCTAAAATCCATACACTAGAATTATCATAACTTAAGATATTCAGATCTAGGTACAGATAACTAAGTTTTAGTTTTTAAACGCTTTATGACACGGCTTCGGAGGATTCTTTCTTCATTTCACGCTCAAACCCTTTTCCTGCTAAACGTAAACAGCAATCCAGATCAGATAGAGATACAACGGAGTTCAGAAATTCACATACGACTGCTATCAGATTCGTCGAGAGAGAAATATTTTCACAGGAAAATAACTACAACTTTTTGATCTGGTGAAAGAGTTGTAGCAAATTATAAGGAGTATGGTTGTGATCATCAAATATTATCTCGTTTTCTCTTTATGAACGGTAAATTCGAAGATATCTAATAATGCTTAGTCAAAGTAGACGGAATCTTTTTTCTATCTTAAAGAGTAAGACTGATTTTTAGGTGTTGTAGTTATTTGAAGATATAGTATTCTTATGATATTTCTCTTAATTACACTCCATCAGTAGTTATCTATTTTATGAATAGAAATGCAATGAGAGTCTATATAATGATTCGGAACTAAGCAGTTAGTGTAATTTTAATCTAGGTCGAATGATTCGATTAATGCTATCCACTAATATCATCAATCCAGTTTTAATATAACCGTGTAACGCTATTTGATGAATGCGATAAAGTGAAATATAGACGATACGAGCGATTTTTCCTTCAACCGTCATATTACCGCACACTAAATTTCCCATTAGACTGCCAACTGTACTAAAACGAGACAATGAGACTAACGAGCCATAATCTTTATAGACATATTCTTGCAATTCTTTATGTTCAAGTAAAGCGAGGATGTTTTTATAACATAAAGTGGCCATTTGATGCGCAGCTTGAGCGCGTGGAGGCACAAATCCCCCCTCTTTTTTAGAGCAGGAGGCACAATCACCAATCGCAAAAATAGAACTATCTAGCGTCGTTTGTAGTGTTGGATTAACCACTAATTGATTAATTTTATTGGTTTCTAAACCACCAATTTGATGCATAAAATCAGGTACTTTAATGCCAGCTGCCCAAACTATCAGATCGACATTAATTTTTTCTGCCGATTTAATGTTAAGACCATCGCTATCCGTACTAGTTACTATGGTTTGTGTTAAAATACGAACACCTAATTTAATTAATTTATGATGTGCAGCTGTTGAAACTCGTATAGGCAGTGTCGGTAAGATACGTTCTCCAGCTTCAATTAGGGTTACATGAAGTGCTTCTTTATCTAAGCCTTCAAAACCATAACTGGTTAATTGCTCGATAACATTATAGAGTTCAGCAGATAGTTCCACCCCAGTTGCGCCACCACCAATAATTGCAATATTAATCTTATCATTTGATTTAATGTGCGCTGAGTATCTAAGAAATAAATTCAGCATCTTTTCATGAAAACGAAAAGCTTGTTGAGGATTATCTAGGAAAATACAATGCTCTTTTACACCGGCGATACCAAAATCATTAGATACACTACCTAGTGCCATCACTAAAAGATCAAAATTTAATTGTCGTTCTGGAACTAAAAGTTGACCTTCCTTATCATGTATCGCTGAGAGCGTGATAGTTTTATTATCACGATTAATATTGATCAAGTGACCTAATTGAAAATGAAAATAGTGATTACGAGCATGCGCTAAATAACTTAGAGCATCAACACCGTCATCTAAAGAGCCTGCTGCAACTTCATGCAGTAGAGGTTTCCATAAATGGCTTTTATTGCAATCAACTAATATAATCTCAGTTTTATTCTTGCTCCTTAATTTATTCCCTAATTTGGTTGCAAGTTCTAATCCTCCTGCTCCACCACCGACAATAATAATTTTAGTTTTTGAGATCATTATAACTACCTTAATAAATAATTTTTTGTTATTTAAATAAATTAATAATTATTATATTATAGTATATCATATATGATTATTTTCTCATACCTAAATTAATTAAAATCAATTTAGGTAGTTATTTTAGCTATGTTGACAAAAAGTTGTCACTTTATTCGCAAAGCAATTTGTAGTTATGTCTGTATTTCAATTATTATGGTTTTAAACAATCTTCTCTATGCTAAGTAATTCGGTAAATAAATACTCTTTCATCATGAAATCTACTAAGCTATCTTTTAATCGGCTAATATAACTATTCACATTTTAAATGTGGAATTATTTATCAATAAATCTCTAATTACCAACCTTATTTAGGCTATTGTGCCTAATTTATGTTTGTTGAAAAGATTTCGTACGATTTTTCTTCATCTAAGTAAAAGATGGACTCTTTACTAATAATTATCTCAAGAAAACGGCCAATATACTCTACTTTACATTAAACTATTCAAGAATATAATTCTTCATATGACCTTATTGATCTTTGGCAATAAGGATCGCGATTTGTTATTTTCTTCTTATCTCTTTCTCTTCCGCTTTTTCTACTTTTCCTATATGGAAAATAACGTTTTCCTTTAAAGAATTTATTGAAAATATTTAATCGATTTCAATAATACCACTTAATACACTTAAGTTGACTATTTCTACTAAAGCAAGAAAGCAGTAATGCCATATAAATACTGTTTTAAATCAATACTTATTTGTTTTGTTGACTCCCGTAAAGTCAAGCTATTCAACATACATCGAAGATAACTAAACCATTTATCTTTGTGATGTAGTCTCTAAAGAGAACTTCCAGTATGATTGTTAAATGTTTTTCTATAATCAAGGATTTTATAATGATATCACTATAACCCTAATTAATATGTAGTTTTGGTGGTATCTTACTATTAGCGGACAACATCTTTACTGTGATAGTATAGGCAAGATAAGGTAGAATAAGTTTATTAAATACATGAATTGATATTATCCAATAAATTATCTCTGAGCTAACTAATGAGATACAGTTTAATCTTTGGATGGAGCAAGTAAAAAGTCGCTTTGATCTGTATGACTATTTGCTTCTTATAGCAACCTCTATAACAAAAATCTTTCATGCAATATAAAGGATTTTATCAACAACCTTCCTCAACTATAGGAAGGTCCACAGATGCTTTTCTACCAAATCTATAAAATAAAATCTTTCAGTTCATATGACGTTAAAGTTACCGAGCAGTAAATTAGCACAACAAATTTATATTACCTAACTGTAAGTAGCAAGACATTGTTTTCACTATATCCCTATCTTCTCTGGCTTTTTCAACAATAACTGGCTGTTATTCGTTACTCAATGCTATTTTTACGTCATCAAACAACTTGCGCTATGCTGTAGCATTAAGCACGCAAAAAACAGGATATCAAAACTACTATTTTTATGCCTTATATGCTTATGCTAGATAATTCAATCAATATTCGCATGTTCATGTCTCAATCGCTCATAGCGATATAGATGTTAACATGTTGTATAGGATAAGCTCTTCTCAAAAAAGAGTAGTCGAAAAGATCTGGTGAGGCGTCCCATCATCCGCTTGCTGTATGACACAGCTGTAACCTGATAAATCCAAATAGTCTTCTTGTTTTTAGGTATATCCGCATCAGTAAGCAGTGGCAGTATTACACTTAAAAGTGCAATACAGAAATGTTACTGGAAAGTATACTTTTCTAAAAAGATGGAATAGGTGAATGGGATAGCGTGAAATACTTCATACTCTATACTTAAACGGCTCTCAGGTATCTATGTAAAAACTGCGGAATTACCGATGGGAGAAGTGCTGTGTATCATTATTATATCCATGCTTAATAACAGCAACGTAAGCCATTGACGCAGGAAGAAATGATCTGGAGATATATTAGCCATATTCCAGTGAGTCATGTTAAGATAGTCCGTTATTATGGTTTTTTATCGAAAAATTAACTAGTAACACTATTACATAGGTGTATTATATAAGTTTCTGAAGATGACAGCTTACAAAAAAATGAAAAAATCGAAGTTCACCGTTTTGATGAAAAGATTCCTTCGTGCAGATCTGTATAAATGCATGCTATATGGAAACAGGTTACTTTTATCGATCCTCCCAGCCATGTGGAGGCAAGCAAGAGAATTGTTGTCAAAAAGAATGTATAGAATAGAAAAACGAGGGTTATTAAGATAACCCTAGGATTAATATTCTAAAATTGATGTATTGGATTAAATAATATTTATTTCGATAAAATTTACTTTATAAGTAAAATCCAATAAATTGATTCTATCTCCTTTTAGGAAGGAGAGATGATTTTTAGTTTCTTCTTAAAGAGTGATTAAATTTTTAACCTGAACATAAACTTAGTTGACGATGCATCCTCAAATGAATGCTATTTGGTATGATCTAGCAATCTAATGAGTGTAAGAATATAGGGCTGTAAAGCTAGAATTTTAATTCTGTTCAAGAGCTTGAGATCACTCTATATAAATATGTTTAGCTGTACAATCAGGAATTACTCCAATCAGTATTGGATAGTACAATTCCAATGTAGTCTATGAAAGATAAGTTATATTTATTTTAGTGTTATGGAGTTTCAGAGATACTGGCATATCCTGCTTATTATTTCATCAAATATTCAGAAACAGAGAGATGATATGCCATGAAAAGCCTACCCTACAGGGATCTGTAAATGAGATATTATTCTGATTATTTGAATGAGCTCATTCGTAATGGTGGTAGGGCGCAGATGATAGCTACCTGCTGTTGAACCGGAGTCTCAACGGCATGCTGCAATAATATGCTCAATGATCTCTTATCAACGAGGTTTTATGCCGTCGAGCGTGACGGTTATTTGTCGCAGCGAACTTAATATAGACGAGTATTAGCGATGTTTAAATTAAAGTGCCTAAGATCAGGGATTGCAGCGGAAACGGAATATTACCTTAACATCTTCATTGCTGTCCTATCTGAAGCGTGTAAAAAGCGGATAAGATTTGCTACCATGACTTTGTACCTGCAAGGAATGAGATATTATATACCGGTTATTTTTACGAAGCCATGAGCTGCTTTTAAGCAAAAAGCACATGGTCTCCTATGCAAAGTACCATCAGAATACTGAAACAGCAATGACTTAAAGAGTGCAAGAAATGGTAGCTCTGTGACTTAAGCAATACTATTATATTTATTTCTTGACTGAAGGCATATACTGTTTTATTAGGGAAAGCGGTTCTCTTTGCCTACTGGCAATTATTGACATCACTACAAATGTACGTAATGAGCTCATTGTGATCGAAAATAGTTATTTATAACCAGAAGCAAACTGAGTTTAATTTCTTAATGACCTGCGAGCATGTGCTTAATCGTATCTTCTTATGATTTTTACGGTATACGGTGCTTGATTTTTTGGAATGGAAATATATTTCCAGGGGTGCAGCACCAACAACGCTATTGGGTACACAAAATAGCATTGGTGCTAAATTACTCTCAAAAGGTATCCAACCGAAAATTAAGGTTAAGCTCTTGTGTTATAATATGAGATTAGCAGAGAAAGCCGCAATGTCACTAATAAAGTTTGATGATTTGTTAGAAAGGTTTTTTAGCTATGTATCTTTTGTAGCGATGAAAAAGCTGGAGAAAGAGTGAGAAGAGTTGCTAGCATTCCACGACTTCCCCATCAGTGCACTCTATATGAGAGTTTAGTAAGGGATGCTGCATCCTGTCAATAAGAACAACCCAATCCGATTGAATCGGATTTTGTAATAGTAATCCTACGAAGATGATGTGCGAAGCGCTGTAGTTTAAAAAAGATAACCCTTTCAATGGTATCTAAGTTGCTCCCGTTTTCTCTAAAAATTAGAACTGGCTAATAGGATTTGACCTGATAACTCTGGTGGCAATAACATCTAATTTAAGGATGGGGAATAGATTTATGAAGCATTAGAATGGAATTTAACCTAACACTATTCACTAAGATTTTCTAATAACTCATGAAGATTGGTTTAAAGTTAAACCTGAATTATTCAAAAAAACTATACTATCTTTTGGGATCTGTGGCAATTAATTCCATGGACTGCCACAATATAATTTTTTTATTTTAATTTATAAAATTATTGTAACCATTCAATTACTAAAAATAGTTTTGCAAAAATTCACTTTATATATTTTTATCTTAACTATTTATTGCAAATAACGTTATCAGAGCAAATGTTATATCGCAATCAGGTAGAATATTCCTCCAATTCAAGAGTTTTAACATTTCATTATCAGCTAATAAAATATTTACTTGATGAAAATCAAGATGAACAAATACTTTTTTACTAGTTTAGGTTGCTGTGCATGTTGAGAGAATTGATGTAAACTTATTAAGTAGGTGATAGGTTACGTGAGTTAATAATGCTATTAGTAATTAACTAAATACTATTGAGTTGAAGTGATTAACCAGATAATTGATATAATGTAATGATGCAAGTATCCCATTTAATGGTTGATATAATTCAGGGAAGGAATAGAGTTTATAAGTAGCTAATTTATCTTCTATTTATTCTAATAGTCACCCAATAATTATTGGGTCCAAATACCTTTTAGGGTAGAAATAAGCTAAGTAAGTTAGCGCAATATTTTTACGCTTATTTTTCTACAAAACGGATAATAAATTTAATATTTTCAGTTGATTCAACAGAAAAACTTCTACTAAAAGGGTCTTGATAATGCTTTAAGTCGCAATTTATTGCATGTTATTGCTGAACTTTTTTATAAAATTACTATAATAAGTATTTCTTTTTTATTCAATGCGATTTGATCCTGACCAGAGGATCTCACCCGTTTGTGCTGCCATTAATTGCATTTTAATTTCACTTTGTTGTTGATTACCAGAAATCACTGAATATAGGACATAATCAGCTTGCACATAACGCGCTAATCCAATGGATTTACTTCGCGTAACTAAACTATCTTCTTGGGATAAGCCAAGCGCTTTACGTGCATTTACCACTACATCTTGCGGAACTAATTTAAATACATGTTGGTTATTAACTGCATTAATAATATCATCGATTGATTGAATTGATATATTGGTATTATTTTTGATTGAATCAATCAATAAAACCTTGCCTGATTCAACCCCCTTCGCTTGTACCAATTGATTGGCTAAAGGAATAATTGCTGTTAACCAATTAATTGTTTTTATTTTTGGTAATTGCGGTACAGTATTATCTGGAGATGTTGATATTATTGATTGCTCGCTAGGTTTATCTGGCTTAATTATAACAACGGGTACGTGTTTTTTATTTGTTATCGATGAGCAGCCAACTAATGTAAATATTACAACAATAAGTTGAAAAATACGTCTCATTTACTCTTCTCCTGTATACCTCAAATTTCAAGGTAAACTGAATAATAAAAACCTGCGCTAAATACCAATTTAAATTATTTAATTTTAACCAAAAAAATATTTTTATCTTTAATGCTAAATTAAAGAAATACCAGTTTAAATTTATCTATTCTTTTTTTTTTGTTGTTAATAACGCCCCTAAAGGATGACCTCCTAGTAAATGCATATGAATATGGAAAACTTCTTGACCAGAATGTTGGTTACAATTCATAATTAAACGGTATCCATCATCAGCAATGTTTTCTTGTTTTGCTATTTTTGCCGCGACCGTAATCATATGGCCTAACGTTTGTTCATGCTCAGGTTTTACGTCATTTATGGTTGAAATAAAAATATTAGGAATAATTAAAATATGGACGGGTGCCTGTGGTTCTTTATCCCTAAATGCTGTTACTAAATTATCCTGATAAACAATATGAGCGAAAATTTCGCCTTGTATAATTTTACTAAAAATCGTTTCTTTTCCCATGATTTTATAAGTTAAATCTAATTTTAGTATGCAAGCTATTTAATTATGTTCAATGGTTAAATGAAAAAGATCGCAAAAATTTTGTGTGGTAACTTGCGCA
Organism: Arsenophonus sp.; assembly: GCA_046530735.1. Taxonomy (GTDB): domain Bacteria; phylum Pseudomonadota; class Gammaproteobacteria; order Enterobacterales; family Enterobacteriaceae; genus Arsenophonus. Next base: position 220,629 of record JBHEQV010000002.1, read on the forward strand.
ATTTCTTCAAGATCGACACCTTTTACTTTAGCTAAAAATTGTGCTATATAGCTTAGATAAGCGGGTTGATTTTCTTGTCCGCGATGGGGAACAGGAGCTAGATAAGGAGCATCAGTTTCAATCAAAATACGATCTAAGGGTACTATACGTGCAGCCTGACGGATTTGTTCAGCATTATGAAATGTCAGTATACCGGAAAATGAGATATAAAGCCCTAAATCTAATAATGTTTTAACCATCTGTTCATCCTCCGTAAAACAGTGTAAAACTCCACCGCAATCACCAACCTGCTCTTCTTTTAATATGGTTAAAGTGTCTTCCTGGGCTTCTCGAGTATGAATAATGACAGGTTTATTTAATTGACAACCTATACGAATATGTTGGCGAAAAGATGTTTTTTGCAATTTAACATTCTCAATTTGGTAGTGAGAATCCAAACCAGTTTCACCTAATGCAACAACTTCGCTGCCTGAGGCTAAATATACAAGTTCATCAAAATCGTAACTTTCATTAATGTTAAGCGGATGAATGCCACATGAAAAGGCTACATTTTTGCGTAGACCAATCTGCTTTTTCATACTAATAAAATCTGGTAGCGTTGTTGCGACAGCCAGCATATACTTTACCTCATTATCCGCCGCTTTTTCGATAACATCATCGATATCTTTATGTTTATTCTTATAATCTAAATAATTAAGATGACAGTGTGAATCAACTAAAAACATAATAAACTCTTTTAATTATGGTAATTAAGTATGTTTTGCCAGTTAATTAACTGAGATGTCAATTGTAATTCCTGATTCAGTCCCATCACTGACATTAATTGATAACGGCAATTTTTCCATTCAGTAGCGCTTTTTAATAAGCTGTCAACAGAGTTTATAGCAGCTAATTTAGTAATTAATGATAATTGATCCTGATTAATACAATAATTACCTGCATGTTGTTGATATTTTACTGCATCCAACAATAAGCTTATCAGCCAGCTAATTCGACAGCCAGAGTCTGGCTGGTCCAATTCAGGTAACCAACTTAAAATTGTCTTTGTTGATAAATATTGCATTAATGATTGGCAAAATTGCTTTCTTTTTAGCCAATTATCTGACTGTAACAGTGTTAAAGCGGCAAGAGGCGCCCCCGCATTCAATTTTATTGCTGTTTTAATATCAACTAACGCTAGCGATATTTTTTGTTTTTGTAACCAAGAAATTGCGCTCTTTTGCTCTGGCGCTGAAAGGTAATAATAAAAACATCTACTACGTAACGTAGCTAGCAATGCAGCTGGATCGAAGGATTCTAAAAAAAAATAGGTATTGTCTGTTGGTTCTTCTAAAGTTTTCAATAATGCGTTGCTAGCCGCTTCTGTTAGTGCTTCAACCTCAGAAAACCAAATAACTTTCGGCCAACTTTGCTGTGTATGGTTAACTAAAACCTCAGTTAAGCAACGGATATTTTCAATACGTATTGTATTTTTACCCTTTTTAACGCTAATTTTATGCCAGTCTGGATGTGTTCCAGCTGTCATCAATTGACAGCTACGACAACTACCACAACTTTTCATATCTACTGGCTGTTGACACATTAGCCAACGGCTAATAGCATAAATAAGTGAATCACTTCCCATTCCAGCATTGGCATGCAATAGTAATGCATGATGTCCTTGATTCTTCTTATGAAGAGCAATTATCTGTCTATATGCATAATTTAACCATGGATACCAGTTCATTCTACTTGCCTTTATCTGCTAACCAATTTGATAATTCTTGGCAAATGATTTTTTGCATTTCTTTTAAAGACTGGTTAGCATCAATTGTGATAATTGTATCATCTTCTGTTGCTAATTCAAGATAGCGCTGGCGAGTTCGTTTAAAAAAGTCCAATGACTCTTTTTCAATCCGATCTAGTTTACTACGATCACGTGCTCGTTGCAAGCCAATACTGGGTTCTATATCAAGATATAGTGTTAGATCAGGTCGAAAGTCATTTAATATAGTATTACGTAATACTTGCATTAATTCAGCGGAAAGCCCACGTCCTCCGCCTTGATATGCTTGTGATGAGAGATCATGTCGATCACCAATGACCCATCTTCCCTTTGCAATAGCGGGTTTGATAACATTTTCAATTAATTGAATACGGGCAGCATAAAGCATTAATAATTCTGCTTTATTGGTGATTTTTTCCTCGGAAATACCATTTTTAATTAATTGACGCAATTTCTCTGCTAATGGGGTTCCGCCTGGCTCACGGGTAAAATCAATCTCAGTTATTCCTACTTTAGTGAGTGTTTCTACAATTGTTTTTATCGCAGTAGTTTTTCCTGCACCTTCAAGACCTTCAATAACTATATAACAACTTTTCATTAATTTTTATCTTTTATCTGACGATAATTTTTAACTGCCTGATTATGATCATTAAAATTGGTAGTAAAAGTATGCCCACCATTACCTGTTGCAACAAAATAAAAATAGTTAGTTTTATCAGGATGAGCCGCGGCTTTAATTGAAGCTCTACTAGGCATAGCAATTGGGGAAGGTGGCAAACCAACAATCAAATAAGTGTTATAAGGGCTTAGCTTATCTATATCATTACGATATAGCATACCACGGTATTTATCACCTAAACCATATATAACAGTAGGATCTGTTTGCAATCGCATTTTTTTCTTTAATCGATTAATAAATACCGATGCCACTTTAGGTCTCTCTATATCAATACCAGTTTCTTTTTCAATAATTGAAGCCATAATTAACATTTCATATGGTGTTTTATATGGTAAATTTGACGCCCGTCCTTGCCATTCATATTTAAGAGTCGTTATCATTCTCTGATGGGCACGCTTTAATATGTCAATATCACTTACTTCTGCTGTATAATAGTAAGTGTCTGGATAAAACCATCCTTCTAGTGATTGACCAGAAGGTAATCCTATCTGCTGTGCTAGTTTATCGGTAGTCTGCCTTAAATAAGGTGCTTTATGTAATACTTTTTCCCAATCTTCGAAACGAGAGCCTTCAATAAACAGTAAGCTAAATTGTGCTTCTTTACCAGCAAAAAATATTTTTAACATTGCCCTCAATGTTATGCCAGGATTTAATCGATATGTACCTATTTTAAATTGCGCTAATGATGGCTCTAATCTCAGTAACCATTGAAATTTATTCGGCGATTTTATTATTTTCTGCTCTGTTAACAATGATTCTAATCCTGCTCGCCCTGTTCCTGCAGGTAAAGTAAAAATTGTTGTTTTATGAATATTAATAGTCGTGTCAGCGTAGTTTTGTATCTGACAGTAAAATATATAGAGAATACAGGCAATTAACATTAATAAAAAAATAATTAACCATAATATGCGTTTTGCATACTTCATTTAATATTAATATTCCTAATATTATACTATAAAATTAATCTAATATTAATTTAACTTAAAACAATATGGCAAAAGAAAATTGAATAATTCACGCGAATAATAATGTAATACGGATTGCTTTGACTGAGTTAAAATACGATTAATTGATAATATAGGCATTAAAGAATTAGTAATGATCAGCTCATCGCTATACGCCAATATGTTAAGATTGTCGCTGATATAAAAAAGTTCATAATCAGTATCAAATAAACTCGCAATAACCTGTTTGCGCATTACACCTTCAACACCAGCATGATTTAGATTTGGTGTATAAATTTTTTTTCCTTTACGTAAAAAAATATTCCCTGCACAGCATCCAATCAATATGCCATTAGTATCCGTCACAATAGCTTCATCAACATTCAATGATTTAATTTGTTGTTTTATCAATACTTGCTCTAAGCGATTTAAATGTTTAATGCCAGCCAAATAACAATTGTTATTTACAGGTATTTTACTTATTGTTAAATCAATACCTGTTTTCTGTTGTTTTAAATAAATAACTGGATAATCAGTTAATAAAATAATAACGGTTGCTTTGTTGAGTCCAGGTATATTATACCTTGCCCACCTTCGCCACGACTAATAATAACTTTAATAACTGCTAAATCTTTTTTATTAAATTGCGCTATCTGATTTACATCAGTAGCCAATTTTTGCCAATCTGGAGTAGGTAAAAGTAATTGTTTAACCCCCTTTTCTAAGCGAGAAAGGTGATGGGATAATAAGGCTGGCTGATGTCCAACTACACGAATTGTTGTAAAACAGCCATCACCAAATTGAACAGCTCTATCCATTACAGAAATATTAGCTCGCTGTTCACCATTAATCCAACATATCATAGCATTAACTTTTCAATTAAATTGAATATCTACAATTTATTCCAATAGTTTATTGGAAATTCGCTATTTTATCAAAAAAAAAGCTTCATCTTAACTTAGATTAACGCCTTTTTATAAAAACCATGAATTAATTTTTTTACAAAAGTTATAAATCATTTGTACTGTTAAAATTAAAAGAATTGTGCAATATTAATTGCATATTTTCAACTCTACATCTATTTTCAGAGATTATTAAAGTAAATCTGGTTTATAGTGTTCAGGCAATGTTCTAATCTGATGCTTCATAAATCTATTCTCCATCATTAAATTTGACGTTATTACCACCAAGAATCAGAACATCAAATACTCTTAGCCGCAGTTTCAGCTTTTCTTAGCAGAAAAAAGAAGCTTAAATACCATTTAAATGGTTATTTTCTTGAACTACAATGCTTCGCGAATTTGCTTCATAGTCTCACTCACTGTTACAAAACCCAATTCAATTGGATTTTTATTATTACTTTATGCTAATTGTTCTGACGAGAAGTTATAAAGTGCTAACCGTTTTTCTCAATTTTTCTTTACCTTCTTCATCGCTGCAGGATATTCGTTGAAACCATTGTTAATAAAACATTAAAGGTTTTGTTAGTAAAATCGAAACTCTTTGATAGTCAGGCATCTCGAATCTCACCTTTAACTTTCGATGCTGAATGTCTTTTGAGAATAAAAGTAGCATACCAGCTGTTTTGTATACCAAATAGCATTGATGCTGCGTCTCTAGGAATATCTTTATCATTGCATTTCAAAACTAAGGGTACTCCAATTCACTGTAACAAACCTGAAAGATACAGTTAAGCTACGCGCTCGTAGTCTACTTGAGAAGTTAGGTCTAGTTTAGTTTTGATTTTCGATAACTATCTTTGATCACAATTCAGCTCCTTACCATCTATGATATGTCACTGATAATGAGTAGCAAGAAAAGGCAATCAGCTTGCCTGACAGGTCGGCTTATGCTTTTAGCTAAGAAATAAACGTAACGCATATCGCTTAAATTACATGGCCGTCATTGTCTAGCTCTTTAAATCATTCCAGTTTCTGTTTGATTATGGTGCTTGCTAAGAGAGAAGAACCCCATTCGCTTTTTCATAGAAAATTGCTCCAAGAGCTTCGTGAAAATCACAGGTGGAGATGTTTTACAGGTATAAAATGATGGGTAGTAACTTTTTGACGATTTTGCACGCCTTAGATAAGGTGGCAGTAAGGAGTTGTTGAAGTATATTTCATTGTCGCCGATTGGATCCCTTTTAACTTTAGGGACCTTAATTTCAATATGACAACACTAGTCTGATGCTGATGGTTTTGGGTAGCAAATAACCGTTGTAGTCGATGTTTATGCAGCTGTTGACAAGGAGGCATTAAGCATCTTGTTTTAAGTAATGGTTCAAGATACGCAGAAATAGCAGTGCTATCATCTACTTGGCGCAATTACGAATAAGTTTATGCAAGGGAATATCATGTAATATCTGGTTTTACGAATACTTAGTATCCTAGACTTTTCATAGCATATCATCTTTCTATTGTTGAAATCATTTATAAAATCAATCAGCAGGATACGCCACACCATCTCCAAAAGCCAGTACACTAGAAATAAGCATAACTTATTATTCATTAATAAGGGCTAAAATAAATTTTTTGAAAAGTATGGTAAAAGTATTAACTTCCATGGACACATGTTTATTTGTTGAGTGAATGTTTGCTTGTAGTAGTTGTGTCATGGGTGTTTCTCTCTTACTTCTATACTTCTTCTGAAGTCCCCATAACCGCTTTTTTGCCAAAATTCTAAATTAAAAATCTGTAGTTCATATGGCTTCAAAACTACTGAACAATGGTTAGCATAGCAGATTCATGTTTTTCTTAACTACAACTTGTAAACATTACTTTTACTATGCTAATTTCTTTAGCCTTTTCAATAATAATTAGCCTATACTCAATGCTCTGTTTCGTACTGGAGGGTGGGCCGTATTATTCTGCAGTAAATACATGAAAATAGGATATTGAAGTTGGTATCTTGTGTATATTTGTATACTTATAATCGATAATTCAATCAATGTCTGCCTATTTATCTATTCATGACTTGTAGCGGCATTAGACATTGAATATGCTGTATTACATTGATCTCTTTCTTAAAAAAATAGTGGTTAGAAATCTGCGAAGGCGCTGTCATCAGCCTTTTATCTCAGAGCTATAACCTAATAAATATCAATACTCTTATTGGTCTTAGTATCCGAACCAGGAAGGTAGTGGTGGCGGTTACCTGAGGCCACAAGTGCAGATGTTACTTGTACTTTGATAAAAAGATGAAAGTGGGCGCGCATAGCATAAATACCTCGGTTCTACCTTAACCCTGATAATCCACCTCAAAACTGCAGAATTATCATGGATGGTAGAATTATATATCATTACCATGACTACCAGACTATGTAGTATTGGAAGTAGGAATTATTCTCATTTATTTTATATTGGGTTTTAGAAATGACATGATATCATACTGATTTATTTAGTCAATTATTTCAACAACATAGCTATGATATTCCATAAAAAGTTTATCTAGACTTAATCTGCTAAATCAGATATTACCATAATCTATTTCATTAATTATCCGTAATTCTGCTAGGAAGCTGATAGCACCGTTATTGAGATATAGCTCAAAACCATGATGTTGCAACAAGATACTCAATACCGCTTTATCAATGAGGTCTTATGCCGTCGACCGTAATCGTTATTTGCCATAATGAACAATATAAACTGCTATTGGCGATGTTGAGATTAAAGTTTTTAAGATCAGGAATCGTAACGGCAACAATACCCTTCAATAGTTTGTTTCATCATATTATCTAAAACGTGCAAAATCAGCAAAAAGTTGCTACCATGACTGGTAGCTGTTAGGTATATCTATTTACCTGTGATTTTTGCGAAGCTCTAGAGAGAATCCTGATAAAAAGTACATATTCTCTCTGGATCACCCATTAGCAGACTAAAACAACAATGGCTTAAAGAACGCAGTCAATAAGTGCCCTACCTGATTAAGTGATACGCGCTACCTTTATTTATTATCTAAAAGCATAATACGTTCTGTGTCAGGTAAGCTGATCGCCTTTGCTTGCGTAATTATTGGTGGCACTGTATGGGCGTAATGAGCTAGTTTTGCTCGAAGATGTTTATCGAAAGTCAGAAGAGAGCTGGGTTTAATTTCAAATATCTATTTGACAGATAGCTTAATCATATCCCTTAAGATTGCTACGAAAAACGGTCCCCTTAGTTTTTAATACAATGGTAAAAAATATTTCCAGGAGCGCAGCACCAATATTGTTGGGTGCATAAAATAGCTTATGTGTTGGTTTCATTCTCAATAGGTATTCAAGCAAAAGTTAAGATTAAGGTACAGGAAGCCCTCTTTACCAGAGAGCTGAAAGCCTCTGATAAAACCCTTGATGTTTTGTTGAAAAGGTTTTTAAAGAAGTATTCTGCAGCTATGAAGATGCTGAAAAAATCGAGAAGAACTTCTAGCATTCTACGACTTCTCATGAGCGCACTGGACATCATAAGAACGCCGAATCTGATTAAAAACAACTTTTGTGATAGTAAAGCTATGAAGGCGACATATGAAAGCATTGTGATTTGGAAACAATCCTTTAATGGTATTAAAGCTGGGTTTCTGTCTGTTCAAAAAAGCTAGAACAGTTTAAGTGAATTTTATTTACTGACCGATTTGATATAAACAAGGTTTAATTTAAGGATAGAGAGCAGATTTACTAAGAATTAGAATGGAACGTACCTTGCTCCATACATCAGATTTACTAATAATTCTTCTGTCTACATTCATCAGGTCTATCGATCAAGTTATCTTTGTATTTATTCTATTGGCGAATTAGACGGGATTATCCATAGTTCTCTATAAGTAATGAATTTATCAGCAATCATACTTTTAGTTATTACCTATTCAGTGCAGTTGTATCCAGCGTCATTGGCTTACTTGCTCAGTTTATCATTACAATTTTAATGAGGCTTTGAGGGAGTCAAAATCCAGTAATATCTAAAAAATGTACTTTCTTTCTACTCCTCAGCTAGCATGATATCTATAGTAGAATAAGGAATAATATGTGCTGCATGAGTAATAGTATACTTCTCTAAGTATAAACAGTAGCAATGGAGATAGCTGAATTTTAAAACCATAAATAATACTTAAGTGTTAAGCTATCATATTGATGATGATTGAATGAACAAAAAAAGGACTTACTTGACGCTCCACCATTACTCAGTAATGCATTACAGTTTTTCTAGATTAAGCCTAATCTGTTAATGCTAGAAATAAATTATTGTGCAACACAATCTGTATTTTTTCTGTAATTTACGGCTAAATCTTTAATAGCTTATTTATCAGAAGCAAGCTTTTTTGGATAAAAATCCATCTTGTGCTATTATTTTTAACAGAAATACCATAGTTATCATGATTAAAATCTTTAACTGAATCAGTGAATTTATTTATATGGTTTTTAGTATTTAAAATGCTCAATAAGGATAATGACATTCTATCAAGAGCACATACAACATTCTAAGTTGAATCAACTTAGAATGCCGACAGGAAATAATATTTTAAGTCCAGTCATAATTACTCGATATCTAGACATTTATATCCTCCAGAAAAGAAATAATTTTCAGTAAAAATATAGACGGTCAATCTAGACCGCCTGAATATGTACATAAAAGCTCTCTATGATTAAATTTACGGCTTATGATCTGTGGCTATGAATATAATCAATAGCTGCTTTAACTGTCGTGATTTTTTCCGCTTCTTCATCAGGAATTTCGGTATCAAACTCTTCTTCTAATGCCATTACTAATTCAACAGTGTCAAGAGAATCGGCACCTAAATCTTCAACAAATGAAGCATTATTTATAACTTCATCTTCTTTAACACCTAACTGTTCCGCAATTATTTTCTTAATACGGTCTTCAATATTGTTGCTCTCAACACCTTGGTCTTTAGTGTTCATACTATTTTAATTCCTATTAAAACTCGCTTTCACGATGGTTTTCGTAGTTTAGATACAGGAAAGCACAACCGGAATCCTGGTTATTCGAACCTAATTTCGCATTATTAATGCTATTTTAGCATTAACTATGCAAATGATTCATTAGTTTTTAATTCATATACATGCCACCATTGACATGTAATGTTTCACCTGTGATGTAAGATGCTTTATCAGAAGCTAAAAATGCTACAGCACTGGCAATTTCTTTTACATCACCGAGCCGCCCCATAGGAACACTGGCTAAAATGCCTGCTTGTTGTTCATCTGTCAACGCTCTAGTCATATCAGTTTCTATGAAACCAGGTGAAACAACATTTACCGTAATACCACGGGTAGCTACTTCACGCGCTAACGATTTACTAAAAGCCACAATACCTGCTTTAGCTGCTGCATAATTCGCCTGTCCAGCATTACCCAATGTACCGACCACTGAACCAATAGAAATAATGCGACCATAACGTTTTTTCATCATTGAACGCATTATAGCTTTGGATAGACTAAAGATCGAAGTTAAGTTCGTATCAATAACCCTGTTCCAGTTTTCTTTTTTCATTCGCAGCAATAGATTATCACTGGTAATACCTGCGTTATTAACTAATATATCAATTTCACCAAATTCTTCACGAACTTTAGATATAGTACTATTAATAGATTCAGTGTCTGTCACATTCAAGATATAACCTTTTCCTTTATCACCAAGGTAGTTACTAATCGTCTCGGTAGCTTCTTTGTTTGTAGCAGTAGCAATTACTTTTGCACCATGTTCAGCCAGTATTTCAGCTATTGATCGCCCGATACCACGACTTCCCCCAGTCACTAAAGCTATTTTCCCATCAAAACTCATGTTTTCCCTCAATTATTTATAAACGCAGCGTTTAATGATGCTGTATCATTAATTGCTACTGAATTAATCGTGCTTACAATATGCTTAGTTAAACCAGTTAATATTTTACCTGGCCCTATTTCTAATAGTTGCACGATTCCATGTTCAGCCATGAATTCAATAGTTTCAACCCAGCGTACAGGATTATACAGCTGCCTGACTAAAGCATGACGAATGCCTTCTACCGAATTTTCAATTTTAACATCAACATTATTTACAATAGGGATGTTAGGCTTATTAAATACAATTTCTTCTAATGCTTCTGCCAATCTTTTTGCTATTGGTTGCATTAACGCACAATGTGAAGGTGCACTGACAGCTAACGGTAAAGTACGTTTTGCACCAGCAGCCTTACATAAGGCTACCGCTCTTTTAACAGCACTTTTTTCACCTGAAATAACAACCTGCCCAGGCGAATTAAAATTAACTGCAGAAACTACTTGGTCTTGGGTAGCTTGTTGGCATGATGCTAATATTGATTCATTATCTAAACCAATAATTACATACATAGCACCCATCCCTATCGGTACAGACTCTTGCATTAATTGTCCACGTAGCTCTACTAATTTAACAGCGGATTTAAAATCAATTACATCAGCACAGACCAATGCAGAATATTCGCCTAAGCTATGGCCTGCCATTAGTGTAGGCATTTTGCCTTTTTTTTTCTGCCATACTCGGAAAATTGCTACAGATGCGGATAAAAGTGCTGGCTGTGTTTTCCAAGTTTTATTTAATTCTTCTTCTGAGCCATTTTGTATCAAATCCCATAAATTATATTCTAAGACATTAGAAGATTCAGCAAATGTTTCCTCTACTACTGCAAACTCTTTTGCTAGATTAGCTAACATGCCAAGGGATTGAGAACCTTGGCCAGGAAAGATCATTGCAAAATTAGACATTTTTATTTTCCTGTTTAATTTAAAAACGGAGGAGCGCTGAACCCCAAGTGAAACCGCCACCAAACGCCTCAAGCAATACTACTTGGCCCCTTTGTATACGGCCATCTCTGACTGCTTCATCAAACGCTGTTGGTACTGAAGCCGCTGAAGTATTACCGTGTCTATCTAGAGTAACAACAACTTTATGCATTGGCATAGCTAGTTTCTTTGCAGTTGCTTGAATAATTCGTAAATTGGCTTGATGAGGGACTAACCAATCTAATTCTGATTTATTTAGTGCATTTTTTTCTAATGTTTCATCCACAATATTAGCTAACTTTTTCACTGCGATCTTAAAAACCTCATTACCTGCCATTATTACATAAGTTGGCTCTGAGAATTTACTATTTTCTTGATGTCGTAAAGTTAATAAATCACTATAACTGCCATTGGCATGTAAATGGGTTGACAAAATCCCTGGTTCTTGTGAAGAACCGACAACGATTGCACCTGCTGCATCACCAAATAAAATAAGTGTACTACGATCATTAGGATCTAATACTTTAGATAATACATCAGAACCAATAATTAATGCCTTCTTCGCCATCCCTGTTCTAATAAACTGATCACTAATACTTATTGCATAAGTGAAGCCAGCACATGCAGCAGCAATATCAAATGCAGCACAGTTTTCAATGCCTAATATTTGTTGAATTTGGCATGCTGCACTAGGAAAAGCATGAGTCGAAGAAGTCGTTGCTACAACGATTAAATGAATCTCATTAGCTGAGATACCAGCCATTGCTAACGCTTTTTGCGCAGCGTTAGCACCCATTGTAGATACGTTATCTTCTCCTGTTGCAATGCGACGTTCTTTAATTCCTGTTCGAGTAGTTATCCATTCATCAGAAGTGTCTACCATTTTTTCTAAATCAGTATTCGTACGAATCTGTATAGGCAAATAACTTCCAGTACCTAAGATTTTTGTATACATTTTGCTTTAATCACTCTTTGGTAGTAAAGTATTCAAGCGGTTTGCAATTCTATCAGGAATTTGCTTTTCTACTGCCTGAATTGCCTGTTCAATTGCAGCCTTAAATGCTTTCTGGTTTGCCGCTCCATGACTTTTAATTACAATACCGTGCAATCCTAAAAGTGAAGCACCATTATATTGATCTGGATCTAGGTGCTCAAAACGTTTTAAAATACGGTTCTGCAACCACGGTTTAATTAACTTCATTATCCAGGATGAGATCTTATTTTCTGTAGTTGAAGGGTTTATTAAAGATAAAATAACGCGTATCACACCTTCCATTGTTTTCAACGTTATATTACCGGCAAAGCCGTCACAAACGAATACGTCAGTTTTACCAGTCAATAACTCATTACCTTCTATGTAACCAATATAATTAATAGAAGATGTTGCTTTTAATATTGAGGCGGCTTCGCGGATATTATCTAAGCCCTTACTTTCTTCTTCCCCAATATTCAATAAAGCTACTCGTGGATTGCTTATATTAATAACCTCTTCAGCCATTACTGCTCCCATTACAGCAAATTGCACTAGCATTTGACTATCGCAGTTAACATTAGCACCTAAATCAAGTACAATAGTTTTACCATGCTTTTGATTTGGCAAAATCGTTGTCAACGCTGGTCTTTCAATACCATTTATTGTTTTCAATATGAGTTTTGCTAATCCCATAAGTACACCAGTATTTCCAGCGCTAATACATGCTTGAGCCTGACCAGATTTCACTAATTCTAAAGCAATCCGCATGGATGAGCCTTTACTTTTCCTAATTCCTTCCAATAGCTTGATATTATCAGCAATAGCATATTCAGCAGGAATAATTTGTAAATGATTACGTAGTTCAGCATGCTGATCTGAAAGCAATGGGTTTAAAATTTCGGGAATACCGACCAGTAATAATCTTAATTGTGGGTTAGAAATTAGTACTTCCAATGCAGCAGGCACAATTATACGAGGACCATTATCCCCACACATTGCATCTAATGCTAAGATTAAATTAGCCAAGGAATTAATTTGTTTAATAATTAACACAGCAATTATTTATTAATAACCTTACGGCCACAATAATAACCATTAGCAGTCACATGATGACGTAAATGGGTTTCACCAGAGGTTTTATCTACTGAGACTTCGGCAATTGTTAATGCATCATGTGAGCGACGCATACCTCGTTTAGAACGAGTGGGTTTATTTTGTTGTACAGCCATTGACCTTACTCCTTAAGTATTTTTTAAACTAGCTAATTCGGAAAATAGATTTGGCTTTTTTACCTCGTTAGGCAACTTATAAAAAACCATATCCGAGTCGGACACACTTTACAGTGTCAAAAGTTATTAACAGTAATGACCAGAAAAAAGAGAATTATTTCATCTTCAATCATTACTAGCAAATCTATTTTTCCAAATTGATCATTTAGTGATTTGGTCATACTCTTCAGGTAATAACGCAATCCTATCATCATCATCAATAACAGGACTAAAATAATAGGTTACATAACCTGCTGATTAAAATTTTTTATAACGTTTATATTTTAATGTAACATTGATATCAGAATTACCTTTTAATTAGTAAATGTTGATTATCTATTGCAAACGATAATTAAATAGTTATATCAGTAACTATACTTACTACTTACTACTTACTACTTACTACTTACTACTTACTACTGATTTTACGATAGGCAAATCCTTTTTAAGTGAAAAGGATCCTAAATAATTTATTTGTCAATAAGACACGCATCTTATCTTTATAATGATAAGTAGCCAAAGGAAAGGCTGTTTTACTTATTATTTACCAATGTTCGTTATTTAATTTCTATTTAGTTTTAAATGTTTCACCATATTTCTCTATTATTTTTAGGTATTTTATGAAATCAATTGTATTGACATCAATCTCATCTTTACGCTATCAGCTACTACAAAAAGTAAGCTTATCTTTTATTACTAATGTCCTGAATATACATGAAACTTCTATTAACTAATGGATCTGCAAGTTATCTTGTTTGCTAGATTAGCAATTGAAAATAAAATCATTAGTGACTAAGTATCCTACTTATTTAATAAAAGGTATAGATTAAGTCTGCATCTTTGCAAATCAAATAATAGAAAAACCACTGATTCATAAAAAGGCAACCAAACAATTGGAATAAGCTTTTGACAAAAAATATCTTTTATATAAATTATATTTATTTGATGGTAAAACCAAAAATACAATGATAAATATAAACTTTTCACTGTTTATTTTGCCATGTAACGATACAGAAAGTTAAAACTTTTATCTCATAAAAAAGTTAGCTATCATGTTATTTGAAAAACTTGTTTAAAGGGTTCTCCGATTACTTTAATTAGCTTATCTTTAATTAGTTTAATTAGTTTAATTAGTTTAATTAGTTTAATTAGTATGTTGTTGCGCACTAACTCACACCGTAATAACTTTCTCAATTAATTATTTCACTGCATACAAAAAGCAAAGTGCTTTATAATTTAACCTAGTTTATTAATTTATTGGCGATAAATTATTGCTTACGTAATTTTGCCAAACAGCTTTTAAGCTGTTTATCTAAAGGGGCGTTAAAAGTTAATTTTTCCCCACTGTTTGGATGGATAAACATTAATGAACTAGCATGCAAAAAAAGCCGTTTCAAACCAGTAATCGTTAGCTGTTGATCAAAATCGCGATCACCATAATGGCTATCATATGCAATAGGATGCTTTGCATATTGTGTATGTACTCTGATTTGATGTGTTCGCCCTGTTATTGGATTGGCATTAATTAGTGTAGTATTAGAAAAAGATTCTTCAATTTTAAAATGGGTTTCTGAATATTTACCATCTATGCCGACTTTGACTGTCCGTTTGCCACTTTGTAAAATATTTTTTAATAAAAATGACTGAATAACTTTTATATGGGACGGCCATTGTCCCATTACTAATGCAAGGTACTGTTTTTGCATTTGTTTTAAACGTAACTGTTTATGTAATGCCTTAAGAGCCGAACTTTTTTTTGCTATCAGCAAAACACCCGATGTTTCGCGATCCAACCTATGGACAAGTTCTAAAAACCGTTCCTCAGGACGTAATGTGCGTAAAGCTTCAATAACGCCAAAATTTATCCCACTACCACCATGAACAGCCATACCGGAAGGTTTATTCAAAACTAGCAGATGTTTATCTTCGTAAAGTATATAATCTATAAGTTTGGCTATCTTATTCAATTTAGCCGAAATAATATACTGTTGTTTTTCTGGCAGCCTAACGGGTGGGATCCTAATTAAATCGCTTGCTTGAATTTTATATTTAGGTTTGATTCTATTGCTATTTATTCTTACTTCGCCCTTACGAAGTAAGCGATAAATCCTACTCTTAGGAACACCTTTTAAACATCTTAATAAAAAATTATCAATACGTTGCCCTGCTTCATCATTATCGATGGTAACAAATTGAACCTGATTATATATTTTCATTATATAATTATAATATGTTGTTAATATTTAAATTTGTTAACGATTGTAATCGAATATTTATGATATCTTCTTTTAACTTTTTACCTTTGTCAATTCCTGTCTAAAATGCATTTTTTCACATTTTTCCCTATAAAAACGCAATAAACAGCAAAAGTTATCTTGATATCTTCCCATAAGCAATGGAATAATGAATAGTTACCATAATGTTTATTAAAACAAGCGTTAGCATAATTTAAGATTGACCTATTTGTGATAACACAAAAACGCAGAAATAGTGTAAGACGAGACGGTGTGTAAAATTAAAAATAAATTATTCAATTGTGAAAAAAAGTTTACTGGATTAGCTAATCTATACATTGAACAAATAAATTTAGAAACAATACTAATTTAAGAATACAGCGTTTTATTTAAATATAGCTTAACAAATAGCTTAACAAAAAAATTGCCTTTCAATACAAGCCGACAACTGCAAAGTTATCGATTATGTAAAAAGTCATCAAACCATCCGGTTAACAGTAATTATTTTTAGTCGCAACTTTTCTGAATTAGTAGAAAATGAGTATTTATAATGAAAAGAATGTTAATTAACGCAACTCAAGAAGAAGAGTTGCGTGTTGCTCTTGTTGATGGGCAACGTCTTTATGACCTAGATATTGAAAATCTCGGACACGAACAAAAAAAAGCAAATATTTACAAAGGCAAAATTACCCGTATAGAACCTAGTTTGGAGGCAGCATTCGTTGACTATGGATCAGAAAGACACGGTTTTCTTCCAATTAAAGAAATTGCACGTGAATACTTCCCTAGCTATTATCAACCACACGGTCGCCCAAACATAAAAGATGTTTTAAAAGAAGACCAGGAAGTTATTATCCAAATTGACAAAGAAGAACGAGGAAATAAAGGTGCAGCACTAACAACTTTTATAAGTTTAGCTGGCACCTATCTTGTTTTAATGCCTAATAACCCTCGCGCAGGTGGAATATCGCGACGTATTGAGAGAGAAGATCGCATAGAACTAAAAGAAGCATTATCCTTATTAGAAATACCTGATGGTATGGGATTAATTGTCCGGACTGCTGGTGTAGGTAAATCTGCAGAAACGCTAAAACATGATTTGCAATATCGTCTTAAGCATTGGCAAGCAATAAAAAAAGCAGCGGAAAATCGAGCAGCACCTTTTCTTATTCATCAAGAAAGTAACGTAATTGTGAGGGCATTTCGTGATTACTTGCGTCCTGACATTGGTGAAATTCTAATTGATAATGCGAAAATTGTCAAAATGGCTCGTCTTCATATTGAAGCGATTGGTCGTGAAGATTTTACAAGTAAAATTAAATACTACACTGGAGATGTTCCACTATTTAGCCATTATCAAATTGAGTCACAAATTGAGTCTGCTTTTCAACGTGAGGTTCGTTTACCATCAGGTGGTGCACTAGTTATCGATACAACTGAAGCATTAACTGCTATCGATATTAATTCATCACGTTCAACCCGTGGGGGTGATATTGAAGAAACTGCATTAAATACCAATTTGGAAGCTGCTGATGAAATTGCCCGTCAATTACGGTTACGGGATTTAGGTGGATTAATTGTTATTGATTTTATTGATATGACACCTGTTCGCCATCAGCGTGAAGTTGAAAATCGCCTGCGTGAAGCCGTATGCCAAGACAGAGCACGTATTCAAATCGCTCGGATATCTCGATTTGGTCTACTTGAAATGTCACGACAACGTTTAAGTCCATCACTTGGTGAATCTAGTCATCACGTTTGTCCTCGTTGTAGCGGTACAGGAACAATCCGTGATAATGAATCACTTTCACTTTCTATTTTACGTTTGATAGAAGAAGAAGCGTTAAAAGAAAATACCCATGAAGTACATGCAATTGTACCGGTACCAATTGCTTCTTATTTATTGAATGAAAAACGGCAATCAGTAAACGAAATTGAACGTCGGCAATATAATATACGTGTTATTATTGTTCCTAACGATCAGATGCAATCACCACATTATAATGTAATCCGTATTCGTAAAGGTGAAGAAGTTTCAGCATTAAGTTACTATCTTGCGCAATACCATGAAGCTGAAATCAATAATCTAACAGATGATGTTGTTAGTGATAAAAAGTTACCTGAACAACCGGCTATTTTTGCTTTTGCTCTTCAATCTCAAGCATATACAAAAAATGCTATAGTTGGTAAGAACAAATCAAGTAAACAGAATAAAACAACCAATAAGCAAGATTTGCCAAGTCTGTTTAATAGAATTAGTTTTTTCTTAAAAAGATTATTTATTAAATCACAAAAACTAATTAGAATAATTGAGAAAAAAATTAAAAATAATAATGATAAAAAAGGTGATAATAATCATAGGCAAACTCAACGTCATGAACAGAATATAAATATTGATAATCATCAATATTGTGAGTATATCGATGAGTCTAAATCGTACAATAGCCGTAATCAGAAAAGTCATTTTAATGATATTCAAGGGAATGTTGTACGTGAAATTCAAGAGCAACCCCGCGAACAGCGGGCTGAAAGTAGCTGTCGTCAGGAAGAAAAAAAACAGATGCAACTTGAAACTAAAACTCAACCACTAGAAAAGAAAGAGGATGAAACGGAAAGAACAGTTATTGTTTCTTCTTGTCGTCAACAGCCTCAACTGATTCAATCTGTGCGGGTCGCAAATAGCGTAACTGAACAGAAAAAACTCTTTATTGATGATAGAAAATATCAAGATATTAAGCTTCCTGTTATCAGTGGTGGAGAGGTAGTGCCTACTTTGTTAATTGCAAAAGCTATTCTGCCAACTGAATTAACAGCGAAGCAGAAAAATATGGATCTACCGCTTATTACAGAACAGGCTGAAGCTCAAAAAGAATTCAGAAATTGTGCTAACGAACAACAAGAAACGATCATTCCACGAAGATCAAGACGATCTCCCCGCCACCTACGCGTTAGCGCGCAACGACGACGACGTTATCGTGATGAACATAAAAATAAATCATTGGCACCATTAAAAATACCAGTTTCTTCGCCTAAATTACCTTCAGATAAAGTCTGGATCAAGTACCCTGTCAATTTTAATAAATTAAACGAAATATCATCAGATAGTAAAAATAAGATGATAATTAATAAAAAAATAGTATCTTCTGCAACTCCAATTGATTGTGATAACGTCATTGGTAAAATTAAACTAGAAGAAAAAATAGTACCAATTAGTAAAACGGTTCAATTAACAATGTCAGAAAACTTACAACTTTTTTCTGAGGTATTGCTTATTCCTGTAAATATTCAAGATATAGAACAGAATGAAAAACTTTGTCAATCACATCTTGAAGCAAAAGTTATTGCTGAAAACAGCACTAATGTTGTTGTAAAAACGCAAGTAGAAAATGGATCACAAAATCAGCTACAAAATGCTCAATTAGTTAATGATGAACTTTTCATAGTTAATGAGATTAAGAAAGTTAAATATTCAGTCCATGAAATCAGTCAAGAAAAAATAACAAACCTACCAGATAAAAATTATAGCTATGCTAAGTCAAATATAGCTTCTATGAGCGCTGTTATTCCAAAAAAAATAAGTAATAAAAAAGAAAAAATTGCTGCCATAAAATTAGGCAAAAAATCAGGGTATTCCCATTCCCCGACTACGAAAGCACCGGCGCCAGAAATTACTGAAAATCATATGGAAATTAAAGCTTACGTGCGACCTGCAATAACTTTTTATGGTAAAAATGGTGCCGGTGGTCATATTGCAACAAGCATAGCTACATCTGATATATTTAAACCCAAATAATAATAAATAAAATGCCATAATTTGGTATTTTTATTCTGAATTTTAATTCACTACTTATTGCCGTTTTAATAGAAAAATCTTTTTGTAAAAAATGTATTTTTTGATTAAATTAGAATAAATATATCTCAATGGATTGTTTTAGTACAGATAAAGATGTGATGGTTATCATCTTGTGTAATATGGTTTTTAGCAAGATTATCAAAGTCATCGATTTAATTCATAATATAAAACATGATTAACACAAATAGGCGAGCAAATTATTGAAGGAAATGTTTCCTAACATAACGGTATAAAAATATATTAGCTGATATTCCTAGAGTTATCAGTAAAAATTTGGTGTATGATATTCAGGTTCTGCTCCATTCTGATCCTTCATGAATCAGTTCTCTATCCTTAAATTAGATGGTTGTTTACTAGAAGCAGAGTAAAAGGAGGTAAAATCTCCTTAGGTAGTAGCGGTTTCAGTTTTTTAAACAGACGGAAGCAACTTAAATAGCATAAAAGGGTTGTTTTTGAACTACAGCATTTCGTGCGTCAGCTTAATAGCCTTACACTGTTGTTAATATCTGACTCAATCGGATTCGTCGTTCTTATTGATGCCAAGTGCTTAACGAGAAATCATAAAATGCCAGTTGTTTCTTATTGATTATTCTCTAGCTTTTTCATCACTGCAGAATACTTTTCTGAAAACTTTTGCAACAAAAACATCAAGGGCTTTATTAGTGGCATAACAACTCTCTGCTAACCAGAGCTCTATCCAGGAACTTTAACTCTTAACTTTCGATTGCATGGACTTATGAAGTGAAGGCAGCATATTAGCTATTTTTTATACCAAACATCGTTCTGGTATGTTCAGGAATATCTTTGTCATTGTATTTTAAAAGCCAAGGATATCGTTTTCCGTAGCAACCGTAGATATAGTTAAGTCACGCGCTCACCAGCCATCATGCAGTGAGTCCGATAATAAGAAACAAGCAAAGGTGATCAATTTGCCTAATAAAATAACAATATGCCTTCACCCAAGAAATAAACGTTAGGCATATCTCTAAATCAAGCAAGTGCCACATTGCCTATGCTCTTCAAGCTATTACTGTTTCAATCTGTTAATGATAGTGATAGTGCAGAGAGACTATGTGCTTTTCACCGATAAGCGTCTTTATGGATTTCATGAAAATTACTGGTAAATAATCTCTCGCATATACAGGATGCATGGTAAAAACTCTTTGCTGTTTTTGTACACTTTAGATAAGGTTCTAGTAACGAGCTTTAGAAGTATATTCTGTTACTACTGCCATCCCACTGATCTTAAGTACTTTAATCTCAACATCGCCAAATATTAGTTTGTATAGTTCGGTGTAGTAGATAACTGTTACGATCGATAGTAAGGCGGTGTTTAGTATATTATTGCAACATGGTTTTCGAGATCAACTTCAACAGCGGTCCTATCAGCTACCCGATACTATTACAGATGTATTCATGCAATGGGAATGACAGGTAATATCTGGTTTCGCGAATAGATGTAGGATAAATTTCATGACATATCATCTCTCTGTTGTTTACATCATTCATAAAATTAATAAGCAGAATATACCAGAATCTTCCAAAACTCCATTACACCAGAAATGAGGATAAGCATAACTCTTAAGAGGATATCTGAGTAGATTTCATTGTATATGGTTGTTGATTTATGAAATATCTCTCATCGAGAGAATATGATTTAAAATCACAAGAATTGAAATATAGATGTGTTGTAAATCTCTTTGCAAGCAGCAAAGTAATAAATGTTTCTAACATAGCCAATTTTACTTATATTTATTTATGCTTGGGCTGATAATGAAATAAGCCATCCTTTTCTCTTTATTAATTTGTGTTGTTAATAACCAAAATTAAGTTAATAAAATAATGATAATAAGTAAATTTTAAAATCATCACCAAATATAGCATTCTAGATTCACCATTTAATGGTGATATTCAATTCAATTATCCATAATAACTTATTATTACAGATAATTTAAAATGCAGAATTTATTTCTGGTTGGATTCCTCTTTAAGTCATTAAAAATAAATTAATACAAAGAGTAAAAATATTTATTGTTAGATTAGAATAGCTTAAGAAGCTTAACAAGATGTTGTGCTACCTAAAAATTAGAAAAGTATATTGGATAGTAAGCATAAATTCTCATTTCAGTTTTACTATTATAAAATATTTTGCCAGCATCCTTCGGTTAATCAAATTGCACAACTTGCCGGAATTTGGATTGACTAAAACTCAGAATTATCTAAGAGTCTTAAATTTTTTATTATTCAATATCAATGTTTATCTTCCCTCATCTAAAGCCAGTTATAGTTATAGATATTAAGCTCGAATAACCAATAGCTTATTGTTATAAATAAAGCTGAATTTGTTGTATTTATGGGATATTTAGTATATTTAATAGTTGCATTCTTGATTATAACAATATTCAATTTGATTATAAAGTTACTTGTCATATTTTACCATAGTTTTTAAAGCTTTATTGTTATAGTTGTCAGCAAGGTAATTCACGTTGGAATTTACCGAATGTACTTACGCGATTGCTATGCCGATATGTCCTGATGCTATTAACTGACTTAACAATTACAAAAAACTACTAGAATTAAATTAGAACATTTGACAATTAAAACGCTATTGATCATTCAAATACTCATGATATATTTTATCCGACGTTTTTGCTTCAATTGAAATGGTAAAATTAATTAAGCAAGCACAGCTAAATATGTTCGAGTATTTCTTTCAATTTAAGAAAGAAAAATAAAATTCGCTTATTGATTAATATTATTACTATAACTCTGTTAGTTCATGTTTTCAGAATGTTTTGTGCAATATAAGCTAACAATACTTTAATTTCACTACTTACCTTGTATCCAGAAAATTGTATACAATTATTACTTGTGATTTTGCAGCAGGTATTATATCTCAGTTTAATATTAGATAGTAATATACTAAAGAAATATTTATATACACCTAAAGCCAAGTTAGTAAGTGAATTAGTATCCTATTAAACTGATGAATTTTAATAAATGCTAAATTCTGGGTGCCGTAATTCATTAGATTGCAAACAAGTAGTGTAACAACGTACAGCACTTAATTTCGATATATAACTAAATAATTTAGCTATATTGTAACGACATAGTGAAATGTGTAATAAAGTTATTTATCTCTTTACGAATAAAAATCTTTTATTAAAGCAAGTGATGTAAATACTAAGTTTTATTGCAGTTTTTTTGCTTATAATGATTATTAATCATGGTCATTATTCGTTAAACTTTATCATAAAATATACTTACATTATATCTTAAATTTAACGATCTGCACATGAAGCAACTATTTCTTTATTATTGTGTAAGAGGGAATTATCCAACCAGACTAACAGAACAAGAATAGCTTGTTGATTAGAACATCAGCACGATAGATGAGCCAGTAAGAAAATAATCGAATAGTTTTTAAACTATTGAGTAATTTTTTCTAAAAAATCAAGAAGATAAAAAGAAGCGGCAGAAATAGATTACCTAATATAGCTAAAGATAAAAATGATTAGCTTTTGATCTGGAAAAACTGTCAATAGTATTAAAATTTAATCACTAAGCATCATTCATTTTTGGTAATGGTCGGCGAAAACGGCTGGTTATAATTGCCATATAAAAAATCCCAATTGCCGCCCATATGATTCCTAATAGCATGGAAGTTTTCTCTAAATTGATCCAAAGCACTGATACAGTTAAAGCCCCAATAATAGGTAAAATTAAGTAATTAAACTTGTCTTGCCAAGTATGGCAATGACGCTCTCTAAAATAAAATTGTGAAATAACCGAAATATTAACAAAGGTAAAGGCAATTAATGCACCAAAATTAATCAACGCTGTGGCAATTTCCATGTCAAACCAAATCGCTGTTAATGCTAACATGCCAACTAAAATGACGTTAAAAGCAGGGGTTCGCCATGTTGGATGAACATAACCAAAAAAACGCTCAGGAAAAACACCATCTCTTCCCATAACATACATGAGACGAGAAACTCCTGCATGGGCAGCCATACCTGATGCTAATACAGTTGCACAAGAAAAAACTAAAATAATAGACTGAAAAATGGCACCAGCAACATGTAACATAATTTCAGGTTGCGATTCGTCAGGTTTTTTAAAATATGAAATATCAGGAAAATATAGCTGTAAAAAATAAGAAACACCAATAAAAATCAGACCACCAATTAAAGCCGTTAAAAAAATTGCTTTTGATATCACTATTCCTGCATTTGGTGTTTCTTCTGATAATGAACTGATACCATCAAAGCCAAGAAATGAAAAACATAAAATCGTTGCTCCGGTGATTATTGGAATTAAATGCGCTTGTTCTGAAGTAAAAGGTTGCCATGACCAAATTTGCCCAGAACCTTCACCTTTAGATAATCCATGGATCAAAACAGCTAAAAAAACTAGCATTACAGCAATTTGAATAACGACAATAATAGTATTCAAGTTAGCGACAAAATTGATACCGCGTAGATTAAAAATAGTCATTAATAAAACTAATACAACAACAAAAATCCATGTCGCAACACCCGGGAAAATAGCTTCTAGATAAATTTTTGCTAACAGTATATTAATCATCGGCATAAATAAGTAATCAAGCAAAGATGACCATCCCACCATGAAACCAATATATGGGCTCATAGATTTTTGTGCATAGGTATAAGCTGATCCTGCAGAAGGGAATCGTTTTACCAATTTACCATAACTCAATGCAGTAAAAAGAATAGCAATCAAAGCAATTATATAAGAAGAGGGAACATGTCCATTAGTTTTTAATGACACTAAACCAAATGTGTCAAAAACCGTCATTGGCTGCAAATAAGCCAGTCCCATCATAATAACCTGGATTAAAGTTAATGTTTCAACCAGTTGAACACGATTATTTATTTCGATAGGTTCTTTACTGAGAACTAATGTAGTATTATGTGACATAGATAAAAACCCCTATAACTTTCAATTTTGCCTTAATGTTCTGACTAAACTAATAGTTATAAAGAAGACTTCGCTCACGCGAATAAGCTGAGAAAAAATAGAAATAAGAAAATAAGGCTTCTTCGAAGCAGAACGGTCTATAGTTATCATTAATACAGAAACGATGACCGATTAGGATAGATGTAAAAATAGATAATTGCGCCATAATAACATTCCTCACTTACAGTAGCCTGCTCCAGTTAGCTTAACTACATCTTTTTTCTAAAAGATAGTGTCAACTCCGGCTAGATTTTCATGTTTCATATAAAATTAAAGAAATCAGCTTATAAATAAAAAAATAACTGATGCAATTAATGACCATCAGTTATTTCTAATTGCGCATTTTGCGCTTCATCTTCTGATATAGCAATATTTTTTTAATTTTTTAATAAAGGAAATTATCTAATACCGATTACTATGAATATAGCTAACTTTTTTCCTGAAAATAATTTGAAAAGTTATAATCTAATTATAAATTATAGCAACGGCTGCCTATGATAAGGGTTTCTATCATTATAGCTACTAAATATCTATTTTAAATATTAAAAAATTCCTTTGAATAAAAAAAGTTTTCAGCGTCTAATTCATTTTCAGATCAAGTAAAGATATAGAAGGTAATTGATTTTATATTAATAAGTGAGGAATATTGATTTCTTTTAGAGTTATTGACAAATCTAGTGTATCTAGTCTTGGTGCATTCTACTCTTATGCTTCATGAATCTGTTCTTCATCCTTAAAATTTAATGTTGTTTACACTAGTGTCACTAGGTTAACTAGTCACGTGGATTCGGCCAAGATTTTCTTGGCAGACAGGAACAGATTCAATACCATTGAAAGGGTTGTTTCCAAAGCACAGTGTTCGCGTATCGATTTTATAGTCTTACTGTCACAAAACCCCGACTCAATCAGATTCGTCATTCTTATTGACGTCCAGTGTACTGATAGAAAGGTATAAAATACCAATATTCTTCTCGCTCTTTCTCTAGCTTCTTCATCGCTGCAGAATATTTCTGAAACCTTTGCCAATAAAATACAAAGAGTTTTATTAGTGACATCGCGGCTCTCTGCAAGCAAGCCTATTAACTATTTTAAGTAGATGATGGCATTAAGTACTGTGTGTTCAGGAATATCTTTATCATTATATTCAAAAACTAATGACATAGTTCCCGTAGAAAGCCTGAGAATACGATTAAGTCACGCACTTTCAGAGTATTGAGAAGTTATACCCAGTTTACTTCTGGCTCTTGATAAGAATTTTTTTTAACCCTAACCAACTTCTTACGTTAATACAGCACCTCCAATACTAATTAGTAGTCAAAGACGATCATCTTGCCTGACAAAATGGTTATCCAATCTACAAGAAATAAACATAGCGCATATATTGCTTAAATCATCCAGCTACCATTGTCTATGTTTTCAAACCATTCCTGCTTTAGTCTGTTGATGTGATTTCTAGCAGGAGTGAGGACCCAGATGTGATTTTTCATCAAGAAAACCCACAGAGCTTCGTGAAAATAACCAGTGAATGTATTTTACTAGGTATGCGGCCCATAGTAGCAAGTTTTTGCCATTTTACACGCTTTAGATAAGACAGTAAGTTGTTAAGGTATATTTCCGTTACCGTTGAAATTTCTAACCTTATGTACCTTAATCTTAAGATCATCAACACTAGTCTATATTAAATTAACTGTGGAAAATAATCGTTACGGATGACGGTATGACACCGTCCATCAACAATGCGGCATTCGGTATATTCTTGCAAGATAGATTTGAGTTCCGTCTAAAGAGCGGTCCATCAACTCCCCGGCCACTATTACGAATGCGTTCATGCAAGGAAATAACAGGTAATATTTGATTTTACGGATACCTAGTAGACTAAACTTTTCATGACATATCATTTCTCTGTTGTTGAAATCATCCACGAAATCAATCAACAGGGATATGCCAGCATCTCAGAAACATCATATACTAGAAATAAGTATAGTTCGATGATAGGCACCTTAATAGTAATTCCAAACTATACGAATTTTCAAATGCCAATAATACGACAAGATAGGGATTGATGTGGTGTATATTGTTGCTTCAAGTGAAGAATTATCATTTATTAAACCGATGATAAATAATTGTCACTAATAGCTGTGTATATCCAACGTTTTATGTTAGTTCTCGTAGCTATAAATTGGTTTAAGTACTAGTTTTTATCTAAAAATGGAAGATTTATAATTCAGTGAAATTTTTACTATCCGGTGCTAATTTAGCTCTAAATTATTGGAATTAATGCTTGATTATTAGCAAATTAGAGAAGTAATTTACTTAAAACTAATGTTAAAAACAAATAATTTTTTTTAAAAAAAAATATTTTATGTCACTACAAACAAGGTTTAATGACCTTTAAATTTTAGTACTTTACTAAGAAAGCTTATTCAGGCTCTGTCTGAATATTAGCATCATAGCACTTTACTTTTAAAATGTTTTCTTCAGTATTAATTTTAATTTTGATTAAAATTTTCTAAATTAGTTTTTAATAGAGTGAGAGAACTCCAGCAGTAAAACTGTTTGTTTTATCTTTTCTTATTTCAAGAAAAGCTTGATTTTTAGGATCAAGAAAGGTAGAAAATGCTACTCTATCCATCTTATAAGCTAACATAGTTATTGATTGTAGTTGTTACTTTTTAGTTAGAAATGATAATATTCCCACTAATTAATTACGATATTTAATATTTTTCTGAATTTTTTTAGTATTTTACTGATTTCTTAACTTAAATCATTTTAGAGTCACACTTTCACTTTATGTGATTCAAAAAAAAGAAGATTTTTACATAATATTGTTGGAGTTAATATTCTTATTATAATAACTGTTGAGTGTATTGATGTTTATACCATAGACCTAGCCGTTGTACTTCGAGAAAGTATTATGCTAACTGTATAATTCTGTTAATGACAAGTGCTTTAGCATACGTCTAAAAATACCAATGGTTTTTTGATAAAGATTTTTTATAAAAATAAATTTAAATAATTAATTATAATAAAAATATCTTAATTTTATGTTTTTAGTGTTAGATTTTTATCTAAAATAACTATGCAATTTCTCATGCAGGTAACTTTTTTAGGATAAACGAATGCTAACTAAAAAAGAAAATATGTGTGATCTGATTAGCACTAACAGAGATTATTAAAGTGGGGGTGGATACCGTAAGCGAGATATAAGGTTTGTCTTTTGCTTACTGTTCTTTCAAGGCGATTAAAAGCAAGAATTTATTTAAAATAGTTTTACTGGACGCCTGAATTCATGTAAAACTTATCAAAGATTATTTTTGAAGATTTTGGAAGTTGAACCGAAAACTATTTTTTTCAGTTGTTATAAAATAAAAAGTTGCATACCTAAGCCTTATAATTAGGTAATTTTATTAAATAATTCATTAGAATAACAATTTTTCACAAAACTACCAAAGGTATTAGAAGGAGATATTATCGCGTTTACTAAAAATAAACTCAAATTTGGTGCACATAAACGTTAAAAGATTAGGCTTAGAAGTACTATATTTATTATTTAGGCATTGAAGCCAGTGCATAATCTATAAATGTTATTTTCAACAACTTATGATCGCAACGTTAATCGGTGATGTCGTCAAATAATCTATCCTATTAAAGGTTAGCACAGATATGAAAAATCTTAGAAAACTCAATATTTGCCGCGTTTCTAGAAAACGGTTAGAAATAAATTATCCGATCTAACTGATAAATAGTACAAAATTGCCGATGTGAGAATGTTATTGGTGCAGTATATCCTAAATCATAGAGATAAATCTGCTATATTATAGCTGCGATCAGGCTGTCTACTTTATTTATTTAACAGGTGAAAACCACCAAAATGAACTGAAAGGCATCGCAAAGAAGGCATAGGTGTTAATGTTAAGAAATAGAAAGATGTTAACTCAGTAAATTACCCTACAATGCTTGTCGGCTGGATATAAAAAGTGGCTATACCAGCTTAACGTCTTATAGTGCTAATGTCAGGTAATCAAGAGGTTTAATTAAATAGGATTAAATCATCTTGATGCATAATTATCTAGCCCACTATCAAAAACTAAACTTGTGTAATATAAAATAGGCATATACATATTTTGCGTTGCATGACAACAAAACTATGCAGATGAGGCGTTAATATTAGGCATGTGTACTTTTCCTAATGATGGCGTGCTGTATTCGATAGAGAAACTGCCTGAAACCATTAAGTAGCGCGAGCACAAAAACTAGAAGTTAATATCGCTAGTTATAGGGGGTTTCTCCTTCCTCGTATTGGATCAGCCTGTTAGCGTGAACTACATCTGGATTAGAGAGACGGGTTACGGCATTTTTTTTAAAATCCTTCATCCAGATGAAGGTGATAAAAACTACTTTTTGCCGAAACTGACTTTTATTATCGATAGCAGCTGCCGCTATATCACCGGATGGAGCCAATAGCTTTTTGAAAACTTAGTTGCCGTTATTTCATGTGCGGTATTGGATTGTTTTAACCCATAGCAGGTTCTTTCTCTACTACTCAGATAATGGCAGCGTGAAATAAATAATACGCTCGATGCATATATTACTGTTATTAAACCCGCCTGGATATTAAACATCTGACTGGCATCCCTATAATTTGCAGGGAGGTGGCATTATTAAGCGGCTAAATCCTAACCTTTTCCCATCACTTTGCTATCTATTATAGTACTTATACTGCTTGAGAATCCGTGTGTGCAAGATTAGTAAGATGCTTAAATCCAGTCGTTTAATTCCCAGGGAGAAGAGGCATTAATGATCTTAGTCTAAGTAGAAATCACTGCGTAAGCTTGTTTCCTTAGAAAGGCTAATTGATGAAATCAAAAGCTGCTAAAGTGAGACAATATCCGTCCGTACAGTGAACTCTCAAACGAGTTGATGCCAGCATTATAGTCAAGTCAAGTTTCATCGCTGAAAATTAAAAATAATAGTACTGATTTGAAATTGTTAATACAGTTTAAAGTAAATAACTTTGCTTATGCTGCAGACAGAACACACTATCAACTGCTGTAAAATCTATTTTTCTCAACAGGATTTACTATACTGAAAACTAGCAGATAAATATAGCAGCAAGTAGTGGTGAGTTATAATATTTATTATGCCAGTAAGGTTTACCAGTGTAGGCACCCTCATTGATAGTACTTATTTGTATAAAACGCTGCGGGATACTAATAAATGTCTGGTTTTTGATAACAGTTGAATATTACAAGCGGTAGCAGCTATTAAACGTATGCGCAAGCTGCTGGGGTAAAGAGAAGCTAGCATTAGCAGAGGCAGAAAACATCCTGATGTTGCAAAGTAAAAAAGTAGATTCCATTGTATTATCAGCAATATTTATCAATAATTAAGGGATACCACATCTAAGAGTGAAGTTGAAGAAAAGAAGGACCTTGATACGAAATCGGCTTTAGAATAGGGCTTTGGATTATTGGGAAATCAAGCATATTAATATAATGTTATAAAATAAGCCATTTTGGCTACTTGAATTACCTAACGAAAAACAACGCTTTCTCTTTAAGTAGGTAGAGATTATGACTGAAAATCCAGCAATTATTGAGCATCTGAACCGTAATTGATACAGAATCAGGGTTACATATTGGCAGATTGCCTGAAAAACTAGTCATATTAAGTGTTCTGATGTTCAGGTTTATCAACAGAAGATATAACAGAAATAATCAGCGGGTCGGAAAATTGTTAACCTACTAGTTGATTCATTTTTAGAAAAAAACCTTGTCTATTTGCGCCCGTAGTTTTTAAAAACAGTCACTATAAAGTAAATATGGTAGTATTTCAGTTTATCAGATTATCACAATATATAAACGTGATTATTGAAATACCTGGCTTAAGTATAACCTTTATTGTTCATCAGTACTGATAGTATGCGAAGATTTGGATGGTTAATGTTTTTACCGCCCTACGCCAAGTAGGACCAAGTGTTTATTGGAGATGTGCAAAAGTACTGGGTTTTTATCAGATTTACCCCTAACAATAGTAGGCCTGGTGGCTGACACGGGAGCATTAATGGCCTATTGATTATCGATGAAGGCTGGTCAATCTGGCATTGACGGATTGTGAAGTAGAAGTGACGATTTAGGATGCAAATGGGGTAAGAATAGTGCTGATAGTGGAAAGAACCCAACGAGGATTGTAAAAATTAGCCTGCTAAACTAGGGAGTTAATGACCTGTTAAGTTATATGGTCGTATCGCTCGCTCTTAATGACTATTAAAGACCAAAAAGCAGGATAATTAACGCGATTTCAAGCTACTCTGATTATTATTGGCGAAAGTGAACTTTAGTAATCAAGCTATTCCCTAAAAGGCCAGTGCATTGCAGATGCTTTATCCAATACTTTTCATTAAGTTTTTCTGATAGCTAGCGATCGTATTACAGCAAAAGTTGTATTAAAAATATATCAAGGCAGCATTCAGGGTATTATATACCAAAACAGACTTATTGTTGAAGAGGATAAGACATTGGTAGAATCTTATTTATTGACAGTATTGGAACGACAGAAGTTCTTCTCAATACCCAAACAAATTATTTCATCTCTCTGAAATCAGCACATAGACTACTGGTGTCGTTTAGTAAACTCGGCGCGTAGTCTCTCTATATCTACCGAATTCACAAGAGGTGATGATTCATTTATCCATTACATTAAGTCTAGATCTGTGGCGCAATGGGCTTAATGAGCGGGATAATCATGTGATAGATGATACATCCAAATGTCTATCTTTAATTACGTGGCGCAATTTCATCTTTCTATCTGGATAAGGGGTATGATGGAACAGATAGTGATGTATTATTCCTTACACAACAAATTAAGCATAGGCTGTCATGTATAAATCGACGGCAGACATAGTAATATTACTGCCTGGAATACCTTACGAGCATTCTCATCAGAGCGAGAAGTGCTGTCCACTGAATGGGCAGCGGTTTTACTGACTACTTTACTGTTTTATGCAAAATAATTTATATCTGCCTAGGAGAGGATAAAGGTATTATAAACATATTTGATATGGTGGAATACCGTGTGTTATCAACAAAGACCGTTTATAAAATTATGTCGCTGGTAAGTCAGGATGATGGAATTCGATTAGATAACGTCGATCTACTTTGTAATTATCATGGCAAGCGGCAGAGGAGGTGTTTTCATACCAAACTATTATCCAGGCTGTAAATTTATTACAATGTGCAGAACTAAATGTGTTATTTCTATCCACTTTTTTAGTTAGAAAACTATGAATATAAATTATCACCCTAAAAATCTCCCACTATTCTCCTGACAAGAATCGCATTAATGTATTAGGAATATTATTGGTACTGGTCAGTCATATCAAGTCAATTAACCTATTACGCAATGAATTAATTGAGAACTTGTTTACTATAAAACATGCTAACTTCGGCTGGATAACTGACGAAGTTTAAATCGTATTCCCTATAACGCATTGAGGATTTTGTAGATTTATTGGTCATAGAATATATGTCAGTTACAAGTCGACCAAAGGCAATATTACCATGAGAAGTTTTTATTAGTAGTATCGTCTTATTTGTGCAGTAGGAATGCTATATTTTAATGAATGTATCCAAAGGCGGCGAAAATTGAGTCCTGTAGTATCCAAATAATGATATGGCGCGAATAAAATTAATCACTCTAGTGAATAGTTTCTTTAAGGTAAATAAAGAAACTAAGATTAATTTTAACAAAATATTAGCACTGATAGATTTAGATATTGACGATAAATAATGGAAAGAAGCAATTCGCAGGATCAGTTATTTAATTAAGGTTAATGAGATCAGTATTTACTCTCTATTTTTATCAATAGGAAATGGATAAAGTCTATAAACAAGTCTTGCTCAATATCTCCAAACTCTAATGCATTTTAGCGGTTATCCTTAAGCAAAGGTAGTTATTAGATAACATCTATTCTATAATGAAGAATTTTCATTATAGAATTTGTCATAAAACAAGTAGTCGTATAGATCAAAGAAACTTTTCCTTACCTCTACAACATAAATCTGCATCTCATTAGTTAGATCGGCAAGAATATCTGTTGGATGATATTAATTCATGTATTTAATCAACTCATTTTACTTTATCTTGCCCATATTATCATACTGAAGATCTTATCTACTGTGGAAGGAAACCAACCCATTTAGGGTTATAGTGATATCGTTATAAAATCCCATATTGCAGAAAAATATTTAGCAATCTTACTTCAAGTTCTCTGACAAATCTACATCACAAGAATAAATACTTTAGTTATCTGCAATATATGTTTCACAGCCTGACTTTACGAGAGTCAGCAAAACAAACAGACGTTAATTTTAAAACAGCGTTTAAATTGCGTCACTGCTTTCTTGCTTAATCGCCTGAGATCAATAGAGTGTAATATAACTGATGAGATTCTTAATGATTAGAAAATTAAATTGCTCTTTAAATAAAGAGTAAAGGCATCCAATTTTTTCTAGAAAAAGATAGAAAATTGGTTTAATTTGTTTTTATAAATCAAAATTTTATCGGAGTGTGTATTATTTAACTTAATGCACTAATTTTAGTGATATTAACTCTAAATTTAGCTTAATAATTCTTATTTTTTATTTTATGGGGATTCTTTCTGATAATAATTCCGTTATCTGCTTGCAAGTTGATCGTTGATAAAAAGTAGTTTTCGTTCACACAGAACGCATTTGTACGGATTTATGTCCAGAATCCCCCCCTTCTTAATAAGAAGGGTGAACATATCCCTGTTTTCCAGTTTTTATAAGTCATCTGCACCGTATTCATACCTTTTCTAATAACGTGCTTCGTTTACGATTTAAAAGAAACCATAGTAATGCGCAATTTTAAAATGCCTCGTCTGGAAATATTGCTAATATAGTGCTAGATATCATTTCTTTCTATGTGAAAGTTTGCTTACGGTATATTCCTTACTTTTATGATCATAATAATGATGTACAACCACCTCTACCTCGATAATGCCGAAGTTTTAAATGCGAATACCGGTGAGACGTTTAAATTAGCACCAGAGGTAATTTGACGCTTCCAGGCCCAATTTTATCTTTTTAATGAAGTACACTTTTCAGTAATCCTCGTACTTGTACCTTCAGATATTATGTTTTCAGTGCTTTCTATGACGGATATTCCCACAAGTCTTAAGAATATGCTAGGAGTTATCAACTTGTCACTGTAACGAATTAACTGGATGACAAAGATCTCACCAGATTTCTTCGGCCTATTTTTTTTGAAGAACATCTCTAAACCCATACAGCATCTTTAATATCTAGCCCATATAAGTGACGGAGAGATAAAAATGTGAATGTTGATTGAATTATTGACCATAAGTATGTAAGGCATAGAATATAAATTTAATACTCTGTTTTTTGCCCACTACAACATAGAACTGGAGGGCCCCCCTAGCACGAAATAGAGAGTATTAAGTAGCTGTAAGTTATTTTGAAAAGGTCAAAGAAGATGAGGATAGTAAAAGTAATGTGTTGCCAGTTACAGTCTGGTAAGATATGAATCTGCTGTTTAGGGGGTGTAAGAATACTGCTCTGTATCTTTAAACCTGCCTGAAATGTAGACTTTTAACTTTATAACTACGACAAAATAATGCTGGGAACATTCAGGATAGGCACAGTAGTAAACCTGTATATTCACATAGTATAAGTGCTGCAGATAAGTATTCCCTTGATATATAGACTGATTTACAAGTTAACGCTTCCAGCCTATTTTTAAGAAATTTATTCCATATATCATCAATGGTAGAAAATAGTTTAATTTTGCGGAAGATATGCATCTGGGACTCTTGCCAGAGAAATAGAAATTCTCATACTGTCCATCGCATTTATCAGGTTTATCGGTCCAGGTATCTTTATGTTTGTCTCAGATGGCAAAAGAGATTGAAATTATATTTAATTTCCCTATAAGTAATGAATTCATCAACAAGAATACTTTCAATCATTACACATCAATGCAATTTTGTATCCACATCATAGGTTTAGCCTGTGGATCCATTTTTCTTAAAAATCCTGATAATCGTGATTAGAGGGAAATAATACTTTCGTGTAGAAAGTAGAAAACATAATCGGACACATTACATAGATTTTTGGTATAAAAAAATTTAGTCGGTCTAACTCTCATTCATTTCGAGATGGGATATCATAAAGTGCTTCGAATAAACAGATAGTGTATAAATACGTGAATTGCATGTTATCTTCTTGGTTTACTAAAATTACGCTTTCTATATAAGATTTATTCCGAGTCATCTGGATAAATTCCTTTAAGTTAACATATTACGAGTATAAAACAATACTCAGCTAATAAATATCCGCAAAGCGGCTTGTAGCTGCGCGCTGTTCATATCATAAGTATGTTAAGTTCATTGAAGAAGATAGGTAATTGGTATCTGTGTCATTTAAACGATATCGCTACATTTATTTCTCATCCGATGAGATAATATCGTTTTGTCAAGCAAGGTGATCGCTTTTACCCGCTGCTCATTATCGATAGCACTGCACAATGGACATAGGAAGATAACTGGAGTCAAAAATGCTTATCAAAAGTTAGAAGTAAACTGAGCCTAACTTTTCAATGGCTGATGAACGCTGAGCTCAAAAATATCTTCCATGGTTGTTATGGAAGTCGATGCTTTTGGTTTTTTAATATAATGGTAAAGATATTACCGGACATAATAGCACGAATCCTGTTGTGTGCATAAATAGCTAATATTCTAGCTTCATTTCACAAAAGAATGTAAGCGAAAGTTAAGGGTGAACTTTGAGAGTTATAGCTAGCAGCCCATCGACGATGCCATTAACAAAGCCTTTGATGCTTTTTTGAAAATGTTATCATCGAAGTGTATTCTGCAGCGATGAAGAAGCTAGAAAGAGATCGAAAAGAACTGTTGGTATTCCATGACTTCCCGTCAGCGCACTGGCATCATAATAACTACGAATTCAATTGAATCGATTTTTGTGACAGTGAGGCTACGAAGCTGACACATGCGAAGCACTGTGGCTCAAGAAAGATAACTCTTTTAATACTATTTAAGTTGCTCTCGTCTACTCAAAAAAGTGGAAACCTGATAAAAGGGAATTGAACTGCTTACCCTGATTGGTAAGCAAAGTTCAATTTAAGGATGGAGAACAGATTTATGAAGCATCAGAGTGAATCGGTAGCCTGCGCCATGCATCAGATTTACTAAAACTATGAAACAACTGCAACCTCTAAAATTAGTGCTGCTCTTTCGATCAACAAAGAGTTTGTATTTACTTTAGCTAAGAGTTATGGGATATCTAAATTTACTTTTATTAAAGGGAAGAAATAAGATGATGTTTATGATCACAGCCATATTCCCCATTATTTGTCGATTACGCTGTTGCCTATATCACAAGGATACGT
This sequence comes from Arsenophonus sp., assembly GCA_046530735.1. GTDB lineage: Bacteria > Pseudomonadota > Gammaproteobacteria > Enterobacterales > Enterobacteriaceae > Arsenophonus. Next base: position 256,508 of record JBHEQV010000002.1, read on the forward strand.
AGTTGTTTTCTTGTGAAAAACACTTTCTTCCTCTCGCCGATATCCTAGGAGTTAGTCGATTTCCTGAATTTCGTAGTACTTGATCTGATCTGAATCTCTCTTTAATATCAGGTATAAAGAGAGGATGGAAAATTTTCGTAAAATAAGGCGAAAATCCTCAAAGTCGAAACTATAAAGTATTTAAAAAGATACTAATATGCTTATTTATGCGTAGATGTGAAATATCTTCCGTAAATGCCAAATAAAACTTCAAGATGTTATCTTTTCGTAGGCATAGATCAGATCACTTAATAGATTTTATCTATTTTTATAAAACTAAGACCGTAGCTAATGCTCGATACTTATTATGTGATTTTAATCAAACATGTCCATAGCTATTCATCGGATACTTATAGATAATATGAAAAAATTTACAGATTGATTTTTGCTCTGTAAAAACGTTCAGTCAGCGGAAAACAGAAATTTAACCGTTTATATGGAAATTTTGGTATAGAATATTGATTTAGCATGTTAATACGTTCTACAAACGAAGTGTATGTGGTCAAGCGATTTTATAAGCGCAGGAAAAGATACGTTGCAAATCCATTACTTCAATTCTGTCAAGAATTTGAGATCACTTTCCATCAATATCTTTAGTTGTATAAAATCAGGAATTATTTTAATCAATATATAGTAGTAAAACTTCATTGCAGTCTATAAAAGATTGCTTCAAAGTTAAATCTGAATTATTCAAAATTATAATATTTCCTGAAAATTATATCTACGAAAGATAACGTTGTGAAGTTTTGTTTGGCATTTGCAGAAGATATTCACATTTACATGCAGATAAGGCATGCTGCACTCGTAGTTTTAAAGCGCTTTATGTTCGGCTTCGCTATACTTTCTTTATTTCACGCAAATTTCTCCTCTGTTCCTGCATAAACAGAAATCCAGATCAGATCGAAATATAACAGGGTTCAGGAATTCGCGTACGACTTCTAGCAGATTTATTGAGAGAGAAATATTTTCGCAGAAAATAACTACGACTTTTAAGCTGATGAAAGCGTCGTCAGAAAAGGATAGAGAATATGATTGTGATCATCAATATTATCTCGTTTTTTCTATATTAGCAACGATAAATTCGTAGATATTTCATAATACTTAGTAAAAGTAAGCATAAGCTATTTACTAGACTGAAGAGCAGCACTAATTTTAGGTATTGGAGTTACCTAATAATGAAGACTCATGATTATGACATTTTCTATCAACTATATTCATAAGTAACTATCTTGTGATGAATAGGGTTGTGCGACGAGGAGCTAATAATGATCCTGGACTAACTACCTAAGGGTAGTTTCGAAATCAGTATAATACAAGAATTAATTAATCTACTAAAAATATTATTGATATTGATGAATAATATTCAATTAAAAATAATACTGTTGATGATAAATCTTATTATATATATAATAATTTTAAATATATGAAACCTTATTTTACAATAAGAAGCATTAAAACAAAAATTTTTATTTTTATATTATTATTCAGATGTACATAATTTATTATTATTAATTATTAACTTCTTAAGTAAAAATAAAAGAGACAAAGATAGATGATCAAATTTCACAATAAATTTTAATATAAAGTGAAGAAATTAAAATTTAATTTGTAAAAAATTTAATGTAAAATTAGTAATATAATATATTAGACAGTAATATTCCTGTTTTTATATAAAATTAACTTTCTTATTTTGTTTATTATATATTAGTGCTGTTAATAGGATTTTATCAATAATCGTTTATATATTTTTAATATATATTATTCATTTTTTATTAATTAATTTATTATTGGTTATTCATCTTATAAAATAGTATCTTTATTGGATAAGATTTTATCTTATATTGTTTATGATATTTAAAAATAATAATTATAACTAGATATTTTATTATTTTTTAGTATTTTTAATAAAAAATTATATTGCAATTTTATTACATTTACTTAGTCTAATATTAGACATTCATTTTCTATTCTAATTTGATGTGTTTTATTGTTACTTAATGATATTTTTTATGTAATCTATTATTTACGTTATTTTAACCAATAATCTTTTTATTATAGATAGTAAAAGTTGGCTAAAATAGCCTTATTCTTAATATAACGTTTAATATAAATCAACGGGATACAATAATGCTAAGGATATTGCTAAGTAATGATGATGGTGTAACAGCAACTGGCATCCAAACCCTTTCTACTGCGTTACGAAAATATTATTTCGTTCAGGTTGTTGCGCCTGATAGAAACCGAAGTGGGGCATCAAATGCATTAACACTTCATAAACCATTACGAATAGCTAAGTTAGCTAATGGAGATATCTCAGTACAAGGAACGCCAACGGATTGTGTATATTTAGGTGTTAATCAGCTTATTCAACCTTCTCCTGAAATCGTCGTTTCTGGTATTAATCATGGCCCAAATTTAGGTGATGATGTTATTTATTCAGGTACCGTTGCTGCGGCAACAGAAGGTCGTCATCTTGGCTTACCTGCACTTGCGGTTTCATTAAATGGTGAAACACACTATCAAACAGCAGCAGAGATAACTTGCTATCTATTAAAATTATTACAGAAAACGCCATTAAAAGCAGGTAATATTCTTAATATTAATGTTCCTGGTATTCCTTTATCAGAAATTAAAGGTTACAAAGTAACACGGTGTGGTAGCCGTCATGCTGCTCAACAAGTTTATTCATCTGAAGATCCACGGGGTGATATGGTCTATTGGTTAGGGCCTGTAGGAAAAATATGTGATGGAGGTCCAGATACTGATTTTGCTGCAGTAGCAGCGGGATATGTTTCTATCACACCATTACAAGTGGATTTAACCGCCTATAAAGACCATCAAGTTGTTAAAGATTGGTTATCAATAGCAGAGGCAAGTGAGGAATGCTAAAACGATCAATTAGAGATTTATTGATACAACTACGCCATCAAGGAATTAAAGATGAAGGTCTATTGGCAGCTATTGCAAAAGTCCCTCGTGAGCGTTTTGTAGATGAAGCACTTTCACATAAAGCTTATGAAAATATTCCTTTACCTATAGGTTTTTCTCAGACTATTTCGCAACCTTATATTGTTGCTCGTATGACAGAATTACTTGCGCTTTCTCCATCGGATCATGTTTTAGAAATTGGCACCGGGTCTGGTTATCAAACAGCTATTTTAGCTCATCTTGTCGCACGGGTTTTTTCAGTAGAACGTATCAAGGGACTGCAATGGAATGCTAAACGTAGATTAAAACAACTTGATCTTCATAATATTTCAACACGTCATGGCGATGGCTGGATGGGATGGTCCTCTAATGGGCCTTTTGATGGAATTATTGTAACAGCAGCGCCAGCAGAACTCCCACTCGTATTGCTTGAACAATTAAAAGATGGTGGCCTTATGGTATTACCTCTCGGTGATAAAAAACAGATATTAAAAATCATTAAACGTCAAGGTAATGATTTTCATTCTACAACGGTAGAGTCAGTGCGATTTGTTCCTTTAATCCCTGGAAGTTTGGCATGAAATAATATTTAGAGATAGATAATTTAAGATTTTTTATTAACCTATACTTTTATAAAAAGTTGTTTTAACTATTGCAATAAGTTGTCGAGCAATAATTAAATTATTAATTTTTATTAAAGATTTGTCTTCATGGGGGAAGAAGTATGAATTTTAACAGCGCAAAATTTGCGATTAGATGGGCTATTATTTGTCTAATAATAGACCCAACATTAATAGGATGCTCGACACCATATCATCTAACAGCACCAATTAATAGTGTCCATGATAATATCCATCCGATTAATACTTATCCTGTTATCAATACAGGATCAAAAAGTATGCCAATACCCTTTTCTCCTAAAAATATTTTTGTTAATAATCAAAATAGTAATATAAATAAATCAATGTATCAACCTGTGATGCTAGAGTCTAAGACTAATACTGATGGTCGAATAATTTATAACCGAAATTATGATAATATTAAAAAAGGAAGCTATAGTGGTAAAACCTATACTATTAAAGGTGGTGATACGCTGTTTTACATTGCTTGGATAACAGGTAATGATTATTCTGATCTGGCGAAACGTAATAAAATTGCAGATCCTTATAGTTTAAGGATTGGGCAAATACTTAATATTCCTAATAGCTATAGTGATTCAGAAATAATAGTTGCTAATCATACTCAGAATACAAACAATAAAATTGTTGATTCTAAATCAACTAATGCGCACCCTTTATCAATTGATGAGAAAAATTCAAGAAAGACGTTACCAATAGTATCTAAGCCAATAACATCTTATATGCCGTCTGCAACAACAGTATCTCCGGGCTTAAATAATAATAGGATAGTAAATATAGTAGATAAGTGGCGTTGGCCAATTGAACGAAAAGTAATTAAATCTTTCTCTGATATTCAAGGTGGAGATAAAGGCGTTGATATTGTCGGATTGCGAGGTCAACCTATTTTTGCAACTGCAGCAGGAAAAGTGGTTTATTCTGGAAACGCATTGCGTGGATACGGAAATCTTATAATAATAAGACATAACGATGACTATTTGAGTGCTTATGCTCACAATGATACTATATTGGTTCATGATCAACAAGCGATTCAGGCAGGACAAAAAATTGCTACTATGGGTAGCACTGGTACAAATTCAGTAAAATTACATTTTGAGATTCGTTACAAGGGAAAATCAGTAAATCCATTGAGTTATCTTTCGCAGCGATAATTTAGATGTATTACTTGTTAATGTTATATACATTTAGAGTTAATGTTAGCAAAGATTGTTCCTTTACTCACAGAGTAATTTATAGTCGTGTGTCTATATTAAATTCTTGTGGTTTTAATAACCTACTTTAAGTTAGACAATTTGGTAAATAAAATGATTCTATACCATGGAATTTACTCAGCTATCCTTTTAATAGTCTAAAATAGCTATTCATATTTTAAACATGAAATTACTTGCAAATAAATCTTTGGTTACCCAAGCTTATTAGGTGATGAAAATTAATTTCATGCTCGTTAGTAAATGTTTCATATCATTTACCTTTATCTAAATAAAGGTTAAACTCTGATTGATGATAAGCTCAAGAAAACATCTAACTAAAACATTCTGCATTAAACTATTGAAGAATCTTATTGGTCACATAACTCTTTTAATCTCTAGGAATTAAGACCGTGATTTATTTTCCATTTTATCCTCCTACTCTTGGATGTTTTCTACCTTTCCTATATGGGAAATAATCTTTTATTTTAAAGGGTTAGTGAAAAATATTTCATCAACTTAAGCAATACCACTTAGTACATTTAAGTTGGTTATCCTTACTGAAGGAAGAGGATAGTGACGAAATTTAAACACTGTTTTAAAAGTTAATGCCTATTTGTTTTACTGATTTCTGTAAAGTTAAGTTATTCAACATATATTGAGATAATTAAACCATTTATCCTTGTGATGTAATTTACCAAAAGACTTTCATTAAGATTGTTAATTTTTTTTCTACAATCAAGAATTTGCAAGGATATTACTGCAACTATTATTCTCACCAAGCCAGATAAGATGTTCACTATAACAGTATGGATAGGATAAAGTAGAGTTAGTTATTTCAATGTATGAATTGACATTATTCAACAGATCGTCAACGGAGATAACTAATTAGATGCAGCTTATGTTGGCAGAAAGCAAAGAAAGAGTTTCTTTGCTCTGTATGATTGTTTTTCCATAATAACCATTATAGCGAAAATTTTTATTTATATATTATAAGAGATTTCTACCAATAAGCGCTGTCAAGATAGCTTAATTTGTCTATTTCGAGAGGAAATTTTGTCTTAGAAACTTGATTAAGATTCAAATACTGAAAAAATTGCAGAATGCTTAACGGAGAAGCCGGTAGATGATGTTAGCCAGATGTGTTGCTGCTAAATAAGCGAATTTATTCTGCTAATACTCCAATCGTTGCTAATTTAAATAAAGTATTACTTGATATATCATATAATGATAACGATTCAGGAAAAAAAGGAACTATCTAAGTTAACAATATAAAAGAGAGAATTATTAAATGCCTGGTTTAACTTTATAAAATAACGTGAAGTGTTAGCCTCACAGGTTTACTTTATTAAGCTATAAATCAGAAATGTTATAGAAGGATAGAGTAAGAGATTGCCATTACTGTGAGAGAATTCATTAGATACAGCTTGAAGGCTGTCGTCAATTAAAAGATATTTTCATAATCAAGGTCTTAGTGAGTTATTAGCAAATCTGATATAAAAGATTTAGTGGGTCCCATGCTACCTCTGATGATTAATAAATATGTTCTTCAATTTTGAATTAGATGTTGTTTACCAGAATGGTTAAAAGCTAAAATCTCCTTAGCAGGTTTCAGCTTTTTTAGTATATGGTATCAGATTCAATACCATAAAATGATTGTTGTTATTAAACCATAACTTTTCGCGTCTCAGCTTTGTAGGCTGAGTGTCACAAAAGGCGATTTAATCGGATTCGTCGTCTTATTTGATGCCCAGTACGTCTGATTGACAGGAAGCTATAGAATGCCAGCCGTTCCCCTCGCTTTTTTTCAGCTTCTT
>JBHEQV010000003.1:0-231601 GCA_046530735.1 Arsenophonus sp.
ATTCGTCTACGCATAGATATGCGTATAAATACATTTTGTGTGGCGTAATCTATTTTTATCAACCTTTAACTTGGGAAGCAGACGACGAAATTATTATCAAAAAGGATGCATAAAATTAGAAATATAAGGGTTATTTTCCAAGCTTATGGTTAATGTCTTATAAAATAAGAGCATTAGATCAAAGAATGCACATCTATAAAATTTTAATTTAAATAGACTCAGTAAACCGATTTTCCTATCTCCTTTTAGCAAAAAGGAATGCCTTTTGCTCCTCACTTGAAGAGCAATTCAATTGCCTAACTATTAAACTTTTCATGCAGTTATTCTAGTGCTTATTATTCTCTGATATCTTTCTAATGACTATTTTCATCTATATAGATAAAAGGGATTAATCACCTACTTGACGGTAAAAAGATGAACAGCTTTATTATAATAATAAAGCGGCACACACATAGACATAAACCAACAGCAGCTGTCTATATTTATAGCATCGGCAGGGTACCACTGTAGTTTTCCTAGAATGAATGCTAAATTAACCGCAATTAAGCTCTGCGTCATTATAAATAGTAACAGTTATATTCTAAGAAACAGGAATCCCATTAATAACATAAATTAAATTCAAATTACATTATATGATGAATTAATTTATGACATACTTATTATTAGCTTATAGATAGCTTAACATCCCTATCTTTAAAAAAACGCTAAAAATCCTTCCAGTAACTCTAATTAATTCACATTATAAAGTACAAGTTGATGATATTATGTCATCCATTGGTAATCCTCTAATTTAGAGAAATGCTAATCTAAAGAATTATTAGTGACACTGGACGTGTTGTAGAGCTAAGGTTTCCCCCTTTTGCCGACATAATTTCTACACATAAATGCATATATTAATCATGAAATTCATGCAGAGGACTAAATTAATACTAAAGGTGAATTAACGGAAATTAAAGATTCTTTTTCTATCACTCAGAAAATGGTTTTATGCTTGAGAAGTTCAAGTTTTGTATGCTAACTGAATTAGCAACTAAAATTATGAAAAGCCTATTCATTATAGGAGAGCGATCTGTAGTTTTATCAGTATCATTACTGAACATAGACTTACCCTCATATTCGCATAATATTGATATTAATCAAATTAAACGATTATCTATTTTCAGATTGCAACAAACTTGGTCCCCAGAAGAAAACATCGGCTTTAAGTCGGTTATATTATTATTTCTCTAAATAGTCAGCCAGTTATCTTTACTACAGAAATAATGAGGCAAATTACTAAAAATTAATTCAGGGACAGTATCGTGTGGCAGTCTCAATAGTACGCAATCATGGAAATGATAACTGCTCTCTTTAAAATTAAAGAGTAGAAATAAAGGTAAATCATTCTTACAATAACTAAAGTAACAATATTAAACTAAACTATTAATTTTTAATTTATAAAATAGTTTATTATATTTTATTTGCGGTAATACGCTCTATGTTTGCTCCTAAATTACGTAGTTTTTCTTCTATTTTCTCATATCCTCTATCGATATGATAAATCCGATCAATAATTGTTTTTCCTTTTGCAATACAACCTGCAAGCACTAAACTAGCCGATGCCCGCAAATCTGTAGCCATGACTTGAGCACCTGTAAGTTGTTCAACACCATGACAAACAACGGTATTCCCTTCTATTTCTGCATGAGCTCCCATACGAATCAACTCTGGGATATGCATAAAACGATTTTCAAAAATAGTTTCTGTTATTGTACTAACACCTTCAGCCACTAAATTAAGTAAACTAAATTGCGCTTGCATATCTGTTGGAAAACCAGGATGCGGTTCTGTTCTGATACTCACTGCTTTTAGTCGCTTATCATGCATATCCAATTCGATCCAATCTTTACCAATTTCAATCTCTGCACCAGCTTCACGTAATTTAGCTAAAACTGCATCCAATATATCTGGTTTAGTATTGCGGCAAATTACTTTTCCTCTAGAGACAGCTGCTGCAACAAGAAAAGTACCTGTTTCAATTCGATCAGGTAAAATTTCATAAACACCACCACCTAAGTGTGCTACTCCTTCAATAATAATGCTGTCTGTACCTGCACCCGTAATCTTTCCTCCTAATAGATTTAAAAAGTTAGCTGTATCTTCAACTTCAGGTTCACGAGCTGCGTTTTCAATAATAGTTTTTCCTTCTGCTAGGGTTGCAGCCGTCATAATAGATACGGTGGCACCGACACTAACTTTATCCATAAAAATATTAGCTCCTTGTAAACGACCATCAACTGATGCTTTAACATAACCTTTATCTAAAGTAATTTTAGCACCGAGTTTCTCAAGCCCGGTAATATGTAAATCAACTGGACGTGCACCAATCGCGCATCCTCCAGGTAAAGACACTTGACCTTGACCAAAACGAGCAACTAATGGTGCCAAAGCCCAAATAGATGCACGCATCATCTTAACTAATTCGTAAAGAGCACAAAATTTATTAATACCACGTGCGTCAACAAAAATAGCACCATTACGCTCAACTTTAGTACCTAACTGATTAAGTAACTCAATTGTTGTATCAATATCTTTTAGCTTTGGAACATTTTGTAATTCAACAGGTTCCTCTGCTAATAACGATGCAAATAATATCGGTAGTGCCGCATTTTTCGCACCAGAAATAGAGACTTCTCCTATCAAACGAGTTGGCCCCTTTAATCGAAACTTGTCCATCAAAAATTCTCTATTAGTAATATTTATATTATCAATGCAAAACTATAGATTAAAAAGCATTAAGCTTACGATCTTTTTATCCATTCTGCTGGGGTATAAACTTTAATTGATAATGCATGGATCTGGTTATCTGCAATATATTCCATTAGTGGCGCATAAATCACTTTTTGCTGATTAACCCGACTCATTCCATTAAACATTTCAGCAACAGCAATTATTTGAAAATGGCTACCATTGCCATTGACAATTACTTCATCAAGTTTTAATTGTTCTATTAATACTTGTTTTATTTTATTTGTATCCATAATTTAACTCAACTTAAACATTAAAAGATAATTCATCTATCTTAATCGATCTATTATCTATTGAAAATTAAAGAAAACGCCCTTGGCATCAAGGATGCGCAAGAGCGATTACATATAAACTATTTTTTAAATTTATAACCCAATTAACTCATAAAATTTTCAAACTTATAAAAATTAATAAGGGTATTAAAACACTCACTAATCCTTTAAATATCCATTTATTCTCTGATGCTATTCTGATTTAATCTAATAAATATAGAAAAATCGGTAAATCGATCTGAAACAACTTGGAAACATTAATCACATTAATACTTTTTAGCAATTCATTTCTTTATCTCCTGAAAGCAAGCAGAGATCATTATCAAACTAACCAGTTAAAATCAATGTTTTATCTTTCTGCCACAAAGTTGATATAGGGTATCATGATTTTTTTATTTTTCAGAAAAATGCAATTTTTGCGATACTGAGCAACTCTTTCGTTAAGCCGTTAATACCTTTTGTACCTAAAATATTAACCTATTTATTTTATTTAGTTGTAATTTACACTGACATCTTCAGTGATAATAGCATAATCTTGCTAAGATTCCATCTTACTATTTTTACACAATTAAAAATCAAGCTGCATAAGTTGTATGTTTGGTCTGTAAATTGGTAATTGTTAATCGAATAACAAGCACATTCCTATATCACCCAGTAAATTCTTCTTATTTAATTTGATATACTTGCCATGAGAGATATTTTGCTAAAACTTGCTATAATCTTGCTTTAAATTGGCTTTAATTCGCCTGAAATAAATATCTAGCTAAATGAAGATATTTTGCACTATAAAATTCTAAGATAATGTTCCTGCATACTTAATTTATACATAAGGCATAAAACTCTTTATTAACAATCTTGCATAATTAATCTTGATTTTATATGATCACTAGTTGCTCATTTTTTAACCGCATAAAAGTTTTGCAACGGCTTCTTGTATCAGTTTATATGAGTTAATTTAATCTATCGATAATGAAACCAGAGCAAACCATTAACAAAGAAACTATTAAAAAATGTTTAACCATAAAATAAGTTTCTTTTCTTATAAAAAGAAAATATTCATCATGTATGTTGTGAAAGATTTTCTTTGTTTTAGAAAATTAAGTTTCCTCTCTTGCTCTATTTTAACTATTAGGATCCGATACTTCCTATAATAGAAATTATCCAACTAAATATTCTAATTTTATGGCTGTCTTAGTATTTTCAATACATCTACTGTCCCAACTATATTTATTTTTAATTCATTAAGTTTTAGAAATGGTGGCGTATCCTGCAATTGATTTTATAGATGATTTTAATAACAGAGAGATGATATGCCATGAAAAATCTATCCTACAGGTATCCAATAAAGCAGATGTTACCTGTAATTACTTTCATCAACTCATCCGTAATGCTACTAGGAAACTGATAGCACCGTTGTTTAGATTGAACTTAAAGTCATACTGCGATAACGTTCTAAACGCTGTCTTGTCGACGAGTGTGTCTATGACATCATCAGCAACGGTTATGTGCCCAAGAAACTATATGGACTAATATTAGCAATTTTTATATTTAAAGTGGATAAAATCATGAATTGTAGCGACAACGAAATATCCTTCAGAAGCTTGTTAACTACCGTCTTATCTAAAGCGTACAAAAGCGTCAAAGAATTGTTACTATAGGCTGTTTGAACCTATGAGGTATTTCCATTGCTGATTTTTATAAAGCTCTAGAGCGATTCTTAGTGAAAAAGTACATAATCTCTCTATCAGTAATCATCAGCAGACTGAAACAGAAATGCCTTAAATAGCACAAACCTTGGTGCTTGCATAATTTACGCTATCAATACGGGTTATGTTTATTACTTGGCCGATGATGATATATTCCGTACTATCAGGCAAGGTGATCGTCTTTTCTTTCTGCTCATTATTGTCGATACTTCTCATTGATGCAAGGAGTTGGTTTGGGTTTAAGATGCTTATCAAGAATCAAAAGCGAAACTGAACCAAACTTTTCAATAATTAGTTAGCGCATAACTTAACTATATCTCACAAGCTTACTATGAGAGAGGAAGTGGTGCCGTTGTTTTTGAAATGCAATGGCAAAGATATTTCTGGATGATACGGCGCTAACCTGTTAGCTCTAGAAGATAACTAAGATGCTGGCATTCACTTTCTAAAAGAATGTAACATTGAAAATTAAGAGGGTGAGCTGCGAGAAGCCTGTCTATAAAGAGCTGTGGTGGCGATAACAAAGCCTTTAATGCTTTTTGTTAGCCAAGGGGTTTCAGAAAGTACTGCAGTGATGAGACGCTATAGAAAAATCGAGAGGAATATCTGGCATTCTACGGATTCCTCTTAGCCCAGTGAAAATCAATAAGAACGACGAATCCAATTAAGTCGTTTTTTCGAGAGTGAGGTTATGAACCTGATGCTACAAAAGCACTTTGTTTGTTAATCTAACTTAATTATGGTATTAGATCGGCACAGCAATATTGTTTTTGGAATATTAATGATCTAAATGCTGTTTTATACTCTGCAATATATATTAATTTTTTAGGAATTTATCTAAATGGTTCGGTTTAAAATAAATGTTCTAGAAAGCGTGAACCTGGTAATTAAGAAGACAACATACGACTTCACGCATTACACTCCCTAGTTATTCAAAGCGCTTTATGATTTTTCTGTAAAATTAATGAAAACAGATCGATTAAATTTTTTATGATATCAAAAGAGGCTATACAGAAATGCGTTCGATTCAACTTTAAATTTTTTCTTAACATCCAAGTATTATCCATTTCTAGTCACGATTATTCTGAATTTTTGAAAACGCTCAGGCAAGTCCGATGATGCTGAATATAACTGCATTGAGGAGGCAATGAGTGATATTATGATTCTCGATAAATTGATCAGCTATAGGTACAAGGGGTAATACAAAACTCCTTCACTTATTGGAAGAAACATAAAAGTAACTGAGCAAATAGATCTGACAAATGCGGACAGAATAATAATTTCTATTTCTCTGATAAGATATACCTAAGAGGGTAATTTATCAAAACCGATATCCATCATAACTAAACTGTTTTTGACCATTGATGAGGGTTGGAATAAATTTTTTAAAGATACAGTGAAAGCATCAACTTGTAGTTTGTTTATCTGTAGGGAGAAGTTTGTCTGTAGCACTTATGCCACTAGTATATCCGGACGACAATACAACACTCCTTGCTGCCTCTTCTTAAAGTTTTCCCTGCCGCGCTATTTTTTCTTCCAAATCTGAGTTATGTTAAAAGCCTTCAGTTTGTACGGCATAAAAACTACTGATCAATGGTTAGCAGAATAGGTTTATATTTTATCCACCTTCACAACTAGAAACACATTAATTTTACTATTCCTTATCTTATTTTGTCTTTTTTAACAATGACTAGACGATACTTAATGTTCTTTTTCAGATTACTACTCAGACTTATATCAAAGTGAGTACGCAAATATGATATTAAATTGGTATCTTCTGTGCTTTACACATTTGTGATTGAGAACTCAATTAATATTCAGATATTATATCTCTGTCACCCTGGTGGAAGTTTAAATATTAAGCATGCTGCTGTATGGTGTTAAGTTTCTCTTCAAAAAAGCAGTCGAAGAGATCTGGCAAGACACTGTCATCCAGTTGCTAGATCACAACTATAGCCTGATAAATCTCAGGTAGTTTTTCTTGTCTGAGTAAATTCGCACTAAGGAAGCAATAGCAGCATTACTTAAAGGAACAATACATCCTTTATTGAAAGGAAGCGCACTTTGCTAAAAATAAAATTGGCAGATATAGCGTAAAATACCTCTGACTCTATCTTAAACGCCACAATATCCCCGCATCAAAACTGCAGCCTTATCGAGGAAAGGAAGGGTTGCACATAATTACTATTACTACTAGACTATGCAGTATCGTCATCAGATCCTGAAGAAGGAAAAGATGATTGGAAGCTATCCCTGCATTCTTTTGTTAGGGATTTTAAATTATACGTTACTATAGTTTTTTATCAAATATAAATGAGATATACTATTATCGAAGTTGTGTAAGGCATTAGAAATGATAGCTCACAAAAATCTGGAAAAACTGAGTTTCTGCGCTGTGCTAATAAAAGAATTACTTAGCGCAAATTCGTACAAATGCATTCTATGTGATAACAGACTACTTCTTATTGACGCTCTACTTAAGAAGTAAGTAACGGAATTCTTATCAAAAAGAATACATAAAAATAAAAACGATTCTAATTAACCCTAACCTAGGGTTAATATCTTTTAAATTAAAGCATTAGATCAAAGAATACATACTCTGATAAAATTTTCATTTACAATGGATCCAGTAAGCCGATTCCTGTTTTTCTTTTAGCAAAAAGACATGACTATTTGGTCTTCACTTAAATAGTAATTCAATTTTCTAATCATCAATGACTTTATTAGTGGCATCACGGATCTCTGCTAGCCAAATCTCCGGCAGCAAACTCCATTAACTTTCGATTGGCACTCCCTTTGTTAAGTAAAATCAGTCTATTAGCTATTTTGTATAGCTAATAGCGTTGGTCTCATATGTCAGGGAATATCTTTATCATTGCTTTCTAAAAACAAAGAATACTATATCCCCATAGCAAGCATATAGCTAGTATTAAACAACACACTCAGCGGCCATTGAAAAGTTAGGCTTCCAGTTTGCTTCTAACACTCGACAAGTATTTTCAACCGCAATGAGATCTCCTTATGTTTTATGCGTAGCACCACAAATACAACATAGCAGGCAAAGGCGATCAGCTATGGTTAATTGAATGGCATATAATGCCTTCAGTCAAAAATAAATGTAACGCCTATCATTTAAATCATACTGGCGCCATTACCTGCCCTCTTTAAGCCATTTCTGCTTTAATCTGTTGATGTATTCTTCGTCAATGAGAGTGGGGGACCCCTTTGCGCTTTTTATCAAGAAGCGGACTAGGGATTCGTAAAAATTATCGGTAAATAAAAATATCCTTCCTTGTAGGCACAAAACCATAGTAGTAACTCTTTGCTACTTTTGTATACTTTAGATAAGGCGGTAGGAAGGAGTGATTGAAGTATATTCTGTTGCCGCCGTGATCGCTTACCTTAAGCACTTTAATCTCAATATCGCCAATAGCAGGTTATTTGATTCGCTGTCCCAAATAAGCATTTATGAACCTCGACAAGGTAGTGTTCAAGATGTTGTCTCAGCATGGCTTCGAACACAAGCTCAACGACGGTGTCTATTAGCTGCCTATGGCGCCATTACAAATTAGTTCATGTAATGGAATTAAAGTAATATCTAGTTTCTCGTCTAACCCTGTATGGGTAGATTTTTATGATATATTATCTCTCTGTTGTTGAAATTATTTATCAAATTAATCAATACGATATTCCAAGCATCTCCGGAAACCCTATAACAGCAGAATAAAAATAACTCCCTCAATAAAAAGCTCATGAAATAAATTAATTGTAGATAAATAGCAATAGCACGTACTAATTCGCTTATAATGCCATCCTGCTCGATAGTTCAGGCAATATAAAGATTCGCTTCATCACTCAATCCACTTCTTATAGTTTCATAACGAAAGGTATTCAAATAATTTCTGCAGAAAAACAGTATGTTCACGTAAAGAAAAAGTAATATGCTCAAAAACATTCATATCAGTAAATAAGGTATTAAATTGAAACAACATGCTCATTTTCTTACTAACAGGATAAAACTTCTAACGTGTTAATATTAGAATATTAACACATTATCAAACTAAATTTCTCATTATATCCATATATAATTATTCACAATAAACATAACTAAGTTGTTTTCCAATACATGAGATCCCATAATTAATGTAAATTTCTCTCTGTAAGATTGTTAAACTCATATCAGTAAAAGTTAGCCTACAATCCAGAATAAAAAATATCTTTAATTTCTATAGAAATTATCTACAAATTTCTTAATGAAGAAATACTTTTTCTGTCTAATTATCATTTAAGTATATGTTCCTCACTAGGAACATACTAGCAAAATTAGAATATAATATATTCGCTACAAATATTATTGTTAATTTTACTTTTGTTTATTACATCATAACAATAAATAAATTTTCAAGTGTCATTCATAGTAAAATGCTTTTTTGTAAAAATATAACCTACAGATATAATCTGTTGATAACACTGACACATACAAAGCGAGTGATATGAAACGAGCCTTACTGAGGGTCTATTAACCAATATAATTAAATTATTTATTTTAAGTTTAAAAATAAAATGTCTGAAATTAATTTTCAAAAAATAGCAAAGAAAGTATTGGAAATTGAACGTACTGGGCTTGCTAATCTGGAACAATATATCAATGATGATTTTAACCAAGCTTGTGAACTAATTTTCAAATGTACTGGCAAAGTCGTTGTTATGGGAATGGGGAAATCAGGGCATATTGGCCATAAAATTGCGGCCACATTAGCTAGTACAGGAACACCTGCTTTTTTTGTCCATCCAGGAGAAGCTAGTCATGGCGACTTAGGTATGATTAGCAGTCAAGATATTGTTCTAGCGATTTCTAACTCCGGTGAGTCAAATGAAATTTTAGCACTCATTCCAGTATTAAAGCGTCAACACATTATATTAATTTGTATAACAAAAAACCCTGCAAGTAGTATGGGTAAAGTGGCTAATATTCATCTCTGCATTAGAGTACCACAGGAAGCTTGCCCATTAGGTCTAGCGCCAACAACAAGTACAACGGCGATGCTAGTTATGGGAGATGCTATTGCGGTCGCTTTACTTGAAGCACGTGGGTTTACTGCTGAAGATTTCGCACTTTCCCATCCAGGTGGCACATTAGGTCGCAAACTTTTATTAAGAGTGAGCAACTTAATGCATACTAAGAAAAGTATTCCTAATGTCATGAAACATGCAACATTACAACAAGCATTAGTGGAAATTACTTGCAAAAAGCTAGGTATGGTTGTTATTTGTAATGAAAAAATGCAAATTGAAGGTATTTTTACCGATGGTGACTTACGACGCATCTTTGCGATGAATATTGACTTAAATAATGCTAAAATTGCCGATGTGATGACAGCAGGTGGTATTAGGGTAAAACCAGATATGTTAGCAATTGACGCCTTAAATTTGATGCAAAAACATCATATTACTTCATTATTGGTTGCAAAAACAGACATACTTATTGGTGTTATTCATCTGCATGATCTTTTGCAGGCTGGCCTCATATAATTATTATGATTAATAGATGAATAATGATAATTAAATAACAACCTGTTATATTTCTATATAATAACATATCTTGAAAAGAACACCTTATAAAATTACTAATTTATGATTTTGATAGCATCATGATAGATACCTTAATTTATATGACAAATAATGATAAAGAACTAAAGGCATTCAACATAAATGATGGTTTAAGGTATCCGTTATTTACTGATCTTTGTGATTAAAGTTTTCATTATTACCAGACGTAAAGATAAATTATTAGAAGATCGTGCTAAATATTCGGTATTAATTATTCTTACCAATGATAAGATAAAAAAATTATCTTATAATGATCTAATCACCAGATTAAAACTCCAACTTTAACAGATTACTAATAATGGTTATGATTTAATTGATTCTTCTATCATGTTGCAGATAGAGTTTTCTATTGCTATAGCAGATCAGCATCCAATGCTATTAAATAAAGCGTATTACCCTACATATCAAGCAGGGGGCATAAGGAGGCGCAGATGTAAATTTGTGATCTTAATCCTGCTTTTTCAAAACAAATAGAAAATGCTTACAGCCTATTAATATAGGCAAAAATGAAACAGCTATGATCAAGCTTAAGTTTTGGCTTAACATTATATTAATACTGATTGTTTTAGTGCTTGTTGGCCGGAAGTTAGCTGATTTTAATCAAGCAAAAACACCTGTTATTCTTAATAACAGTCAACCAAATTATCAAACTAGAAATTCCATTACCCATGTTTATGATCCCATAGGTAAATTGACTTATAAGCTAATAACGGATGAGACACATCACTTTTCAACTAATAAAATCAGCTGGTTTATTAATCCAGTATTAACAACTTATAACATAAATAGTATCCCTACTTGGGCCGTACGCGCCAATAAAGCTAAATTAACAAATAACAATATACTCTATTTATATGGTAATGTTCAAATAAATAGCTTGAATCTAAGTTCAGATTTACAACAAATTTTGACAGAAAATGCCATCGTTAATCTAACTACCCAAGATGTATCATCTGATGATAAAGTTACGGTAATTGGTATTGGTTTATGTTCAGTAAGTATGAAAATGCGCGGCAATATGATAACGCATACCGCAGAATTAATTGAAAATGTTAAGACCTATTATGAGATATCCAATAAGTAAAGAGCTCACTAAGGAAACAACTAAAATGATATTGACAAAAAAAATCTTCATTAATCTAGTACTGACTAGCTCAATATTCATATTGAGCTTTCCAATAGTAGCCATAAAAAATAATGATTCTCATCAACCAATTCAGATTGATTCAGTTAAACAATCACTTGACTTAGAAAAAAATATTACTACTTTTACAGAAAATGTTATTATAAAACAAGGCTCTATAGATGTTCGAGCTGATAAAGTTATTGTAACTCGTCCAAACAGGGATACCAAAAAGATAATTCTCGAAGCCTATGGTACACCAGTGACTTTCTATCAATTACAAGATGATGGTAAGCCGATTAAAGGTTACAGCGATAAAATACGTTATGAAATGGAGAAAGAGCTGATTATCCTAACAGGTAATGCTTATCTTGAACAATTAGATTATAATATTGCAAGTGAGAAAATTACCTATTTAATTCCAACTAAACAAATGGAAGCCTTTAGTGACAAAGGGAAGAGAGTAACGACCATACTGTTACCTTTCCAACTACAAAAAAAAAGTCCTTTAGTGAAAAGTATAAATAATAATATTAAAAAATAAAAAATGGCGAAATTAACTGCGAAACATTTAGCAAAAACATATAAAAACTATAAGGTTGTTGAAGATGTTAGCTTAGAGATTAGTTCAGGTGAAATCGTTGGCTTACTAGGGCCAAACGGTGCAGGTAAAACAACAACCTTTTATATGGTAGTTGGTATCGTTTTTCATGATACTGGAAAAATTACTATCGACGATGAAGATATTAGTTTTCTACCACTTCATAAGCGAGCTCGAAGAGGAATAAGCTATTTACCACAAGAAGCATCAATATTTCGCCGGTTAAACGTTTACGATAATCTGATGGCAATATTAGAAATTCGTAAAGATTTAACATTTGAAGAAAAACAGCAACGTGCAGAAGAATTGATGGAAGAATTTAGTATTTCTCATTTGAGAAATAACCTCGGTCAATCGCTTTCTGGCGGTGAGCGACGCCGAGTAGAAATATCCCGGGCATTGGCTGCTAATCCTAAATTTATTCTTTTAGATGAACCTTTTGCCGGTGTTGATCCAATCTCAGTATTAGATATAAAAAAAATAATACAACACTTGAAGGATTATGGTTTAGGAATATTAATAACCGATCACAATGTAAGAGAAACATTGGATATCTGTGAACGTGCTTACATTGTAAGTCAAGGTCATCTTATCGCTCATGGAGCCCCTAAAGCAATTTTAGAAAATGAACAAGTCAAACGTGTCTATTTAGGAGAAGGTTTTCGCCTATAACCTTAATTCATTAAAGTTAGTAAATTTTTTATTATTTTATTTCCAAGAGGATTGAGCAATTTTCTGAAATAGAAATTGCAACTCTGACTCAATTAACAGCTAGAGATAATATCACAACTACAACAAGATATTTATTTATTGCAACTTTCAACATTAAAACTTGAAAATAAAATTCAGTAAAATTTTTAAACCAATACTTTATTTAAATAAAAGATAACCTTTTGTCAAGAAGTTGAAACAACAGATATTAATGATAACGAGGTAACAGAACTAGATACTTTTAAAGTAATTGAATAAAATAATGTGTCAAACAGACAAATTACTTTTAAATTATACTTATTTTGATGTATGTGTTTAGATATGCTGGCATATCCTACTAATTGATTTCGTAGATGATTTCAAGAACAGAGAGATGATATGTTATGAAGACTCTACTATACAGTCATCCGCGAAACCAGATATTACCTGTTATGCTTTTGCATCAACTCATCCGTAATAGTGACAGGTAGCTGATAGCACCTCTGTTGAGATAGAGCTCTAAATCATGTTGTAATAACATGCTGAACATTACTTTATCGATTGCAATCTCATGCGTCAACTATATCAGTTTTTCCACAGAAAAACATACAGACTGCTATTGACCATGTTGAGATTTAAAGTGCCAAATGGGTCAGAGAGGGGGATCACAGCAGCAACGAAATATCCTTCAACACCTAAGTTGCTGTTGCCTTATTTGAATCATGCAAAATATTTAATAGTAGGACCATGACGGTGTATCCTTGTAAGACATCTGAACTCGTGATTTTTACAAAGATCTAATGGAGCTTTTTTTAGTAAAAAACTGCATTATCTATTTCATAAGTACCATCGGAGACTGAAACAAAATGTCTTGAAGAGCGTACGCAATGGTAGCTGAATGATTTAATGGATACGCGCTACGTTTATTTCTTGTATAAAAGCATATAGGCATATACCATTCTGTCAGTTAAAGACTACCTTTATCTTTTTGTCATTATTGGCTATACTGAGAATGGACATAAAGAGCTTATTGGAATCGAAGATTATTATCAAGAATCAGAAGTAAACTGGACCGAACTTCTGGATGGTCGCAAGTGCGTAGCTTAACTGTATTTTCCAGATTTCTTACGGTTGATGGGGTGCCATTGACTTTTGAAAAGCAATGCAAAGACACTCATAAATACGAAACATCAATGCTGCTTGGTATACAAAATAGCTCATGCGCTGCTTTTACTTACCAAAACATCTAACACTGAAAGTTAAAGTTGAGCTACGGGGGGTCTGGCTAGCACAGAGAGTCGCGATTCCATTAACAAAACCTTTAATGCTTTTTTGATAACATTATCAGCAAAGTATCCTGAAACGGATTAAGAAGTTGTAAAATAATCAAGAAGAATAGCTCATATTCTACTATTTCTTATCAGTGCAGTGGACATTATAATAAAACGACGAATCTAATTGAATCAAATTTTTCAATAGTGTGAAGTTATGAACCTGATACGCACGAAAACTGTAATTGAAGAAAATAACCCTTTCAATGCTATTTAAGCTGTTCCAGTCTGCTAAAACTGGAACTGACTAAGGAATTTTGACCTGATGATCATAACCTGCTGCGGTAAACAACATCCAATTTAAGGATGGAAATAGGATTTATGAAATATCAAAGTGGAATCTAACCTGACTCACAATACACTAGATTTGCTCATAACCTGAATCATAAAGTGTTTAAAAGCCATAAGATTGCTTAACTGTACGTAGTGCAAAATATCTTCTGCAAATGCTAAACGAAATTTTACAACGTTATCTTTTAATAGACATAGATATCATATCACTTGATGGATTTTTATCTGTCTTTAGAAGATAACAACTGTCTAAATGCTCAACGCTTCTTACGTAATCTTAACCGAGAATATCCCATGGCTATCCATTGGATACTTACAGACAATAGGAAATAACTTATAGATTACCTTTTAGTCTACAAAAACGTTCAGTTACCGGAAAACAAGAATTAGATTGTTTGTGTACAGAGCTCTTAGCTAGAACACCCACTCCTCTAGCTGCCGATTAATCCTCAAACAAATGGTATGGTCGAGCGATTTAATGGACGTATGAGAGGGCCTGCAAAATCATCGTTTCAATTCTAGTTAAGAGATTGAGATTACTCTGCATCAATATATTTAGCTGTACAATTAAAAATTATCCAATCAATATTGGATTGTAAAATTTCATTGGAATCTATAAAAGATTCAAATTGATTTAAAGTTAAATTTGAATTATTAAAAAACTATACTATTCACCTGGAAGTGACAATTGTTAAACAACAATGGCACTATGAGACTAAATGTAGATTATTAATGCTAGTATCGTCCATATCAAATATCTATTATGGATGTCTAGTATAATTGCCATAAGCCAATAAATCCAATGAACAGTAAAAAAAAAATATCGTTAAGCTCGATATTAACCCCATCATGTACATTAAATAATGTGCATTGCACGAGCAAAAAAAGAGCATTAGAAATTATTAGTGAAGTTGCTGCAATTGCACTGAATATACCTGAAAATATTATTTTTGATTCATTATTAATCCGTGAAAAAGTCGGCACCACCGGTATCGGTGGAGGTATTGCAATCCCTCATGGAAAATTAAATGAAAATAATTCATCCAACGCAGTTGGTGTTTTTCTCCATTTAGATGAACCGATTGCTATCGATGCTATTGATAATCAGCCAGTCGATTTACTATTTGCATTATTAGTTCCTTCAGAGCAATGTAAGACACATTTACATACACTCTCTTTAATTGCCAAACGGTTAGCTGATAAGAGCCTATGTCGTCGTTTACGCATTGCACAAAGTAATGAAGAACTCTATAAAATCATTACTGAATAACTATTTCTAAAAAATCTAAGCCAAAATAATAATTTTTTATCATTAAGAAATTTAAGTGGTATAACTTATGGTGCTGATAATAGTCAATGGTCGTTCTGGTTCAAGTAAATCAGTTGTTCTGCGAGCACTTAGAAGATATGGATTTTTATTGTATTAACAATCTGCCCGTTATTTTAGTGCCAAAATTAGCAAATACACTTGCTGAATAACAAACTTCTACTGCTATGAGCATTAATATTCTTAATATTCTATATAACTCAGCAATTTTTGAAAAGCGTTAAAAACTTTATCTGCTAATTTTCACTGCAATTATTTTTTCTTGATGCAGATCATAATACACTAATTAAAAGATGTAGT
Organism: Arsenophonus sp.; assembly: GCA_046530735.1. Lineage (GTDB taxonomy): Bacteria > Pseudomonadota > Gammaproteobacteria > Enterobacterales > Enterobacteriaceae > Arsenophonus. Next base: position 16,039 of record JBHEQV010000003.1, read on the forward strand.
GATATACACCATCTACATCCACTTTCCAGTAAAAATTTATCATTAGAAAATTCTATTGATGAGGAAAATTATCTATTATAACCAACTCCGCTCACGTGCCAATTTAGTTATTAATACCTCTGAAATGTAAGTACATAAACTGACTAAAATGCTTATAGCTTGTTTATTAGGTAAACAAGAACGTGAATTGATCATGGTATTTAAATTCTTTAACTTTAAACATGGTATTCCGATAAATGCAGATTATCTATTTAATGTGCATTTTTACCAAATCCAGATTGAGATTTAAAATTATGCCCTATGACAGATCTCGATTGCCCCTATTGCAGCCTTTCTTAACTGATATTACAGAAGTGCATAATTTTATCTATCAAACATGTAGCTATATTGAATTATGGTACCATGTTAGAATCTAATAACCGTAGTTATTTTACGATTGCTATCGGATCTACTATAGGTAAACACCATTCAGTTTATGTTTCCGAACAACTGGCTAATTACTTTTGCTAAAAAGGTGAAAATGTTCAGTCGAATCATCGATATTAGAAAAAAGAATATCATAATGTTCTGATAGAATATTATGATAAAAATCAGAGAAAAGAAAAGGTATCCACTATTAATTACAAAACCAGTAATAAAGATTTATTAACTGATCTTTAATCATTTGAATCTTATTTATATTGTACAATTAGCTATAATATAAAATATCAAGAAAATAGTGTTATACTTGTTATTATTCTAGACTCAGAACAAGATACCTCTATTGATAAATAACTAACCACTCTAGATAAAGATCTAGCACTAACAGGAATTATTCAATTTTTATTCATAAACTTAAAAATATGATTATAGTTAATCTTTTAAAAAAAATTAATCAAATTAACGTTATTAGTCAACTACCTCATTGACTACTTTAATATTAAACGATATCCGCTAATATTATTGTTCTCTAAATAATTTATTAGAGCAAAGTAAATAAAAGTTATTCTGCCATAATAAAATGTTACTGAGTTAACTTCAACCTAATTGATAACTCATCATTAGACGGAGATTAATCTATTACTATAAAATTTATATTATTTTAACCATTTAATTTTATTAAATTTTTTATTTACCAACAGTAATTATTAACAAATTTACTGATTTGAAACATATATTTCCCAATAACTCGCATATAATAAATATTAGCAGGTGGTATTTCATCCTGTTTTCATCTTTCGTTGAAAACATATAGTGCTATTATGCGCTTTTAAGCAAAAATTCTTATAATTATAAATATTTAAAAGCGATAAATAATTGTTACTTAATAATAGTGATGACAGATTACATCTTAAAGATAGTGAATACAAACATCAACTGCGATAATTATGATTATTTAGAACTAGCTTGTCAACAGCAGTCTTCTATTTAATTATAAATTGGATAAATTGATGCGTATCAAAGCGCAATTAAATATCTGCTTGTTAATGTTGCTAATGAAAAAGCAATTATACTTAGATCATATTGTTAATTTTAGTTATCTTAAAATTAGCGAAATCCTTATCTTTTTTTCTGGATCATGAAAAAAATTATGATTATACCGGCATAATAATAACCCTTACTTATAATGTAATGGTTTTTTATCCGTTATCCATTTTACTTTTAATTCAGGCTGACCTTGAATACATTGACCTGATTGGGTAATAAATACCCCAACAGCTGCAATAAGTTCATCATTATAATAAATCAAAGGCGTCCTCTCCCTTAACCAAGGTGCTACACCTAACTCCTGCCAAAGCTTTTTACTCTGTCTAGCATGTTTCCGACCAATAATTTTAATATTTCCCTTTAATCCAAATCGAATAGTAACCTTCTCATTTGGTAATGGCGCACGAAACTGCTTTCCTTCATCTGAGATGATTAACTCACCTAAGTTATCTGGCAATTTAATTACAGTAGGGATCTGCCATCCTAAACAAATTTTAGTTAGATCGTTAAATTGCGGTAACAACCAAAGCTGCTGTTTAAAACGTCGAATAACATTGTTGTTAGATACAATAAATTCTGGCTCTGCATCTGGACGCGCACAGATCACGTCTTGCCAAATCTGTTTTAATTGAACACGAGAAGGCATCAAAATTTGATGTAAACTAAACCAACGACGTAATATTGCATTACGTTTTATTTCAGAATAACTGCTTAAAACATTAAGCTGTAAAGCTCCTCCTTGCATCACTAACTGAGATAAATATTCTTGAAGTAATTCATTTAGTAAGGATTCTTGCTCTGCACATAAACTGGCACTTCTTGATACTGATAGAGAAAAATGCGGCCAACGCTTGTTAAAACGCGGCATTATAGTTAAACGTAAAAAGTTACGATCATAGTGTTGATCTTGATTACTATCATCTTCTATCCAAGAAAGCATTTTTTTTTGAGCATAACCAATCAATTGCTGACGGCTGAATGATAATAGGGGTCTTATTAAATAAGTATCAGAAAATGGAATAGAAATTGGCATGGCAGATAAACCTGCTGGTCCACTCCCCCGTTTTAATGCTAACAAAAAAGTCTCTGTTTGATCATCTAAATGTTGGGCAGTAGTAATAATTTCCTCTGGTAATAATATTTCACTAAACACTTGATATCGTGCATCACGTGCCGCTGCTTCGACCCCTTTTTTAGATGGGTCAATATAAATATGCTGTGAATAAAACTCTACCTGCCAGTCAAAGCAAATTTTCCGGCAATGGATACCCCAATCATCAGCTTCATCACTCAGCCCATGATGAATATAAACCGCGCGGATGTTAAGATTTGGTATTCTAGTTTGACGTAATGACACTAAGGCATGCAATAAAACTGTTGAATCTAGTCCACCACTAAAACCTATCAATATTCGACGTGTAGATCCGATGGTTTTTATAATTTTATTCAGTAATGCAAACTCATTAGCATTCATAATACTCTTATTACCTCTATCAGAATTATTATTGCTATATTTTATTATATAAAATAAATTTTCTTAAAAAATTAAGGATAAATTTTTATCCATGATTTTTCTATGATCATCAATGATGAAATTTAAGGATTAAAGAATGAAAATAATCGTTAATAATTATTTTCATTTTTATTTATTAGTTAGCATAAAATTAACAATAACCACACGACATTAAGCGTTGATAACGGCGATTTCTTAACTCTTCAGGACTAAATAAATCGATATCACTTAAATCATTTAAAATACACTGTTTAAGATTATGCGCAATTTCTTCATAATTACGATGTGCGCCACCTAACGGTTCTTCAATAATGTTATCAATCAGATTAAGTGATTTTAAACGTAAAGCGGTGATCCCCATCGCTTCAGCAGCTAATGGTGCTTTATCCACATTTTTCCAAAGAATAGAAGCGCAACCCTCTGGTGAAATAACAGAATAAGTACTGTACTGTAGCATATTAACTTTATCACCAACGCCAAGCGCTAAAGCACCACCAGACCCGCCCTCACCTATCACTGTACAGATAATAGGAACAAAAAGCCGAGACATTTCACGTAAATTACGGGCAATCGCTTCAGACTGACCACGTTCCTCCGCCCCAACACCAGGATATCCTCCTGGTGTATCGATAAAAGTAATGATCGGTAACTTAAAACGTTCAGCTATTTCCATTAATCGTAAAGCCTTACGATATCCTTCAGGTGCTGGCATACCAAAATTTCGCCGAATTTTTTCTTTTATTTCACGCCCCTTCTGATGTCCAATAACCATTACTGGACGTCCATCTAATCGAGCTAATCCACCAACAATAGCTTTATCATCAGCATAAGCACGATCACCTGCTAGTTCTTGGAAATGCGTCAATATACGTTGAGTATAATCCAAAGTATAAGGTCGCATCGGATGACGAGCAAGTTGTGCTATTTGCCAAGCACCTAAGTCAGAAAAAATTTTGCGTGTTAACTCTAAACTCTTTTCACGAAGTCTAGCGATCTCTTCATCTAGGTCAATATCTAGCTTGGCATCATCCTGACGATTTATTGCCATTAATGAGTCTATTTTTGCTTCTAACTCTAGAATCGGTTGTTCAAAATCTAGAAAATTAAAGTTCATAATATTCCTATTTAATCAAATTCTAATTCTACCTGATGATTGCCTAGTAGAGTTCGCAGCTCAATTAGCAATTTATCAGTTGGAATAACCCGCCAAGTGATGCCTAATTTTAATTTAGCGCAAGCATCTTTCTTTTGATAATAAAGATGAACCGGTATTGTTCCTGAACGATAAGGTTCTAATGTGTCACGAAGACGATTTAATAATCGGTCATTCATTTGTTTATCTATCAATGAAATAGCAATGCCTCTAGCATACTTGTTACGAGCTTCACTAAGTTCTATCAGTTCATGAACAGACATTTTATTACTACCATTGAAATCATCAAAGCTAATCTGACCTGTTGCAATTAATATTTTATTTTTTACAAGTAGATGTTGATACTTTTCTAAAGTATCTGAAAATAACATTATATTCAAGCGTCCAGAACGGTCATCCAAAGTACATATACCTACTCTGTTGCCACGTTTACTGGTTACTATTTTAGCTGTCAGCGCTAAACCAACTACTGTTGAGATCTCTGCACGAGATGTTGGGTTCACATCCTTTAATCTCAATCCACTGCTATAATGTTCAATTTCAGACAAATAAGCGGTAATAGGATGTCCAGTTAAATAGAGACCCAATGTTTCGCGTTCACCTTCTAATATAAGATGTTCAGGCCATTTAGCTACACTATCATAAGATTGTTCAACCTGATCAGGTGTTTCACCTAATACCCCAAACATATCAGTTTGTCCAATAGCTTCTGCTTTAGCATGTTGACTTGCCGCTTTTAAAGCATCTTCTAATGAAGACATTAACGCAGCACGATGCGGACCTAAATGATCAAAAGCACCTGACATAATCAATTTCTCCATCACTCTACGATTAAGCTTTTTAGTATCAATCCGTGCACAAAGATCAAAAATTTCTTTAAAAAAACCCCCTTTTTGACGCGATTCAATAATAGTTTTTATTGGACCTTCACCAACACCTTTAATTGCGCCAATGCCATAAACAATTTCACCGCTAGCATTAACATGAAAATGATATAACCCACTATTGATATCCGGCGGTAATACTTTTAACCCTATACACCAACATTCATCAACTAAACTAACTACTTTCTCGGTATTATCCATATCCGCTGACATAACTGCCGCCATAAATTCAGCTGGGTAGTGTGTTTTTAACCAAAGAGTCTGGTAAGAAACTAATGCATAAGCCGCAGAATGTGATTTATTAAATCCGTAACCAGCAAATTTTTCCATTAGGTCAAAGATTCTTATTCCTAATTCACAATCAATACCATTTTTAACCACCCCAGATTGAAAAGCGGAGCGTTGTTTTGCCATTTCTTCAGGCTTTTTCTTACACATAGCCCGACGGAGCATATCTGCTTCCCCTAGCGTATAACCAGCAAGCACCTGAGCAATCTGCATAACTTGTTCTTGATAAAGAATTATGCCGTAGGTAGGCTCTAAAATCGGTTGCAATAAGTCATGTTCCCATTCAACATCAGGGTAAGAGATAGCTTCGTTCCCATGCTTACGATTAATAAAATTATCTACCATCCCTGACTGTAATGGGCCTGGACGAAAAAGTGCAACTAAAGCGATTATATCTTCAAAGCAATCAGGGCGTAATCGCTTAATCAAGTCTTTCATACCCCGAGATTCTAGTTGGAATACCGCTGTCGTTTCGGCTCGTTGCAATAGTTCAAAACATTTTTGATCATCAAGAGGGATCGTCATGATATCAATGGGCGCTAAATTTTGTTTTGTAAGACGTTGATTAATCATCTTTAACGTCCAACTAATAATTGTCAAAGTCTTAAGACCAAGAAAATCAAATTTTACCAAACCAACGTATTCAATATCATTTTTATCAAATTGGGTAAGCGGATTTTTCCCTTCAGAATCACAATAAAGAGGTGCAAAATCCGTTATTTTAGTTGGCGCTATTACTACTCCACCAGCATGTTTACCTGCATTACGTATCACACCTTCAAGTTTTCGCGCCATATCTATTAATACCTTAACTTCTTCATCAGCATAATAAATTTCTTGTAATTGTGGCTCTGCTACGAATGCCTTTTTAAGGGTCATACCAGGATCCTGCGGAACTAATTTCGCGATACGATCAACAAATCTATATGGATGACTCAGTACCCGACCAACATCTCTAATAACGGCTTTTGCGGCCATGGTACCAAAAGTAATAATTTGTGAGACAGATTCACGAGTATACATTTGTGTAACATGCTCAATGACCTGATCGCGTTTTTCCATACAAAAATCAACATCAAAATCAGGCATGGAAATACGCTCAGGATTAAGAAAGCGTTCAAATATAAGATCAAATTGAAGTGGATCCAAATCCGTAATTTTTAGTGCATAAGCGACTAATGAACCAGCGCCAGATCCTCGTCCAGGACCAACAGGGATACCGTTATCTTTTGACCATTGAATAAACTCCATTACAATCAGAAAATAACCAGGAAATCCCATCTGATTAATCACTCGTAACTCAATATCTAAACGTTCATCATATGCTACTCGTCGTTCAGCTCTTTCTTTCTCATCGAAATAAAGAAATTGCAAACGTTCTTCCAGACCTAATTTTGCACATTTGATAAGGAAATCTTTCGTTTTGATATCACCAGTAGGAAATTTGGGCAAAAAATATTCACCTAAAGGCATAATCACATTACAACGCTTAGCAATTTCAACACTATTTTTCAACGCCTCAGGAATGTCGGCAAACAATTCAAGCATTTCTTGTTCACTGCGTAGATATTGCTGAGGAGTATAATTTTTTGGTCTTTTTTGATCAGCGAGTGTAAAACCATCATGGATCGCTACCCGTATTTCATGTGCAGCAAAATCATCACTATTAATAAAGCGTACATTATTAGTGGCAACGACCGGCAAACCTTTTTGTGCGGCTAATTGGACAGCGGAATGTAAATAACTCTCTTCATCAGAGCGCCCAATTCTGACAAGTTCTATATAATAGTTATCTGGAAAATGGATTTGATAAAAATCTAAACATTGTTCAACCAGTTGTTGGTTTCCACGTAACAAAAATTTACCAACATCGCCCATATAGCCACCAGAAAGTAATAGTAACCCCTCTTTATAGGTTACTAACAATTCTCGCGTGATCGTTGGTCCGATTGTGTCATAGCCTTTTTGATAGGCTGCAGAAATAAGTAGTATTAGATTATGGTAACCTTTACTATTCCTGGCTAAGATAGTTAAATGAGCAACTTCATCACTGAGTAATTCGCTTTCTAGATAAAAATCTGCACCAATAATTGGTTTAATTCCGGCAGAATGTGCTGCACAATAAAATTTTATTAAACCATAAAGATTAGTAAAATCAGTTATTGCCAATGCAGGCATGCCTAATTCTACCACCTGATTAATGAGTGGGTTAATTTTTGCTAATCCATCAATAATAGAATAGTCACTATGTACGCGTAAGTGTATAAAATGTGGTTCAGCCATTTTCTTAGTTATACTCTTTGCAACTCAGTATTCGACTAACAGAAGTATAATTTTTGCGATGAAACTCTGTTGCACCATATTAATTCAATTTTTCTAAATGAAATATCGTTGAGTAGCTTTCATGCTGAATAAAAGGATACTTTAAATAAAGGATATGTAACTTTCACATTTCCCTATTTCATGTCACTTTTGCTAATAGTAACACGACACTAATTTCCTGCACTAAGCTATCATATTTAATAATTGCTTGAAAAAGCAGATGAAAATCTAGGCTCTTATTCCCATCTATCAAAACGAAATCAGGCATAGTAGTAAGATTCTGCCACTGCTCTGAATGTGGATAAAATGGTCTATAATGTATTAATTTTATCTATCTCTTATAGCTCTACATACTCTATACTTCAAGATAATGCTTTATCTTAAATCTCAATATAAAGTGTATTACGCCGTTTTTCGATTATTTTTTTAGAATTAGCTAATCTTATTATTGACTGCTTAGATCTAAAATAACAGGGACTGTTACTACTGCTTCGATCAAAAATCTTAGACCAAACCTCATCAAGACTGACAAAAATTTTTATTTTAAAATAAATAAATAAAATAATTTATTTTTTACTTAACTCTAAGACGGCTTCTGCCGCTTTCTGATTAGCCTCACAAAGAATATCTTCATGTAGTTGTAAGAAGATTTGTTTTAGCTTTTCAACTTTTTCTTTATCTATTAGTAGAGACTTGAGTGAGTCAGCTAATAATTCAGGTTGACAATCATGCTGAATAAATTCTTTAACCAACTCTTTGCCAGCCAATAAATTTGGCAATGAAATAAAAGGAATTTTAACCAGGCGTTTAGCTAACCAATAAGTTACTGGTTTCATTCGATATCCAACTACCATCGGACACTTTGCTAGCATACATTCTAATGAAGCCGTCCCTGAAGCTAATAAAGTTACATCAGCTGCAATCATAGCTGTCTGCGCTTGGCCATCTAAAATTTTCAGTGATAAGCTTGGCGAAATCTCTCGATAAATAGCTTCAAATTGCTGCCGACGTTGTCGATTAACAACAGGAACTAAAATTTGCAAATTAGGAAAGTCTTTTATCAAAATTTGTGCAGCGCGCAAAAAAATAGGACTCAGCATTTCAACTTCAAAACGACGACTACCCGGCAAGATGATTAAACACTTAACATCATGAGTTATATTTAATTTTATTCTAATAGCCTGCTTATCAGGTTGTAGTGGTACACTATCAGCCATAGCGTGGCCTATAAAACGACAAGGAATGCTGTAGCGGTCATAAAACTTTTTTTCAAATGGTAACAAAGCAAGCACCAAGTTGGTCGCCTCTCTTATTTTAAAAATACGATTCTGCCTCCATGCCCAAACAGAAGGACTAACGTAATGAATGGTTTTGATACCTGTTTGTTTTAATTTTCTTTCAAGGGTAATATTAAAGTCAGGCGAATCTATCCCAACAAAGACATCAGGCTGCAATTTAATAAAACATTTAATTAAGTCAGCACGAATTTCTAATAAGCGTATTAGTCGCCCTAAAACTTCAACAATCCCCATCACAGCAAATTCTTCCATTTCATACAAGGACTCACAACCCTCTGCTTGCATTAATGGGCCTGCAACACCAACAAAATACGCATTAGGAACTTGCTGTTTTAAGGCGTTAATAAGACCTGCACCAAGTATATCACCTGATGCTTCTCCAGCAACGAGACCAATAATCAAAGGTCGTTGTTGAATTGAAACTTGATGACTATTTGCCAAAGATTTCTCCTATTTAGATTACTTGTTAATTATCATCTTCCTGAAGATAGTATGGTTTTTTAAAATAATTCAGATTTGACTTTAAACCTATCTTTCATAAACTATAATGAAGTTTACTACCTAATACTGATTAGAGTAATTATTGACTATAGAACCAAACATATTGATACAGAGTGACGTAATCTTTTAATCAGAATTAAACTAATGGCTTTATATCTCATCTTTCTATGCATGCATTAGATTGCTTACCATACCATTCGTTTAAAGATAATATCGACGGACTAGAATTCAGCATTCCATTATATCAAGCTCTGCACATAAAGAATCGAATTCCTATTTTTTTTGTAACTAAATATTTTCGCAGACTAAAAAGACGGTATCAAGTTCTTTGACACTGTTATAAGTATCTGATATATAGCGATATGGGACATGCCGGTTAAGATCACGTAAGAAACGTTGAGCATTTAGTCGCTATTTTGTCTTACCCATCATAAAGATATATAAAAACCAACTGATGGATGCGATCATTATCTCCTAATAGATAATATCATGAATTTTCGTTTTACATTTGTGAAAGATATTTTAAATTTAGGTACAGATAACTAAAACAGGATCATAGCTTTTAAATACTTTATACTTTAGCTTCAGTGCTTTCATTATCTCATTTCATACAAATCTACACTTCATTCCTGTATAAATAGCAATCCAGGCGATTGAGATAGAACGGAATTCAGAAATTAGTGTACGGAACTTGCTACTAGCAGATTGTAGAGAAAAAGAAAGGATTTTTATAAAAAATGACTATAGATTTCTGATCGGTCAACAGTATCATCTGTAAATAATTTGGAATATGGTTGTAATTATCAATATCATCTCTTTTTGCTCTTTAGAAAAGAGAAGTTCAGATTTCTTATAATGTTTAACAAAATTAAACGCAGTCTCTCTTATAACCTTAAGAGTAGCACTGATTTTAGGTGTTGTAGTTACCTGGTTATGGATCCTTATGATCATAATATCCCAAATCAACTATATCCATCAGTAGCTATCTTAGCATAAATAGGGTTGTGCAACTATGGTCTATATAATCATCCTGAACTAAAAAGTTAACGAATAATCCCGCGATTAGATTGCACTGAATTCTCTAAAAAATTACTCAGTATTTTTACCTGTTGATTATTTTTACCTAGTGCAATCAGTTCTTGTCTAGCCTCGTCTAACGTTTTCCCACAACGGTAAAGGATCTTATACGCATTTCTAATCGCATGTAGTGATTCTTTATCAAAACCACGACGTTTTAAACCTTTAATATTTACTCCATAAGGAGTTGCATGATTACCTTGAGCAATAACATAAGGCGGAACATCTTGAGCAACACCGGAACAGCCACCAACCATAACATGAGCACCAATTTGACAAAATTGATGTACCGCACTCATGCCACCAATAATAGCATAATCATCTAGTTTAACATGTCCTCCAAGCGTACCATTATTAGCAATAATACAATAATTGCCTAGGAAGCAATCATGAGCAATATGGGTATTTACCATCAATAAATTATCATTACCTATTTTCGTTAAACCTTCGCCTTGTAGTGTACCACGGTGAATAGTACAACTCTCCCTAATTCGATTACAATCACCAATCTCAACTCGAGTTAGCTCTCCTTGGTATTTTAGATCCTGATTAATTTCACCTATAGTAACAAACTGAAATATTTGGTTATTACAACCAATTTTAGTATTGCCATTGACAACTACATGCGATTTAAGTGTTGTATTTTCACCAATGTTAACCTGAGAACCAATATAACAAAACGGGCCTATATGGACATTTACACCGATAATCGCACCCTCTTCAACAATAGAAGAGGGATGAATAATCGCTGTCTTATTAATCATATCATCCCTCATTTTATGCTTCTTGGCTACGAGCACACATCATTGTCGCTTCACAAACAACTTTTTCATCCACTTTTGCAATACTTTTAAAAAGCGTCAAACCACGTTTAGTTTTAACAAACATTACCTCAAAAATCATCTGATCGCCAGGTTGAACTGGATGTTTAAATCTTGCTTCGTTAATACCAGCAAAGTAATACAGTTCACCAGACTCTAATTTTCCAATACTCTTAAAGGCTAAAATACCAGCCGCTTGAGCCATAGCTTCAAGAATTAATACTCCAGGAAATATTGGTTTATCTGGAAAATGACCTTGAAAAAAAGGTTCATTAAAAGAGACATTTTTTACTGCACGTAAAAATTTACCTTCTTCAAAATCCAATACACGATCAACTAATAAAAAAGGATAGCGATGAGGCAATAACCCTAAAATTTCTTCTATATCCAGAGTATGTTTATCACTCATAGAAAAGACTCTTCTTATTTAAATTTAAAAAAATTAAATATGAATAACACGGCCTGCTTTAACCCCTAAATAAGGTATTCTGCAGGCCGCAATTAATAAATCTACACACGGTATTTAGTTATCTTTAGTAAATACCTTACGTTCTAGTATCTTCATGCGCTTAGTTATTTCATTGATATTCAAAACTAAAGCGGCTGTTTTTCTCCAAATCTTATTTGGCTGTAATGGAATGCCAGAAGAGTATATTCCCGGTTCACTAATTGGACGCATTACCATTCCCATTCCAGTTATTGTAACTTTATCACAAATTTCCATATGTCCATTAATAACACTAGCACCACCAATCATACAATATTGGCCTATTTTCAGGCTACCAGCCATAATAACCCCACCAGCAATAGCTGTGTGATCACCGATGATCACATTATGAGCAATTTGACATTGGTTATCAATAATGACCCCATCACCAATAATTGTATTATCCAGTGCGCCCCGATCAATAGTAGTACAAGCACCAATTTCAACATTATTACCAATAATAACTGAACCTAATTGAGGTATTTTTATCCATTGCCCTTTTTCATTTGCATAGCCAAAACCATCTGAACCAATAACTGATCCTGATTGGATCAAACATTGTTTACCTATCTCGACGTTATGATAGATAGAAACATTTGCCCATAAACATGTAGACTGTCCAATCTTGACTTTTTTACCAATAAAGCAACCTGCACCGATAATAACTTGATTACCTAATATTACACCTGACTCGATAACAGCATTAACGCCAATGGCAACATTTTCGCCGAGCTGAACATCTTCTGCAATAACCGCAGAAGGATGGATATTTTGTGCAGGTTTAGGCGTTGTATCCAAAATTTGAGCTAATTGAGCATAAGCTAGATAAGGATCTTTAACCACTAAAGCTGCTATTTTACTATCTGGCAGATTTTTCTTCTTTAATACAACGGCAGCAGCTTTACATTCTGCTAATTGTGTCAGGTAAGAACGGCTATCCGATGATAAAAAAGTAATTTGCCCTTCCTTAGCTAATTGCATAGATCCAATACTGGTGATAATGATATCACCATCACCATGTAGCTGCGCGTCTAATTTTTTGGCTAAATCAGCTAATCGAATAGAAGCCATCTATTATCTAACCTTCTTATTAACTAGATCGGTAATATTTTTTAGGTTGGAACCGTTTTCTGGATAAAGAATCGCATTTACGTCAACAACCAGGTCGTAACGCTCCTTTTCTGCAACTTCTTTTGTTGCTATCTTTATCGTTTGCAATATTTTATTGCGCTCTTCTTGTTGACGACGTTGGTTATCTTGTTCAAATTGTTGCGCTTTTTTAAGAAAATCTGTCCGCTTAGCTTCAAACGCTTCTAGATCTTTCTCATTAGGCTTAGCAGCATTTTTTTGTAATTTTTCCGCTTGAATCTGTAAATCTTTTTCCATATTTTGTAACTTATCATCGCGTCCTTGAAACTCTTTTTCAAGTTGCTTAGATACCGCTTTACTGATTGCTATGTTCTGAAAAAGTTCCCCAACATTAATAACGGCAACTTTTTCTGCATCTGCATTGGTAGATACAGCTAAAATCAAACATAAAGCGACTGCACACAACAATTTTTTCACACTAAACACCCCTTATTTCTTGATCTGACCAGAATCGAATCAATAAATTAAATTGACGTTTTACCACGTTCTACCAATATTAAACTGAAATTCTTCAGACTTGTCACCTTCATAATCTCTTATTGGTTTTGCATAAGAGAAGACCAATGGGCCAAGCGGTGACATCCATTGTAATGCAATCCCTATTGAAATTCGAATATTGGATGCCTTACCATAATCAGGCATTCCTGCTCTCCAGCTTGCGAGAGTGTTACTCCAATTCGAATCCCATACAGTGCCTGCATCAATAAAGAAAGAAGTTCTAATTGAATTAGCATATTTTTCATTAATAAACGGAGTTGGTGTAATTAACTCTAATGATGCTGTTGCTATTGCATTTCCGCCAACAGCATCCGTTGATGGACTACCTGATTTTGGACTTACTATACTTTTGTTTTCTTTAAGATAAATTGCTTTAGGACCGATATTATTAGAACGGAAACCACGTACCGTACCATCAGCACCAGCATAAAAGTTTTCATAAAATGGTAATTCTTTACTACTAAAACCATTACCATATCCTAACTGTGCACGGGCTAATAATACCCATTTTTTATCTTTATCAATGGGATAATATTGTGATGTATTAAACCGAATCTTATAATATTGGTTATTGGAACCTGGAATAGTAATTTTACTATTTAATGAGGTTTTATTTCCCCTGGTCGGAAAGAAATCACGATCTAGATTATTATAAATCCATCCTAAATTAAGGGTAAAATCATTAGCGATATAATATGCTTTATCATTAAAATTAGGATTTTCGCCCATACTTTGTAAATAACGCCACATTCCAACTTGAGCTTTCATGTCAGATAAAGAGTTATGAACAAAACCTGCTCCAATTCGAAACACATTATCTTCATTAAAAGGGAAACTCAAGGTACTATCAACGCCATAAGTTTTATTGTTATAGCGTGAAAGATCGGCATCCTTCGCACTAAAATCATTATAAAATAATCGCCCGCCTAAGCTAAGACCATTAACGGTAAAGTAAGGATCTATTAATGATAATTCCGCATAAGTTGAATAATCATTCTTGCTCGCACTAATATCAACGGAATTACCAGTACCAAGCCAATTTTTTTGTTGAATACCGACTTTAAAACTGATGCCACTTTCAGTACCAAAACCAATGCCAAAGTTCATAGAACCGGTATTACGTTCTTTAACTTTATATACAAGATTAACTTGATCAGGTATAGCAAGTACACGTCTCGTTTCGACATCGACGGTTTCAAAAAAACCAGTCCGATTTAATCGTTCTTTACCAAGATTAACCAAATCATTCTCTAACCAAGCGCCTTCCATTTGGCGCATCTCACGACGTAAAACAGAATCTTTACTAACATGATTGCCAACAAAACGAATTTGTCGGACATAAAAACGATTTCCCGCATCAACGTTCACATGTAGTTTAACTGTTTTATCTTGATCATTGATTTCAGATTGGGTAATAACGCTAGAATAGGCATAACCATAACGACCAAGAAGATCCTTAATTTTATTCTCCATGTTCGTAACTTCAGTACCATTATAAAGCGAAGAAGGTTTGATAGTAATCAATTGATTGATTTCATCATAATGACCAGCTGTTTCACCATTTAATTCAACATCCGATATATTGTATCTATCGCCCTCTGTTATATTGATAGTAATATAAATATCTTTCTTATCAGGTGTCAGACTGACATTGGTTGAATCGATATTAAATTTGGCATAACCTTGCTCTAGATAAAAACTACGCAATGTTTCTAAATCTGCAGCCAGTTTTTGCTTTTTATATTTTTGATCAGTAATAAAATTCCACCAAGGAATATCATCACGTAATTGAAAACGATTTATCAACTCACCTGTCATAAATGCTTTATTACCGATGATATTAATCTGTTGGATCTTAGCTGAAACGCCTTCAGAAAAGATTAATTTTAAGTCAACACGATTACGCGGTAGCGGTGTAACTATCGCTTTAATTACCGCATTATATTTACCAATACTGTAATAAAAATCTTTAAGATCCTTTTCGATATTCGATAATTTTGTGCGATTTAAAGCTTCACCAACTCGAATATTAGAAGCTTCAAGAATTTGATTTAATAAATCATCTTTAAGCGATTTATTAGCAAAGGATGTAATCTTTACAATAATTGGTCGCTCTTTTACTTGAACTATCAGCGTATTTCCATCACGCAAAATTCGAATATCTTCGAAATTACCTGTTGAAAATAGCGCTTGAATAGTACGACTTATATAATCATTATTAATCATATCTCCTACTCGAACAGGCATATTCAATAATGCTGTACCAACAGAGACGCGCTGAAGACCTTCAAAATAAATACCTTGTACTACAAACCCATCTGAACCATATGCAGGGACACTGCTAAATAGCAGTGATGCTATTAGCAACTTTTTTATCGCCATTGTTATTATGAGTGCTCCTAATTAGTCTCCTCTTAAAGACGAGAGAAATCATTGAAAAGTGCAAGCCCCATTAATAATATCAATGCAATAACACTAATACGATAGCTGAAGTCTTGTACACGTTTAGATACTGCCTCTCCTTTAATCTTTTTAATTAACAAAAAAAATAAGTGCCCACCATCTAATACAGGTAAAGGAAACAGATTAATTACCCCTAAATTTATACTAATTAATGCAATAAACATCAGATAATACACTAACCCAGCCTCAGCGGAAACACTAGCTCCTTTTGCAATAGAAATAGGTCCACTAAGATTAGTGAGTTTAATATCACTAGTAACCAGTTTACATATCATGCTAACTGTCAATTTCATCAACTGCCAAGTTTTATCCGTTGCCTGGTACAAGGCATAAAACGGACCATATTTCTGAGTAATTTTATACTCATCTGCAAGTGGTATTACTGATAATTCAAGACCAGCAAATCCAATTTGTCGGCCTTTAGCTATCGTTTTTACTTCCGGCGTTAACGTTAATTGCTTCTGTTCAGCTTGCCTCTCAATCGTCAATAACAATGGAACATTAGGATTTTGTTGAACAACATAGCTGAATGGATGCCAAAGATCTATTATCTGCTTACCCACTTTTACAATTCTATCTCCTATTTGTAAACCTGATAATGACGCCGCTGAACCAGGCTGAATATTACAGACAACGGGGTCTTGCCTGGTACTAACTGGCATAATTCCCAAAGATAAAACCGGATCTTGAGTCTCTGGATCAAAATTCCATTCTTTTAAATTAATTAGTTTTTTTATCGGTATTGAATTACCAATGGGTAAAACTTTCCAGTTTAATTCTTTATCACCAATTTTACTAATTAAGGCAAAACGAACTGCGTTCCAGTCAGGAGTTTCGATACCATCTATTGATTTTAGTTCCATACCTGGTGAAATATTTGCTTGTTCAGCAATCGAGTTTGACTGAATACCTTCAATAACTGGACGCACGGAAGGTATACCAATAATGAAAACTAACCAATACATAAATATTGCCAACAAAAAATTAGCTATTGGTCCTGCAATAACTACTGCAGCACACTGACCTACTGTTTTATTATTAAAAGCAAAATGGCGACACTCTGGGGGTACAGGAGCAATTTGCTCATCTAACATTTTAATATAACCCCCAAAAGGGATCAGAGCAATAACAAATTCTGTACCATAGCGATCAACTTTACTCCATAAGGTTTTTCCAAAACCAATAGAGAAACGCTGAACATAAATACCACAGCGTCTAGCTACCCAAAAATGGCCAAATTCATGTGCAATAATTAGCACACCTAATGCAATAATAAATGCAGCTAAACTAAAAAAAAATCCCATAATTTACATTAAAAACTAAAAAAATGACAATGTCAATCCTGCAAAAACAGGTATAGCCGATGTCAAGCTATCGATCCTATCTAATACTCCACCATGCCCTGGAATTAAATGACTACTATCCTTGATGCCAGCTTGACGTTTAAACATACTTTCCGTTAAATCGCCAAAAATAGAAATAATCACAGCAATAATAGAAGAAAATAATAAATTCTTGGAAATTAATAAAACAGGAACAAATAAACTAAATAGCCAGGCTATAATACCTGCTGTCATTATACCACCTAACATACCCTCCAGAGTTTTACCAGGAGAAACCTTTGATGCCAGTTTGTGTTTACCAAATAAATGACCGAAAAAATAAGCGCCACTATCTACACTCCAAACTAATAGTATCACATAAAAGACGCACCAAGCACCGATAAAATCGTCAATATGATAATCAATACTTCTTAACACCAACATGCCACAGTAAAAAGGTAAAATAGTTAAAATACCAAACAAAATTTTTAATATTACTGACTGAGACCAGAATCGAGCAGAAGTAGGAAAAGTAACAACCAATATTACTGCAACTAACCACCAAGCTAATCCAGCTGATAAAATATAAATAATCAAAGGCTCTGTTGTTAATTGACTAAGATCCTGAAATGACAATTGTAAACCCAATAAGCAAATACCAAATAAAACAGCACATATAATTCGTTTAATTTGTACTATCCAACCAATAAATCTGCTCCATTCCCATGCAGATAATGAGCAAATAATAATGATAACATAACCAAATAAGTTAAGAGGTAAGAAAAAAAGTGCAGCGATAACTAATGGAATAAGTATGATAGCTGTAATGATACGAACATTTAAATTTAGCAAAAGCGCCCTCTCCTATTTTTCATTGATATCATCAGGCCAAGTATTACCAAAACGTCGTTTACGTTGATTAAAAGCTACAATTGCACTTTTGAAAGTTTTCTCATCAAAATCCGGCCAGAGCACATCGGTAAAATAAAATTCAGCATAAGCAATCTGCCATAAAAGAAAATTACTAATGCGATATTCTCTACCAGTTCTAATAACTAAATCAACAGTTGGTTGATCATATAGACTAATAAATTTATTTACCGTATCTTCGTTAATATTTTCTGGTAATAATGAGCCCGCCTTAATTTTTTTAGCAATAAGTTCCATTGCATGGGTAATATCCCAACGACCGCCATAATTAGCGGCAATATTGAGTTGCAAGCCGGTATTATTTGCAGTTAAGTCAATCGCGTGTTTAATACGATTTTGTAACCTAGATTTAAATCTACTTATATCACCAATAATTGTTAATTTAATATTATGAATATTTAAGTTTTTAACTTCATCATCTAGAAACCAAGTAAAAAGTTCCATCAAAGCAGTAACTTCAGTTTCTGGCCGACTCCAATTTTCACTACTAAATGCATAGAGTGTTAAAGATTGAATTTCATTTTTAACAGCAAATTTAACCACCTTTTGCACCGCTTCTGTTCCTGCTCGATGCCCATTAATTCTTAACTTTCCATGTTGTTTTGCCCATCGTCCATTACCATCCATAATAATAGCAACATGCTTCGGAATTCGTTGCTGCAAGCTATGATTATCATACATAAGTTTCATGCCAAAAGAGTTCCTTTACTATAAGCTAACTGTTGCATTCCGAAGATAGCATGGTTTTTTTTTAATAATTGAAATTTAACTTTGAACTAATCTTTCATAGACTGCAATGAATATTACTACCCAATACTGATTGGATAATTCTTGATTCTACAGCTAAATATATTGATGCAAGGTAATCTGAAAATTTCAGCAGAATTAGAATAATAGCTTTGCAATTCAACTTCCATGCGTCCATTAAATCGTTCGATCATACCATTTATTTGAGGATGCATCGGCGTTATAAATCGGCGTTCTATATCAAGTTCTGTACAACAAACGGGCGAATTCATATTTTCTGGTTACTGAACGTTTTCATAGACAAAAACGATCGCAAGTACAAGATGGATAACTATGGACATGCTTGGTTAAGATCACGTAAAAATCATCGAGCATTGAGACAGTCTTATCCTTGTAAAAATAGATAAAATCCACGGAGTAACGCAATCTATACTTTTAAAAAGATAAAGTCGTCAAGTTTCGTTTGGTATTTACATAATACTGAATATATTTCAGATTACGTGCAGATAATTAGGCTAATAGTTTTAAATGCTTTATGCTTTATACTTTATCCTTTGCTTTCATTGTTTTCTCCTGCTTCATTTTACGCAAATTCTCCTTTGTGCCTGCGTAAACAGCGATCCAGAGCAGATCGAGATACTAGGAGGTTCAGAAATTCGTGTACGGACTTGCCAGAAAATCGGCGAGAGAAATAAAACATTTTTCACAAGGAATGACTACAGATTTTTTAGCGGGCGATAACGTCATAAGAAAACGATAGGAATATAGCTCTAATCTCATCGAGGTTATCTGGTTTTTTCCTTTAGCAACAGTAAGTTCAGAGATACTATAACGTTCAGATAAAGTAGATGTAACAGATCTGCTATCCTGAATAGCAGATCTTATTTTAGGTATTGAAGAGCTTACTGGCGATGGAACATAATCATCATGATATTTTGCCATCAACTATTTCTCTCAGTAGTTATCTTATCATGAATAAGAGCTAAGAGGACGAGAATTTATATATAATGATCCTGCACAAAACAGTTAACCAAGTTATAATTGTTTAAAGACTAACTGATTAGCTTTCAAAGCAGCATAATCAAATTGAGAAACAGATAAGTTAAATTTAATTAATTATTCAATAATTTTAGTTAATTATAAAATAAATAAAGAAACTATTAATTCGCGAGTTTTTTCGTATAAAAACTAATAATTTTATATTTTCTTAATTTTTCATCTAGAAAATAAGTTTGATAATATCAACATTCAGTTTTTATAATTAACAGCATTAAACTATTCATTAACTTTAAGTTAATCATAATATTATTACTCTAACTGTTTAGATGGGCTTGATTAAGATTTTCAGTAAAAATATTCCAAAAAATATAAAGATTTTTTCCTTATTTATTTATTGAATTCAGTTCCCGATTCCAATCGGTAATCCTACATAAGATTAAGTGGGTGTAATACAGCATGTATAGGCCTGATAAAATACGAAGATATTTTTAGAGAATAATGAAATCTTTTAGCGTAAAGCTTTCTTATTGTATAGCAGGGCCACCACCCTGGTATCATAACCTTTAAAAGTCAAGATTTCATATCAGGAATTTCTAGAGTAGATAACATCCCACTATTCAAAACGTGCTATATTTAAATCAACTAATTTGCTACTAATATTACATTAAACTGTTAATTTCTGTCTATGTATATTTGCAGCAGATCTTAATCAATTATTCTGCCTGTAATAACAGGGTTTGGTTAACTATATTCTATGCTAACAAACGAATTCTCATAATCAAGTGTTTTTGCTAATAGGCTTGTAATAAGGGTGATTAATACCTAGTAAAATTTAAAAATAAACAATTTTAATCAAAACAGTAAATGGCTATCATTGGGTTATTTATATCATTTAACGTTAATTATTGCTGCTCTAATAATAGTATGGTATAAAAATAAGTTGACAAAATTTATTTTAACAGCAATAACTAGTGAATTTATTTATTGTAATATCAATGTGTAATCTTATCCTAATAAGAGAGGATCTCAAGCCTTAGACTTATCTAAATAACGACGGGATTAAAAATGATTGATGAATTAACCTCTTTGCGTAAAATAACAACGGTTGTAGCAGATACAGGTGATATTAGCATAATAAAGCTTTATAAACCTCAAGATGTAACAACTAACCCCTCTTTAATCCTTAATACGGTTCAAATCCCAGAATATCAGCCACTTATTGATGAAGCAATCACCTGGGCACAGGAACAAAGCCAATCGCATAAACAACAAATCATTGATGCGTGTGATAAATTGGCTGTTAATATTGGATTAGCAATCTTACAATTAATTCCTGGAAGAATTTCAACAGAAGTTGATGCGCGTCTTTCCTATGATACCGAAGCCTGTATTAAAAAAGCGCACCGTATTATTGAACTTTATAATCGTGCAGGCATTAAAAATGAGCGTATTTTGATCAAGTTAGCTTCAATTTGGCAAGGGATACGCGCAGCAGAACAGCTGGAAAAAGAGGGCATTAACTGTAATCTAACTCTATTATTCTCTTTTGCACAAGCACGAGCTTGTGCTGAAGCTGGTGTTTATCTAATTTCACCTTTTGTTGGTCGTATTCTTGATTGGTATAAAGGGAATACTGATACAAAAGAGTATGCGCCACAAGAAGATCCTGGCGTTATTTCTGTTACACAAATTTATAATTATTATAAACAACATGGCTATAAAACGGTAGTAATGGGGGCAAGTTTCCGCAATAGAAGTGAAGTTTTACAATTGGCAGGCTGTGATCAGTTAACTATTTCTCCAGCATTACTTAAAGAACTTTCTGAGTCGCAAGGTGAAGTGATACCAAAATTGGCATTTAATGGTCAAATTCAATCACCGCCTAAACCGATGACAGAATCAGAATTCTATTGGCAACATAATGCTGATGCCATGGCGACGGATAAACTGAGTGATGGTATTCGTAAATTTGCTATTGATCAGGAAAAATTAGAAAAAATGGTTGCAAAGGCAATTAAATTACGTTGTCGCTAAATAGCGTTAAATTTTAAAGATAAAATTTCTCTATTGCCGCATCACATTGACTGTGTGCCTGTTATTAACAATAGGCTATATTGGAAAAGGTTGTTTTTGCTTGTAAAGTATATTACTTGTAGCCACATCATATATTTCAATTCTTATGATTTCAATTAATCCTCTCCAGGAGAGATAATGAGTTATTAGAAAATCTGGTATATGAGCAATTTAGGCTACCTCTTGCTCCGATACTTTATGAATCTGTTCTTTCATCATTAAATTTGACGTTCTCTACCAGCATGGTCACAGAGCATGTCAACTCTCCTTAGACAATCTCATTTTTTAAACAGACAGGGAATAGCTTAAATAGCCTTAAAAAGGTTGTTTTCTTTGAGCCACAGTGCTTAGCAAGTCGTCTTCATAGACTAACCTGTCACGCAAAACCGATTCAATTAAATTCGTCATTCTTATTGACATCAATGCGCTGACGGGAAGTCATGGAATACCAGAAGTTCTTCTCGATCTTTTTCTAGTTTCTTCATAACTGGCAGGGATACACTTCGCTAATAACCTTGTCAACAAAGCATCAAAGGAACTTTGTTGACAGAATCACGGTTCTCTGCTAGCCAGACTTCCTTCAGCTCAACTTTAACTTTTGTGCTGAATGTCTTTGGGGAATGAAGACAACATATTAGCTATTTTATGTATCCAACAAAATGGGTACTGCGCATCCAGAAATATCTTTATATTCATTTCAAAAATCAAAGAGCACTATCTCTCGTAGCAACCATAGAGGATATAGTTAAGCCATCCTTTTTAGTAAGTCATTAAGAAGTGTTTAGCTCACAGTACGCTTCTGACCCTCGATAAACATCTTTTAGCACACAACTGTTTCCTTACGTCCATGTAAAAATGCCGCCGATAATAAGCAGCAGGTGAAGGCCGTTCAGTTTGTCTGACAAAACGGATAATGCTATCGGCTAAGAAATAAATGTAAGTATGTCACTTAAATCACATAGATATTATTATCTATGCTTTTCAAAGTATTAATGTTTCACTCTACTAATGATATCAGTAGAAGACCATGTACTTTTCACAGAGAGGCGGCACATGAGGATCATAAAATTACTTATGAATCCATAAACAGGGATAGGAAAATAGCTCTTTTCGCCGCTTTTGCATGTTTGAGATTAAGGTAGCAAGAAATAAACTGTTAAAGCATATTTTATTGCCACTAAGATCTACTAACCTTAAGCACTTTAATCTAAAGATCCTAAATACCAGTCTGTATGGTTCATTGCGCTAAATAACTGTTACAATCGATAGGCAATAATCCCCTCGACAAGTCAGTATTTAGAATGTTCTTGCAGAATCCTCTCGATCTCCTTCTCAACAGCAGTGTCCATATCAGCTACCTGGCACGCCATTACGGATGATTTCATGTAAGAAATCACAATAATATCTGGTTTTACAGATATCTGTAAGGTAAATTTTTATGTATATCATCTCTCTGTTGCTTGAATCATCTATAAAATCAATCAGAGGATATGCCCACCATCTCCGAAATCCTATATACTAGAAATGAGCGTAATTCAATTTCCTTAGACGATTTCTATGTTCTCTAAGCAAACTAGAGAAACTTAAATACCATTAAAAAGATTGTTTTTTAAGCGTAGCTCACTATCTTGCTTCTAAGATGTTCATGATCTGAGTACTATTTTATACTCTACGATATATTAAATTTTTAGGAATTCATATAGATGATTTAGTATGAATCTTCCTAGAAGGCGTAAACCAAGTAAAATCAGGAATCTAATATATAAGTCAGATGTTAGGAATTGTTTTTTATCTAAAGCGCTTTCTAGATCTCCTTCCAGAAATTAATCATGACAGACCAACTGAATTTTTATTATACTTCTAAAAGAGGCACATAACAATTTGCCAACTCTGATCCTTATTTTTTTTCGACACGCAAGTGTATTATCCTCTTCTAATTATGATTATCTAGAGCTTTAAGCAATGCCATAGGCATGAAACTGATGATACTGAATATAACTACATTAATGGATAATTAATAAACTATGCTTGTCTATGAATTGATTAATTATAGAGTACTAGGAATCATTCTTCTCTCCTTCACTCCTGGAAGGAGTATAAAATAACTTAAGCCGATAGAGCTAACGAATTGGAACAGTATGACGATTTCTATTTTTCTTATAAAAAACCAAGAAGTTAATTTATCCACATGTATATCTCCTCCTCCAAACTAAACTGCTTTTCAGCATTGATGACGGCTGAAACAAATTTCTTAAAAACATACTGAAAGTATCAACTTTTAGACATATCTATATTATAGAGCGAATGCTTGCCTGCATAATTTGTATCATGAGTCTTCGGACGACTACTGCTCTGATTCTTCTTAATGTTTTCACTGTTATTTTCTGCCAAATCTGTAAATCAAAAACTCATAATTCATAAGACTTTAAAGCTATCGATCAATGATTAGAGCATAACAGATTCATATTTTACCCGACTGTAACTATTGACACATTACTTTCATTATCTCCACCATCTTCTTTAACCTTTTTCAACAATAATTGACCAGCTACTCAACGTGTTTTTCGCGCTCTCACACAACGCTATGCTGAAGTGGGCACGCAACAGGATATTGAAATTGGCATCCTATCTTCTTTATACAGTTATAGTTAACAATTCAATTAATATTTGTATATTCATGCCTTCCTTACTATCAACAATCTGGATATTAAATATGCTGCATAGTGATCTCTTCTTCAAAAAATGAGCGGTCGAAGAAATCTAGAGAGCCGTTACGTTACAGTTATAACCTGATAAATCCTAATTGCATTCCTGATCTAAAAGATATCCACACTACACAAAGCAGTGAAGGCGTTACCTCAAAAGCCATAGTGAAAACATTCCTGGAAAATACACTTTGCTAAAAAGATGAATTAGCCCACAGCTATAGTATAAATACCTTTGGCGCTATATTATCTATATTCCATTAGACGTTTTAAGATATCGTATTATATAGCTTCTTGTTAAAACGTAAATGAGGCACCCTTTTACCAAAGGTGCACAAGAAGACGCAGAGATGAGGCAGCTCGCAAAAAATCAGGAAAAAACTAAGATTCACAGTTCTTATGAAAGAATTCTGCACATTTATTCGTATAAATGGATTCTGTGTGGTAACAGGCTACTTTTCCAACGCTCAGATTGATTAGCTAGTCGGACACTGGAATTAGTATTAGAAACAATACATAAAATGAAAAAATAAACCTTACTAAACTAAACCTAGAATTAATATCTATAGAATTATTGCATTAGATCAAAGAATATACACTATGATAAAATTTTACCTTACAATGGACACACTAAACCGATTTTTTCCTTTTAGTAAAAAATAGATTTGCTCTCTCTTAAAGAGCAATAAGATTCTTGAAAAGTTTAATGCAAAGTGTTCTAGCTGTTTTCTTAAGCTGATTATTGATTAGAGTTTATTCTTTAATTCTGATAGAGCTAAATGGCATTAAACCTTTACCAGCAAAAATAAAATTAGTGAGCATTGCCTAATAAAGTTATGTAATTAAAGATTTATTAGTAAGAAATTTTATATTAAAATATGAAATTATATTAACCAATTAAAAGATATAGCTGAGTAGCCTACATCCCCTACATGTATAGGGTTATTTATTTACTAAATTATCTGACCTGGAAAAGATTATTTAAAATTATAACAATTAAAATACAGAGATAGCTATAAATTATTCTGTGAGCAAAGAATAACCTTTCTCAATATAGCCCAAAATCATCAGGCAGAAAATAGCAACGATTAAGTATAGAAGAAATTGCAGAATGGAACGACAAAACACTTAAAATTTATTCTCATTTATTTAATATTTAAGATCTTTACTTAGCAGAAACTTAGCGTCCTAATGATACAAAACAAACAGAACAATGAAGGAGTACACATCATAAAACTTGACAATCCATGCATTAATAATGGCAAAGCATATCAATATGAATCATTTGGTTTAAATGATTAATAGCAGTTATATTTTTTAATTCATGATACTAAGCAGTATTTGTACTATACATGATAACAATAACAAAGAAATAAGAACTTTTAAAGTAATTATATAGTGTTTAATAAAAGAAAATGATTATTAAAAAAAGAATTGAATCTTGATGAAGATATATAGTGAAATTGGTTTAGCTGTGCAGAATTTAAACCTGCAACCAAGGAATTAGAAAAATTTAAGTATTACTACTGCAACACTAACAAACCCTAACATAATAACATTTAGCTTTATAAGAAAACTGTTAGTTAGCGCTTTAATATCTTTGTGGACTAATGATCTTTCAGAAGAAGATCTTTACGTACGTTATAAATTTACATAGATATGTCTTTTTAGACATTAGCTATTTAAGCTTCATTTTTTAAAAAAGTATCAACTTTATCAAATCTGCCATCTGTTCTTTACAAACATCGCCTAAATCTTATTTAGTCGCTATATCAATCACCTCATGTGATTTACAAACACCTAAAAAATTGTTTAGCATTAACTTTTCTCAGATAATATTCAAGCGTTTCAATAAATTTTAATGTATCAAATACAACATTAACCTATTGAAAATCCTATTTTTAGGAAGTAAAATCTATAATCATTGAGAAAAAAAGAAATCATGCGTTTATAGTTCTTAAAATATGGTGAACACACCATAGAATCGAGATACTGCACCAGAAAAAGTAATTCAGTTTTTATATCCATAGATTGTTATAGTCTAGTAACAAGTAATATATAACACCTTGCATTTTACTTGAAAAAAACTGTTGACTGTCTTCTAGCAGAATTCAAATACCCGAAACCTACCACCAATCTGAATAATAGGCCTCATAATAATCTAGAGTGAGATTAAAATTAATAATCAACTTTTGAGTTATATTCATTTCTGCTGTAAAGTGGTTTCGTAAATGATGCCATATCTTTCTGATTGATTTTTAGATTATTTCAAAATATAGAGATTATATCTCATGAAAAGCTTACACTAAAAGTATCTAAAAAATTAGATATTACTCTGATTAATTACATTAACTCATTCATAATAGTAACAGGAAGATGATAGCACCGTTGTTGAGGAAGACCTTGAAGCTATGCTGTAACAAACATATAAACACTGCCTTATCGATGGCGGGAAAACTGATCACCAGTAATGATTATTTGCTACAGTAAACTTATACAGAATGATATTAGGATGTTAATCTTAAAGTAATTAAGATAAGTGGGATAGTAGTGATAATGAAATATACTTTTAAAGCTCCTTACTACTGTCTTATCTGAAACATGCAAAAGTAGCAAAAAGTTGCTACTATGGACTGTATCTGCAAGGCATATATCCACCAGTAATTTTTATAAAGCTTTGCAAATTTTGATTAGAAGCACATGATCTCTCTACTAGCACCATCAGTAGACTGAATAGGAATACCTTGAAGAGACCGTAGATAATTGGTCCCTGCCTAATTTAAGCGATACGCGTTATGTTTATTTCTTAGCTAAAGGCATATGTCATTCTGTTAAGCAAGCTGAGATTACCTTCGTCTATAGTTATATTGGTAGCACTGCACATAGATATAAGGAGTTTGTTACAGTCAAATATGCTTATTGAAAGTTAGAAGTAAACTAGGCTAAACTTTTCAATAAACTGCGAGTGCGTGCATTAATAATGGTATTTCCCAAGTTTACGAATGGAGACGGAAGTGCCATTCGTTTTGAATGCAATGTCGACAAAAAAGTTCCTCCTCGAATATGCAGCATAAATGCTATTTGGTATACAGAAATAACTAATGTGCTGGATTTACTTTCCAAAGGTATGCAACACCAAAAGTTAAGGGTGAGTTGCGAGAGAAGGCTCTAACTAGTAGAGAGCTATAATGTTGCTAATAAAGCCATTGATGTTTTTTAGAAAGGTTTTTAGCGAAGTATCATACCAATTATGAAGAAATTAGAAAAAGATCGAGAAATAGCTGCTAGCATACTATATCTTTCCGTAAGTATAGTGGGAACAATAAGAACGAGGAATCTGATTCAATTAGCTTTTGCGATAATGAGGATATGAAAGCGATGTTCGAAGCATTGTAGTTCGAGAAATAACCTTTTTAATGATATTTGAGCTATACCGTTCTTCTGCTCAAAAGCTGGAAGGTATAGGGGGTTAATATCTGCTGATCCTGGTGATAATAAACGTTCAATTTAAGGATGGAAAATATATTTATAATCATCAAAGCAAGAAACCTAACTGTTATACACCAGATTTGATAGTAGCTCAACAGCCCTACCTTGTTGAGGGATATTCTGTTGCCGCTAAAATCTCTCCCTGACATTATATACTTTAATCTGAGCACTGCTAATAGAAGTTTATATGGATAGTTATGAAAAATATCCGTTACGGATAAAACAAATAAGATCCGTAGACAAGGTTGGCATTGAGCATGTTGTTCAGCATAGGTAGAACACCAACATTAACAGCGGTGTCTATCAGCTTCTTAGCACCATTAGATGAGTTCATGCAGAAAGCCACAAATAATATCTAATTTCACAGATATATCTAGGGTACACTTTTTATATCATATCACTCTCTGCTGTTGTAATCATTCATATAATTAATAAATAAGATATGCCACTAATTCATAAACTGCATATATCAAAATAAGCATAACTCACGATTTAATAGGCCTATAAAAGATGGATTAAAAGCCATCCCTAAATCTCTAGTAAGAGATTGAGGCAATATCGATATCTTCCCTGCCTATATAATTAGGAATTATCCCCAATCAGTATTTGTTAATAAACTCCTTTACAGTCTATGAAAGATTATCTCAAAGTTAAACTTAAATTCTTAAAAACTACACTCTTAATATTTTTTTAAAAAAAAGTAAAAGCTAATATTCTTGACATCGATAACTTAGTTTTTCTAACTGACTTAAAATAACCTGGAAAAGTCTTGGCGGTACAATTTGGATCCAAAATAGTAACTGGCGTATCTGATAAAGCGACAAGTGAAAAACACATCGCTATCCGATGATCATTATAAGTTGTTATTTTAGCATGCTGTAATAATTTAGACGGTAAAATACGAATATAGTCACGTCCTTCTTCTACTTTAGCGCCAACTTTTGTTAATTCAACCGTCATAGCATTTAATCTGTCAGTTTCTTTTAGTCGCCAGTTATAAATATTACGAATAATCGTTTCATCTCGAGCAAAGAGCGACAGAGTCGCAACCGTCATAGCCACATCCGGAATCGAATTCATATCCATGTCAATACCAATTAACTCACCTCGTTGACATTCTATAAAATCTTTACCCCATCGTATTTTAGCACCCATTTTTTCAAGTACAACAGCAAATTTAGTATCACCTTGCAAGCTATCTTTACCAATACCTGTTACTCTAACGGTACCGCCTTTAATTGCTGCCGCCGCTAAAAAATAAGAGGCAGAAGAAGCATCGCCCTCAACAAGATATTTCCCTGGTGAAATATAGTTTTGTCCAGATTTAATATAAAATCGACAATAGTGTTGATCATCTACTTCAACTCCAAAATTACGCATCAATGCTAGGGTGATATCAATATAAGGTTTAGAAACAAGCTCTCCTTTTATTTGGATAGTCGTATCATTCTGCGCTAACGGTGCAGCCATTAAAAGTGCAGTTAAAAATTGGCTAGAGACAGAGGCATCAAGTGTGATATCCCCACCTTGAAATCTTCCTTTTATCCTTATAGGGGGATAACCTGACTGCTCAAGATAATCAATAGTTGCCCCATTTTTCTGTAGTGCATCAATTAGATGACTGATAGGGCGCTCTTTCATTCTTGGTTCACCGGTTAAGACAATATCATTATCTCCTAACGCTAAAACTGCACTTAATGGACGCATAGCTGTACCCGCATTACCAAGAAAAATTTCTAAACCTTTTTTATGGTTAAAATATTGACCACCACCTTTTATAATGCAGGTAGTAAAATCTTTAGATAATTGATATTCGATACCCAATGTTGTTAAAGCATTAAGCATATGACGAATATCTTCACTAACAAGAAGATTGGTTAATACAGTTTGGCCATGCGCTAATGCAGCTAATAATAGTACCCGGTTAGAAATACTTTTCGAGCCAGGAAGATTAATAGTACCTTCAACGTAAGAAATGGGTTGAATTGTTAGGGATTGCATTAACAGTAAATTCTCCAATAACACAGTTGGATAACTTAGTTAAATCACATTTATATTTATAAAATAAAGTTAGACCGTATCTTTACTAAGATAATCTATAAAAGATTATTTAATTTATTTATTTCTCTGTTCAAAATCAATCATAAAATCAACTAACTTCTGCACACCAACCAATGGCATAGCATTATAAATTGAAGCACGCATCCCACCAGCCGCTTTATGCCCTTTCAGAAAAAGCAGCCCTTGCTGTTCTGCTGCTTTAATAAATTCATTATCTAAGTCAGGTTTTATTATTTGAAATGGAACATTCATTATCGAACGATTAATTGGATCGATTCGATTAATATAAAATTGACTATTATCAATAGCATTATACAGTATACAGGCTTTTTCTTGATTTCGTCTTTCTATTTCTTCTAATCCACCCTGCTGTTTTAACCATTTAAACACCATTCCTGAGAGATACCAAGCAAAAGTTACTGGCGTATTATATATTGAGTCATTTTTAGATAGTATCGTGTAATCAAGAATGGAAGGTGTTTCTTTTTTTGCTCGACCTAATAAATCTTCCCGAATAATAACTAATGCAATACCTGCTGCCCCAATATTTTTTTGTGCACCGGCATAAATAACACCAAAACAGCTGACATCGAGTGGCCGCGATAAGATCGCTGAGGAATAATCAGCAATCACAATTTTATTACTCGAAAAATTTGGTAATGTATGGATAGCAATACCATCAATCGTTTCATTCGGGCAATAATGAACATATTTGGCACTTCTTGTTAATGGCCATTCATCCATTGCTTTCACACTTAAATAAGTTGATTTTTCTAGCCGAATATCAATTTCATTAACAATACAATATTTTTCCGCCTCTTGCGCAGCAGACTTTGCCCAATAACCGCCAACAATATAGTCAACGTTTTCATCAGGTTGAAATAAATTTAATGGCAAAGCGGCAAATTGACCTCTTGCACCACCATGACAAAAAAGAACTTTATAGTTTTCAGGTATTTTTAATAATTCACGAAGATTTTGTTCAGCTTGTTTGACTATCTCAATAAATGCTTCACCTCGATGACTTATTTCCATCACCGAAATACCCATACCGTTCCAATTACAAAGTTCTTGTTGTACAAGATGTAAAACTTCTACCGGTAACATGGCCGGACCAGCGCTAAAATTATATACCTTACTCATTACCTACCCTTAAATTGACCTAATTTAAACTTTTACTATTATTGATATCTGATTAGGTTTTAACATTACCGCTTACCCACTGCAATAATTTAATTTTTAATTTTATAAATAAAATAAATAGCTAGCAAATAGCATTTTTAGATAACAAATTAATACTTATTAAATATTATTTAAATTTCATTGAACATGCTGTTTAGGTCAAGGCTAATTGTAATAAAACCCAGCTTTTTATAAATTCAAATGTTTTACAGCAACAAAACAATACTTACTATTGTCCATTCTGCGTCTATAATTATAAAACTTATCGAAACGTAAGTAGCACAATCAACTATGATGCTTTATTTTGCTGCATCAGGCAGTATATTAAAAATTTTATAAGTGCTATACATCTTACTGTTATTTACTTAGCACTTTAATTTGATGATAGATAATGACTTGCACTGAGAATTATTAGCAAAACTATTGTATGACGGCTAGGCTATGTTCCACTCTGATGCTTAGTAAATCTATTCTCCATCCTTAAATTGGTTGCTGTTTACCCACAAACAGGATTAGCTACTTAAATCTTATTGTCCGCGGTTCCTGCTTTTCTTAGCAGACAGGAATAGCTCTTAAAGTATTGAAAGGGTTATTTTTGAACTATAGTGCTTCTGTATCAGATTCATAATCTTACCGTAGTCAAAACTGACTCAATCAGATTCTTCGTTATTATAACGCCACAGTGGTGCGCTGACGGAAAAAGATAGAATCCAGAAACTCTTATCAATTTTTCTCCTGCATCTCTATCGCTGCAGGATAGAGTAATTCGCTAAACATTTTATCAACAAAACATTAAGCTTTATTAGCGGCATTGCAGCTCTCTTCTATCCAAATCTTCCGCAACTCACTTTAACTTTCGATTGCATGCATTTTTGGAATCAAGTCAGCATATTAGTTATTTTGTGTATCCAATATATTGATGCTACATGTTCTGAAATATCTTTGCTATCGCATTCTAAAAATCAAGAACATCGTCTTCTATAGCAACCCTAGAAGATACGGCTAAGCCACACGCACTTAAGAAATGTTAAGAAGTTTGGCTAGTTTGTTTTGTTTATCGATAATCATCTTCGATAGCAATTAGCTCCTTATATCCATTGCGCAGTGATGTCGATTTAAGAAAAATGCAAAGGTAATCAGATTGCTTGAGAGAACGATTATGTTATCAGCACAAAAATAAATATTAGGCATATAATATAAATTACGGAATCAGCAATTTCTATATTTTCAAGACATTATTGTTTCAGTTTGCTAATAGCTCTCATAGAGATCTTATGATTTTTATCGACAAGTAACTCCAGAGATTCATAAAAATCACCAATGGTCCTGCTTTGCAGGCATAGACATCATATTAACTTTTCTGTATTTTTGTAAGTCCAGATAAGCCGGCACTAACAAGGAGTTATTAAAACATATTCTAATTTCCGCTTCAAGCTCCTACTTTAGGAGCTTTAATCTCAATATCGCCAATTACCAATCTGTATAGTTTTTTTGGCAAAAATCGTTACTAGCAATGGGTATAGGTAGGAGACCACAGAAGCCGACAAAGGCAACATTCATTATTCTCTTTCAGAAATGGATTCGAGCTCTGTCTCAACAGCACTGCTATCAGCTATCTGACCACTATTAGTGATAAATTCATTCAAAATGGAATATAAGTAATATCTGGTTTTGCGAATATCTATTATGGTAGCTTTTCATGGCATATCATCTGTCTATTATTATAATTATTTACAAAAGCAATCAGCAGGATACACTAGGATCTGCGAAACAATACGCCAGAAATAAACAATAATTCAATTTGAGTATTGACATCAATTCAATCTTTTTAATCAAAAATAATTTTATTAGACATCTATAATTTGCACCTGTTACTGATAATAAAAATTGATTAAGATCCTAGCATAATCAGCAACCATTTAAATTAAAAATATGTTTTATAAAACATTAATGATAGCTTTGCATAAAGGAATGATATTCTGTAATGTTAAGCCAGCAACATTAATTCGGCCTGAACTAATTGCATATATAGCATGTTTTTCACGTAATTGAATTATTTGGTCTTGATTAAGACCACTAAAAGAGAACATACCGTTTTGTTTGCTAATAAAACTAAAATCTTTCTTAGCGCCTTTTTCTTGTAATGTATTTACAAATAACTGCCGCATACGTTGAATACGCTGCCGCATTATTGTTAGCTCTTCGCTCCACTCTTTCTTTAGAAATTCATCGGATAAAATAGTGGTAACAATGGCTGCACCATGGACAGGAGGATTGGAGTAGTTTGCTCTAATAATCAATTTAATTTGATTAAATGCTTGCTCTGCTTGATCACTATTATTAGCAATAATCGTACAGGCGCCAACCCGTTCATTATATAAGCCAAAATTTTTTGAGTAGGAACTGGCAATTATGATTTCGGGATTTTTATTGATAAAAATACGTAAACCTTGCGCATCTTCTTCCAAACCTTTAGCGAAACCTTGATAGGCAAAATCAAAAACAGGTAATAAATTTTTTTCTGCTGCCAGAGTAGATAGAATTTCCCATTGCTCTGGCGTTGGATCGATACCGGTAGGGTTATGACAGCAACCATGTAGTAATAGTATATCACCCGGCTTTGCATCTTCTAAACTGATTAACATACCAGAAAAATCTAAATTATGTTTTTCAGCATCATAGTAATTGTAATAACAACTTATCAGATTAGCAGCTTTAAATATATTCTTGTGATTTGGCCAGGTTGGTTGAGTAATCCAGATTCGTTGTGCAGATGTCTGTTTAGCAATAAATTCACTGGCAATACGCAATGCACCAGTTCCGCCTAGTGCCTGTAAAGTGCGAGCACGATTTTGAGCGATAATTGGATGATTGCTGCCAAACAATAATGTTTGAGTAACGCTAGCAAATTCTGCTATTCCGTTAATAGCGAGATAATTTTTAGTCACTTCGTTGTCTAACAGATATTTTTCTGCTTTTTTTACGGAAATAAGAATGGGGGTTTTCCCTGACTCATCCTTATAAACACCAATACCTAAATTAATTTTTTGTTTACGCGGATCAGTATTGAAACTCTCTGATAAGCCTAAAATAGGATCAGCAGGAGCCGGAATAATATTTTTCAACATATTTATAATTCCACTAACTCACTTTCGATTTAGTAATCCAATAGATCTATATTAATGTGGCAAAAATGATTTGCAACACTCTGCGATAAAAATAAAGCAAACTTACGCTATTTTTAGGTTGATATTGTTAACCTGACAATAATATTTTAATAATTAAAGATAAATTGATAAAAAAGCAGCGCTTTCTACTCTAGCACTGCTTTTTAAATTTACGTTTTCACTTTTGCTATTAAATTACTGCTAAATGATAATTAGAATTGATAAACTAAACCTAAACCAACCAAGTTATCACTGCCAATATCATATTTTTTTGTAAAGCTATTACTATTGACTAGGTTGATTTTGTAATCAACAACAGCGGTCAAGTTTTTGTTGAAATAGTAGAAAGCACCAAGAGAAACGTATTTAACTAAATCTTGCTTTTGAGCGTAGTTAACATCAGGCAAATCTTTGCCTTTAGACTGCACATAAGCGATAGATGGTTTCAGACCAATTTCATCAAACAGATACTGACCAACCAATTCAAAATTCTCAGCTTTATTAGCGACTCGAGTTAAGCTAAGATCAGTAAGAGAATCTACACCATGGCCAAAGCTAGTCATATTACTGGTTTCACCATACATTGCTGCTAAATACAGATTATTGGCATCATATTTAATACCGGCGTTCCAGCCCTCGGCACTATTACCACCAGCGCCGCTTAAATCTTTATTTTCATCAGTCATGCTACGATTAGATTTTGCATAACCTCCACCTAATGCAACTCCCCAGCCAATATTATAGTTAGCAGCTACACTGAAGCCATCACCGTTATTTTTTAAGTAATCTGAGGTACCTGATTCATTACTTTTTGTATTTTTACCTTGATACTGTATGGCAAAGTTTAATCCATCTACTAGACCAAAGAAATCTGTACTACGGTAAGTTAATAGGTTACGACCAGTTAAGTAGCTGTCAGTCTGAGATATATAGTCTGCACCATAAAGAGGCAAAACGTTAGTCCATGCGCTGACATCATAAAGAACGCCATAGTTTCGACCATAGTCCAATGAACCAAAGTCAGCAATTTTTAAGCCAGTATAAGCTATATAATTTGTATTTTCGTTTTCACTTTTATTAGTTTTAGGTTCCAATTCAAAACGACCAAAACCAGTTAGTTGGTCAGAGATCTGAGTATCACCTTTAATACCAAACTGTACACGTGAATCATTACTACTAGTGCTTTTGTTAAAAAAGTGACGAACGCCAACTTTACCATATAGATCCAGTTTATTGGCGTTTTTGTTATAGATTTCAGCTGCGTTTGCTGTACCAGCTAACAACGCCGCCGGGATAACTATTGCAAATATATTGCGCTTCATCATTATTACCCTCATTGGTGTTATTTCAGACACCTGCCACTACCAAAAATAAGTTCTCAAACATTTGAGAACTATTTCTAATATTTTAGTGTCGTCTTGTTTCTGCGTCCAGTGTTCCACTGGAAAATATTTTATTTACTTTGAAATAATACAAAAATACAATACTTCTTACAAGAAGAAATTTTATGTTTCAAAATATAAATAATAGGAAACATAGAATAGTAATGGTGTTAGCAGCACAACTGCACTACTTTTGTGATGTTCGTGATCTGAGTACTACTTTACACTTTGCGATACATTAATTTTTTAGAAATTTATACAGATATGGCTTTGAATAAATTTTATAATAAGCGTAAATCGAGTAAATCGAAACAACTACGCAACTTCACGTATTACAAAACCTGTTTATCCGAAGCGCTTTATGATATCTCTCTCAAAATGAATTTAAGAATAGATCGACTGATTTTTTATAACACCAGAAAGAGACCATGCAGTAATGCGTTCACTTCTCTCGATCTCCATTCTTTTCTCAACATGCAAATATTATCCGTCTCTATAGTCATGATTATTCTTGGTTTTGAGAAACAGGTAGCCAAAAAGCAAGTCGATGGTGCTGGATGCAACTAAAATATGAAAGGGAATCAGTAAAATATGTTTGTCGATCAATTAATCACCTATATGGAACTAGAAATGATAATTCATGTTTTTCTCCCTAGACAAACACAAAGATAGTTGAGCCTATAGATCTAAGAAATTTTTATAGGATGACGATTTCTATTTTTTATGGAAATATGCCCAGATGTATATACATATAATTCCTGCCTAATTAAACTGCTTTTTACCATTGATGAAAGCTGGAATAACTTTCTTGAAACACTATATAAAGTATTAACTTATGAATCAATCTATTTTATCAAAGAAATGCTTTCCTGCACTACTTATTCAATGGGTGTCCGGCTGCTAGCATTGTACTATTATGAATATTCCCACAATCATTTTTTACAAAAGTTGTAGAGTTACAAAAGTCTGCAGTTCATGCGGCGTCAAAGCTACCGAGCGCTGCTTATATCATAGCAGGTTTATATTTTTATCTGATTGCGACTAACAATACATTACTTTCATTATTATACTTATCTCCTTTTAGCTTTTTTACAAAAACTGACCGCTACTAAAATCTCTGTTTCGAGCTTGCTACCTTCGCGCTATCCTGCAGCGGGCACGCAACAGGATATCAAAATTGGCATATTATGTTCTTTAATGCAGTTATAGTTAACAACTCAATTAACATTCGCATATTTATGTCTTCATCACTCCAATAGTGATCTAGATATTAAACATGCTGTATAGCATAAGCTCTTCTTAAAAAAAGAGGTAGAAGAAATTTGGTTAGGCGTGTTTATCATCCGGCTTCTACCTCATAACTATGATCTGATAAATCCCAGGTAGTTTTATGGTATGGAATAAATCTGTGCCAAGAAGTAGTAACGGCCTTATACCTGAAGGAATAGTACGAACGTTACTAAAAAATATTCATTTCGCTAAAAAGACAAAAAATGTGGAATACTATCAAAATAGCTATGGCGCTACCTTAAATTTCCAACCATCCACATGTTAAAACTACGATATTGCTTAGTAGAGAAGGGTAGTACATCAATTACTAATAACAACCTAACTAAGCAGTAATATCAATCTTTACTGACGCAAAAAAAGATAATTGAACACTATATAGCCATCTTTCAAAGAGACATTCAAAATTCTGTATTACTATGATTTCTATCGAATCCTCAACGAGGTAAATTATTAGCGAGGATGTATAGGTGCTTTTAAATAACGGCTAGCAAAAATTGGAAAAACCGAAGATTCGCCATTATAATAAAAGGATTCCTGCTCACTCACAGATACGTATAAATGCATTCTTCATGACAACAGGATATTTTATAGATGCTCAGCTTGGCTGAGTGACAAGGTAAGAGAATTATTGTCAACAATAATCTATAAATGCAATAGATTCAGCAAACTAATCTTATTTTGCTTTTAGCAAAGGACGATGCTTTCTCTTTCTCTTTCTCTTTCTCTTTCTCTTTCTCTTTAAAGAGAAATTTAATTTTTTAACTATAAACTTTTTGCTATTAATTATAATTAAAAATAAAAAAGCCAAAGTTATACTGGCAGGAATTAATATTCCTTATCACATTTGGGAAAATCAGTGCAAATAATTCCAATTTTGAAAAGCATATCTTTCATACATAAAAATTAACTTATCTACTTAATTAACTTAAGATAGAATATCTTGTCGTATACTACTGGGTAGTATAAAACAGCTAGTTTGATATCAATCAAATAATTTATTACCCGCTCATAAATAGCAAACTAACGTAAAATCTGGAAATAGTGCGCCACACTAAACATTTGGCTTTAAATAGCGTAATCCATTGATCAAAAACTTATCTTCTTTAATTGCAAATTATAAATTGACACTGAGAAATGTACTGCTAACTCAGTACAGATACAGATATATCTGTATGATTAAATAGTCATAGACTATTAATCTATACTATAAATTTAATAAACACTTTGCAATTTCAGCGATTAATTTTGCTATTCACTATTAAGATTAATAATAAAAAATTTAAGCTTCTTTACATCCCAAATTAACGTTTAATTTTACATAAAATATCGGTTACAGAAATAATTTTAAATTTTATATAGTAGTAAAATCCATTACTTAAATAAAAATTTATCCAAAAAAATAGATTACCATTTTCTAACAGGTGTATCATGTATCAATATTGGTATACTATTAATATAGTATAATTAATCCGTTTGATAATATTTTTAATTCTGCTTTACATATATTTTTAAGTTCAACTCATTTTAATATAAAAATTCATTGCTTCAACCATCGTTGTTAAAGTTAACTTAATAATCACACTGCTTTCACATTCAAGTATATTATTGATTCAGACTAAATAATAACAAAAAACTAGTTGAACAGGTTCATTGCTTTCCAATAGAAAGATAACAATAAATAAATTTGATCGCATAATTTCGGATTAATAGATTTAATTTTACTATTACGACATTCACCTAATAAATAATTCAATCTGCCTAATGAATTATTAGCAAATCTGGTGTATTCTTATCAGGCTATGCTCTACTTTAAATGCTTTGTGGAATCTGCTATCTAATCCTTAGGTTAGACGTTTTTACCAGTAGAGTCAACAGGTCAAGTTCCCCATTAACTAGTTCCAGCTTCTTCATCGATGCAGGATAATTTGTTGAAAACCTTTCCAATAAAACATCAAGGGATTTATTAGCGCCATCATAGCTCTCTTTTTAGCCAGATTTCCTAACAAACTCACAGCTTTTAACTTTCGGTTGCATACCTTTAGAAAATGAAATCAGTGCATTAGCTATTTTGTGTAGCTAATAGCGTTGTAGTCCTGCATATCCTGGAATATCATTACCATTGCATTTCAAAAACTAAGAGAACCATCGTCTTCTCATAACAAATTTAGAGATGCGTTAAGCCGCACGCTCGCAGATACAACTGAGAGATTAAACTAAGTTGGCTTCTAGCTCTTGATAACCATCTTCGATACAATTACTTTCTTATATCTATTCTCAGTGAGGTCAATAACAAGAAGCAGGAAAGGTGAGGTCAATAACAAGAAGCAGGAAAGGCGATTATCTTGTCTGACTGGATATATGCATCAGAATACAAAATAAACGTAACACGTATCGCTTAAATGATGCTAGGGGAACCCAATTTCTTTTTCTATTCAAGTCATCGCTATTTTAGTTTACTTATGACACTTAGTAAGAATACACCATCTGTTTTTCACTGAGAAGCGACCAGATAGCTTCGTAAAAATCACCGGTGGGTATTGCCTCGCATATATAGACAATAGTAGGAACTCTTCGCTATTTTGCACGCTTCAGGTAAGATAGTAGTAAGGAGCTCTAGAAACATATTCCCTTACCGACTTTTACGACCAACCCCCAGATTTTAAGCACTTTAATCTCAATATGGCTAATACCAGTCTGTATGCTTCGCTGTTTTAAATAACCGTTAAGAAAAACAATAATAGCGCCAGATAAGGCAACCGTTCAATATGTTGTTGCAGGATGGTTTCAAACTCCGCCTTAACAAAGGTACGCCTATTAAAGTTAGCTAACACGATTACGAATAAATTCATGGAAAGGAATACACTAATATCTAGTTTCGGAAATATCTGTAGGATAGACTTTTCATGGCATATCATCTCTCTGATGTTAAAGTCATTCATGAAAACAATCGGCATGATATTCCGTACCATCTCCAAAATCACATACGTCAGAAATGAGTATAACTCTTAACATACTGTTTACTTGTCAAGATCATCAAGCTTAAATAATAATTTAATCATTAATTTTTGATAGTATTTTTCTTCAAGGCTAAAAATAGCCTAAATTTTCTAAATTTTATTTTGGTTAGAAAGTATTTCTATAAAGTTTAAATCCTCTTATGTTAAATGGAAATGTAAGTATTGGTAATTATTGTTCATTTACTTAAATTTAATTGATTTGCAATTTTTTAGTTCATCTGCAATACGCGTTGCATCTGTTTTCAGAGAGCTTAAAGAAATACCTGAGTTAAGATGGTTGTATACTCTGTTTTTTAGTGTTGATAATGATCAATGCCATAAATAATGTTTTATTAATGCATTATTTCTTAAGTATATTATTTCTATTTATTAATAATTTATCTTGCACATACATACATAAACGCATTAGCATAATTTGTTGATATGCTAGTTATAGAGAAATAGTTGATTTTTCTTGTTACTCTTTACATTCACTAAGTAACTACTTGATTGGAGAACAATGAAGTTTCTATTTGTGTTTTCGTGCTTTTCATTATTTAAATACTTTATTAGTTTCAGTTGAAAGATACCAATTAGCATAATAAATATAAAATTTAATTATAAAAATAAAAATTATCAATTATAGATCATAAAGTTATAGATCATAAAGTGATGAGCTAATTTTCTTTGTAGATTGCACCCTATTAATATTGACTTTTATAATCAATGTTATGGTAGATTTTAAAATAGAGAAATAACGTGGCTAAAAATATTCAAGCTATTCGCGGTATGAATGACTGTCTTCCTGCCGATATTCAATTCTGGCAAAAAATTGAAAACAAACTAAAACAAATCCTTAGGAGTTATTGTTTTAGTGAGATTCGGACTCCAATCGTAGAGAAAAGCTCTTTATTTTCTCACGCAATAGGTGAAGTCACTGATGTGGTTGAAAAAGAAATGTATACCTTTAATTACAGGGATGGTAACAGTTTAACGCTGCGTCCAGAGAATACAGCCGGTTGTGTACGTGCTGGGATAGAACATGGATTATTGTATAATCAGCAACAACGTCTATGGTATTTAGGCCCTATGTTTCGTTATGAGCGGCCACAAAAAGGACGTTATCGCCAATTCCATCAATTAGGTGCTGAAGTTTTTGGTTTAGCTGGGCCAGATATTGATGCTGAACTTATCATTATGACAGCACGCTGGTGGCGTGAACTAGGGATTGCTAAATATGTTTCACTAGAGTTAAACTCGATTGGATCATTAGCAGCCCGAGAAAAATACCGTCAGGCATTAGTCACTTTTTTGCAACAGTGTAAAGATAAATTGGATGAAGATTGCCGACGTCGACTATCAACTAACCCATTACGCATCCTTGATTCAAAAAATCCTGACGTGCAAAAACTGCTTAATGATGCTCCATTACTTGCTAATTATCTTGATGATGAGTCAAAACAACATTTTATTGGACTTTGTAAATTACTTGATGCAGCAGGTATTCAATCTCGAATTAATCAACGTTTAGTTCGTGGTTTAGATTATTATAATCGTACTGTATTTGAATGGGTTACTAATACATTAGGGGCACAGGATACTGTATGCGCTGGTGGTCGTTATGATGGTCTGGTAGAGCAGCTTGGGGGGCGAGCGACCTCCGCAGTAGGTTTTGCGATGGGAATGGAGCGCATAGTATTATTGGTTCGTCAGATTAACCCAGATTTTGTTTCTGAACATAACTTAGTTGATGTTTATTTGATTGCTTATGGTGAGGCAAGTCAACAGGCAATATTAGCCTTGGCGGAAAAAATTCGCGATAAACTACCGGATTTGAAATTAATGACTCATCATAGCGGGGGTAATGTTAAAAAACAGTTAGCTAAAGCAGATAAATACCAGGCAAAAATTGCCATAATTTTAGGTGAAGATGAGTGCCAATCTGGTAAAGTGACAATAAAAGATTTACGTACGGGTGAACAGGAAAAAATTTCTCAGCAGAATATTTCTGTAAGTTTGACCAATCTTTTAGATTAAAGGAGACTCTGTGGAAATCTATACCACTGAAAACGAACAGATAGATGCTATCAAATGCTTTTTTATAAACAATGCTAAAGCGTTAGTAATTTGGCTAGTTGTTGGAGTTAGTGCGATTATTACTTGGAATTATTGGCAATCATATCAGACAAATAATTTGCAAAAAAGTGCTCAAATTTTTGAACAAATTTCTTCTCAACTGCAGACAGGTTCAAAACAAGCGCTTACTTCTGGCAAGCAATTTGCTAATGAAACAAATAATATTTATGGTGTATTGATAAATATTGAATTAGCTAAAATTGCTGTGGAAAAGAGTGATATTATTGGTGCAGAAAAAGCATTACTAAATGCCCTAGATAAGGCAAAATTAGATGATCTTAAAGATTTAATCAATATAAGATTGGCACGTGTACAATTAGATTTAAACAAGACAGATCAAGCTCTGATTACGTTGACTCAAGTTCATAATAAAGGATGGAGTATGATTGTTGAAGATATTCGTGGCAATGTATTACTAAAAAAAGGTGATATCGCTGGTGCTCGTGCGGCTTATTCTAAAGGAATTGAATCAAGTGGATCTGAAATAATGAAGGCAATATTAAAAATAAAAATC
This sequence comes from Arsenophonus sp., assembly GCA_046530735.1. Taxonomy (GTDB): domain Bacteria; phylum Pseudomonadota; class Gammaproteobacteria; order Enterobacterales; family Enterobacteriaceae; genus Arsenophonus. Next base: position 58,953 of record JBHEQV010000003.1, read on the forward strand.
AATAGTAGCTTACTAAACTAAGAGGAATATTACATGCAATTGCCTAGAACGCTTTTAGTTAGTTTGTTAGTGGTGACTTTATTAATGGGATGCTCAACAGAAAAAGATTCTGTCATAATCTCTCCTCTACCTGAAGTTAACAATAAATTTACCCCTTCTATCATCTGGTCTCGATCGATAGGAGATGGTAGTAGAGAATTTTATTCTAAACTTTCACCGGCTTATGATGATTTTATTGTATATGCAGCTGATCGTAAAGGAACGGTAAAAGCAATAGCTATTGATTCAGGCGCAATGTTATGGTCAATTGATTTATCACAACAAGTTGGTTTTTTCACAGCTAATTTGCCAGCCTTACTTTCTAGTGGATTAACGGTTTCAGGAGATAAACTTTATCTTGGAACAGAAAATGGCAAAGTTATAGCATTAAATAAAACTAATGGAAAAATAGAATGGAAAACCGATGTTTCCGGAGAAGCACTTTCTCAGCCAGTAGTTAGTGATGGTTTAGTATTGATCCATACCAGTAAAGGTGTATTACAAGCATTAGATCCACAGACTGGGCAAAATAAATGGAGTATTAATTTAGACACTTCTACATTATCTATAAGAGGAAAGTCATCGCCAGCTACTGCCTATGGGGTTGCCATTGTTGGCAGTGCTGGAGGTCGTATTACTGCCATAATACTTGATCAAGGGCAAATTGCTTGGCAGCAATATATTTCTCAGATCCGTGGTGCAACTGAAATTGATCGTTTACATGATGTTAATATCACGCCAGTTATTGATACCAATTCAAGCACTATCTTTGCTATTGCCTATAATGGTAATTTAGTTGCAATGGATATTCGCTCTAGCCAAATTATTTGGAAGCGTGATTTAGGGACGGTAAATGATATTATTCTTGCCAATGATATTATCTATTTAGTTGATCAAAATGATCGTGTTCTAGCAGTTCACAAAAATGATGGTATCATATCATGGACTCAAGATGCCTTATTACATCGTAACTTAACTGCACCGATTATTTATGATGGTTATTTAGTGGTTGGTGATGGGGAAGGTTATCTTCATTGGTTAGATACTAAAGATGGTCATTTTGTAGCACAAAATAAAATTGATAGTTTGGGTTTACGCAGCCATCCAATTATTGCCAGTGATAAATTACTTATTCAGGCAAAAAATGGAACTATATATCTTATTGAACGTTAATTGTCTGAGATTTTCTTATTTTCTAGATAGAATTAACGATTACTAATTTCCTAATCTGTTTTATTTTTTAGTATTCCAAAGATTGGAATCAGAATATTGATTCTGATTTTTATTAGGCATCTTAAAATGATAACTGTCATTTCGCTAGTAGGGCGTACAAATGTAGGAAAATCTACCTTATTTAATCGATTAACTCGAACTAGGGATGCGCTTGTTGCTGATTTTCCTGGTTTAACTCGTGATCGAAAATACGGGAAAGCAGAGTTTGCAGGACAGAAATTCATTATTATCGATACCGGTGGTATTGATGGTTCAAAAAATGGAATAGAAACCCATATAGCTTCTCAATCCTTACTGGCAATTGAAGAAGCTGACATTGTTTTTTTTATAGTTGATGCTCGTTCAGGGTTGATGCCGTCAGATCATGAGATTGCGAAACATTTGCGCACTCGCAAAAAAAATAGTTACCTAGTAGCGAATAAAATTGATGGTTTAAATATTAATATGGTTTTAGGAGATTTTTATACACTTGGCATCAAAGATATTTATCCCATTGCTGCATCTTATGGACGCGGTGTTACTCAATTGATTGAAAAAATAGTTTCTCCCTATTCAACAAAATTAACCAATAATATTAAATTATTACCAGAGGAGGCAGCTAATGCGGCTTATTGTCTCCCTCAGAAAGAAAAAGAAGCGATCGATAATAGTAAAGAAGAAACCTTTGATCCACGTTTACTACCAATTAAGTTAGCTATTGTTGGTCGGCAAAATGCTGGTAAATCAACTTTAACTAACTGTATTTTAGGGGAGGATCGAGTAGTTGTTTATAACATGCCAGGTACAACACGTGATAGCATTTATATCCCATTTGAACGGGATGGATATAAATATGTACTGATTGATACAGCGGGTGTTCGTAAACGAGGGAAAATAACTGAAACCGTTGAAAAATTTTCAGTGATCAAAACATTAGACTCAATTGAAGATGCTAATGTTGTTTTACTTGTTATTGATGCCAGAGAAGGAATTTCTAATCAAGATTTATCATTGCTAGGCTTTATTTTAAATTCTGGGCGTTCTCTAGTAATTGTAGTTAATAAATGGGATGGTATGTCCCAAGAAGATCAAGAATCGGTAAAAAATATTTTGAATTTGCGATTAGGTTTTATTGATTTTGTTAAAGTGCATTTTATTTCAGCTCTATATGGTAGAGGTATTGATAATTTATTTGATCCTATTCATAAAGCTTATGAATCAGCAACACGGCGATTAAGTACATCCTTATTAACACGCATTATGAAGATGGCAGAAGAAGAGCACCAGGCACCTCTGATACGAGGCCGCAGAGTAAAAATAAAATATGCTCATGCTGGCGGCTACAATCCACCGATTGTAGTCATCCATGGCAATCAAGTTGCTGAATTACCCGATTCTTATAAACGTTATCTAGCGAACTATTTTCGCCGCACATTACAGTTCATTGGAACACCGATTCGTATTCAATTTAAAGAAGGTGGTAATCCTTATGTTGGCAAGAAAAATAAATTAACACCAACACAGTTACGTAAACGTAAACGTCTAATTGCACATCTTAAAAAACATTAATGGTAAATCACTTACTTTAAAATAAATGTTTTAATGTTTATATTCACCCACCTTCAATTAAAGGTGGTTATAATTTTTTATCTAAAATGGACTCACTATGATAGTTATATTACTAATCTTCCTGATGTGGTAAGGAGATTAAAATTAAATCTGTTTACTGTCAGTCTATGGAAGTTATTAGTAAATTTACTATATGACGATTAGGGCACCTTCCACTCTAATTCTTGATAAATCTGTCCTCTATCTTTAAATTTAAACTTCTTTACATCAGATCTGTCAGCAGCCTAATCTCGCTCCCTCACTTTGAGCTGAATTTCAGTTTTTCTTAGCAGACAAAAGAACCTTTACGAAGCATTAAAGCGCAAAGTCTGACTATTATACACTAGATTTGCTAATAATTCTATAAAGTAATCTAGATAATATTTAGTTTGATCATTTACTTTTTATTTTCTTTATGACATAAAGATCAATGGTATTCAAATATCGATAACCTTTCTACAACCAAATTAGTACCATATTCATATAGAATTTTTGTATTATTGGCATTATAATATGATCTCTAATCTAGAGAAATAGATTATTTAAAATATTATTAAATGAAATTTAATAACTTATTTATATAAAATTTACAGCAAAAACGCAACAATACCTTAAAATATAATGATTTATTCATTTAGGATTTTATTATCTCACAATTATCTTGTTATAGTGATAAAAAACTTAATTTATAACCGTTACGCTGAGTCAGCGTAAAACTATTATAAAATCTTTTTCTCATGCGTCACTTGCTTCTGTTAATAAAGAAATAATACACTAATTTAGCAGATAAAATATTAGATGGCAACCAATTATTGAAATTGTCATTAAAAATCTCCCAAATGATAAGTTTGGGATGTTGGTTTATATTATTTTATATAATACTCAGTTTAATATTAAGTAGTCGATATCTGTTTGTTTTTGATTGGTAAAGTACGTTATTTGGCCGCATTTACGCTATTGTCAATTGGCTTGTACATTTTAGCTTTGTTATTTTTGCCTGCTATCTTTTAATTATTTTTCCTATCACCTTCATTGTTTATTCACAGCTACTGCTAAATTTTATACATTATTTTTACTACAATCATAGTGAATTTTCTCATTTTTGAGATTGCTTTTTTCGAGCTACAACCTCTATTTAACGCCATTACTATTGGAATTATTGATAAATCCTAAAAACAATGAAATTGTACGAGAATGTCAATTGATGTTTATTTATATGACAATTATTTTTAATTGAGATATTATTTGCTACCTAGAGTTAGCATAAATTAGGTATCCCCCAATAAACCGTCAACCATTTACTAAATCTCCCTCCTGGTAAATATCTTTATCATAGCATTTGTTGTGTAACATTTAATGTATATTTTAACTAATGCAAATTTTTATTCCTCAATAACTATGCAATAAACTAATTATCCGCTATGTCATATAATGACAGCACGAAATTTCTTAAACGTCATGGTGTTATCTTAATAAAGTGGAATATCAACGCAAAATACAAGAAGAAAGATAACTCTTTAGAGCTATCTATTAAAATATCAGCTTAAACCACTTAGCTACCAAAAATAGACACCAAAGTATAATTTATTACTATTTGTAATTAACAACATTAACTATCAAAATAGCACTGAAGATATGGCAGCTTTAAAGGCTGTTAAAAGAATCAGTACACAATTTAAGCTGCATATCAGTGCAGGTATTCAAAATTAACACGCCTTATTTAGCTTATTCTACGGTTTATCACCTAGTTATTTAGATAAAATACTTAATAGCAGAAAATCTTTCACCATACTTGAAGAATTCAAATATCAAAACTATCAATTTTGTCTATTTTCATCGAGTGGATTTAGTTAGCTATTGTTCCAATATATAATTATGGCGGATTATTCGTTATCTGAAAATACTATCAAAATTATTATAAAACTACCGATGAATCGGTTAAATGTGTAGATAGCATCGATAAGCATATTCAGTGTTTCTTTTCTTAATCTTAACGATTTTGATAATAAAAAATTAAAAAGTAATAATAAGTTACAATTAGATCATGAGATTAAACGCATACTTGATACATTAAAACAAAAAAATATATTAAATAATCCGTTATTGTCATTACGGCAAATAATAGTAGCAATACATAAACTCATAAACCAATAAAAATGGCTTACTAACAGTAAGCTTAATTTTAAATAAATGAAGGTGCTTTTATGAATATATTACCTAACAATACCTCAATCACAAAAAATTAATAAGTTAACCAATTATCGAGATATTATGACCACCTTAATGCAATATCTCTATATGTAAATAATTCATCAAAAGACTATTCTCAATGTGAAGATCTTTTTACCTATAAACTTAATCAATCCTGGGTTTTATCAGGTGATGAACAAGTATTTAATTAATATTGCTAATAAAACGTTATACCTTATAAAAAATAGAGAGGTTTATATATCTTTCATAATAAAATAAATATCATAAAAGATGAAAATATGATTTAACTATACTAGTAATAGCTTTTAACAAGTCTACAATTTTAATATTAGTTAATAACTAAAAATTAATCAATAGTAGTACTTGCTATTGATTTTAATCTAAAAAGTAGTATGGTAGTAAGCTTGTATCGGCATGTAGCGCAGCCTGGTAGCGTACCGTCATGGGGTGTCGGGGGTCGGAGGTTCAAATCCTCTCATGCCGTTCGATATTTGACAAAAAATCAATTGATTATAATTAATTTTGTGTCTGAAATTTAATCGTAGTAAAATTAGAATAAAATTGGTAAATAAATTTACTTGCTAATAAATACCAAATAAATTTTGATTAAAAATAATCTTGTTAAGTCATTAACAACTAGATGAGTAGTTTTTAATTTATTGTCTATTTTATCTTATTATTATAAATGAATAAATCCATTTCAGCATATAAAGCAAAAAACTAGCTATAAGGCTTACAAAAGCATACAGGAAAATAATGATATTATTAAAATAAATAAAAATAGAATATAGAAACAATTTCTATCGAATTATGCTCATTTATGATGTATTATGTTCTCCGATGGTAAGCTAATTATTATGCTGATTAATTTTATGCATGATCTCAATAATAAAAAGATATGTCATGAAAGTTACCTATAGGTACTCGTGAAACCAGATATTACCTGCCATCCTTTTCATGAACTAATTAGTAATTGTGCCAGATAGTTGATAGGCGCCGTTGTTAAGACGGAGATCGAATCCATTCTGCGACAAGCATGTAAATACTGCCTTTATCTATGGTCATCAAAGCCCTATCGTCCATAATGATTATTTGCTACAGTAAACTATATAGAATGATATTGGCATCTTAAGATTAAAGTGCTTAAGATAAGTGGAATGGCAGTGATAACGAAATATACTTCTAAAACTTGTTACCATCACCTTATCTTAAGCGACCAAAAATATCAAAAGTTGCTATCAATTCCCTGTATATGTAATATATTATTTAGTAATGATTTTTACGAAATCCTAATCCGCTTCTCAGTGAGAAATACATAATTTCTCTACAGAACTATCAGTAAGTAGACTAAGGCGCCAATAGCTTGAAATCACAGGTAAGTAAGTCCTGCGTGATTTAAGTGATAAGCCTATTTTTATTATTTGCCTGAAGACCTAAGCGTTTTATTAGGTAAACTGATCACTTTTGTCTACTTATTAGGTATTGAGTTCACTTAAAATAAATATGAAGAGCTTATTACTATCAAATATGATTATTGAGAGTTAGAAATAAACTGAGCTAAACTTCTCAATGGACTGGGAGCGCATGATTTAAGCATATCTCTAAGATTTACTAATTAAGGCGTGAGTGTTGGGTACTATTGGTTTTTAATACAATGGCAAAGATATTCCCGAACATGTTGTATCAACGCTGTTGAGTAAACGAAACAGCTGATGTGCTAGTTTCATTCACAAAGGAATGTAAGCTAAAGTTAAGGTTGAGTTACGGGAACTCTAGGTAAAAGAGAGTGTGATACCGCTAATAAATCCCTTGATGTCTTTTTGCTAAGGTTTTAAACTTTTCCTTAAAGAGATGAAGAATCTTGGAAAGAACGAAAAGAGCTGCTGACATTCTATAAGTCCCGTCAGCGCATTTGGCATAAATAAAAACAACAAATTTAATTGAATAGGCTTTTTATGACAATGAAACTTCGAAGTCGATGCACGAAGTATACTGTAGTTTAAGAAAAAAACCCTTTTAACGCTTTTTTGTTTTTCTCCTCATGCTCAGAAAGCTTGCACCTCGTCTAAGCAGATTCAATCTTCTAAATATAGTAATGGGCAACGTCTAATTTAAGGATAAAGAACAGATTTACGAAGCTTTAGAGCGCTAAAGTCTGACCATTATACACAAGATTTGCTAATAACTCCATATTGTATTACTTATCAAGCTATTTTAAGTATATGAACAATTTATGATACTGACAATACATTTTTTATCAAGCAATAGCTGCTAATATAAAAGCTTAGTTATTTTTTATTAACTAACTAAACATTATCATCAAGATATTCAATACAATTACTAATCTTTTTTATCTAAGATAAAATTTACATCTATATTTTTTTTAATATCGACTATTATAGTAAACCTATTAATCACTTTTTATTTAAAATCTATAATTTAAATAAATTTAATAACTAAATATTATAAGTAAATTCTATTTTTAGATTTTAAATAAAATTAAATAAAAAGATATTTAATTTAAACATATATCGTAATTAATTTATTTCTTACCTTATAAGGATTGTTGAATTAAATATTATTTATATAGAATTAAATTATAAATATAATATATATTATATTTATAATTGTTATTATTACTTATATTTTGTCAATGTTTATTCAGAAAATAAAATATCTATTACTAGATTAGTAATAAAGTCATTCGCAATTTAAAGATGAAGAATTCAAGTATAAATTAAATGATGTTAATATTAAATATCGTTATGAAACAGATAATCACTGTGGCTTTATTTGTTCGTTAACTTATACTTATTGATAAGAGTATTTAAAATAAAATAATATTATGTTCTTTAACGTAAATACATGATATTCAGCATCAAATTTTGTTAAATGCTATCATTTTAATAAAAATTAGCTTTTATTAATTAATTAGTTAGACTTATGGTAAAATTAAACTAAAATCAGCACAAATTTCTACTTTTAAAAAAACTGAAACTAAAATAGTTTATTGTCCTTATCTAGAAATTAATCTAACCAAAAACTTATCAATTAATGTTTATTATGCAGAAATAAAATTATCTTTTATACTTTCTAATTTAAAAAATATAAAATTTGTCACTTGGATAAGTTGCATTAATTAGAAGCTCTAATCTATATAGAAAAATAAAAATTCACCATTGATTATACTTAATTTATAGTGAATTAATGTTTAAAACATTAGTTTTAATGCATTTATAGCATTAATTTTTTATTTTAAAAAATAAACTTAATACAAATAAAATGCTAGCACATATCACAACAGAAGGCCCTGCTGCTGTATCGCAATAAGCAGACAGAGCAAGTCCAGCTGTTACGGCAAACATACCGATAATAATAGCAGAGACTGCCATTTGCTCTGGTGTTTTAGCAAATCGGCTACCCGTAGCCGCAGGAATAATTAATAATGATGTAATAATTAAAGCACCAACAAATTTCATAGCAATGCCTATTGTAATGGCAGTAAGTAGCATTAATAGTATTTTAAGTTGCTGTATTTTTATACCATCAACAAAAGCTAAATCCTGATTAACTGTTATTGATAGTAAATTACGCCATTGCCAGACAATAATTGAGCAAACAATTGCCACCCCTATTGCAATTGAAAAAACATCTTCGGTGGTTACCGATAATAAATCACCAAATAAATAAGCCATTAAATCCATACGAATATTGGCTATTAAACTAATGACTACTAATCCAAGTGATAGGGCACTATGTGCCATTATGCCTAATAGTGTATCAATAGCTAGTTGCTGGTGCTTTTCTAGCCAGGCTAATAAAATTGCAAGAATAAGTGTGATAGCAATAATGGCATAAAACAAATTAACATTAAGTAATAAACCAAAAGCAATACCAAGTAATGAAGCGTGAGCGAGAGTATCACCAAAATATGACATACGCCGCCAGACAATAAAAGAGCCTAAGGGTCCTGCAGCAATGCCTAACAACATACCGGCTAGCCAAGCAGGTAGTAATAGTTCAATCATGATCATTCCTCCCTATAGCTTTATTATCAATATTATTATTTAAATCACATTCATGATGATGATGGTGGTGGTGGTGATAGACACTTATCTGTTCTATCCCACGCTGTCCGAACATAGCAATAAATTTAGGATCTAAAGCCACATCTTCTGGTCGACCAGAGCAGCATATTTGTTTATTAATACAAAGTACTTTATCAGTTTTTGCCATAACAAGGTTATGATCATGTGAGATAATAAAAACAGCACAATTTAATTCATTGCGAATATTGTTAATCAGATTATATAAATCAACTTGACCGTTTATATCTATTCCTTGTGTAGGTTCATCTAAAACAAGCAATTGTGGTTGATTAAGTAGCGCACGGGCAAGTAGTACACGTTGAGTTTCTCCACCTGATAGTTTTTGCATTTGTTGCTCAATAAGATGATAAGCACTGACACGTATTAAAGCAGGAATAATATTACTAGTCTTTACTCCAGGTTTTAATGTCATAAAACGTTTAACTGTTAAAGGCATTGCTATATCCAGTAATAATTTTTGTGGCAAATAACCAATGCGCAATTTAGTTTTATAAATTATTTCTCCTTGAGTGGGTGTAATTAGGCCAAGGACTATTTTAGCTAACGTAGATTTACCAGCACCATTTATTCCTAATAGGGTTAATATTTCTCCAGCATGTAAATCAAAGGAGATATTTTTGATAATTTGATGTGAACCATAACTAACAGCAATATTTTTCAAGCTTAATAGCGTTTGCATGGTAATAATTCTGGAAGAATAATTAAAATATCATAATGTAACATTACTAAAATTAGTAATATAGAAGCTATTCTTTTAGAATACACAAAATAAAAAAATTATTTAAAGTTATGAAAAAAAAATATATTTTTGCTGGACTATTACTTAGCTTTTTACCTACTATCTATGCTGATGTAGTTACTTCAATCCGTCCGTTAGGTTTTATTGCTGCAGCGATTACTAATGGTGTCACTGATGTACATATATTATTACCTCATGGTGCTTCACCCCATGATTATGCTTTAAAACCTTCTGATTTGAAAAAAATAAAAACTTCTGATTTTTTTATTTGGGTTGGATTAAGTTTAGAAACTTTTTTAGAGAAACCGTTAGCACAGTTACCCACTAATAAACGGATTACATTAACCGAAGATCCGACTATAAAAGCACACTTATTAAAAATAAGTGATAATAGTACATCAATAAACAATAAAAATTCTCATGCTCATTCTCATGATGAGCATCATTCACATAGTGTGTATAATATGCATATCTGGTTGTCACCAGAGATTGCGTATATTATTGCTAAGATTATTTACCACCGATTAGTCGCTTTATATCCTAAATATAAAAAACAGTTGGACGTAAACCTTCGTAAATTCAATGAGAAATTAACGCAAACAGATAAAAATCTTGCTAAGATGTTATTACTATTGGATAGAGATAAAGGATATTTTGTTTTTCATGATGCCTATGCTTACTTTGAAAAACGCTATCATTTAACCTCATTAGGTTATTTTACTATTAATCCTATCATTCAACCTGGCGCCAAAAGACTATATCAAATAAGAACAATGTTGACTCAGAAAAAAGCAGTTTGTGTTTTTGCTGAATCACAATTCAAGCCAGCGGTAATTAAAACTGTTATAAAAGGTACTAATGTGCAAATGGAGACATTAGATCCATTAGGAAGCAGCATCAGGTTAAGTAAGGATAGTTATGTGGAATTCTTAACAGCATTATCTAATCAATTTAAGAGTTGTCTGCTAGATAAGAATTAGAAGGAATTTAATACGTGCAGCAGATGGCAAAGACTATCGTTCAGGTATACGGCAATCTTCCTAAACCGCATAAAATAATGCTAGGCACATTGACCGTAGCAACATTGGCTGTCGCCATTTGGCGACCTATTATTATTCAACCTGATAATAAAGATGAAAATATTTCTCAAGAATTGCCAATAAAATTGGATATTATTCTCGGTAGTAAAGATAAAAATGAAACTGATATCAGCCAAGTAGATAATTCAGATACTGATGATATTATCAGTAATAGTAGCGAACAATTACCATATGAAGGGCTAACTAATGAAAAAGATACTGATTCACTCAATGAACATGTTGTTTCAAACGGTGATAACTTTACTAGTATCTTAACTCAGTATGGTTTAGATGTAAGCGATGTCGCGGCACTATCTAATCAATACCGAGCTTTACGTAATTTGCAAATAGGACAAATATTAAGCTGGAAATTAAATAAAAATGGGGAATTACAGACACTAACATGGATTATTTCTCAGCGTGAAACGCACTTTTATACTCGTAAAGGCACCTCTAACATTTTTAATGAAAAGAAGCAAATTCGTCAAGGTATATGGGCTGATAAGTTTATCCAAGGTAAAATAAACGGTAATTTTATATCTAGCGCGATTAATGCCACATTAACACATAATGAAGCACGCGCAGTTTCTAAAGCACTACAGTGGCAGATTGATTTGCGCAAACTAAAGTCTGGCGATAAATTTTCGGTCTTGTTAAGTCGTGAAATACTTGATGGTCATAATGAACAAAGTCGTTTATTGGGAGTTCACTTAGTAACTAATGGTAAAAATTATTATGCTTTTCGAGCAGAAAATGGTCACTACTATGATAGTGAAGCTAATGGCTTAGAGCGAGGTTTCTTACGTTACCCTACAGTTAAAACCTTTAGAATCTCTTCTCCTTTTAGTTTACGTCGTATAAATCCAGTAACAGGGCGTTCTACTCCTCATCATGGAGTAGATTTTTCTATGCCAATTGGGACACCTATCTTAGCGGTTGGTGATGGTGAAGTTATTATAGCAAAATATAGTGGAGCAGCTGGTAATTTTATTACTATTCGTCATGGTAGTCAGTATAGCACTCGTTATATGCATCTACGTAAATTATTAGTTAAACCAGGCCAGAGAGTAAAAAGAGGTGAACGTATTGCATTATCAGGTAACACTGGACGCACTACTGGCTCTCATCTACATTATGAGTTATGGTTTAATCATCGAGCAATCAATCCATTAACTGCTAATTTACCTTATTCAAGTGGATTAACAGGTAAAGATCGTCAACTTTTTTTAGCATCCGTTAAAAAGAATAAATCAATGCTAGCAAGCAATTAATATTGCTTTTGTTAATTTATAGGTTATCAAACAACATTTAATTTATACCTATAATTATTTTTTGTAAATCATAAGCTTAATATTATTATATATCTCAGATTTTAGATTTTTTTATATCTTGTATTTGAGTGTACTAATTAATAAAGAACAGGATATAGATAACTAAACTTAGTTATATTTTCATTTTCAATCGTATTTGCTTATATCTAAATATCAGGGTATAGGATGATTGATGTTTTCCTATTAGGGCCACATTTATTTACCTATTAAGTTACGTGATTCATTACTAAAAAATAAGTAACTAATTGGTAAATTAGCAACAGATTCGCATAGGCAGACAAAAATTAATTTACTCTATTGCTTTTCTGAATTAACTGAGCAGTAAAGAGAAAATATGTTGATGAAATATTGCTGTAGCAGATCAATTTTTTGCTATATTGATTAAATTAATTTTATCCAATAAAGATAAAATCTTAGAGCGAACTCATTAGCATAATATGCAAATTATTAAACGATTAAAAGCACAATAGCACAATATTATTTTTATGGTATTTCATATGGTTGGGCAGATGATATTCTAATAATGCTATTAGCAGTTCGAAGCTAAAAATGAAAGCCATGCTTCATCATCAAAAGATCTGATGGCATGCTCTTTATGAAATAAAGAGCATTACCATTTTACTAGTCGTTTACATTCTCATTAAACATGTATCAAATTTTTTATTACCAGTGTCAAAGAAGGTTATTGTGAATTTTATTTACCTGATTAAGATCAGAGTGCAAAACATAGTAAGTTTGTTGATATTTTTGAAATCTATAAAGCAACCTTACTAGTAGAAAGGTATTTGATGAAGATATCTCAGGCAGAAATAGTACTGTTATTTCCAGTTTATACTTATAAATTTCATCAACTACATATCTATATCCGTGAACCAATGATAGATATTGCAGAATAAAGAAATTACTATAATTGCTAGATTAATAAAACAAAGAGTTGGAATATTTAGTTAAACCTTATCTAACAGAATATATTTAAATATTAAAATTATTAAAAAACGTGAAAAGTCAGTGATATAGAAGCTTTATTGCCACGATGATCTTTATCGATTAACATATCAGTTAATATGTTATCAACCAGTTAAATTATTACATAATTAACAAGTTAGATCATTATGTTTATCTTTTCATCTAGATTATCAAATTATAAATAGATATGCTTAAAATTGATTTAACATTTCCTTGCGTTAATATTACCTTTGTGATGATTAATAAAATGCTTAGTAAAATATATACTGGATAGTTTTGTTGTATCCATCTCAGCATTAGCTATAATACTGGCTTTATTTAACGATATAGCTAAGCGTTAATAAATTTATCAGAAAAACTTAGTGTTATAAAAACGCCTGTTTCAGGCTACGTTCTACTATGATATTTCATAAATTTATTCTCTATTCTTAATTATATATTCTTTACCACCAGAATCACAGGAAGTTAAATTCACTTTAGTCAGTTCCAACTTTTCTGAGCAGACTGGAGCAACTTAAGTAGTATTAAAATGGTTGTTTTCTAGAAGCACAGCGATTCACATATTGGCTTCATAGGCTTTTCTGACCAGAAAAGCCGATATTTAAAATATATTTGTCGTTCTTATTGATTCTCAATGCAGTGAAGAAAAATCACAAAATATCAGCTATTCTTTTCACTCTTTTTTCAATTTCCTCATCGCTGCAAGGAATAATTTCACTAGAAATCTTGATAATAAACATCGATAACTTTGTTAGCAACATCATAGTTTTTTATTAGCCAGACTTCCAGAAGCTTACCCTTAACTTTCGCTTAGATACCTTTAAAAGGAAATAGTTAACACATTAGATGTTTTGTGTACTCCTAAAACCCCCAATAACGTTGGTAATACGTATCTTGAAATATCTTGCCATTATATTACAAAAACAAAGAGCACTATTTTCCGTAGCAAATCTGGCAGATATAGTTAAACTATCTACTAATAGGTCATTAAGAAGTTCGGCTCACAGTTTGTTTATGACTTTTGATAGATATCTTCGAGTACAATTAGCTCCTTATATGTCCATGCAGTGATGTCAATACTAACTAATAGGCAAAGAATCAGCTATACCTGATATACCACAGTATATGCCATCGTTCCAGAAATAAAAGTAGTGCATATTGCTAAATCACGCAGACGTCAATCTCTATGCTCTTAAAGAGATTATTGTTTTAATTTGTTGATTGTATTCTAGAGAGAATGTGTTTTTACCAAGAAATAACCACCAGAACTTCGTGAAATAACCGGTAAGGAGATACCTAATAAAAACTATCAGCAAAAATGGATAAGAACTCTTTGCTGCTTTTGCAGGCTTTAGATAAGGTGGTAGTAATGCGGTATTAAAGGTATCCGTTGCCTCTGAGATTCCTGATATTAATAACTTTAATCTCAACATCCATAATAAGAGTTTATATGGTTCGCGGTGGTAAATAATCGTTACGGATGAGTTTATGCAAAAGGAAGCCACAGGTAATATCTAGTTTCGCGAATAACCCTGTACTATGGTAGACTTTTCATAACATATCATCTCTCTGTTGTTAAAATCATTCATAAAATTAATTATCAGGATATGCAAGCATCTTCGAAACTCTATACATTAGAAATGAAACTCTATACATTAGAAATAAGTATAACTAAGAGTTTGACATCTCTCTGCATCAATATATTTAGATATACAATTAGAAATTACCCAAATCAATATTTGGTAGCAAAACTTCATTTTCAGTCTATTCAAAATTAGTTAAAAACTAAACCTGAATTATTAAAAAAAATTATACTATCTTCTTAGAAGTAAGAATTAATGGTAAATTTATTAACAGTAAATACTTTATTTATTATAAATACTTATCTATTTATTATCTATTATTGGGCTACAGTATTTAATATTGATCTTAGTCAATATCAATATACTAAAATAGTATTGAGGAAATTAGCCAACATAAAAGTTTACAAAAGACATTAATAACTAAATGTTTATTCTAAAATTAGGTTTGTTTGTTGTTCTTTAAATTTTATTTAGCTTGAAAAGAAATAGCCTATGATAAATTTATTAATTAAATTGTACTACTTTAAAATGATAAGTGGAATTTTTCATCTTTTCTTGTTTAGAAACCAGTTATAATTCATATTTTCCATCATTTTTATCTTTAAGTTTATTTCATAAACCGCTGTCACCTACACTATATAATCCATTATATAGTAATTTACCATTTAATAAAATGGCAAACATTAAATCTCTGCTGTTGAGATCGCTAATTCTCTATTGGTTATTGTTTATTGAAATCAATCAATGACCGACTAATATGTCAGCTATACGATTTAATAATTAATAGCATTTAAAAATAATCGGCATAATTATCGGCATGAATAAGATGTTTTGAGAAAACCGTTTGATATTTTTATACAATTTCTCACCTATTACTAATAGATTTTATTAACATTACTATCGATCTTTCTAACTAATGTTTTGTTCTATCTAGAGTTAGAAGAATTATTATATGACATATAGATAAAGTTTCATAACATAAAATGTTAAACTACACCTCAGTGGAAAATATAGCCTTTTTCAGCCTATCCGTCATCATCGAATTAAAGAAATATCAAGTAGAAAGATTCTTTATTTTATTTGTTTAAAAATATCAACAATAACTCTCCTTGTTAGGAGAACTAATATAACTCGTCAGAACTTCATTACAATGTTTATTGTAGATATTAGAATACTATTAACAATACCTATTAAATATTCAGACGTTATAAGACTATCCGTTCATTGTAGTATTGTGTATCATTATAAGATTGCACGGTATTTAGAAGCCAAACATCAACTCTCATTTATTAAATAGGAAAAACTACAACATTATTACTAACGCATGACCAAAACAATATAATGACTGAATTGATAGAACACTTCTATAATACTATTCATTTTATTTTTGATATAATTAATTTTTAACATAAAATTATTGCTTTCTAACACAAAGATTAATATCTTTATAATTAATGTAATTAACATCAGTAAGTTATTCGATATGTTAGCTAAATCTCTCTTATGATGATTAAATTTACGTTTCTATCATACTCATTTATTGCCAATTAACTAAACAGTAATGTTTTTTACCACGCCTGATTAAAGAATAACAATCAAATAGACGATCTTCTGCAGTAAAGATATATTCAGGATCAATACATTTTTCGCCATTAATCGTGATCGCATTTGAATTTATAATTCTTCTAGCTTGGCTGCGCGAAGGAACCAATTTTGATTTAACTAGTGCCTGCTGCAAATCTTCCCCTAAATTTAATTTTATCATCGGCATACCATCTTGCGCTAACTGAGCAAAATCTGATTCAGTTAAAGCCAGAATTGTATTGGAAAATAAGCTTTTTGTGATCCGTTTTGCAATTTGCAAACCCTCATCGCCATGAACTAATTTAGTCACTTTCTTTGCTAAGACATACTGTGCTAGTGGGGCTTTACCACTATTCTGATCCTTTTCTTGCAAAGCGTTAATTTCTTCAATTGGCATAAAAGTAAAAAATTTAAGAAAACGATAAACATCCACATCGGCAGTATTAATCCAAAATTGATAAAACTTATATGGACTTGTTTTTTGCGGATCTAACCAAACTACCCCAGATTCCGTCTTGCCAAATTTAGCTCCATCAGATTTAGTAATTAGCGGAACCGTCAAACCGAAAACTTTTTTTTGATATAAACGACGAGTGAGATCAATACCTGAAGTAATATTGCCCCATTGATCAGAGCCGCCTATCTGTAATTCAACATTATGTTTATGACAAAGGTTAGCAAAATCATAAGACTGGAGTAAATTATAGGAGAACTCAGTAAAAGAGATTCCAATATCATCACGCTCAAGACGTTGTTTAACCCCCTCTTTATTTATCATTTTATTAACTGAAAAATGTTTGCCAACATCGCGCAAGAAAGTAAAAATATCCATTTTACTAAACCAATCATAGTTATTAACTACCTTTGCACTATTTTTGCCACAATCAAAATCAAGAAATAGCGAAACCTGTTGACGAATTTTTTCTACCCATTGTTGCACCGTTTCGTTAGCATTTAATTTACGCTCAGTAACTTTAAAAGTGGGATCGCCAATTAAACCTGTCGCCCCACCTACTAAAGCTACCGGTTGATGTTTCATCTGTTGAAAACGTTTTAAACATAGCAAAGGAACCAAATGCCCTAAGTGCAAACTATCAGCAGTTGGATCAAATCCACAATATAGTGCCACTGGTCCTTGAGATAATTTCTCTATTAATGCTTTTTCATCCGTCATCTGAGCTATTAAACCCCGCTCTTGCAATTGCTCAATTAGATTCTTGCGAAACATCAATGACTCCATCAATATTTATATTATCAAAAATATAATATAAAAAGTACACATAGAATAAAAACGCGAGGAAAATGAGTGCTAGTTAAAAATGATTTTTCCGTTTATGGTGCCAAACGATCAATTTGCCAATGATCATGTTTCCATTGATACATAAATCGATCATGCAGCCGTTTAGTGCCACCTTGCCAAAATTCAACACTATTAAATTTGACACGATATCCACCCCAAAAAGTAGGTAATGGAATTTTACAATTTTTAAATTTTTGTTTTAATTCGGAAAATTTAATCTCTAATAGACTTCTAGTTGAAATTTTTGCGGATTGTTGTGAAACCCAAGCTGCTATTTGACTATCTTTTGGTCGACTATAAAAATATTTTATTATCTCAAGTGTAGAAAGTTTTTCTGCTTTACCCAGAAAGGAGACCTGACGCCCTAACTGATACCAGGGAAATAGTAAACTTATCTTATTGGTATAGGCTATATGTTGTGCCTTACGACTAGATAAATTAGTATAAAATACCAATCCATTTTTATCATAATGTTTGAGTAATACAATTCGTTGATATGGCTGTCCATCGCTATCTACCGTTGCAACACACATGGCTGTCGGATCAGATAATTTTACTTCATAAGCTTGCTTTAACCAACGTTCAAACAAAACTAATGGTTGGTCAGCTAAATCTTTACGTCTTAACCCTCCTTGAGTATATTCCCGTCTTAAATTAGCAATATCCAATTGAATTTTTTCTGACATTTTTACCTCTGTCTTAATGTTAAGTTATATAAGATTAACCAAATAAATTACCCTTGTGGGGTGGTACCACATTACTGGATTGCCGCCAATAACATAGGGTAAAATTGCCTGGAAAACCAAATAAAGTACAGTAGCTAATCAAGCAAAAGTTAAAACTTCCATATTATTACTATTAAAAGCACATTTATCTGTTAATGGGACTACAGTATTGGTTAATAATTCACTTAATTTTGCTAAAAACTAGCTATCTTAGCTACAAAATCCGCAAACCAATAAATAATCTACCTTGTCATAAAATAAAATTTGTTGAACAATTTAACGGATGGTTAATTCTGCTAAAGTACTTGTGTATCCTTCTGCTGATACATTTAAGTACGATATCAGATATTTTTATAACCAAGTAGAATTAAAATATTCTCTACTAGTACTCTTACCTTAGCTGTTTAAAATAGAGATCAGCAGGTTTTTCAATTAAAACAATTCATTAACCTGCTCTGAACACGCTCAATCGCCGTTATTATCACAAGGTTTATTTAAATGTTAATTGATCAAGATATCCAATAGAACATTTCCTGGCTCACTACCCATAACCTTTAATTATTAAATTTTCAAATAAAGTATTAAGATTAGCAATGCCACCCAATATTTTAAATAATACGATTTTCAGCAAGATGACTATGTACCTTCTGATGAAGGTAGGAGCTAAAGGTACGCCTTTCCTACCATTCGTCATGTCTCTATGATGAAAATTTCCTACTATAATAATGTTGCTTAACGCAACGATTCTATTATTATAACCCAATTGCAGAATAAAATGCCGTTGTGGTAGTAGGTTAGTTCCAAGAAGTTTATCAATAACATCCTATTGGAATAATATTAGTAAGCCAGTAATAATCCTGTTTCAATAAGTTATTGATCGCTTAAGAATATATCAAGCTGATATTACAATCAATTTCACCTATGATTGATAAAGTTACCGCTTAACCTTGATATAATATATAAAATTTAATTTTTTAATTTAGTTTGAAATGAAAAGAAAATCGAACTTAAGTGATCTACATTTTTATTATCAATCTAAGCTAAAACGACATCAAACACATTAAGTCTAGTACCTGATATAAAACCTATATATAGACCTTCTTTTATGTTTATCCTTAGATTATTTTTCTATACTTCGTTTCAGTGATTCAGTATATTTACTGTCATTCTTTTTTCTTTAAGAGTTTAACTTATTGAAATAAAATAAAAACAACAATTGAAATATTGTAATTAAAAATAACTTAATTAAGTTAAATTTATTACTTTAAGAAAAAATTATTATAATCTAGCCTATTTATAGATTTCAAAAAGTAAATTACTTTATTATTTATTTGATTATCTAGTTTGTTTGTATACAAAAATTGTGATATCTGTATATTTATAATTATATTATTACACTGTAAATTAGATTTCTAAAAGGAATAATTATGTCTTTTGTATTGGATTCACTATAGATCCTCATTGCACAACCCTATTCATAGCAAAGTAACTACTCGTGTAGAAAACAGAAGAGTATAAGTGAAGCACTATTATAATGATTCAGAATAAATATATTTATTTTTGGTGTGTGAGTTTTTGAAATGCTGGCATATCCTGTTGATTGATTTCGTAAATTCTTTTAATAATAGAAAGATAAGATGCCATGAAAAGTTTAGCCTACAGCTATCCATGAAATTAGATATTACTTTAATCTCTTGCATTAATTTATATGTAATAGTTTCTAGGGAGCTGATAGCACTGTTGTTAAAGCGGATATCGACTCGAACCCCATGATTCTACGATAACCTTCTCAACGCCACCTTGTCTACAAATCGGATCTCATCCGTTATCCATAACGGTTATTTACATAACGAACTATATAAAACTGCTATTTGTGATGTTGAGATTACAGTGCCTAAGATTATAAAATAGGATTATAGCGTCAACAGAATATGCTTCAATAGCTTCTTTCTTCCGTCTTATCTGAATTGTGCAAAAAGCAGCAAAGAGTTGTGCCATTAGCTGCGTACCCTGTAATGACATCTCTACCGATGATTTTCATGAATCGATATCAACACTTCTCAGTGAAAAGACATACTCTCTACATAGATAAGACGTCTAGTATCAGCAGACTGAAACATCTATTCCTTAAGAACATAGGGAATAGGTTCCTGTATGATTTAAGCGATACATACTACTTTTATTTTAAGACGATGGGATACTTATCATGTTAGACAAGAAATTTCCTTTGCCTGGTGGTTATATTGGCGACGCTGCGCATGGATGGTAGGAACTGTTTCGGTCAATTATGATTATTGAAAAATTAAAAGTAAACTGAACTTATATGGGATGTCACAACCACACCTAGCTTAACTATATCTCCTAAACTTACCATGGAAAACGATGATCTTGGTTTTTAAAATGCAATGGCAAAGATATTTTAAGATATACAGGATAAACGTTGTTGGGCATACAAAACAGCTAATAAATTAGCTTCACTGCCCAATAGCATGCAATTGAAAGTTAATGGTGACTACGGAAGATTTATCTAGCAGAGAGTTATGATACTGCTAATAAACTCCTTGATATTTTGTTGATAATAGTTTCAGTAAGCTTCCTGCAGTAATGAAGAATCTGGAGAAAAATTGAGAAAAATGGCTAGCATTCTATGATTTTCCGTCAGTGCACTGGGCATCCATAAGAACGATTAATCTAATTTGAATATCGGCTTTTGCGTGACAGCATTAGGATATGAGCCGACCTGCAAAGCGTTGCAGTTTGAAAAACAACTCTTTTAATAGTATTTAAACCTACTATGGTTTATTAAAAAATCTGAAATCAGAATAAGGGGATTTAATCTGTTGACTCTGGTGGTAAAACAACATCCAATTTAAGGATGAAGAATAGATTTATTAAGGATCATAGTAAAATTTAGCTTAATCACAATACATCAGATTTGCTAATAACTCTACAGAATAGAACAGTACTCAATAAGTTTAAATAAGATCTAATGTTTTAGATGATTATCAATCAATGACTATCAAGACTATAACTAAACACGCAAGATCAGCTTCTATTTTTGATTTCTATTATTCCTCCTTAAAAATAGGATACTATCTACATCTATTTAATTATTTAATTTCTAATTAATATAATTATAACTTTAATCTAAAATAAATTATATTCTATATTTTTTTTAAAAAATTATATAATATATACTTTATAAATAGGTGAATAGTTCAATAAATAATTGATTAAAAAGAATTTTTACTAAGTAAAAATTAATATTTTAACTACTGTTAAAGTAAAAAATAATTGTTATGCATTAACTAATATATAACTTATATATAAAAATATTCGCTTATCTTAAGACATTGTGATAACAAATATCTTATAGTAACATAATAAATCAGATAAAATTAAATAGCTATTATAAGTTAGTTTAACAACTCTTTTAAAGATTTACTATTTAATAGTATATTAATATAATCAGTTATATTATGAATTTTAATTAACTAAACAACTAATCAACTATATAAATTGAATTAATAGTAAAATTCACGCTATAATAATAAAAATCATTTCTGGTTTTAAATACTAAAATAGGATTACATACGCTTACTTTATATTATATTATTGGTTAGCGATCTTAAATTCTTAATTTATTTATATATTAAATATTGGATGTGTATCTATTACGTATAAGTAAAAATTCTACATATAAATACTTACTTCTATTCGTTATTTATGATAATAAAAGTAAAGCTGTCGTAATTAAATTAACTTATAATTGGGGTGTTGAGAATTACAAAATTGGAATCTCCTTAGAAAATATTGCGTTAGTCGTTGATAACGTTACAAGTACATATGGTAGCATATGTCTCATGCGCAAGCAATAAATTACGTGTGAATCAAATAAGGACCAGTTAAAAGCAGCTCAATAATTATTCCCTATATAGAAGATCCTGATGCTATAAAACTGAACTGATTAAAAAATAAAATGCCAGTAATGTTTTAGACAATCGATGATTTACTTCATTGATTGAGCATCTATCCATACATTTTCTATACTTAAACTGATTTAATGCATTTTACTCAAAATTTGGCATAATATCTTTATTCTCAAGTATAAAGTCTTAATTAAATGTGTAATAAAAAAAATGGGGTTAACACGCTGGCAAAGCGTTTCCGAGGTTATTATCCTGTCGTTATCGATCTAGAAACTGGTGGGTTTAATGCACAACAAGATGCGTTATTAGAAGTTGCGGCTATAACGCTAAAAATGGATCAAAGTGGTTGGTTAGAGATTGATGAAAAACTTCATTTCCATGTTACACCTTTTACTGGGGCAAATATAGAAGAAACTGCACTCGCTTTTACTGGTATCGACCCAACTAATCCTTTGCGTAATGCTATTGATGAATACACTGCTTTATATGAAATTTTTAAGATGGTTAGAAAGGGTGTTCTGAATAACGATTGCAATCGAGCGATTATTGTTGCCCATAATGCTAATTTTGATCATAGTTTTATTATGGCTGCTGCTCAGAGAGCGAATCTAAAACGTAATCCATTCCACCCTTTTGCAACTTTTGATACCGCTACACTTAGCGGCCTTGTTTTTGGTCAAACAATTTTAGCTAAAGCTTGTTATACCGCTGGAATCCCATTTGATGGCAAACAAGCGCATGGCGCACTTTATGACACTGATAGAACAGCATTGCTATTTTGTGAAATCGTCAATAAATGGAAGAAATTAGGTGGCTGGCCACTAATAATCGATTAATAATCAAGCCAGTATGGTAATATATAATTTCACTGCCTTATAATTACCATTTTGTTCTAGATCATTATCTAAGCTCTCGTCGCGAAGCTTTGTTCATGAGAAGGTGACACTGAGGGATATAAGTTAAGAGGAATATCATGATAACAAGACTCCACCATAAAATAACTTCAATAGCTAAAATCAGTGCTACTATTCAGACCACCAAGAAATCTGCATCTACTTTAATTAAGAATTATGATATCTCAGAACTTTACCGTTGCTAAAGGGAAAATAAAATGATATTCATGATCAGTTATGTTAACAAAGGTTGTTACCTTTTACCACAGAGTAATTTGTAGCCATATCTGTATTTCAATTATTGTACTTTAAAACAATTTTATCCAGTCCAGATAATTCGGTAAATAAAATGACCTTACGCCACGCAATCTACTTAGACATCCCTTTAATCGGCTGATATAACTATCTATATTTTTAATATGGAATTTTTATCTATAACTCTCTGATTGTCTAATTTTATTAGACAATGGTGATTAATTTCATGATAGTTGAAAAAGTTTTGCACTACTTAGCTTCCATCTAAGCAAAGAATAAACTCTTTATTGATGATTGGCTTCAGAAAACTATTAATATACTCTTCATTAAACTCTTTAGAATCTCATCGCTCATATTACCTCTGTCAATCTTGATCTGATTTAATACTGCGTGCGATTCATTCTTTCCTTTTATCTTCTACTTTTGCATGTTTTCTAGATTTCTGAATATAACGCTTCCCTTTAAAAGATTTAGTAAAAAATATTTCGTCAACTTCAATAATACTACTTAGTTTATATATTAGCTGTCAACACTGAATAAAAGAAACAGTGGCAGCATCTAAAAACGCTATTTTTAAATAAATATCTGTTTGTTTTTGTTACTTCCATAAAGTCAAGCTATTCAACGTACATAGTAAATAACTAAAATATTTATTCTTGTGATGTAGTTTTGCAAGCAGACTTCAAGTACGATTGTTATATATTTTTCCTGCGATCAAAAATTTTAATAACGATATCGCTGTAACCCTAATTAATATCCCATCGGTTTACATACTCACTGTAACAATATAAGCAGGATTAGTGGATTGAGTTGCTTCAATACATGAATAGAGATAATCCTAACAGATTATCACCGAGTTAATTAATAATTTATAGCATTATTTCCTAGGGAGTAAGGAAATAGTCTTTTGATCTATATGATTCTTTGCGTTTTCATGAAAACGTTATAGAGAAATCTCTTCTTAATAATATAAGAGACCTACCAATAATTTTTACAAACATAGCCTGATGATCACACTCACACATATTCCCCATAGTTTGCTTACGATGTTCTCGATACCTTATGGAGCGTACTTTTTTTATCGATCTTCTGGCAGTCCGTCCGTACGCGAATTCCCGAACCCTGTAATATCTTGAATGGCCTAGACCCCTATTTATTACGCAGTACACGTAGGGAGAATTTGCGTGAAATAAAGCAAGGAAGATGACCACAGAATACAAAGGTATAAAACGTTTAAAAACTACAGATCCTAATTATCTGTACGTAATGTATAATATTTTCTGCAAATGTCAAAACAAAAAACTTTAAGATGTTATCTTTTCGTAGGTATATATAAATCGCGCCACTCAATTAATTTTTATCCGTCTTTGCAATACCAAGGTGACACTCAGTGCTTAACGATTTTACGTGATCTTAACCAAGGATATTCTATAACTATCCATCAAGTATTTATAAACAATGGAAAAGAATTTACAGACCGCCTTTTGATCTGCAAAAATGTTAGCCACTGCAAAAGAGGGATTTGACTGTTTATATACAGAGCTTAATATAAAATACCAACTTAGTCCTCTAAGGCATTCCTTGAATAAATGGCATGGTTAAGCGATTTATCGCGGACAAAATATGAGCTGCGAAACCATCATTTCAACTCTGATGTAGAGTTTAAGATCACTCTGTATCGATATATTTAGCTGTACAATCAGAAATTACTAATTACTATTGGATAATAAAACTTTTTTGGAATCTATAAAAGAGATCGGTTTAAAGTTAAATCTGAATTATTTAAAAAAACCAAGTTATGCTCATTTTTGCTGCATGGTATTCTAAGATACTGGCGTATAATCCTGCTGATTAATTTCGTAAATAATTTAAAGAATAGAGAAATGATATGTCATGAAAAATCTACTCTACAGGTATCCAATAAAGCAGATATTATCTGTAATTCCTTGTATAAACTAATTCATAATTGTGCGAGGAAGATGATAACAGCGCTGTTGAGACGGAGTTCGAAGCCATACTTGTAATAATATTCTAAACACTACCTTTTTCTACGATGTTTCATCCGTTGTCCATAACGATTATTTACCATAACAAACCATATAAACGCCTATTGGCGATGTTGAGATTAAAGTGCTTAAAGTCAATAATTATGGCGATAATGAAATATAACTTCAACAAAGCTACCTCCCCCCCTTGTTATATGGGTTATCTGAAACGTGCAAAAGCGGCGAAGAGTTTTTACCATACCTGTATATACTAAGCATTATCAACCGATAATTTAACGATAAAGCTCTAAGGGCTTTTTTCGATGAAAAGCACATGGGTATTCTTGCCAAGTGCCATAAGTAAACTGAAACAGCAATGGTTTAAATAGCATAGGCAATGGTGCCAGCATTATTTAAGCGATACGCGTTACGTTTATTTTTTGGCCAATAGCATATGCTGTTCTTTCAGGTAAGTTGATCGCCATGACCTACTGATAAAATTAGCCACACTGAACATGGATGTAAGAAAATCGCTTCCATTCAAAAATATCTATCAAGAGTCAAAATCAAACTTATCTCAACTTTTTAATAGCTGGTGAACACGTGACTTAATTATATCTCTCAAGCTTCCTATGGGAGAGACAGGGTGTATTAGTTTTACAATGCAATAGTAAAGATATTTCCGTAACACGCAGCATAAACGCTATTTATCATACAAAACAAACAGCTAATTTGCTGGTACTTTACCTTCTAAAAGTATGAAACTGAAAGTTAAGAATTATCTGCAAGGAGGGGAACTCTCTAGCTAGCAGAGAGTTGCGATATTACTAATGAAGCCCTTGATGTTTTCTTGGTAAGGTCAACGTATCCTGAATCAATGAAGAAGTTATAGAGAGATTGAGAAGAGCTCCTGGAATTCTATAATTTTCTGTTAGTGCATCGTGTCGTCAATAAGAATGACAAATTCGATTTAATCAGATTTTTGTGATAGTGAAGATATGCGGAAGTCGATACTCGAACCAGCGTAATTCAAGAAAACAATTCTTTCAATAAACATCTAAGCCACTAAAATCCTGCTTAGAAAATCTAGAACCGGCTCAGAAAAGTTTGATTTTCTGACTTATGGTAGTAAGTAACATTTAATTTAAGAATGAAGAATAAGATTAAGGAATCGTCAGTGTGAAACATATTCTGACCATCATACACTAAATTTTACTAATAACTAAAAAACTATACTATCTTCCGATATATAATACATATAAGCAATAATTCTCATGCTAATCTAGGATTTAGCTATAGAAATTAAATGGATCTTAATCCTTTCATATCACTTATATCTCTTATATCACTTAAGTGAATGAATTGATGGCGTATATATATTCCCTCGAATATATCTCAAAACCACCGTTTATGCTAAAAATAATTTTGAAACTCATATTAAATAAATATTATACTGTATTAATATATTAATGTGGCTATATTAACACACTAAAAATTACTAATGTTTAAAGTTTATTTTTTATAAATGTGCTTACTATCTCACTCGTAAGGTAGTAAGCACATTTAATATGTCCTGAATAAAATTTTTATGAATCACGAATATCGACCCATGGTATTTCACCTGTTCGTTAAAGTTTAACGACTTATTTAACTGTAATTAATTAAATTTATCCATAGGTGTAATCTGCAAAATAATATTTTTGCATTTAAGAAAATAAGATACTACATACTCTTTTAAAGAGCGCCATTATTAGAAAAAATAAGTAATTATTCTAATAATAAGAGTGATCACCACGCTGGTGTTCAGTTAAATCTTTCACGCCTTCTAATTCGCCTGAAAACATTTTTAGCAACTGTTTTTCAATGCCTTCTTTTAAGCTAAAATCGACCATTGAACAGCCATTACATCCTCCACTAAATTGTATAATTGCATATTTATCCTCAGTTATTCTAATTAATGAAATCCGTCCTCCATGATCTGCTAACTGTGGGTTAATCTGTAATTGAATAACATATTCAACTCGTTCAATCAAGGGAGCATCATCGGCAACTTTTCGCATTTTTGCATTAGGTGCTTTTAGCGTAAGTTGAGAGCCTAATTGATCCGTTACAAAATCGATTTCTGCTTCTTCTAGAAAAGGTGCGCTAACTTTATCAACAAAGGCTAAAAATTTATCAAATTTAAGTTCAATATCTGTCTCTTCGATAGCATCAGAAGGACAATAAGAGACCCCACATTCTGCCAATGGTGTGCCAGGATTAATTACAAATACACGAATTTGTGTACTAGGTTCTTGATTTTCCAAAAGTTTAGAAAAATGAATTTGTGCTGCTTCAGTAATATTAATCATAATTGATTCTCAAGTTTATTATTTTAATATGTTTATAATATGCTCTTTCCTTACTTTCTATAAAGTTCTGCATATCACCCAATCTTTAATTAAATTTTCTCCAGAACTAATCAATAATTTAGAAATTTTATTCATTATTATTTCTGTTATAAGGAAATTATCAAATACAAGAATATAGCGATCTTTAAACAATTTTACCCTAAAAGCATTATTAAAATTTTTGGTTCCTGTTTTTATTAGAAAACTGAGCTTGCAATAGTGTAGCATGAATGCGAATAATTGAATTAACTTGAAATTGATATCCTAACTAATAAGATAATTAAGCTGATATTAAACTGGCTTGATTAAATTCACGTTGTCAACATTTACCATGATGAAATTGATTTCCATCATAAAATCTGATTTTTGCCCTAGGGTTATTGATGATATTATTGTTAATAACAAAGTTAAAATAATCGTACAAGTATAAAAGCAATTTGGATTATTTTTTGCAAATTTGCACTGTTCCTCTTACTACACCCTAATGGTGAGATATAAAAGAATAATAGTGACAAGATTACGCTAATAGATTAAAGCTTATAATCAGAGGACCGCGTAAGCAATAGTAAATTGTTAGACGGTTAAGCGCAGCGATGACAAACTCCTTTATATAAGGAAAACTCTTTTAAAGAGTAGTGATAAATGCCATGAAAGGCACTATCTTAGTGTTTCTATAAGATAGGCAACAGAATTCTATGCTATTATTACATAATGATATTTCTATACGTACATAGAAAGAATACACTGATAACAGTATTTTTGCAGCAGTTAATTAAAGGAAAACAAGATATTGTGTATTGCACGGTAGTTCTTATTTTCATCTCCATCTTATTGATATATCTAGCTATAATTGTACTAATCTTTCTCTATTTATGTTACTGCAGAAATGGTAGAGATAATTTTACAGAAATCACCTAAGCAGAATGTTTGATTAAGTTTGTTATTAAACGGATTAATTACTAGTATAATTGCACTTAACTATCAAGTTGTAATAGCATAGGCGCTATTGTTCTCAAAGGTTGTTTCTTTTCTTGCAAAGAAATTTGTTATCAGATCTTTTTGAATTTTAATCATTGTGGTTTTAAACAAACTTCTTCTAGTCTAGATAATTTGGTAAATAAACGACCCATATCATGAAATCTATTCAGCTATCCTTATAATCTTCTGATATAACTGTCCACATTTTTAATATGAAATTGTTTACTAATAAATTTCTGATTTCCCAATCATATTAAGATATGAACGACTAATTTTATTATTTCTTACAAAGGTTTCGTACTATTTATCTCAATCCAAGCAAAGGATAGAATCTGATCGATGATCATCTCAAGAAAACGGCTAAAATACTCTGCATTAAACTCTTTAAAAATCTTATTATTCACATATAACCTTTCCTCTCGATCTCAGACGATTAATTAAGACCGCGATTCCTTCTTTCATTTTATCTCCTCCTCTCCCACATTTTTACTTTTCTATATAGAAAATAACACTTCCCTTTAAAGTATTCATGAAGAAATATTTTTCTGATTTTAAATAATAACACTTATAGTGTATTTAAGTTAGGTATCACTACTCAAATAAAGAAGCAGTAATGCTATTCTAAACATTATTTTCAAATGAATGCCATTCATTTCTCTGACTCTCATAAAGTAAAGTTATTCAACATATATCGCATATAACTAAAGCATTTATCCTTATGATATAGTTTTGCTAGAGGACTTTTCCAGTAAGAGAGTTATGCAATTCTGGTATTATGGTATTCGGAGATGCTGACGTATCATCCTTCTGATTAATTTCGTGGATGATTTTAAGAATAGAGAAATGATGTGTCATGAAAAATCTACTCCATCTATCAGCGAAATTAGATATTATCTTTGATTTATTACATGAATTCATACGTAATGGTCTCAAGTAGCTAATAAGAATCACTGGCAAGGCTGAGCCCTCTACCTATGCTGAACAAAATGCTCAACGCTGCCTTGTTTATGGATCTTACTTTGTCGTCCGTAACAGTTATTTTCACAGCGAATCATGCAGACTGGGGTGTTAGCGATCTTAAGATTAAAGTGCCTAAGGTCAGGAGATTACAGTGACAACAAAATATGCTTTAATACCTCATTATTTCTTCCATATCTAAAGCGTGTAAATAGCAAAGAGTTGCTACCATTTCTGTACCTGCAACTATATCCACCACCAGTAATTTTCATGAAACTCTACTCTGTTGGCGCTTCTCGATGAAAATCAGATAATTTTCTATCAGAATTATAAGAAAACTGAAACAGCGATGGCTTGAAGAGTATAGCAAGGTAGTAAACTTCCTTACGTAATTTAACCGATACATACTACATTTATTTCTGATCTGATTGCATATACTGACCTGTCAGATAAGCTGATCGCCTTTGGCTGCTTATTCATTATCAGCAGCGCTGCATGGATGTAAGGAGCTCGTTTCAGTCGAAAATGGTTATTAAAAGTTAGAAGCAAACTGATCTAAACTTTTTAATGGGCCTGCGAGCACATTACTTAACCGTATCTATGCTTACTATGGATATAGTGCTCTTGGTTTTTAGAATACAATAGTAAAGATTTTTCTAGAGATGTGCACCAACGCCATTAGCTACACAAAATAGCCAATGCACTGGTTTTACTCCACAAAAATATATAACCGAAGTTTAGAGGGTAAGCTGCAGAAGATTTCGATAGCAGAGAACCCCCTGATATCCATAATAAAACCCTTTATGTTTTATTGGAAAAATTTTTAGCGAGCATCTCCTACAGCAATGAAGAATCTGGAGAAAAATCGAGGAGAATCTCTGGCGCCTTCCTATTACTTATCATTAGAGAATTGGGCATTATAAGAACAATGAATCCGATTAAATCATCATTTGCAATGATGAAGTTATAAAGTTGACGTGCGAAACATTATAGTTCGAAAACAACCCTTTGAATAGTATTTAAGCTTATTCCACTTCTGCTAAAAAACTATAACCAACTGATGGAATTTTAGCCTTGATCATGGGTGGTCTAAACAACACTAAATTTAAGGATGGAGAACAAATTTATGAAGCATCAGAGTGAAGCTTAACTGGCATAACACTAGATTAGATAATAACTCCTAGTAAGATTATTAAATCTTTTCATGAAACCATAGATTTTATAATAAAATCGCTGTATTCCTAATGAATGTTTACAGAGAATAACATATGTTCACTCTAATAATAGAACAGAATAAAGTAAAATAAATCTCTTTAACTGTATGGATTGTTTGCTTTTTGTGTTAACCGATGTAGCGAAAATCTTTAATATGGTATAATTTCTGCCAATAACATTTGCAATATAACTATTTAATAACACTGTCTTTATTCCTCTGTTTTGGACAACAGGAAAATTGTCAGGCATTAACTTACAGTATTTAGAAGTTTTAAAGAACAATTACACAGACTAACTTTCATCATATTGAAAAACATTTTCTTGTATTGAAAATACTAGGCACTAAAATAAGTAATAGCCGAGATACGATTGTTAAAATAGATAAATACTAGAACAGATATTACCATTAATATTCCTGTATAAAATGCAGGTTAAAACCTTTTGAACAACTAATTTATGGTAATACTTATTAATATTAAATAAATCTTTTTACGCATCTATGATAAACTTGATAGCGCTTAATACCAAAAATAGTACCAATTCTAGATAAATAGTTACGAAATTTGAATTTAGTACTAATAACCATACTGACCATGCTAAGTTCATTTCTGATCCTAATTAATTTATTCAATTGTTAGTTGATTTTTCTTTCTAATTGAAAATTAATATAGAAAGTCAGAACAGAATTAAAAAGATTATTTAGCAAGTAATTTGATGCTTAGAAAATTAAATCTCTTCTTAAAAGAAGAAAAGGCTCCTTTTATTGATAAAAGGAGATAAAAGAATCGATTTACCTGGTTTATTATAAGTTAAAATTTCATTGGAATGGGTATTCTTTTGACCTAATACGCTAATTTTATCGATATTAACCATAGGGTTTTTGGCTTAGTAATAATCGTTTTTTTATTTTATGTATTCTTTCTAGCAATAATTCCATTACTTGTTTACTTATACTGAAAATTGATAAAAACAACTTATAATACCACACAGAATACGTTTCTATGTAGATCTATTCGTAGGAATTCTTTTATCAGAATAACGAATTCTGGTTTTTTAAATTTTTGCAAGACGTCATTTTCATTATTTTTACACCTTTAGTAAAAG
Organism: Arsenophonus sp.; assembly: GCA_046530735.1. Classification (GTDB taxonomy): domain Bacteria; phylum Pseudomonadota; class Gammaproteobacteria; order Enterobacterales; family Enterobacteriaceae; genus Arsenophonus. The sequence continues at coordinate 91,145 of JBHEQV010000003.1, forward strand.
TATCTCTTGTTTACGATTCAAAAGAAATCATGGTAATATATTTACTCTTAAATGCCTAACCAATATAGCACTTGATGCATTTTAGGCTACGTTCATACTCATCTTTTATCTTTTCAGTGAAATGATCTATTTTCAGTAATGTCTCGTATTTGTACCTTTAAATAACGATACCGTCTATTTCTGGAAAAAAGATATCATAAGACGAGAAATATTAGAATTTATTAGGTCATAGATATAACGCACAACCCAAATAAGAACACATTGCTAGATTTCTTTTATTGTTTTTTAAAACACAGCAATATTGATTGAGTTATTTATATAAGTGTGAAAAGGCGATAGAAGATATTAATTTTGATACCCTATTTTCGTGGTTATTTCAGAATACACGGGTAGCGGCGCTAAACAAAGACTTAAGTAGTAGCCACTTATTATTGAAGAAAACAAAGAGAAATTGTGCCCTATAAATAATATATTACTACTTATAATAATTGAGAAAATATGAACCTGCTATACTAACTACTTCTTAGTAGTGTAACCCATGAGCTACAAGTTTTTGATTTATAGTTTTAGGAGAAAATGACAGTGAAAATATTCAGAATAGACAATAAGCAGTATCGCTAAGCACCTATTGCACAAGTGCTGCAGTCAAATATTCACTTGATAGATAGACGGGTCCATAAGTTTATACTTTTACCGTGTTTTTAAGAAATTTATTTTAGACGTCATCAATCATAAAGCAGTTTAGTTAGGGGATATACATCTGGATAAATTACCTTATGTTTTTCTTATAATAAAAACAGAAATCGTCATACTGTTTACATTTCATCAGCTCTATTCAACCTAGTTATTTTTGTTCTCCTCCAGAAGAATGAAGGAGAGAAAAATCATTCCTAGTTCTCTATAAGTGATAAATTCATCGAAAAGCATGCTTTCATTCACTGCCACTCAATGAAGTCATATCCAGTATTATCAGGCTTGGCCTAAGCGTTCTAAAAAATCCAAGATAATCGTGATTAGAATCGGACATAATACACTTATTGCCAAAAAAAAATTGAAGATCAAGTTGGATGCATTGTTATATAGCCTCTTTTTGGTGTCATAAAAAATTTGCTCTGTCTGATGTTATCATTAATTTGGGGTAGAGACCATAAAGCGCTTTGTGTAAATCAAAAAACAACACGTAAAGTCACCTATTGTCTTTCTAACATATCAGATTTACACTTTTTAGGCGATTTATTTCGAGTTATCTAGATTAATTTCTGAAAAATTAATATATTACAAAGTATAAAACAGTACTCAAATTATGAACATTATAAAAAATAATAACTTTATTAAGTATACCATAACATACTCTATATTCGTAAATTTTTAGTTATACTTTTATATTCCGAGCATTTTTCACAACTATATCCTGTTAATCAGGATGATTGATTAATTTGTTTTAATTTTTCCATGGCAACTAATTTAGCTAACATAGATTCATTCATAAATAATGAAGAAAAGAATTTTTGACTAATTTGGTAAGCATCCATTTTATCATACAGCAAAACCATATCTCTCTGATTGAGATAAACTGATCATCTCATTATCTGTAGTAATATGGACCACTTTTGTGGTTATTACAGTTGTGAACATTATGATGAAGTTTTAGTGTTATGCGTTTACTTGAATGACGTAATAATGTAATTAGCAGTAGATCAAACACGACGATCATCCCAATAACCCACGTACTATATTGTGGATGTTGTGAGAAAGTAGTTATTTGGTAAAACAAGGCAGAAACAGAATAAGCAATATTCAATCCCCATAGAATAGAAAATATCATCCAATTTCGATTACTTTCACGAGCAATAGCACCTAATACAGAAATACAAGGAACATAAAGTAGAACAAAGATTAGATAGCTATAGGCAGATACAGTTGATCCGAATCGTATCGCCATGGCACCCATTGTACCACTATCCATATCACCATCACTTTTGCTCGCTTCAATTGGATTAGATAAGACACTTAATCTGAATATCTCTTTTAAATTATTCCAAGTTTTATTAACTGCATTTTCTAATTCATCTAATAGATTAAATTGCTCTGCATTAAAAGGTGCTTGAGTAATATTTTCGGCGGTGTACAGAGCATTTAATGTACCAATAACCACTTCTTTAGCTAATGCACCCGTAATAAGTCCAACAGTTGCTTCCCAATTATCGTTATTGATTCCAATAGGTTTCAATAACGGGGTAACAGTTTTGCTTATTGACGCTAATGTTGAGTCGTTAATATTATCAACAACTTTGCCAGATAAAGAAAAACTATTAAGTACTCCTATAATCATACTAGAAATAACAATCACTTTCCCTGCTCTCAAGATAAAACCTTTTAGTCTTTGCCAGGTCTGTAATAGTAATGTTTTTAAATGTGGTATATGGTAAACTGGTAATTCCATTATAAATGGAGAGGATGAACCCCGTGCAATAGTATATTTCAATAGTAATCCGGTTAGGATTGCAATGATTATCCCTAATAAATAAAGAGAAAAAACAATTCTTTGACCATTTTTTCCAAAAAAAGCAGCTGCAAAGACAGCGAAAATAGCAAGTCTTGCACCGCAAGACATAAAAGGTGCCATTAAAACGGTAATTAATCGTTCGCGATGAGTATCTAATATCCGTGCTCCCATAATAGCGGGCACATTACAACCAAAACCAACAATCAAAGGAACAAAAGATTTACCCGGTAGACCTAATCCTTGCATTAGTCTGTCCATGACAAATGCCGCGCGCGCCATATAACCTGAGTCTTCTAATACAGAAAGGAATAAATACATTAAACCAATTTGTGGAACTAATGTTAATACAGTATTGATACCAGCACCTACTCCTTGAGCAAGAAAAACTGTCAACCATTTTTGCAAATTGAAAGTATGGCCAATCCATTGAATTCCATGGATGAAAATGGCTTCTGAGCCACCCTCAAAGATAGGTTGTAACGCACCACCAATATTAATAGCAAATATGAACATTAAATACATAATAAAAAGGAATATAGGCACCCCAAACCAGCGATTAAGTAGTATTTTATCAATAAATTGTGTTAAGGTATTCAGCTTTACTGTTTCAGTATTAATAACTGCTTCGCAAATGGTTCCAATAGTTTGATAACGTGCATCAGCAATAATAAGTTCAGGCTCTTCTTGTTGTTTAGATTGTAAATTAGCTTTAATTTTATCTAATTTATTACTAGAAATAAAAGTACGTTCAAGGGTATGCATATCCCCTTCTAATATTTGTAATGCCATCCAACGGCGCTGTTGATAATTAAATTTATTATTATCAATAATTTTAATTAAATTTTCTACTTCAGTGAGCAAAATATCTGGATAGTGGGTAATGATTGAAATGAGATTATTACTATGTTTATCAATCACTTCTTTTAATTTTCTAATACCTTTTGCGCGAGTCGAGATTAGAGGAATAACCGGGCAACCTAAACGTGTTTGAAGTTCATCAATATTAATGTAAATATTTTGGTTTTCGGCAATATCTAACATATTAAGTGCAACGATACATGGCACACCTAATTCAATAAGTTGTAATGTTAGATAAAGATTACGTTCGAGGTTAGCAGCATTGATAACATTGATCAACATATCCGCTTTGCCACTCAAAATAAAATGACAAGCAATTTGCTCATCAAGTGATGTCTGTTCTGAAATAGTAGTCAGTGAATATGTCCCAGGGAGATCAACTAATTCAATATCATATTTCGAGGTTGCAAAACGACCAACCTTTCGCTCAACAGTAACACCAGCCCAATTTCCAACACGTTGGCGTGCGCCTGTTAATTGATTAAAAAGTGTTGTTTTACCGACGTTAGGGTTGCCAATAAGGCTAATAGTTAATAATTTCATAGTTTTTATGTCAGATGAGTAATAAGCAATAGCTTTTTAGTTATCAAAAATATTTTTATAGCATTTTGTTGCCGATATCGTCCTCCAAATTCAGTAAAGCAAGATCTTTTTTTCTTAAAATCAAATTCATACGGTGAGCTTCAATTTGAATAGGATCACCAAGCGGTGCTATACGAATAACATTAAAAAAAGATCCAGGTAGCATGCCTAAAGAAAGTAACTTTTGACGGTAAGAAGGATTTATTTTTGTTGAAAATCCAATAATTTTATATCGATGATTAGGAAGAATTGACATAGACACTTCCACTATAGAAATAAAAAAACAAAGATAGCACCGCAAATGGATACCATACGAATACTAAAATTAATGATAATTATTATTATAATAATTATCATTATATGATACTAGAATTAATTTAACGCTTTTTTAAAAAAACAGCAATTAGTATTAATCAATAGTTAACTAAATAGTTAAACATCGACAGAATTTAGTGTTAATTCATTTGTTTTAATTAAACACTATGTTCTAAAAATTTAAAACATGGAAACGATTGTGTTTTTCTAAACATAATATGTTTTTTCGTTTATTATTTATTATAAGTATTTTACTATTTGCTAGTTTAGTTAAGTTATGATAATTTCTAGTTTATATGATTTTAGAGATAATGTGACGTATCAATCCTACTGATTAATTTCATAAATAATTTTAACAACAGAGAAATGATATACCATAAAAGTCTACTTAAGAGATCTATAAAATGAGATATTATTCTCATTCATTGCATAAACTTATCCATAATGCTGCCAGGCTAGCTGATAGCCCTATGTTAATGCGTAGCTTGAAAAGCTCATGCTGCTAGCAGATACTTAATGCCACCTTATCGACGATATAATGGTTATTTACCACCGAAAACCATATAAGCTGGTATTAGTGATATTTATATTTAAAATGTCTAAGATCAAGAATTGCGGTAACAATGGAATATAACTTCAGCAGCTTATTCTGCTATTTTATCCGAATAGTATAAAACATTGAATAGTTCCTATACCATACCTACGAATTAGATCCCTTATGATTTTTACGTAACTATTGTGGGGCTCTTGATGAAACCATATGGTCTCAAAATCACTATTAGCAAATTAAAACATCGATGCCTTTGAATAGCATAAGCAATGCCGTTTACCTGATTTAAGCGATATCGCTATGTTTATTTCTTGGCTTAAGGCATAAATACCGTTTCATCAGTAAAGCTAATCGCTTTTGCCTGCTGCTCATTATTGGTGTCACTGCGTATGGCCATAAAAGAGTTATGTTACGGTAGAAGATGCTTATCAAGAATCAAAATTAGAAACTGAACCAAACTTCTTAATTGCCTTAGAGCGTGAAACTTAACCGTATTTCATAGATTTTGTACAGGGACACGGTCCTTATTTTTTGGAATGCAATGGCGAAAGATATTTCTGAGCACGCAGCACTAATGTTATTGGATGCATAAATAGCTGATATGCTAGCTTCACTTCCAATAGGCATACAGCACCGAAAATTAAAGATGATCTGCCAAAAATTTAGCTAGCAAATAGCCGCAATGTATACAACAAAGCTATTGATACTTTACTGGCAAATTTTCAATGAAGTATCTTTCTCCAGCATCTTCTTTGCTTGAGAAAGATTGAGAAAAACGGCTTGCATTCTATGATTTTTTGTCAGTGCACTGACATTAATAAGAATAAAAAATCTGATTAAATCAACTTTTTACAACAGTGAAATCATGAAGTCGATTTATGAAGCGCTATAATTCGGGAAAATAACTATTTATAGTATCTTATCTGTCTTCTTCAGCTAAGAAGAGCTGGAATCAGCTAAGTAGATTTTGAGTTCCTGCCTTTGGCTATAAACAACATCTACTTTAAGGATGGAGAACAGATTTATGAAGCATAAGAGTGAAATACAGCTTGTTTGATGACCACATCATACACCAGATTTACTAATAAAATTCCAATAACGATTCTTAACTACAACAAAATATTTACATCTATGAACAGTACCACCAATAATTAAACATTAGACATATGCGATCAGCTTATTTGATAAAATAGTAGGTTATTTATATAACCTTAAACCAAGAAATGAACGTTAGGAGTGTCGCTTAAATCACGTAACCGCCATTGCCTGTGCTATTTTAAGCTATCGCTGCTTTAAATCTGCCAATAGTGTGGTATTGTAGGAGACCATGTGCTTTTTTCATAGAGAAAAACCCAGGGCTTCGTAAAAATTACCGGTGGGAGAAATTTTCCTAGGAGTTTGATAGGCATGGTAGAATCTCTTCTACGCTTTTTACACGTTTCAGAAAGGAAGCAACGAGTTGTTGAAACCATATTCTGTTGTCGTTAATATCTTTTCTGATCTTAAGAACTTTATAGTCTCAACATCGCTAATACTCGTCTTGTATAGTTGGTTATGACAAATGACCGTTACGAATAACAGTACAATGATATTTGTCGATAGAGAGCGGAGTCCTCTTTGAGTTTATGTTTTTGAAATTATTCCGTTGAGAGGCTCTCCAAGTTCAACAGCGTTACTATCAGCTACCTACCACTGTTACGAATCCATTCATAGAAGGGATTATAGATAATATTTGATTTTTCGAATACCTGTAGGATAAACTTTTATTCTATATTATCTCTCTGTTGTTGAATTCATCTTATAGATGAATTAGCTGGATACGACAGCATTTCCAGAAATCCAATTCATCAAAAATGAATATAACTATAGTTATAAACCTATATTAAATAATAAATGGATATTAAAGCTATTTTTAGATCTATGATAATAATAATCATAAATATTAATATTTTTTTTTAAAGGAAGTTCAATTGTGAATACCTATAAGATAAGATATCAAAAATTTAGGTAGGATAATATAAATCATATGTTTAGAGCATACTTTTCTTCTGTTATCATAGGTTACCATTCACTACGACATATAGTGATAAAAATTTTTCTTCTCCTGTTTAAAGTTAACGATTAGATAAATTAAGTTCATTGAAAACTTTATCTTACATTTTAATAACTGAGCTTCTTTTTAATAGTAAAATACCATGACAAGAATAAAGCTTGAGGATTATTTTATAAAAATGATTCTTGTGATAAAGATTTTTATCATCTAGAACACTGCTATCTTTCCAATGCCATACTTATTATGGCCAGCAGTAATTAGTTAGCAATCACATTCTATAAAAAAATATTTAAATCCTTAAGATTAAAATTTTAAAAATTGCGTGAATACTGCTCTATTCTTAAATAGAGAATTTTAAATAAACCCATAATATCACTACGGTAGACCACTTATTTAAGTGAATACAAATTATCTATCAAAAATAGAAAAAGCATGCATCTTGAATGCAAGGGGGATCTTCCCTACCTATGTTCTTAAATAAGACAGCTTCTATCATTCACTCAAACTTTATTAATTTATCGCAATCAAAACACATAAAAATAGATTATTTTGAAAGCATTATCATTGATGAAATCAAATTTTAATTAAAAATAAATAAAAAATTAATTCTGTCAAGATCCAGTTACACTAAACTTGAATTGGAATTCTGATTTTAATATCACTAAAAATTATTTTTAGTTAAAAACTTCCGACATTAAACTAATAATATCACCTAATCTTATGCAGGTAGCTATTATACTAAACAAAATCTCTGATGTTTCACAAATTTATTGACTTAATCAACATTAAGAATTAGAAATGCTATCAAAAGTTGTGTATAGCAAACCAATTTATGGTATTTGGTTATAAACCATATAAAAACATTTATTAAAAAAACTAACTGTTAATAAATAAAATGTAACTTTTAGTTACATTTTATTTATTAACAAAAAATTTTTCATAACTGAAAAGTTATAAAACAATGATAATCTTTAATTTTTACCATTTATAAAAAATAGGACAAAATACATCAAGTTTAATAACTGAATATCTAAATAACTTTAGACGAGTAATAAGATCTTAGTTAACTAACTGAGATTTTTTATCTTTAATAAAATTATTATAAAGCCATAAATAGCAGGGGCGGAGAGACTCGAACTCCCAACACCCGGTTTTGGAGACCGGTGCTCTACCAATTGAACTACGCCCCTAATAGGTGGAATGTAGTGCGTAACCAGACGGGTAGCTCAAACCCGTAATATGCAGGAACTCCAGAATATTAGGTTAATATTCTAACTAACTGAACTATCGCACCACCTGGATTTATTTTCTACTAGACTTTAATTTAAAAACTAATAGCTCTTCCTTCCCTTAGATGGAAGGAACTCACACAAACAAATTACTATAAGCTTTTACAACATTTCATTTTTGAGTTTGACATGAGGTTTAGGTGGAATAGAACCGCGCTTGCTGCTGCCTGATAATTTTTATTTATTCTATTTTATTTCTCTGCCTTATCGACTTCTCTTTCATTCCTCCTCACATACAGTTCTCGCCTTACTCTCTCAGATAAATCCTTAGAATCCAATCTCAAAAGAACATAGTACAATGCTATACGTGAGCAACACAACCAGGTTTTAATTCGGAGATGTCCATGAAACTTAGTACTATTTTATACTTTACAATATGTTAATTTCTAGCTATATTGCTAAATATTCCTTGCTTTCTAGTAGAAGAATTTATAGCGACGTTTGTATTTCAATTATTATTATTATTTCAAACTTTTCCAAGCCAGATAATTCAATAAATAAAAAGCCCATTCCATTGGATCTACTAAGTTATCCTTATAATCGTCTGATATAACTGTCCATATTTTTAATATGAAATTCTTTATAAATAACTCTCTGATTACCATTATCTATATTAGAAATATAGTAACTAATTTCATACTCGCTAGAAAATATTTCGTACCATTTAGAGATCTCTTTGAGCAAAGCATGAACTCTTTATTTATGATTGGCTCAAGAAAACGACTAACATACTTTGTATTAAATTCTTAATAATCTCATTTCTCACCATAACTCTATTGATTTCGAACGATTAAAGATACGATTTCTTATTTTCTTCCGCGTTTTCCACCTTCTAGATGGAGTATAAATTCTTTTTTTAAAGAATCAGAGAAAATATTTCATCGATTTTAAACAATAGCAGTTAGTGCACTTATGTTGCCATTGTCGCTGAACCAAGAAATCAATCCTGATATGCTGATATTTAAAGATTGTTTCAAATTAATACTTATTTGTTTCTCTGACTATACGTAAAAATCAAACTATTCAATATACATCGAAAATAACTAAACCATTTATCCTTGTAATGTAGTTTTGCAATAGGACTTCCCAGTAATATTGTTAAATGTTTTTCTGTAATTGGAAATTTTGCAATTACATATTCACTGTGACAATATAAGCAGAATAAAGTGGAATTAGTAGATTAAAACATGAATCTACCATTATCTGATAAATTGGCATTGATATCAACTAATGACACGCAGATTTATGTTAACATTGAGTGATAAAAGAGTTTTAGCGATTTATAATTTTACTTTCCACCCGAAAGTAATTATAGTTAGCTACTTTTTCTATCAGCTTAAAAAGTAAACCTCTATAAGTTTTGAACTGAAGTATTATCCGCTTCTAGTATTGATTATTTCAAGTTTTGATAACATATAGGTCTCCAATCCAATTCCCGATGGATGTAACTTGCAATTAAGGGAAAATAATTGACAACATACTTGCTAATAAATTCATTATCTATAGGTAACCCCTATAGATAATCTCCGTTCTGTTTACCCCAATTAGGACAAACACAAAGTTTACTGACAAAGTAAACTTAACAAATGTAGAGATAAGATAATAATTTCTATCTTTCTGACAAAGCTACCAAAGAGAGTAATTTACCAAGATCCATATTTTATACAGCTCAAACTAAACTGCTTTTTCACATTCATTAGCTCTGTAATATCTTTATTTAAAGATATGTTAAAATTATTAACTCATCTATCTTTTATCTATAGAACAGAGCTTTACTTATAGAACTTTGTTGCATAGATGTCAATACGCTACTACCCGTTACTCTCTTGAACGATTCCCCCAATAGCAGGATTTCTGCTAAAGACTGTAAATCAAAAGCCTGCAAATCATGCAGTTAAATCCACGGAGCGGTGGTAGATCATAGATTCATAACTTTCAATTATATTCCATCTCCTTTGCCTTTATTATTAACAATAACTAGCTGTGACTCAAGAGCTTATTTCGCGCTACCACTCTGTGGTATACTGAAATAGGGACCTAAACAGAATATCGAAATTAGTATATTCTGTCCTTTGCACCCTTATGGGTTTTGACAACTTTAATTAACTTCGGTCTATAGAAGCGATGTTATCATGCTGTTGTCGTTATAACTATGACCTGATAAATATTAATAGTCTTCTGGTTTTTTTGCATATACATCCAGGAAATTAGTAGGAGCGTCTACTTGAAGATGCAGTATACGACTTTTATTAGAAAGTGCATATCACTAAAAAATGGGAAAGGCGTTGGATAATATAGCATTAAATGCATCTGGCACTACCCCTTAATTCCGGTAGCCACATTAAAAATTCGACATTACTGAGGGAAGCTGGTTGTCTATAATTACTATGATTACTATGATTACTATGATTAGTAGACTAAATAATATTGGTGATAATCAGATCCTGTTGCAGGAAAAGATGATAGGACTTATATTAGTCATATTCCGACTAAGCATTTTAAATGCTCGTTACTATAGATTCTTATCGAATCATAAATAAGATACACTCTTATCGAAGATGTATAAGACCTGAAAATAAAGGCTTAAAAAACTGAAAAAATAGAGATTTCCTTTCTGATGAAAGGATTCCTGCGCACAGATATGTGCAAACGCATTTTATGTAGGCGATACTACTATTTTTATCGACCTGCAGCTTAGCAAGCAGGTAACGGTATTCTTATCAAAAAGAATACATACAATAAAATGAGAGTTATTAAGCCAAACCTAGGGTTTATATATCTATATTAGGTGTTTAAGTTAAAAAGAAAAAACTATTGCTATCTCCTACTTAGGATAATATATGCTTTCAATTGTAGCTTACAAGCAATTTGATTTCCTAAGCATCGTCAAGCTAAAATTCTTTCTCTACTTAAGCACATTCGATGTTGTTAGGTTAAACCTCTCTGGGTTATTTAGTACTGGTTAGCTTAACATATCACTACGCTTACATATATATAGTCTATCTACATCCTCGTCTCGAACACCACTTATTGCCTCTTCCTGAAAAGGAAGGGCTCATCTTTTAAGCAAGTTTACCACTTAGATGTTTTCAGTGGTTATCTATTCCGCACTTAGATACCAGGCAATGTCATTTTGCATGACAACCTGTACACCAAAGTAGTGTGTCCACTCCGCAGTCTTCCTTCTCGTACTAGAAGCAGCTTCGCCCAGGACAGATAGGAATGGAACTATCTTACGACGTTTTAAGTTCAGCTTGCATACTACATTAAATGACGAACAGGAATACCATTGGGACCTAATTCAGTTAAAGGGTATGATAAGCCACATCGAGGTGGCAAACAACCGCCGTCGATATAAACTCTTAGGAGATATCAGCCTGTTATCTCCGGAGTACTCTTTTATCCGTTGAGCGATGGCCTTTTCATTCAGAATTACAGGATTACTAAAACTTACTTTCGTATCTGCTCACGCCGTCACGCCTTACAGTTGAGCTGGCTTATACCTTTGCACTAACCTCACAATATCCAACCGTGATTAAATAACCTTCGTGCTCTTCTCTTCTTATTTAGGAAGAAGACCCAACTCAGTCAAACTATTCACTAGACACTCTCCTCAACTTAGATTACGGACATAAAGTTAGAAGATCAAACATTAAAGGGTGGTATTTCAACTTTGGCTCCATATAAACTAGCAGCTTATACTTCAAAGCCTCCTACCTATCCTACACATCAAGACTTAATATTCAGTGTCAAGCTATAGTAAAGAGTTCACGGAGTCTTTCCGTCTTGTCCCTGGTACTCTGCATCTTTACAGCAAGTTCAATTCCACTGAGTCTTGAGTGGAGACAGTCTGATCATCATTACGCCATTACGCCATTCGTTCAGGTCTGAAACTTATCTGACAAGGAATTTGTCTACCTTAAGACCGTTATAGTTACGACTGACGTTTACTGAGAATTCGATTAAGAGCTTTACCTGATACGCTTTATTTCATCAATTAATCTTCCAGTATAAGAGCCTTGGAGCCACACCCCGTATACATCCATTTTCATGTTTGCATAGTGCTGTATTTTTAATACACAGTTTCAGCTATCTGGTATTTGCGACTGAAATTAGCTCTAGATGTAAGACCCCTTCACCTAATTCCAACATAACTTCTCCTGAAGTTACAGCACTATTTTCCCTAGTTACCTTCCTTCACCCAAAGTTTTTTCAAGCACCTGAGTATTCTTTATCTAATTACCTATGTCGGTTTGTGGTACGATTAAGGATTACCTATCACTTAGAGGCTTTTCTGAAAGCTGGGCGTCAACTACTTAACCACCTTATTGGCTTAGTCAACACCCTTCAGTCTTATAGTAGTGTAGATTTCCCTGCAATAACTTAGCCAACTGCTTAAAACTAGACATCAGTCTCCAGGATAGCTTAGCCTTATACGGGTCTCCAAATTTTGACGTATCTACTTAGTACGGGAATATTAATCCGTTTCACATCAACTACGATTTTTAGCCTCACATTAGGGAGTCGACTTACCCTACCTGATTAATGTTTAGCAGGAAACCCCATTTATCTTTCGACAAACAGGTTTTTTATCTTCTTTGTCGTTATTTATGTCAGCATTCGCACTCCTGATATCTCCAGTATATCTCTTAAATCCACTTTCTACAGTTTACAGAACACTCACTCCCAAATACCCATCAACACTTAGTGTTTATGCCGAAAAAAGCTTCAGTACATAGTTTTGCCTGTTACATCTTCCGCGCAGTCAGACTCTCTTGACCAGTAAACTATTACTCATCCATTAAAAAATGAGTGTTTATAAACCAACATCCTGATTGTCTAAGCCTTCCCATTTTGTTTTCTACTTAACCATAACTTTAGTACCTTAACTGATAGTCTAAGTTGCTTTCCTTTTCAAGACGAATGTTAGCACCCGACCTTATCTTTTTCGGTATTCATAAGTTTGAATCCATATTGGTAAGTGGGAATAACCTCCTAACTGAAGCATTTTTTTACTAAAAAAATGAATTCACAAAGCTCTATCTAAATAGATTTTGTGTATAACCAGCAATCTCCCCCGGCTTAATTGGCATTTTTATCCTAAGCTACAAGTCATCCGATAATTTTCAATATTAGTCGGCTAGGTACTCCAGTTAGTGTTACTAAACCTTGAACCTCTATCCACATTATTAGATCACTGGATTTCAGGTCTATACCCCTGCAACTTAACACCCATTTAACGGCTTCCCTAATGCGGTTAACCTTTCTAAAAAATATAAGTCGCTAACCTTTATATAGAAAGGTACGCAGTCATCCCATCCTCAAAATGCCCCGCTTAGCTTTGACCTGTCAATCTTAAGGCTTTATTAGCTTACACTGCTAGTATACTTCTTAGTATACTATTTTGTGGGTTATAAAAACTAACCAGTCTTTCTAGTAAACCTATGCTAGTTTATTATGATATCCTATTACCATATAAGTCGAGGTCTTAAGTGATAACACTCCACTACTTGTGCATACATGATTTCAGGTTCTATTTTACTCTCCTCGCCTGGGTTATTTTCACCTTTCCTCAGAATACTGATTCAGTATTGGTTGGTCAGAAGTATTTAGCCTTTGAATATGGTTCCTCATATTTCAGAAAAGACAACACGTATCTCCCCGCCTTATTCTTCGAGATCACTTTACTTTAATACCTTTAGATACGGGCTATCACCCTTTATTTCTGATTTTTCTATACCATTCTTGCTATGTAAATAGCAATATTGATTCTGAGACGCTCCCTCGTTTTCTTCACCACTACGTGGGAAAATATCGTTTGATTTATTTTCTCGAAATAGTAAGATGTTTTAGTTACCCAGTCCGACTCATTTGATTATGAGTTCATGAAACGATAATATATAAATGCAATAGGTTTTCCCATTAAACATCATCAGAACTGATAGTCATACTCATCTGACCGTAGATTTTTCAAATTAGTCCGTTCTTCATCGTCTATTATCTGTCTAAGAATCTACTGTATACGATTAATTCACTTAAGCTCATAATCAAAAGTCTTTTTTTTTATTATGGATGCGGTTTACTAATTCTTTATTGTGTAGTGTACTCTGCAATACTCACATTTAATGTATGTTGTACTTTCTGTACGTTTAACCCATTTTAAGGCTGAATTGCTAACTACTCATTCATAATACTTTTCGTCATTATAATAAAAATCTAACTGATTAGAGTTTTAAGAGTTTCACACTTTTAATAGTATGTGTTTCAATGTTCAACTTTTCCATATTGTTAAAGAGCATTATGCTTAAATCAGCTTGTTGAAGTAACTTAATCATTATTAAGTAATCATTAGTCAGAAAGAAAAATTATTTCTAAAAGTATCGCAATCACCACAATAACCGCACTAAAATGTTGATACGTAACCTTTCTAACTTTACCAAAGTGGCGTCCCCTAGGGGATTCGAACCCCTGTTACCGCCGTGAAAGGGCGATGTCCTAGTCCTCTAGACGAAGGGGACTACAATATTTTCAACCAATTTTAGATTGGCTTTATTCTCTATTTTTATCAGATAATCTGCATACTCACTTAGAATTTATCTAAGATTAGGATATTACCAACCACAGATTTTCTTATTGCTTACCTTATTACGAGCTCACTCCAGTCATTGACTTGCAACATAGTAAACGACTAATCAAAAGGTTGAGTTTATCTACTTCGTTCACAATCACACCTATGACATAACTGGCAGTATGTATAAGATCTATTAACATATTTACTACAAAATGCTGATATGCAATTACTAAGAATCTTTACTTCAGAAAGTCAAGTTTTAAATTTTCAATTCAGACTTTTCGATACAATTTCTAAGTTCCGCTTCTATCTCTTTGTATACGTTCTTACTAACATAAGTGAGTACTAATCATAATCCATGGGTGATTTGATTCATCCCACCTTCCTTATCATTGGCAGTCTTCTTTGAATTCCAGACCGAATAACTAGCAACAAAAGGTAATAGTTGCTCGTTATGGAGATTAACCAAATATTTCACAACACAAGATAACTGCAACCCTGCATCACTCATCTCCTCTGGAGATAGTCTTTTATTTCTAATAAACTACTCTAGATATGCAAAAGTATATAAGTTTTTTTGCATTGTATAAATATTAAGCTACATCTTTAATCGCTTAGGACTGAGTTACTAGTCAACTTATTTAAGTTTTAATCATACATCCGTAATTCCAGGTTGTCGATTTAACACGTTAACTACTGTTACCGTAGTTTTAAACCACAAACCACGCCTACAAATTAACATTGTTTATATCCTATTATTAGGATATTTAATTTTGCTTTCCTCCTTCTTAAACATTGATATTCCTCTCGAATCCATAGGCATTTCCCCACTACATATAAAATTTTATTCCTATACAAAACTCTAGCTAATCAGCCTTAATCCCCGAAAGTTAAACACTAGGGGATTTTATAATCTAATCTTAATTAATCGACTGTGTGCTATTTTTCTTTACGCTCAGTAATTTCGATTAACCCTTGCATCCTCTGTATTGTTATGGGCTGCTAGCACAAAGTTAGCACCGGATTTCCGTCTCACTGACAGTGTTTTTATCGATAATATAAACTTCTAAAGTTATTAATTTTTTTTACCTTTACATATAACTGAAAACAGTTTACAATTTAAAGGTTTTCTTCATGCACTCGGTATCCCTGAAATAAAGGCTTCCCACACCCTGTTGCAATATTTTCCACTGAAGCCTCCCCCCAGTAAGAGCCTTTGGACCGTATCTCACAGTCCCAATGCGGCTGATGATCTTCTTAGATTATCTAAAGATCGTTCGCCTAGCTAAAACTTTTTTTCACCTATTTATATAATCTCATATAAGTTAATATCTGAAGATATTAGGCTAAATTACCCCATCTATCTTACTATTCCTTAATATATTATAATCCTTGTTAATCGCTACTCTGATAGTTATTATCCGTCTCTTTGGGATAGATTCCTATACCTTATTCACCTGTCGCTTCTGCTGATCATCGAAAAGAGAACAAGCTTTCTCTAATGCCAGCTCAATTTGCTTATGTTACAATAGCCTGTTTCTGTTAACATTTAATCTAAAACATGATTAAACTTTTCAATTAAAAACTTGATGCTCAAGAATGCTTGAGTAGTTATAAAAGCCTTTTTAGTTCAGATAATTTTATCAATATTTTATTTCACTTGCCAGTACGCTACTTCAAAGTAGCGTTACTGCTTATTAGTTTTAATAGTTGATATTATGAACTAATTATTTTATTTCTCTTCAAGAGTTTAAAGTTAAATATTTTTGATGATATTTTGTCTTGTGAAGCAATTCTTTATATAGATTGTCTAATTAATTGTTAGATAGTATAGGACTCTAGTTACGAAATATAGTATGCTACACTTTTACCTGTAAAGTGTATATAGTAGTTATTTTTATTTTTCTTTTTATCAATTACTTCACTGACTAAAAATCTAATTATTATCTTTAATCAGTGGTGAAAAGTATCTACATTATAGATACTTTTATGCCGCGCTAACAACCATTTTTTTAAAAAATTGTCTGATTTACTTTATATTTCAATAAATCAGATTAAATAGAAATTTTTTTTAACTGGTTAAAGCCTTCATTTATCAATACAGAAATAAGCTTTTCAGCTTCAATATCTATTTTAGTACAATAACTAATATTTTTATTTTTTGTCAAAATCAAATTTTGATTATTATTGATTAACCAAACTGCTCGTCTGGCAATTGCAGTGCCAGAATCAATGAGTGTAGTCCCTTCAAACAACACTTCTTTTAGTTCTCCAGACAATAACGAAAAGTGCGTACAGCCAAGAACAATAGTATCAGGGGGTTTTTTCATTTTTAACCACGGTTTTAAAATACGCAATAGCGCTTCTTTTGAGATTATTTGACCATGAAGTTTTTTTTCTGCTAATTCAACTAATTCTGATGAAGCAATCATCTCAACTTTACAATCAACGGCAAATCGTTCGATAAGTTCTCTAGTATAGTTTTCACTAACGGTTACCTTGGTTGCTAATAATCCAATAATCCCATTACGTGTTAATTTCGTTGCTGGTTTTATTGCAGGAACAACTCCAATAATTGGAAATTTAAAATACGCTCTTAAAACAGGCAAACTGACCGTACTTGCTGTATTACAAGCAATTATTGCTATTGATAAGGCATGTTTTTGTTGAATTTTATCGATTAAGCGGGTAATGCGTTCAATAATAAATTCTGCGCCCTTTTCTCCATAAGGAAAAGCATCATTATCAAAAGCATAAATATAACATAAATTTGGCAATAACTGTCTGACTTCACGATAAACGGATAACCCACCAACACCAGAATCAAAAATTAGAATAGTTGGCCAAGCCATTTTTTAACTCACGAAGAGGTTACTTTTTATTTCATCACAAAAATGAATAATATACTGATATGCAAATTGCTAATAACAATATAAGTAATTATGGCTATCTTGTCAAGAGTTATGCTCATTATCTGGTGGATAGGGTTTTGAAGATCCTAGTGCATCCCTTGATGATCAATTTCGTGAATTATTTCAAAAACGTAGAGATGATATAAGATGAAAAGGATAGTTTACAGATATCCAAGAAACTAGATATTATCTCATTGGAGTTATTAGCAAATATAATGGGTAGCAATCCAGACTTTGCTCTGATGCTTCGTAAATCTGTTCTCCATTCTTAAAATTTCATACTGTTTACCAACTAGGGATGAGGAGATATCCCCAACACAAAGAGGTCAACACCATTTAGATATCTCCAGATTTATTAGTAGAGAGCATCTTAAATACCATTGAAAAGGTTATTTTCTCGAAAAATAGTGCTTTCCACGTAAGCTTCATAGCCTCACACTGTCGAAAAAGCCACTTTAATCGGATTCAGCGTTCTTATTTTAATCCACACTGTACTGATGAAAAGGCAAGAATTAGCATCAGCTCTTATTTATATTTCTTTAACTTTTCCATCGCTGGAGAATACACTGAAACCTTATCAACAAAATATCAAGGGATTTATTAGCGGTGTCAAGTCTCTCTGCTACCAAAACTCCAGAAGGATAGACTTAACCTTCGGTGTTAAATACCTTTTTGAAGTAAAGACAGTACATTTCTATTTTATGTATCCACATGATCCCAATAGCGTTGCTGTTACATATCCGAGAACATTCTCCCTATTGAATTCCAAAACTAATGGCAGCACCTTGCCAACTCAAGACTGAAAATATAGTTAAGTCACGTGCTTGCAGGAAATTAAGAAGTTCGCACAGTGCGCTTATGACTCCTAATAACTATCTTTAATAGAAACGAGCTCATTGCATCCATGTATACTGTGCCGCCGATTTTATCGGTAGCTGAGGTGATCAGCTTTTCTAATAGTTCGATATATTCCCCATTGGGCAAGAAAATAAACGTAACATATATTGCTTAAATTATACAAATGCAATTCCCTGTGTTCTTCAAAGCATTGCTGTTTTAATCTGCTGATAGTACTTACAGAGAAGATCATGTACCTTCTTATCGAGAAGCCCTTTATGGCTTCGTGAAAATCACTGATGGATAATCTTTCTTACTTGCGAGTATAAATCTATGGTAGCAACTTTTTGATATTTTTGCACGCTTAGATGGAGAGGGTAAAACGCTAGCTGTTGAGATATATTATGTTACCGCTGTAATCCCATAACCTTAGGCACTTTAATTTCAACATCGCAAATACTTATCTGTATTGCTTCATTGTGTAAAATAATCGTTACGGATGATGAATGGACGTCCATCGACAAAATGGCGGTTGAGCATATTATTGCACTCATGGCTTCTAACACCGTCTTGACAGCGGTGTCTATAACATTCCTAGTAGCATTACGAATGAGTTCATGCAATGGGCCAGAGGTAATATCTAATTTTGTGGATACCTATAGAGTAGACTTTCATGTACATAATATCTCTCTGTTGTTGATATCATCTACGAAATCAATTAGCAAGATAAGCAGGAGTCCCCAATTTTCATATATCAGAAATTAGCATAATTCCTGGTTTCTTTGTACCAGAAGCGACAGGAATATTAAATGAATTAAATGGTATTGTTAAAGATAAAGAAATATTTTTTTATAAACCCTTTAAATGGAAGCGTTATATTCCACATAGGAAAGATAGAAAACGTGGGATAGAAAGAAAATAAAAGGAAAAACAAATCTCGGTCTTAATGGACAGAGATTAAGAGGATCATGTAGAGATTAGATTCTTGAATAGTTTAAGATAGAGTATGAGTCATTTTTGAACTGATCATCAATCAAAGCTCATCCTTTACTTGGATGGATTAAATAGTACGAAACTTTTTTTAGTAAGTATTAAATTAGTCAGCATCACATAATAAGAATATGTAATCAAATATTTATTTCTAAGGTATTTCATATTAAAAATGTGAATAGCTATTTTAGCTAATTAAAAGAATAACTAAGTAAATTAGATTGTGATTGATCGTTTTATTTACCGAATTATCTAGACTGAAATAGTTATTTAAAACCATAACAATTAAAATATAGACCTATCTACAAATCTTGCTGCAAGTAAAGCGATAAGTTTTATAAAAATATCCATTTTTTTATACATCCTATCATTGAATACTAAAATATTATTTTTAATTTAAGCTAAATTTTTAAAAAAATTAACTAATAAAAAATTAATATCTTATTTATCTAAAGATAAATAAAGCAATCTACCTCTTATTTTAATTATACATGGTTTTAAAATAAAGATTGTAATCTCTGACAAGTTAATTACATCCAGATAACTGTTACTTTATTCGAAATAACTTTAATCTTTAAACAGTAACTAAATAATTATTATTGATAAGAATACTTCTTTATTTTTACTTTCTATTGTAATTATTATAAATTCCTTTTTATACTCATAATATTTATAATAAGATTTATATCTTTTAAAATTAATTGCAGTAAATTACTAATATCCTTATAAAATACTAATAAAATAATTTATTAACTAGAATTTTAAATATAATATCTCTCCATTAATTAATAAAAATATTTTCATAACTTTCTATCTAATTTTTAATTATTAACTTTAAATATGATTTAATTTTCATATTTCAGTCATAAACTAACGCTTGAAGTCGCAGGATTATAAATTCAATTCTAACCTGGTTATTCGTAATAGTTTAATTTAAAAATTACATCAACATTAATATTGACTTTTCCTTGAATATTAGTACACTGTAATAATATTTTTAATATTTGACTATTTAATACTATCCATTAATCTTAAATATGAAATTTAATCCGTTTAATTAGTGTTAAAAACTTCGATAGATTTTGCAGTATCTGAATAAATATTCCGCGTAATAGGTTACCTCTAAATGCCAAAATTACTATCTACTATTTTCCTGGAAAATAGTAGGTTCTTTGAATAATTCAAATTTAACTTTAAACAAATTATTTCATAGACTGCAATAGAGTTTTATTAGCCAATATTGATTGAGGTAATTCCTGGTTGTACACTAAAACATATGAATGCAGAGTGATCTCAACCTTTTGACTAAAATTGAAATGATGGATTTGTAGTTCATCATCCTTTCCATGCATCGATTAAATCGACCTAGGAAATACCATTCATTTGAGAATCCAGCAGCGAACTAAGTTCATATTCCATAATCAAGCTCTGCACACAAACTGTCAAATTTCTGTTTTTCGGTAACTGAACGTTTTCATAGACTAAAAAGGCGGTTATAAATTCTTTGTTATTGTCTAGTAAATAGCAATACATATCCATTGGATATACTCACAGTTAAGATCAGGTAAGAAGCGTCGAGCATTGTCCGCAGTCTTGGACTTATTTAAAGATGGATAAAAACTTATCGACTGCGTGAATATCTTTTCCATGAAAAGATAACGTTGTGAAGTTTTATTTGGTATTTTCAGAAGATATTCAAATCTACGTGCAGGAATAACCTAGCTCGTAGCTTTTAAACGCTTTATATGACAACTTTCAGTGCTTATTTGCCTAATTTAACGAAAAATTTTATTAAAATTATCCCTCCTTGCTGCCTAATACAGCAATCCATAGCATATCAAGATATAACAGGGTTAAGAAAATTACATAGGGCTTTCGTCCAGACAAAGAAAATAAAAAATATTTTTTACATGGAAACTACTACGACTTCTTGAGTGACCAACTGCATCATCGGCAAATAATGGAAAATATGACTATAATATCAACATAATCTCGTTTTTGCCATTTAGAAAAGCTAAAGTTTAAAACTTATAACGTTTAGCTAAAGTAAAATCAAGCTTTATTCTGTCTAAATAGCAACCCTAATTTTAGGTATTTGAGTTATATGATGATGGAGCCTTATCATAATAATTTTGCCTTTAACTATATCCCTTAGTAGTTCTCTATTCCATGAATAGAGGTGGTTACGAGGGTGAGGGGTTTATATAATGATTCGTGACTAAACAATTAATATTCATAACAAAGCCTTTATTATTACCTAGCTAATTTAAGAATATCTATTAAGGAGCTATTTTTAGTAAACAAACTAATAATTAAGTACTACAAAACACCTTTAAATGATAAAAAATAGTATTAGTTTTTTTTAAATCTAATTATTTCAACATAGTAAAATTAAATTCTTAAACTTTATTAAAAATAAAGTTAATTAAAAAATACCCATTTTTAATAAAGCATTATATCTAATATCTATTAGTCATAGATAAACTATTTTTATAAAAACATAATTGTGGTAAATGCAAATTAAAGATTATTTAAAAATTTTTTATAACAGACATCCTATCAAATATATAATTGATTAAATTATGAACTAAAATTAAAAAAAATAACTTCTATAAGTTAGAGATTGTATTAAGTGAATCATATTTTTATATATTAAAATAATAAATTATTTTAACCTATTTTAAATTAAATACTAATCTATATAATCTATCAATTATAAACTTACAATCGTGTTTTTAACTGTATTAAATTAATTAATATCAATAATATTTAAAGAATAGAAGTATTTAGATACATATCTAATTATAGTGTAACTATATAAAGATTATAAAATTACATATTAATTGCTTTAAATTTAAAATAAAAAATAAAATTAAATAATTTTGTAGTATAATTGATTAGTTAATACTATTAAACAAAAATAATTTAATGATAAATTAACGTTGAATATTCTTAATAACTGATATCTATTGCATATGAAAATTCATACTTTATACAAAAACAATTATTAAACAAATATTTTATCCAATTTAGTTGGAAACTCCAATAACATATGTAATATAGCATATCTATTGGTATTTTTATTATACTAATTATTTTATTCTATTTTATATTTAAAACTAAATAAGAAATTTCTATTATAAAGAAAAAAATTTTAAATCCCAAATAGCTCTTTTTTATCTATTATTACAACATAAATATAATACACAAACATATTTTAAAAAATTTATATATTATCCTAGAATCCATCTAGACTTAGCGATGACAATCAATATAAATACACTAAGTGGTATTATTAAAGTCAACGAAACATTTTCTATAAATCCTTTAAAGAGAAGCGTTAAATCTAATATGGCAAAGCTAAAAAATGAAAAAAGATTAGATAAAAAAAGAACGAATCGCAGTCTTAATTACCCGAGATCTACAGGGTCATGTGCGATCTATGAGATTATTGAAGAGTTTAATGCAGAGTATGTTGATTATCTTCTTGAGATAATCATCGATAAAGAGTCCATCTTTTTCAGATGGAACTATGGTACTAAACCTTCGCTAGCGCCTATAAATTAGTTAGCATAGCCTAATAAAGCTTAGATAAGCAAATATTTATTGCTAAAAAATTCTACATTTAAAATATGAACTGTTATATCAGACGATTAAAAAGATGGACTAAATAGATTCCATAGCGGAGGATCGTTTTATTTATCAAATTATCTGACCCCTAGACCTAGGGAAAATTGTTTTAACCATAACAATTCAAATATAGAATTAGCTATAAATTGTTCTATAAGGAAATTAACAACCTTTATTATCATAGCTAATTTTTCAATAATTAATCTAAATATATCAAATAAGCCCCAATAAAACGTAAAAACGGTAAATCAAAGTGACTCACTCTTAATTTCTCTTATTATACTGCATTATTATTCAAAGCTCTTTATTATCTATTATTGTCACACAGTATTATCCCCCCTACAATGATATATTATCCGTAGTTTTGAGCAAACCTCAACCTCAACCTAGCCACAAAACCGATAACACTGGATATAACTATATTTAAGAAGTAATAATTGAAAGTATGCTTACTGATAAATTCATACCTATACAGAATTGAGATTATTCCTATTTCTTTTGCTCCATGGAGAATTATACAGATAATTTGGCTTAATAAACCTTACGAATACAAATTTGGACACGATGACCATTTCTACTTCATTAGCAAATGATATACCTATAGGGTTTAATTTATTCCAATTTATATCCTTCTCTTCTCGTTCTGGCAAACTACTTCTTACTATTAACGATGGCTGGAATAAATTTCTTAAAAAAATGCTATAAAAAGCATCAGTTCTTGGACACATCCTATCTGTAGAGCACAGGGAATCCTTGTATGCGACAATTTTTATGCCATGGGGTTTTTGTTCGGCGCTAACTGTTGTACCTATTCTGAATGTGTTTTTACGGCTGTTTTTCTAAAACTATAAATCAAAAACTTGCGGATCATATAGCTTAAAAACCACTAAAAAGTGATTAGTACAACAGGTTAATATTTTTTCCCGATTGTTATAACTAGTAAGATATTATTTTCACCATACCTATTTCCTTTGACCTTTTTCAATAATAAGTGTAGCCGCTACTTAAGGCTCTGTTTCGCACCGATATCCGTGCTATACTGAAGTAGGCAGACAAATAAGGTATCAAAATTGGTATTTTCTGTGCATTTCATACTTATGGTCAACAACTCAATCAACATCTATCTACTCATGTCTTCGTCAACTCTGTGGCCAGTCTGGATATTAAATATCCTGTATAGCGTAAATTGCTCTTAAAAAGAGTAGCCAAAAATCTGGTGAGGGGCCTGTTATTTTACTGATATATTACAGTGATAACCTGATAAATCCCATGTTTCCTAGTCTTTGGCATATCTACACATTAGGAATCAGTGGCAGCGTTATCTGAAAGAATAGTAATGACGTTACTGGAAGGTGCACTTCGTTAAAAAGATAAAATTAGTCTTGTATAGAATAAAATACCTGTAGCGCTACCTTAAACGTCTCGATATCCGCATCAAAACTCTGACATTACAAGAGGTGGTTGGATTGTCATTACTATGACCACTGTACTTAATAAGATCATAAGTAGAGACTAACACAAGAAGAAATGATAAGGCACTATATATAAGCAATATTTTGACAAAACATTTTAAAATTGTTCGTTACTATAATTTATTTTAAATCATAAACAAGACACACCATTACCGAAGATATATAAATAGTTAGAGATAAAGACCTCTAAAAAATCTGAAAAATAGAATTTTTCTTCTGATGATAAAAGAGTTACTGCGTACAAAAAGCTCCATAAAAATATATTCTGTGTAGCGACCCAGATTACTTTTTACCAACACTCATAGTCGAAAATAGACAATAGAATTATTGTCAGAAAATACATGAAGTGGAAAAACGATGGTTATTAAGTCAATTACTAGGATTAATATCTATAAAATTAGGGATTATATTAAAACCCACACTATCTGATGAAATTTTCACTTATAGCAGACCCAACTAAATAATGTATTTCTATCTCCTTTTATTAAAAAATATCTTTGGTGTTGAATTAAATTACGATTCAATTTCCTAACTATTAAAAAAATTTCTTTTCTATGCTGAATAGCATTAAATACGAGAAGTTATAGGTAAAATTATATTTTTCTCTTGCTAGAATGGCAACTACCCGTTAATATCCTTTTCCAGATTATCGCGATAGAATTTTTATTGCGTCCGTAGCTCAGTTGGTTAGAGCACCACCTTGACATGGTGGGGATCGGTGGTTCGAGTCCACTCGGACGCACCAATTCTGTCTAGTGCCAATACTATTTTTAAATTAAAAAATCAGTGACATTACCAGTTTCGTTTGGTAATGAAGAACGCGTTTATACTTTTTCACCTTACTAAGGATCACTTAACTAGATTTATTTGTCATTAAATTAATTAAATAGTCTGTTGTAAAAAAAGTCTTGCAAACGAAAACCAAAAATAAATAATGCAGCAAAATAACTTATTGCTCCTGCAAAAACTACCAATAACAATCGAGTTATCCGCATAAACATATTTCCATATTCCCACGACGGCATAAAATTTAATATCAACAATAACACCATTACCATAACAATTAAAGCAGCAATTAATTTGAGTAAAAATTTCCCCCAACCAGCTAAGGGGATAAAAATTGCCTGACAACGTAATTGCCAATAAAGCATCAGAGCATTAAAGTATGCCGCTAGACTGATTGATAAGGCTAATCCAGCATGTTTCAGTGGACCAATAAAAGCAATGTTCATTAATTGTGTCAAAATTAAAGTAATAATTGCGATTTTTACTGGTGTTTCAATATCTTGCCTTGAATAGAATCCTGGCGCTAATACCTTAACGATAATTAACCCCATTAAACCGATACAGTAGGCAATTAATGCCCATTGGGTCATTATTGAATCGTAGGCGGTAAAGCTGCCATACTGAAAAAGTGATACAGTCAACGGTTGAGCTAAAATAGCCAGTCCAATACTGCAAGGTAGCGCTAATAAAAAGCAAAGTCGTAACCCCCAGTCCATCAAATGCTGATATTCTTTATTATCACCGGTTGAGAAACTTTTTGCCAAAGAAGGTAATAAGATGGTACCAAGTGCCACCCCTAAAACACCGGTAGGGAGCTCCATCAATCGGTCAGCATAATACATCCATGAGACAGAGCCTGATTGTAAAAATGAGGCAAAAATAATATTAATTATAAAAGAAATCTGGCTTAAAGAAACACCAATAATTGCCGGCCCCATTAACTTCATTACTCGTAATACACCGGTATTATAAAAAGAGATACGCGGTAAAACTAACATGCCAATTTTTTGTAAATAAGGTAATTGATACAGCAACTGTAAAATGCCGCCGACAAAAACTCCCCATGCTACCGCTATAATAGGCGGTTCACAATATGGTGCTAACAACAGTACTGAGATAATTATACTGATATTAAGTAAACTAGGTGATAAAGCAGGAACAAAAAACCGGTTCCAAGTATTTAAAATAGCACCAGCCAACGATACTAAAGAAATTAATAAAATATAAGGAAAAGTAATTCTTAATAAACGAACGGTTAAATCAAACTTATCCGATATATCAATAAAACCTGGAGCTGTAATATAAATAATCCAAGGTGCCGCTAATATTCCAGATAATGTAACGATGGCTAAAATCAATGTCAATAAACCGGAAACATAAGCAATAAAAGTGCGAGTAGCTTCATCACCTTTCTGATTTTTGTATTCGGTAAGGATAGGAATAAATGTTTGCGAAAATGCGCCTTCAGCAAAAATTCGACGTAAAAGATTTGGTAATCGAAAAGCAACAAAAAAAGCGTCTGTCGGCGCACCAGCGCCAAAAAAACGCGCGATGATCACATCACGAATAAATCCTAGTATCCTGGAAAACATAGTTATAGAACTTATTGCTGCTAAAGATTTGAGTAGATTCATATAATATCTTTATTAATAGCGGTTATAATAAATTAATAAAATGTATCATCGAGTTGTAAGCAACACCATGAGGTAAAATAATTATTTTTGCTAAACTAGCAGATAAAATTGGTCATTATTATTTTGGTTTTATTTACAAAATTTATTCTCATTGTTTTTGGATCAAAGATATTAAAATGATCCCTATTCATGTATATTTTAAATAAACTTTCGCATATCAATCTAGTTTAAAAAAGGTATATCGGCTTTGTTCCGAATCATTATATAGAGCTCATCGTAGAACCCTAATCATGCTTATATGACTCTGGAGTCGGATAAGTTGAGGAAAATATTATGATAATGAGGCTCTTATCGTCAGATAACTCCAGCACCTAAAATTAGTCCTGTTTTTCAGGAAAGCAAAGAACCTGCCTCTACTATAGCTAAGCATTATGCATTACCCTTACTAAGGGTAAGAGTAAGATCCTGATGTTGATGATCAGCTATGATAACAAAGATTGTTGCTTTTATTGCAGAGCCAATTTGTAGTCACCTCTATATTTAATTGTGTGGTTAAAGCAATCTTCTCTAAGGCTTATAATTTGATAAATAAAACGATCATCCACCATGGAATCTCCTATTTAGTTCATCCTTTTAATCAGCTGATATAACTTTTCACATTTTAAATATAAAATTACTTACAAATAATCTCTGGTTATCCAACCTTATTTAGGTAATGGTGATTAATTTTTTGCTTGTTTAGCAAAGGTTCGTACAATTTTGTTTTATTCGAGCAAAAGATAGACTCTTTATCAATAATTATCTCAATAAAACGACTAACAGATTCTGCATTAAACTCTTTAAGAATCTTATCGCTCACATGATCCCCCTATCAATCTCGAGCAATTAAGACCGCGATTCCTTCTTTCTTTTTATCTCCTATTTTCTCTCATTTTTTAGCTTTCCTATATGTCAGATATAACAATTTCTTTAAAGGATTCAGGAAAGATTTTTTATTAACTTCAACAACACTACTTAGTACATTTAAGTTGCTTATCGTCGCTGAAGCAAGAAAACAGTGAGGTCAATCTAATCACTGCTTTAAATCAATGTTTGTTTGTTTTGCTTATTCTCGTAAAGTCAAGATATTCAACATATATCACAGATAACTAAAGTGTTTATCCTTATGATATAGTTTTGCAAAAAGACTTCTAATAAGATTGTTAAATATTTTCCTGTAATTAAAGATTTTGCAAAGATATCGCTGTAACCATAATAAATGTCCGGTTTTTCCAACGGAAATATGTTCATTGTAATAATATGGGAGGATAAACTAGATGACTTGATTTAATGTATGAATCTATATCATCCAATAGATTATCGCCGAGCTAAATTAGGTAATTAATGAGATCCAGTTTTATGCTTCTAGGGAGTAAGAAAAAAGTTTCTTTAATCTGTATAACTATTTACTTTTTCATAGAAATCGCTGTAGTAAAAATCCTTCATACAATTATGAGAAATTTTTATTAACTATCTTTACAAAGATAACTTGATAATCACAGTAATATCTGAATAGATTGTCAACAACGCTATCAACAACTCAAGAAGTTGTAGACGTTTCCATATAAAAAATGTTTCACTCTCTCCACTATTTACTGACAGTCGTATGTGAATTCCTAAACCTCGTTTATATCTTCATCTAATCTAGATCACTGCTTATACAGACTCAGATGAGGAATTTGCGTGAAATGAGGTAGAGAGGATTTGAAGGCAAAGCATAAAGCTTTTAAAAGCTATGAACTGCTTATTTGCACGTAGATACGAAATATCTTCCTCAAGTCCAAAAACGAAACTTCACTCATTATCTTTTCGTAGCTATAAATCGTGTAACTTAATAGATTTTTATTCATCTTTACAAGGCAAAAATCGTGGTTAACGGTTGATGCTTCTTACGCGTTATCTTAACCAAACATCTCCTATAGCTATCCATTGGTTATTTACAGATCATCTTTTTGGTTTATGAAAACGTTTATTCACCGGAAAACATGAATTCTCTGATTTACATATAGAGCTTAATATAGAATACTGACTTAGCAATCGATATATCCATAAAAAGTATTGTCGAGCCATTTAATTGGCGTATAGTAAGATTGGCTGCAAAGCCATCATTTAAATTCTAGTGAAGAATTTGAAATTGCTCTACATTGATGTATTTGACTGTCAATGAGGAATTATCTAATTCAGTGTTTTGATACTAAAATCAAACTTTTATTCGCAGTCTATACAAAATTAATTTAAAGTTAAATCTGAATTTTTTAAAAAAAATTATACTATCTTCCGGGAAGTAACATTTAATCATTAAACTAACTAAACCACATTGAAGAACGTCGATTTTATTCATTATTTTTAGCAAAATAAGTACTGGTATTGTTCTCGATGCTTTATTCAGCAAATGACTTTTATGTATGATTTTTAGTTTGTTTATTTGTTTATTTATTTGGACAGATATAATAATTTTCATTATCTCCGTAATTTCAAACGCTTGACTGTTACCTGCTTATCGTATCTTAAATACCTAAATATCAACTTGCACTGCTATAAGTAAAGTTTTTTACTATTAACTCTTTTTAAAAGAAATTTTTACTCTGACCGGTTGCTTTATTGTAAAGATATAAGTTATGTCAATGTTTCTAATTTTCGTTAATAAAATAATCGACTCACCAACTTCTATTAAATGGATTTAGCCATTGAAGCCATTTTCTCATTAATCTTACTTACTCCCATCTTTATGTTTCAGTAAAATCATTTTCGTTCTTTAAGAACAGTTAATGACAGGTTTACTTCTAATGAGCCTGGTTATACGTATTTCCCATTGATTTTACCAATTCACTGACGACACTTTTCATCATGATTAGTTTATTTTTTTAACT
Source organism: Arsenophonus sp. (assembly GCA_046530735.1). Taxonomy (GTDB): domain Bacteria; phylum Pseudomonadota; class Gammaproteobacteria; order Enterobacterales; family Enterobacteriaceae; genus Arsenophonus. Next base: position 121,039 of record JBHEQV010000003.1, read on the forward strand.
ACCATCAGTGTTGAGCAGGTACGTGAAACGTTAAGCGCCTTACTAGTAGATTCTCATAGCTCTCACTGTAGTTATATTGGTTTTAACCAATCAATCCATGCTTTAAGTGGTGCACTTTACTATATAGATGATAGCTGGGCTATATGATATTGGACATTAGTGGAATTTACTGACACTGCTTTGACATCTGTTAACCTTATAAGATTATTAACCTTATAAGTTTTATACCAACAATTTAATCAGCAAAAACTATCATTTATAATGATGAATAGTTGGATACAATCTTGCTATTAAAACTATAGGAGAAAAATAAAATATGAAGCACTTTTTTACAGGAACATTATTGTTAATATGCGGATTGATAGCTGGATGCAATCAATTAACCGAATTTAGTATTAGTGAAGATAATATTAATCACTATCTCGCCAAACATATCCACTATAGTAAAAAAATAGGCATTACTGGAATTGCTAATGCCAGTATCGATCTAGCTAATCTTTCTACTCAAATAGGGCGGATTGAGCCAAATAAAATTACCTTAACTGGAATAGCTAACATTAAGATTAAAACACTATTAGGGTCAACGTATGCAGAAGTCTCTTTATCTATTACTTCACTACCCTATTTTGACATAGCTTCTGGTGCTATCTATTTAAAAGAATTAATAATTTCTGATAATAAAATTACACCAGAAAAAATAACCTCAACCATCTCTCCAATAATTCTTATTCTTAATAATTCGTTAAAATCCTATTTTGAAAAAAATCCTGTGTATTTATTACAACCAAAAAAAAATAAAACAGAAGCATTAGCTAAAAAAATAGTTAAAGGAGTTGAAGTCAGACCGGGTAAGTTAGTTATTTCATTAGTAGAATAAACAAATTACTAACCATTAATCAGCCAATAGGCTATAATAAATATATCTAACTTGCCTATTAGATTTTTATATAATCTGACAACTATAATCACTAATTGACAATCAACCCTTCGTGTAAGATAATTAAAGATTTACGCGTTATTATTACTTTAGTAAAATACTAATTAATCCCTACATAGTGTTTATCACTTTGTTAAAAATAATTCACTCACAGATAAAATAAAGTGATCAAATAACTGAATTTATGTTAATAAGGGATCATGCTCTAGATGATCTTTAAATCAAGATTTTGCCAATAATAAAACACCAAAACAATCACTGTTTTTGCTGATAACAGCATTTCATTTTTTATTAAAAATTAATTAACTGCTATTTCTGATAATATTTATTCTATTAACTAATACTATTAGAAACAGTAGAGATATAGGATCAAAAAAAATTAATTAAGTCTTAATTATCAACGCTAAAAATCATAGCTACTAGCAAGTAATTTTAGATTATTAATTTATTTTATTATAAAGGTCAAGATAATTTGAATTGATTTTTAATCATTAATCAAATAAAAGTTTGGTTAAATGATTTTTTTGGAAACAATTAAATTTTATTCCTAAATTCAGAATTTTTACAGAAAATTCATTCATTATTATTTTTAACTTATGTTATGTATTTAATAATTTTTTTTACTAGTAATTAGTATGATGATCGGTGAGGTGTCCGAGTGGCTGAAGGAGCACACCTGGAAAGTGTGTATATGTAAAAACATATCGAGGGTTCGAATCCCTCCCTCACCGCCATATAAAACATATTTCAGCAAACCATTTAGTTCCTCACAAATTTATACTGCATAAGTCAACCCTGATCGCCAAATTGATATTATGTTCATTTCTGGTGTATGCGATTTTACAGATGCTAGTGTATCCTTCTGATTGATTTTGTATATTATTTCAATAATAGAAAGATGATATGCCATGAAAAGTCTGCTCTTACATGTATCCGCAAAATCAGATATTACCCTGATCGATTAGATTAACTTATTCATAATAGTGACAGAAACAATAAATAGATCCCGTCATTGAGATAGAGCTTGAAGGCATAGTTCTAACAACATGCTTAACGCCCCATTATCGACTGTCGTCAACCCGTCATCTGTAATAGTTATTTTAGTAGCGAATATCATACAGATAGTGGTATTGGCGATGTTGAAATTAAAGCACTTAAGGTCAGGAATATAGTGCAATAGAATATCTTTAATAGCTCATTGTCGCCTTATCTGAAACGTGCAAAAGCGGCGAAGAGTTGCGACAATAGCTCGTACTTGATAACACATCTCCACCCTTGATTTTCACGAAGCTATAGGCACTTTTCGTGAAAAGTATTTTGTCTCTCTACTTTAAGTCTATTAGCATACTGAAACAGCATGAATTAAAGAGTACAGGTAATGATAGGTGTGTGATTTAAGTGATATACATTCTTTTTATTTTTCTGTAACGATAGTATATGCCGTTATGTTAGGCAAGCTGATCGCCTTTGCCTGCTGCTTCATTATTATCGGCACTGCATGAATGGTAAGAAGCTCATTGGGATTAAATATGGTTACCAAGAGTCAGAAACAGACTGAGTCGAACTTTTCAATAGCCTGGAAGTGCAAGGCTTAACCGCATCTCCCAGGGCTTGAAACAAAGTGGGATGCGGTACTTAGTTTTTTTGGAATGCAATGAGTAAAGATGTTCCCAGATATGTAGCTATAACGCTGCTGGAGTGATTGTAGAGATACACAAAACAGTTAATATGTTAACGATTTACTCCATAAATGCATGTAACACCAAAAGTTAAGTGTGAGCTATTAAGTCTGGCTAGTAGAGAATTGTGATGCCGCTAATAAAACCTTTGTTGTTTATTAGCAATATTTTTAGAGAAGTATTCTGCAGCGATGAAGAAGTTAGAGAAAGAGTGAGAATAACAGCTGCATTCTATGCTTCCTGTCAGCGCACTGCACTTGGCGTTAATAAGAACAACGAATCTAATTGAATCTGGTTTTATGATAGTGAAGCTATCAAGCTAATGTATGAAACAATGTAGTTCGATAAAAACAACTATTTCTATAGTATCTTAGTTACTATAGACTGCCAAGAAAAACTTAGAACCGGCTAATAAAGTTTGACTTCCTTAACGCTACTAGTAAATAAGATTCAATTAAGAATTGAGAACAGATTTATGAAGCATTAGAGTGTAACCTAGATTGATTACCACCATGCGACAATATTTGGTAAAATACCTCGCCAAACTAGTAGAGATATTGATATAAAAAATTCATGCTTAAACCAACTATTGGTATACCAATCTGATGCAAACAATGTCAGCTTATAGCCATTGTGGCGAAAATACGATGATAATAATATTTTAATGTGAAATGGATCATTTCTTCGATCATTTTACGTACTCAATTGATTCCAATAATAACAAATGTTATACATATCAAACTTTGGAAATTATACTGCCATCAATAATATATATTGAATGCAATATTATACTATCAATACAGTGGCATGAATAACACGAGATATTATTTGCAGATTTTATTTAATTATTTCACTTACTAGAAAGCCAATAATTGAGTGAACATTAATATTTAATCCCTTATTGTATGCAATTTTTACAATTTTATAGTTGGGAAAAACTCGTTACCTCCTATTTGATTTTTTAGGGTTTTATTATTAAATGTTTATAGCAGCTTTATCTTAATAAAAGTTATTAATAAAAATCTCTTATACTGTAAAAAGGATTTCTGCTAGAAGCAGGTTGCCATGAAAAAATAAATACTCATACAGATCAAAGCAACTTTTTTTCACTTTATTCCAATATAAAGTTGGATCTCATTAGTTGAATTAATGACAATCTGTCAGATGATCTCTATTCATGTATTAAAGCAACTTATTTCACTTTATCATAGCCATATTGTTATAGTAAACATATTATCTGTTAAGGATATCCATTAATATTATTATAATATCATTGCAAAATCTAAGATTATAGGAAAATATTTAACAATAGTACTGGAAAAGGGGAAGTTTGCTGAAAACTACATCACAAAAATAAATGATTTAGTTATCTTCGATGTATGTGAATAGATTGACTTTACGGAAGTCAAAAAAAACAAATAGGGATTCATTTAAAAACAACATTTAGATTGCATTATTACTTCCTTGCGATTTAACGTCGAGAGCCAATATAAATGCAGCAAGGGTATTTTGTTAAAGTTGACAAAATATTTTTCTTGAGTCCTTTAAAAGGAAGTGTTCTATTCCACATAGAAAAGGTAGAAAGGCGGGAGATGATTAGGTAAAAGGAAAGAACAAATCTCGGCATTAATCGCCAGAGATCGAAAGAGGCTTATGAGCAACAAGATTCTTAATAGTTGGAAACTAAATCTCTCTTTAAAAAGAGATCAAAAACTATTCGTTATTGATAAAAACAAATAGAAATTGATTTACTGTATCTATTGTAAGTTAAAATTTTATTAGAGTATTTATTTTTTGATCTGATGCGCTAATTTTAGCGACATTAATCTAGATTTAAATTAATAACTCTCATTTTTTCTATTTTATTCATTATGTTGATAACAATTTCGTTACATGCTTGCTAATCCGAACATCGGTAAAAATAACATGTTGCCATACAGAATACATTTGTATTAATCTTTGCGGCAGAAATTTTCTCCTTTAATTAAAATGGGAAGCTAGGTTTTTCTGAATTATCATCTTCAGCGCTTTATACAACTGCGGTAATAGTGTACCTCATTTACGATTTAATAAGAAACTATAGTAACATAGCAGGTTAAATTACATTACCGGAATATGGATAATATAGCGCTCGATCATATTTTCCTACTTCATTGTATGCTGCTGGTATTGTTAATTTACTGATCATAATAATGATATACAACACTCTTCTCCTTCAGTAAGAACATAGTTTTGAGAAAAATAGCAGTGAGCGTTTAAGGCAGTACCCGAGGTATTTCACGATATTGATAAAAGAATCTCCTTTTGTTTTTTAACAAAAAATACTTTACAGCAACATCCATACCTGTATCTTCAGATAACTCTGCTACTATTTTTGGGTACAGATATTCTTATATCAGGAAAACACTAGGGATTTATCAGATCATAGTTGTGAGACAGGAGCCTGATGAGAACGCTTCGCTAGATTTTTTCGAACACTCTTTTTTAAATGACAACTCAACACCATAGAGTATATTTAATATTATAGAGCGTTACTGATCAAAAAAACATGAGGATACGAACGTTGATTGAGTTGTTGACCATAAGTATGAAAGGCACAGAAGATATCAATTTTGATATCATATTTTTGCGTACCCACTACGGAATAAATTCGAGTGTCGGTGAGAAATAGAGATTTAAGTAGCATCTAGTTATTATTAAAAAAGACTAAATAAGATAAGGATAGTAAAAGTAATGTATTAATAGTTTCAGTTTGTAAAATATAAATCTGCTATGCTCTAACCATTGATCGGTAGCTTTAAAGTTGCATGGACTGCAGGCTTTTAATATAACTACAGCTTTGTCAGAAAAACGGCGCAGTGGGAATCATTTAGGAGAGGCCAGCAATTAGTACCAAATAAAAAACCTATATAGGCGCACAAATACCGTAGATAAGGATGTGTGCTATACAGATAGACGCCATCTAGAAACTAATGCTTTCAAGCGTGTTTTCAAGAAATTTATTATACAACCGCATCAATGATAACAAATCGATTTAGGAGGATGTGGATAATATTGAAATAAACTAATCTATTGTCTCTTCTGCTACTAAAACAGAAATGGTTATCTTGTATAGATTCGCATTCATAAGATCTATCTACCAAGCTATTTTTGTATTTATTCTAGGAGTAAAAGAGACAAGGATTATTCCTAATTCCCTATAAGGGATAAATTATTCTCAATAATACTTTTATTAATTACTTCTAAATACAGTTGTATCCAAGTATCATCAAATTTACGTTGAGGTGATCCCACTTTCGGGGGTTGCACTTGCTCAAAAGCAGGATAATTGCAAGTAAAGGCGGATAATACTTATAATATCTAAAAAAATTGAAGACTGAATTGGACACGTTTTCTATATAGCCTATTTTATGGTGTCATGAAAAATTCAGTTGATCTATCATCATTAATTTCAGTAGGGGAAATCAAAGCGTTTTGGATAATAAACAGGCAGTGTAACATGTGAATTGCGTGTTTATCTTTCTGATTTATGGTTTACGCTTTTTTGTATATTCATCCAGATCCATCTAGATTAATCTTGAAAGATTAACATATTGCAAAGTTATAAATAGTACTTAGATGCAAATTTCCAAGAATCGCAGCGTATCTGTATCTCTCTTAGCACTATAAGAGAGAATTACGTTCAAGAGTTTAATGCAGAGTATATCAGGCGTTTTTTTTTGAGCTGATCATCGATAAAGAGCTCATTCTTTGCTTGTATTGAGTTAAATGGTATAAAACCTTTATTAGCGAGCATTGAGGATTAAATTAGTTACCATAGCCTAATAAGGCTCTATAATCATAGAGTTATTAGTAATAAATTCCACATTTAAAATGTGAACAGTTATGTCAGCCGATTAATAAAGAGGACTAAGTAGAACCCATAGTATGGGGTTATTTTATTTGTAAAACTATCTAGCCTAGGAATAGATTTTTGAATCCAAAACAATTAAAATATAGATATGATTATAAATTGCTCTATGAGCAAAACAATAACCTTTGCCTACGTAGCCTTATAAAACCTGGTTTTAACCAGATTTTATATCCTTGCTATTGATATTCTATCAATATATCTCATACCAGTTGAGAGGACAAATCTAACCAGGTTCATGTTCTAAAATAGAGTCCAATAATATTGAGTTAATTTAATTTCTATTGATATAACGCTTTTAGGATAGAAACCTCAGAATAAATATTTGCATAACTTTAAAATAGTAAAGATATTGCTGAAAACGATAAATTTATTTTACTTTTGCGTAATCTGCTACTGAATGGAAAATTTCTTCTGTTTTTTACTAAAAAAATAGGTAACTTTATAAAAAGTACAACAAACCACATCCAAACTATCTATCACGATTTAAATAGCTAAAAGGAACCTGTAAACTGATTTTATCATTTTCTTCACCATATCGTTACTAACGATCAGATCAAAATATAGTAATAACATCATTTAACTGAACAAAATAGCAATTAATTAGTAGTATCTAATTGGGAAAAACTTTTTACCAAATCATCTATTTCTTTAACTTGTTTAAGAAAAGGTGCTAATTTTCCTAACTGTAGTGCTGATGGTCCATCACATTTTGCATTATCCGGATCAGGATGCGCTTCAAGAAATAATCCCGCTAAACCGACTGCTATACCCGCTCTTGCCAACTCACCAATTTGTGCACGACGACCGTCGGAAGCAGAACCAAAAGGATTACGACATTGCAATGCATGAGTAACATCAAATATCACCGGAGAACCATTTGATACATTTATCATGACATTAAATCCTAACATATCCACAACTAAATTATCATAACCAAAGTTTACCCCACGATCACAGAGAATAACTTTCTCATTACCTGCTTCTTTAAATTTTTCAATAATATTTCCTATTTGTACAGGGCTAATAAATTGGGGTTTTTTAATATTAATAACTGCACCGGTTTTAGCCATCGCTTCAACCAGGTCAGTTTGTCTGGCTAAAAAAGCCGGTAGTTGAATAACGTCAACCACCTCAGCAACCACTGTTGCTTGCGCTGGCTCATGAACATCAGTAATTACCTTAACGCCAAATGTTTGTTTAATTTCTTGAAAAATTTTCATTCCTTCTTCAAGCCCAGGGCCACGATAGGAATGAATCGAAGAACGATTGGCTTTATCGAAGGAAGCCTTAAAAACATAAGAAATATTAAGTTTCTGTGTTACGGTAACATAATGTTCACAAATTTTCATTGCCAGGTCACGCGATTCAAGTATATTCATACCACCAAATAAAACAAATGGTAGATTATTTGCCACTTTAATATCATCAATTGCTACTACTTTATATTGCATACTTTCACCATTTCTATAACAGTAAATTAGTTACGATTTTTGATCATCAATGCAATATAATATATTGCCTACTCTAATGAGTAGAGTTGCATTCCTTTCATTTTAGAAAAAGGATCTTCTAAACATTGCTCAAAAATAATTTAAACCAAAAATAGAGACTTGATAAAATCAAAGATGAGTAAAAATAAGTTCTCTGTCATATTTCATATAGATTTTTCGGATCAAAAATTAATAATATTTTGCAAACTTTTATTACTTGTTCCATTTTTTTTCCATCAATGCTGCTTTTTATATAAAATATTTTCATATGATAATTCAATACGAAATTTCTTCTATATCTTTTTAAGTCAGATGAGCAAAAAGACTAATTGTTTTCTTGACCAAATAAACCAAGCATTTTACTTAGTAAACATCTCATCATTTATTGGATTAATTTACTAAAAGCACCATCTTCTCGACGAACGAATATAATAAATTAAGTTATAAAATAATTGCCAACTACAATTGAGTAGTAACATGTAAAAATTGCAATTAATAAAAGAATGGCTACTTTATCTTGCTTATCAATACTTTATATCCAACCAAAAGTGCCTCAGAAAGGAAATGAACTCCCTTTTACACCTCTAAAGAAACCAGTTCTAATAAATATTTTTTAATAAAAATACTTGCATTTCTATACTATTCTTAGCTTGTATTGTTTCTTTTAGTTCAGCAACCAAAGAAGCTTGAGTTCTGTATTAATTTATTCAACCGAACAATCATGGATAAATAATCCATGAAACATCTATAATACTTTAGTCAATGATTCTTTATTAAATTTAAATCAATTATTATTTTCATCATATTCCCATTTACCTACTGTAATACGATCATTACCAGCATAATCTTGAAAAGTTACTATCTGCTGATAATGATAACATGAAAATAATCGCCTTACTTTTCTTGCTTGCAACCATCCGTGTTCAAGTAAAAGCCATCCATTATTAATTAAATAGTTACGCGATTGTTTAATTATCAATTGAATATCAGCCAACCCATGATTAGCCGATATTAATGCTGTTTTAGGTTCAAAACGCACATCACCTTCTTGTAAATGTGGATCACATTTATCAATATAAGGTGGATTACTGATAATCATATCAAATTTCTGAATAGGTAGTGAAGTAAACCAATTACTTTTACAAAATTTGATATTATTAATCATCAAATTATTTGCATTAAGTTGAGCAAGCACAATTGCAGCATCACTAACATCAACACCAATTATTTTCGCTTCTGGACGCTCTGATGCTAAGGCTAATGCCACAGCACCGGTACCAGTCCCTAAATCTAATATTTTTACTTCTCGCTTTTTCGATAATAATTGTAATCCTCGCTCAACTAAACACTCTGTATCCGCACGAGGTATTAACGTCACAGATGAAACTTTTATTGATAACGACCAAAACTCTTTTTTGCCTACTATGTAGGCAATAGGCTCGCCATTAGCGCGACGAGTTAATAGATGCTCAAGCTGTTGTTGTTGCTTAACGGTTAACTCTGTTCTACCAAATACAATAAAGAAAGTCCGTGTCTTTCCTGTTATATATTGCAATAAAATTTCAGCATCATATTTTGCACTATTACTATGGCAAATCTTATTAGCCGCATAAGCTAACCAATGCTGATAATTCATTAATCTTACTCTGATAAAGCAGAGAATTGATCTGCTTGATATTCATTAATAATAGGTTCGATTAACATATCTAATTTTCCCTCTATCACTTCATCTAAACGATAGAGAGTTAAATTGATACGATGATCAGTAATTCGGCCTTGGGGAAAATTATAAGTTCTGATCCTATCGGAACGATCACCTGATCCGAGTAGGTTACGGCGCTCAGATGCTTTTATTTCGCGGCGTTTCTGCACTTCTGATGCACGAATACGAGCTGCTAAAACCGATAATGCTTTTGCTTTATTTTTATGCTGAGAACGTTCATCCTGACATTCTACCACAATTCCGGTTGGAATATGGGTAATACGGATCGCGGAATCAGTGGTATTAACGTGTTGTCCGCCTGCACCTGATGAACGAAAAGTATCAATTCTTAAGTCACTAGAGTTGATATCAGATAGTTCTGTTTCCGGAATTTCAGCTAGGATGGCTATTGTACAAGAAGAGGTATGAATACGTCCTTGAGATTCTGTTTCCGGCACTCTCTGAACACGATGTCCCCCTGACTCAAATTTTAGACGACCATATACACTTTCACCAGAAATTTTGGCAATAATTTCTTTGTATCCACCGTGTTCTCCTTCACTTGCATTTATAATTTCAATACGCCAGCGACGGGATTCGACATAACGGTTATACATTCTAAAAAGATCACCAGCAAATATTGCCGCCTCATCACCACCAGTACCTGCCCTAATTTCTAAAAAACAATTTTTTTCATCATCTGGATCTTTGGGTAATAATAAAATCTGTAATTGTTGTTCAAATTCCTCATTACGTTTTTTCGCTTCTTTCAATTCTTCTTGAGCCATCTCACGCATTTCAGAATCATGCAGTAATATTTCAGCCGATTCAATATCCCGCTGAACAGCGCTCCATAACTGAAAACATTTGGTTACATCAGTTAACTGCGCATACTCCTTAGATAGGGCTTGAAAACGCTCTTTATTCGTGATCACCTCAGAATCAATAAGGTGATCTTGAATCTCTTCGTAGCGTTCCTGCATTGCTTTTAACTTATCAATTATTGAAAACTTCATCCCTTATGTTAATCCTTACTAAGGATAGTTTAATTTTGCTCCCAGTCCCCTAAGCTATTTTTTTAAAAGATTAAAACGATAAAGATTATCATCTATCCTGCTTGCTGGAGTGATTTAGTTGGTGAACAGATCAGAAGATTCACTAACTGACAGGTCAAGTTGTTGATCACTTGCTCGCTATCTGCACCATTTCGCAGCGAAACAAAGAGCTTTTTCTGATATTTTAGCCATAATTTGCTCTGCTTGACTACGATAATTACGAATTGTATTAATAGATGACTGAGAATGCAACTATTCCATAAATAAGCACTTTTTTATCAAAAATAAGTTTTTCCTGGACTGCTATCATTTTTCGTTGTTCTATATTATATTGCACAATTGCGTATAAATCATTAACACTATATAGATAAATATTATTTAATTTATCAACATCTGGTTCAATATCTCATGAAACAGAGATATCAATCAATAACATTGGATCATTATGCCGGGCTTTCATTTTCCGTTCAACTATCTCTTTACTAAAAATTAGTAAAGTAATAGTAGTAAACCTAATACAATATCCTTATTTGCTAAACGAGTATCAATTTTAGCTAAAGTAATAATTTCTATACCAAATTAATTAACAAAATGTGCAGCATCTTAATGAGTTCGATTAACTATAATCAAACATTTAACACGATATTCACGCAGATGGGGTGCAGTCAGTTTAATCGTTTACCAGAACCTACCAGTAAAATATGCAACTCATACAGTGATTCAAAAATCTGATGAGCTAGTATACATGCAATAAAAGAAATAGAAACTGCATTAGTTCCAATTTCTGTATTCCATATGAATACGTTTAGGAGCTGAATAATAAGAGTTGGAATAAACACTTCAACTCACTAGATAACTTTTTATAATACTGAGATTTTGAAAATGCTTCTTAATTTGACCTAAAATTTTAACTCACCTATAAAACTAATGAATCTAATTCACTCCCAATACACATTAAATAAATAACAGTAGCATTATCTTGGTATCAAATAAATACTTGCTCTAACGTCATTTAAATTTAAATTATGATAGTAGTTGCATAACCAATTAATTAATTGATCTTGTAAGGACTCTTGTAAATCAACGTATAGATAAAGCTTATTACAGTTACATGTAGAAAGTATAACGCAACTATGAATAAAAGTGGCTGATAAAACAAATTATCCAGTGCGTGTCTAATTTTTTTCTGGCCAAAAATTAATCATTACGTAACATTATAAGCGTTAGTTTTATAGTTTATACCGAACGCAAGTAATGTCATGTTTACTAAACCAAGTAACTTAACTAATTTTAAATAATTTGTTAAACACACAAAAATAAAAACAATAACTTTAATAAAAAAATTTTTAAGTAGTATTCTACTTTATTCAAATAGACAATTAAAAATGTTAAACTAAGGAATTAATAAATAAGGGATATGTTACCTAATTTGTAATTATATTTACATTAATAATATTCTGATCGATATTAACCAATTAATATCACTTGTCTGAATAGGAAATATTTAATGATACTCATTGCCAAGAAATTTGCCAGTTTACGTAACTATTATTGGAAATTTATTCCGCTACTTGCTATTTTTTTGACCGCTTGTATATTTAATGAACAGTTAACAACTAAAAAAACCGGCGTAATAACTAATTCATTATGGATAAACCATCAACAACAGCTATCAAAACTAACAAAATTTCAAACCCGTGGTTCTTTTGCCTATATTGACACTGATAATAAAATCTATGCCAAATTCTTTTTACAACAATATACGTTATCTAATTATCGCCTGTTGCTAACTAATCCGTTAGGAACAACAGAATTAGAGCTCAAGGTAACACCTAATATTACTCAGCTAATAAATAAAGAAGGTAAAAAATATGTTAACCATCATTCAACACAGATGATTTATCAATTAACAGGCATGAACATCCCAATTAAAAATCTTCCATATTGGTTAATTGGTTTGCTAACTAACGCTACATCATTCATATTAGATAAAAATGGGTTATTAAAAAGCATCAAATATAGGAAAAATGGCGAAACTTGGCATTTAAACTACTTTGCTTATCATCAAAACAGTCAACCTAAATTACCAAGTTATATTGAATTAACACAAGGTAAGCAACGAATTAAGTTAAAAATGGACAGTTGGACACTAAACGAATGATATTAACCTGGCCTTCACCAGCAAAGCTTAACTTATTTCTCTATATTATCGGACGTAGAGCTGATGGCTACCATCAACTTCAGACCCTATTTCAATTTCTTAATTATGCTGATGAAATTACGATTAAACCACGTGAAGATAATCAAATTCGGCTACTTACACCCTTTATTAATTTACCAGAAGAAAATAATCTTATTGTTAAAGCAGCGCGTTTATTACAGCGTTATTGCCTTGAAATAGGCCACGCTGATGATTATCAAGGTGCGGATATTTATGTTAATAAAAAATTACCAACGGGTGCTGGATTAGGTGGGGCCTCGTCTAACGCAGCAACCACATTAATTGCTTTAAATTACTATTGGAAAACTCATATTGATGATAATAAATTAGCCGATCTTTCCCGTCAGCTCGGTGCAGATGTTCCAGTATTTGTAACCGGTTATGCCGCTTTTGCAGAAGGCATCGGTGATCAACTTTCTCTATCCAATCCGAAAGAAAAATGGTATTTAGTGGTTCACCCGGGAATAAATATTTCTACTAAACAAATTTTTTCTGATCCGGAATTAAAAAGAAATTCAGAAAAACGCTTGTTAAGTGCTTTATTACAAAGGCCATTCAAAAATGATTGTGAACCAATTGCAATAAAACATTTCCCTGAGGTTGAAGAGCTTATTTTATGGCTGCTAGAATATTCATCATCACGTCTTACCGGCACAGGTGCTTGCGTTTTTGCTGAATTTGAAACTGAAGCTGATGCTAGTAAAGTGTTAAATAAAGCCCCAGAGTGGGTGCAGGGATTCGTTTCGCAAGGCGTTAACCAGTCTCCTTTACATACATTCCGCGCTGGGATTTCCAGATATTAAATCAATATAATAATATTTTTAGTTGATAACATCTTTATAGACGAAATCCTGAGGTTTTTACGTGACTGATATAAAACTTTTTGCTGGAAATGCTACACCGAAACTTGCTCAACGTGTTGCCAATCGACTTTATACGAGTCTTGGAGACGCTATGGTTGGTCGTTTTAATGATGGTGAGATTAATGTACAAATTAATGAAAATGTCCGTGGTGGTGATATTTTTATCATACAATCAACGTGTGCCCCAACAAACGACAATTTAATAGAGCTTGTTGTCATGGTTGATGCACTACGTCGTGCATCTGCCGCTCGGATCACTGCTGTCATTCCCTATTTTGGTTATGCACGTCAAGATCGGCGTGTACGTTCAGCGCGTGTGCCTATTACAGCTAAAGTAGTAGCCGATTTTCTTTCCAGTGTTGGCGTTGACCGTGTTTTAACTGTCGATCTCCATGCCGAGCAAATCCAGGGATTTTTTGATGTTCCAGTAGATAACGTTTTTGGTAGTCTGATCTTGTTAGAAGATATGCTACAACAAAATCTAAACAATCCGATTGTCGTTTCACCAGATATAGGCGGCGTTGTACGTGCTCGCGCCATTGCTAAATTATTAAATGATACCGATATGGCCATTATTGATAAACGTCGGCCAAGGGAAAATGTTTCTCAAGTTATGCATATCATTGGTGATGTAGCTAATCGAGACTGTGTATTGGTTGATGATATGATCGATACTGGGGGTACCTTGTGTAAAGCTGCTGAAGCACTTAAGGAACGAGGAGCTAAACGAGTTTTTGCTTATGCTACCCATCCCATATTTTCTCGAAATGCTGTCGCTAATATTAAAGATTCAGTCATTGATGAGATTGTTGTTTGTGATACTATCCCATTATCAACTGAAATCAAACAACTCAATAAGGTTCGCTCTTTAACACTATCAGGCATGTTGGCTGAAGCTATTCGCCGTATCAGCAATGAAGAGTCAATTTCAGCGATGTTTGAACACTAAATAATAACTACGTTTAATTAAATTTTTAATAACTATATTTATTAACTTACTATTACTGAAAACTCTTTAATATTATCATGGAGTTTTATTTACTGCAAGACACGTCATCAGCGATGATGTTTATCAAAATTTCGCAACCACACCAATAACAATCAGTAATGCCTTCATTACTACTAATCATGGTAAATCCCTAACCGAATCAGAACAGCAATAAAAATATTGATTAATAATCTTCCGCTAAATATTCAAGCAGAGACCTAACTATTTAGTCCAGGATAATTATAGATCTTGGCGTTTACAGTTATTTTCATGGAAAGATAGCTATATAGGAATACAATTGATGGAAAATATGATGATGAGTCCCTACCTTCAAACAGGTACAACATCTAAAATTAGTGTTGCTCTTCAGACAACTAATGAGCCTCATCTACTATGATTAAGCGTTATGGCATTTCCAAATTTACCATTGCTAAATGGTAAAACAAAATGATGTTGATCATCGTCTATATTGGTGGAGGTTGTTGTTTTTCTTACAAAAAATTTATAGCTACATCTATATTTTAATTGTTCTGGTTTTAAAAATCTTCTCTAGGTCAGATAATTCGACAAATAAAACGATTCTACACCATGAAATCTACTCAGCTAGCCTTTTAATTGGCTGATATAACTGTTCATATTTTGAATCTAGAGTTTCTTATCAATAACTCTCTAATAATCTATTCTTATTTAGGGAATGATAACTATTTTCATTCTTGATGGCAAAGATTTCATACTTCTTTTCTCCATCCAAGAAAAGAATTGACTCTTTATTGATGGTTGGTTCAAGAAAATAACTAATTCACTTTTCATTAAACTCTTCAATAATCTCATTTCTCACATTGCCATGCAATCTTGAGCGATTAATAGTGAGATTCGTTCTTTCCTTTTATCCACTACTCTTGCATGTTTTTTAGCTTTCCTATATGTAATATAATGCATCCTTTTAAAGGATTCATAGGAAAATATTTCGTAAACTTCAATAATACCACTTAATATACTTAAGTTGGCTGCTTCTGGTGAAGCAAGAAAGCAGGGACAACATATAAATGTTGTTTTAAAAATTAATACCTATTTGTTTCGCTAACTCTCGTAAAGTAAAGTTATTTAACTTATATCACAAACAACTAAACCATTATCCTTGTGATGTAGTTTCTTTAGCAGATTTCTAGTAAGATTGTTAAATCTTTTTATGCGATTTGGGATTTTATAACAATATTGTTTTAATTTTAATGAATTCGTGTTGTAGCGTTCTCCTCTACAACGAATAGTATGTTCATTATGACAATAATTGTATGATATACTAAATGAGTTGATTAAATGTATCAATACATATAATCCAACAGATTACTACCGAACCAACTAATGAGACCCTTCCCTCCCTTCCCAGGAGGGAGAAAAACTCTCTTTTATCTGTATGACTGTTTTCTTTTTCATGCTAACCGCTGTAGCGAAAATCCTTCATATAAAATATGAAATTTCTACTAACAACCTTTGCTAAAATACTCTTAGATTACAGCCATATTCTTCATAATTTTCTGATAACCCTGTTACCTGTTCAAGAAGTTATAGTAGTTTTCTTGCGAAAAATATTTTTCTTCCTCTCCACGATCTTCTGCAGAGCCCCATCTTATGCAAATTCCTAAATCTTGTGTTGATCACATCTGGTCTAAATTACTGTTTATTCAGGCATAGAAAAAAATTTACATAAAAAAGCAAGAAAAGGATCGAAGCCAAAATTATAAAGTATTTATAGCTAGAAGTCTACTTATTTAGAGATATATGTAAAATATCCTTCTGCAAATGCTAAATGAGAAACTTTACGACGTTATCTTTTCTAGATATAAATTGTGCAACTAAATAGGTTTTTACTTATATTTATAAGTGTAATACTACAGTCAATGTTCGATGCTTCTTATCTAATTTTAACCGATAATGCACAATGACTATCCATCGAGTACTTACAAAATGGCAAAGAATTTACAGACCGCGCCTTTTAGGCTACGAAACCATTCAACAACTGAAAACAGGAATTTAACTATTTGTGTACAGAACTTGACATAGAACACTGACTTTTAGCCTACCGCCCAACCCATTCATACTCACATACTCAAATGAATTATATGGTCGAGAGATTTAATGGAACATAAGGAATCTACAAAGTCATCATTTCAATTCTAATCAAGAGCTTGATATCAAGGCTGAATCAATATATTTGCCTGTACAATCAAAAATTACATCAATCAGTATTGAGGTGTAAAACTCTATTACAGTCTATGAAAGATTACTTATAAGTTAAATTTATATTATTTAAAAAATCATTCTTTCTTATAGGAAGTAACCAATATTAGAGTAATAATTTTCCAATAAAGATTGAGAGGGACGCCCGATCACATTAGATATGATTTAAATTATAAATCTATACATAAAAGTATTTTTTAGAAAAATAGCTTTTATATAGCTAATCTGAATAATTTATTTTACTGTCATAAAATTTAATTTTTATACTCAAGAGTTATTAGAAAATATAGTGTATGATTGGTTAGACTTTGCTCTGATGCTTCATTAATCTGTTCTCCATTCTTAAATTAGATATTATTTACCAACAGAGTCATAACAGATTAAACCACTGAGAGTTGGTTTCAGTTATTCTGAGCAGACTGCAGCAACTTAAATAGGATTGAAAGATTGTTTTTCGAATCATAGCGATTTTAGGACATCCGCTTCATAGACTTATTGTCAAAAAAAAAGCTAATTCAATTGGATTCGTCGTTCTTATGATTCTAATGTGATCACAGAAAGCCATAAAATAGCAGGCGTTCTTGTTCGATCTTTCTCAAACTTTTTCATCGCTGTAGGATACGTTGAAACCCTGTTAATAAAACATCAAAGGTTTTTTATTAGAGGCATCACGGCTCTCTGTTAGCCAAATCTTCCGTAGATCACCCTTAATTTTCAATTCTATGCCTTTAGGAGTGAAGTTAACAGATTAGCTATTTATATAGCTAATAGCGTTTGTGCTATATGCTCTGAAATATATTTACCATTTCCTTCTAAAACTAAGGGAGCCCCATCTTCCGCAGTAAGCCTTGTGAGGTACGCTTAAGCAATGCCAATTTTCAAGGCTCATTAAGAATGTTCAGATGAGTTTGCTTCTAGTTTTTGATAAGCATCTTCGACTATAATTAAGTCTCCTTACGTTCATGCGCAGTCCACAGCTCAGATATAACTAGCAGGAAAAGACGATGAGGTTCCTGATAATAAGGATTGCAATCAGGCAAGAAATAAACATAAGTGTATCACTTAAATTAAGTAGGCACCATTGTCTATGCTCTTCAAGCGATTTCCGTTTCAGTTTACTGATGACACTGCAGAGAAAGAGTATGTTATTTTCATCGATAATTCCACAAGAGCTTAGTGAAAATTACTGATGTATATGTCTCGCCAGATATCCCATAGTAGCAACTCTTCGAGATTTTGTATGCTTTAGATAAGGCGGTAGCAACGAGCTATTGAAGGACATTCAGTTACCGCTGGAATTTTCTAATCTTAGGTATTTTAATCTAAAAATGGCCAAATACCAGTCTATGATCCGAGGTAACAAATAACTGTTATGAACAGAACTATATATGAGACCGCTGTAGACAAAGCAGCATTGAGCATATTGCTGTAACATAGATCTAGCTCTGTCTCAACAGAGATGCCTATCAAATAGATAGAATTATTACGGATGCGTTCATGCAAGCGATCATGGTAATATTCGGTTTCAGGAAAATCTATAGGGTAATTTTATGGCATATCATCTCTCTGATATTAAAATCATTCACGATATAAATCAATAGGATACATCAGAATCTCTGAAACTCCACGCACCAGTAATGAACATAACTCTGCACTCTGTTATTAGAAAAGGTAAGCTATATTCTTTAATTAAAACCACTAAATAGTGAAAAAATATGGCAAATAAAATAAAATTAATTGTCGGTCTGGCTAACCCAGATTCTGAATATATACTGACTCGGCATAATGCCGGTGCCTGGTACGTCGAATTATTAGCCAAGCAATGCAATCAATTACTAAAAAAAGAAAATAAATTTTTTGGTTATACTACTAGTGTTAACTTAGCAAATAATGATATTCGTTTACTAATACCGACAACATATATGAATCTCAGTGGAAAATCAGTGTTAGCATTAGCTAGTTATTATAGCATAAAACCATCTGAAATTCTTGTTTCTCATGATGAATTAGATTTAATGCCAGGAAGCGCTAAGATAAAATTAGGCGGCAACAATGGCGGGCACAATGGTCTTAAAGATATTCAAAACAAACTTGGCAACAACCCTAATTTTTACCGTTTACGCATCGGTATTGGTCATCCAGGTAATAAAAATAAAGTTGCCAGTTTTGTGTTAAATAAACCTTCTTTACAAGAACAAAAATTAATCGATGACACCATTAATGAAGCAATACGTTGCACATCGATCTTGCTTAATGAAGGGGTTGATAAAGCAGTAAACCAGTTACATACTTTTAAGGCATCTAATTGATATTATTATAATATATCTTTAGTAAATTATATTTACGTGTATTATTATTGATGAATTCATTCATATTTACAATTAGCGATACGTGATAAGTTATACTTACTTCTTGGTGATCAGGTTTTTGAGATGCTGGGTATCCTGCTAATAGTAGGCATGTAGGATACTCCATTCATAATAGTTATTTATTGTCACAACGAACTATATAAATTGCTATTGGTGATATTAATATTAAAGTGCCTAAGATTAGGAGATCGCAACGGCAACAGAATATCCTTTAAGAACTTCTCACTACACCTTGTCTAAGTGTGAAAAAGCTACAAAGAGTTGCTCCTCATGCCGATATGCATACGAGAAATATCCACCAGTAATTTCACGAAAAGCCCTAGTGGGCTTTCTCAATGATAAACGCATGATCTCTCCTCTCTGCTAATACCATTAGTAGATTAAAACAGTAATAGCTTGAAGAGTATAGATAATGGCGGCTGCGTGATTTAATGATACACGTTACGTTTATTTTTAATAAAAAGCATATACCGTTTTGTTAGTCAAGCTGATCGTCTT
Source organism: Arsenophonus sp. (assembly GCA_046530735.1). GTDB lineage: Bacteria > Pseudomonadota > Gammaproteobacteria > Enterobacterales > Enterobacteriaceae > Arsenophonus. The sequence continues at coordinate 140,992 of JBHEQV010000003.1, forward strand.
TGTCTTCTGCTAATTTATCAGTATCACTGCATGAAAGTAAGGAGATAACTGCAGCCAAAAGTGATTATCAAGAGTCAGAAACGCACTGAGCCGAACTTCTGGATGATCGAACAAGCAGTATTCCTTAACTATATATTTCCTTAGCTTGTTATGGAAAACAATGCTTTGATTTTTAGAATGTAATAGTAAAGATATTCCAAGATACGCAACATCAGTGTTATTAGGTACATAAAAACAAATAGCTAATGTGCTGGTGTTTACTTTTCATAGAGGTGAAACTAAAAGTTATTGGTAAGAAAAGACTACGAGGGAAATATGACTACCAAAGAGCCGTGATGCCGATAATAAAATCCTTGATATTTTTTAGAAGGTTTTTAGCGTATCCTGCAGCGATTAAGAAATTGGAGAAAGAGCGAGAAGAATGGCTAATATTCTACAATTTTTTATCAGCGCGCTGGGCATCATAAAAATTACGAATCCGATTTAAGTAGGCTTTTGTGATAGTGAGCTATGAAGCCATGTGTTCGAAGAGCTATATAGTTTGAAAAACAACCGTTTCAATGGTTTCTTAGCTTTCCTGTCTGTTCAGAAAAGCTGAAAACCGGATAAGTAGGTTTTATCTGCTAACTATGGTAATAGAGAGTATCCAATTTAAGAATGGAGAGCAGATTTATAAAGAATTAAGTAGAACGTCGTCTGATTGGCATACAGCTGATTTTCTAATAACTAAAAACAAATAAGCACTTATAGGATAGAATACTTCCTATTAATTAGAGAAAATTTTTTTATAAAAAATTAATGAAGAGAGGAATAAGTAGCTTATTTTTTTATCTGCATAATAACGGTATCACCTACAACAACAGAACCAGTTAGTTTAGTTAGCTCTTTTATTTCATCCATATTAGAAATAACCACAGGTGTTAATGTTGATTTTGATTTTTCTTCTAATAACGGAAGATCAAGTTCAACCACTAAATCGCCTTTTTTTACTTTTTGCCCTTCATCTGCTATACGGGTAAATCCTTTACCTTTTAATTCAACTGTATCAATACCAAAATGGACAAATAATTCAATACCATTATCTGATTCAATAGAAAATGCATGGTTTGTTTCAAATATTTTACCAATAATCCCATCAACTGGAGCAACAATTTTATTACCAGTAGGTTTAATAGCAATGCCATCACCAACAATTTTCTTAGAAAAAACAACGTCTGGAACATCTTCTATATTAACAATTTTACCTGAAATTGGAGCAACAATATCAATATTACCAATGCTATTTTTATCATCTAAAACCAGTGATTTGAGTTTGTTAAACAGACCCATAGATCTTCTCCTAATTAATTATTTTCTTATAGGATCAAGAGTTAGTTGATAACTTTAACAAAGTGTTTTTTCTTTAATAAATATTTCAACCAAATCCATCAATTCCTTTGCTGTCGGTTTATTAAGAGCTTGTTCTGCTAATATTTTTGCATCTATGTAATTTGCATTTCGAATAATTTTTTTAATATTTGGGATTGAGATTGCACTCATACTAAACTCATCTAATCCCATACCAAGTAATAATAGTGTAGCACGTTCATCACCAGCAAGCTCACCACACATACCTGTCCATTTAGCTTCTGAATGAGAAGCATCAATAACTTGTTTAATAAGTTTTAATACAGAAGGAGACATTGGATTATAAAGATGAGAAATTAAATTATTCCCACGATCAACAGCTAAGGTATATTGTGTTAAATCATTAGTTCCAATACTAAAAAAATCAACTTCTTTTGCTAAATGATGTGCAATAACTGCAGCTGCTGGTGTTTCAATCATTATCCCAACTTCAATTGATTTATCGAAAGCCTGCTTTTCCTCGATTAACTGCTGTTTAAGTATTCCTAACTCTTCTTTCAAAGTACGAATTTCTTCTACAGAAATAACCATGGGAAACATAATACGTAGCTGACCAAAAACAGATGCTCTTAAGATAGCACGCAATTGAGCATGTAGGATTTCTTTGCGATAAAGAGAAATGCGAATTGCTCGCCAACCAAGAAATGGATTTTCTTCTTTTGGTAGGTTCATATAGGGAAGATTTTTATCCCCACCAATATCCATTGTACGAATAATAATAGCTTGTGGATCCATAGCTTCTGCAACTGCTTTATAAGCCTCAAATTGCTCTTCTTCGCTAGGTAAATTATTACGATCCATAAAGAGAAATTCAGTACGATACAGGCCGACACCTTCAGCACCATTACGCTCAGCACTTTCTAGATCACGTACAGTAGCAATATTTGCACAAACTTCAACTTGATGACCATCTAAAGTTATTGCTGGCAAATCTTTCAATTTTGTCAGCTCGTTTTTTTTACGTAAATATTCTTTTCTAATTTTCTTAAGTTTGCCAATTTCGCTATCAGATGGATTTTGATAAATATGATTATTGATAGCATCTAAAACAATATAATCGTTTGATTGGATATTCTTCGTTGCATTGCTTGTGCTAATAATAGCCGGAATTTCAAGCGATCTAGCCATAATTGAAGTATGAGAAGTGCGTCCGCCTTTATCGGTAATAAAGCCAAGAACTTTCTTTAGGTTTAGTTGTGCTGTTTCAGATGGGGTAAGATCCACTGCAACCAAAATGACTTCTTCAGTAATTGAACCAAGATCAACAATAGACATCCTTAAAATATTTTTTAGTAGGCGTTTACCAATATCTCTGACATCAGCAGCACGCTCCTTAAGATATTCGTCATTTAATTCTTCTAATACTACGGCTTGCTCTTCAATCACTTTTTGGGCTGCTGCATCTGCAGTTTTTCGCTCTTTTTTTATGAAAGAAAAAATTTCTTCTTCAAGTTCTTTATCTTCAAGCAGCATTATATGACCTTCAAATATTTCTGCTTTTTCTTTACCAAGATTTTTTTCTGCGGTTTTTTTTATCATTTTTAATTGTGCTATTGCTTTTTCGCGTCCATCGATAAAGCGATTAATTTCACTGTTAATTTGGTCATCAGAAATTTTCTTTTGATTGACAACAATTTGTGTTTCTTTAAGAATTAATGCCTTACCGAAAGCGATACCTGGTGATACTGAAATTCCTGAAATCATAATTATTACCTTACTAGCAATGAACAAAAAATAGTTACCTCATATGACTAGCATTAATATTTATAGTTAAATAGATATCCCCAGATAAAGGTATCCAGGGATTAAAAAATAGAGGATAAATGTTACATTGCCCGTATTTCATTACTTCAATTCAGCTATTAGCTTAACTAGATCTTCTACTGCTTTCTGCTCATCTTCACCTTCAGCAGAAATAGTGATAACAGTTCCCTTAGTTAAGCCAAGTGTTTGTAGTTTAAATAAACTTTTAGCGCTTGCAGACTTTCCATTATAGGAAAGTGTAATTTCAGAAGAAAAATTTTTTGCCTCTTTGACAAACTGAGCCGCAGGGCGAGTGTGAAGACCATTAGGTGCTGTGATAGTAACTTCTTGTTGGAACATATCATTTTCCTCAACAAACTTAATATTTTTATATTAATATTTTTATTAGTAAACTCCAAAATATTTTAGCTGAAATAATCTAAATTTGTGTACTACTTTTCAGTAAAAATAAAAGAAAAATGTTTTTAATATATTAACAATCATAAATTCTATCTATATAGAACATTATAGGCAGACATTATAATTTGCCTAGTTTATGTCTTATTTTATAAAAATATACTATTTATTTTAAAAAATTTAGATTATTGAAATAATTAATAACTTAAATATTAAACTTGTTTTTAAAAAACATCTTAATACACACTAAACTTTGATCTACAACATAAAAAGCACTTTTAAAGTGATTTTTAACTAATTGTTCATAAAATAGTTAATAAATTAATTTAGCAACAAAAATAAATCTGTATTTTAATAATATTCACCGGAAAAAGGTAAAACAACCAAAATATTTTTATTTAAAATTCTGTAGATTTTCTGCTAATTTAACTGCTATAAAAACTGTAGTCCCTAATGATATACCTTCGAAATACTTTCTTTCTGTATAATTTAGACGAGCGATTTATATCGCTTCGTCATCACTAATAACAAACATATCATCAATAAGAGAAAGGTCTAAATTATCAGAGATAAAATTAGTACCTCTATACCTTATATTTTGAGTTAGCAATCTTTTATTTCTTAATCACATAATATGACTAGCTTATTATTGATAATAATAGCTAATTCAACAGTATCATTTGAATGGCCTCATCGCCTGCTATTTTTAACTAACGTTAAAATCAATAATTGCACCACTAATATTAACTTCAAATATAATAGCAGCGATTTAATCATCAGTATCTTCCAAATTTTGGTACCACTCGTTTTTGGTAAAATTCAGGATTAACTGGGTTTTTAAGTTATTGTAAAAGAAGATAACGATCAGGAGAAACAGTAGTGGCAATAATTTTAGTTGCTTTCAATACTGCCCCCTTCATTACCTTAGATTTTCAGTTTAAAACTAGATTAGAAGCAAGCAATTTTAATAATTTATGCCGCTTACTATTTATTGTTTAGGCATAGTAAAGTAAGCTTATATCCGTAACGTGTCAGCAACGTAACCCAGAGAAATCTCGGTATTATCGCCCCCAGTTTGCTTAATTAAAATTTATTGGTTATTAATTTAAGTGATTTAAAGGTTAACAGATCTTTTTTTTGGCATCCTAAAATCATATTTGCTCCAAAATAGCATTTATACTGAAAATGGGATTACATGATTCAATTTTTAATAACTCTTTGGTCTTGGATTATTATCTAGATCCTCATCGCACAGCCATATTCATAGCAATATAGCTGTGAAGAATATATTGAAAAAATATAATGATGAGTTGCCCTCATCGTCAGGCAACTAGAACAGATAAAATCAAGGATTCTTTTTCATTCAGCATAAATAGCTTGCCTCCACTTTTGATAAGCGTTATTGCATCCCCAAAGCTCTCTGGTAATGGAAGAAACAAGCTAATATTGATATCAGCTATATTGATAGATAGTTTGGGCTTTGCTCATGGAACAATTTATAACTATCTCTATATCTTAATTGTTAAGGTTTCAAACAAACTACTACAGTCAGCGCTAATTCAGTAAATAAAGACTCCAATCCATAGAAATCTATTCAGCCATACCTTTTAATAGGATTATATAATTTCATATTTTAATATAAATTTTCTTACTAATAACTCTGTAATTATTCAGCCTTATTAGATGATTATAACTAATTTTACACTCGCTGGTAAAGATTTTATACCATTTAACTCCATCCTAATAAAAGAATAAATTCTTATAGAAGATCATCTCAAGAAAACGATCAAGACACTCTGCATTAAATTTTTTAAGAGTTTAATTGCTCATTTGAGCCTTTTGATCTCAGAGGATTAAAAACATGATTTGTTCTTTTTATCTTTTTCCATGCCCGCATTTTCTACTTTTTCTATATGTGGATATGATGCTTACGTTTAAAGAATTTAGGGAAAATATTTCTATTGATTTCAACAATAGCACTTAGTACATTTATATTGGCTGCCTCTACTGAAGAAAGGAAACAGTGACACAATCTAAACGTTTTTTTAAAAAAAACCTGCTTATTTTTTCACTCCCGTAAAGTTAAACTATTTAACATACATCACAGATAAATAAACTATTTATTCTTGCAATGTAGTTTCGCAGAAGACTTCTAGTAATATTGTTAAATCTTTTTTTTGTAATCAAGGATTTCGCAATGATATATCTATAATCATAATGAATGATCTCCAGTGATTAACATATTCACTATAACAATAGTGAGTAGGATAAAGAAAAATGAGTTGCTTCAATGTATGAATTAACATCATCCAATAGATTCTCGCTGAGATAACTAATGAAATGCAGATTTATATTAGCATGGAGTAAGAAAAGAGTTTATTTGATCTGTATGATCGTTTGCTTTTTCATGGCAATCGCTGTAGTGAAAATCCTTCATACAGTAAACAGATTTCTACTAATAACCTTTTCTTAACATACACTGATGATCACAGTTATATTTCCAATTGTTTTCTGATTACGCTGTTGCCCGCTCAAGAAGTCATAGTGGTTTTCTTGCGAAAAACGTTTTTTCTACTCTTGATGATCTGCTAGCAGTCCTCGTACGTGAATTCTTAAACCCTATTATATCTTGATCTGATCTGAATTCCCTGTTTGTGCAGAATAGAGGTGAGGATTTGCATGAAATGAGGAAGAGAAATGGAAGTCTAAGCTGAAACATAAAGTGTTTAAAAGTTACGAGCTTGTTTATCTGCACCTAGTGCAAAATATCTTCTGCAAATTCTAAACAAAATTTTACAAAATTATCTTTTCGTATCTATATATCGCGATACTTGATGGGTTTTTATATGCCTTTATAAGTCTAGGTTACGCCCAATTCTCAATGCTTATTATGTGATCTTAATCGAACAGTCTATGAATATCCATCAGATACTTACAGATAATGGAAAGAATTTATAGAATACTTTTCAGTCTATAAAGATATTTAATCACTGGGAAACAAGAATTCAACTGCTTTTATACACAACTTAGTATAAAAAACCGACTTAGCTCGCTGAAGCATTTCAAACGAAAAATGGCATGGTCAAGCAATTTAATGGGTGCATATATAGCAGTTTAAAGCTATGATTTCAATTCCTATCAAGAGTTTGAGATCACATTTGCATCAATACATCTGGCTATATAATTAAAAACTACTAAATCAATGTATTTGGTAGTAAAACTCCATTGCAATCTATAAAAATTAATTAAAAGTTAAACATAAATTATTCAAAAAAACCATTTTACTTTTTAGTAAAAAGATACCTAATCATTATAATATTTTCCTCAAAATTATTCCTCAGTAGTCCTATTGGTAGAAATAGGATTGTGCAAATAGATTGCATAATAATACGAAAGCAAATAATTAAGCATAATTTTATTCTGATTGTGCTTATTAACATCAAATATGCCACAATCATTTTTTAATTATTATTAATAATTGAGAATAACTGAAATTAGTGCTAGAAAATTTTAGCTAACCTCAGAATTTCAGTTAATAACTAGTATATCGAAGACGATAAAGATCAACCCACATTGCTGTTGCACCACAGATTGCAACAGGGATAATAACTAAATTTATAATCGGAATCATTGTTAGTAAATTGACTAATGCTCCAAACTGGATACTGGTTGTTCGATTATTAGCAAGCGCTAACTTCATTTCATTAAATTTTACTTTATGATTATCAAAAGGATAATCACAATATTGAATTGTCATCATCCAGGCACCAAATAAAAACCATAAAATTGGTGCAATTGTCTGACCAATACCTGGAATAAAAAACAAGATAAACAACGGAATAACACGAGTAAAATAGTAATATAATTTGGTTGCTTCCCGCACTAAGATTCGCGGTATGTCTACAATAAATACTGAAAAACTGGTATCGGGTGTTGATGTTCCTATTAATTCGGCTTCCAATTTTTCTGCTAACCAGCCATTAAAAGGAGAAGCAATAAAATTAGCAATTGTACTAAAGAAGTAGCCAAATACAAGTAAAATAGAGATCACCAAAATAAGCCATATTAGATAACTTAACCACTCCATCCAACTAGAAAAATAAGAAAGTAATGTTTGGATCCAGTCATCTAATTTACTATAAAACCACCAAAAGGCACTACCGAATAAAATAATATTTACTAATAGAGGTAAAATAACAAAACGCCTTATACTTAAACGAGTAACTAGCTGCCATCCTTGAGAAAAATAATAGAAACCATTCCCAGTTTTTACTGATTTCATTGAATTAATCATATTTTATATGATCTCCTTTAGATTTGATCTTGTATCATACAGATAGGATTTTTAGCTGGCTAGTATTTTGTTGGTTAAAAAAACAGCGAAAAATAATAAATATTTAACTTTTTGTAAGAAAATTATGTATAGGGTTGCACTTAACGTTATTGCTAAATACTCTTAATATAACGATACTGCCATAGTGGCAATTATTTTCAAACAACAGAGATAAAGCGATGCAGGATTTGCGTCCAATATTAGTGATCGTTGGTGCAGTAGCAATAATAACTTTACTGTTATATGGGTTTTGGACAAGTCGTAAAGAGAGTTCGAAGCTATTTAAAGATCAGCCTATGAAGAGCCGTAAACAACATAATCAGAATACCCATGAGAGTACAGGCGATCCACCTATTATCAATAAAACAATGAATGTACAACAATCAGGACCTGAAATAACTAATCAGAAGACAAATAAACAATTCGATTCTCAAGAAGCTAAATCATCTAACTTAGTTAAAACACCTAACGATGATCTATTTTTAGCTAAAACTGAAGTAGAAATTAAATTTCGTTCTAAACAAAAAAAAAGTGTTCAGATTAAGCAGATTGAACTTGAAATTTATTATCCTGTGTTAAATTTAATTAATAGTGAAGAAAAGAAAACATCTTTTGTAACAAAGATAGCAAAAAACAGTCAACAAGTTATTAGTGACCATAAACATCCTAATAGTGAAAAACAACAAAGTAATTTATCCGATGAAGCTAACAAAAAGGATATTGTTATTGTTTTGCATGTTGCGGCACTGCAAGGTCAAGTTTTAGGCGGTACTTTGTTGTTACAAAGTATTTTTCAATCTGGTTTTCAGTTTGGTAAAAGAGAGATATTTCATCGTTATGTTGATCCTTCTGATTCTGAAAATATTTTATTTAGCTTAGTTAATATGGTAAAACCAGGTTCTTTTGAGCCAGAGGCCATGTCTGATTTCAGCACGCCGGGCATATCTATATTTATGATCTTACCTTCGTATGGTAACTCAGCACAAAATTTTAAATTGATGTTGCAAGCAGCACAACGTATTGCCGATGATGTTGGTGGTGTCGTACTTGATGAGCATCGCAAAATGCTAACACCTCAAATGATAAAAGAATATCATAGCCGAATTAGAAAAACATTAATTTAACTATTAGATGATTAGTAATCGACCTCTGTGATAGCAAAGGCTTTATTTTAGTTATATAGTGAACAATGAAAAATCAACAAAATTATCTTGCACGACTCAAGCAGCAATTACATCATCATGAACATTTTTATCATGTATTAAATACACCGAAAATACCTGATACAGAATATGATCAAATGATGCAAGAATTAAAAAAATTAGAGGCTGATCATCCAGAATGGATTACTGATGATTCGCCAACACAACGTGTTGGTGCTCCGCCATTAAAGGCTTTTAAGCAAGTACATCATAAAATACCGATGCTGTCATTAGATAGCGTTTTTGATGAAGAGAGTTATTTAGCATTTAATAAACGAGTACATGATCGTTTAAAAAAAAATACCCCATTAACATTTTGTTGTGAGCTTAAATTAGATGGTTTGGCGGTTACATTGTTATATGAACAAGGTAAACTGGTACAGGCAGCAACACGTGGTGATGGTACAACAGGTGAAAATATCACGACCAATATTCGCACTATTCGAGCAATTCCGCTTCATTTAACTAGCGATAATATTCCTGCGCGTATCGAAATTCGCGGTGAAGTTTTTATGACTCATCGAGGTTTTGAAAAACTAAATGAAGAAGCTCGGCGTAATAATGGTAAAATTTTTTCTAATCCACGTAACGCTGCAGCCGGTTCATTACGTCAGCTTGATCCTTGTATTACAGCGAAAAGGCCATTAACCTTTTTTTGTTATGGTTTCGGCTTATTAGCCGGAGGGCAATTGCCTGCTAGCCAATATAAATGTCTAATACAGTTTAAAAAATGGGGATTACCCGTTAGCGATAAGATCGCACTTTGTAAAAATAGCCAACAAGTTTTAGATTATTATCATCAAGTTAAGAATCAGCGTTTAAACTTAGGATTTGATATTGATGGTATCGTTGCTAAAGTAGATCTATTATCGCTGCAAGAAGAACTAGGTTTTGTTGCTCGAGCTCCTCGTTGGGCTACGGCATTTAAATTTCCTGCTCAAGAACAAATTACTTTATTACATGATGTTGAATTTCAAGTGGGACGTACCGGCGCTATTACACCGGTTGCCAGATTAGAGCCTGTTCAGGTTGCAGGTGTCACTATAAGCAATGCAACATTGTATAATGCTAATGAGATAGAACGTTTAGGGATACGTATTGGGGATACCGTTATTATTCGTAGATCAGGTGATGTGATACCACAGATTATTAACGTTCTTACTGAAAGACGTTCTGCTGATAGCCAAAAAATTCAGTTTCCTGTTCACTGTCCTGCTTGCGGTTCAACGATTGAACGTATTGAAGGTGAGACAGCGATCCGTTGTACTGGCGGTTTAACTTGTCCCGAACAACGTAAAGGCGCCTTGAAGCACTTTGTTTCATGCCGAGCAATGAATATTAAGGGGATAGGAGGTAAAATTATTGATCAATTGGTTGATAAAAAATATGTAACGACAGCAGCTGATCTTTACCATTTAAATGTTAATATTTTAGCTAAATTAGAGCATATAGGTCTGAAATCTGCGCAAAATCTAATTAATGCAATTAATAAATCAAAACAAACTACATTAGCCCGTTTTATTTATGCGTTGGGTATTAGAGAGGTTGGTGAAGTAACAGCTAGAAATTTAGCGATACATTATGTGACATTAACTTCACTCATGGTAACAGATATGAAATCTCTAAAAATGGTACCTGATGTTGGCGAAATAGTTGCTAAGCACGTTATAAATTTTTTTCATGAACAGTATAATTGTAATATGATTCATGAACTAGTAAATGAAATTGATATTAGTTGGCCGATGATAGTTACTAAGAAAACGAATAGTCCATTTACCGGTAAAACTCTAGTTTTAACCGGTACATTAAATCATTTAACACGTAATGAGCTTAAAGCTAAATTAATATTACTTGGCGCAAAGGTCACAGCCAGTGTTTCTAAAAAAACAAATCTGGTGATCGCTGGTGAAACTGTTGGTTCTAAATTGAAAAAAGCAAATGAGTTAGGAATAAAAATTATTAATGAGGATGAATTAATAACGTTATTAGAAAATAATTAATATTTTATGGTTTTTCTCGATACAATAATCTTCAGGATATTAACTGAGTTATCAATAAATCTGCTATATGACGATCGTCAGGCTACATTTTACTCTGAGATTTATAAATTTGTTTTCCATCCTTAAATTAGATGTTCTTTAGCACTAGAGTCAGTAGCTAAAATCCCATTAGTCTAGGATTACAACTTTCTGAAGAGATGGGAACCCCAGCTTAAATAGTATTGAAAGATTGTTTTCTTGAACCATAGTGCTTTGCACGTCGGATTCGTAGCTTTATATTGTCGCAAAATCTGATTTAATCAGAATCGTCGTTCTTATGATGCCAAGCGCGCTAACGAGAAAACATAGAATGCTACTGTTCTTCTTGCTCTTTTCTCCACCTTCTTAATCGGTGCAGAATTTTCGCTGGAAAGCCCTTACTAATAAAACATCAAGGGCTTAATTAACGGAATTACGATTCTCTACTACCAAAATATTCTCCCCCAGCTTACCCTTAACTTTTAGTTACATGCCTTTTAGAGAGCGAAGGTAAGGCATGAGCTGTTTTTATATCCAACAGCGTTGATTATACATATCCAGAAACATCTTTGCTATTACATTCCAAAAACCAAGAGACTAGGTTTCTGATATCAAGCCTGGTAGATGCAATTAAGCTACGCGCTTAGAGATCATTAAAAGTTTGGTCTAGTTTGCCTTCTAATTCTTTATAAGCATCGGATAGCGCAATAAGCTTCTTACCATCCATGCAGTGATGTCAATAATAAAGAACAGACAAGGTAATCACCTACTTGAGAAAACGATTATATGTCATCGTCCAAGAAAATAAAAACAGCATATATCGCTTAAATAAAGAAAAATACCATTCCCTGCGCTCTTCAAGCTATTGCTATTTTAGTCTACTGATGGTATTTAAAGGAGAGAATCTGCTTTTTAATCAATTAGAGAAGCTATTCCAGAGCTTCGTAAAAATCACCGATGGTGGAGATGCTTCGCTGGTAACCATGATAGAAACTATTTAACGTTTTTTTTTGCACGCTTCAGATAAGATGAAGCAAGGAGCTTTAAAAAGATATTACGTTGATGCTACAATCTCTAACCTTAGCTGCTTTAATCTAAACATCGTAAATAGCAATCTATATGGTTAGCTGTAGCTAATAACCATTACGAATGACAGATGACAATTCATAGATAATGCGCATTCAGCATGTCGTCTAAGATGGCTTATATCTCCTTTTCAATTAGCGGTACCTTATCAGTTACCTAGCAGTATTACGGATGAATTCATGCAAGGGGTAGCAGTAATATCTGATTTCGCAGATATCTTAGGTAGATTTTCATGGCATATCATATCTCTATTGTTAAAAACTGTTAAAATCATTTATGAAATTAATCAGTAGGATACACAGTATTTTTAAAATCTACATACTAAACATTAGCATAACTTTAAAAAATAGTTACATGCCGTTTTTTGATCTATAAAAATGTTTTCAGTCATTAAAAACATGAATTCGATCATTTGTGTGTAAAACTTGATATAGAAAACTGAACTATCTGTCGCATCCCAAAAAATAGTATGATTTAAATAATTTAGGTTTAACCTAAAGCCAATCTTTAATAAACTGCAATGGAATTTTACTACCTAATAGTAATTGTGCCAATTCCTGATTGTACAACCAAACATCTTGATAAAGAGTGATCTTAAATTCTTGACTAGAATTTGAAATAATGAATTCACAGTTCATCTACTATAACATACATTAAATCGCTAGATCATATCATTTATTTGAGGATGCAGCGGCGGAATATGTCGATGTTCTATATCAAGCTCTACACATAAACGATTAAATTAATATTTTCAGTGGTTGAACGCCTTTCAGATCAAAAGGCGATCTATAAATTCTTTGTCATTGTATAAGTGCCCGATGGATAATCATAGGATTGAAACATCCTTAGTTGAGATCATGTAAGAAGTGTAAAGCATTTGATACTACCTTAACCTTGATGATTAAAAAATTAAATTGCTTTTTAAATTAAGAGCATAGCTACAGCTCTTATTGCTAAAATGAGATAGAATCAGTTTATTATAGGTTTATTGTAACTTAAGATTTCATTGTAATGTATATTCTTTGATCTTATACGTTCTAATTTTAGAAAAATTAACCTTAAGCTTGGCTTAATAACTATTATTTCTATTTTATGCATTTTTTTGATAACAATTCCATTGCCTATTTGCTAACCTAAGGATCGATAAAAGTATCTTGTCGACACAGAGAATGTATTTTGTACGAATACGTGAACAGGAATTCTTTTATCAGAACTACTAACACTCTGATTTTCTAGTTTTTTATGAGTCGTTATTTTCAGCGCATTATACACCTTCGGTAATAGTCTATATTGTTTGCAATTTAATAAGAAATCATAGTAACGTAGCATCTTAAAATACCTCGCCAAAATATGGCTAATATAGCGCTAAATCATCTCTTCTGCGTAAGAATGGGTTGCTACTACTACTACTTTAGTCCGATATCATAATAATGATATACAATCAGTTCCCTCTTAGTAATCCGCAGTTTTGAGGCGAATATTGGAGTTAATAAGGTAACACAAGAGAAGCATCTAATGCTATGCCACATTAATTTCACATTTTTAACAAAATGCACTTTTTCCAGTAACGTCTGTATCATGCCTTCAGGTAACGTTGTCATTTTTTGTCTGGAGGAGGATATGTGCACAAGAACAGGAAGGAACTGTGATTTATTAAGCCATAGTTGTAACATAGCAGCCGAATGCTAACGTCTTATCAGATTTCTTCGACTACTTTTTAAAAGAACTGCTCATGCCATACAGGAGAATGTTTAATATCTAGCTCGGTCTCTACTGACGGAGAGATAACATTGGGGATGTCGATTGAGTTATCGAACATAAGTATAAAAGGCACAGAAGATACCAATTTCAATATCCTGTTTACGTATTCAACTGTAACATAGTACGGGTAGCGACTAGTTATTGTTGAAAAAGACTAAAAGAAATTGGGGGATAGTAAAAGTAATGCTTGCTATTCACGGTCAGGTTAAAATATGAAACTAGCATTCTAATCACTGCTCAGTGTCTTTGACACCGTATAAATTGTAGGTTTTTACTTATAGTTATAGCAAAAATGGCACTAGAAACATCCAGAATAGGCACAGTAATGGCATCGATCATTCATAATGACACAAGTAGCTGCAGTAAAGTATTTGTTCAACAGATAAACAGTTCCATAACTTAATATTTTAGATTGTTTCAAAAAATTTATTTCATCCGCTATTATTAAAGGCAGTTTAGTTAGCATGGAAATTTACATCTGAATAAAATATCCTCTATCTCTATTACCAGAGGAATAGAAAACGTCATCCTGCTCGCATTTTTTAGGTTTATTCATCTAGGTTATCTTTGCATTCATCCCAATGGGGTACCACCACACAGGAGACTAGGATCATCACTTATAGAGAACTAGGTAATGAATTCATAGCAAGAAGCATACTGTCAGTTATTGCCATCAATCTAGTTATATCCAGCGTCATAGACTTTAACCTAAACGCACATTACTTAAAACCTCTGATAATCGAGATTATAAGCGAATAATATTTGCGTATCGAAAAAATTGTGGATAAAGAGTTAAACACATCTCTCTAATGTTCTCTTTAGAGAACTATAAAAATTTCATCAATCTGTTCTCACTTATCTCGGAAGGAGGTAATAAAGTGTTGTTGATAAACAGCGATTTAACACGTAATTTGTGCATTGTCTTCCTGATTTTACTTAGTTTACGATTTCTAGGATATTATTTTGAGTCATCTGGATAATTCTTGAAAAATCAAAATATCATAGAATACAAAACAGTATTCAGATCATAAACATCTTCGAATCAGGGCAGGGTTGGGAAAGAGCCTCACACTATAGTGTACTATTCTCTTTGCTGCCCTAAAGAGCAGCTCTACTTTTAGGTGTTGTAGTTTTTTGATGACATTTCTCATAATCATAATATTTTTTATCAACTTATACCTTGTATCTATCTTTCCATGAATAGTGTGAAGTATTACAAAGTCTATATAACAATTCTGGATCAAACACGCCCAATACTGATTGAATAATTTTTAATTGTACAACCAAATATGTTGATGCAGAGAGTGATTTTAATTTCTTGATTAGAATTAAAATTATAACTTTACAGCCATCTATGCGTATGTTAAATCGATTAACCAAACATTCATTTTAATATCCCATCAGAGGACTAACTCAACGTTCTATACCAAGCTCTATACATAAATACTCTAACTCCTGTTTTATAATTAATAAACGTTTTGCAGCCTAAAAAGGCGATCTGTAAATTTTTTTTGCTATCTGTCGTAAGCACCAGATAAATAGTCATTGGATATACTTAATTAAGATCACGTAAGAAGGATTTAGCATTGGCTGCGTCCTTAACCTTGTAAAGACCAATAAACCCCATCAAATTTTTCGATCTATATCTTTATACCTATAAAGATAGATCATAAAGTTTTATTTGATGGTTTCGTAAAATATTTTACATCTACGTATAGATAAGGAAGCTTGTAGCTTTTAAACGATTTATGTTTCAGTTTTAAGATTTCCTACTTAATTTTATGCAAATTTCCAATCTGATCCTGCATAAACAGCGATTCAATTCAGACTAATATGCAATTAGTTTAGGAATTCTCCTACGGGGAAAGACGCTTCTACAATCAGATTAACAAGAGGAAAAACGTTTTTCACAGAAAACAGCTATAACTTCCTGAACGGGCAACAGCCTCCACCCCTCCAGTCAGTAAACAATAGAGGAATATGGCTGCGATTATGAAAATAATCTCGTTTTCGATATTTAGCAAAAGCAAATTCGCTTATATCATAACACTTAATCAAAGTAGATGCAATATATTTATTGGCTTGAAGAGCAGCTGTAATTTTATATATTATAGTTATTTGACTATGGAACCTAATAATTAGGATATTTTACCATCAACTGTATCCATGAATAGTCACATTTCATGAATAGGAATGTACTATAAATATCTATATAATTATCCATGATCAAACAATTAAATATTAATTAAAATAATATAGTATATTGTGCAAGTAAGTTTATTACTTTTAAATGCATCGCAATAAGTTATCCACTATGGGTTAATTTAAAATAAATATTATTATCATCTAATATAAGTAACAATGATCTTGATTAAATAAAGGTAAATCCAATGATCATAGTCACTGGTGGGGCTGGTTTTATTGGCAGTAATATTATTAAAGCACTAAATGATATAGGGCGTA
This sequence comes from Arsenophonus sp., assembly GCA_046530735.1. Classification (GTDB taxonomy): domain Bacteria; phylum Pseudomonadota; class Gammaproteobacteria; order Enterobacterales; family Enterobacteriaceae; genus Arsenophonus. The sequence continues at coordinate 157,422 of JBHEQV010000003.1, forward strand.
GCGATATTATAGTGGTAGATAATCTCAAAAATGGCGCTAAATTTGTCAATTTAGTTGATTTAAATATTGCAGATTATATCAACAAAAAAGATTTCATCAAAAGTATTATCGATGGTGACAATCTTGGTGATATTGATGCAATTTTTCATGAAGGCGCTTGTTCATCTACCACTGAATGGAATGGTCAGTATATGATGAATAATAACTATGAATATTCAAAAAAGTTACTTCATTACTGTATTGAACGGAATATCGCATTTTTGTATGCTTCTTCAGCTGCAACTTATGGTAAGCGCAGTGATTATTTTATTGAAGAGCGAAAATATGAAAAGGCATTGAATGTATATGGGTATTCTAAATTTTTATTTGATCAATATGTTCGTGGAATTTTATTACAAATCAGTTCACAGGTATCTGGATTCCGTTACTTTAATGTTTACGGTCCACGTGAAAGTCATAAAGGGAGTATGGCCAGTATTGCTTTCCATTTAAATACCCAAATTAATCAAGGTCAAAATCCAAAACTTTTTGCTGGTAGCAAAAAATTTAAGCGTGATTTTATTCATGTTAGCGATGTAGTAGCAGTTAATTTATGGTGTTGGCAAAATAAAATTTCCGGCATATATAACTGTGGTACTGGTAAGGCTAATTCTTTTCAGGCTATAGCTGATGCAGTAATAGCTTTTCATCAAGAAAAAAAACTAGTAGTAGAATATACTATCTTTCCTGATAAATTAAAAGGTTGTTATCAGACATTTACTGAAGCAGATCTCACTAAATTACGAGCTGCGGGTTACGATAAACCGTTTAAAACTGTGCCAGAAGGGATTTTTGACTATATGCAATGGCTAAATTGCAATGATTAAATGGAAATAGCATGAAGATACTGGTTATTGGCCCTTCATGGGTGGGCGATATGATGATGTCGCAGAGTCTTTATCGTACTTTGAAAACCCTACACTCAGACGCAGAAATTAATGTTATGGCACCTGATTTCTGCCGGCCACTATTAAATAAAATGCCTGAAGTAAACCAGTCCATATTAATGCCTTTAAATCATGGATGTTTAGCTATCAGTTTACGTCATCAGATTGCTATTAATTTAGGTATTCAATCTTATAATAAAGCCTATATCTTACCTAATTCCTTCAAATCTGCGCTTGTACCTTTTTTTTCTCAAATACCTATACGGACAGGATGGCGTGGTGAAATGCGTTATTGGTTGCTTAATGATCTTCGTCTATTAGACAAAGATGCTTTTCCGCAAATGGTTCATCGTTATGTTGCTTTAGCTTATGAAAAAAATTCAGTTAACAACGTCGATGAAATCCCTAAACCAATTTTATGGCCACAACTTTCCGTAACAGAAACGGAAATTGTCCAGAGTAAATATATTTTTAATATTCCAAAACAGTTACCGATTATCGGTTTTTGTCCAGGATCAGAATTTGGTCCAGCTAAACGCTGGCCAACTTATCACTATGCTAAGTTAGCTCAATTATTATTAGCTACTCATGGTTATCAACTTTTAATATTTGGCTCACAAAAAGATACTTGTATCGGTGAAAATATTCGACAATCACTTTCTATAGATTGTAAACAGTATTGTTTTAATCTAGTAGGTAAAACAACCCTAGAGCAAGCAGTTAATTTACTAGCATCTTGCCAGGCTGTAGTGACCAATGATTCAGGGTTAATGCATATTGCGGCTGCATTAAATCGACCTTTAGTTGCAATTTATGGGCCGAGTAATCCTAATTTTACGCCACCATTATCAAATAAAGTAGAAATTATCCGTTTAATAACCGGTTATCATAAGATAAGAAAAGGAAGCACGGAGAGTGGTTATCATCAAAGTTTGATTGATATAAAACCTGAACGCGTAATTACTGCATTAACTAAGTTATTGACGGTAAATTAATAGCCATGAAAGTATTGATCATTAAGATCTCATCGATGGGTGATATATTACATACTTTACCCGCACTGACTGATGCAGTTATACATTATCCTGATATTCAGTTTGATTGGGTTATTGAAGACAATTTCGCTGAAATTCCAAACTGGCATTATGCTGTTAAGGAAGTTATTTCGGTAGATTTTCGTCAGTGGCGAAAAAACTGGCTAGTAAAATCTATCAGGCAGAAAAGAGCAGTTTTTCGTGCTCAATTGCAACAGTATAAATATGATGCAGTGATCGATGCGCAAGGATTATTAAAAAGTGCTTTTTTAATTACACGTTTAGCTCGCGGTGTAAGCCATGGCTATGATTGGAAAAGTGCCCGCGAGCCTTTAGCTAGTCTATTTTGTAATTCTCGCTATAGAATTAATAAACAGCTACACGCGGTTGAACGAATCCGACAATTATTTGCCGACAGTTTGCATTATCATAAACCAACTATTACTGGTGATTATGGTATTACACCATATTTTTCGCTATCGGGTTTAGAAAAAGAAAACGATCCTTATATTATTTTTTTCCATGCCACTACACGTAATGAAAAGCATTGGCCTGAATCTCATTGGCGACAACTGATCACCGATATACAAGTTAAAGGCTTAAAAGTTAAATTACCATGGGAAACTAATCTTGAATATCAACGCGCTATGAATCTAGCTAATGATTTCAAGAATGTGGAAGTATTACCTAAGCTTTCATTAGATGAAATAGCTCAACAAATTATCGCAGCTAAAGCAGTCGTTTCTGTTGATACAGGATTAAGCCATTTAACAGCTGCACTGAACAAACCCAATATTACCCTTTATGGCCCTACCAATCCTGTATTAATCGGTAGTTATGGTAAATTACAACAAGTAATCATTTCAACTGATGGCAACATGGCAAAAATTAAACCGGATGAAGTCTTTCAACGTTTGGTTTTAATATTAAAGAATAAATAGTAAAAATTTTTATATATCTATTTAATAGATAAGGTTTAACAAAACAATGCAACTTTCTCAATTAAGCTTAAATTAACTTTACAAAACTGTCAAGTTGACATTATATGTGTAGAAATTATTCTATAATGATAGTTTTTGTTTGATGCAATAAATCTTAGATATATTGATTGCAGATCAGAATTGAGTTCTGATTAGTAAATCATGGGTAATGTTTTGAGATTCGAATAAAATTTTCTTGGCTATAATCTTTATCTTATTACTCTAATAAAAAGAGTTACCAGTAAATCTGATATATGGTTGGTCAGACTACGTTCCACTTTGATCCTTCATGAATCTTTTCTTCATCCTTAAATTAGATGTTGTTTACCAGCAGAGTTAGCAGGATGAAATCTCTTTAGCTGGTTCTAGATTTTCTGAGAAGACGGGAGCAACTTAAATACCATTGAAAGGATTGTTTTCGCGAACTATAGTGCCTTCGTGCATCAGCTTCATAAGCTCATTCTCACAAAATCTGATTCAATCAGGATTTGTTATCCTTATTGATGACCAGTGCACTAACGAGAAGACATGGAATGCTAGCTGTTTTTTCGATCTTTCCTCAGCTTCTTAATCTCTGCAGTAATTTCTAAAACCCTTTTTAATAAAGCATTAAAGGCTTTTGTTAGCGGTATCATGACTCTCTTGTAGGCAGACTTCCAGAAGCTCATCCTTAACTTTCAGTTGGATGTCTTTATGGAGTGAAATCAATTAGATTAGTTATTTTGTCTATTCAATAGCATTTGTACTATGTGTACTGGAATATTTTTGCCATTGTGTTCAAAACTAATGGCATGTCTCCCCCATAGCAATCCTGAAAATACGGTTAATCCACGCTGTTTTCAGGCAATTAAGAAATTCGTTCCAGTTTGCTTCTGAGTCTTGATGAGCATCTTCAATACACAACTAACTCCTTGCGTCAATGTGCAGTGATGTCGATAATGAGCAGCAGATAAAAACAATCATCTTGTCTAATAGAACAGTATATGTCATTAATCAAGAAATAAATATAGCCCGGATCGATTAAATCATGAAGTATCATTGTCTATATTCTTCAAGTCATTGATGTTTTAATCTCCTGATTGGTACTGGCAAAGAGATAATGTGCTTTTCATCGAGAAACACCTTCAGAATCATGAAAATCACTAATTAAGATGCCTCACAAGTACACAAAATATGGTGTCAACTCTTAGCTCCTTTTTATAGTCTTCAGATAAGGCAAAAATTATCTGTTGAAGGATATTCTGTTGACGATAGAGAATTTCTAACATTAGGCAGGTTAATCTCAACATCGCCAATATCCATCTTCTAGGTTGACTATCGCAATAACCGTTGAAGATGACGGTATGACACGTCCATCTATAAAAAGCGGCGTTGAGCATGTTGTTGCAACATAGATTCGAGCTCCCTCTCAACAGTGGTGCCTATCAACTACCTGACATTATTAAGAATGAGTTCATATAAAGAAATGGACTAGGGTAATATCTAGTTTCGCGCATAGCTGTAGAGCTAGACTTTTTTATAAAATATCATCTCTCTGTTGTTGAAATCATCCACGAAAACAATCAGGCAGAGGATATTGCCACCCATCTTCGAAACTTCATATACCAAAATTAGTATAACTTTTCTCAGTATCACCTAAGAATCATTGAGGATTGATCTTAATAAGGACGAATAAATATCTATCAAGTTGCCTGAGGCATATCATCTACAAAAATAACATTGTAAAATTTCATTTGAAATTTTCAGAAGATATTTCAATCTACGTGAGATAATCACGCTCATAGTTTTAAACCATTTATGCTTCTGCTTAAATATTTTTCTGGCTCATTTCACGCAAATTCCTACTCGTACCTGCATAAGCAGTGATCAAGGCCAGTCTAGATAGAACTGCTTTTAGGATTCGTGTACAAGAGACGACTCTACCAGCAGATTGTAGAAAAGGAGAAAATGTTTTTCGCAAGAAAACGACTATAATTTATTGAGTATGGGGCAAGTATTGTCAGTAAAAATCGGAATATGGCTATGATCTTATTAAGATCATCTTGTTTTTGATTTTTAACAATACGTAAATTCGGATATCCAATCTAACCCTTACCAAAAGTAGATGGATAATTCTCCTCTCCTCTTGAAAAGAGGCACCAATTTTAGGTGTTGTAGTTTCCTGATGATAAAGCTTCATCATCATGATATTTTACCCTAAACTTATATTCTTCAGTAACCATCATCTTGCCATAAATAGAGCTATACAACTAGGGATTATATAATAAAAATCTGAAACCAAACAATTAATTTGTGTGGCTACCTGTCATTTCATCTGGATCAGATTACCTATAATTTGTACAGAACGAATATCTGAATCTATCATCATGAATCATTCTTATTTAGGTTTATCTATTTTCTATAGATGAGGATTGGAAAACAGGATTTCAATAACTATTATATCATCACTCATTCAATAATTTAATGATTAAAAAGTCTATAGATGACAGACCAACACTCGCTATTGGCGCTACAATTAGGCAGTTTTTTCTAAAATTTAATAACCATAGGTAAATAAAGAATAGCATCCTATATGACTTACGAGGTAGTTTACCTTACGTATTTTTTACAAGATATAAAAAGATAAATTTTGAGTAAAATGATATTTATTTGAAATATTTTATCCTTATTTTTAAATTTTATTATTATAAATAATAAATTATTTATTAGGTTAAATAACCTATCTTGATCTTATCAAGAATTAATTTTGATAACTATTTTATCATGGTTAATAAAAATATTTTAATATAAAAATATAAATTTTCAATTTATAATAGTTATTATTTATAATCTTTTAATAAAAAAATTATTCGCATAATTTTTATTACTGGAATTAACGTATGTATTACGCTAATCCTGCTTAAGTTAAATCCGATTTTTTATTCCAATTATTAACATAATCCTTCTTTTTCTATTATTAACTCAATGTTCAACTTGTTATTAACAAACAATTATAACTGATTTTTCCTGATTAGTTAATATTCTAGACAATTTAAATAAACCATTTTAGTTCATAATTCCAGATTGCACCAGCTAATTCACGTAATGGAGCTCATCTAAGATACTAAATAATAATTCGCCTTTAGATCTTCAGGTTAATATTTAATCAAATAAAAACTAATTTATCAGAAATATTATTTTTCTTGCCGTCGTTTTAGCTAGCCAGACAAATAAGCTTAAATCTCGATATCAATGCTAATGACTTTCATTATACCTAACTTAAGTGCAGAAATAGCCAGTATTCACTAAGATATAATCAAAATCGATAACTGTTTTATTTTTTAAATTTAAGCTATCTAGCCACACTAAACATAGTGATATTATAGGGTACTGGTGTTGGTGCCCAGTACTAAATTACCAAGCTAAGATTCAAAATAAATTAACTACATTGAGATCAGGTACATTACGCTAGCTAGGGAAAACCTATAATTCATGCCAAAAACATATGATATGAAATTATCTATCCATTCACGTTACTAATCTTTATCTTCTATTTGTTCAATTTTATGCACAAATTTTTATAGAGTAAGGAATGATTTTCAAATTGACTAATAACCTTCTCAATATCCATTTCAGCATCAAATAAACTTAATAATATCTGCTATATAGCCTCGCTAAAGACAAATTCCCCAGTAGAGATTTTAAAAAAAATATTGTCATAACTATCTAAAAGATAATGGAAAACACCATCTCTATATATTCCACATTAATATATCACTTAAGGCTGAAAGCAGCCTGCTCAGCTGCTAAAAATTTAGACATATTTGTATCCAGAGAGCATAAATATTTTTAATATCTTTGATTATTAGCTTATTTTTATTGATGTAGATAATAATTTTCTCACCAACAAGACTACCTATTAAAAAAGCAAGCTTAATAATATTGAAGTGGGTTGTTATGGGATACCGGATTGGATAAAATTTGAAATTTTAACATCAAAAGCGAAAAATAATGTGTAAGAGATAGCACTGAAGTTCATTGAACTTAATGAATATTAAAACGGTTAGATTTTTGGCATTAAATTCTTAGTATTAATTAACAAAAACAATTTGTGATTCATCAAAATCCAATAATTTTAACTAAATAATCATTTGAAGTGATTGCTAAACGACTTATAGCAATAAAATACTAAAAATGAGAGTAGAAGCACACTTGAAAATTTAGATTAGTTTTTTATTTTTATCTCTTTTGATATAATTTTTATATATATAGATCTTTTATGATAATTACTGAAGATTGAATCAATTATGAATTAATTATTGAAATAATGACAGCGATTGAACCAGATAAAAACTTCCACAGTGAAGAGAGAGGTAAAACTGTAATCATTAATGTTATGATCATCTGATATGAAATCGTTAAATTCAGTAAAAATATCCAGACCTAATACACCTATTAAATATATTTTAAGCATTATAATAACCATTATAATTGTGCTAATAATGATCCCACGGTACATTTCTTCGCTATCTTTATAAGAAAAATAGCGAGCAGTAGCTTGTGGTAAACTACTAACCAAAAAAATAAACTAATTCTCAGAAGGAAACATAAATGACATTATGAATATATTATTGCGGCCTTGTGACATAATCAATTTTAGATCAATTGATTTTAATGTCTTAATTGCTGCAGCAAGGGGCTCACTTTCCCTACCCCTTGTCAGTAGTTGTAAGCAACAGAATAATGGTTCCAATAACTTAAACAAAACCTTGGAAAGTGTTATTAAAAGCGATAGCCTTAAAATCATTAAATGCAGTGTAAAAACAATAGTGATATAAAATATTAATAACTATATTTCATAGGAGGAATGTTTTTTCAGCCTATAGTAAACAAGCTTCATCAGTAAATTGAACTATCATAGCACCAACTAAAGAAAGCGGACGAACAAATAATACTAGCAACTTATACCAATAAACGAGTTTGAAACGAGCTATAACATGTTATTAAGTATCACATATTATAATAATGGCTGCTAGGATGGTGAATTCTTACCTAAATACGCCAAGAGATAGATAACCAAATAGTTTACACATGAATTAAGGAAAATTAGCAACCCAGCCATAGTCCATATTAGTTGCACTAGGACTACCTATGAAAAACTAGCACTGATGTAGATTGCAGTGCTTGTGATCGCCAAAACAAGCCTCTCAATATAGAAATTATCCAGAAAGTATTCATGCAAAATTTACTTTTTTGATATCAATGATGAGCATAAACAGATAATAAATAAACTAATAATAAATAACTAATAAGTGGGTAAGAGAATTTCAATTTGCATCTATATCTTCTCCAATAATATTATTTAAAAAGATTTAACTATTAAAATATAAAATAAAAAATCATAAGTAAGTATAAATATGAAAGTTCATTCCATAATAGAATCTCTGTTATTTATATCCTTCAGTTAGGATATAAATAATCATAATCCAACTACATAAATAAGCAAGAACAAGAAAAACTGATCAACGAGCTTTTTTCTTAAATTAAAGAAAAGATTTGTTTATTGGTTCTCCTAGTAATAAAAGCTTAATCTGAGAGATTGTATCTTATTTTAAAAAATATCTTCCGAAGATTATCAAAAACAAAGGTATTTTCTTTACTCTATTATAAAGAAATGTAAATAGAAAAGTTTATTCTTGTAAGCCAAGCTTTTGTTCTAGGTAATGAATGCTGACACCACCTTTAAAAAAATTTCTGTCATCCATAATTTCTTGTTGTAATTTTATATTAGTTTTAATGCCATCAATAATTAATTCAGATAAGGCATTTTTCATTCGAAGGATAGCAATTTCTCGAGTTTCACCATAAGTAATCAGCTTACCAATCATAGAATCATAGTAAGGTGGAACAGTGTAGCCTGCATAAATATGTGATTCCCACCGTATTCCAAAACCACCAGGAATATGAAGTCGAGTAATTTTACCCGGACTTGGCAAGAAGGTATTTGTATCTTCCGCATTAATTCGGCATTCTATTGCATGCCAATGAATTTTAATATCTTTTTGTTTAATGGATAAGGGTAAACCGGATGCAATCCTTAACTGTTCTTTAATTAGATCAACCCCAGTGATCATTTCCGTTACAGGATGCTCAACTTGAATACGCGTATTCATTTCAATAAAGTAAAATTTGCCATTTTCATAAAGAAACTCAAAGGTGCCGGCACTACGATAATTAATATCAAGAGAAGTTTTTACACAGCGTTCACCAATACTTTTACGCATATCAATTTTTATACCTGGTGCAGGCGCTTCTTCAAGCACTTTTTGATGACGACGTTGTATTGAGCAATCACGTTCAGCTAAATAAATCGCATTACCTTGACCATCAGCAAGTACTTGAATCTCAATATGTCGCGGATTCTCCAAGAACTTTTCCATATAAACCATACTATTATTAAAGGCAGCTTTTGCTTCGGTGCAAGTAAGTATAATGGCCTGTTCTAGATCACTTTCATTACGAACAACCCGCATACCGCGACCACCACCGCCACTGGATGCTTTAATAATAACCGGGTATCCAATTTGATTAGCAATTGTTTTATTAATTTTTATGTCCACTCCTAAAGGCCCATCTGAGCCAGGAATACAAGAAATACAGGCCTTCTTCATAGTTTCAATAGCTAAAATTTTATCACCCATAAGTCGAATAGTTTCTGGTTTAGGACCAATAAATATAAAACCAGAGCGCTCTACTTTTTCAGCGAAGTCGGCATTTTCAGAGAGAAAACCATAACCAGGATGAATCGCTTCTGCAGCAGTTATTTCTGCTGCTGAAATAATTGCTGGAATATTAAGATAGCTTTCAGCTAAAGCGGCAGACCCAATACAGACAGTTTCATCAGCAAGTAATACATGTTTTAAGTCACGATCAGCAATAGAATACACGGCGACTGTTTTTATTTTTAGTTCTTTACAGGCACGTAAAATGCGTAAAGCAATTTCGCCACGGTTGGCGATAACAATTTTTTTAAGCATAAGATACCTCGTTATTCGATAATAAACAATGGCTCGTCAAATTCAACTGCTTCTCCATTTTTCAGCAGGATTGCTTTAACTACACCCGCTTTATCTGCTTCGATCTGATTCATCATTTTCATCGCTTCGATAATACATAGAGGATCTCCTATCTTAACTGTTTGGCCTACTTCAACAAATGGTTTTGCTTCTGGACTTATCCCTCGATAAAATGTACCTACCATTGACGAACGAACAGTATAACCAGTAATTTCTAGTTTTTTCTCATTTACTGTTTCAGGTAAAACTTGAGAATGTGCTATGGCGTTTGCTAAAGCCGGTTGATGCGAAGTTGATGTTGTCATATACTCCTGCATAGTTTGTAAATTTTGTACGATTGTACGGCTTATACGTACTGATTCTTCACCTTCTAAAATTTCTAGTTCAGAAATGCTAGATTCTTCAACAAGCTCAATCAATTTTTTAATTTTACGAATATCCATAAAGTTAATTCCGTATTTTTATTCTTTATATTTATTAAAGTTGGGGTTCATCAATGGTTGCTAATTCTTCAATTCTTAATAAGAATTTAACCGCAGACTCTAATGCAAAAATATAACCATCATAATGGAAACCACAGATGACCCCGTTTGCTATATCAGAGATATAGGAATGACGTCTAAATGGTTCACGTGCATGAATATTAGTAATATGAATTTCATAAAAAGGAGTGTCAACGCTTAACATAGCATCTCGTAATGCTACACTAGTGTGCGTTAATGCTGACGGGTTAATCAATATAAAGTCAATTTTTCTTTGAACTTTATGGATTTCATTAATAAGCTCATGTTCTGCATTAGATTGAAAATGACTTAATTTAACTCCTAATTGTTTTGCTTTTTGGCTCATTTTGTTAACAATATCCTGAAGTGTAAAAGCGCCATAGAATGCCGGTTCTCTTGTCCCCAGCATATTTAAATTTGGACCATTTAGCAGCAAAATATGGAATTTTTTTTCCATCTTGCAGATATCTCCCGATTGATAAATCAGTTATCATAACTTGATGCTAATAAGTTATCATCTTTTTTATTAAAAAAAATGTTTATCTTAATAACAAATTGGAAAATTATAAACATTTCATCGCAATTAATATAAAAATTATCTAAAATTTTAAAAATTTATGTATTTTGCCAGTGGTGGAGTGGGGGATTCTTCTCGGCTGGTTATTTGGTTACTCATTAATTTATTGGCATAATAAATTATTTTTTCTAACGGGATGTCTCTCTTTTTTTAATTGATAAAAACTGTTGAATAAATTAGCTAACCGTTGCTATATCTGTGAGCGTTTCATTATTAGAATAATCACAGAGTTAATTCTTATAGTCGTATCTTATGCAGAATATAAGAGATCACTATTCCCGATAACATAATATCAGTACCTAGAACTAAATGCTGCTACTGTATCTGAATATCATATTTGTGAAATAATAGTTACTATTATATTGCCTTAACAGTATCTATAGTTCCTGTATACTCACGTTTTTTAGGGGGTTAAGTATTTAGTAAATTCTTTACCTAACAGTAGCACTTGTTTAGGTCGAACCACCTAGTTCACTATGATGAGAGCGGAGCAGCTAGGCTGCTTTTTGCATATTCATGATTTAAATACTGTTTTACTCTTCGATATGTTAATTTTTAGGAATTCAACCAGAGATGGCTCATAATAAGTATTCTAGAAAGCGAAAATTGGATAAATCAGAAAGATAGCACACGATTCCCATATGTTACACCACTTATTTATCTGAAACGATTTGATCTCCCTCATGAAATTAATGATGACAGACCAATTGAATTTTTTATGATACTCAAAAATAGAGTGTCTAACAATTGCATCCGGACTCTCGGTTCCAAATTTTTCTAGACATATAAGTATTATCGCTTATTAGTCACTATTATTCAGGGTTTTGAATAACAATCCAGACCCAAATCAATAATTCTGGATACGACTGGATTGATGGGAATAACTAAAGCATGCTTTCTAATAAATTTATTACTTATAGAGAGATATGATAATTCTAGTCTTCTTTACTCCTAGAACAAACAGAATGATGACTAGGCAGATAGACCTTATAGGAGGACAGGATGACAATCTTTTTCTCTAGAAAAAGATATAAAAAGTAATTTACTAGATATATATTCTCTCAGACCAACTGAACTTGTTTTCAGCATTAATGACAACTGGAATAAATTTTTTGAAAAACATGGCAAAAGTGTAAACTTATGAATCCGTCTATTATTTGTCAAGAGAATGTTTGACTGCAATACTTTATGTCATTTAGTTTATCTGCTACCGCTATTGCTGCACCCCTTTCCTAAATATTTACACCGTTATTTTTTACAATCTGCAAGAAAAATCCTATAGTTTATGTGACTTTAAAGTTATCGAGCAGTAAATTAGCACAATAAATTTATATTTACTCAATTGCAACTGGCAACATATTACTTTCACTATACCTCATCTTCTATGGATTTTTTAAAAAATAACTGACTTTCTTAGATAATCAATCCTCTGTCTTGTATCCCCCAACAAGCTATACTGTAGTTGGGACGCAAAATAAGGAATTAAAAAATTACTATTTTTATTATATCTTGCTACTTATGCTTAACAACTCAATCAACATCGCCATGTTTATATCTACGTCACTGACATCAGTCTGAACATTAAGCATACTGTAATGAGATGATCTGTTCTTCAAAAAAAAGAATAAGCAGACGCAAATCTGCCGAGGTATTATCATCCGACTGGTGCGCATTTACAGAGATAATCTAATAAATCCAAGATTTCCTACTCTTTGGCATATCCACTACAAGAAGGTTTAACAGCGTACCATAAAAAGCTACAGTACAGATATTACTGGAAAGTATACTTCGCTAAAAAGACTAAAATAGTGTGGAATAGCATAAAATACCTATAGCGATACACCTTAACGAGCTCAGTATCCGTATCAAAATTTCAGCATTACCGAATGGAGAAAGAGGTATTGTACACCATTACTATAACAATCAAACTAAACAATACCGGCAACAAACCATGAATCAGGAAAGATGATTTAGTGCTATATTAAAACTATATTCCGGTAAGGAATTTTAAGATACTGCGTTAGTATAGTTTCTTGTTGAATCGTAAATAAAGGCACACCTTTGCCGAAGTTGTAAAAACGCTTAAGATGATGGGCTCGAAAAAAAACAGAAAAAACTTAGATTCTCCGTTCTGATAAAAGATTTCTGCTCACAGATTTATACAAATGCATTCTATGTGTGTTGGGGCTACTTTTTATCAACACTCGTTCTATTAAGACAGGCAACAGAATTATTAGCAAAAAGAATTCATAAAATAGAAAAATAATAGTTATTAATCTAATACTTAACTTAATGTTTCCAACATTAGTACATTAAGTCAAAGACTAGAAACTTCAATAAAATCTTAACTTACAATAAATTCACAATAAACCGATTCCATTGCATTTTAATAAGTAAAAGATAGATCTTCTTTAATTTCTCTTAAAAAGAGATCAATTTCCTAGCTATCAAGTATCTTTAAACAATCGATATTACTACTTCTAGCCGTTACTGTTGTAACGGAATAAATAAGTTTATAAAAGTTGTATTGCGGTACTACACCACACTTCTATGTGACCTTGTCACAAGAATGTTATCTTTATCAATGATTACTTCGTTTTCTTCTAAAATCATTAGACAGAGCATAGCTGTAAATCAGAGATGTCGATTATCATTGCTTTACTCATCGTTATTTTATCAGAAATAACTGTTAACCATTTGTCTAGTACTCACGCTTATTTTGCTTAATCCTCTCAATAGTTTTCATTAACACTCCACAACCGGTTAATAAACCTTATTGGCTAACTTTAAATTTTGTATCTATTAAAAACTTAACGATACTTAAAAATCGATACTTGTTACACTATCAGGAACTGACGGGTAATTTTCCTTTACAGATAATAGCTAAACTATCCTTTATAGTTTAGCTTAAAACAAATAAATATCTACGGTAAGGTCTTCAGAGAGTAAAAATATATCATAGATGAATTTTATACTAGCTTTTAATACTTGATTTTCTTGTGCTAAATAATAGCAAAAATAGCAAACCATTCATAATTTATGGCCTTTAAATTTGCATAACAATGGTTAATAAAATTATTTATTGTTTTTTAGGACATAAAACTCAATAAAAAAAATAAATTGTAATATACTTACTAACGGTAATAGTGTCATTATCAATCAAAATATCAATTTATTTTTAAAAAATTTTTTATAAAAACGTACAGTATTCTACTGATTACATTTAAATTATTTTTTATTATTACTTATTTGGTCCCTGATTATTATCTAGACTCTTGTTGGTAGCACTATTTATGCTAAGATAGCTACTGAGGAATATAGTTAATGCAAAGTATCATCATGATTACCTCTATGATTAGGTAATTAGAACACCTAAAATTAGAACTATCTTCACTTCCTTCAAGCTAGCAAAGAGCTTGCATATACTTTAGCAAGCGTTATTTGGGTATTCTACCTTATCGTTGTTAACGGACAAAACGAGATAATATTTATGATTATACCCATATTCTCCTATCGTTTATCGACGACACTATCCCACTACTCAAGAAGTGTAGTTGTTTCCCTGAGAAAAACGTTTTTCTCCATCTCTACGGATTTCCTGGAGTAGTACGCAAATTCCTGAACTCCGTTTTTATATCTTGATCTGATCTAGATCACTGTTTGTTTAGGTACTGAGTATGCGAACTTTCGTAAAATGAGATTGAAAGTACCAAAAGCGAAACATAAAGCGTTTAAAAGCTACGAGCCTTGGATTCTATACCTGCACGTAGATGTAAACTATATTCTATAAATGCTAAACGGAGCTTCAGGACGTTATCTTTTGTAGGTATAGCATAGATTGCACCACTTGATGGATTTTTATTTGTTTTTACAAGGCTAAGACTGCACCTAATGCTCGACACTTTTTACATAATCTTAACCAAGTATATCTATGGCTATTGATTTAGCACTTACACAATGATAAAGAATTTAGAACGACTTTTTGGTCTACAAAAATGTTCAGCCACCGAAAAAAAAGGAATTTGACAGTTTGTGTTGTGCAGAGATTGGCATAAAATGCCAACTCCTAAGCCCGCCAATGCATTCTCAAACGGGAATCGTATAGTCGAGCCGTTTAATGCATATATAAAAGATGAGCTACAAAGCTTTCTTTTCAAGACTGATAAAGAGTTTAAGATTATTCTGCATTGACATGTTTAGTTGTATAATCAAGAATTATCCAATCAGTATTGGAGTAACATTTCATTGCAGTCTATGAAAGATTAGTTAAAAGTTAAAATTGAATTATTTAAAAAAACTATACTATTTTCTTAGAAGTGACATAAATCGTATATCAACTAATAATTATGTAGCGTCATATAAACTTATACAATAGTATATTTAAATATAATATAGTTTTTATTGTTTAAAAAAGTTTTTATTAAATATATTAAGTGATTTTGATAAGGGTATTGTTGCTTTATACTGTAATTAATTACAGAAATAAGCAGTAATAATGTGATTATTGTATTATAAAAAATTGATCACTTTTTATTGAAACGATTCAATTAACTCCTTGTCGTTACTTGATATGGTTGGTAAAGTAGATCAATTTTTATTCGTTTCTAGCTTGCAGGATTATTCTTTTTTATGTTTAAAAAAATTCGTGGCATGTTTTCCAACGACCTGTCTATTGATTTAGGTACCGCCAATACTCTAATCTATGTAAAAGGACAAGGTATTGTATTAGACGAACCCTCAGTTGTCGCTATTCGTCAAGATCGCGCAGGATCACCTAAAAGTGTTGCTGCAGTAGGTCATGAAGCAAAACAGATGCTAGGCCGGACTCCGGGTAATATCGCGGCTATTCGTCCAATGAAAGATGGCGTAATTGCTGATTTTTATGTTACTGAAAAAATGTTACAGTATTTTATCAAACAAGTTCATAGCAATAGCTTTATGCGCCCAAGTCCACGTGTCTTAGTTTGCGTCCCTGTTGGTGCAACCCAGGTAGAGCGTAGAGCGATCCGAGAGTCAGCACTTAGTGCTGGAGCTCGCGAGGTCTTCTTAATTGAAGAGCCAATGTCAGCTGCAATTGGTGCTGGTTTGCCTGTTTCTGAAGCAACGGGTTCAATGGTGGTTGATATTGGTGGTGGAACGACAGAAGTTGCTGTTATTTCACTGAATGGCGTTGTTTATTCATCATCGGTACGTATCGGCGGTGATCGGTTTGATGAAGCGATCATTAATTATGTTCGTCGTAATTATGGTTCACTAATTGGTGAAGCAACTGCTGAGCGAATTAAACATGAAATCGGTTCAGCCTATCCTACAGATCAAGTGTACGAAATTGAAGTGCGCGGACGTAATTTAGCTGAAGGTGTGCCTCGTGGTTTTACTCTTAATTCGAATGAAATACTTGAGGCATTGCAAGAACCTTTAACCGGTATTGTTAGTGCTGTTATGTTAGCTTTGGAACAATGTCCGCCAGAATTAGCTTCTGATATCTCTGAACGAGGTATGGTGTTAACTGGTGGTGGTGCGTTATTGCGTAATCTGGATCGCCTATTAATGGAAGAAACAGGAATTCCCGTTATTCTTGCTGAAGATCCGCTAACTTGTGTTGCACGTGGTGGCGGCAAGGCATTGGAAATGATTGATATGCATGGCGGTGATCTGTTTAGTGATGACTAGATGTTAACCAATAGAGGGAGAAACTTAAGGATGACGCTCCTGCTTATTTTAAGCAAAACAATATTAATATTTAATGTTTATTTATTTTTTATAAAAAATTATGAAACCAATCTTTAATCAAGGGCCATCCATACAATTACGTATTATCATTGCGATCGTTATTGCAATCGTATTGATTACTTTTGATCGTCAATTTTATTTTTTTAATAAAATACGTAGTTATTTAGATATGGCTGTTGGTCCTTTTTACTTTTTAACAAATAGTCCACGAGAACTTCTTAATAATATTTCAGATGTATTGGAAAGAAAAGATCAACTTCTTTTTGAAAATAAAGAATTGAAGAAAGAGATTTTATTAAAGAAAGCAGATAATTTATTGCTTGGACAACTTAAACAGGAAAATACTAGATTACGTCAGCTATTGGGTTCACCTCTACGTCAGGATGAAAACATGATGGTTACTCAAGTGCTTTCAGGTGCGAATACACCTTATCGTGATCAAATTGTGATTGATAAAGGTTTACATGATGGTGTTTATGAAGGACAGCCTGTTATTAGTGATAAAGGTGTTGTTGGGCAGGTTATCGCAGTTAGCCAGTTTAATAGTCGTGTTTTATTGATTTGTGACACAACACATGCATTACCTATACAAGTATTACGTAATGATATTCGGGTTATTGCGGTTGGTACAGGATGCAACAATAATCTTCAACTTGAACCTTTACCAGATAACATTGATATACGTATTGGTGATATAATAGTTACTTCTGGTTTAGGCAGGCGCTTTCCTGAAGGTTATCCAGTTGCGATTATTTCTTCCATAAAACATGATACCAAACGCGCTTATACGATTATCCATGCACGGCCTAGTGCAGATTTACAAAGACTACGCTATCTCTTATTATTATGGGAAAACTCTAGAGATCCTTCTTATCCTTTATCTCCATCAGAAGTATATCATTCAGCAAATGAGCGTTTAATGAAGATTCTACCACAGGCATTTCCTAATCAAAATGAGATTCAATGGCCGCAATTACAATGAATAAAATAAAAAATTTAGAGCAACCTTATTTAGTCGTTCAGTAAGAATATTTCTGCCATGAAATCAAACCAACTAAAGGAAACATAGAATGAATCATTACCGTGGTAATAGGCAGTGAATTATTTCCCTGTCCTTTTTAATTGCGATAATCCTAGAACAAGTACCCTGGCCTGATCAATTTAGTTATTATAGGCCAACATGGTTAGCATTAACTTTGATTTATTGGGTTATAGCTTTGCCACATCGAGTTAGCGTAGGCACTGGATTTTTTTTGGGTATCTTAATAGATTTAATCCAAGGTTCAGCGCTTGGGGTGCATGCATTAGCTTATAGTATACTTTGTTATTTAGCATCATATAAACATCAGATTCTTCGCATTATGCCACTGTGGCAACAATCCCTTTTTATTGCTGGATTATCAGTAGTTATGAACTTTACAATATTCTGGACGGAGTTTCTTTCTTCTCTTGTATTATTTCATCCAGAATTATTCTGGAACTGTTTAATTAATGCTATCTTGTGGCCTTGGATGTTTTTATTGTTACGCAAAATTCGACGTCAGTTTTTAGTTCATTAAAAACGAACAGTCAATTGTCTATTTTCTATGAAAGTTTTCTATTTTTAATAGAATTTATTTAGGTCAGCTTCACCAAAAAATTCTAAGTTAATTGAATAACTAGAATGGTTATTTTATATCATTATCTATGATATATCTAAATCATTGTATGAAGAAGAAACACCGAGTGTATATATTCACTTAACCTGTGAAAAATCTCAAAAAAGTATTAATACGACAGCAAAATCCTATCCAAGGTGTTCAGTGCAGATAATTATTGTTATAAATAATAAGAATATTAGGTAAGATCTAAAGATAAAAATCATCATTCTGTGCGTTATTTCGATAACTTTCAGGCAAAACACACCAAGTTATAATTACAATTGCGTTCTCAGATAAGAGAAAGAGATTATATAATTTAATTGTCACCAAAGTAGTGTTTGGACATTTAATAAATAAAAAATAAATCAATAGATCTTTCGAGTGAACCGATGAATAAGAAAAAATTTTATGCTATTCAAGATAAATATGGTTATTTTATTAAGCAGATTATTATCATAAGATCACGTTGTAGTGTAGAGGTTACCGTTAGTTGAAATAGATAAATTATTAACTAAGCTAATAACATTAAATAATAGGAAGAAAACTATGGTAACTAAACTATTAGTTAATCCAATTCTCTCTAAAAGGTCGATGACTTATATTAACGGGTATCATGTTTAAGAATTAATATTGAGTGTGAAGTTAAAGGAGGTATTGTAGGTAATATTTATAAAGGTGTCTAAATCGATCTTATCAAGGTATACAGGCGACCTTTTTTGATATTAGATTAGAAAATATGCTTTTCTTTATGCCTCTAATTTATACTCCATATCAAATGCATTTCCGGCAATAAACAAAAACTTTTATATACATAAATTTTCTAACTAGCTCGGCAATGGCAAATATTATGGTATAGATGATTAAAGATTCGCTAAGAACAAAAGGCGCTCATTTAACAACAGATATCACATTATAATCTTGTTATTTGCTTTTTATGTCCTCACTTCTCATGTCAAGGTTTCCCAATGTATTGAAGATAAAGAAGAACGAAAACGCTTAAAAAATATTATTAAACTATTTTTTATAATGAAAAAAGTGGCTTGATTGTTTGTGCTGCAGCAGAAAAGGGAGCGGTGATAATAAATTTACTAAAGATTCAGCCTTCTTAAATCGTCTATTAGCTAAAATTATTGAACGTAAAAACATAAAATAGTCTCCCATATTCAGATTTATACTAAACTAGTTTTAGTATATCGTATTATTCGTGATTTTGCGGTACTTCATTAGATGAAATCTCTGCAATTCAAAGATGATTTTTATTTTATTGAAATACTTTATTAATAAATATGTCTTTGAAATAACAATAAACCTTAACTGCATTAAGGGTCATTATTGATGACGGATATCTATGATGTTAAAAACAAGATCAAATACGCTTTAGAACGTAAAATTTAATTAAATTATGTAGTTATCTTATTAAGGATTAATCTGAAGATATGATCACCAATTGATATTAATACTGATTCTTTTATTGATTACTTTAACATGAATAGAGTATTTTAATATTGATATTGAAGCCTAACAAGCCATGGCGAAACAGTTAAGGTTACTTAACTTGATAAAAAGGGATGGAGAGTATTATTATCGATTTTATTGATGTGCTTTAATCCTAAGCACAATTGTGTCGATATTTTGATATCATTGAAATAATCTTTATTAAAAGATTGTATTAAAATTACCATTAATAGTTTTTCTCATTTAGGAACTTAATGTAGATAACACACAAAAGAACACGTGAGAACCTTTAATATATTCTATGTGTTGAATCCTTAACTTGCCAATATAAAAAACAGTAAAAATCAGTAAAAACAGTCTGTTATGAACTTTTATTGGAAATTGTTCATATAAATACTACTATTAATTCCAATAATTTTTAGTCGTTACTTCAGCAACGGTTTTAGAGGTCATTAATGGTGATTAATCTCACATATTAATCAATATAGAAATTTTTATTGGCAAATCTATCAAAATAAAAATTAAAACAATTCATAGTCATGAACAGTTTTATGTCGTTATAATGTAATTAAGATACTAGCAGATTACCATTCTAACTTCTCCTTTTAGAAGGAGACGTGTGCAAAAGGACTGCTAAAGGTTGATATTTATAGCCATAAGCGCAATAATAGTGCTTGTTATGGTATTTGCTATTATTGAACTACATCTTTTTTTCCGTAAATTATTTAATATCGCAATAAACTTGAAGTGTAAACTTAAATCATTAACGAGAATACCGTTTAAAATTACTCCTATTGAATGTAAGTGTATCTCTTTTTAATGAGATTAATATTTTCTGATATCAGTGTCAGTACTGACAATAAATCTTAAGATAAAGAAAATTAAATTTTTATTCGATATGGTGGGGCACACTTCTTTTTTACATCTCTGTTTTCGGAATATTATTTCCTGTAAATTAAATTTAGATTGATATAAACCGCTCGAATTTGTTATTGAAGGTGTAATCATTAGTCATTTTTATTTAGATGTTTTAGATGAATTGTTTTACAGCAATTTAATTATTTTAGCTGAAAGAAAGTCGAATTATTCTTTTGATGCCAATCGGCTGAAAAAGGACATTAAAGTTTCCTGAACTGACATGATTAAATTAAAATTAATATAATCTATAATAGAATTATTAACAAGTCTTGTGTCTAGTAATAAGGCTACCACTAAATTTATTAATAATTTATTCTTTGCCATTGTCTGTTAGTATCCGATGTATAACTATCTGGTGTGATCGATTAAGATCACATAAGAAACGTCAGTATTGTGGACTATATTGGTCTTGTAAAGACGGATAAAAATCATCGAGCATAATTCTCTATCTTATTTTCATAGAAAATAAGATTGTAAAAGTTTTATTTTGCATTTTCGGAAGATATTTTACATCTACGTGTAAAATGACGACCAGACCCCCCCCCTTATCGTACCTTTTAAACGTTCTAAACTTCAGATTAAAAGATTGCCTTGCTTTATTTTACAAGAATTTACCCCTCCTCTCTGCCTCATTAAACAGAGATCATCAAGGGGCAGATTTAGATACAACAAGGTTCAAGAATTCTCGTACGACTACTAATAGATCAACGAGAGAAAGAAAACCATTTTTCACAAGAAACGACCACGTTTTGTTTTATCAGACAACAAAGTCGTCTGCAAAAGATTAGAAATATGGCTGTAATCATCAATATGATCTCGCTTTTCCCTTTAGTAACGATAAAGTTCAGTTATCCAATAACGATTAACTTAAAATAGACACAGACTCTTTTCTAGCCTAAAAACAGCTCTGATTTTAGGTATTGCAACTTCCTGACTATGGAGTCTTATTATTATGATATTTTACCATCAATATATTCATCAGTAGCTATTTCATCATGAATAGACTGTGTGATAAGAATCTATATAATAATCCAAAACCAAACAATTAAGTAGTGTACTAACACCGGTACTAATTTAGTATCGCTAGGTAACTCAAATAATCTTTTTTGTAACACTTTAATAGTAGGAGGATAAGGGTAGTCAATAACAATAATACTGTTTTGCTTACAATCAAATAAAATAACATGACAAACTGTTTACGAATTTACGCTTCTGCTTTTGCATCATCTAAAAACTTTACTACGTAAAGTTAACAACATAAAACTTTTACTTCTTCAGTAATCTTAATATTTACTATCATTACTTTATTGAGAGATAAAGATCATAATGGGAAAACACTTGCATAACATTTATCATCTATTAAATTAGTTGTCATTCCACTACCTATATAATTATTTTATCTTTAGCATAAAATACTTACTTAATTGCAGAAACAATATTCTGCTATATTTCACTGGGACTCATTCCAGGAATTAAGATATTTTTTTTCAGATCTTGATATGGATAATCATCTTCATCAGCATGTGAATTAAATTTTCTTATCCTTGTTAATAAGTTTTTTTTGGCTATTTTTCTACCTTAAGAAAAATCGAGTAAAATAGCAATAAAAATTCTCACTGGAAAAACTAATACTTGATTGTCTTCCGTTTTATAATAACCAATATCATCAATCACAATAGCTAATTTACCAGCAGTAACTTGTGTCTGATGGCAACCAATAATAGACCCATGATTATCAAAATAATCCATTTTAGCACTGTTATCTCCTTAACCAAAGCTGCGGATTAACCGTTTTACCTTGACGACGGATCTCAAAATAAAGGGAGAAGCACTGCTGTCCACCACTACTACCCACTAACGCAACAGACTGACCTGAGCGAACTTGTTGACCAACATTCACCAATGCACTCTGATTATAACCATATAAACTCATATCGCCCTGACCATGATCAATAACCACCACCAAACCATAACCTCGTAGCCAATCAGCAAGTAAAACGCGGCCAGCAAAAATAGCTTTAACCTCTGTTCCTTCAGAGGAATTGATCACCATACCATTCCAGAGCAATTCATCGGAAATACTTTCACCGTAGTGATGAAGGATTTGTCCGTGAACAGGCCATAAAATCTGACCGACAGGATGACCTAAACCACCTGTACGTTCCATCAAAGCTAACTCATCTTCGGTTGGAATATAAGTAGTTCCTTTTTGGTATGCTTGACTTTCTTTTTCTCGAATACGCGCTGCCTCTTTCACTTCCCTTTTCACCCTAACTTTTGATTCTCTTTCAGCTCTAGCAATTTTACTACGCAACAGTATTTTGTTACGTTTCATCGTTGCCAAACTTTTTTGATCGGCTTTTAAAGTTGATTCCAATGATAACAAGGTTTTTTTTCTAGCATCCTGTGCCGAATCTAGTGTTTTCTTTTTTTGATCTTGTTTAGCTAAGTTTTTTTTCTTTTTCAATTGCTTTTGTTGCTTCTGTTTTTTTTGTTCATCGAGTAAGCTGGTTGTTTGCTGCAATTTAATAATCGTTTGCTCTCTGGCAGCATTTAAATAACTATAATAGGCTAGAATACGCTCTTCTCGTTGTTCTTGTTCACCTTTAAATAATAATTTAATCCTTTTTTGTTTACCTAATCGAAATACAGCATCAAGCTGTTTAGCTAGTAATAATTCATGGATCTGTTTTTGCTGTTGTAAACAGCTAATATTTTTATTTAACTTAGTAAGCTCTTTTTCTAACTGAGAAAGTTTTTCACGTATTTCATATAAGGCTTGTGCAGCAGCAGAAATATTTTTTTCTTGTTTTTTTAATTTTTCAATTAAATGATTTCTCTCAGCTTTCTTCTGCTTAATACTTCTCTCTTTTTCTGTAATATTTAATAAAAGATCTTTTAGTTTTATTTTATTGTCACTAATAGGATTGGCAATCGTAATCAATGGCCAGATAAAAAATAGCAAAATAAATAGTAACAACTTAACCACTACTCTCTTTAGTATAGCCAAAATGATTATGATTAAACCATATCGGCTAGTATTGTTCATATTAGTTCAGCATCCTGAAACAATATCATTTAAAATTATTGACAATTACTACAATTAGTAAATATTTCTGCTTTTTCTTTAAAAGAATACTGAAGAAACTTAATTTCTTTATTTATATAAATAATCATAAAATGAGGATATTTTAAAAGGTTTTTGATATAAATCTCTTATCTTATAAGAAGAATTTTTGCTATTAAAGGTTGCCATGAAAAGAAACAGTAATATAGATCAAAGAAACTCTTTCTTCACTTCCTCACAACATAAACCTGCATCTCATTCACTAGTTGACTCGATTATAATCGATCGGGTAATGTTGATTCATGTATTAAAGCAACTATTCCATTTTATACTGTTCACGTTGTCATAATGAATATGTTTTGCTGGGAACCCAGTTCATTAGGGTTATAATAGCGATATCATTGCAAAATCCACAATTGCAGAAAAACATTTAATAATCTAATTAAGAGATCCTCTTGTGAAACTATATTACAAAGATAAATGATTTAACTATTATTATGTATATTGAATAGCTTAACTTTACGAGGAGTTAACAAAACAAACAGGTATTAGTTTAAAAACAGCGTTTTATATGAGCATCGTTTCTTCCTTGCTTTAGCAGCGACAAGCAACTTAAATGTACTAAGTGCTATTTTGTTGAAGTCGATAAAATATTTTTATTAATTCTTTAAAGAAAAGTGTTATTCCTAACATAGGAAAAGCAAAAAATATGAGAGATAAGGAGATAAAAGGAAAGAACAAATCTCGGTTTTAATCGCCAGAGATCGAAAAAGGTCATGTGAGCGATAAGATTCTTAAAGAGTTTAATGTAGAGTGTTTAGTTATCCGTTTTTTTGAGTTTATCATAAATAAAGAGTCTATTCTTTGTCCGTAGGGATGTGGGCGAGGTAAATGATACAAAGCTTTGCTAGCAAGCATGAAATTTTAGGACATCATCGCTAATAAGATTAAGTAATCAGAGATTTATTAATAAGGAATTCCATATTTAAAATATGAAGAATTATATTAACTGATTAAAGGCATGACTGAGTAGATTACACATATCATAAAGTCATTTTTATTTGCCGAATTATCTGGCATGGAGAAGATTATTTGAAACTATAACAATTGAAATGTAGATGTGGCTAGAAACTGCTCTGTTAATAAAGCAACAACCTTTGCCAACATAACCTAAAATAACCATATAATATTATTTAATACTACTTTCATTTAGCTACTTTTAAGTAACATTAATTAACTAATAATACTGATAAATATCATCGGTATAAACCTTAATTCGCAAAAAAATCTGTTCATTTTTATACAAATTAACTGTAATTAAACAGCAATAATATATACTTTGCAACTTAAATCTATCTATTACTAACTACGGGAGTAATTATTCCACATGATTCATGAAATCATGCAATTTGTTAGCCAACATCCAATACTTAGTCTGGCTTGGATAACTTTGTTTATTGCTGTAATTAACTCAATCTTTAAGAGCTTACTCTCCAAAATAAAAAGTATCACCCATACTCAAGCGATACAATTGATTAATAAAGAAGAAGCGATTACTATCGATTTACGTTCTCATGACGATTTTTGTAAAGGACACATTATTGATTCAATCAACCTGCCTTTATCAAAAATTAAAGGCAATAATATTATTAAATTCGAAAAAAATAAGCAAAAGCCAATTATTATTGTTTCAGAAAATGGCATGAAAGCATTTAAACCTGCTGAACAACTGCTGCAATATGGTTTTAAACGTGTTTTTATTCTAAAAGAAGGAATTAACGGCTGGTCTAGCAAAAATTTACCTCTAGTCCTCGGCAAAAAATAATTCATCAGATATAACAGAAATTATATTTATATAATTCAATGTCATAAGGACCTTTAAAAGGTAATTAATATTATGTCAGAAAAAAGTCATGAAGAGATGGTATTCCAAATACAACGAATTTACACTAAAGATATTTCATTTGAGATACCAAGTGCACCTAATATTTTTCAGCAAGAGTGGCAACCAAAAGTTCAATTAGATTTGGATACATCGTCTAGTGAATTAGCTGAGCATGTTTATGAAGTTATCTTACGCGTCACTGTTACCGCTAGCATCCTTAATGAAATCGCTTTCCTGTGTGAAGTGCAACAATCCGGAATTTTCTTTATCGATGGTATCAAAAAAACTCAAATGGCTCATTGTTTAGGTGTTTACTGCCCAAATATTTTATTTCCATATGCGAGTGAATGCATTACTAATTTAGTTAATCGTGGAACTTTTCCTCAATTAAATTTAGCACCTGTTAATTTTGATGCATTGTTTATGAACTATCTAAAACAACAGCATACTCCCAAAACTGAAAATTCGGAAACTCATTAGGAATCTTAATGAAAACTGTTTCAATGACAGTTATCGGTGCTGGTTCTTATGGTACCTCATTAGCTATTATACTTGCCCGTAACGGTCACCGCGTTTTGCTTTGGGGACATAGTCCTCAGCATATTAAAAAATTACAACAAGATCGGTGCAACCAAGAATTTTTACCTAACATTCTATTTCCAGATAATTTATTACCTGAAGCTTCCCTGAAGACAGCGATAACTGCAAGTCGTAATATATTGATTGTCGTACCAAGCCATGCATTTAATGAAGTTTTAAAAAATATCCAACCCTACTTAACGAAAAACTCACGCATTATTTGGGCAACAAAAGGACTAGAACACGGTACTGGACGTCTCTTACAAGATATTGCTATCGAAACGCTTGGAGATAAAATTCCACTTGCTGTTATTTCTGGTCCAACCTTTGCTAAAGAACTGGCTTCCGGCTTACCGACTGCTATTGTAGTAGCTGCTACTAATACAGAATTTAGTGAAGAACTGCAGCAACTTTTCCATTACGGTAAAAGCTTTCGAGTTTATAAAAATCCAGATATGATCGGTGTTCAGTTAGGTGGAGCAATCAAAAACGTGATCGCGATTGGTGCAGGAATGTCCGATGGTATGGGATTTGGTGCCAATGCTCGCACAGCGTTGATCACCAGAGGATTAGCCGAAATTAGCCGGTTAGGCATCACTATGGGTGCCAAACCATCTACATTTATGGGAATGGCTGGTTTAGGGGATTTAGTTTTGACATGTACTGACAATCAATCGCGTAATCGTCGATTTGGTCTACTGATCGCCCAAGGTATAAAGATTGAAGAAGCAGAAAAACAGATTGGTCAGGTTATTGAAGGTTATTTAAATACTAAAGAAGTCCGTACATTAGCTCAACGTGTTGGTGTAGAAATGCCAATTACCGAGCAAATTTATCAAGTTCTATACGGTAATAAAAATGTACTCGAAGCGGCAGATACATTACTTAGCCGAAAAACCAAAGATGAAATTAAATAATATACATACTTCTTAATTATTAAAATTAATAGAATATGAATGTCATGATAGAAATTTAAAGAAATTTAAATGATAATAAAGCAAGAATACTAAATCTTAGCTAATTGTTGAACTAATATTAACTAGTTTTTATACAATATACTTCTTAAACATAATAATGTTGGTAATTCACTTAGATATATTCTAGTAAATAAGTTGAATATCCTCCACTATCTCAGTAATTTCTGTTTACCAGCAGAACATAGAAGATACTTATAAAACATAAATAAATTATCTCTTATGCTACTCATGATCTTAAATTTATCATGCAACATGATCTAATAGATGATAAATATTAAATCCTTTTATTGTATTTAAAAATCTTTCATGCTCTACAATATTATTGTATCAGCAACTAACTATAAAAAGTGGATTGCAATAATTAACAACTTATCTGAAAAGTAAGGTATTTATCTATTTTGATGTTGATATATATATCCTGCAACAATATTGCTTAGTGTTGCTTAATCACGCAACAGATTTTGTTATAGACGAAAAAACTGTAATTAAAAATAATGTTTCGATATTGCAATTAATCACCCTTTGTATAACCAGTAAAATTGGCGGGGAGAATCCACTGCATTTAAAGTTCATATGGATGTAATGATCAAGGCAGAATCAAAATTTTTTGACAATACAGAAAAATTAGCAAGATTGCTAAAATCAGCGCTGAGTTCAGGTAGTGCTACACTCTCTACTTTTCCAGTGCTAATGGCAGGAGGAAAGATAGCAGAAACTCGTAAAACTGAAACATCAAAAAGAAAAACTTTCATTGG
This sequence comes from Arsenophonus sp., assembly GCA_046530735.1. Taxonomy (GTDB): domain Bacteria; phylum Pseudomonadota; class Gammaproteobacteria; order Enterobacterales; family Enterobacteriaceae; genus Arsenophonus. The sequence continues at coordinate 185,506 of JBHEQV010000003.1, forward strand.
ATATAGATTAAAATTTTAGCAACTCAATTTATGGTTTTTGTAAGAAAATATAACCATTTTATAAATTTATGATTAATAAAACTACTCACTAAACAATTCACATAGTTATTAGAAAATCTGCTGATAACGGTTACGTTACATTCTAATGTTTTGTTAATCTATTCTCCATTCTTAAATCAAAAGTTGTTTAATACTAGAATCAAGACTAAATATTCTTAGCCCATTTCAGTTTTCTAAATATATAGAAGAAGATTAAATAGCATTGAAAAGTTGTTTTCTTGAATTATAGTGTATTTAATAGCCTAACTATCATAAAAACTTATTTAATCTGATTGGTTATCTTGTTGACGTCTAGTGCACTGATGGAAAATCGTAGAATGTCAACCGTTATTCTCATTCTTTCTTCAGCTTCTTCATCGCTTCAGGATACACTGAAAAACATTGCCAACAAAATATCAAAGATTTTGTTAGCGGCATCACGATTATCTACTAGCAAGACATCTTCCGTAGCTAAACTTTAATTTTCGGTGTTGAATGTCTTTTAGGAGTAAAGGAAGCATATGAGCCATTTTTCTATATCAAACAGCATTGATATTTCGTATCTGGAACATCTTTTCCATTATATTCAAAAATAATAACAGTGCTCCGTAAGAATTCCGAAAATATGGTTAAACTACGCGCTCTAATGGCATTAAGAAGTTTAACAAACTCGCTTCAACTTTCGATAATCATTTTCAACTGCAACTAGCTCTTTACGTCCATGCGCAGTACCAGCCGATTTTACTAGCAGAAAAGGCGATCAGTTTGCCTGACAGAACGATTATATCATCGGGTCAGAAATAAACATAATGGTATTGCTTAAATCACGCAAGCACCCATGATCTGTACTTTTTTGCCGAGAAGAGATACAATAGTTTCATAAAAATCATCGATAAAGATGATTCATTGGTATACAGATATTGGTAGTAACTCTTTGATGTTTTTATACGATTAAGATAAAACAGGAGTTATACTTATTTTTGTATATGGGTTTTCAGAAAAAACTGATATATTCAGCTTATTAATTTTATATATCATCTCAATATTATTGGGATGATATATATGAAAAATTTACTATAAGTATCTTCAAAAATCAGATATTACCTTTGATCCATTGTATAAATTCATCCATAATGATGTCAATGATCTGATAGGTGCCACCTATTGAGGTTAAGCTCGAAGCGCATACTGCAAGAAGCATACTCAACACCGCTTTGTTTATAGGGAGAGCCCATACCGTCGATCATAAACGGTTATTTGCCTCAATGAATCATACAGATTGTTATGGCTATGTTGAGATTAAAGTGTTTAAAGGTTTAGGAGGATTGCATCGGCAACGGAATATACTTCTAAATCTCCTTGCTACAACTTATCTGAAGCGTATAAAAAGCGTTAAAGAGTTTCTATCATGCCTGTTATATCCATGAATCATCTTTATCGATGATTTTTATGAAACTATTGTATCTCTTCTCGGCAAAAAAGTACAGATCATGGGTGCTTGCGTGATTTAAGCAATACCACTACGTTTCCTTCTTGGCTGAAGGCATATGCTGTTCTCTCAGGTAAGCTAATCGCCTTTCCCTCCTGATTTATTATTGACGGTACTGGATATGCCATAAGCAACGAGCTGAGTTCGAAGAGATTTATTAAAAGTTAGAAGAAAACTGTGGATAACTTTTTAATAGCTGATGAGCGAATAGTTTAACCGCATCTCCAATCTTACCATCAAAGATGGTGCCATTCATTTTTAGAATGCAATAGCAAAGCATTCCTGAATATGCAGGATCAACGCTGTTGGGTATACAAAATAACTAATACTCTGGCATCATTCCACCAAAAGGAATGCATTAAAAGTTAAGGGTGAGCTTGCGGGAGATTTGGCTAATAGAGAGCTATAATGCCACTAATAAACTCCTTGATGTTTTATTGGTAATGAGCTTTAGAGAGTATCTCCTGCAGCGATTAAGAAATTGGAGAAAGATTAAGAAGAATGTCTGACATGCCATAGCTTCCCGTTAGCACACTTAGTGTCAATAAAAACGATAAATCTAATTTGAATATCGGCTTTTGCTTAACAGTATGGGGTTATGAAGCTAATGCTCGGAAGCACTGTGATTCGAGAAAAAACTATTTGGTATTTAAGCTGCTACCATCTGCTCAGAAAATTGGAACTAGACTAAGTATATTTATCTTTGACTCTGTTGTTAAAAACATCCAATTTAAGGATGGAAAATAGATTTACAAATCATCAAGTACGAAGCCTTAGCAAGCTGACTAAGATTATTTATCTGCTATAAGAATGGGTACTTCTTTATAACCAATATGATAATAAACGTAATATTTCATGATCTTAGGTTAAATCTACGACATCAATAAGATAAGTTTTTTATGTTTTAATACTATACAAGCTAGATTGCACTATACACAATATAGTTTATTGTAAAGCATAAATTATTATTACTTCTTTAATTTAATTTAGTAATAATCAGAATTATGATTGATCAATTATCATATCTACTATATCTTGATTTATTTTTATTTAACTATATTAATAGTGTTATCTAATTTATAGTAGAGATTTTATCTAATTTAATTATTTAATAATAAATAAAAATAACTATTTATGCTAAATGTTAACAAACATTCCAATGGAATTAATAATTCATTTTCTTAAAAATGAATTATTAAAATAGTGAATTATTTTAAAAAAGTTGTTATATATAACTATCATAATTTTCTATCCAAAAAGATTTTAGAAAATCTCTCATTCATTGTTGCCACTGATAATAATAGAATTATTGGTGTTAATTTTGTTAAAAGCAGATGAAAATAAAGTAATAATGCTCATATAAAATAGTATATAAAAATAACAGAAGTCTTTTGCTAGTAAAAGAAACAACTTTTTTGTCAAATTAAATCCTTTTTATTTACCCTATTTAAAAAAATAGTTTAGCAGTAACTTAATAAATTTCCTACAGGAAATGTTGGAATTATAAAAAACCAGCAACTTATACGCTTATTATTCCATGTTATCATCGTCTTATTAATCATAATAGTAAATTTCTAGCTTAGATATAGGAGAAGAATTAAATAGAAAAACTAGTTTTAGCTTATAAAATAGTAGAAATAGTTAAAATTAAATAAAACTATATTAATTATTTTTAATAAACCATATTATTAGTTTTTTAATTGTTTCAAATCATTAATATATATTTAAATTTTGAATTAATTTTATGATCTTAGTAGTAGATCAGTGAAGCAAAATTTTTCTGTACTATACAAGATATAAACTGTGTCTTTTATTTATATAAAGGTAATTTTGATGTCAAAAGTTGAAGATAGCGTTAAGTAGTTAAAAAAATTAAAAGATTTTATTTTTATCATTCCAGAAGTGATAGTAAAGACGTATTCGTTCACTTTAGTTCTATTAAACCAAAGATTTTAAGACTTTTTTCGAAAGTCAATAAAGTTAAGTTATCTTCTCCTGAAGATAAGAAAGAACTATCTGTATAAACATTATTGCTATTTGATTTACTATAAGTATTTATAATAGTCTGTCTCGATTAATGAGAGTGATTTATAAATTTTGCTTGCAAATCTGCATGATAAGATGAGCGTACTAATGGACTACACGCAGCGTGCATGAAACCCATTGCTATTGCTTTATTTCTCATATCTTCAAATTCTTTTTGGCTTACATAACGTTTTATTGACAAATGATATCGAGTAGGTTGAAGATATTGTCCCAAAGTTAGCATTGTTACACCATCCCGGCGTAAATCACGCATAACATCAACTATTTCTTTATTAGTTTCACCTAGCCCAACCATTAATCCTGATTTTGTCGGTATTTTAGGATGCATTTGCTTGAATTTTGCTAATAGCTGTAATGACCATTTGTAATTAGCGCCAGGACGTACTTGGTGATAGATGCGTGGAACACTCTCAATATTATGATTAAAAACATCAGGTGGCGCAGTAGCCAAAATTGTTAAGGCGCGATCCATGCAACCGCGAAAATCAGGTACTAGCGTTTCTATTTTGATGTTTGGATTTTTCTCTCGAATAGCAGTGATGCTATCAGCAAAATGCTTGGCTCCACCATCGCGCAGATCGTCACGATTCACAGAAGTAATAACAACATATTTTAATTCCATATCTTTAATAGTTTCTGCTAATTTTGCTGGTTCATTAGAATCAGGAGCATTAGGTCGTCCATGTGCAACATCACAGAATGAACAGCGACGAGTACAGATAGCTCCTAAAATCATAAAAGTAGCGGTACCATGATTATAACATTCAGCGAGGTTGGGACAAGAAGCTTCTTCACAGACTGTGTGCAATCCATTCTTACGTATTGCGTTTTTTATTTCTTTTATCCTGCTGGAATCAGCAGGAAGTTTTACTTTTATCCATTCAGGTTTAGGTAAAATTTTTGCATGATCCGTTCTTATTGTTTTAATAGGGATCAGTGCTATTTTATCAATGTCCTGATATTTAATGTCACTTTTTATTTGAATTGGTTTACTCATAATTTGCTAATTCCATTAGAGGGCCACTTACTGGGGATCAATAATAGATATATATCTATTTATAAGATAAATATTATTATTTATGTTATATTTCAGTTTCTTCTTAAAAATCATTAAAAAATTATGACAATTTATTCTGCAAGTTGAAATTCTAATAGGTTGCAGAAATGTTTTATTAATAAAGGTTCGACATCCTTAAGTTGGCTGTAAGGAACTAAATCATTAAGTTGTGTCATTTGCATACCGACATAGCCACACGGATTAATACGCTGAAAAGGTGTAAGATCCATATTAATATTTAATGCTAGACCATGAAATGAACAACCTTTATGAATACGTAATCCGAGAGAGCATATTTTTTTTTGCTTAACATAAACACCGGGAGCTTCGCGCTGAGAATAAGCGGTAATACTAAACTCAGACAAAGTATTAATTACTGTAATTTCCAATATAGTAATCAGCTCTCTCACACTAATTTGATTACGCTTTAAGTCTAATAAAATATACATTATTTGTTGACCAGGACCATGGTAGGTAATTTGTCCGCCACGATCAGATTGGATAACTGGAATATTTCCAGGAGCAAGTAGGTGTTCTTTTTTACCTGCTTGACCTTGAGTAAAAACAGGATAATGTTCCACTAGCCAAAGTTCATCTAGTGTATTAATCGTACGTTTTTTAGTAAATTGATGCATCTTATTAGAAATAATATAATAGACTTGCAATCCAAGTTGACGTATAATAATATATTTTTTAATAATATTTTCCTGCCGCTGATAGTACGGATACACAATATTTATGCAGTATAACCTGTATAAATCGTTTTCACTAAAATAGTTAATGTGACGCTTAAAGTTATAATTTATATCTACAACACCATATGAACTAATTTTAATTTAGCTAATTCTTCATATAATTTTTCTATTTGTTCAATATTAGTTGCTATGATGGTAATTGATACTGAAAAAAAATTACCTTTACTACTTGGTTTAACTAATGGTAGATAATCACCTGGAACATACCGTTGAACCAGCTCAACAATTTGATCAGTTAACTCAGGTTTAGCGAGCCCCATCACTTTATAGGTAAATAAGCAAGGAAACTTTAATAACTTATCTAGTTTGGTTTTCATAGCTACTCCTAAATACCAGCGCCACGCTTATTATAATATAAATATAATATTATATAGATAGTATATTTATGCCTATCTTTGCAAAGGTGTTGATAGAACCCAATTATACTGTAAGAATAATTTTCGTTAAAGAGATTGCTCTGAAAAATCAAATAATTATATAGATAAAGATACTCTTTTCTTACTCCATATCAATATAAAGCTGGATCTCATTAGTTAGTTCGGCGATAATCTATCGGATGATGCTAATTCATACATTGAAATGACTCATTCTACTTTATCTTGCCCATCTTCTCACAGTGAGATATTGTCCGCTAATAGGAAAGCCAGCTAATTAAAGTTACAGTAATATCCTTATAAAATTCTTAATTATAGAAAACCATTTAACAAATGTACTGGAAACCCTATAGCGAGACTTTATCATAAAGATAAATAGTTTAGTTATCTTTGATACATGTTAAATAGTTTGACTTTACGTGATGAGGTAAGATAAGCAAACAGAAATTCATTCAAAAACAGCGTTTAGAATGCATCACTACTTATTGCTTCAGCGGCGATATCTAACTTAAATGCACTAAGTGCATTTTAAAATCGACAAACATTTTCCCTGAATACTTTAAACGGAAGCGTTATATTCCACATAAAAAAGCTAGAAAACGCGATAAGTAAAATGAAAAAAACAAATTGCGGTTTTTAATCGCTCGAAATTAATAGAGTTACGCGAGCAATAGGATTCTTGAAGAATTTAATTCACAGTATGTTAGCTATTTTCTTAACCTGATCATTGATAAAGAGTTCATACTTTGTTTGAATGGAGATAAATATTACGAAACCTTTTAACAGTAATGTATAAAATTATCCACAATCATCTAATAAAGTTAGGTAACTATAGAATTATTTGCTAAGGAATTATATATTTAAAATGTGAACAGTTATGTCAGCCGATTAAAAGAATTACTGAGTAGATTCCATAGTGTAAAGTTGTTTTATTTACCTAATTATCTGGCCTGGAGAAGATTAATTGAACATATAACAATTGAAATACAGATGTGGTTATAAATTTTTGCAAACAAAACAACAACTTTTTCCAAAATAGGCATTAATAAACAGTTTTTTAAAATATTAATCATGCTAATATTAATAGCAATTTTTTATCGAAAACTCATCTAAAACAGTTAGAAAATTGCTGGTATAAACCTTTAATGGTACTGCAGATATCAATATACTAAAAGGCAATATTAGCGATTATATAGAAAAGTCCGAAATAAATAATCATCAACGTAAAATATATAAAAAAATACCGCTCATCTAACCATCAACAGATGGTTAATATCTGATAATATTATATTTATCAAGCAATTATGGTGTACAATACCACTCAATGCCGGATAGATTTATACCGTATCTTTACTTTATACCGTCTCTCTCATTCTATCTTTTGGAAACCACAACGTAAAATATAAAATTTTTGCTCCAGAGCTAATTTAAACAGATATGTCGAAATAGTCAGTAAAATCATTAATTATCAGTGCTAATTCACACCAGAATAACGATTAAATCGTAGAGACGATGGGAGTTAGCTTGCTGCTAACTAAACATTATAAAATCCTTAACAATGTAGTTAAACACCACATTTCTCGGTCTGGTTTCTAAGAATGTTATTAAATCAGATTGAAATTTTCTGAACAATTGATAAAAAGTACGCCGCTTTCTCTTGAAGAGATGCTATTTTCGCCAGTTTTTTTTCATTTTTAAATATTCCGTTACTTGTTGATTACCCAATAAGTTGAATTCTAATTATTTATTCCGTAAATTTTTAATGCTATCACGCTTTGCTCACGTAGTGGCTTACAGCCATTATTTAATTTATGCCAAGTATTCCTTCCCTAGCCACCAATGATTCCAGTGCGTGAGTAAGGGAGTCTGTCTGATAGACAGACAAAGTACCAATAGCAGATATTTTATCATATTAAATAGATCACTGTTATAGATAAATAAAAACTTTTTCGCTCTTTTCATAAACCACGTCATTAGGAACACAGTTATCAGGATTTCTACACGCAATAACTTCGAGTATAACAGCATGAAGATCTTATGGACAGTTATCTGTATGCAGATCTTGAATTAATGTTTTATCATTAATTTTATGCTGATTTGATATTGTATTTTAGTAAAATTTATCATTTCCAACAAACTTAGATTTTTTTTAAATTTAAAATTTATGTAAGATTTTAATCAAAATCAGCAATACAAGGTATTTAGATGGAAGATAAATGGCTAAAATAGTAAAATAGATTATCTAATGGTGTCAAAAAATGACTAAACATAGATTTATAGCAAAAATTATTAATTTACTCAAATTGATAGAAATTTTTTATAAAAAAATCAATGAAAACCAGAACAGAAACACCCAAATTAAAGCACGCGTTAAACTTCTTAATAGCTAGAAACTTATAATCTTTTTTTTAAAAAGACCAAAACTCTTTTTTTCTAAAAAAATAAGAATCGGTTTACTGTATCTATTATAAGATAAAATTTTATTGGAGTGTGTATTCTTTGATCTAATCATTAATTTTAGAGACATTAACTCATAAGTTAAGTTTAAAAAGCATTTTTTCTATTTTATATATTCTTTTAACAATAATTCTGTTGCCTATTTTAGCAAACTGATCGTCGATAAAATAACCTGTCGCTATACAAAATTCATTTGTACGAGAGATCCTGTACGCAGGAATTCTTTTTATCAGAACGGAGAATCCCAGCTTTTACTGGCCGTAATCTCAAGTAGATTATATATTTTTTGTAAAAATGTACCTCGTTTACGGTTTCGACAAGAAACTAAGTAATGTAGCATCTTGAAATGCCTTGCCAAAATCTACCTATATATCGGCAGATCATCCATTCCTGTGTCAGGATTTCTTTCGATACTGCTTAAATCCGATCCCTATTACAGTAATGATCCACAAAAACTCTCTCGATAATGCCACAGTTTTGATGCGAATATCTGGCATTTAAAATAGAGTCAGAGGTATTTCACGCTTATCCTTCGCCTCTTTTATCTTTTTAGCAAATGAACTTTCAGTAAGGGGGCCCCCTACTATCTCCTCAGATAATGCTGCTACTGCTTCCTCTACTGCATATATATAGTAAGGGTAGGAAAAACTGAGATTATCAAATCATAGCTATGACATGGAAGACAGATGATAGCATTTGCTAGATTTCTCTTAAACTGCTCTTTTAAAAAGCAGATACGCTATACAAAATATTTAATATTTAGACTGTCACAAAGTGACATAGAGATATTAAAACGTAGCACACATTACGCTACTTCAGGCAGATTTATGATCTGAATATTATTTTATACTCTCTGATATATTAATTTTTAACTATTTTAGCAAAATGTTGTTTTTCTGATCGCAGAGAAATATGTAATCACCTTTGTATTTTAATCATTGTGCTTTTAAACAACTTTATCAAGGCCAGATAATTCGATAAATAAACGATAATACGCCAGAGAATTTACTAACTATTATTAATTGATTGATATAATTTTATATTTTTAATCTGCAATTCCTTATTAATAACTATCTAATTATCTATCATTATTAGGCGATGCTAACTAATTTCGCAATTGCTGGAAAAATTTTAATTTTTAGCTTTAATTCAAGAAAAATAAGCTCTTTATCAAAAATTGACTTAAAAAAACGGCTAATTACTTCTACATTTAACTCTTCAAGAGTTTCATCACTCATATGATTCTGTTAATCTTGGACGATTAAATCACGATTCCTTCTTTCTTTTTATTTCCTCCTTTCTCAAGTTTTCTATCTATTCTATATGGAATATAACACTTCCCTTTAAAAGTTTTAGGAAAAAATGTTTCATTGATTTCAACAAATAGCACTTAGTGTATTTAAATTGGTTGTTACTAATGAAACAAGGAGTAGTATCGCCTATATAAACGATGTTTTTAAATTAATACTTGTTTGTTTTTATAACTTCTATAAATATACACTATTCAGCTATATCATAAATAAGTAAATTATTTATTTTTGCAACATAGTTTTATCATAGGACTTTTAATAAAGTTGTTAACAGTTTTACTACAACTGGAGATTTTGCAATGATATCACTGCAACTTATTAATCTCACCAGCATATAACATGTTTACTATTATAATATTGGCAAGATAAAGTGGAATAAGTTACTTCAATACATTAATTAACATCATCCAACATATTCTCACTTAGCCAAAGTAATGAAATGCAGCCTATGTTAATAGGGATCAATAAAAGAGTTTCTTTAATCTGTATAATTATTTACTTTTTTTATGATAACTTTTATAGGGAAAATCTTTCATACAGTACAACAGATTTTTACCAACAACTTTTGCCAACATAGCCTTATTTAATCACTTCAGGAAGCAGTAGTTTATTTTCGCCCATGTTCAGAGCATCAAACATCTCAACGGGAGTGGTTACAAAACCGACCCTGCAAGATTTAAGTATCACAGAAAACTGAACAACCTCTTAATAACGCTGAAATCCCTTTACCGTTATTGTCATATGAATAAATCTCAATGGTGGAGTTAACGTAACAGCTAGAGTAAGTGTAAGATCTTGTCAGTCAAGAGAAAATATTGTAATGAATGACTAACTAGCTAAATTTATTATTACTGACGGCTAATATACAGCCTTCCGTCATAGCTTTCGTATTCTTTGTTGTTGCCATCATGTAAGTAAAAACAATTTAGAGTATTTCAGATATTATTATAAATTTTTTTTGATATCTTATCTTTGATATCCCATTTTTACCAATCACGTATTTAATACCGGATTTTATTTACTTAATCAAGTTAGTGCAACTTTTGGGAATAATAAAAGCAGCGCGGTATTTAAATTCACTCTAAGAATCAAACTAAGAAGGTAGAAATAATCAGAGAAAAATATAGACGTAAATTTTTTAATTTTATTTTTATAAAGTTATCTTTTAATTAACTTAATATATCAGATAGTGACGCATCGGTCACTTTATCAAAATCTTTTAAGTGATTAATGATAATGACATGGCGAGGGAATCTCCCATTCAGTTCCACTGTACGATAGTAGGTTTATCATCTCCTATAGAGCGTGAAAATAATTTGATATACTTTAAAAGCATACAAAGACAAGATATTTACTATAAATTATTTGCACTAATGTCACGCTCTTTTAATCTGCCATAAAATAGCATGAACTTGATTAGTTTTTTCTTTAGGATAAAATTTTACTATATTTAATATCATGTATTTCCTAAATAACTATTTTAAATAAATTTTGCTAAATTTTTTACTTATCATTATAAAACAAGAAATTATAAAATTTCACCACATAGTACCGCTATATTTTTCTTATAGTTTATTGCCTTCACTCAGCTGTTAGCAGGCATAGAAGATCAGGTATGGAAGAATTAGAATTAGCCTTTAATAAAATTATCTAAACACTATCTGACAATTTAGTATATTAGATAATTAATAAGGTTATTTAATACCAAAAATTAAAATTTCTTTTTTATTTCTGAGAAAATATGTCTAGATTTTTTCTATTCACACGGTTTATATACTTTCAATCTTTAGTCTATTATATCAGACCATATTCTTCATAATATTTTACTTCAGGTATAACCTGAGCCAGGATAGAATCCTAATTGTTACTATAAAATAGTTTTTATTCATTTTATTGCTATAAGTTTAATATTTAAATATCTGCACTTAACATACTTCAATATATAGCCCCTATCCAAGAGAAAGCCTGCACATAGTAAGACCATGATAAAATACTGTTTATCAGCTTGTGTAAAGAAAATACCAACAACTGCGACTGCTACAACGGCAAACGTTTTATAGCTAGCATCCACTCTATATCAAGGTCAACGGCAGTAGTGGAGATCGCCAAACTAATTAATTTAAAATAAGCTTTTCAATAACTGAAAAGAGTACGACGGGGTGCTGTCTGGTATTTTACTGGACTACAAGTGCGTACTTGAACTACTAATTTTTCAGAACTGCCGTCAGACCCAAGCTTACTGATCTTAACTAACGTTGATAAAGGCAACTCATTTACTAACAACGAACTTCTCTTTATTTTCTTGGTGCAACGCAATATGCGCGTTATAGCTTCTGGCAAATAACTTAGAGCCTACAGGTTATCACTGATACTGAATAACTTCTAAAAGCTGGAGCGCCATGAGCGAATTTTCTACTAATGATGTTTTACTACTTAAATGATGAGCTGGCTACTAAACAAACTAATCAGCATTACCATGGTGTATTGCGCTGGTTGCAATCGGTAAAAACACTGAGCTACCACTTGAAGTTCATAGTAATAGATCAACCCTGCCATTCCCAGTCCGTTAATTTGCCGCAGATACAGGTAAAATGTGATTGACAATCGTTTTATTTTTACATAGTGAATGATATTATCATCAATGCTAAGGGAAGTTGGATATCAATTCAGAATTTAACAGATAGTAAAGCGTCCTGATATAGCGGACTTATCGAATTTTCATCCAGAAAATACTACTGATGGCACATACTTTAAAGATGGTCGCAATAATTTGTATAGAAAATAACAGAAGCATGAGGTAGAATGGTTATGCTGTATTATGGAACCTATCTTACCTTATAAGGAGCTAGTTGTCACCATTGATTAAGATAATGGTGCACAATAGTACCTACGTTATTATCAGATATTTACAAAGGGGAAGGACATAGCGGTTCGACGGTTAGTGGCTCTCATCACCCTGTTTAGAAAAAGTCTCAACAATAAATAACATCGAAAACGCCTTGATGAGCTAACCATTTAATTTAACAATGATTTTATCGTATCTACCGTGAGAGGCGCAGTATATGAACTAAATTCCATATAGATATTACCGGATATAATAGGTCCTGTATGCCGCGTAATAGTTTCTGTCTACGTTGACTATGTTTCTAAAGATAGGCTGAAAACCACCCAGTATAGAAAATATCAGGATCCTGACAAAAATTACCCAGACCACCATGAATAAAGAGGACAGCTAATTTATTAGCATTAATTTTAATGAAATAAGAACCAGAACTTGCATACCGTTAACGAATATTGAGATTTATAGTTTGCAGGATGTCATCGGGTACCAAAAACACGCTTCCTTCCAGTTACTGATTAGTTTGACAGGAGAGTGAGCATCAAAAAAGAGGATGGATGCAGCGCATTAACCACGCTAACAAAAATCCACTCTCGCCTCAATTTATGCTGCGAAATACCATCCTGTTCGAAAGGAATGATATCCCCCCCATATTTGTAGAGATAGTCAGAGAGTTCATGATCAACAACTCGGATGCGGCATTTACCGTCATTGCGCAGGATAATGGTGGTGGCAAAGCCGATACCGGCAGGCCTAATGTTATTAAGCAAGGCCCAACACAGGTTATAGTTACTAAATATCTACCTTGATGCGTGCGGGTACGTGTTATCGTTGAAAAAGATCAGAAGAAAAAAGCGTTCGCTAATACGTTGACAAGATTGATTAACGTTTTTCCGTTATTTCCAATAATACAGATGTATAACCCCCAACCTCCATCAGAGGTAATAAAAATGTACTGCTAACCAAACCGTTGGTAACCCTGATTCACTATTTGTTTCTGAATACTCGACACAGTACAGATCTACTTAAATTATTATTATGATGAGATAACTCCACAAAGACTTTCTGCCAGCAATGATAGCGGAGCGATAAATCCTGATTTTATAATCCTATGTTGATAAATGTTATTGATTTGCTTGCAGAGTAATATGGTAAGTTTATATATATATTTTAATTGTTGTGATTTTAAACAATTTTCTCCAGGTAAAATAATTTAATAGAAAAAATAACTTCCAGCATAGAATTTACTATGCCATCCTTTTAACTAGGCTAAAATAGATATTTACATTTTTAATATGAGAAACTCCTTACCAATAAATTTCTGATTACATCGTCTATTAAACGATGCTGAATAATTTTACGCTCACTGGCAAATATTTTGCATTATTTAACTCCACCTAAGCAAATGATGGACTCTTATCTATAATTGGCTCAAGAAAATGGTTTATACACTTTGTATTAAACTCTTCAAGAATCTAATCGCTCACATAACCATGTCGATCTCGGGCAATTAAGACCGCAATTTGTTTTTTTCATTTTACTCCTGTTCTCCCTCGTTTTTTGGCTTTTATATATGTCAGATATAATAATCCTCTTTAAAAGATTAAGGAAAAGTATTCATTAACTTCAACAATACCACTTAGTACATTTAAGTTAGTTATCGTCACTGAAGTGAGAAAGCAGCGATCTATCTAAACACTGCTTTTAAATCAATGCCTCTTTATTTTGCTAATTCTTTTAAAATAAAGATATTCAACATACATAGAAGATAACTAAAACATTTATCCTTGTAATGCGATTTCGCCAGAAGACTTCCAATTAGATTATTAAATCTTTTCCTGCTATCGAGGATTTTATAACAATATCACTAAATTCTAATGAATTTCTCCCTAGAGAGAAACATATTTACTGTAACAGTATGAGTATAATAAAGTGAAATAAGTTTCTTCAATGAATAGATAAACATCATTCGACAGATTATCCTTAAGCTAAACTAATGAGATGCAGTTTTATGTTGACAGAGAGTTAAGAAATAGTTTATTTGAACTATATGACTATTTGCTTTTTATGGTAACTGCTTGTAGCAAAAATCTTTCATACAGTATAATGAATATCTACCAAAACTACATTTGCCAACATAGAGTACAGTTAAACAGCGCTCCGCGCAGCGCGAACTAAACCACTGCTACATGCATACCTAATGCGATCAATTGCTAAGTCAACAGAGTTATTAAAAACACCATCTGATTTAGATATGCTGACAAGTTGCTACAGGCCATAAGTAATAATCCAAGGTATCCTAAAACGTCACGCAACTTTTGAGTTAGAAACTAGCAAAAATAAAATAAGTTTAAGGGATAATCCCAGATAAAAATAAATTTGTGAAAACCTTGATTTATTAGAAACTATAGATTGTACTAAAAATATATTAGATAAACACACAGATAGAATCGTCAATAAAAGTAATCACCTTTAGATAGAACTAACCATATCATGCACGAAGTAAAACTGCAACTTATCAAGAGAATGGCGATATTTATTGGCCATTCTGATACAGACATCTAAATGGCTGAGTGGATAATAATATGAATAATGTCTCACTCCCTGTGATTATGTTAAGAACCGTGTATTTTGATGTCATACTAAGTGCTAAACAGATAAGTGAGAGTTATTGTGATAGATTTTATACTTCAGATAGCTGCATCATGATTACCTTTACTAAAAATGATAGTAATAATTAAATTGTCAGTAATACATTAGGATTTTAAATATAGATAACAATCAATTAGTTACGATTTTAGAGTGATAACATTGAACTTATTAATGTACGTCTATAGATTCCTGATAACCTTTTTCTGATCCAATTCAGTATTTTTATTGATAAAAAACAGAAACTGTTTTAAGTCAGTCCATCTTTGAAAGAGATGTAATGGCAATGCTGAAAATCAGCATTATATAAAGTATTATCTAAGATATATCTTTTTTAGATATAGCAGGATTTAGCGTGGTTGAAAGTTGAATACCTTTCCAGAAGAATCGATACCGTAATAGGGAATGTTTTTTTGATGATGAGTAAGTTATTAAATGTATTTATACCTCTAATGAATTATAAGAATAGGCAAGTAGAGAAGAGTCAACTACTTACAAAAAGAGCAAAAATTATCGTTCCTTTGCAAGATACAGTAGATCTTAACATATCAACGTAATATAAAAATCTTCACTGCTAGATTAAGGAAAAATATCGTATGCTGTTAAACAGGAAGACCGTTATCAATCTACTATATATTAACTAGATAAAAACTTTACAAAAAGTAGAGTAAAAATTAAAAATCAAGCTGCCCTAATAATGTAGTTAAAGGCAACATGTCACGAATAGATTTCTTTAGCAGTTCTTGCTATACGAGATAAATCAAAATAGCATTTATATTTCGCCAAAAATTGAATGGTAAGGTATATCGTAGCTAACTCAAACCTATACTGGGAATGACAATACAACCCACTTTTTTAGCAAGAAGTTTTAATTAATAATTTAGTCGTCCATAGTGGGGCAACTACGCCAAAATTTTCTGTATGGCGTTAGTTATTCTTTACATTATGTCTTCCATCCTAACTACGAATAAATTTACTACATAAATCAGGGAGTTTCTCTGAAGATTAAGCTAACCCTACAACGGATACTTTTGCTAATCAAAAGTATTATTGTTTTAAATAAACCAACCTGAGGGTAGTTTTCAATCAGAAAAGAAAAACATCGGCAGGAATTTCTAGACGTAATATTTCTGGGTAACCGCATATATATCTATATCGATTACTGAATATCCTGAGTGAGTATTTTACAATTAACTTTACGCTGATTGGGTATTGCATTTTTAGCTAGACTTATAGTTTTTAAAAAAACTAAGGTTTTTAATAATCAATCATTCTTTTTTTTATTATGTTTTTACCATTAAGTAAAACCATAAACTATTTTTACAATGATTTATATTTTTGATTCCATTACAGAAAATTTGTTACATTAATAAGATTATTACTCAATCAAGTAAATAGATTATCTTGGCAGTCAAAATAAAAATAAAATTAATAAGCCAATTTGTACATGAACACCAGTTGAAAAACTGTATTAGCTGCAAAATATTAATATTAAATTTTCAAAGAAGTATGTTGCTTATTTTTACTCCGTATAAATTGAATCATATGATAAAGTCCATCATCATTAGAATTCGCATGGTTCATTAACCAATTGAACAAATTAGGATCTGAAAATTCTAGTAAACTAACAAACAGATATTTCTTATTCTCTGTAAGTAAAATATTTTTTTACTTAAAAAAAGCCATAATGCCGATGTCTAATTCTCTCTTTCATCTGCAAAAAAACTTAGTAAGTCATAAGTTTATTATTTACCTCTATACAATTAAATAACCTTAAAAATTTTTGTAAATAATTTCTGATCCATATCAGAATTTAACGTAGAAATTTCTTATTATTATCGAAATAATGTAAGTTGCATTTTAATAAAAACTATAATTAACTACTAACTAAAACCTTTATTATATAAATAAATTATTTAACATTAATTTTGTTAGTTAATTTTGATAATATTACTTGCTTTGTCAGTTAGTTATTTTAACATTATCACTACTTTTACCCAAGTTACTAACGAATGAATGCATGATAAACTCAAATAAATTTATACCAGAAACTTACGAAATAAACCATCAATTACCCTTAACGTTAATGTCACTTAATGACTGGAGTTTTATCACAGCAACAGGGATTGATTCTGAAAAATATCTACAGGGTCAATTAACTGCAGATATTGTTGCATTAACCGAGAAACAACATATATTCACCGCTCATTGTGATGCTAAAGGAAAAATTTTGAGCACACTTCGTTTATTTCGCTATAACGAAGGCTTTGGTTATATTTTACGTACTAGTGTTGCAGTAAAACAATTAACTGAATTGAAAAAATATGCAGTTTTCTCGAAAATAATACTCAGCCATAAGTCAAATATTATCTTGTTAGGTATTGCTGGTCAAGGAGCTCGAAATGCATTGAGCAACTACTTTTCTATTTTACCAGATCGGGAAAAACCTATTATTTATCTTGGGAAAACAATTTTACTGCACTTTAGTTTACCGTTTGAACGTTTTTTAATTGTTACTGATAGCGCAACCGGTACTGAACTGACAAAATATTTTCCTCAATATGGTGATAGCCAGCAATGGCTAGCTTTAGATATTGCTGCCGGCATTCCTAATATTGATATTGAGAATAGTAAACAATTTATTCCTCAGGCCGTTAATCTACAAGCATTACCCGGAAGTATCAGTTTTCAGAAAGGCTGCTATAGTGGGCAAGAAACAGTCGCTAGAGCAAAATATCGCGGTTCCAACAAACGTGCCATGTTTTGGTTAGCAGGGACAGGAAATTCTCTACCAAAAGCTGGAGAAGCTATCGAGTGGAAAATAGGTGATAACTGGCGACGTACCGGAACAGTACTAGCTTCTGCTAGATTGAGAAAGAGTTTAATTAGTCTTCAAGTTGTCATGAATAATAACATGGATAAAGAGAGTATTTTTCGTCTTACTGGAGAAAATAATAGTAAGCTAACTATTCAACCTCTGCCTTATTTATTGGCGGAAGAGAAATAGCATATCCATCTATTGCTAATAAATTTATTTAGATAAGTGCTTTTTATACAGTAAAACTGAGATTTTAAAATATTCTCCTTATTATAAACTTAATCCATAATTAAGTAATTTATTAGTAAAAAGCACTATTGAACCCCATATTACATTGTTTAGCGTTATGGTGAAACCATCAGTCTGATCTGACTAACGACTGATTGGCTATAGTTTCAATCAGATTTAGTTCTGTTAAATATAATTATATCAGAGTGGATTACCTTAATCCACTTTAATTTAATCTCGAACAGTAATTATAAGATTATATTAAGAAAGGTTATTACTTTGTTATAGAGTAACATGTGTAGCTCACCTCTGTATTTCAATTATTGTGGTTTCAAACAATCTAATATAGCCAAGATAATTCAGTAAATAAAACCCCTATTCATAAAATCTATTAAGCCATCATCTTTTAATTGGAATGATATAAGCGTTTATAGTTTAATGTAGAATTCCTTACTAATAACTTTCTGATTACCACTATTATTAGGTAATGGTAACTAATTTATGGTTGCTGGAAAAGATTTTTTATCATTTATCTCAACCAATAATTCGCTTACCCCCGTAAAGTTAATATATTCAACATACATCACAGATAACTAAACAATTTATCCTTCTGATATAGTTTTTTATTAATCCTCTAACAAGATTGTTAATCGTTTTCCTACAATCATGAATTTTACAACGATATTGCTGGAACCCCATCTAACATGAATATCCCAACAGATAACATGTTTACTTTTATCATATTGGCAGGATAAAATCCATTAAGTTGATTCAATGTATTATCAATAATAATCCATTTTTGCCAAAAAAACTAATATATTTTATATGTTATTTTAGTAAATTAAGAAAGAGTTTTTTGATCTGTATTGCTGTTTACTTTTTAATGGTGTAACTTCTGTAGCAAAATCTTTTATATAGTATAAGGATTTTTATCAAAAACTTTCATCACGTAGTCAATTACAATTTTACCTCTATTATTAAAGGTATAAACTTTTCACTCGCATCATTGGTAGAACGGAATGGCACCCTAAACCCTGCAAATAGATGGTAATTTTCCATGTTGAGCATTAACAGTTACATCAGCACATAATTAACATCAGTAGTAATAATATTAATTTTAACTTGCTCAATTTGAGAAAATCTATTATCGATAAAATTTTGTTAAGATATAACTCTCTATCGCTATATTTATTAATGGCATTAAAAAAATATCAATTATCTCTGTTAATTTATCATTAATAATTGATTCTAGAATAGAACTAATAAGTATAGTTAAGAATTTAAATTACTCTTTAAGTAAATATCAAAAGCCATCCATTTTTGCTAAAAGCAAATAGAATAGTTTTACTGGTAGATCTATTTAAATTAAAATTTTATTAGACTCTATATTCTTTTAATTAATGCGCTATAATTTTATAGATATTATAACCCTTAAGCTTGACTTAATAAGCATTGTTTTCTATTTTATGCATTCTTTCTTAGAACAATTCTCTTTCTCCTGTTTGCTAAGATGATCGTCAATAAAAGTAATCTGTCACCACACAGAATCTATTTGCACGTATTTGTGAAAAAAATTCTTTTATAAGAACCGCGTACCATGATTTTTCTAGTTTTTTCAAACCGTTATTATCTCCAGTGCCTTATATACCTTCGGTAATAGTGCGCCCTTGCTTACGATTGGATAAGAAACCAAGTAATACACTATTTTAAAATGCCTCGCTAGAATATGATTAATATAGCACCTAATCATTTCTTTCTGAGTCAGGATCTGTTGCCGGTACTGATTAGTCTGTTAATTATCTAATGGTATAGAACCTCCTATCCATTCGATAAATGCTTCAGTTTTTAACACAAATATACCGGTTAGCCTGTTAAAGTCTAGCGTCAGAGATATTTCATGCTATACAAGTACCAAATTTTTTAGCTTTTTAGCAAAGTGTATTTTCCAATAACGCTGTCCGTATTGTGCTTTTAGGTAACGATATCTCACCGCTTACTAAGGAAGATATAGCATAGAGTAAAAAAGAAGACTATTAGAATTTATCATGTCATACCTGTGACGCAGTCGCTAGATGATAGCGTCTCACTAGATTTTTTCGACGTTTTTTTTAAAGAACAGCTCTCACTCCACAGAATTCTTAATATTTAGACTTTAATAGAATGAAGGAGATATAAACATGTGGATGTTTATTGATTTATCAACCATAAACGCGAAAGGCACAGAGGATACTAATTAGATACCTATTTTCCATGATCATGGCAGCATAATGTTGATAACGATGCCAAAACAAAAGGTTGGAGTTGTAGCTAGTTATTGTAAGTTATGATGATTTCTGATCTATGGCCTTTCGAAGATGGTGACGTGTATCCTGATGATTGATTTCATGAATGACTTTAATAACAGAGAAATGATATGCCATGAAAAGTTCTATTCTACAGAGATATCCGCAAAATCAGATACTACTTGTGATTCCTTTACATAAAATCATTCGTAATGATGGAAGATAGATGATAGCACCGTTGTTGAGGCTGAACTTGAAGTCCATTCTGTGATAACGCTCTGAACGCTGTCTTGTTTGATGGGCGTCAACCAGTCATTTGTAGCGGTTATTTCCATAGATAACTACATAGGTTGGCATTTGCGGATGTTGAGATTAAAGTACCGAAGGTTAGAGATCGTGACTCAACATTATTGAGTATATAAAAATCTAATGTGCTGTATTTACTATCTAAAGTAATGCAGCACGAAAAATTAAGATTAAGCTATAGGAAATCTATCTACAGAGAGCCGCGATGCCATAATAAAGACATGATGTTTTGTTGATAATGTTTTGATGCATCCTCAGCGTGGAGGATGTTGGAGAAATATTAAGAAAAATGGCTGAGCATTCTATGGCTTCCGTCAGTCAGCAGCATTTGGCCTCAATAAGAACGACGAATCCGATTAAATCAACTTTTATGACAATAAGGATATGAAGCTGATGCACGAAACAGATCACTTCGAAAAATGATCCTTTAAATAGTATTAAAGCTGATTTCATCTGCTCAGAGAAAATTAGAATTCAGCCTAAGAAAATTTAACGCACTAATCCTGGTGATAATAACATTCGATTTAAGGATGGAGAATAGATTCATGAAGTATCAAAGCAGAATGTAACCTGACCGACATACACTAGATTTGCTAATAACTCAAGAGTCTGATATGGAATATCATTATATGAAAGTTATTTAATCATAAATATGATGTTTATTTAGATAATTTTTACCGCAATATCGTTTTTTATAAGTGATATGTATTATAAAATTTATTTTTTCGTGATTTTTATAATGATTATTTGTGATCTGTACTGCCAGTTTTTAATGCGAAATCATTATAACATCTAAGCATTAGACTAAAAATTTATTTTTAAACTATAGAAATTTTTATTTGATATAAATAGACAGGGATATATTCATGCAACTCATTATGAGCCTGTTGGGAATGGTAGTATTGATTTTTATCGCTATCATTTTCTCCAGTAACCGTCAAGCAATTAAATTCCGTACTGTATTTGGCGCTTTTGTTATTCAAATGACAATTGGCGCGTTTGTTCTTTACATTCCTGCAGGGCACCGCACTTTGAAAAGTGTATCTGATGCAGTCTCTGCTGTAATTGGTTATGGGGAAGTTGGCATGGATTTTATCTTTGGTGCCTTAGTTTCTAATAAAATGTTTGAGTTATTTGGCGGTAATGGTTTTATTTTTGCCTTACGTGTTTTGCCGGTTATTATTTTCTTTTCATCATTAATCGCCGTACTTTATTATCTTGGTATTATGCAGTTTTTTATTAAAATCTTAGGTGGACTATTACAATGGATATTAGGTACCTCACGTACTGAATCCTTATCGGCGACCGCTAATATTTTTGTCGGTCATACAGAAGCTCCTTTGGTTGTTAGACCTTATATAGCCATAATGACAACCTCTGAGCTATTTGCTGTTATGTGTGGTGGACTAGCTTCGGTTGCTGGCTCTGTATTAGCAGGCTATGCGCAAATGGGGGTTCCAATGGAATACCTGATTGCGGCATCTTTTATGGCAGCACCAGGTGGATTGTTATTTGCTAAATTAATGGTACCAGAAACAGAGAAAACTCGTGATACAGTAAATATGATCAGTGTGGCGAGCAGTGAAGAGCGTCCAGTTAACATTATTGATGCTGCTGCTACCGGCGCTTCTTCCGGCATGCAACTTGCTTTAAATGTCGGGGCGATGTTGTTGGCATTTGTTGCATTGATAGCTTTACTTAATGGTATTTTAGCGGTGATTGGTGGCTGGATCCATATACCAGGCTTATCATTAGAATTGATCTTAGGCTGGATCTTTGCGCCAATTGCCTATTTGATTGGTATACCATGGCATGAAGCATCAATTGCCGGTTCGTTTATTGGTCAAAAATTAGTTATTAATGAATTTGTTGCTTATATGAATTTTGGCGAATACTTAAAACCTGATAATGATGGCATTACTGCAGGTAAACAAGTACTTTCTAAGCATACTAAGGCCATAATTTCTTTTGCATTGTGTGGTTTTGCTAATCTGTCATCAGTAGCCATACTATTGGGTGGTTTAGGTGGAATTGCCCCAAACCGTCGTAAAGATGTTGCTCAATTAGGTTTGAAAGCGGTATTAGCCGGTTCGTTATCTAATCTAATGAGTGCCACTATTGCTGGATTCTTTTTATCATTAGGAACAATATAACTTAATTAACTTTCTATATTAAAAATTAAACGGTTGTTTTATCGCTAAAACAAAAATCTTAAGCTTTATAGAATTACATGATAGAATTAAAACTAACTACATAATTCACATTAAATGTGATAGATTTAACTTTGCTAAATGATCGCGATACTGATAAAAATTAAGATATGATGCTATTTAAGCAAAACTTCATAATGTATACTGCTACAAAATATGTATTTATCCTTTCTTTATTCAATTAATACGCAAGATTTTAACTAAATAAAACACCACAAATATTCGCGTTACCATGGTAATTAATTTTTTATTTAGCAAGAATAGTATTGCTATTGAATTACTAAAGCACAAGCTGATACTACTTATAGTACAAATCAAGTTATGTTATTTTTTCTTATTAAGAATTAATAACCCGGTAATAAGCAAATTGGTTTTAATCTTGTTAAATCATGTAAAAAATTTATCTATCGAAAAAGGCATTTTACTAAAAGTTAGTATTAAATCCGCTGAATTAAAGCAGTCAAATCCTTATTTTACAGGTAACAGAAATTACCATTGCTAACCGTGTTAATTTTCTTAAAACATCAATAAATAAGATTGCAATAAATACACATTAGAGAAGGTTGAATTATATTTAAGGTTATTCGAGATATAAAATTTCTAATCACATGAATTATAAGGTGTCTGTCATCTGTTTCATGAAAAATAGATGAATTAATATCCGTCATTTTTATTTTTCTGAATCATATCAAGCTTATTGTATAGTTTATTAAAAATATTAAGATGCAAATAGATAGTTTTTAACTGACGACTATTAATTTTATTGATCTTTTTATTCACTATTTCAGTAATTATTGGTATGCAGAAAAATAAAAATGTTTGTTTTAATAATCTGTTAAATTATCTTTAAATAAAAAAGTTTTAATAATTATATTTATTGTAATTTTATCTTTAAAAGAGATAATAATTAGTTATTATCGACTTGGATAATAGAATACATTATTTTGTTTAAAACTGGATTAATTAAATTGAACTACTAATCAAGAGTAGTTATGAAACGTGTATTCATTATAGTGCTTAATTATTTTTGTTTAAAACAATACCGGATGCTGATAGATTTAGTGATGCTAGCGCAAATACTTTAGGGACATATTGGAACTGATTGCATTTACGTACAAGGAAAGGATCATAAGGCTCGTAAGATAAACTCTTTGCTTAATTTATTGCATTTTAGGTTAAGAAAATCTGCTAAAGGGGCGCAGGAATATTCCAATTTACCTAAGATAAAGATACTGAAATTATTGGTTCCTATGTTCATGCGAGTTAGTTATATTACTGAAAAAGATATCCCCCATCCAGATCATTAATAGATTACCCAGGGAGTTTTACCCAGTTTTATTTGAATGAAGATATTTTGAATAGGAAAAAATACTTTTCTGCAATACTTATTGTGTAAATTTTAATCCAGGACAATCATATAAACCTTCATAGCACAAGCATATATTCATAATAAGATAGCTACTGAGCATATAGTTGATAGCAAATTATTATTTTAATAAGACTACATCATCAGGCAACTACAATACTTAAAATTAAAGTTGCTCTTCAGACAAGTAAGAAGTTGCGTCTACTTTAGCTAAACGTTAGAGTATATTCGAATTATCGTTGCTAAAATAGTAAAAAAACAAGATGATGTTAATCATCGGTCATGTTGACAAAGACTGTTGGTAAAAATCTCTTATACTGTATGAAGGATTTTCGCGACAACGATTGTCATAAAAAAGCAAACAGTCATACAGATCAAAGAGACTCTTTCCTCACTCCCTGCAAATATGAAGCTGCATTTCATTAGTTCGTTCGGTGAGAATCTATCGGATGAGATATCGATTTATGCATTGAAGTAACTCATTTCAATTTAATCTGCCCCATATTGTTATAGTGAACATGGTTATCCGCTGGAGATATTCATTTTAGGGTTACACAGTAACATCGTTGCAAAATCACTAATTGCAAAAAAAAATATTTAATAATCTTATTGTAAGATCCTTCTAGCGAAATTACATCACAAAGATAAATGGTTTAGTTATCTGTGATCTATGTTGAATAAATTGACTTTATGGGAGTCAACAAAATAAACAGGGATTGATTTGAAAATAACGTTCATATTTCATCATTGCTTTCTTGCTTTATCTACGACAGTCAATATAAATGCAGCAAGGTATTGTTGAAATTAACGAAATATTTTTCCATAAAAATTTTAAAGGGAAGTCTTATATTCCATATAAGAAAGGTATAAAGTACAGTAGGGGAGGAAATAAAAGTAAAAAATAAGTTGCGTCTTAATCACCTGAGATCGATAGGATCAGGTATGAGTGATAAAATTCTTGAAGAGTTTAACATAGAGTGTTATAGTGAAGGTTATTTCTTGAATTTATCTTAAATAAAGAATCCATTTTACTAAAATTGGATCTAAATGATAAGAAACACACTTGATGTCGATAATGAAATTAGTCATAATCACCTAATAAGGCTGGATAACCAAAGAGTTATTGTTAAAATGAATTCTACATTCAAATCATGAAGAGTTATTTAGCAAATTAAAAGGATAACTTAGTAGATTCTGTAGGTACGGAATTGTTTTATTTAGCGAATTATCTGACATTAAGAGGATTATTTAAAATCACAACAATTAAAATATAGATGTGATTATAAATTTCTCTATGAGAAAAGCAACAAGATTTACTAAAATAGGCTAATGATCATAATCATATTCTCCATGGTTTACAGACGATAGACACTATCATCTGATCAAAAAACCGTAGTTTTTTCTGAAAAAAACGTTTCTTTCTCTCGACGTGGGTTCTCCCTTGTTAGCCAGTCATATACAAATTATTCTTAAACCCCTACAAGTACTCAACTTTTCCTAGAAAGAGGAATTATGTAAAATAAGGAAGGATGGGGAAGCGCAGAAAAGTTTAAGGATAAAACGTTTAAAAGCTACGAACTCAATTATTTTCTCAATGCAGATGTGAAATATCTTTCAAAAATGCCAAACAAAATTCACGACGTTATCTTTAATATATATAAGATAGGCTTCATCATCTTTTGATGGACTTTATCTATCTTTATAAGTTAAAGAGATGAACAATACTCAATGTTTCTTACGTGCTCTTAACTGAACATTTCCCATGGCTATTTATAGAATTTACAGACAATAGAAAATAATTTATAGACTGCCTTTGGTCTGCGAAAATATTCAGCCAACGGAAAATATAAATTGCCCGTTTGTGCACAGAGGAGAGCCCTTGCTATATAACACTGACTAGCCAGATGATGTATACTACAATAAAACAGTATGGTTAAGCGATTCAATTGGCATATGGAAGAAATAAGCTTCAAAGCCATCATTTAATTCTGCTCAAGAGCTTGAGATTACTTTGCATCAATATTATTAACTATATAATCATAAATTACCGAAATCAATATTGCGTAGTAAAACTCCATTTTAAATCTATGAAAGACTGATTCAAAGTTAAACCTGAATTATTCGAAAATAATACTACCTTGCTAGATGTAGCAGATAGTTATAGAAAATGCTAATTTCTAGGTTATCTTAGTAATTATCACTATTCAGCACAATGCTTTTAAATGAATTAGGTGAAGAACATAAAAACAGATAAACCTATTTATTATATTTCAGGAGATTCAGTCTTTCAAATAGCATCCATGAAAAGATTTTAAGTTAAAATACATCAGCTTTATTAAATAGCGAAAAAGTGCTGCATGAAGATGCTTATAACGTAAGGAGTGTTTATTCCAGTCCTTTTATCAATGATAAAGCTAGTGTTTTCGGCGTACTAGTGGTAATTGTTAATTTTATTCTATTAAACAACCTATACCAACAACTATACTAAAAAAAACTAGTTGAAGAAAAAAATGGCCAGATAGTGTTTCATTTGTCAAAATTATAGATATTCACACCAATATCGGCATTGCTTTACTAAGCAAGTAAAGCAATCACTATTGAAATAGTATTTAATATGCTAGTCTTAAGAAGATTTAAAAATCTATAGACGTTAACATGATATTTACTAATTTTATAAATTTTAATTTTTCATATAGATTAGTCGAGATGTTACGGGTTATGCAATTGGACTAGAGTTATTTAATGGTCGTTTTTCTAAAATTTTTGTATTAGTTGAGAACTAGGATAGTTTGATTATTAGCACTGACATGATTGAGATACCATCTGGACAGAAACTAATAATACACAAGAAAATATTTCTATTTAATTTATACCCTACAAATAAAACCTAATGGCACTAGGTCATCGATAAATCTTTTCTAATACTAGTTAAACGGTTATGCGATATTTTTGTTTATTGTAAATGACATGATATGACATATAGCAAAACGCTATTTTAAGTATGATATAAAATATTTGTTTATCTTCCCAATTTTATTAATAAGTAATATAAGGAAATTTATTTATGGGCACCCCACATATTAATGCTGATATGGGCGATTTTGCGGAAGTTATATTGATGCCAGGAGATCCTTTACGCGCAAAACATATTGCAGAAAATTATTTCACCAATAGCCGTCAGGTAAATAATGTTCGTGGTATGTTAGGTTTTACTGGCAATTATCAAGGCCGTAGTATTTCAGTAATGGGACATGGTATGGGAATTCCTTCTTGTTCAATTTACATGAAAGAATTAATTACTGATTTTGGTGTTAAAGTAATAATACGAGTAGGATCCTGCGGTGCTATTAGCCAGCAAGTAAAGTTACACGACATTATTATCGGCCTTGGAGCATGCACTGATTCTAAAGTTAATCGACTAAAATTTGATGATAATGATTTTTCAGCTATTGCAGATTATGATCTTGTTCATAATGCTGTTACTGCAGCTAAAGCAAAAAATTTCAACGTTCGAGTAGGTAATATTTTCTCTACTGATCTTTTTTATACATCTCAAACGCAAGTATTTTATACAATGGAAAAATATGGCATTTTAGGAGTAGAAATGGAAGCTGCTGGTATGTATAGCATTGCAGCAGAATATGGTGTAAAAGCACTAACTATTTGTACGGTTTCTGATCATATTCGTCGTTGCGAAAAGACAACTTCAATAGAACGGCAAAGGACATTTAATAAAATGGTTGAAATTGCATTAGAATCAATATTATTACTAGATTAAAAATAAATCATTAAATTTAAATCAAAACAAAAAAGCAGATTAAATCTTCTTTTTTAGCAATTTTTATTTATTTTCTGATAAGTTTATTACCAATAAATTGTTTCTTATTGATAAATAAGGTATTATTAGTTAATCTATTGTTATTGATTTATATGATCTTAGTTAGAATAAAACAGATAGATAACACTATAAGTAACATTATTCTTAATAAGTTACTATACTATCTATATTATTTAAATCTTATACTAAATTGATGAGTATTAATTGTTAACATAAAAAACCTTTTAATCTTTCTTATCAAGGATTGGAATAGAACAGAGTTATGCTCATTTCTGGTGATTGGGTTCTGAGATTGTGGAGTATTCTGCTAATTAATTTATAAATAATTTTAATAACAGAGAGATGATATGCTATGAAAAGTCTATCCTAGAAGTAATCTTTAAAACTAAATATTACCTCTGATTCTTTGCATGAACTTATCCGTAATTATGCCAGGGAGATGATAAGCACCACTATTGAAGCGGAGCTCGAAGGCATAATGAATACTGACTTATCAACAAGCATCATAATCGTCATCCGTAACAGTTACTTGCCAAAACGAACCCATATAGATGGGGTAGGTATTAGTGATATTGAGATTAAAGTGACTAAGGTAATGGAATTGAAGAGCAATAGAATAATCCTTCAAGAGTTTATTCCTGCCTTATATGAAATCTATAAAAATCAGGGAAGAGTTTCTACTATAGGAGCAGTTGGCAAGGGTTGCCATACTCACCGGTGATTTTCACGAAACTTTAGATTTTCTATTATCGAGAAAACATGATCTTCTCTATTAGCACCACCAGCAAAGTGAAACAAAAATACCTTAAATAATACACCAATGTGGTGTTGTGCCTTTCGTGATTTAAGTGATACCATTACATTTATTTCTTAGCTGAAAGCATATGCCGTTCTTTCAGAACGTGATTGTCATTACATTCTGATTATTGTCTGCATCACTGTGTATGGATGCAAAAAACTTGTTACGGTCAAATATGATTTTTTAAAGTTAAAAGCAAGCTAAGCTTGTTAGCTTAACCGTATCTCTCCATACTCTTGTTACGAGAGACGATGCTTGGTTCTTTTTTGCAATGCAATGAAAAAGATATTCCCATGGGCACAGCGCCACCATTATCTACACAAAATAACTAATGTACTAATTTCACTACACAAAGTGATGTAATCAAAAGCTAAAGTGGGTTAGTTGTGTGAGAGATCTTGTTACCAGAGGAGCCCTGATTCTACTAATAAAGTCATTAATATTTTTATTAGGAAAGTTATCAGGATAAGTATCAATACAATGATGGAAAGCTGTAGAAATAGCGAAAAAGAGCTGCTGGCATTCTATTCTTTCCTGTCAGCGCACTAGGTATCAATAAGAATAATCAATTTGATTAAATCGGATTTTGCGACAGCGAGGCTATGAAGCTGATGCGCGAAAAGCACTATAGTTCCTAGAAAAACAACTATTTCAATAGTTTCTAAGCTTTTCTAGTCTGCTTAGAAAATATGGAACTAGCTAAGCGAATTTAATCTACTGTAACTCTGCTCGTAAATTCCGTCCAATTTAAGAATGGAGGAATAGATTCACGAAATATAAAAGTGGAACATTAGCCTGACTGTCATACAACAGATTTATTAACAACTTCTTTATAAGCTAATGTGATTAAATTACTTATCTAATTTTTTGATATCAATCTGCCGATTTTTGTCCAACATAACGGCTTTTGCCCGAATTTTAGCTTCAAACTGATCGATTATATTAACATTATCTAAACGTTCTTTTTGACGAACACCATCTTCATAAAATCCACTCTTTATTCTTGCCCCTGTTACGCCAATGGTAGAAACCTCTGCTTCACCAGGACCATTAACAACGCAACCAATAATTGAAACGTCCATTGGAGTAATAATATCTTTTAACCGCTCTTCTAATGTATTAACGGTACCAATGACATCAAACTCTTGACGTGAACAGGTTGGACAAGTAATAAAGTTAATACCTCGCGAACGGATACGAAGAGATTTTAAAATATCAAAACCAACTTTAACTTCTTCAATCGGATCAGCGGATAATGAAATACGTAATGTATCACCAATTCCCTCAGATAATAATATTCCAAGTCCAATAGCAGATTTTACTGAACCTGCACGTGCTCCACCAGCTTCAGTAATACCTAAGTGCAAAGGTTGATCAATTTTATTGGCCAGTAAACGATATGCACCTACAGCTAAAAAAACATCTGAAGCTTTTACGCTAATTTTAAACTGATTAAAATTCAATCTATCCAATATATCTACATGCCGCATAGCTGATTCAACTAATGCTTCCGGCGTGGACTTACCATATTTTTTTTGAATATCTTTTTCTAATGAACCACTATTAACGCCGATCCGAATCGGAAAATTTTTATCACGGGCGCAGTCAACAACCTGACGAATACGCTCTTCATTACCAATATTCCCCGGATTAATACGTAAACAATCCACACCATATTCAGCAACTTTTAGTGCAATACGATAATCAAAATGAATATCAGCAATAACAGGAACATTAACTTGCTGTTTAATAAGCTTAAACGCTTTAGCTGCATCTATTGTAGGAACAGAAACACGTACAATATCAACACCCACTTGTTCTAAAGATTTAATCTGTTTAACTGTAGCTGCAACATCCGTTGTCCGCGTGTTTGTCATAGATTGCACTGTAATTGGTGCACCATCACCAACGGGAACATTACCTACATAAATGCACGTTGATTTACGCCTTTTTATCGGTAATTGATTATTCATGCACTCTCTCCCCCTACAACATCCATATTTAATATACATACGTTATTTCTATAATTAAAGCCATCAAATTAACGATGGCTTCTTATTTGTCAATAATTTATCATTATTTATAGACGTTGCCTTACAATATTTATTTACAATCCAGGCAATTTAAACTTGGCTGGACGATTAACTTTAATAAAGTAATTTAAATCAATAGAGTTACCTTTGAATAGTAGATTAACATTGACTGGTTTACCAATATTAAATTGGTAAGGAAGTTCACCATTTAATTCAAGTTTCTGACCTGCATTTTTAATGCCCCTAAATAAAATCTTACCTTTAGCATCACTAACTTCTAACCAGGATTCTCCTTTAAAGTTCATTACAACCACATTACAAAATTCTATTCTTTTATAATCAATATTAGCAAAAGTTTTTCCTGTTATACATCGTTCTAAACTACTATTATTAGCAGTAATACTGCCTGGCAGTGCTACTGTTTTTACTTCTGCTGGATTTACTAATTTCATATTAACATTTATATCATTATTTTTTAATATTTCAGAAGTTAATGTAGTTTTAGATGTCGGCAATGCGACATTATTAGCTATCTCTGAGGTTACCGGTTGCTTATTAGTTTTTATCAACAATGTATTTATATTATTCTGTTCAGTCGTTTCTACTACATTTGAAGTATAAGAAAGTGGATCTACTTGTATTTTATCAGTATTAGAACGATTTTGTTCAGCCATAGTGGTAATTTCTTGTTTTTGTGCTTTATAATCCTGCAACCACCAAATACCTACCATAGCAATACAAATAATGATAATTAACCAGGTAAATTTCATTAACAAACCTTCCCATTTCTTGCGTGTTTTTCCTAAGGAATAACTTTGTATAGGAGAAATTACTACTGCTTTTGCTGGTGAATGTTTATTCAGTAATTCAAGAATTTCTTTTTCTGGAATATTCACTAATTTTGCATAAGAACGAATATAGCCACGCAAGAAAGTAGGATCAACACTATGGGAATTGCTATCTTCTTCTATCTTACGTATTGTGCATACTTTTAAACAAAGTCTCTCGGCAACGCTTTCTCGTGAAAGACCAAGCGCTTCCCGTTCTTGCAATAACCGTTGACCAACGGTGATTTCTGTTTTTTCTGTTTTAGGTTTACTATTCATTCGTGGGAATATTGTTATTTTTGAGTTTTAATATCATAAAGGCTTTTAAAAACTTCATCTATAAGTTAATAAAAAATCTTCATACCGATAATATTTCTTACTTTATTTTTGAAATATTTTCACAATTCAGCCCACTATACTTTCTTCTTCTTTCCTTAATTTAATTATCTCTTGAGATATATTTAGAGAATAAAAAGTCTACATAGTAATATACTATTACTTATATTATTAATTACTGATGAACTAATTGCTATTTTAAAATTTTTTAATATTAAAGTTGATTGCTTATGCTAATACATAATAATTGTCATACCTAAATTAGCCATCTCATTTTGACTCTGCCAGCATTATCTTATCAAGAAGATAAGATGCGGCTTGATAATTTCCTACTAATAAAATTAGTAATCCCTAGTTGTTTCCATGATATCATAATCGCAATATCAACATATTTATTAATACTAGTATATCCTATTAATAAAACCCATTAATATAGAAAATTAATGATAAATATCATTATAATATCACTCTTATTTATTTATATAGCTAGTAATAAAAGAAATTATGACATCTAATATCTTTTATTTATATAATTAATATTCAGACTGCTTTTACTTTAAGTGGTTCACTAATAAGGAATTTTTCAATACTTGTTTTCTTCTATCAATAACATCACCCGATAATTGACCGCACGCAGCATCAATATCATCACCACGAGTTTTACGCACAATAGTAGTATAATCATATTTCATCAATACTTTTGCAAAACGATCAATACAACTATTAGAGCTTCGGCTGTAAGGCGCATTAGGAAATGGATTCCAAGGAATTAAATTAATTTTGCTAGGTGTGTCCTTAAGACATTCAGCTAGCTGATGTGCATGTTCAATACTATCATTTACACCATTTAGCATGACATATTCAACAGTTACACGTCCCTGATTTGCATTAGTTTTAGTTAGATAGCGCCGAACACTAGCCAGCAAGGTTTCGATGTTATATTTTTTATTAATGGGTAGAATCTTGTTACGAATTTCATTAGTGGGAGCATGCAAGGAAATTGCCAACGCAACATCAATCATATCACCCAATTTATCAAGCGCAGGCACAACGCCAGAAGTTGATAAAGTCACTCGTCGTTTTGACAATCCAAAGCCAAAATCATCCATCATAATTTCCATTGCTGGAATAACATTGTTTAGATTTAATAAAGGCTCTCCCATTCCCATCATTACAACATTAGTAATTGGACGCCGTCTTCTAGATTTTAAAGAGCTAATAATTTTAGTGGCTTGCCATACCTGACCTATGATTTCTGAAACATGTAAATTACGATTGAAACCTTGTTGTGCGGTTAAACAAAACTTGCAATTAAGAGGACAGCCAACTTGAGAAGATACACAAAGTGTTGCCCTATTATCTTCAGGAATATAGACTGTTTCAACTTGTTGTTCAACTACCGTTATCGCCCATTTAATCGTGCCATCAGAAGAGTGCCGCTCTTGCGCAATTTTAGGCGCTCGAATTTCGGCAATGGCCTTTAATTTAGTCCGTAACACCTTATTAATATCAGTCATTAAATTAAAATCATCATAACAATGGTGATAAATCCATTTCATTATTTGATCAGCCCGAAATGCCTTTTCCCCTATATCAGTAAAGAACTTCCGCATCTGTTTACGATTCATATTCAACAAATTTACTTTTGCTGATTTTTTAATAGGAGAAAAAGAAGGCACACAACATCGTTCTATTATTTTATATTGAAACATCTTCATTGGCTTATTTTTACACTTTTCGACAAAAATTGTAGATTTTTAATAATTAACTACATTTATTGATACTAAATATTATTTTAATAGATTCACATGTCCCCATAATATTGCCGAAAAATTATTCAACAAAGTATGGTAATTTGCAAACCTTATTAAATTTTATTAAAAATCTTATTTCTGTTTATTATCGCGAATAAATTTCGTTTTCAGTAAAGAAAAAAGTAATTTCTCTCTCTGCAGATATGACAGAATCCGATCCGTGTACTGCATTTTCGATAAAACTATCTGAATAATCAGCACGTAATGTCCCTAACAATCCCTTAGCGGGATAATCCATTGCGCCCATCAAATCACGATAACGCTGTATAGCATCATTAGCCGCTAAAATTTGCAACATTATTGGACCTGAAATCATAAACTCGACTAATCCAGAAAAAAAAGGCTTACATTTATGCTCAACATAAAATCCAGATGCCTGTTCTTTGTTTAAACGCACCATTTTAGCAGCAATAATTTCAAATCCAGATTTTTCAAAACGGCTATAAATCTCACCAATTACATTTTTTTTAACTGCATTCGGCTTAATAATAGAAAACGTACGTTGCATCATAATCAAAAATCCTCTTTGCTATTATTTTATCATAAATTTTTGTTTTGCATCCTTACTACTGTAAGTTATACCCATTTTCAGTGCATTGGTTTCGGAGATGGTGTCGGCATATACTGCTAATTGATTTCATGGATAATTTTAACAACAGAGAGATGATATCCTATGAAAAATGTACCCTAGAGATATTCACAAAACCAGATATTACTATAATCACTTTCATAAACTCATCTGTAATACTGACAGTTTAGCTGATAGCACCGTTGTTAAGGATGACATCAAAGCCATTTTACAATAACATGCTCAATGCGCCTTGTCGACGGGCGTATAAATATCCTTATCTGTAACTGTTATTTCTTACTGAGAACCTACAAAACGGATATTTGTAATGTTGATATTAAAATAACTAAGATCAGTGGATCACAGCGGAAACGGAATATGCTTCAACAACTTATTATCACTACCATATCTGAAGCGTATAAAAAGCAGCAAAGAGTTAGTCCCATACCAGTACTTGTTAGGAATATCTAGAGATGATTTTCACGAAGCTCTAAAGGCGCTTCTCGGTGAAAAGCACATAATCTCTCTACTTTAGTAGTATCAGTAAATTAAAACAGGAATCCCTTTAAGTGCATTGGCAATAGCGGTTGCGTAATTTAAACGATATGCGCTACATTTATTTCTTGGATGAAAGAATATGTGATTCTGTTAGGCAAGATAATTACCTTTGATTACTAATTATTATTGGCGGCATTGCGCATGGATATAAGAGGAAGCCTTGTTGCGGTCAAATATGTCTATCAAAAATCAGAATTAAACTAGCCTGAATTCATCAATGGATAGTGATTGCGTTGCTTAAGTATATCTTCTAGGCCTGCTACAGGGGGAGAGTGTTTTTTATTTTTAATAATGTATCAGCAAAGATATTTTCAGACATATACTACAAGCGCTGTTGGTACATAAAATAGTTGATAGCTTGCTTTACTTGGCAGAAGTCTGCAATCGAAAGTTAAAGTGAGTTACGGGAGAAGGTTTCTGACTAGAAATAGGCTGTGATGTCGTTAATAAATCTCTTGATATTTTGTTAACAAGGTTATCAACCATGAAGAAGCTGAAGAATAATTGAGAAGAGTGGCTGAGATTCTAGGAATTTCTTGTAAGTCAGCCACATTGGCATCATAAAAACGATGAATCTAATTGAATCAGCTTTTGTGATAGTGATGGTATGAAACTGATGCGTGAAGTGCTGTAGTTCAAGAAAAACAACCCTTTCAATAGTATTGAAGTTGCTACAGTTTATTCAGAAAAGCTAGAACCTAATCAAGAGAGTTAATTTTCTGACTTTAGTGGTAAACAACGTTTAATTAAAGATGAAGAATATATTTTATGAAACATCAGAGTATAACGGTATTCTAACTATCATACAACAGTTTTTCTAATAACTTATATAAGTAAAACAGTATTTAGATCATGAACATCTCCGAATCAGCGTAGTTGCCTCTCCACACATCATACTGTACTAGATTGACTTTACAGAAATCATAGAAACAAATAGGTATTGATTTAAAAATAGAATTTAGATGGCGTTACTTCCTTCCTTAATTTAGCTGAATAACCCAACATAAATAACTAAGTGGTATTATTAAAATCAATGAAATATTTTCCTGATCCTTAAATGAGAGCGTTCTATTCTACATAAAAAAGGTAGAAAATACGGAAGAAAAGGAGATAAAAGGAAAGAAAAAGTTTGTGGTCTTAATTGCCAGAGATTAAAATTTTCATGTGAGCGATCAAATTCTTGAAGAGTTTAATGCAGAGTGTATTAGCCGTTTTCTTGAGCTGATTATCGATAAAGAGTCTACTATTTATTCAGATGAAGTTAAATGATATGAATCTTTTGCTATCTACATGAAATTAATCACCATCTCCCAATAAGGATAAATATAACTAGAAAGTTATTGGTAAGAAATTCTATATTGAAAATATAAACAGTTATATCAGCCGATTAAAAAGATGGCTGAGTAGCCTCCATAACATGAAGTCTTTTTATTTACTGAATTATCTGATTGGAAAAAACTATTTGAAATCACGATAATTAAAATACATACGTGGCTACAAATTGCTCTGCAAGGAAAGAAACAATCTTTGTTAACATAGGCGATCTTCATCAACATAATACTATTTTTCTATTTAGAAACGATAAATTCAGATATCCTATAACGCTTAATTTAAAGTAGATGCAAGCTGTTTTCTTGCCTGAAAATAGCACTGATTTTAGGTGTTGTATTACCTGACGATGAAGCTTTTATCATCATAATATTTTCCTCAACTATAAATTCTAAGTAGCCATCTTGGCATGAATAGGACTATATGAGGAGGGTGTATATAATATCCAGAATCAAATATCTAAATGTTTACAACAGAGTAATAAATTGACTAATCTTAGTCGTGATAGCAATAGAAAAAGAATGTTGGCTTAAATTAATAAATTTATATTTGTAGAGCATGTAATCCTTGTTGAACATAAAAGTACCAACAAATTAATGCTTCATTAGATAATTAGATTGAAACTTTTTATTTACAAAAGAGGCTGTAATAATTTGTCAATACTCAGGATCAGAGTCATAGTCTGATTTTTTATTATGGTATCATAACTGTATAATTACTGGAAGAAATTTGATTATGAGATCAGTAGTAAATAGTATCTATATTAATAGAAATAGAAATAGAAATAGAAATAGAAATAGAAATAGAAATAGAAATAGAAATAGAAATAGAAATAGAAATAGAAATTAGTAAAATGTTAACATAAAAACTTTTAAATTATAGAGGCCAATCAAACATTATCTATTCACTAATATAGCCGAAATATATAGTTCTTCTTCTTTTCGTAAAGTTAAAATTTCACATCCATCATTGGTAACAGCTAAAGTATGTTCATATTGCGCTGACCAACCTCGATCTTTTGTTTTTACTGTCCAACCATCTTTTATTGTTCTAATACGATGATCGCCGGTATTTACCATTGGCTCAATAGTAAACGTCATTCCTTTTTGCAGTATAACACCGCCGTCATCAGCATCGTAATGTAATACTTGAGGTTCTTCATGAAAAACTTGACCAATACCATGGCCACAATATTCACGCACAACAGAAAAATGATGCTGTTCAACAAATTTCTGAATTGCTTGACCTATTGTTCGTAACCGAATACCAGGTTTGATTATTTTTAAGGCAAGATAAAGACTTTCTTGTGTTACCTTACATAACAGTTCAGCTTCTATAGTTGGTTTCCCAATAATAAACATTTTAGATGTGTCGCCATGAAAACCATTCTTAATAATGGTAACATCAATATTAATGATATCACCTTCTTTTAAAATTTTTTTATCACTTGGAATACCATGACAAATAACATCATTAACGGATGTACAGATAGATTTAGGAAATCCATGATAATTCAAACAGGCTGGGATAGCTTGCTGTTTTTTGACGATATGTGAATAACAGATGCGATCAAGGTCACCGGTAGAAACACCTGGACTTATATAAGGTTCAATGATTTCTAATACTTCTGCTGCCAAATGTCCGGCGATACGCATTTTCTGAATATCTTCTTCCGTTTTAATTGAGATAGCCATGAGTTCTGCCTATTTATACTGATTTAAGTGAGTAATAATGGACATATCAGCCAATTATGTTGATTAAACATAGATATTATATGCTTATAGTTATGTTAGCAATGAAGGATAATTATGACAGTTAACAACTTAACATATCATTTTTTTTAAAATAAAAAATCTATTATTTATTATACATCCAAGATGATGGTATATTATTTTAAATAATTTAGATTTAATCTTGAATCAATCTTTTATTGACTGCGAGACTATGAAGTTTTACTACTCAATATTAATTGAGATAGTTCTTGATTGCACAACTAACCATATTAATACAGAGTGATCTCAAGTTTTTGACCAGAATTAAATAATAGCTTTAAAGAGCGCATCTATTTCCATGTGCCCATTAAATTGTTTGAATATATCATTTATTTGAGGATGTATCGGGGAATTAATTTAGTATTCTATACCAAACTCTGTACACAAACATGGGAATTCATATTTTCCGGTAGCTGAACATTTTTACAGGATAAAATCCGGTATATAAATTCTTTGCTATTATCTATAAGTATTCAATGGATACCATTGGACATGTTTGATTAAGATCACATAAAAAGAGTTGAGCATTAACCACGATCTTTGCCCTAAGTAGACGGATAAAACTCATTGAGTAATGTGTCTATATTTATAAAAAATAACGTCGTAAAGTTTCGTTTGCCATTTACGAAAGATATTTAAGACTACGTATAGATAATCATGTTAGTAGCTTTAAACGCTTTATGGTTTCTACTTCGGTGCTTCGATCTCATTTCACGAAAATTTCTTCTTCAGGACTGCATAAACAGCGATCTGACTAGATCAAAATACTTACAGAGTTTAGAAACTTGCATACGATTGCCAGTAGATCATTGATAAGGGAGAAAATGTTTTTCACAGAAAAAACTATGGCTTCTTGAGAAGGCGACAGTGTCGTCGGCAAATAATGTAGAAAAATGTCTAGAATTATCAATATAATTTCGTTATACCATTTAGAAACAGTAAGTTCGGAGATGCTCTAATGCTTAGTCAATAGACAATAACTTTTTTGGCCTTAAAGAGTAGCATTAATTTTAGATATTGTAGTTTTATTTGATGATGGGGAAGGGGAGGTTGTGTGTACCTCCTTACCCCCCTTTTCATCATTATGATATTTTGCTCTTAACTTATATCCTCAATTAACTATCTTACTATAAATAAATGGTGTGCAACGAGAATTTATATAATAATCCTAGACTAAACAAATAGCCTAAAAGTAATGTTTAGTTTTTCAACTTAAATTATTATGACTGAGTTACAAAAAAAATTATAAATTGATGCCATTAGCAATCACATATAATAAAATTGTGTCAAAGTAAATTTGACTTAGAAATGAGATGTAATATTCATTTCAACCTAAATAATATCTTAACAGGAGTATTATTTTTAACAGCTCAAATAGAATTAAGCTCAGAAATATAATTATAACTGGTATTATTTGTTATTTTATGACATAAAATGTAGAAATTATTTTGCATTTTTAATATAAAAAACATTAATTAACTCTAATATAAACTTAATTATGTTATAATACATAGTTCGATAGCTTTTCAGTGTGCTCTTATATTGTAGAAAAATCTACAATTAATGAATCGGAGAGAATAAGATCTGTAGAGACACATAGCCTAAATTTATTAAATTATAGAGGTTTAAATGGCAACTGTTTCCATGCGCGATATGCTTCAAGCGGGAGTTCACTTTGGTCATCAAACTCGTTATTGGAATCCAAAGATGAAAACTTACATCTTTGGTGTCCGCAATAAAGTGCATATCATTAATTTGGAAAAAACTGTTCAAATGCTCAATGAAGCATTAGATGAATTGACTAAAATTGCTTCACGAAAAGGAAAAATTCTGTTTGTTGGTACTAAGCGCGCAGCAAGCGAATCGATAAAAAAATCGGCTAATAATTGTGATCAGTATTTTGTTAACCACCGATGGTTAGGTGGTATGTTGACTAACTGGAAAACTGTTCGTCAGTCTATTAAGCGTCTAAAAGATTTAGAAGTACAATCTCAGGATGGCACTTTTGATAAATTAACCAAAAAAGAAGCATTGATACGTACCCGTGAGCTTAGCAAGCTAGAAAATAGTTTGGGCGGTATTAAAGAAATGGATGGTTTACCTGATGCTTTATTTGTTATTGATGCAAAATATGAGCATATTGCTATTAAAGAAGCAAATAACTTAGGTATCCTTGTATTTGCGATTGTTGATACTAATTCTAATCCAGATAGTGTTAATTACATAATTCCTGGTAATGATGATGCGATCCGTGCAGTTAAATTGTATTTAGATGCTGTTGCTAAAGCTGTTTATAAAGGTCGTTATCAAGATCAAGCAATTAAACTAAAAGAAAACTTTATAGATACTGAATAATAAGGACAGCTCTTCGTTATTGATAGAAAAACATTATGGGGACCAGGTTTATAATGCATTGATTACATAGCCTAATTACTTTCTTTTTTACTTATTGGAATAGGAATTGTCTACGCTGGATTCTCCCTATCCAATCAGGAATATTAAGGAATAAATCACATGTTTCAAATTACCGCTGCTTTAGTAAAAGAACTACGCGAACTTACTGGAGCAGGTATAATGGAGTGTAAAAAAGCATTAATTGAAGCTAGCGGAAATATTAAATTAGCTATCGATAATATGCGTAAATCAGGTCAAGCAAAAGCTGCTAAGAAAGCAGGTCGAGTAGCTACCGAAGGCGTAGTAATGGCGAAAATTTCTAACAATCGTAAATTTGGAGCGTTGCTTGAATTGAATTGTGAAACGGATTTTGTAGCTAAAGATGCAAGTTTTATAGCATTCGGTAATGAAATATTGAAATCCGTTATCGAAAATAAATCCTCAAATATTAATGAATTAAAGACAAAATTTGAAGAACAACGTACAACAATTGTTAGCAAAATTGGTGAAAATATTAATATTCGTCGAATCGAGATTATAGAAGGTGAAAAAATTGGCTATTATTTACATTGTTCTCGTATTGGCGTTTTTGTATCTGCTAAAGGTGCAGATGATGAACTTATTAAGCATATTGCGATGCATATCGCAGCGAGCAAACCTGAATTCATTACACCGGCAGATGTGCTAACCGATGTTATTACTCATGAATCTCAAATTCAATTTGAGATAGCAATGCAATCTGGTAAGTCTCGTGAAATTGCGGAAAAAATAGTAACTGGCCGCATGAATAAATTTATTAATGAAATTTCTTTAACTGGTCAACAATTTATTATAGATCCAAGCAAAACAGTTGGTGCGTTACTAAAAGAGAAAAACGTAACAGTGACTAACTTTATCCGTTTTGAAGTTGGTGAAGGTATTGAAAAACTGAAAACTGATTTTCTTGCTGAAGTATCCGCAATAAGTAAATAATGATACCATTTATCAAAATAAGCCAATAACAAATAGTTATTTTTTAGATAACTCTAAAAAATTTTTTAAAACTAAATTATTATATATCTAAATATACCATTAAATTATTTAATTTGACATATGCTTTAATCTAATAAATTAAAGTTAATATTTAAACTAAATTTCTTCTTATAAAAAAATAAAAAACTTAATTAATTATTTGGTTCCTGATCATTATATAGATCCTCATCGTTGTAGGTAACCCTATTCATGATAATATGACTCTGAGAGATTATAGTTAAGGAAAATATCATGATGATGACGCTCCATCCTCAGCTAACTACAACACCTAAATCTCTCCTGCTATTCAGGTCAATAAAGATCCTGTGTCTATTTTAACTAAGCGTTATCACATATACCAATTTATCATTGCTAAATAGTGAAAACGAGATGATGTTGATGATCATAGCTATATTTACTATCGTGACGCGAATTCCTGAACCCAGCATAATATTTTATCTAATCAGATCGTTACTTACGCAGCTTTGGTAGAGGAGAATTTGAGTGAAATGAAAAGGAAGTCTCCCACTTCTCATCAAGTTAAAGCGTAAAGGATTTAAAAGCTACAATCTTATTCTTATCCTGCACTTAGATGTAAATATCTTCCGAATATATCAAATAAAATTTTACGATGTCATCTTTTTGTAGGCATATATCATGGAACTCAATTGTCTTACTACGTTTTTGCAATTAAAAGACTGCGGACTGCACTCAACTCTTTTTATTGTGATCTTAATCGAGTACCTATACATAGCTATTCATCAGATACTTACAGATAATAACAAAGAATTTATAAAACACCTTTTTATCTGCGAAAATATTCAGACACCAGAAAACAGAAATTCATCTGTTTGTGTGCAGAGCTTGGTATAAAACACTGACTTATCCAAATGAGGTATTCTGAAACAAATGCTATAGTTGAAGGATTTAATCGCATAGTTATAGAAGATGAGCTGAAAGCTACTATTTAATTCTACTGAGGAGTTTAAGATCACTCTGCATCGATATGTTTTAGTGTACAATCAGGAATTAGCACAATTAGTAATTGATAGTAAAACTCCATTATAATCTATAAAAGATAGGTTCAAAGTTAAACCTAAATTATTTAAAAAGCCATACTATCTTCTGGGAAGTGATAACTAATCAAGTATTTTATATTTAGACTTTAAACTAAGAATTTTAAACCTTCAATAATTTATCTGTTCAGGACGAAACACCATGGCAACTAATACAAAACCCGTATATCAGCGTATTTTGCTTAAGCTTAGTGGCGAAGCTTTGCAAGGTTCAGAAGGTTTTGGTATTGATGCAAGCGTTTTAGATCGTATGGCATATGAAATTAAGGAACTGGTAGAATTAGCAATACAGGTTGGTATAGTTATTGGTGGTGGTAACCTATTTCGTGGTACAAGGCTAGCTGAAGCTGGGATGAATCGTGTCGTTGGCGATCACATGGGAATGTTGGCGACAGTAATGAATGGATTAGCCATGCGTGATGCTTTACATCGTGCATATGTTAATGCCAGACTCATGTCTGCAATACCATTAAATGGTGTATGTGACAATTATAGTTGGGCTGAAGCAATTAGCTTGCTTCGTAATGGCAGAGTTGTTATTTTTTCAGCAGGAACTGGAAATCCTTTTTTTACAACAGATTCAGCAGCTTGTTTACGAGGAATAGAAATTGAAGCAGATATTATTTTAAAAGCAACCAAAGTTGATGGTGTTTATTCCGGCGACCCATCAAAGCATTCAGATGCTGTTTTTTATAAAAAATTAACTTATCAAGATGTATTAGAACACGAATTAAAAGTGATGGATTTAGCGGCGTTTATTTTGGCTCGTGATCATAATTTACCTATTCGTGTTTTTAACATGAATAAACCCAGTGCGTTACATCGAATTATGATGGGTGAAAATGAAGGCACGTTAATCTCGCGTGATTAATCTCTTAAGAGACATGAATGATTTTTGGCGATATAATATTATTAACATCGTTAAAATAATTGAATTGGGTATCGGTTATAGCCTAAATATTTATAACCACTTATAAGGGTTTAAACGTGATTAATAAAATTAAAAAAGATGCTCAAGAACGTATGTGGAAAAGCGTTGAATCATTCAAAAATCAAATTAATAAAATTCGTACTGGTCGGGCATCGCCAAGTTTATTGGATGGTATAATGGTTAAATGTTATGGTTCTGCAACCCCATTACGTCAGTTAGCGAATATTACAACTGAGGATTCATGTACACTCGCAATTACTGTGTTTGATCGTACATTAGCACCGGCAGTAGAAAAAGCCATTATAGCATCAGATCTAGGTCTTAATCCTTCTTCAGCAGGAACCATTATACGCCTATCTTTACCACCCTTAACGGAAGAACGACGTAAGAATTTGATTAAAGTTATTCGTAATGATGCTGAACAGGGGCGTGTATCTGTTCGTAATAGACGACGTGATGCGAATGATAAGATTAAGATCTTACTAAAAGATAAAAAAATTAGTGATGATCTTGAACGTAGAGCACAAGATGAAATCCAGAAGTTAACTGATAATTATATTATGAAAATTGATGAATCTCTAGAAGAAAAAGAAAAAGAATTGATGGAATTTTAAACCTTTTATAATAAAGTC
The DNA here is from genome assembly GCA_046530735.1 of Arsenophonus sp. Lineage (GTDB taxonomy): Bacteria > Pseudomonadota > Gammaproteobacteria > Enterobacterales > Enterobacteriaceae > Arsenophonus. The sequence goes on from JBHEQV010000003.1 coordinate 229,649, forward strand.
ATAAGGTATATATAAAGTAAGTATGGATTTATTATATCTTTTAATTTATTACTCTATACATATATCTGAGTTAGTTATAATTTTTTATTAATTAAATATTAGAGCATATATATCAAGATGATACGCCTGACAATTTTAGGATCGACCGGTTCAATTGGCAAAACAACACTATCAGTAGTTAAAGAAAATCTAGCAAAATTTAAAATTATAGCATTAGTTGCACATAAAAATGTGGCTACTATGATTCAACAATGCTTAGAATTCCAACCACAATATGCTGCTATGTCAGACGAAAAATCAGCCAATAATCTAAGAAGTACACTAAGTAAACAAGGATGTAAAACTAAAGTTTTATCAGGTCAAAAGGGAGTTTCTGAACTAGCAGCACTTGATAATGTTGATCAAGTTATGTCAGCAATTACTGGAATTGCTGGTTTAATGCCAACATTAGCTGCAATCCGTCAAGGTAAGCGTATTTTATTAGCTAATAAAGAATCATTGATTACTAGTGGGAAACTCTTTTTTGACGCAATTAAAAAATATGGTGCTCAGGTGCTCCCTATTGATAGTGAGCATAATGCTATATTTCAAAGTTTACCAATTAAAATTCAACGTAATTTAGGTTTTTCTAATCTTGAAAAATACGGAATAACGCGCATAGTATTAACCGGCTCTGGTGGCCCTTTTCGTGAAACTCCGCTCGCTTCTCTTAAGAAGATGACACCTAATGGGGCTTGCAATCACCCTAATTGGTCTATGGGGCGTAAGATCTCGGTTGATTCAGCAACGATGATTAATAAAGGGCTTGAATATATTGAAGCACGGTATTTCTTTAATGCTTCAGACGATCAAATTGAAGTTATCATCCATCCAGAATCTGTTATTCATTCAATGGTTCGCTATCAAGATGGAAGTGTGATCGCTCAATTAGGTACGCCTGATATGCGAACACCAATTTCTTATAGTATGGCTTATCCAGATCGTATTCCTTCAGGTGCAGCTGCGCTCGATTTTAAACAATTATCTTCATTAACCTTTATTGCTCCAGATTATCAACGTTATCCCTGTTTGAAATTAGCAATTGATGCTTCTCAACATGGACAAGCGGCAACCACAATTTTAAATGCTGCGAATGAAGTTTCTGTTGCTGCATTTTTAGCAGGAAAACTTAAATTTACTGATATTGCGCAAGTTAATATGAATACAGTAGAAAAGTTAAGTTTAGCTGAACCTGATAGCATTGATGCAGTATTAGCAATTGATAATGAAGCACGCCAAATGGCAATAAATTATATTGAAACATTAGCTATGTCATATTAATAGATAATTTGCCCACTTAAATGTTTCTATATTTATTTCAGATTAAATTTTTATAAAATTTTAATAGATTTAATGGTATTAAAATATATAAAGTACTAATTATTAACTAATAGTATTAAATACTAATTTTTTTGATTTAAATTAAGTAACTTTACCTTTATTATCCAAAATAGTTTTAAAACAATAGAATTGTTAGCAAATCTAGTGTAATTATGGTCATTCTCAGCTATGATTGCTTCCTAAATTTGCTATCAATCCACCCTTAAATTGAACGCTGTTTTGCTATACGGTCAGCAGGTAAAATCCTCTTAACCAGCTCCAAATTTTCTAATCAACCTGAAGAAAATTCTAATAATTTTAAAATGGTTATTTTTCTTTAACTACAGTGCTTAGTGCGTTGGATTCGTAGCCTCACTATTTAAAAAATCGACTAAATTCAATTCCTTGCTCTTATTGACGTCAATGCTGTAACGATAAGACATAGAATACAAATAATTCTTCTCGCTCTTTCTTCAAATTCTTCATCTCCTTTTTAGGATACGCTGATAACCTTTCTAACAAAGCATCAAGGGATTTATATTAGTGGCACCATAGCTCTTTACTAGTTAGATATCCAGTAGATCAGATTAACTT
>JBHEQV010000004.1:0-138268 GCA_046530735.1 Arsenophonus sp.
ATCAGCTTTCCTAACAGAATGACATATTCCTTCAGTCAAGAAATAAAGGTAAGTGTATTGCTTGAATTACACAGGTACCATTTCATGTACTCTTGAATCGATTACTGTTTCAGTCTGCTGATGGTACTGGTAAAAAGATCATGTACTTTTTATTGATAAACGCCCACAGAGGTTAATGAAAATAACTAGTAGGTAATACCTCCTTCTTTGCGGATACAGGGCATTTTAACAACTCTTCGCCATTTTTAATGCTTCAGATAAAGCATAAGCAATGAGCTGTTTAAGTATATTTTATTGCCGATATGATCCACTCTAATCTTAGAATTTTAATCTCAACATCCTAATATAACAGTCTTGTGTACTTCGATGCGGCGAATAACCGTTACGGATAACAACATGAGACCTAGTTGATAAGGCAGAGTTAAGTATGTTGTTGTAGTATGTATATATCTTCGAGCTCCGACTTAACAACGAGGATATCAGTTCCCATCAATATTACGGATGAATTCATGAAATCGATTAAAGGTAATATCTGGTTTCACAGATATCTGTACTGTAAACCTTTTATGGCATATTACCTCATTTTTTATTAAAATCATTCAACAAATTAATCAATAGGATATGCTATCATTTCCGAAATCACATGTACACTAGAGATAAGTATAACTCATATTCTATGACGAAAATGCTACTATTAAATGGCGGATTGAGATGAATAATTCATGCTATTTATTTAGTAATATGCGTAATTAAATCTAAAACTTTATTTGAATAACCAGTTTCATTATCGTACCAAGCTACTAATTTTATAAAATTATCGTTTAAGGCGATACCTGCTTTTGCATCAAAAATTGATGTTAATTTATCGCCATTAAAGTCAGTAGAAACAACGTCATCTTCAGTATAACCAAGAATGCCTTTTAATTCAGCATTTGCTGCCTGTTGGATAGTCTGACAAATTTCTTTATAAGTAGCAGGTTTATTTAAACGAACGGTAAGGTCAACAACTGAAACATTCGGTGTTGGAACACGGAAAGCCATACCTGTTAATTTTCCGTTTAGTTCAGGAATTACTTTACCAATAGCTTTGGCGGCACCGGTTGATGAAGGAATAATGTTTTGTGAAGCACCACGTCCACTACGCCAGTCTTTAGCTGAAACTCCGTCAATGGTTTTTTGCGTTGCAGTCGTTGCGTGAACAGTGGTCATTAGACCTTCAATGATACCAAACTTATCATTGATAACTTTCGCTAAGGGGGCTAAGCAGTTAGCAGTACAAGAGGTATTAGAAAGAATATCCTGACCACTATAAGTATTATGATTAACGCCCATTATAAACATCGGGGTATCATCTTTAGATGGTCCAGTTAAAACAACTTTTTTAGCTCCGGCTGAAATATGTTTGCGTGCCGTTTTATCAGTTAAAAAAATACCTGTCGCTTCTGTAACAACATCGACACCAGCTTCATTCCATTTTAAGTTAGCAGGATCTTTTTCTGCCGTGCAGAGAATAGTTTTCCCATTAACTACTAGGTGACCATCATTAACTTCGATAGTACCGTTAAAACGGCCATGGGTTGAGTCATATTTCAGCATATAGGCCATATAATTGGCATCTAATAAATCATTGATTGCCACGATTTCAATATTTTTGCGTTCCTGTGCAGCACGAAAAACAACACGACCAATACGACCGAAACCATTAATACCTACTTTGATAGTCATAGTATTCCACCAACTATATTTAATTTAAAAAATTTAAATTAAAAGAATTAAATATTTTTTACAAAAAACCTTGCTATTCGTCAAGTAGAATTATTTTAATTATAAGAAAAATTGACATTTAAAGTATATTTTTTATGTTAGTATAATTGAAGTAAGCTTAAGATCAATCTTTTAATTTACTATCATCAGTTTTGAAATAGAAATTTAAAGTGAATATTGATAATAAATGTGAATTATAGGCTATGTTAGCAAAAAATGATTGGTAGAAATCTTTTATACTGTATAAAGGATTTTCGCTACATGAGCTTGCTATAAAACAAATAGTCATACAGATTTAAGGAGGCTCTTTCTTAATCCATGTTAACATAAAACTACATTTTATTAGTTATGTTGGTGACAATTTGTTGAATGATGTTAATTAATGCATTATCGTTGCAAAATATTCGAAATTATTAGAAAATATCTGGGTATATGTTGATCAGGATACGTTTACTCTGACACTTTATAAATTTCCCCCACCCTTAAATTGAACTTTATTTACCATCAGGGTTAAAAACTTAAATCTTTTTAACCTCGGTTCCAGCTTTTATTAGTAGACGGGAGAGCAGATTAGATACCATTGAAAGGATTGTTTTTTCTAATCACAGTGCTTTACGCGTCAGCTTTATATCCTCACTATCACAAAACCAGACTTAATCAGATTCGTCGTTCTTATGATGCCCAGTGCACTAACGGGAAGGCATAGAAGTACTAGTCATTCTTCTCGATCTTTCTCCACTTTCCTTATTTTTTCAGGAAACTCGCTTTAAACCATTCTCAACAAAATATCAATGGCTTTATTAGCGACATCACAGCTTTTTCCTATCTAAAACTCCAGCTGCTTATTCTTACTTCGATTACATCCCTTTGGGCAGTTAACCTATAACATTAGCTATTTTATATACCAAAACACAGTATTACTTCTACGTATTCCCTGAAGCATTTTTATAATTGTATTCAAAACTAATGACGCTGTCTCCCGTAGCAAATCTGAAAATACGGTTAAGTCATATCACTCGCAGGCAATTAAGAAGTTTAGCCCAGTTTGCTTCTGACTCTCGATAACCCATTTTCAACTCTAACCAATTTCCTTACCATCCATACAGCATTGCCTAATAATGAGCAGAAAGCAAAAGCAATCAGGTTGTTTGACAGACAACATAGTTATCGACTAAGAAATAAATATAGGCGTATCGCTTAAATCATGCAGATACCCATTGCCATTACTCTTTAAACTATTGCTGTTTCAGAATTCTGATAGGAGACACCTCCAGAGAGGCCAATATGCTTTTATTAAAAATCGCTCCCAGAGATTAGTGAAAATTACGGGTGAATATTCATAAAACAGCGATGGTAGCAACTCTTCGCCATTTTGTACGTTTCAGATAAGGCGACAGAAACTGCTAGCTATTGTACCATTATTCCGTTGGCACTGTAATCTCCTGACATTGGCACTTTAATCTAAACATCGCTAATACCCGTCTGCATGATTTGCTGTGCCAAGTAACCGTTACAGTTAACGGCATAACCCTCGTCGACAAAAGTATAGTTCAAGCACGTTATCGCAGCATGGATTCAAGTACAGCCCTCAACAGCGGTGTCTATCACTTTCCTCTGGTAGCATTACTGATAAGTTCATATAATGGATCACAGATAATATCTAATTTTTCTGATAGCTGTAGAATAGATTTTCATGACATATCATCTCTCTGTTATTGAAATAATTCATGAAATTAATCAGGATGAAGATCCATACCATCATCTCCGAAACACCATATACCAGAATAAGCATAACTTAATTTCTAATTATAGGAAAAAATTAATAATCTTACTATAACTCTTCTGGCGAAACTACATCCAAGGATAAATTCGTTAGTTATCTGCGATATATGTTGAATATCTTAACTTTACGAGAGTCAGCAAAACAAACAAACATTGATTTAAAACAGTGTTTAGAGTGTGTTACTGCTTTCTTGTTTTAGTAGGTGGATAGGCAACATAAATGGACTAAGTAGTATTATTGAAGTCGAAGAAATATTTTTCCTGAATTCTTTAATATAGAAGCGTTTTATTTCACATTAGGAAAGCTAGAAACGCGTGAGAAGAAAAGTAAAATAAAAGAGCAAATTGCGGTTTTTAATCGCTAGAGATTAAAAGGGTTATGTAAGCAATAAGATTTTTAAAAAAATTTAATGCGAATATGTTAGCCGTTTTTTTTTGAGTAGACCTTTAATGAAAGCGCATCATTTGCTTGAATGAAGGTAAATAGTATAAATCTTTGCCAGCAAAGATGAAATTAGTCATCATCACCTAAATAAGGTTGGATAATCAGAGAGTTATTGGTGGAAATTTCACATTCAAAATGTGAGCAGTTATATCAGTCTATTAAAAAATGTCTGAGTAGATCCCATCCTATAGTCGTTTTATTTACTGAATTATCTGGTATGGAGTAAACTGTTTTAAACCAAAATAATTGAAATATAAACCACACTTGTCTATAAATCTCTCTCTGAAAACAGCAACAACTCCTTTGTTAAAATAGCTAATTATTATACTCTTAATGAGAAGGTATTTATATTATCTCTATTGCTATTTACTACTTTTTTTGTATCGCAAATAAAATTTGACACTGGTTCTGAAGTTGGTTAATGGCTTACCAAGCAATTAATGATCAAGCAGTTAATTATATTGATAATTTTTTATAATTTTTTATGATTTTCCCCCATGATATACGGTAGATTGAAGTATGTTATTATCGTTGTAATGCGGATTTATGCCATGTTTTGTCGATGACCAACAACACCGATTGCTAACATTATTGTATTAATTATATAGCATTAAGTTTACTAATCAATAATTTGAAGAGATAACTGATGGTTAAATAAGGTTTATTAGATAAATAGAAATAAATTTAAAATAAAAAAGAAGAGGTGCAATATGGAGATTAATGATCTCATTCATTTAATGACAGTTGATATTTATTAACTAATTGTTGATTGCCGTTTAACTGAGTAGTGGCCTGATAGTGTTGTATTTACGTTAAGGTCTGAAAAAAGAAAATAGTCTGTAAGCTATTAGTCTTTAGTAGCTACACCTAATAATAATGCGCAAAATATTACGGTGGACACCGGATGTCAATATCATTGATAAATGAAATGATAAGATAAAGAGGTTGCTTAATAGTCAACAGGACTAATCGAAATTTATTTGATGCTAATAATGGATTAGCTGTCCCTACCTAAGGACGTGAGTATAGTTAATAGATTGAGTGAGTAAATCAGAAGATGTTATTAATTTAGCGCCAGCTAATACCATTTCTTGTAATGCATTATAGCTATCTTTTGGATTAAGATTAACTCCCCTGCAACCATCTTGGATAACTGTTACTTGATAACCTAGTTTCATAGCGTCAAGGACGGTAAATTTTACGCAGTAATCTGTTGCTAATCCCATAATATATAAATGTTTGATTTGGTTTTTTGTTAGCCAATCATCTAGATGGGTTTTATGATGATAATTATTATCAAAAAAAGCACTATAACTATCGATTGTAGAATCGAGTCCCTTTTGAAAAATTGACTTGATAGCTGATTGATTAAGGTATGGATGAAATTGTGCTCCTTTTTTATGTTGCACACAATGAACTGGCCACCAAATTTGGCGTAGTCCATTAAGCTTACCTTCCGTTCCTACCTGAGTTCCTGAGTTGACAGCAAAACTTAAATGATCAGCAGGATGCCAGTCCTGACTGGCAATAATTATAATATTTTGTTGCTGACAAAAGCTGATAACAGTATTAGCTATAGTAATAATACTTTCACTATCTAAGATTTCTAGGGCACCCCCATTACAAAAGTCATTTTGTAGGTCGACCAATAATAATGCACTATAAATAATCATGTTATCCTTAACAATTATCACTATAAATTAATTTACTACGCAAATTTGCATCAGTATTATACGAATATCATTTAAAGATAAAGATTGACTGAATAAATATAATAAAATTTTATAAGTATTGCCTTAAAAATTATATCGTTATTATTACTAATAACACTAACATTGATTAATACTTACTATCCCAGAATTAAATACTCATTAATATTAATTTGCAAAAGATAGGTATTGTTATTAGATTAATAATGATAACATCGAGTTTATAGTATTTCAAGTTAGTTTAACAAACTTAGCTTGTGAAAGGCGCATTTACCTGACACCGTAAAATCGAAGAATAAGTGCTTTGGTAGGTTTTGTATTAAAATGCTTTAATACTTTATGCTGTGATCCAAGAATTATGCTTATTTCTGGTGTATGATGTTTTGAATATACTGTCGTATCCTGCTGATTAATTTCGTGGATGATTTTAACAACAATAGAGATTATATACCATAAAAAGTCTACCATATAAATATCTGTAAAACCAGATATTACCTTTGATTCTTACATGAACTTGTCCGTAACAGTTATTTGCTATAGCGAATCATACAGACTAATATTGGGGATGTTGAGATTAAATCTACTAAGATCGTAAGATCGGAGTAGCAATAGAATAGATTTAAGAGCTCATTGCTATGCCTTACCTGAAGTGTACAGAATCAACTAATATGTTGCTACCCATGCCCATTTTACCCTGTAGAAATATTTCCACTGGTGATTTTCACCAAACTCTTAGCCCTTCTCCTTAAAAAGGAGAAGGGTCTCTCTGCAGAAAACCTCATCATTAAACTGAAACACTGAGATGCCTTAAAGAACATAAGCATTGATAGCTGCGTGATTTAGCGATACTTACTACATTTATTACTTGGTCGATGACATAACTGTCCTGTCAGGTAAGTTGATCACCTTTACCTTCTGGTCAAAGGTCGGTATCACTACGCACGGAGGTAAGGAGTTAACTGCAGTTGAAAATACTTATCAAAAGTCAGAAGCAAACTGGGCCTAATTTTTCAATGGATGATGAACACTGGGCTTAACCGTATCTTCCATGCTTGCTACGGAAATCTATGTCTTTAGTTTTTAATGCAGTGGTAAAGATATTCCAGGACATATAGCACAAATCCTATTGTGTATAGGAATAGCTAATGTTTTATCTTAATTTTCTCAAAGGCATGTAACTAAAAGTTAAAGTTGAGATACGGAGAGGCATGGCTAGCATAGAACCGTGATGTTGCTAATAAAATTCTTGATACTTTATTAGCAAAGTTATCAGCAAAGTATCCTGCAGCGATGAAGAAGCTTAATAAATAAGAAGAATAACGCTGGATTCCATGACTTCCCGTCAGCGCACTGTGGCATCAAGTAGACTACAATCTGATTAAATTGCTTGTTTGTAACAAGTGATCTATTAAGCCGACATATGGAAGCGCTGTGTTTTGAGAAAACAATCCTTTGTATTTAATTTGCTCCCATCTATTCAGAAAAGCTAGAACTGGATAAAATGGAGTTAATCTTATTTTTACTTTGGTGGTAAATGATGTTCAATTTAAAAATAAAGAACAGATTTACAAAGTATCAGAGTAGAACGTAGCATAATCGTTATGTGCTAAATTTGCTAATAATTCATAATAAACAGCGCTCATTATATAAAAATAATTAATATATCTTTTATAAGAATAAACGTCTTACTAAAGGTACCAATTATTGAGCTAGCTTTTTTCAGCTAGAATCCGTTGATAAATTTCTTCACGGTGAACAGAAATTTCTTTGGGTGCATTAACCCCTATACGTACCTGGTTGCCTTTTACACCAAGTATCGTTACTGTTACCTCATCACCTATCATGAGCGTTTCACCAACTCGACGAGTTAGAATAAGCATTCTTTGCTCCTTAAAAATTTAAAAGAGTCAGGTCTCTAGGTTTTCCCGCTATTTATCCCATCGCACATCGTGAAAACGTAAAACAATGATATTCACCTAAAGTATTTAATATAAAGAATCATCATATTAATATTGTATATAAAAATATAATTTTATACTTAATTTATTTAAAAATAATTTATTAAGGGTTGCTAATTAAGTTAGCAATATCTCATGGTTAATTTAAGTCAAGCGCGAATTAACCCACCCTTCAACTGAAGATAATGCAGTAGGAAGTGCTGTTATATTAGAGCCACCTGCTTGAGCCATGTCATGACGACCACCTCCTTTCCCACCTACTTTTTGCGCAATAAATGAAATTAAATCATCAGCCTTTATTTTAGTGGTTAAATCATTGGTTACACCAACAGTTAGATTAACTCTATCATTACTTATAGTAGAAAGCACAATAATTGCTGATTTTAATTGATTTTTTAAGTTATCAACAATAATACGTAGTTGTTTAGGTTCAGTGTTATTTAACTGAGTAACTAACAGATTAATTCCATTAATTTTTTTAACTTGTTTACTTAAAGAAATGCTTTCTTGGACAGCTTGTTCTCTTTTCAATTGATTTAACGATCTTTCTAATAGCTTAACTTTATCTAAAGTCGATTTAATTTTTTTTATTAGATTATTAATATTACCTTTCATTAATTGGCTAATTTCTGCCAATAAATGAGATTGCTGATGAAGGTCATCTATAGCAACTTGCCCTGTTATTGCTTCGATCCGTCTAATTCCAGCTGCTGTACCTGATTCACTCCTAATACGAAATAACCCTATATCGCCAGTCCAATTGGCATGAGTACCTCCACACAACTCAATAGAAAAATCACCAATGCTAAGAACGCGTACCTGTGCATCATATTTTTCATTAAAAAGCATCAGCGCACCTTTTTCTTTGGCTGTTTCTAAATCCATTAATGTTGTTATAATATGGTCATTTTTACGAATTTGATAATTTACGATATCTTCAATTTTCTGTATTTGTATGGACATCATTGGAGCAAAATGAGAAAAATCAAATCGTAAATATTTCTCATTTACTAAAGAGCCTTTTTGGATTATATGATTTCCCAATACGTCATGCAAAGCCGCATGCAACAAATGGGTAGCAGAGTGATTGAGACTAATAGCGTTACGACGTTCAATATTAATTCTTGCATCAATTGAATCATTTAAAGTTATTGATCCACTTATTACCTTACCAATATGCCCAATTGCTTGGGTATATTTTTGTGTGTCAGAGACAGCAAATTGACAAGATCCATTACTAAGTATACCGCTATCACCAACTTGACCACCTGATTCAGGATAAAAAGAAGTTTTATTAAGAATAATAATCCCTTCCTCACCTTGCTTTAATACATTAATAGACTTGCTATGCTGAAAAATAGCTGTTACTGTAGCTTTTTGGTTGTTATTTTTATAACCTGAAAAATCACTATGCCTATCTACTTTAATGACATCATTATAATTAGTTGCAAATCTACTAAACTTTCGAGCTTGATATTTTTGCTGATCCATCTCAATATTAAAACCTAATTCATCGACTTTAATATCACGTTCACGACAAATATCAGCGGTTAAATCAAATGGGAAACCATATGTATCATAGAGATGAAATGCGATTTCACCAGCTAAAGTGTCTCCTTGTAATTGAGTTAATTCATTATCTAATAGATGCAGTCCACGCGCTAAAGTACGAACAAACTGTTCCTCTTCATTCTTTAATATTTTTTCAATCGTTGCTTGTTGAGATTTTAGCTTATCAGCTACATTACCCATTATTTGAATCAATGGTGCAATTAATTTATAGAAAAATGTCTCTTTTGCTCCTAGCATATTTCCATGACGAATCGCTCGCCGGATAATACGACGCAATACGTAACCACGTCCTTCGTTAGCAGGAAATACACCATCAGCAATAAGAAAAGCACTTGATCGAATATGATCAGCGATTACGCATAATGATTTATTATTCAAATCTGATAAAGTGATCACTTTAGTAATAGCAGAAATTAATTGACGAAATAAATCAATCTCATAATTTGAATTAACATGCTGTAATACAGCGGCAATACGTTCAAGTCCCATACCTGTATCAACAGAAGGCTTTGGAAGTTTTTTTATGCTGTTATCAGACTGACGGTTAAATTGTATGAAAACAATATTCCAGATTTCAATATAACGATCACCACTTGTCTCTTCAAGAGACCCTGGTGGTTCGCCAAAAATATGTTCACCATGATCATAAAAAATTTCTGTAGAAGGACCGCAAGGACCAGTATTCCCCATTTGCCAAAAGTTGTCAGAAGCATAAGGAGCTCCATTATTATCACCTATCCGAATAATACGCTCAGTTGGAATGCCAATTTCTTGCTGCCAAATATTGTAAGTTTCTTCATCAGTGTGATAAACAGTGATCCAAAGACGTTCTTTTGGCAAATTAAACCACTGATTACTTGTTAGTAGTTCCCAGGCATATTTGATTGCACCCTGCTTAAAATAGTCACCAAAGCTGAAGTTGCCTAACATTTCAAAAAAAGTATGATGACGAGCGGTATAGCCAATATTTTCTAAATCGTTATGTTTGCCTCCAGCTCGAATGCAACGTTGCACAGTTGTTGCTCGAGAATAAACTCTTTTATCCAATCCCAAAAATATATCTTTAAATTGATTCATTCCTGCATTAGTAAACAATAAGGTCGGGTCATTATTTGGTACTAATGAACTGCTAGATACAATTTCATGCTCTTTAGCATGAAAAAAGTCGAGAAACGTTTGACGGATCTCAGCGATGCTTTTAGTACTCATAATTATCCTGAAATCAAGCTGAAAATAGATCTATAACTTGATCAGATAAACAGATTTTGATTATTAATCAAGTTACGATGGTGTTTTTATCTGGCAAAACCTGAAAAATCTTTAAATTATTTTATGACTAAATCGCTCATAAAGATTCTATTAATTGATTTGTATTAATGCATTAGGCAAATGCCTAACTTTTATAGGTACATTTTTTCTAAATATATCGTTTTTAATTAATATGATTAATGACTAGTCTATAGTTAGTTTAATGAAAAATAATTTAATTATCATGCAATGAAACTAAGACTACATTAAAATTATTTAATTATATTTATTCTTCTATTATATGGATAAAGCTATTAAATTTATCTCCATGTATATTTAGAAAGGAAATTTTTAATAGATAACTTCAGTGTCTAATTCACTCAGTTTAAATTATGTATAAGTTATAGTTATCAAAGTTATTCTCATTTCTGGTCTATAAAATTCGGAGATGGTGGGTGTGCATCCCTGCTATATTGATTTTGTAGATGATTCTAATCATATTTAGAGATAATATGTCATGAAAGTCTACCATGAAAGTATCTTCGAAACTAGATACTACCCGTGATTCATCACATGAACAGATCCGTAGTAATTCCATTAAGCTGATAGGCACTGTTGTTGAGGCGGACCTCGAAGTGATCCTACAACAGCATTTTGAAGGTCGCCTTTATTGACGGATGATGCCATAATTTGTAACGATTATCTGCCACAGCGAACTATACAAACTGATATTGGTGATATCAAAATTAAAATGTCTAAGGCCATAGGAATATCACAGTGGCAATGAAATATGCTTCTAAAATCCTTGCTTACCACCTCATCTAATTGTGCAAAAGTAGTAAAGAGTTGCTACCAAGGCATGGTAATTGTTAGTGATCTCCACCGCTTATTTGACGAAAGCTCTAAGTCTTTTCTTGATGAAATCACATGGTTCCTATGCCAGGTGTACCACATCAGCAGACTGAATATTAATACCTTAAGAGCACAGAAAATAGTGCTCACTATACATTATTTAAGCGATATGCCTTACATTTTTTTCTGTGCCGGTGTATAACCTTGCTCCTAATCAGGAAAAAGCTAATCGTCTTTATCTGCTGCTGATTATCGGCATCACTATTTATAGACGTAAGGAGCTTGTTGCACCAGAAGATGCTTATCGAGATTCAGAAGCAAATTGAACCGAACTTCTTAATGGCTGCAAGCGCGTAGTTTAATGATATCTCTAATAGTTTTTATGGGAGATTGGTATGCCATTTAGTTTATAAAATGTAATTACAAAGATATTCCTGGACATACAGCACTAACGCTATTAGCTACACAAAATAGCTGATGTGCTATACTTTAACGCCCAAATGCATTTAACACTGAAATTTAAAGTTGAGCTGTTGGAGAGATTTAGCTACTAAATAGTCGCGATGTTGCTAATAAACTTCCATTAATATTTTTATTGGCAAGGTTTCAGCGAATATTCTACAGGGATAAAGAAATTGGAGAAAAATCAAGAAGAACTGTTGGTATTCTATGTCTTCTCGTCAGCGTACTGGACGCCATAAGAACGATGAATATGATTGAATTGGATTTTGTTAAAGTGAAGCTAAGGATGTGAAGCCAATGCGCAAAAGAAGTATGATTTGAGAAAAAAACCATTTCAATGAAATTTGAGTTACTCTATAAGTCTTCTGAAAAAACTATAACTGGTTAATGGTATGTAGCCTGTTAACCTTGCTGCTAAACAATACCAAATTTAAAGGATGAGAGAATAAATTTACGAAGCATTAAAATTAAGTACAATCTGACCGCCATATACTAGATTTGCTAGTAATTTCGAGTTTACAGATTAATATTTTTTTTGTTTGTCAAATTAAATGTGCAATTTTAATATAGTTGGTTTAACTAGATAGTTAAATTGATTAATTTGCAACTAGGTATTCTGGTCTTATCAATTTTTTTCAGTTAATTTATTTCAAGATATTAATCTTAGTAGTTTTTGCTAATTTATGGCTGTGCTAATTATTTAGTTTATAACTAATACCGCTAATTATATTTTCATATGTTTATATTTTTTAGTAGAGAGTAGCAAATTTATTACTTATAGTAATTGATAAAAATATTAGTTTAGCACTATAGCCTATGAATCATATTGAGCATTATTAATTTGATACTGATATTTGCCAATTATCATAACCGAGCTTAAGTTTGATTTATTATTTTATGTTGGCAGTTTAGTTAGTTTTTCAGTATAAGTTTCTGAAGTTAATGTTGATATATTGATATCAGTTACTATTTTAAAATAAATGATTTGCCTATTTAGCGGTTGATTATATCAGGTGTTAAGTATAGCTTAGCGATTATTATCGAGTAATAGATAATTAATAGATAATAAAAGTATTTAAATTACTAGCATTTAATATAAGACACTATTTCTAATAGTACTCTTTTCCATATTTACGATATCATCGTTTTTTAGCACCTGAAGGTGTTATATTTAATAATAAACATCACAATCGCACTATGATGCGATAGCTAGTTTGTTATTAACCTATCCTGGATTAAAGATCAGAAGCCATTTTGATAAAATTGAAATAATGCGTTTATAGACAGGATGTTTATCCTCGCTAGTATCATCAGCGGTTTGGTATTTAGAGGTTTTTTAAATAAAAACGGATTATTTTATGGGTATTTAATAAGACAATGATAATGAATGATAAAGATCTTTCTACATGGCAAACATTTCGCAGACTATGGCCAATGATTTTGCCATTTAAGCTGGGATTAAGTGTAGCTGCTGTTGCGTTAATTATTAATGCTGTCAGCGATGCATTTATGATCTCCTTATTAAAGCCTTTGCTTGATGAAGGTTTTGGTAAAGCTGATAATAACATGCTAAAATGGTTAGCCATCGTTATATTGGGGCTAATGTTGATAAGAGGGATGTCAAGTTTTATCTCTAATTATTGCATTGCATGGGTTTCTGGTAAAGTTGTAATGAATATGCGTCGGCGCTTGTTTAGCCATATAATGAGAATGCCAGTTGCTTTTTTCGATCAACAGTCGACAGGAACCTTACTTTCTCGCATAACTTATGATTCTGAGCAAGTTGCTTCATCCTCTTCTAGCGCCTTAATTACTATTGTTCGAGAAAGTGCTTATATTATCGGTCTATTTGGGCTTATGTTTTATCATAGTTGGCAGCTTTCATTAATATTAATTGTTATTGCTCTTATTGTTTCGTTAACAATTCGCTCGGTTTCTAAACATTTTAGGAATATTAGTAAAAGTATGCAAACTGGTATGGGTCAAGTAACCGCTAGTGCAGAACAGATGTTAAAAGGCCATAAAGAAGTTTTGATTTTTGGTGGACAAAAAATTGAAACTGAGCGTTTTAGCAAAGTAAGTAATTATATGCGTCGGCAAACGATAAAAATGGTGACAGCATCTTCGATTTCTGATCCAGTTATCCAATTGATTGCTTCTTTAGCATTAGCATTTACGCTTTATATCGCGAGTTTTCCTGAAGTTATGCAAACATTAACAGCAGGAATTATCGGTGTTGTTTTTTCATCCATGTTTGCATTAATGCGCCCATTAAAGTCATTAACAAATGTTAATGCACAATTTCAACGAGGTATGGCTGCTTGTCAGACATTATTTACCATTTTAGATATGGAACAGGAAAAAGATGAGGGTAAATTAACATTAAAAAAAGCTAAAGGTGAAATAGAATTTAAACATGTTACCTTTAAGTATGCAACAAATGAGCATGTTGCATTACAGGATATTTGTTTTAAAATTCCGGCTGGAAAATCTATTGCTTTAGTTGGACGATCAGGTTCAGGAAAATCGACTATTGCGAATCTAATTACTCGCTTTTATGAGGTTAATAAAGGTCAAATACTGCTTGATGATCATGATTTACGTGAATATACATTAAGCTCTCTACGAAGTCAAATTGCGCTTGTTTCTCAAGATGTTTATCTTTTTAACGATACTATTGCAAATAATATTTCTTATGCAACTGATGGTCGTTTTAGTCGAAAAGCAATTGAAAAAGCTGCTAAAATGGCTTATGCGATGGATTTCATTCAAAAACTGGATCATGGACTAGATACCATTATTGGTGAAAATGGTGTAATGCTTTCTGGTGGGCAGCGCCAACGAATCGCTATTGCATGTGCTTTATTACATAATTCATCTATATTAATTCTTGATGAAGCTACATCTGCGCTTGATACTGAATCAGAGAGAGCGATTCAGGCAGGATTGGACGAATTACAGAAAAATCGAACTTCAATTATTATTGCACATCGTCTTTCGACGATAGAAAGTGCAGATGAGATTTTGGTTATTCAGGATGGTAAAATTATTGAACGAGGTACTCATCAAACTCTACTTAAGAGTGATGGGGCATATTTTCAACTTTATAGTATGCAATTTAAACAATGATTGATAAAATATGGTTAGGTGGTTCGTGGCTATATTTTTTGCTACTACCATTATCGATAGTATATGGTATAATTATTGAATTAAGACGTCTTTGCTATCATTTAGCAATTTTTCCTAGTTGGAGAGCGCCAATATCTATTATTGTTGTAGGTAATTTAACTGTTGGCGGTAATGGTAAGACGCCGGTTGTCATTTGGTTAGTTGAGCAGCTTTTGTTACAAGGTTATTGTGTTGGCGTTGTATCCCGTGGATATGGAGGCAAAGCAACTTCTTATCCGCTATTAGTTAATGAAAATATATCAATAAAGGAAAGCGGTGATGAGCCTGCTTTAATTTATCGGCGAACTGGTGTACCAGTTGCCGTTGCTCCTAAACGAGTAGAAGCATTTAAGATGCTACTTAGGCAACGAGAATTAGATGTTATTATTACTGATGATGGTCTTCAACATTATGCTATGCAAAGAGATTTTGAGATCGTTGTTATCGACGGTATCCGTCGTTTTGGCAATGGTTGGTTACTGCCTGCTGGCCCATTACGAGAGTGTCAATGTCGTTTAAATACCGTTAATGCTGTTATTACTAATGGTGGTATCGCTAGGTATGGTGAGATTGGTATGCAGTTAACAGGTGATATTGCTATCAATATGTTAACCGGCGAAAAACGATCAGTATGTAAATTGGAACAAGTTATCGCAATTGCAGGAATTGGGTATCCAGCACGTTTTTTTTCAAGTCTTGAGCAAAAAGGGTTGGTATTGATTGCGAGACACTCTTTTGCTGATCATCAATGTTATAGTTTTTCTAAATTAACAACCTTAGTAACTGATCATCAAACATTATTAATGACTGAAAAAGATGCAGTGAAATGTTTTAATTTTGCTCAATTAAATTGGTGGTATTTGCCAGTAAATGCTCAACTTTCACAACCAGGTGCAAGAAAAATTCTTTTAGCCATTAGTGAATTGCTGAAAACTGGTAAAAATACTTGAAATAATAACGTTATCATGTTAGTTATAAGTGGAATTTAACTAGTTAGAAATATAGTGACATAATTTAAATAGCTATTATAAATATTCATATTTTAAATGTATATTTTCTTAATAATAACTCTCTGAATATCTAGTATCATTAATCAATAGCGATTAATTGCGTGCTTGCTGACAAAACAGGTTTAGTATTATTTAGCTATATTTACAAAAAAAATTAGTTCTTTATAGAAGATAGACTAAAGAAAATAGCTAAATATACTCTGCATGAATTATACTTATTTCTGGTATATGGAGTTCAAGAGAAGTTGACCATATTCTTCTGATTGATTTCATGAATTATTCAAACAACAGAGAGATGATATGATATGAATACTCTACCATTACAGGTATCCGATAAAGTAAATATTATCGTGTAATAATCATCAGTTCATCCGTAATGGCGTCTACGACAACTGACAGGATAGGCACCGCTGTTGATGTGAAAATTCAAATCTATATCATTAATTTGTAATGATTATTTGTTTCAGCGAACTATACATAGATTGCTATTGCCAATCTTAAGATTAAAGTTTATAAGATTAAGGATCGTATAGCGGTAACGGAATATATCTCAACAATTTAAGTTGCCATCGTCTTATCTGAAGCGTGAAAAAGTAACGAAGATTTACTACCATTCCTTGTACCTGAGAGAAATGTCTACCGGTGATTTTTACGAATCTCTAGGCTTTCTCGATGAGAAAAGAACATGGATCTCTCTGCTAATGGGCATTTGCAGACTAAAAGAGGAATGGCTTGAATAACATAGGTAATGGTAGCCGTGTGATTTAATGGATATTCGCTACGTTTATTTCTTGGCTTATGATATATACTGTTCTGTGAGGACAGTTAATTATCTTTACCTGTTGCTTTATTTATTGACATAACTGAATATAGACGTAAAAAAAATCAATTTCGGTAAAATATGATTATCAAAAATCAGAAGCGAATTGAATCAATTCCTGAATACTCTACTAGAGCGCAGCTTAACCGTATCTCCTAGGCTTGTGTTACGGAAGAGATTAGTGCTCTTGTTTTTTGTAATGCAATGACAAAATATTTCAGAATGCGTAACACTAACGTTAGTGTGATACACAAAATAGCTCATGTTCTGCCTTTACTTCTTAAAAGTATCTAACCTAGAATGTTAATGGTGAGTTTTTAAAGTTTTGGGTATCAGGAGGAGCCACTATGTCGATAGTAAATTCATTAATATTTTTTGTCAAGATTTTTAGTGTATTCTGTAGAAATGAATAAGCTGCAGAAAGAGCGAGGAAGAACGGTTGAGAATTCTATCCCTTTCTGTCAACGCACGCGTGACAATAAGAATGATGAATCTAATTGAATCGGCTTTTGCGCAATACCTAGATTACGAAGCCGACTTTCTAAGCGATGTAGTTCAAGAAAAACAACTATTCAACGCTATTTAATCTGCTTTTGCCTTCCTCAGACAAATAGTAAGCATCTAGAAGAATGATCTTGTTGATCCTAGTGGTAAACAACATTTGATTTAAGGATAGAGAATAGATTCATCAAGCATCAGAATAGAATGTACTCCTATTCATCATACAGCAAATTTACTAATAACTCTCGTTTCAGCTTAATGTTAGCTTTAGGAACTTCTATTGACGTGATGAGCACTATCTCATCATAAGAATATTTCATTACTATTGTTAGATCATAGTAATGAAATCTTTTCCTTAAATTATGTATTTTATTATCTTTATTTAAGTCTACTAAAGTTGTAATCAATGGATTTAACTAAAGTAAATAGTAATAAGTTTTACTTTAGTTTTTAAACTTATTTTATTGTTTTAAGCTTGTTTCCTTGCTCTGGGGTTTCTGGTTGTTGTCCCAGCTAAATTACGAATTAATAGCGCAAATTGCAGATCAACATCTTCAGGAATAGAGAGATAAACTTTATAGCCATTCCCTGGTGCAACTTGAATAGATAGATTTTTTTTATCAAACAACTCAGTTAAGGTAAATTGAGTGTTACCTGCTGCTGTCATTAACTCTAAATTATCACCAATACTAAATTTATTTTTTACCTCCACTTCTGCTAACCCATCTTTTCGTTGACCAGTGAATTCACCAACAAATTGTTGGGTATCAGAAACAGAATAACCAAACTCATAGGTTTGGTATGCATCATGGCTATGTCGACGTAAAAAACCTTCGGTATAACCTCGATGAGCTAAACCTTCTAATGTGGTTAATAATGTAGGATTAAAAGATTTACCTGCTACGGCATCATCAATTGCCCGACGATAAACCTGGGCAGTTCGAGCGCAATAGTAGAATGATTTGGTCCGACCTTCTATTTTTAATGAGTGAACGCCAATCTGAGTCAAGCATTCAACATGTTCTATTGCCCGTATATCTTTTGAATTAAAAAGATATGTGCCATGCTCATCTTCAAAAGCGCTCATATATTCACCGGGACGTTTTGTTTCTTCAATTAAAAAAACTTTTTCTGTTGGTTGCCCACTGCCTAGTATTGGCTGAATATTTTTCATCTTAATTGGTTGGTTTTTATGAACAATATTACCAATTGCATCTTCTTTTCCTTCTTGTACTTTATATGACCAACGGCAAGCATTGGTACAAGTGCCTTGGTTAGGATCACGCTTACTGATATATCCAGATAGTAAGCAACGACCAGAATAGGCCATACAAAGCGAACCATGAACAAAAATTTCTAATTCAATATCAGGTATTTGTTGTCGAATTTCGATAATTTCTTTAATTGATAGCTCACGAGATAAAACAATTCGACTTAATCCAATTTGTTGCCAAAATTTTACTGTTGCCCAATTAACTGCGTTTGCCTGAACAGAAAGATGGATCTCCATTGTTGGAAATGTTTCTTTCACTAACATAATTAGGCCAGGATCGGATATAATTAAAGCATCCGGTTGCATTTCAATCACCGGAGTAATATCATGAATAAAGGTTTTTAACTTAGCATTATGCGGCGCTATATTAACTACCACATAAAAACGTTTTCCCATTTCATGGGCTTCTTTAATACCTTTAGCTAAATTTTTACGATTAAATTCATTGTTACGAACACGGAGGCTATAGCGAGGTTGTCCGGCATAAACAGCATCAGCACCATAAGCAAAAGCGTATCGCATGTTCTTTAGGGAACCTGCAGGAGAAAGTAATTCTGGTATAAACATGATAAGTTCTCAATTTAATAACAAGTCAGTACTTAGTCTTAATCGAATAAGTTTTTAAGTAGCTAATTCTAACGTTTCATGTGATGATATGCAAATTAACCAGCGAGCGAATTAGCAAAATTTTATTAATTAATTCCTACTGATAATCTAAACAGTATACTGAACGGATAAATTTCGGTTCTTTATCTAAAAATTTTAGCTTGCAGAGAAAGTTTTATATGGTTATGAATGGAGTGAGATCTGTTACGATCCGATAATCCCAATAGAGGTTATTCAATAATTTATCACAGAAAAACTTTACTTATATGTTTGGATAATTAATTCAATAACTGAAATTCAAGTAGTGTTAATTTAATGGTTTGATTTGATCATGCATATGATAGACGATTTCATCGAAAATCAGTATAAAGTAAATATTTTCTGTTGTAGTTTCTCGATAATAACGGTATTAAATAGTTTAATTATAGTGATCACTTTACATGGATTAAATATGGATTTGCAGATGTAATCATGAGCACTAATCTTTAAGCTAATAAAGCGACTAAATTCTTCCATTTTCGCTGTATTATGATACTAGTTTATCTAAAATTGATATAATTGATTGCAAATTGATAAGATATCCAGTGTACTTGTCCAACATCAGATTCGGTGGAGTATTTTACTTGATTAACGACACTGTTCCCCCTATGTTAGTTGAAAACTGACAGCCTATAAATAATCAATTAACAGTTTCTGTAATTTAGGTTGATCTTCATAATTACAATGAAATAGTTATAGCTATCACAATTCATGCATTTTGATTTTTATGGTTATTATCTAAGGATAAACTATCCTAGTTTATAGGCTACTCTTAAATAGTAGATTTGCTGATAATTTCGTGATGAGTTTAACAAACTCATAGTACAATTGAATATTAAGATAATAATAAGCCATATTGTGCTGCATATTGCCATATTAAGATAAAACTGCTGTTATAAAACATAACTCTGGATAGTCAGTAAGCTGTGATAAATAAATATAAAAAATTCTATTTTCTAGTAAACTATCTAGTAGTTGAACTAAATAATCAAGATTAGAATTTAAAATTCTCACATTAAGTAATGTAATATTTAAAATAATTTTTATCAGCAAATCTACAGTAATAACTAATAATGACTAACTTAATTTATTGTATTAAATTTATTTTTTAATAAACGAACAAACTAAGAACAAAAAGGGATAATTGATGTAAGTAATTTATTAATTTTATTAATATATATTTTAGCTAATAAGTAATGTAATGTTATGATGGAGGGAGAAACAGCCAGACAATATATGATGCAAAAATATCCAATTACTGGTTTTGCTAGTATTTTGTTCAGTTAGTATTTGAGCAATTAGGCAGATACACAACCTTTAGTTTGTATTATATAGCTAATACAACTTTGCTTAAAACTTAATCTAAGTTCTTTAGTATATAGTAAAATGATCAATAGGGTTGAGAAATTAAAGATAGAAAAAAAGTTTACTGATAACACCTATTAAAGTGCAATTTTATTAAATTTTTACAAAACTAGCGCTTTGGTTCTTAGATACTTATGAAGTTTGTTGAAGAAAAATAAACCACTGGAGTGGTATAAACTATTAATAGTTCACTAGCAATTAAACTTCAAACAATTATTGTTTTCTAAGAGTTGGTGTAATTTATCAACATCACCATTACTTATGGTCAGATGGAAAAGCATGACAAAAATTAATGCAATAATTCTCATTAATATGGATTGAAAACGTAATAAGTTAGATTTGAATATGGCATCAGTGTGCTAAGTATATTTTGTCTTTATGCTTAAATGGAAAAATCTACCATAATAATAGAATTGTGCTTAACAATTCCAATTAAGGAAAATAAACTAAAAGTGGTATTAAACAGTTCTTATGCTAAGAAATCGCTTAACTGACAGACGGAAGATTAGAAATAATGCTTAATGGAGATATTTTATTTCATAAAGGAAACTAAGAAACCCAGATATAGATATGTAGCTGCCCCCTTTGAGGCAATAATCAAAAATAGTTGCATTTTTAAGGTTTATTAAAATATTTTATCTGTATCAGAAGAAAGGTACCAGTTGCAATATACGGTACACTTAATTGGATGATCATCCCAATCTATGGATCAATTACATTATTAAGTATGTAGCTTTTATTAAGATTAAAAGAAATGGTTAATAAGACTAATCATCCTTGATGATTAACACTTAACGAGGCATTAGCAGATTACTATTTAGCAAAAAAAGAGAGTGAATGGATTTATCGTGTTTATTAATTCTCACATACCAGAAGATAGGATAGTTTTTTAAATAATTAAATTTAACTTTGAACTAGTCTTTCATAAACTGCAATAGAGTTTTACTACCCAATACTGTTTCTAGTAATTTTTGATTGTAGAAGTTATCTTTATTTCTTTCGATAAAGTTTCGTAGATACTGTCGAATCCTGCTGATTAATTTCATAAATAATTTCAACAACATAGAGATTATATGCTATAAAAAAGTCTCCTCTACAGGAATCTGTAAATGATATATTATTCTAACCCTTATGTATGAACTCATCCGTAAATCCTACTAGGAAGTTGATAGACACCGCTGTTGAGTCTGAGATCGAAGGTCATGTTGCTTTAACATACTCAATGTCGACTTATCGAGAGGGGGGACGCGTCCCATGCGATGACCTAATTGTTTTTGCTACACCTAACCATATAAAAATAAATACTATGGGGATATTGAGATTAAAGTGCTTAAGGTAAGGTGGGATATTGGCGGCAACAAAATATCCTTCAACAGGTCATTGCTTCTGCCTTTATCTGAAGCGTACAAAAAGTAGCGAAGAGTTACTATCTTAGCTGGATAGATGCTAGGCATATCTACCGCTAATTTTCACTAATTTATGTAAATGCTTCTCAGTAAAAATCACATGATCCCTCTCTGTTAGTACATCAGAAAACTGAAACAGCAATAACTTGAAGAGAGGACAGGCATTAGTGCTTGCCTAATTTACGAGATACGCGCTACATTTATTTCTTGACAGATGATTCCATATGCCCAGGTCCTCCCTATCAGGAACGATGATTGTCTCTTCCTGTGCCTCATTTATCGACATCACTGAATAAAGACGTAAGAGAAAACCAGTTGTGTAAAATATGGTTATCAAGAATCAGAAGCGAATTGAGTCAAACTTCTCAATAGCCTATAGATCATGGATCTTAATCGTACTCCTAGAATTCCTATAGGAAATGGGGTGTCCTTATTTTTATAATACAATAGCAATGATATTTCTAAACATCTATGACCAGCGCCATTGGCTACACAAAATATCTAATACAACTTGGCTTCACTCCACAAATGCATCCAACTGAAAGTTAATGTGAACTGTGGGAGCTCTGAGTAGCAGAGAGTCGTGATGCCGCTAATAAATCTCTTGATGTTTTATTGGCAAGGTTTTCAGCGTATTCTATCAATCATAAAGAAGGTAGAGAAAGATTAAGAAGAACAACGAATTTAAATTATAAATCAATTTTTGCGACATTGAGACTACAAAACTATCATATACAAAAGAACTGTGCAAAATAATCATTTGAATGGTATTTAAGCTGCTTCCATCTACTTAAATAGACTGGAAGCTGATAAGGTAATTTTATTACCTTTGTTGTATAACTGAACTGGGTAGCAAATAAGATCTAATTTAATGATGATAACAGATTTATGAAGCATCAAAACAGAGTTTGATCGTCATACACCAGATTTGATAATAACTTTAGTTGACTTGGCGACAATCTGTCTGATTATATCGATTCATGTGTTAAAGAAACTCATTGCACTTTATCCTGCAAATATTACCACACTGAACATAATATCCACTGGGAATATTTATTTTAGGGTTACAGCGATATCGTTGTAAAATTTCCGATTGCACGAAAAGATTTAACAATCTTATTGAAAGTTATTTAGCGAAAATACATCATAAGGATAAATAGTTTAGTTGTTTGTGATATATGTTAAATAGCTTGACTTTATGGGAGTTAGAGAAATAAATAGGCATTTATTTAAAAACAGCGTTTAGATAGACGTCCATGTTTTTTTACTTCAGAGGTGACAGTTAATATAATACACTAAGTGGTATTATTAAAATTAATGAAATATTTTTCTTAAATCCTTTAAAGAGAGATGTTCTATCCTATAGAAAAGGTAGAGAATGCAGGAGAGTAAGGAGATAAAAAAAAGAACGAATCTCACTCTTAATCGCTTGAGATCGAGAGAGGTTCAAGTGAGCGATGAGATTTTTAAGAGTTTAATACAGAATATGTTAGCCGTTTTCTTAAGCTAATTATTGATAAAGAGTCCATCTTTTACTTGGATGCAGCAAAATCGTATGAAAGCTTTATCAGTAATCATAAAATTAGTTACCATAACCTAATAAGGTTATGTGTGATCAGAGAGTTATTGGTAAGGAATTCCAGATTTAAAAATATAAAAAGTTATATCAGCCAATTAAAAGGATGGCTGAGTAGATTTCATAGTATAAATTATTTTTTTACCAAATTATCTAGCTTACTGAAGATTAATTGAAACCACAATAATTGAAATACAGAGATGTGTGTCTAGAAAGTACTCTACTAGTAAAATAATAATCTTTGCTAAAATAAGCTATTTATTATATTGGATAATTGTTATAGTATTAAAAAGTTATTAAATAATAAGTTGATAATATATATTATCACTATTTTTTTAATTTAAATCAATATTTGAGATTTTGATTCGTGGAGCAAGCCAAAAAAGATATTTATTGGATGAGAAAAGCTAGTTTACTAGCGCAAAATGCGCAAGCAAAAGGTGAAGTTCCTGTTGGTGCACTATTAGTACATAAAGATAAATTGATTGCAGAAGGTTGGAATCATCCTATTTTAGCTCATGATCCATGTGCTCATGCGGAAATTTTAGCTTTGCGGGAAGCTGGTCGATATTTACAAAATTATCGATTACTCAATACTACGCTTTATGTGACACTGGAGCCTTGTATTATGTGTGCTGGAGCCATGATACATGCGCGTATTAGCCGTTTAGTATATGGTGCATCCGATCAAAAAACTGGTGCCGCTGGTTCAGTTATTGATGTTTTTAATCATCCTGATATGAATCATCGTATTCTGGTATTAGGAGGGATTTTGGCTGAAGAATGTTCAGCAATATTAAGTAGTTTTTTTTCAACAGCGGCAAGCAGAAAAAACCAGATAAGAAAGGATAGCATTGATAAAGTAAATCTAATAAAATCTCTTATGTAAGGCAACTTACTAAGAAGTAGAAGATAATACTATTTAGTAAAATGATTAGCTAAATTAATCACTACTTTATTTTGCTACTGATTCTAGAGAATAAAAAAGGATCTCTTGCAACTAGTTGCATATTTTGATTTATTTTTTTATTCTGTAGATAATCCACCAAGCTTTGGTAATAACGGCGAATGTTTTCAACATACCGATAAGCTTCATAGCCACGTGCGTAACCGTAAGTTAATTTAGAAAAATATTTTTTCTTTCTTAATAATAAGAGTCTGGCTTTAACAGATAACCAGCTATCTTCTTGATCTCCACCTTGAATTCGTGTCAGTTTCCTAGCATAAAGCATATGTCCTAGCCCAATATTATAAGCTGATAATGCAAACCAAATGCGATCATCAGACGTAATTGTAATTGGTAAGCGCGAAATCAGATATTGTAAATAAGCTGCACCACCTTTAATACTTTTCTCTGCATCTAACCTATCTGACACGCCCATAGTTTTGACAGTAGGTATCGTTAGCATCATTAAACCACGAACACCAGTTGGTGATGTGGCTAGGCGGGTTCCAATGTGATTCCTGCCAGAAGATCGCTGCTAGTAGGCGCCAATCTATATTTTCTGCATATTTTTTAAATAAATGTTTATAGATTGGCAAAGTTTTATTAATCGCAGTAATAAAAAAAGTGTATCAAAATAATCAAAAGTAGAAATATGGCTGAAATATTTTTCATCT
The DNA here is from genome assembly GCA_046530735.1 of Arsenophonus sp. Taxonomy (GTDB): domain Bacteria; phylum Pseudomonadota; class Gammaproteobacteria; order Enterobacterales; family Enterobacteriaceae; genus Arsenophonus. The sequence continues at coordinate 25,177 of JBHEQV010000004.1, forward strand.
AATCGGGTTAAAAGCTTTTCTTGATTGCTTTCATTAAAGAAAGCTAACATTGCCGAATTTAGACTATTATCTTTTGAGCGTTTCATATACCAATTAAGACTATGATCGTCGCTAACATTAAAAGCGACAGCAATGTTTGGATGAATACGTTGCTGCATAGCGACGACAATAGAGTTTTCTAAGGTATAATCAATTTTCCCTTCAGCTAGTAGTTGCAATAACTGAGTTGTATTATAATGACTGGTTTCTTCCCACTGAAGATTTGGATATTCTTGTCTCAGCCGTTGTATCGTACTAGCGTCTACTGAATCAGTGGCAACAACAAACTTTCCTTTAATATCAACTAAAGAGTGTGGGCGACTCATCCCTTTACGATAAATTAACTGCTGTGAAACACTATAGTAGGCAGGGCCAGACTGTGCTTTATCAAGGTGATTCTGATTATAAAGAAGCCCTGCAGTAATAAAGTCACTATTACCATTTTCAAGATTATTAAAAAGTTGATTAATATTTAAATATACGTTGATACGTAGTTTTACGCCAAGGCAATCGGCAAAACGTTTAGTCAATTCATAATCAAATCCGGTTGCTTCTTGTTTGTCGTTAAAAGAGATGATTGGTGAATTAATGGTACTTACACGTAATTCACCGCGAGAAATAATTTTCTTCACCTGGTCTTGCTTTTGGTTTTTCCACTTATTACTAACTATAATGATACCAAGAAAAATTATAAAAACAATAACGATAATAAGATAATAAATTCTGATTTTAATCAAATAGTTATATTTCATTATATAAACATATTATTTTAATTAAATGACCAAATTATGATTAAATTTTTAAGAGGTAGACATTTTTTAACAAAAAATAATTTACAATTTGATTTAATTTATTTCTTATTTCTTATTTCTTATTTCTTATTTCTTATTTCTTATTTCTTATTTCTTATTTCTTATTTCTTGATAAGTGATAAATGTGTATGCAAATGATTTTGTAACGGTTCATGATAATTTATAATACTCTTCTTGTTTTCTTAATACACATCCTTCAGTATAGCTTTATAAGTTAAGAGAATCATTACTAGAAGATTTTGCGATGACTTACCCTCTTTTATAACTTTATCATTACTAATGCTTTTTCTCTATGCAACAACAGCATCCATTATCGGTTATTAACATTTATTCTGAATATGTATACTTTGCTAAACTTGGTGCACTATTAAATCAGGATGATCAACAAAATTTAGTTGTTTATTTTATTATTGGCAGTTATTAACTGCTCCATAGCTTGCTGGTTAGTTATTATTTACGCCATGGCCAGTTACTTATTCATTATGTTCTATAAAAGTATAAGATATTGCTCATAATTGTTGATTATGGCTTTGCCAATATAGTTGATCATTAAGATCATCTTGTTCTTATAATTTAGCAACGGTAAGTTTAGAGATACCACCATAACGCTTAACTAAAGTAGACATAAGTTCTTCGCTTATTTGAAGAATAGCTCTGATTTTATGTATTGTAGTCGTTTGATAATAGAACATTATCATCATGATATATTAGCTTAACTATATCTATCAGTAGTCGTTTTGCAATAAAATTATTATGAACCGAGGTTTTATATAATAATCCGGAATTAGACAGAAATAAAATGTAGTTTTAATTTTTAATTAAAATTAAATAAAAATAAGTTTCATTATGATCTAAATTTACCTAAAATTTAATGTTGATTTTTATTAAATTATTCAATCTGTTTATTGAAACCTATAACTATCGTCAATTAAAAAAGTGATAAAATAAATTCTCAATATAAATTGAGATAATTAATTATCTAATTTTTAGAATTTAATTCATCTAATTAAATGATCCTAAGTAATATTTAATTAAAATTAAATCATTAAATTTGATGTAAAATAAAAAACTATTTCAAAGATTTAATTAGGTATTTTACATTAAATTCAATAAATTAATATAACTTTTGAAAAGTTGGCATATAAACTGCATATTATATTGGTAGTCATTCAACTTAATTTATACCGGGCTAAATATAGAGAGATATTATATATAAATCAGGAATAATGCTAAAAATAAGGTGTATCTATTCGTCTAGAAGAATGATTCGTCTATTAAGAATGTTATAGCAAGTACTATGATCTGAGCGTAGTAGCTACATTTATTCTGTAATACTCATGATCTTAGTGCCATTTTATATATTCTGCAATATGTTAGTTTTTTAGAAATTAAGTCAGATAGCTCGCATGGAATCTCCTAAAAAACGTAAACCGGCGAAATCAGGAAGAGATATCAGGCGACTTAAGGGATGTTACACTACTTATTTATTCGAATCGCTTTATTATCCCACTCATGAAATTAATAATAACAGAAACCGACTGAATTGTTTATAACTGACTCTCCAAAAGAGAAGAGTCAAAAACGTCCTACTCATTCCTAAATTTTTTTCAATATGTAAAGTATTATCTACTTTTAGTTACGATTATCCAGAGTTTTTAGCCCACTTTCCAGGATTAAGTTGATGATGCTAGATGCAACTACATTGAGAAGATAATGGCAAATTATGCTTGCCGATTAATTCATCAGCTATAGGAAACTAGAGATAATTCTTATTCTTATTTAGTTTAACTAAACTGGTTTTCACCGTTGATAACATCTACAAAAACTTTTTTGAAATGCAGTGAGAATGTCAACTCATAGACCAATCTAGATATCGAGCAAAGCTTACTTGTTGGAATTGTTTCATTGAGTGTTTGATCGCTATTGTTGCTCCTCTTCTGAATATTCCTACCGCTGTTTTTGCTAAATCTATAAATTAAAAGTCTGCAGTTCATGCGGCGTGAAAACTACCGAGCAATAATTAGTACAGTGGGTTCATATTTTACCTTAACTGCGACTGATAAACATTATTTTCACTATGCCCATTTTCTTTAGCTTTTTTTTTCAAAAATAACTGATTTTTTTTGGATACTCAATGTTCTGTTTTGCGTCGCCATACAAGCTATGTTGTAATGGTGGAACGCAAAACAAGATATTAAGATTGCTATCTTGTATGCCTCCCCACTCATGTTTGATAACTCAATTAACATTGACATGTTTATATCTGCGTCACTCGTAGCCAGTTTGGATATCTAAACATGTTGCATGAGGTTGATCTGTTCTTTAAAAAAATAGCGATAGAAGCAATCTAGCGAGGCGCTATTATCCGGATGATGCGTTGCCAACTATGATTTGATAAGTTCAAGTGTCTTACTGTTCTTGTGCACATACCCCGCGCCAGAGAAATTAGTGATAATGTTACCTGAAGGAACATTATGGAGGTTACTTGAAAAATAGGTTTTACTAAAAAGACGAAATTTTGGGGATGGCACGTGGTATAGGATAAAATATTTCTAGGCTACCTTATTAAACGCTTCAGTATCTGCATCAAAATTTCTGTATTACCGAATGGGAGAAGTGTTGTAATATTATTACTATAATTATTATACTTAAGCGCACAGGCAGTAGACCCTAAAGCAGGAAAAAATGATTGGAGGCTATATTAAAACCATATTCCGGCTATACATTTTAAGATGGTGCATTACTATAGTTTTTGTTGAATCGCAAACAAATCACATTTTTACTAAAAACCAAGGTTTGTCATTCTATAATGAAATGATTCCTGCGCACAGATTCATACAATGCATTCTGTGTTTGGCGATAAGTTACTTTTACTGACGCTCAGCTTAGTAAACAAGCAACGAAATTGTTGTCAAAAAGAATGAATGAAATAGAAAAATGAGGGTTATTAAGCTAAACATAGGGGTTAAATATCGCAAAATTAGTTAATTAGGTCAAAGAATGCACACTCCAATGAAATTTAACTTACAATAGACTCAGTAAATCAATTCTATTTCCTTTTAACAAAAGGATCCTTTGCGTTTCTCTTAAAAAACGATTTAATCTTCTAACTATTAAATTTTGTTAAATATCGGGTCTCACGAAGAAAGCAGTGAATTTTATAAATTATTTATTGCCGCTTAAGCGTGCGCATGAATATTATTTATTTTTCTTACATTTTTTTCTATTAATTAAAATATTACTTTCGATTTTCGTGATTTAAAAATTGTTTTTCACATAACAATCACTTTAGAAAATTTTTATTAAAAAGGCAGGTAAATTCATTACTAAATAAAATCTTGATTACCATCATGATATGAATAGGTAATAAGATAATTTATTTGAATAAGTGATATTCTTTCTATCCTCATTCTATACGAACTTGAGGTGACGATTTTATTGGTTATTATGCAATTATTAATATTGGAATGCCAAGTCAATCAAAGTTTAGATTAATTAAATAATTAAGGGACTGATAAATTATTAGTAAATCTGGTGTATTGCTAGTCACAGGCTTCGATTCACTTTGATGCTTCGTAAATTTCTTTTCCATCCTTAAATTAAACATTGTTTACCACTACTGTAAACAGGTTTAGCCATATAGATGATTCCAACATTTCTAGGTAAATGAAAGGAATAGCTTAAATAGCATTGAAATAATTATTTTTCGAACTACAGTGCTCCCGTCCGTGCTTCGGCTTCATAGCCTTACACTGTCACGCAAAAACTAATTAATCGGATTAGTCATCTTATCAAGGCAAGCGGACTAATGGGAATCTATAGAATGTCAATAGTTCTTCTGAATCTTTTTCATACTTATTCATCGATGCAGGATGCAATTTCGTTAAAAATCTTCCTAACCAAATATTAAGGGCTTTATCATGGGCATTATGGCTCTCTGCTAAGCATATCTCACACAGCTAATACTTAAACTTAGGTTATTTGGATGCCTTTGGGGGAGAGTGAAGCCAGTACATTAGTTATTTATCTACTCAACAGCATTTTGTGCTGCATGTCCTGAATATCTGCACCATTCACATTCTATAAATTAAAGCACTGTCTCGCATAGTAAGTCAAGGAATATGGTTAAGGAACATTTGCGCACGGCTATCTAGAAGTTCGGCCCAGGTTTGCTTCTGACTCTTGATAAGCATCTTTAACCGCAATGAGCTCATTACGTCCATGTGCACTGTCTTGCCGATATAACTAGCAGGCAAATGCCTTCAGCTTCCCTGAAGGGATGGTACCTATTAGCCAAGAAATAAACATAGAGATATCTCTAAAATCATGCAGATACAATTCACTGTGTTGTTCAAGTTAATTGTTATTTGAATTTTCTGATAAGTACCTTAGAAAAGCACCTATGCTTTCATCAAGAATCGTCATCAGAGCTTCATAAAAATCATAATGCGTATTGCTCTTGCAGATATAACAATGCTAGCAACTCTTCGCTATTTTACACGCTTCAGATAAGACGGTAGCAATAAGCTATTAAAGCATATTCCGTTGCCGATACGATCTCCTGATCTTATGCACTTTAATTTCAGCATCGCAATATCAGTTTGTATAATTCGTGGTAACAAATAACCGTTATTGACAGAGCATCCCCATATGATATCACATTTGACAATGTAGCGTTCAGTACGTTATCGTAGCATGTCTTTGAGCTCACCTTCAACAGTGGTACCTAGGCTTCCTCCTCCCTGGCAGCATTGCGTATTAGTTCATGTAAGGGATTACAGGTAATATCTAGTTTCTAGAATACATGTAAAGTGTAAACTTTTTATGATATATCATTTCTTTTTTATTAAAATCATCTACGAAATCAATCAGAAGGATATGCAGTACCTCTAACCCCATACACTAGAAATGAGCGTAATTCCACAACTTAAAACAAACTAGAGCTAAAATATTTAAACTAAAATTGAGATAAGTATTTTTTATTATAACAGATATCCATTCTTTTTAAAAGAATGATCAAAAATTTCTATTTTAATGTAGTGTACACTACGGTTCTAAATCGAATAAAATTTGGATAATAAGCAATAAACTGATGATCAACTGTAGATTGATATCACTAATACAAGAATATCTATCCTAGAAAATTTAAAAAGATGATTTATGAACATTTCATAGAATCTTATTGCGTAAAATGGTGGTAAAAGATAGTTATTAGGATTAAATTTTGTTCAAAATTATATTAAGAGAATGAATTGTTAATTCTTGCTTATTAATTATGAATTTGTTGATGTCTATATTTTTATTATTTAATTAGCATTAATTACAGAGTGTGAATAATAGCAAATTGGTGTAATTACATACCACATAATAGCCGCAAAAGTAATTCAGAAAATATGGCATATTATTGTAGCTGCGAAGCTAAGTTATATGGATTATTTCAATAAATGAAAAATAAAGTTAATAACCATTTTTAGTTTTTTATTAATAGATTGTAGTGGATTTTACAATCCATTATATCACTGGATATTTTAAATAAATTGATTCTAATAGAAAATATATAAAAAATTATTGCTACCTAACTTGTAAAAATATGGAATATAGATGTAATAATGCTTCAAATAATCCACTTTACTGGTTGAGAATAGTTGATTTTATACTAATCGAGTAAATAAAGAACAAACGTATTTAATAGGTAAAACGATTCAGCTAATTAATCCGTAAAATTTTTAGAATAGTATTTTACTTAAAGTGGCAGAATAAACTATCATAAGTCCAACATAAAATAATTGATAATTTAAATATTATAGCTCCAATTCCTTCGTCTATTAATGCCGCTATTAGAATTACGATATGAAAAGCAAGTTCAGATTATTAATGTTGAAGAAGCAAATGCTAAATATTTATGTTAACAACAAAAAATAATAACAAATTCGATTGTTTAGTCTAATAAAATTCTAATTTTGCTTATGAATTAAATATTGTCTAATGCAAGTTAGAATATCAATCGATATTGAACTACAAATTTCTTTGTACAAATAACAGTAATAACTTGTTTTAAGTAGAAAAATAAATAAAAGTAGTGTCAATTTAACACCAAATAGCAAAGAGTGAAACGACAGATACAACTAAAGAGTCTTATTAAATTGATAAAAGCGGAAAAAATCTCCAATTACATTGCATAGATTAGTAAATCTTTTATTAGTAGATGATCCTAGTCTGCTGAAATTATTTATCATACGTTTAACTACTAAAGTAGTAAAGATGATTTACCGCAGAAAATAGTATAGATAATTAAAAATTCTAATAAAAGATAAAATTAATTTTTTATTAGTAATTTGCGTATGGATGGAATGGATGGTATGACATTTTTGCTGAAATACAGAAACAACAGTTAAGTATTCTGATTAATTTTAACTGCACATGGCTCTAATTTCTGATTCGCTAGTGGTAACATAAAGATGAAAATAGAGTTTTCTGACTAAGGCAGTTGATCGTGATACCTTTTATAAAGTGACTGGTGTGAAGAGATTTTACCATATCAACTTTCGTTTTCAATAAAAATTGGAGTGAAGAAATTATCACCTATAGCATAATAATGCTTCGTTTATTAGAACAGAACGAATTATGGTGGCGCAATTTAATATTTATCTATTAATAAATAGAAAAAGTTCTACTGGTTAAAATAAGTATTAACACGAGCAATTCATATGCAGATACTTCTAGAGCTAACAAGCTTTTATTGCAATTAACGACTATGGGTTTTACTTGAGTAACTTTTAGAGTCTGAATTGTTTAGTGATCCTAAAAGTCTTATATTAGAACAGTTATACATTATGATATTATAAGGTCTATTTCTTGTTGCGCAAGCTTTGACGCTATTTCTTGATGAAATGCTGATATTCCTTTATTTTCAAATGAAACTATTACCAGTTATTGAAGAACCGTAACGTATGTTCTTTAAATAGTAATTGTGATTTGCATATTGATTTTAAATTATTGAGAGACTCATATCGTAATTTAAGAAAAGGCAATAAAAAATAAATTTCTGTAAGATCTTTATTACTATTTGAATGTGATAATTATTAAAATTCCTATTCTTAATTAGGGTTTGGAATTGGGTATTTCCTTTATAAGGATATTATTCCTAAGAAAATTAATAAAGCATCATAAATCTTTTTTATATAGCCACTGAAGTATGAAATAAATATTTAATAGGAGCGAGTGGGTAGCTCCCGGTAAATCTAAGGTGATTAGTGAATATTATTGATGAGTGCATTGCGTTAACAATGGCACTGATTATTCATGAAACATTAGTCATTGAATCGCTGCAAAGCGAGAATATTGCAATTACCTACTATCATTGAGATTCAAATCAATTAGAGTTTAATTATTTACAAAAATTGTTATAAATAATAAAAACAATGTTACCTATGCAGCGTGTATAGTAGGTCAAAATCTAACTGAGCTTTATAAGTTATATAGTCAAGAATAAAACTTTATGCTAATAATTTTAAAGAATAATTTTTATTATTTCTGGAGAATACAATTTTATGAATCGAACGCTGAATATTGCACTAGCACAATTAAATTGGTTGGTAGGTGATATTGAAGGCAACTGTGAACGCATGTTGAAAGAAGCTAGGGTTCAACAGTTACAGGGAGCAGATCTTATCCTGTTTTCGGAATTAGCTTTAACTGGATATCCGCCGGAAGATTTACTTTTTCGGCCGGATTTTTATCAACGCTGTACTAAACAGCTTGATCGTCTGAAAGACGCTAGTCAGAATATTGCCATTGTCGTTGGTCATCCATGTTGGCAAAGTAGAAAATGTTATAATGCATTATCATTTTTTTGGCAATGTCAGATAGTAGCGCAATATTTTAAGCAACAATTGCCTAATTATGGCGTTTTTGATGAACAGCGCTATTTTCATTCAGCTAATGAAACTTGTGTAATATCTTTTAAAGATTATAAACTAGGTTTTTTAATTTGTGAAGATGTTTGGTTTGATGAACCAGTTGATGTAATTAAAGCCAAAGGTGCAGATATTTTAATTATCATTAATGCTTCACCTTATAATCGTGAGAAACCACATATTCGTTCAACATTGTTAAAATCCCATTGTCAAAGAACTCAATTGCCAATTGTCTATTTAAATCAGGTTGGTGGACAAGATGAACTAATATTTGATGGAGGGTCAAAAGTATTTAATAGTAAGGGTAAGGTAACGCATTATTTAGTGCAGTTTGCTGAACAAGTTACCATATGTAAATTTAATGATGTTGAACCGTTATCAGTGGACAATATAGCAAAGACTTTATCACCCATCGCTCAGATTTATGAAGCATTAGTCATGGCAACCCGTGACTATATTAATAAAAATGGATTTTCTGGTGTTATTTTAGGATTATCAGGCGGAATTGATTCAGCTTTAACCTTGGCTATTGCAGTAGATGCTTTAGGAAAAGATAAAGTGCAGGCTGTAATTATGCCATTTAAATATACAGCTGAAATAAGCATTCATAATGCCAGAAAACAGGCATTATTATTAGGTATTGAATTTTCAATAGTATCTATTGAAGCTATGTATGATGCATTTATGACTAGTTTATCGCCATTATTTACAGACATGGATATCGATACAAGTGAAGAAAATTTACAGGCTCGTTGTCGGGCTATCATTCTGATGGCAATATCAAATAAGCGTGGCCGTTTAGTATTAACAACCAGTAATAAAAGTGAATCCGCAGTAGGTTATACCACTCTTTATGGTGATATGGCTGGCGGTTTTGCGGTACTTAAAGATGTACCAAAGATGCTAGTATTTGAGCTAGCAAAATATAGTAATACGATTTCACCAATTATTCCTAAGCACGTAATAGAACGGCCTCCTTCTGCTGAATTAGCCCCAGGACAACGTGATCAGGATAATTTACCTCCTTATCCTGTACTAGATGCGATCCTAGAAGGTTATATTGAACAAGATAAAACAGTCAGTGAATTAGTTGAGGCTGGATTTGATGAAGTAATCGTACGTAAAGTGATCAAGTTAGTTGATATTAATGAATATAAACGACGTCAGGCACCGATAGGTCCGCGTGTTACAATTCGAAATTTTAATAAAGATAGGCGTTATCCAATTACTTCAGCTTTTGGTCGTAAAAACTGGTAATATTAGGATAATTTAATGAAAAAATTGATGCAATTATCAAACTGTTTAATTTAAATAATATAAGAGAATCTTTAAAAGGTATTGGCATAACTGGAATTGACAGTAAAGGAAGTGAAAGCGTTTGAAAGTCAAAAGAGGTCATACAAAACTTTATCGTGGCCTTAAAATATAAGCTTAATTCTTTATCAAAAGTAAAGATTGAAATTGTTGTTCCAGACTATATTATAGTTAATTGTTTTGAAGCGATAATATCGAGTATCACAAACGGAGAAAATTGCTAATAGTAAAATCCTTGAGCATGATATTTATCATGTGATTGATGTTCAAAACAATAAGTAGAATTAAGAAGTATTTCATTTTAAATAGTAATAGATTGTTGCAGGTTATAAAGAAGTTGATATGTAAGTTGTACTTTTTATCCTATTTTTTACTGCTTACCTAGATTTTAGTGAGAGTTTTAATACTTATTGTTCATTTTTCTCAATAACTTTATGTATAATAAAACATTTATAGTAAATATAACTGATATTTACGCTAATAGCAAGCAACTTTTTGTTTGGTAAAATTTCATAAAGTTGACCGGGTAATGATCCTAGAAGTAATAATGCATATTTTCAATATTAATCTGCTCTTTTAGTTTTGATAGGTTAACTCCACTCATTAGTTCTTGGTATTATAATACTGTTTTATAGTCTATCTTGTTCTGTTAGATTATTATACCAAACGGCAATAAAGCCTATGGTAAATTAGTTAATTTAACTTTTACTGAATTCATTAGCAAAAGTATGAAATACACCATCCTCTATGGTGTGGAGCTAACTTACTGGTACTTTGTGTTGTCGCTAATGTAACTTTTAAGATACTTATTATCAGTGGTTAAGCTGATGTCATCTGGAGTTACTGTTACTGGTATATTGAATTAATAGTAATAAAATCACTGCAGGAAAAAGGTGATGATAGTTTGAGGATATTACATTCTTTTACATCTTTATAAATAGATTTTAATACATTTCTTTTTTTATTATCGCTTTATAGAAATAAAATAACTTTTGCTATTAAGTGTATTGGTTGATAGATTTTTATAAATTTTTTGATTAGTTATATTTTATAATTCTGTAGCTAATTATCCAGGTCGAAAATTGACGCCCTATTATCATATTCTGTAAGAAATTGAAAAGTGGTGATTGTTTCGTTGTATAGGATCTTTTTAGTCACCTTAAAGTGATCTAAACCTTCTCATCCTCTGATACACTTTTTATTTAAAAAATTTACTCTTCACGGTTAATAGAAATATTAGTCAGCATTGAATAGCTTTAGTCAAAACGGCATATCCAATGTTTTATTTCTAAGTTGGAATAGTTTATAAATTGCATTTAATGCATATTAATCTGCAATTAAATAATGTTCAAGTTTTATATTTAGATTGGTATATTTTTGGCTATTTATACTAGGAGACAGTAGTAAAGATGAAATCTTATCAATATTAGTAGCAGATAGGTAAATGACATTAAAGAAAACTTCTCTTTGTTTACCATTAATCTTATGACTTATATTGAAAATATTTTTAATTATGTGGGGTACCCTATGTTGGAATATGTTCTGATAAAATTAGCGATTAATTTATGTACGATGGAGACAATGATAGAAATAGTTTATTTAATGGTTATTGCGATAGTTTGAGTATATTTTATATAAATTTTATAATTTTTAGCTAAGAGTTTAAAAGTAAATAATTTCTCATAAAAATGAGATTGAGTTATCGTATTTTAGTTGCTAATAAAATCGCTATTGAGTATAATTTTATTTAATTAATGGATAATGGATATAGTTATTAGTAAATCTGGTGTCTGATATGTCAGACTACGTTCTACTCTGATGCTTAGTAAATCTATTCTCCATCCTCAAATTGAACCTTGTTACCAACCATGGTCAGCAGATAAAATCTCCTTAGCCGGTTCTAGTTTTTTTTGAGCAGACAGAAGTAGTTTGAGTACCATTGAAAAGGTTACTTTTCTTGAACCACAATACTTCAACATCGGCTTCATAGCTTCACACTGTCGCAAAATCTGATTTAATCAGATTCACTATTCTTATTTATGCCCAGTACGCTGATGAGAAGTAATGGGCATGTAAACAGTTCTTCTTGATCTTTCTCCAGTATCTTCATTGCTGCAGAAATACAACTTCGTTAAAAACCTTGCTAACAAAATATCAATAGCTTTATCATCGACATCATAGTTTTTTGCTAGCTAAGATATCCCCATCACAGTTCATATTGACTTTCGGTGCTCTATCTCTTTGGGAAGTAAAATCAGTGCATTAGTTATTTTATGTACTTAACAACATTAATACTGCGCGCACAAGAATATTTTGCTATTGTACTACAAATTAATAGCATAATCTTCCGTGTAATGGGGGAGAACAACCCTACTTGGAGATATAGTGAAGTGACGTTCTCGTAGGGTATTGAGAAGTTAGCTCAGTTCGTTTTTGACTCTCGATAAGTATCTTCGACTCCAAGGATTTCCTTATGTTAGTGCAGTGATGTTAATAATAACTAGTAGGCAAAGGCGATCAGTTTTCCTGGCAGATGGTATATACCATCTGCTTAGAAATAAATGTAGTATGTATCGCTAAATCACGCAGGCCCAATTATTTACGCTCTTTAAATCATTGTTGTTTCAGTCTGCTGATGGTGCTGGAAGAAGAGAGTATGCGCTTTTTATAAAAAAGCGCCTCAGAAATTTGTAAAAATCTCTGGTGGAGATGCATAATAACTGCATCTATAATAGCAAATCTTTGCTATTTTTGTACGCTTCAGATAAGGCGGTAGCAAGGAGTTTTAGAAACATATTCCGTTTCCGCTGCGATTACTAGTTTTAACTTTAAGCACTATAACCTCAACGTTGGTAATAGCGGTTTATATGGTTTGTTATGGAAAATAACCGTTACGGATTACGGCTTAATGCCAATTGACAAAGTAGCGTTAAGCATCTTATTGCAGACCATAGCTTTTAAGTTGAGCTTAAGCCTTAACAGAGGTGCCTATCAGCTCCCTGACAGAATTATGTATAAGTTTATACAATGGATCAGAGTAATATTTTATTTTACAGAGATCCCTGTAGGGTAGATTTTTATGGTATATTATCTCTATGTTGTTGAAATCATTTATCAAATCAATCTGCAGGTACGCCATTATCTCTAAAATCACATACACCAGAAATAAGCGTAACTCTTTTTCAAGAGTAAAAGTAAAGATTAAATCAGTTTATTTTAAATTGAAAATTATTTTCATGCTGACATATTTTTGCCCATAAAGCGCGTTTTGATTGAGGATTAGAATAAATTTCTTTTAATGGTAAAGTATGAATGACCCATTTTTTAGAATTAATAGGTAATTTATTACCTAGGATCCAACAAGGGCAAAGAAGGTCTTTTGGTAACAGTGATATTTCTTTAGTTAATAAACAGCATACTTGATGACTGTCTACCATCATTGCTCGTAAAATATCTTTGATAAAAATGTTATCTAGATCAATGCGCTCATCAGCAATGATAACTAATTGAGTAGAGTCAGGAATATACCCGGCGTGTTCACCACGTAGTACCGTTAAGTCGCGCAATTCCCATTGCATAATTCCAATATCCTTTAGTAATTGATCTCTAATCGTCATCAAATTGCTCCATAATCATATAAATTATTCTACCTTATCAATAGAGCTATATAAATTAAAATAATGACATTGAAAGATATAGAAATGTAAAAAAAATACTATTTCTCTCTAACTGTATTTATTTAATAAATGTAGAATACAACTTATTAAGTTATCAATAAACAATATGATCACTAAATAACAAATAACAAATAACAAATAACAAATAACAAATAACAAATAACAAATAACAAATAACAAGTAGAGTTATTCTAATTTCTGATATATGTCGTTTTAGAAATGATGCCGTACCTGCAGATTGATTTGATAAATAATTTCAAGAACAGAAAATGATATGACATAAAAAGTCTACTTTACAGGGATCTGTAAATGAGATATTATTCTTATCCTTGCATGAACTTATTCGTAATAATACCAGTTAACTGATAGCACTGCTGTTAAGGCAGTGCTCAAATTCATGTTAGCAACATACTCAACGGTGCCTTGTTAACGGTCGATATGCCGTTATTAATAACGGTTATGTGCCACAATTAACTATATACGAACTGCTATGAGTGATGTTAGTGTTTAAAGTGCCTAAGATCAGGAGATTTTAGCGGCAACAGAATATGTTTCAACAGATCGTTGTTACTACCTTATCTGAATGGTATAAAACGGTTAAGAGTTGCTACCATGATTGGGTAGCTATTAGTCATATCCACTGGTGATTTTCACGATGAATTTCTAAGACGCTTTTTAATAAAAAGCGCATACTCTCTTCTCTGCAGTACCATTATAAGACTAAAATAAAAATAGCTTAATGATAACGACTTAATTTAAGCGATATGCGTTAATATTTATTTCCTTGCTGAAGGCAAGGGCCGTTTATCAGATAGCTGATCGTTTTTGCCTGATACTCATTATTGATATCACTGTGTATTGACGTAAGGGAGCTGATTGCGATTAAAGATTATTATAAGAGTCAGAAACGCACTAGGTTGAACTTCTAAGTTATTAATAAATTTACTGTACAGTAGTCAGGATACGTTCCATTCTGATCCTTCATAAATCTATTCTGCATCTTTAAATTGAACATTGTTTATCACCATGATCAAGATATCAAATCATATTATCCAGTTTCTAGTTTTATTAGAAGACAAGAAATAGCTGAAATACTATTGAAAGAAGGTTATTTTTTCGAACCACATGCTTCGCGCATCAGCTTTATACTCTTATCACTATTGTAAAAATCGATTCAATTAAATTCATGGCTTTTTATTGACGCTCAGTATACTGACGGAAATTATAGGAATCCTAACAGTTCTTCTCACTCTTTCTTAAGCTTCTTGATCATTTTAAGATACGCTAAAACCCTTACTAAAAAATTAAAGGTTTTACGATCTACATCGTAGCTTACCCTTAACTTTTAGTATGTCCCCTTGGGAAGGGATAAACCAGCACATTAGTTGTTTTATTCATCCAATAGCATTGGTGCTGCGTACCGAAAATATCTTTATTATTGGGTTTCAAAAACCAAATAGTCTCTGTGGAAATAACCGTTATGGATGAGGGATTGAGATCCGTAGACAAGGCGGCATTACTCATGTTGAGCAACATAACTTTGAGCTCATCTTCAATAGCAGTGCCTATCAGCTTCTTAGTAAGATTATGGATGAGTTCATGCAATAGATTAGAAGTGATATTTGGTTTCGAAATATTTGTAGAGTAGAATTTTTCTAGAATATCATCTCTCTAATGTTGAAATCATCCATAAAATCAATCAGTATAATAGGAGCTAACATCTCCAAAACTTCATACACTAGACATTAGCATAACTTATGTTATCAATAAAAACTTAATTAGAACACTTATTAAAGTAGAATCTAATTTCCGGGTAATGCAGTGAATAAATTCTATGCAATAGGACTAATATAAGTCGCCTTATACTGCTTGATCGTGACGGTATTGATTGCGAGATAAAGCATAGTAAATATCCATAAGTTAACTTAAAGATTCTGCAATCAATATTGATATAGAAACAGTTTATATTCATATTAGTCAAGATAATTATTTATTAATATTAGTAATTAAAAAGTATTTTAATATTCAAATATTGTGCATATGTTAATTCTGCTGACGTATTAATTACTAATTTTTAATAAAATAATCATGTTGAAATCAATAAAATTGATAACCTAGCAGCAAAATAATTATCAACATATTCAAACAAAACACCTGAATGCAGTAAGAACTTAGCTATTTTTGAATAATTAAAATGTTTATAATTTTATAGCTATAATAGAGTAATTATTAATTTAATAAAAAATTGATAATATTTTTATTATAAAATATTTTCATTAAAAATTAAAATGCTTCAACTTAAATAAAATTTAACTAACTATCTAGTTTTAGATTAATATATTTTTTTAAATAAATTTAAATCAAGTTAATTAATTAAAAGATTAAATCTAGACAACAATGATTTTATAACTAATTTTTTAGTGTTTTATTCTTATTATCCAAGATCTAATTCTTAATTAGAACTGCATTAAGGTAATTAGACTACTAAATATTTCCTCCTAAGACCCATTATATGATCCTCTCTCGTCCAGTTATATTTCATGACAAGATGGTTACTGAGGGGGATTATAGCTGAGGGCAAAAATATTATGATGATGAAACTCCATAATCAGGCAAGTACAACATTTAAAATTAGTGCTGCTCTTCATGCAAGCAGATAGCTGCATCTCTTTAGTTAAGTATTGTAGTATATCTGAAGTTACTTTTGTTAAAGGGTAAAAACGAGATGATGTTGATGAGATCAACAGACATATTTCTATTGTTTGTCGACGATGGCTGCCATCCAATTCAGGAAACCGTAGTTGTTTTCTTGCGAAAAACATTTTCCCCTCTCGACGATCTACTGGCAATCGTATGCAAGTTCATGAACTACTTTATATTTCGGTTTAGCCTAAATCACTGTTTAGCAGCTACAGAGTGAAATTTGCGTGAAATTAGGCAAAGGAAGTGCCTTGAAGCCAAATCATAAAGTGTTTAAAAGAAAAAAGATTGCTTAGAACTGTACGTAGATGTGAATATTTTCAGAAAATGCTAAATGAAACCTTATGATATTATTTTTTGTATATATATAAGATTACAAAATGTCGCACTAAATGAATTTTTCCGCTTTTTAAGGCTAAGACCGAGGACAATGTTCACTCTTTTTACATGATCTTAATTGAGCATATCCCCATTGATATTCATTGAGTATTTACAGACCGCTTTTTGATTTGTGAAGATATTCAGCCACTGAAAAACATGAATTTGCCCGTTTGTATACAGAACTTAATATAGAATACTAAGATATCTCACCGATGCATTCTCAAATAAATGGCATGATCGAGAGATTTAATTTAATAGTTGCACGGAAGATACGCTTCAAAGCCATTATTTCAATTCTTCTCAAAAGATTGAGATCATCTTGCATTGATATGTTTAGCTATACAATCAGAAATTACTAATTACTATTGGATAGTAAAACTCCATTACAGTTATGAAAGATTCAGATTAGTTAAAAGTTAAATCTGAATTATTCAAAAAAACATACTATATTATAAGAAGTGATAGTTAAGTATTAAGCTAAGAGTACGTATTTCTTTTGCTTTATTTTAGTTGTTTTATCACGTACATCACTTATAAAGTAATGTTAAAATTATTTTAACTCACTTTTAAGAAAATATATTTCTATACATGTGATCTTGCATATGGATTCATTGTAAATTAAGGATTTTAAATGCCAGTTATTACTCTGCCTGACGGCAGTCAACGTCAATATGACCACGCTGTTTCAGTAATGGATATTGCAAATGATATTGATTCAGGTCTTGCAAAAGCCTGTATAGCTGCTCGAGTTAATGCTGAACTTGTTGATGCGAGTGATCTAATTAATAATGATTCTCAATTATCTATTATTACTAGTAAAGCTATTGATGGTTTAGGAATTATTCGTCATTCATGTGCCCATTTACTTGGTCATGCGATTAAACAATTATGGCCAACGACTAAAATGGCAATTGGCCCTATCATTGAAAATGGTTTTTATTATGATGTTAATCTGGATCACGCTTTAACCCAGGAAGATTTAGAAAAACTTGAACAGCGCATGCATAAACTTGCTGCAAAGAACTATGATGTTATCAAAAAACTAGTTAGTTGGAAGGAAGCAAGGGATATGTTTGTTGCTCGAGGTGAGGATTATAAAGTTAAAATTTTGGATGAAAATATTAATAAAGAGGATCATCCTGCACTTTATTATCATGAAGAATATATTGATATGTGTAATGGCCCACATGTACCTAATATGCGTTTTTGTCATTACTTCAAATTACAAAAAGTAGTTGGTGTATATTGGCGCAGTAATAGCAATAATAAAATGTTACAAAGGATTTATGGAACAGCTTGGGCTAATAAAAAACAGTTAACTGCTTATTTATTACGTTTAGAAAAAGCGGCTAAACGAGATCATCGTAAGATAGCTAAACAACTTGATCTTTATCATATGCAGGAAGAAGCGCCAGGTATGGCGTTTTGGCATAATGATGGTTGGGTAATATTTCGTGAATTGGAAACCTTTATTCGTAGTAAATTGAATGAATATCAATACCAAGAAGTAAAAGGTCCATTAATGATGGATCGTATTCTTTGGGAAAAAACAGGCCACTGGAAAAATTATAAAGAGAACATGTTTACCACATCATCAGAAAACCGAGAATATTGTATAAAACCAATGAATTGCCCAGGACATGTACAAATATTTAATCAAGGCTTAAAATCTTATCGTGATTTGCCATTGCGTATGGCAGAATTTGGTAGTTGCCATCGTAATGAGCCATCTGGTGCTTTACATGGTTTGATGCGCGAGCGTGGCTTTACCCAAGATGATGCGCATATTTTTTGTACTGAAGATCAGATTTTACCTGAAGTTAAAAGTTGTATTAAAATGATTTATGATGTTTATGCAACATTTGGTTTTGAAAAAATTGAAGTTAAGTTATCAACTCGACCAGAAAAACGAATAGGCAGTGATGCTCAATGGGATCGTGCAGAATCCGACCTTGCTAAGGCACTAGGAGATATTGAATTTAATTATCAATGTGGTGAAGGTGCATTTTATGGACCTAAAATTGAATTTACTCTGTATGATTGTTTGGATCGGGCTTGGCAATGTGGTACTGTACAGCTCGATTTCTCATTACCAGGTCGTTTAGGTGCTTCTTATGTAGATAAGAATAATGAACGTCAGGTACCAGTAATGATCCATCGCGCTGTTTTAGGATCACTTGAACGTTTTATTGGGATTCTAATAGAGCAGTATGCCGGTTTCTTTCCAATATGGTTAGCGCCATTACAAATTGTTATGATAAATATCACGGATGTACAGGCTAATTTTGTAAAAAAAGTAGTAAAAATTTTTAATAATTTTGGTATTCGTGCAAAAGCAGACTTGAGAAACGAAAAAATAGGCTTTAAAATTCGTGAGCATAGTTTGCGTCATGTTCCTTATATGTTAGTTTGTGGTGATAAAGAAATTGCTTTGAATCAAGTATCTGTTCGAACCTGTAATGGTAAAGAGTTAGGAACATTTGACATCATAAAATTTGCAGAAAGAGTGCTTGATGAAATTCGCACTCGTCGTATTTATCAACTGGAGGAATAAGGTATTAAAGGCGGAAAAAGAATTCAAACAGCACGTCCGAATCGTATTAATATGGAGATTCGTGCTTCTGAAGTTCGTTTAACTGGTTTAGATGGCGAGCAGATTGGTATTATTAGCTTAAAAGAAGGTCTTGAAAAAGCCGAAGAAGCTGGTGTTGATTTAGTAGAAATCAGTCCAAATGCTGAGCCGCCAGTTTGCCGTATTATGGATTATGGCAAGTTCCTCTATGAAAAGAGTAAATCGCTAAAAGAACAAAAAAAGAAGCAAAAAGTTATTCAGGTAAAGGAAATTAAATTTCGACCTGGCACAGATGAAGGTGATTATCAGGTCAAGCTACGCAACCTGATTCGCTTTCTGGATGATGGCGATAAAGCTAAAATCACGTTACGATTTCGTGGTCGTGAGATGTCGCACCAACAGATTGGTATTGATATGCTTAATCGTATCAAAAACGATTTGGATGAGATTTCAGTCGTCGAATCTTTTCCAAATAAGATCGAAGGCCGTCAGATGATTATGGTGCTTGCACCTAAAAAGAAATAGTTAGGCAATAAGTAATTAGTATTTTATCAAGTGTAGAACACTAATTCTCTGGCTAATTGTGATTAAGAATGCGCAGTGGATATTTAAGATGCCAAAAATTAAAACAGTACGGAGTGCAGCAAAGCGTTTTAAAAAAACTGCTAGTGGTGGTTTTAAACGTAAGCATTCTAACCTTCGTCACATTCTGACTAAAAAATTAACTAAGCGTAAGCGTCATTTACGACAAAAAACCATGGTTTCTAAAAGCGATCTGGCTTTGGTAATGGCTTGTTTACCATACGCATAAATTTTAATTTTTAGTTTAAGATTATCGAATTTAATTCGAAGTGATAGGAGGTATTATATGGCTCGTGTAAAGCGCGGTGTAATAGCCCGCGAACGTCACAAAAAAATATTAAAACAAGCAAAAGGTTACGATGGTTCTCGTTCGCGTGTTTATCGTGTTGCTTTTCAAGCAGTAATTAAAGCCGGTCAATATGCTTACCGTGATCGTCGTCAGCGTAAGCGTCAATTCCGTCAATTGTGGATCGCACGCATTAATGCTGCTGCTCGTAAAAATGGTTTATCTTATAGTCGTTTCATTAGTGGCTTGAAAAAATGTTCAATTGAAATTGACCGTAAAATCTTATCTGATATTGCTATTTTTGATGAAGTTACATTTGCAACGTTAGTTGAGAAAGCAAAGACCATATTAGCTTAAATCAGTTAAATTAAGGGGGCTTAGCGCTCTCCCCCCTTTCTATTGTCGATGACAATTTTATGTATTAAAATAATAGGTATTTTATGAAAAGTTGCTTAAAAGATGAAAATTGTTTTTTTATTTCTTTTTTTTATTTTAGCACCAAAAATTTGGGAGCTTCTCGCCTATTTTAGGAAAAGAAACAAAAAACTGCGATAAGCCTGCAAATGGAGGCTCTTTGTTACTAATTATTAAAAATTTTACATTTAATAATGATTAGGCCAAAATTGTCGTAAAAAAGAGGAAACAATGCTACAACTCGTCGAGTTAGCTGCGAAGGCAAAAACAGCCATAGAAAAAGCTAAAGATGTTGCTGAGTTAGATTTAGTCCGTGTTAAATTTTTAGGTAAAAAAAGCCATTTAACACTACAAATGTTAACGTTGCGTGATTTACCTGCAGAAGAGCGCCCAGCAGCAGGAGAAGTTATTAATAAAGCAAAACAAGAAGTTCAGAATTTATTAAATATGCGAAAAAAGCAATTAGAAAATGCACTATTAAATGTTCAATTAGCGACGGAAAAAATAGATATTTCATTGCCAGGTCGCCAAATCGAATATGGCAGTCTTCATCCAGTAACTCGTACTATTGAACGAATTGAAGAATTCTTTGATGAGCTTGGGTTTTCTGTTGTTTCTGGACCTGAAATAGAGGATGATTATCATAATTTTGATGCTTTAAATATTCCTGCTCACCATCCAGCACGTGCTTCACATGATACTTTTTGGGTTGATGCTACTCATCTGTTGCGCACTCAAACTTCTGGTATGCAAATTCGTACCATGAAAAGTAAACGACCACCGATTCGTATCGTTTCCCCTGGTCGCGTGTATAGAAATGATTATGATAAAACTCATACTCCAATGTTCCATCAGATAGAAGGTTTAATTATTGATCAAAACATTAGTTTTGCTAATTTAAAAGGTACACTACATGACTTTTTAAATCATTTTTTTGAAGAAAAAACCTGTGTTCGTTTCCGGCCATCGTATTTTCCATTCACTGAACCTTCAGCTGAAGTTGAAGTGATGGATAAAAATGGTAAGTGGTTAGAAGTATTAGGTTGCGGGATGGTACATCTAAATGTATTACGTAATGTTGGTATTGATCCAGATATATATTCTGGTTTTGCCTTTGGCATTGGAATAGAGCGTTTAACGATGTTACGTTATGGCGTGACAGATTTACGCGTTTTTTTTGAAAATGATCTTCGTTTTCTTAAGCAATTTAGATAAAACAAAATTTTCATATGAAAATAAGTGAATTTTGGTTACGTGAATGGGTGAATCCAGCAATAAGCAGTGAAGCCTTATCAGAGCAAATGACAATGGCTGGTTTGGAAATTAATGATGTTAAACCTGTCGCCGGTCAATTCCAAGGTGTGGTAGTTGGTGAAATTGTTGAATGTGTTCAGCATCCTAAAACAGATAAATTGTGGATAACAAAGGTCAATATTGGCACTGAGCAATTACTTAATATTGTATGTGGAGCACTAAATTGCCGTAAAAGATTAAAAGTTGCTGTAGCAATAGTTGGCGCAGTTTTACCTGATAATTTTAAAATAAAAGCGATAAAACTCCACAATGAACTTTCTGAAGGTATGCTTTGTTCTTATTCTGAACTTGCTATTTCTGATAACCATATTGGTATTATTGAGCTACCACGTGAGGCACCTATTGGTATCGATATTCGTAACTACTTGCAACTTGATGACCATATTTTTGAAGTAAGTTTGACTCCGAATCGTGTTGATTGTTTAAGTATTTTAGGTATCGCTCGCGATATTGCGGCTATCAATAACCTAGAATTAAATATGGTAAAGATTGAACCAGTTAAAGGCACTGATGCTACTATTTTTCCTATTCTTGTGGAAGCACCAATGGCATGTCCTCGATTTTTAGGACGAGTAATAAAAGGTGTTAATGTTAATGTGCAAACCCCTAGCTGGATGAGAGAAAAATTATGTCGAGTTGGCATCCGTGCTATTAATCCTGTAGTTGATATTACTAATTTTGTATTGTTAGAGTTAGGTCAGCCGTTACATGCCTATGATTTTGATCGCTTAAATGGAGCAATAATTGTTCGAATGGCAAAACAAAATGAGACATTAGTTTTGCTTGATGACAGAAAGGTAATTTTGCAGCAAGATACTTTAATCATTGCTGATAAAAAAAATGCCTTAGGAATTGCCGGTATTTTTGGGGGTAAGCATTCCAGTATTAATAAAAATACCACTAATATTTTATTAGAAAGTGCTTTTTTCAATCCATTAGCAATTTCTGGCCGAGCACGTAATTATGGTCTTCATACTGAATCTTCACACCGTTTTGAGCGGGGTGTTGATCCTCAACTACAGTATAAAGCCATGGAACGCACGACCAGATTAATAGTTGAAATTTGTGGTGGTGATGTTAAAAATATTATTGATGTTAGCCATAAACCAAGTTTACCAAGAGTGGTAAAAATAATCCTGACTCGAAAAAAACTAGATTCTTTGATTGGCCATAGTATTCCGGACATTAACGTTACTAATATCCTTCAACGCTTAGGTTGTCAAGTGATTGGTGAACAAGATAATTGGCAGGTAGTTGCTCCATCTTGGCGTTTTGATATACAAATTGAAGAAGATTTGATTGAAGAAGTAGCCCGTGTTTATGGGTATAATAATATACCTGACATGCCTTTACAAGCAGATCTAATCGTAAGCTCATGTTTTGAATCAATTCTGTCTTTAAAACGAGTGAAAACTTTATTAATTGATCGTGATTATAATGAAGTGATTACCTATAGTTTTGTTGATCCTAAAATTCAGAAACTGCTGCATCCAAATTCTGATGCGATGATTTTGCCTAAACCTATTTCAGCTGAAATGTCAGTAATGCGTCTTTCTTTATTGTCAGGCTTACTGACTACAGTAATTTATAATAAAAATCGTCAACAAAATCGCATTCGACTATTTGAAACTGGCTTACGATTTGTGCCGGATGTAACGGCAGAACATGATATTAGGGAAGAATTGATGTTAGCAGGTGTGATTACTGGTAATCGCTATGAAGAGCATTGGTCACAAGAAAAACGTGCTGTTGATTTTTTTGATATCAAAGGTGATGTTGAAGCAATACTGGCATTAACCGGAAAATTAGACAATGTTTTTTATAAAGCTCACTCTAATCCAGCATTTCATCCCGGACAAAGCGCTGAGATTTATCTGAATAATGATTATATTGGGTATATAGGTGTTATTCATCCTGAACTGGAAAACAAGCTAGATTTGAATGGTAGGACGTTTGTTTTTGAATTGCTGTGGGATGCCGTTGCAGAGCGTGCTATCCCTAAAGCAAATATGATTTCACATTTCCCAGCCAACCGACGCGATATTTCTGTTGTAGTACCAGAAGAGGTAGCAATATCAGATGTATTAGATGAATGCAAGAAAATTGATATAAATCATATAGTTGGTATAAACTTATTTGACGTGTACTGTGGTAAAGATGTAGAAAAAGGTTATAAGAGCCTTGCTATTAGCTTAATCTTACAGGATATAAATCGTACTCTGAAAGAAGAAGAGATTTCTGCAACTGTTGATAAATGTGTTGCTGCTTTAAAACGGCGATTTCAAGCCTCCTTGAGGGACTAAACCTATGGCGCTTACAAAAGCTAAAATGTCAGAAAGTTTGTTCGAAAAACTGGGTATAAGTAAACATGATGCAAAAGACCTAGTTGAACTTTTCTTTGAAGAAGTTCGTCGTTCATTAGAAAATGGGGAGAAGGTAAAACTATCAAGGTTTGGTAATTTTGATCTGCGTGATAAAAGTCAACGACCAGGTCGAAATCCAAAAACTGGAAAAGATATCCCCATTAGTGCTCGTCGAGTAGTAACTTTTCGACCAGGGCAAAAATTAAAAAGTCAGGTTGAAAAGATAAAGCTTCATAAATAATGAATTTTTATACTAAAAAGCTGTTTTAGCGGCTTTTTATTATCTAATTATAAAGTTATATTTGTTTTTGGTATATGACGTTTCCGAAATAATTCCATATCATCCTACTGATTGATTTTATGGCTGATTTCAACAATAGAGAGATGTAATGCCATGAAAAGTTTACCCTTATATGTATCCGCGAAATCAGATATTACCGGGTGGAATCCCCATTGCATGAACTCATTCGTAATGGTTCCATACAGAGGTGGATAGGCATTTTGTTGAAACGGTGCTCGAAGGCATGGTTGCAAAAAGATTATGAACGCTGTTTTGTTAATGGGCAGCCATCCCCTAATTCGTAACGGTTATTTGTCGTTACGAGCTTAATATAGACGGGTATTGACGATGTTGAAATTAAAGTTTCTAAGGTTAAAAGATTGCAGCGGTAATGTGGAGTATACTTTAGCAGCTCGTTGCTATCGCTTTATCTGAAACGTGCAAAAGCGGAAAAGAATTGTTATTATTCTTGCACCTGCAAGGAATCTTTACTGGTGATTTTATAAAGCTCTAAGTTTTCTCGATAAGAAAATACATGATCTCTCTGCGGTATTATCAGCAGAGAGAAACGGGAATGACTTAAAGAGCATTAATAATGTGGTACTTGTCTGATTTAACCGATATCGTTAAATTTATTTTTGTACCGATATCACATATCGTTCTGTCAGTCAAGATGATCATCTTTATCTACTGCTTATTAACGACTGGACTAGTCGTGGACATGACGAGCTCATTGCATTTGAAGAGTGTTATTGAAAGTTAGAAGCAAACTGGGCATAACTTTTCAATGGTTGACGAGTGTGTGACTTAACCGCATCTCCTAGAGTTCCTAGGGAAGACTCATACTTTTAGTTTTAGAATACAATGGAAAAAATATTTCTAAACATGTAATACTAACGCCATTAGCCACACAAAACAGCTGATGTTCTAGCTTCGCTTCTCAAAAAGTATTCAACAGAAAGTTAAGTGTTAGTTGCAAGGAAAAAGAGCCCAATTCTGCCTAGTAGAGAGCGCGATACTGCTAATAAATCCACCATTGATGCTTTATTGGCAAGGGTTTTAGCAAATATTTTGCAGCGATGAAGAAGTTGGAGAAAGAGTGAGAAGAATAGCTGGCATTATACGACTTTCCGTTAGCATACTGGAGATCATAAGAACGCCGAATCTGATTGAATTGGCTTTTACGACAGTGAAGCTACGAAGCTGATGCGCGAAGTAATGTGATTCGATAAAAACAACTCTTATGGTATTTAAGCTGTTCCAATCTGCTTAGAAAAGCTAGAATTGGCTAAGTGAATTTTGTCTGATAACATGTAATAGATAACGTCTAATTTAAGGATAGAGAACAAGATTCATGAAGAATTTTGTAGAACCTATCCTGACCAGGATACACCAGATTTTCTAATAATTCCTTTCTCATTAAAGAAAGGATTAGGATTCTTATTTTATTTTTTAAGTTGCTTAACTAATATAAAATTCTCTATAGCCAAGTAGAATTAACAAATTAATGTCTATCTATCCATCTGGATAGATCAAAGGACATCATCATGCTGATGTGTAGTATAAGCTATTTTATGCTACTATAGAAAACTGATTTTTAAAAATATTAAATGATTTCTAATAGGTTAATCTCACAAATGATTTTTCTTTATTTTTCTTGATCAGTAATAGGTGAGAAAGAAATTATGGTGGTTATAAATATATTACATTCTATGTAGATCATCATCACTTAGCCAAAAATCATCAACTTGAAGAAGACTTTTTCCATAAATTTTGTTGTTAGCATACAATTACTTTTTATTAGGAAAAATATCAGGTATGCATATAATGATTTTGGCCCTTTAGGAGTTGGTTCTGGATATGAAGTTCTTATTAAACATGGGTTTTAACCATTAATAATGTTATCTTATAAGACTCAAATCTAATCATAATTGATGTAGATATTAATACTTTAAGTTAGGCTGATCTCTTTTTAGAACGATATTACCTCTAAGATAATAGCGGTTATTCCGATATATTATCCCTTCTGCGCAAGGCGATCTTAACGTGTTACGTAAGATTGCACAAAGAAAAAATATTGCATTGATCGAGGATCCGTATCATGCCGCAGGTACTCAGTATAAAAGTGAATGGATCTCTCAACAGGATACGACATTTCATTTCATGCGATTAAAATACCACTTTCTCCGAGGAAGTGATCTTAGTCGCTACCGATAATGATGCCTTAGCCACATGTCTGATATGTTTAAATTTCATGGTTTAGGTGTAGATGGTTTCGATTGATAAATATTAGTTTGTAAATCACAGTCTGATATTGTTGAACCTGAGTTTAAATACATTTTCTTTGAGATTCCTGTGGCAATTGCAGTTGTTCAATTAAAAAAGTTAGCATAGATAAATAAACGTCATGCTGATCTTATTACCTATTATCGATAGGTTCAGGCCAATCTTCCGTTAAAAATGTTGAATGTGCTTGATTATCTGCATTTACATGCAGACCACATTTGTTATGGTTCAATAGATAAAGCTGACTGTGGTATTGACAGTGATAGTTTTATTGAATGCTTAAAAGAGAAGATATAGGTACAGGTCTTCATTTCCAAGCGGTGGTTTCCATACGCAAAATATTATAGATAACACTAGCCATCTTTATTCTCTATCTAATTTTGAATGGAACTCGAATGCCATATGTTCATTGCTACTATTCCCTGACATGCTTACTCAAGATATTGATCATGTTGTTCTTGCTATTAATGAAATTTTTTCGGAGTTGAGAATAGTGTCTTTTCAAAATAATTTTGAAGAAATAAAAAAAGTTTCTATTGTTATTCCTATTTATAATGAAGAGCAAAGCTTACCACAATTATTGGAAAGAACATTGGCTGCTTGTCAGAGATTGAAGCAACCATATGAATTAATTTTAGTTGATGATGGTAGTGCTGATAATTCCGTTAAATTTCTGATGGATGCTGTTGAAAATTCGGCAAATCATATTATCGTAGTAATTTTAAATCGTAACTATGGACAACACTCAGCTATTATGGCTGGGTTTAAACAAACAACCGGTGATCTTGTGATCACTCTGGATGCTGATTTGCAAAATCCACCTGAAGAAATTCCACATCTGGTACAGGTAGCTGAAGAAGGCTATGACGTAGTCGGTACCAGACGAACGAATCGTCAAGATTCTTTGTTTCGTAAAACAGCGTCGAAAATCATTAATGTCATGGTTACTAAAGCAACAGGGCGAACAATGGGAGATTATGGCTGTATGTTGCGTGTTTATCGGCGTAATATTATTAATGCAATGTTACAGTGTCATGAACGTAGTACATTTATTCCCATTTTAGCAAATACATTTGCTAAAAGAACAATTGAAATCGATGTTGCTCATGCAGAACGTGAGTTTGGTGATTCAAAATATAGCTTGATGAAACTAATAAATTTAATGTTTGATTTACTTACTTGCTTAACCACTACTCAGTTACGTTTGTTGAGTATTATTGGTAGTTTTATTGCTGCAAGTGGATTTTTACTGACGGTTCTGTTAATTATTTTACGTCTTATTTTTGGTGCAGTGTGGGCGTTAGAGGGTGTTTTTACGTTGTTTGCCATTCTATTTATATTTATTGGTGCGCAATTTATTGCCATGGGATTACTCGGTAAATACATTAGAAGAATGTATAATGATATTCGTGTCCGCCCTCGTTACTTCATTCAAAAAATAGTTGGTGTTCATCAAGATACTAACGAAAATCAGGAAAAAAAATAATGAAAGCTGTTGTTTTTGCTTACCATGATATTGGTTGTGTAGGATTAAAAGCACTACAGAAGGCGGGCTTTGAAATTCAGGCTGTTTTTACACATACAGATGATCCTAAAGAGAATCATTTCTTTTCCTCAGTTGCCTGTTTGGGAGAAGAGATGAGCTTGCCTGTATTTGCACCAAAAAATATCAATCATTTACTTTGGATTGAACACATTGAGAAAATAAAACCAGATGTCATTTTCTCTTTTTACTATCGTCATATTCTTAGCCAAGATTTATTGGCGTTAGCTCCTAAAGGAGCTTTCAACTTACATGGTTCTTTATTACCTAAATATCGTGGCTGTGTGCCGATTAATTGGGCTATTTTGCATGGTGAAAGAGAGACCGGTGTCACTTTACATAAGATGATAACCAAAGCAGATGCGGGTGATATTATTGGACAGAAAAGAATCATCATTGATGCAACAGATACCGCGTTAATGTTACATAAGAAAATTTCTCAAGGGGCTGAACAGCTTTTGGCTGATATATTACCCTTAATTAAAATGTCTAATTATTCAGAAACGCCACAAAATGAGAGTCAGGCAACCTATTTTGGCCGTCGTCGTGCTGAAGATGGTTTAATTGATTGGTCTAAATCTGCAACCGAAGTAAATAACTTAGTACGAGCAGTAACCAATCCATATCCAGGCGCATTTACTTATTTATCTGAGAGTAAAATAATTGTCTGGCGTGCCCACGTGCTAGAAAAGTCACATGATAAATTACCGGGTACAATCATTTCTACTAAGCCATTAGAAATAGCTTGCGGTCAAGGTGTACTTGAAATCCTAACTGGCCAGAATGCATCTGGCTTATGTGTTGAAGGATCGCGTTTAGCGGCTGAGATGGGAATTATGAAGGGCGTACATGTATTGGTACTAAACCGATGACACAGGTAAAATGGCGTAAACGTGTTTTGATCTTGGGTGTAAATGGTTTTATTGGTAATCACTTAACCGAACGTTTATTAGTAGATGGTAACTATGACATCTATGGTTTAGATATCAGTTCATCTGCTGTTTCACGTTTTATTAATGATCCCTGTTTTGGATATGATCAGGGTTTTCATTTTGTTGAAGGTGATATCAGTATTCATACTGAGTGGATTGAATATCATATTAAAAAATGTGACATTATTCTACCATTAGTTGCTATTGCAACACCAATTGAATATACCCGTAATCCATTAAAAGTTTTTGAGTTAGATTTTGAAGAAAACTTAAAGATAGTACGTTATTGTGTAAAATATAATAAACGTATTATTTTCCCATCAACTTCTGAAGTTTACGGGATGTGTGATGATAAAGAATTTAATGAAGATACCTCTCATTTAATTGTGGGGCCAATTAATAAACAACGTTGGATTTATTCTGTTTCTAAACAGTTATTGGATCGCGTTATTTGGGCATATGGTTCTAAAAAAGGATTAAAATTTACCTTATTTAGACCGTTTAATTGGATTGGCCCACGTCTCGATAGTTTAGATTCTGCCCGTATTGGTAGCTCACGAGCAATTACCCAATTAATTTTAAATTTGGTCGAAGGTTCACCGATAAAATTAGTTGATGGTGGTGCTCAAAAGCGTTGTTTTACTGATATTAAAGATGGTATTGAAGCATTATTTCGTATAATTAAAAATAAAGATGAAAAATGTGATGGTCATATTATTAATATTGGTAATCCAACTAATGAAGCAAGTATTGCTCAATTAGCTGATATGTTACTTGACAGTTTTGAAAAACATCCGTTACGTAAATACTTTCCTCCATTTGCTGGCATCAAAAAGATTGAAAGTAGTAGTTACTATGGTGAGGGATATCAAGATGTTGAATATCGTAGACCTAGTATTAAAAATGCGTATCGTTTGCTCAATTGGCAGCCAACTATTGATCTAAATCAGACTATTGATGAAACGTTAGATTTTTTTTTACAAGCTGCTGTAGAAGAATTAGATAAAAAATAATGAAGAAAATTGGCTTAAGAATTGATGTAGATACCTATCAAGGTACCAAAGAAGGTGTGTTACAATTACTTAAAGTGCTCTCTAAGTATAAAATTAGAGCCAGTTTTTTTTTCAGTGTCGGTCCAGATAATATGGGGCGACATTTATGGCGCCTGGTTCGACCTAAATTTTTATGGAAAATGCTAAAATTGAATGCGACATCAATATATGGTTGGGATATTTTTTTAGCCGGTACAGCGTGGTCAGGTAAAAAAATAGCTGATAATTTAGGTTACTTAATGAAGAAAACATTGAATGAAGGTCATGAAGTTGGGTTACATGCATGGGATCATCAAGGTTGGCAAGCTAATGTAGCTAAATGGTCAAGAGCTAAATTAGTCGAACAAATTAAATTAGGCGTGGATGCACTTGAGTCCGTAACGGGCGTTATTGTGAAATGTTCAGCTGTAGCTGGTTGGCGATCCGATGAACGTGTATTAATGGCAAAAGAAAATTTTAAATTTGATTACAATAGTGATTGTCGTGGTACTCATCCTTTTCGTCCTATTTTATTAGATGGTTCAATTGGTACGGTACAAATTCCTGTAACACTACCGACTTATGATGAAGTCGTTGGCAGTTTGGTTAAAGATGAAAACTATAATGATTTTATTATTAACGCGATGCAGAAAGATACAGGAACACCTATTTATACTGTTCATTCTGAAGTAGAAGGTATGTCTAAATCTATGCAATTTGACTGCTTATTAGAGAGAATGGTTACAGAACAAATGATATTTTGTCCATTATATGAATTCATACCAAATGATATAGATTCTTTACCACAAGGAAAAGTTATTCGTTCATCTTTTCCGGGTCGTGAGGGTTGGCTAGGGTGTCAATACGAGGTATAGCGCTTGATGTTAACTAAACAGTTACAAAAAATAAGTGCTTTTTTATTAGCACTTTTTTTTATTTTTACTTATTTAGTACCGTTAAATGAGAGATTGCTATGGCAGCCAGATGAAACTCGTTATGCAGAAATTAGTCGAGAAATGTTGCAAAAAGGTAATTGGATTGTGCCTTATTTGCTTAATATTCGCTATTTTGAAAAGCCAGTAGCCGGATATTGGATAAATAATATCAGTCAAATGATATTTGGTGATACTAATTTTTCAGTCCGTTTTGGTGCTGTGTTTGCGATTATAGTCACCACCAGCTTAATTTACTGCTTGGCAATACTATTGTGGTGTAATCGAAATATCGCGTTTATTGCCAGTTTAATATATATTTCGATGTTTTTAGTTTTTGCGATTGGTACCTATAGTGTACTGGATCCGATGCTTACTATGTGGCTTACTGCTTGTATGGTATCTTCTTTTTGGTTATTAAAAGCATCAACGGTTCCCTTAAAGTTACTTGCTTGGACAGTTATGGGGTTTACCTCTGGTGTAGCCTTTATAACTAAGGGTTTTTTAGCATTAGCTATTCCAGTTATTGTCATGCTGCCAGTCATGCTTTATCAAAAACGTTTTATTGAGATGCTCAAATTTGGTAATATAGGTATAATTAGTGCGGCATTGATAAGTCTTCCTTGGGTATTAGCTGTTAATAAATATGAACCTGATTATTGGCATTATTTTTTTTGGATAGAACATATTCAACGCTTTTTATCAGAAAATGCCCAACATAAAACGCCTTTTTGGTTTTATATTCCAATTATTACATTTGGTGTAATACCCTGGTTAGGGCTTTTACCAGGTGCAATATATAAGAGTTGGCAGGAACGAAAAATTAATCCGGAGATGTTTTTTCTACTTTGTTGGTTTACGATTCCTTTCGTATTTTTTAGTATTGCTAAAGGTAAATTACTTACTTATATGTTGCCAATTATGGCACCGCTTGCATTAATGATGGCAAAATATGCGGTTGATTGTATTAAAAATCGCAATCTAGCACCCATTAAATTTAATGGAGTTATCAATATCGCTTTTGCTATATTGGCTATTATTACTTTGATTATTATGGGATTATTTGTTGAACATCCTTTGTATACACCAATTGAGTGGCATAAACTGGTATTAGGCATAACAGTTTTTTGCATTTGGTTAATTATTGCCTATTTTAGTCTAAAATCCAATGCCAGGTATTGGATGTGTTGTGCTGCATGTTCTTTAGCTTTGAGCTTATCAATAAGTTATACGTTACCGCAAGATACTATTGATTCTAAATTACCACAGCAACTAATTCGGCAAAATATATCTTTGTTGGAACAAAGTAAATTTGTGCTGACGAATAATGTTGGACTAGGTGCAGCGTTGGCATGGGAATTACATCAAAGTGATATTTTTTTATATGAAAAATCAGGTGAATTAAGATATGGTTTAAATTATCCGGATAGCCAATTTCGCTTAATTAAGCAAAGTAATTTTGCTAAATGGCTTAGTCAATCACGCAAAGAAGGAAAAATTTCAGTGGTTTTTTTATTACGTAAAAATGAAAGGCTACCTAATAATATTCCTAAGCCTGATCATGTAGTTCGTAATACACGAATAGTAATAATGACTTATCAGCAGCAGCCATGACGTATTTTTTATTATTAATAATTGTTAGCTTGTTAACTTGTGTTGGACAGGCTTGTCAAAAGCAAGCAGTAATATATTGGCAAAGTGATTTGCCAATAAAAAATAGTTTAATCTTTAAATGGTTTCTGATAGCGATTATTTTGCTTATTTTAGGAATGATATTCTGGCTTAAATTACTACAAATTTTACCGCTTAGTATTGCTTATCCTATGTTAAGCATTAACTTTGTTATTGTTACACTGATTGGGCAATTTATCTATCGAGAGAATATAAGTATTAAACATTGGATAGGCGTATTTTTTATAATGCTGGGTATTGTTTTATTAAACATATGAAAGGTTATTTTTGGGGTATTGGTAGTGTGATCTTCATCACTTTAGCTCAGCTTTATTTAAAATCTGGAGTAACTATATTAGATTCGTTTAAATTAAATCATCAATGGATGGATGTTAATTGGTTATTTGAAAATTTATCGACCTTTGGTTTGATTTTTATCGGTTTTATTGGCTATGCACTTTCAATGGTTTGTTGGTTATTTTCCTTGAGGTTTTTAGCTTTAAGTAAAGCTTATTCATTAATTAGTTTAAGCTATGTACTAGTTTATTTATTTGCAATCACTTTGCCTTGGTTTAATGAATCAACGACATTTATTAAATTTATTGGACTAGTATTTATTTTGCTAGGTATTTGGATTATTTCTCGGCCTGAAGTAACAAGCCAAAAAAGCTAATAAAGCTAAAAAATGGCAGAATATTTATTTCTATAGTTTTAGTGTTTTGCTAAAAATAGTGGTTATTTCTTAATAAGAACTTGGTTTTTTTATTTAATTCTAATTAAAGTCTATTTAATTATCCTATTAATGGTAAGGCTGCTTTATGCTAATAAGAATTAAACATTTGTTTTTTTTATTTTATTTAATTTTAGTTGGCTGCTCCTCTACACTAAATAATATAGCTCCACCGTTAAAAAGCCAACTTTCTGATCCTATCATGACTATTTCTCAGCTTAAGGATCAACTATCGCAATGGTATGGCACGCCATATCGTTATGGTGGTTTATCATTAACTGGAATTGATTGTTCAGGATTTGTTTATCGAACTTTTAGTGACCGTTTTGCCATTCAATTACCGCGCACGACAATAGTTCAAATAACTTATGGCACCAGTATTAATATTACGGATCTTATGCCTGGCGATTTAGTTTTTTTTAAAACCAGCTCAGATAAAAATGGTATACATGTTGGTATTTATGATACGGATAATACTTTTATTCATGCATCAACCAGTAAAGGAGTTATCCGTTCTTCGTTAAACAATATCTACTGGCGCAAGATTTTCTGGCAGGCACGCCGTATTTAAATATTGTTTTAGTTATAAAACTTTTTATCTTTTTTATAGTAAAATAAATGTAGGCTAGCAAAATTTTTATGGCTTTAATATGTCTTTTATTCTGAATCATTTAATTTTTAATTTAATTTAAATGTTTTTAAAAGGATATTTTTGTTAAATAGTTGTTAATCAGTGAATTATGTTTTTAATTAATAAAGAATTTGTTGTTATTGATCTGGATAAAGAGTTATGCTCATTTCTGGTGTATGGGATTTCGGAGATCCTGATATATCCTCCTGATTTATTTCGTGAATAATTTCAATAATATTGAAGTAATATGCTATGAAAGTCTACCTTATATATGTATCCGTAAAACTAGATATTACCTGTCCTTCCTAATCATGAACTTAACCATTTTTTAATAGAATAGCGAAAACAATTAATTTCTGCTAAAAGAAGAAAGAATCGATTTACTAGATCTATTGTAAGTTAAACTTTCATTGAAGTGTATAGTTATTTATTTAATGCTTTAATTTTACAGATATTAATCATAGATTTAATTTGATAGCCATCTTTTTTTTTATTTTTATATATTCTTTATAAGAAGAATACCGTTGCCTACTTGTCAAGCAGAATATCGATAAAAAATAGTTTATTACTACACAAAATCTATTTATATAGAGCTATGCACAAGAATCCTTTCATCAAAAGGCAAACTTTGGTTTTTTTAGTTTTTATGAGTCGTTATTTCCAGTCCTTTTTACCTCTACACCTTTGATGACACTGCACGTCGTTGACGATTCAACAATAAACTATAGTAACCGGCTCCATCTAAAATACCTTGCTAAAATATGGCTAATATATTATGCTCGATCATTTCTTCCTTCGTTAATATCTGATCTCAATACTGCTTAATCAGATAATCATAATAATATATAACCTCTCCCCCTCTTTGGTAATGCCGCAGTTTTTACCGCAAATATCGGTTGGTGTAAGGTTATAGGGGTCCCCAAGCTATTTCATACTATGCCAGGAACTCTTTCCTTCTCATCTTTTTAGAAAATCGCACTTTTTCTAGCAACGTTTGTATCATTATCCTTCAAATAACGTTGTTACTGGTTCCTGATGAAGATATACCAAGATCAGGAAAGACTTTACTGAGATTTATCAGTCATCGCTGTGACTCATCATCTTGATAACAGTGTCTTATGAGATTTCTTCGACTGTTTTTTAGAAATAGCTCACACCATATAACATATTTAATATATAAAACCGCCACAAATGACGGAGAAATGAGCATATGAATATTGATTGAATTATCAATCATAAGTGTATAAAACACAGAAAATACCAATTTCGATATTCTGTCTTCCGTGTGCCATTGTAGGATAAGTGTGAGTGGAGTCAAAAACAGAGTATTGATGTAGTATTTAGTTTTTGCTAAAAAAAAAGACCAAATAAGATGGGTATAAGTGAAAGTAATACATTATAAGTTTGCAGTCGAGTATAAAATATGAATCCGCTGTCTTAATCGCTGCTCAATAGCATTGATGTTCCATAAACTGCAGGCTTTTAACTTACATCTATCCCTAAAAAACAATGATGATGAACATTAGGAGATAGAGATAGCAATAAACGCCTATTGGAATAAATTCATAACACAAGTGTTGCAGGAAAGCATTCGCTCTATAGATAAACTGGTCTACAAGTTTTGACACTTTCACCATGTTTTCAAGAAATTTATTTCAGTCCTCACCTCATCAATAGTGAAAATTAGTTTAGCTTGCGCTGAGGGAGAATTATACATCTTTGTATGTTACCCTGAGTATTTTGCCAGAGAAATGGAACTCATCATCCTGTTCATTTTTATCAGGTCTATTTCTCCAGTTATCTTTGTATTTATCCCAGGATGAGGCTAAGGGTACAGGGAATTATCCCTAGTTCCCTATAGATAATAAATTTATAAGCAAGAATACATTTCAGTCAGTCATTGTCTAATAAAGTTGTATCCAGTGTCATCGACTTAACCTGGACATACATTGCTAAAAATCTCGGATAATCGTGATTAGAGTCGAATAATATTTGCGTGCTAAAATTAAAAATCAAGAATTAAACGATTTTCTGTATGGCCTCTTTTAGGGTGTCAAAAAAAATTTAGTTAGTCTAATCCTCATTCATTTTATGAGGGATATGATAAAATGCTTTGGGTAAATAAAATGTATAATAGGTGAAGTTACGTGCTGTTTGCTGATTTATCTCATTTATGTTTTCTAGGAAATTTCAAAGCCATCTATATGAATTCCTAAAAAATTAACATATTGTAAAATATAAAACAGTACTTAAATCATGAACATTAATAAAGAAGTGTATCTGCATCGCTTACACCATACTATTCTACATTCATGTAATGAATCAGGATAATATCTGATTTCGCGGATATTTTAAGGTAGAACTTTCATGGCATATCATCTCTCTTTTGTTAAAATTATTCATAAAATCAATCAATCAGCAGGATACGACATCATCTCTAAAACTTTATATAACAGAAATATATATAACTGATAAATAATAGAGTAGTTCATTTATTTTTAAATTATTTTTATTTTTTTAAAATGTAATATTTACATGAATATGATATTCATCATCTTTATTTTTTAGAAATTTGAATATCGATTATTATCTATAATAAATAATTTCTTATAAGAAATTAGTGAGATCTGATACTTTTTTATTCTTAATTGATAATATTTAATACATCATTCAATGAATTAGTATTGATTTAACTGCTTAATTTAATTAGTTATATGAATTTATTATTCTTATTTAATTAATAAAGAAACAATATGCATAAATGTTAATATGACACATGCAACTATGAAAAAAAGTGTTTTTAAGGCATAATATGGTGCAATTAATCTACTAGAAATGCTTTGTATCAACTAAAAATAGAGATAGTCTCATCCGTTGATAGAATAATTTTTCGATACTATTTTTCTTGATTACGATTTAGCGGCTAATACATTTTCTTCTTATCGTACTGATTTACAATCAGTGTAGTTGCCTGCTTATTGTACTATACTTATGATCTATTTACGGTAGAGATCATGAATTATAATCTTTTCTAGCTGGAAAAGTTGAGGGTGGTTATAAATCAAGCAGTCCTGATAGTTTACTTAATGCCACATCTGTCGACGCTTATTTTAGTATTTCTATTGTTAGAAACTATCAATAATGATGATCCGATAGCATAATTGTCGGCACCT
Source organism: Arsenophonus sp. (assembly GCA_046530735.1). GTDB lineage: Bacteria > Pseudomonadota > Gammaproteobacteria > Enterobacterales > Enterobacteriaceae > Arsenophonus. The sequence continues at coordinate 62,756 of JBHEQV010000004.1, forward strand.
AAATTTCTATAAAACTGCTACCTAAATATGTTAATGAGAAACAACTTAAAACTTATTCTAAGCGCCTGCCACTAATGATCCGATTAAATTAAAAAATAAAGCGATGTTTGATGTGCTTTATGCATGTGAGTTATGTGTTTCTGAACTAGTTGTCTGATATTAATAGATATTAGTTTATGTCAGGGTGTTATTCAAGTACTGGAAAAGATAATTAAAAAACGGTTGCTACCCTTGGGGTAGGGTCTATTTATTAGCTGAAAATTATTTAAGGGGAAGTTGTTTAATCTTAATTAATAGATTGACCAATGATATGTTATTTCTGAGTAAAAAGGATGCAAATAATACGTTAAACTTTTTAGCATCGGATTAAATATTATTTAACAATTTTTAGAATTAATAGTAAAAATTTTCTCCTCATGTATTTAAGCCATGCTTTTGTAATCTATTTACTGAATCACATGGTGCAGATCTCCATATAGTATAAACATTATTAGGACATAGTGATCTTTCTACCACATAGATTTATACCTATGTTGTCATAGAGAGGTTAAGACATTTGCATTAATAACATCAGCCTAGAGGTTATTGAAGATCAAGGAAATTTTAAATGAAAAAAAATATCATATGGTTAATTAGTTTTCTAGCTGCAGTATCACATTTTGTATTGGCTGATGATGTGGCTATCAAAAGAACATTAAATAAAATGAGCATAGAAACTGAGGATATCCATCCATCACCTATTGTAGGTTTAAGTGCAGTGATTACTAACCAAGGGCTAATTTATGTAACCGAAGATGGTAAGTATTTATTAGAAGGTCCTATTTATGATTTAAGTGGTCAAATGCCAATTAATGTCACAAATCAGATTTTAGCAAAGAAAATAGAATCAATGAGTGATCAGATGATCATATTTAAATCAGCAGAGGAAAAATATCTTGTTACTATATTTACCGATGTTACTTGTGGTTATTGCAAGAAATTTCATCAAGATATAGGAGAATATAATAAAAATGGTATAACCGTACGTTATTTGGCATTTCCTCGCAATGGCCTTCACGAGGAATCAGCTAAAGCAATGACATCTATCTGGTGTAGCACTAATCCTAAAAAAGCATTCACAGACGCTTTAAAAGGCGAAATAGTTTCTCCAATTGAAAAATGTAAAATGGTGGATATTGCTGCTCAATTTAATATCGGTCATATGCTTGGAATTAATGGAACACCCGCTTTGGTATTAGAAGATGGTACAGTAATACCTGGTTACATGGCCGCAGATGATTTAGTTAAAGAGTTAGAAAAGCTTAAAAAAAATAATAATAAGTTTCCATAAATATAGAAATAGAGTTTTCTCGCCAACTAAAATTAAATGATACCCATTTTCCTACGAATTTGTTGCTGGTATTGCGCTGTTTGTATGCCATTAGAGGAGTATTTATCATAAAATAAGTTAAAATAGCTAAAAATGATTACTTAATTATCAATTACTTAATGGTATTAAAACACTGGTTCAGATGTTAATCACTATTCTGAATGAGCAGTCCTGAATTATAGTGCTCGTCGATTTTAACGTTAATGGTGTAACTAGTACGCATTGACAGTACGTGCGCTAACACGTAATTTTATGGTATCGTCATTTTAATTATATGGTTCCTAACCAATTTGAAGATGGTTAGGGCTTAGCTAGCACGCTGGTTATTGATAAAGTTATTAAAAGAAAATAGGAGTTTATCATTATTATTGGTAATGATATATCCTTCTATGAAGTCGTTGTTGTTGTTTACTGAGATGGAATAAAAATGATTATTATTGACTGTCATTTGCAACGAGAAACCTTGGCTTGTACAAAAGTAATTATTAATCCTAATTGTTAGGTCCCGAATCATTATATAAATTCTCCTATAGGAGACTTCTATTCATGCAGAAATAGCTACTGAGGTATAGTTAAAGGAAAATATCGTCATCATGAGCCTTCATCATTAGACAATTCTAACACCTAAAATCAGAAGTGTTCTTTAAGCAAAAGAAGATAGCTTACGTCTACTTTTAGTAGGGTTATGACATATCTGAACTTTACTTTTTCTAAGTGGTAAAACTAACTGATGTTGATAATCGCAGTCATACTTGCATTGTTTGCTGATGATCCTTTGGCCAACTCAAAAAGTCATAGTTGTTTTCTGTAAAAACGTTTCTCTACCTCTCGACAATCTACTGGCAGTTGTACGCAAATTTTCGAACCCTATAGTATCTTGCTCTGACCTATACCACTATTATGCGCATAAATTAAAGGGAATTTGTGTAAAATGAGGCAAGAAGTATCAAAGTCAAAATATAAAGCATTTAAAACTACGATCTTGATTACTTGCATGTAGATATAAATATTTTCTGCAAATTCTAAATAAAACTTCACGACATTATCTTTTTATAGGTACAAATCTTATCCATACAATAAGATTTGATTTGTCTTTATAAGGTCAAGATAGCAGATAATTTCTAACCCTTATTACGTGATCTTAACCCAGCATATCTTATGACTATCCATCTAGTACTTATAGGTAAAGACAATGGGAAAGAATTTATAGACTGCCTTTTTGGTTTGTAAAATATTCAGCCACTAGAAAATATGAATTAGAACATTTCGTTTGTCTACAGAGAGTTTGCTATAGAAAACCGACTTATTCGACGATGCATCCTTAAACAAAAAAGGATATGCCTACTGATTTAATGGGAGTATGGAATGGATGTAAAGCCATTATTTCAATTCTGCTTAAGAGCCTTGAGATAACTTCAATATGAATATATTTAGCTGTACAATCAGGAATTATGCCAATCAGTATTGGATAGTAAAACTTTATTTCAGTCTATGAAATTATTTGTTCAAAATTAAATTTAAATTATTCAAAAAAACCATGCTATCCTTTCTAGAAAATAATAGGTAATTAATAGTTTTTATTTAATATCAGCCATTACATTCTGGTTTTCGTTAAACTGGTTGGTTTAAGTAACAATTAGTAAGAGATGCTTAATTTTGCTGAATTATTAGATTTGGTTATATTAAATAGGGTAGCAGATCTTATTTTCTTAGATAGAAACAATTATATAATAGTCTATTAAAGTTTGAATCGTGTATTAAGTTGAGGCTGGAGAAGCTGTGTTGGAATTAAAAGTTTAATTAAAGTTTTAAAACGTAATGTTAATTGTTTAGTTATTAATGATTTAGGTTTTCAATTTAGTAAAGATTCAGTGCTGCTGAAAGATTAGATGAATATCGTTCACACTAGAAAATTGGCTAATGAATTAGATAGTTTAAGTCATGCCGCCGTAAAATTAAATAGGATATGTAGCAAGGAAATGGAGGAAAGGATCAGAGCCTGGCGACTGCAGATTTTGAATAAATAGAAAAATCTCATCAAATGCTAAATGATTTCGTACTCTATTCATCCTGAATAGCATCATGGAGTACTTAGAAGATTAGCCTCTTAAATAAAAAAAGGTTTTTATCGTCCTGTTTATCGCCTTTTGTGCCAAAATAAAAGGGATTCAAAAGATTTATGGCGTTTCAATCTATGGTTTATATTTACGAAATGCTATTGAATGCTTAGATATGCTTAATCTAAAATTAATTTTAAAGTTTGTCAGTCTTCTCTATGTCTGTAGGATTAATGATAAAGGAGAAAAGTTTACTCAGTTTTAAGAGAACTTTGCTAAGATAATAGTAAAACTGCTGGATAATGATATACTTGAATGAGTTATTTAGGGTGAGGGTCAACTTAATAATTAAGAGTTATCATTGAATATTGGTGAATTAATTATAAATGACAGGTCATCAGATAGCCTTTTTATCAGTCTATTTTGATGGTAATTTTGTTTACTGGAAGAACGTCTTGTTAGTTATTGTCATTAAAAGTGATATTAGAATTACTGTTTAGTTAACCGATAATAGATGCCATCTTTTTTAATATTAATATCGATTATTGGTATAATAATTGCATTAAATGGTCAAGTTGGCTTATAAACTTGATGATTAGGAAATAAATCACTTTTTAATTAAAAAGAAAAGTTATCCATTTTTTCTAAAAAGAGATGAATCGGTTTATTGGGTATCTTTTAAATGAAAGCTTCGTGATAGTATGGTTTTAGCCTAACTCTCTAATTTAAGAATATTAACCATAGGTTTAGATTAATAAACTTCTTTATTGCTCTATTTTATGTATTCTTTTTTATAACAATTCTATTGCCTGTTTATATTCCTCTTTGAGCGCCAGTAAAAGAGCCTGTCGCAACATGAATATACATTTATAAATATTTTAGGTGCCAGGAATCTCCTGTATCTGCCCAAAGAATCCCGGTTTTTTTGATTTTTTTTACGGCTTTTATCTACAGCACCTTATATACCTTTATTAATAAGGTTTCCTGTTTATGATTTAACAAGAAACCATAGTAACGAATCATTTAAAATATCTGGCCAAATATAGCTAAATATATAGCGCTCAATCATCTATTTTTGTGTTAGTATCTGCTTTCGTGTTCTTTTGAGTACAGTCCTTATATTAATGATGCGAAATCCTATTTCTTTAATACCGTATTTTTGATACGAATACACGTGGAGGTTTAAGCTAACATTCGAGGTATTTCATACTATATACCACGTTTCTTTTGGTTTTTTTTAGCAAAACGCACTTTACAGTAACGCCCCCCATACTCTAACTTCATATAACACTGCTACAGTTTCCTAGCAAAAATTTACTCAGATTAAGGAAGACTACTGGGATTTATTAGGTCATCGCTGTAATGCAGAACCCAGATGACAGCTCCTCGCTACATTTCTTTTATCACTCCTTTTTTTAAAGAGTATCTATCCAATCCATACAGCATATTTAATATCTAAATTGCTATGAGTGATGGAGATATGAGCATGTAGATGTTGATTGAGTTCTCAATCATAAGTATCCAAAGCACAGACGATATCAATTTCAATAACTTGTTTATTTACAAACTACAGCATAGCACGGATGTGGTGGGAGCTCAAAATATAGAGTTGAGTTGCTGGTAGTTATTATTAAAAAAAAGTAAAGAAGATAAGAATATAGTAAAGTAATGTGTTGTTAGTTATAGTCTAGTAAAATATAAACTTGCTGTATTAAGCACTACTCACTAGCTTTTAAGTCAGATGAACTACAGATTTCTGACTTACAAATTTGACAAAAAATAGTAGTCTGACATTCAAAAAATGCAGACCAGTAGTGCCGGATAACCTATTGCACAAGTGCGCAGTCAAGTATTTGCTTGATAGTTAGACTGATCCCATTAGTTAATACTTTCATCGTGTTTTTAAAGAAAGGTTACCACAGTCGTCATCAATGGCGAAAAACAGTTTAGTTAGTGGATATACATCTTTATAAATTATCTCTGAGTATCTCTGTGTCAGAGATATATAGAAATTGTGATCCCATTCGAATTTGTCAATGTCTATTTGCTCAGTTATCTTTCTGTTTCTTTAAGAGGGAGGAAGAAACTGAGATTATTCTAGTTACTTATAGGTAATGAATTTATCGGCAAGCATACTTTTAGTTATTGCTCCTTAATGTAGTTATCTCCAGCATTAACAGCTTGGTCTTGCCCCTCTGTTATTTAAAATCAAGGATAATCGTGATTAGAGAGATGGATAATATTTACGTGTATAGAAAAAATGGGGACAGAAAGGCGAAGATACTACCGTATGACCTCTTTGCGATATGATAAAAAATCAGTTGCTCTTCATTATTCATTTTTTAAGGGAGATCATAAAGTACTTCAGATAAATAGGCGCTTTGTAATACGTAAAGTAGCGTATTATCTCCTGCTCTGCCAAGTTTACTATCTTTAAGAGATTTATTCTGGTTCATCTGGATTAATCATTAAAAATTTATATATCTCAAAGTATAAAAGAGTACTAAAATCAAATTAGATCATTTATGGTATATAGAGTTTTAGAAATATTGGTATTCTGCTGATTAATTTTGTGAATGATTTCAAGAACAGAAAATAATATGCCATGAAAAGTTTACTATACTGTGATCTGTGAAATGAGATATTACTCTAATCCATTACATGATCTCATCCGTGATGCTAGCAGGAAGCTTATAGTAACGCTGTTGAGGAGGAGTTCGAAGTCCACATTCTGTGAAGAGAGTATTCTAAACGCTGTTTTTGTCGAGGCGGTCTTATATGGTCGTGTCTATAACGATTATTTGCTAGAGCGAATCATACAGACTGGTATTGGCAATGTTAAGATTAAAGTGGTTAAGGTTAAAGAGAAATCATAGAGACAACGAAATATTCTTTAACATCTCGTTTCTAGCGCCTTATCTTAAGGGTATAAAAGTAGCGAAGAGTTGCTATCATGGGTTGGGGTAGTTGTTAGCCATCTCTCCTACCGCTAATTTTTTCATGAATTCCTAGAGCGCTTCTCGGTGAAAAGCGCATGGTCTTTTACTGTAAAGGTATCAGTAGACTGAAACAGCAATATATTGAAGAATAATAGCCAATAGTAGCTGTGTGATTTAAGCGATACGAGCTACATTTATTTTTGTGCTGATGACATAATACCCTATCAGGCAAGATGATCACCTTTGTCTGCTGCTTAATTATCGGTGGCACTGTGCATTGATATAAGGAGCTCATTGCACTCGAAGATGCTTATTGAGAGTAAGAAGCGAACTAGGTCGATTTCCTAAATGACCTGCTAGTACGTGACTTAATCGTATTTCCAAGGCTTTGTACGGAGATGCGGTGCTTGGGTTTTTGGATGCAATGGTAAAGATATATCCCTGAACGCGAAGTATCAACGCCATTAGATACACAAAATAGCTAATGCACTGATTTCATTTTCTAAAGGTATGTAATCAAAAGTTAAGGATGAGCTCTTGAGCTTTGCCTAATAAGAGAGTCGCGATGCTGATAATAAAGCTCTTAATATTTTTGTTGGCAAGGTTTTTAGCGAAGCATCCTTCTACAGTGATTAAGAAGCTAGAAAAAGATTAAAGAAAATTGCTGCATCCTAATGACTTTTTATCAGCGTAATATATATAGATCGTTAATAATAAAAAGAAGTTCGATTAAATTAGCTTTTGCGACAGTCTGAAGCTAAGAATCCGACGCACGATAAGCACTTGTAAGTTCAAGAAAAATAATGCTTTTAATGGTATTTAAGCTGCTACAGTATATTCATAAAATCTAGAACTGGCTAAAGAGATTTAGCTTATTGATCCTGGTAATGATAAGGTTTAATTTAATGACGGAGAACAGATTAATGAAGTATCAGAGCCTAGCTTAATCGCCATATACTAGATTTGTTAGTAACTCTAATTTTACCTGAAATCATTATTATTCCCCTGTATAAATATGGCAACTGATTTATATCAATATTTTTCTTTTAATTGCTGCAATACAGATAAAATATTAGGTAATTTACCGTGCCACAATTTAAAAGCAAAAGCTGCCTGACCTACTAACATGCCAATACCATCAGCATATTTTAATACTCCATGAGTTTTTGCTAATCTTAAAAATGGTGTTTCATTTAATCGATAGAACATATCATAACAAAAAACGTTTTGCCTAAATATTTTAGGTGAAATAGAAGGAACTTCCCTTGCAATTCCAGAAGATGTCGCGTTAATAATTAAATCATACTCAGCAGAATGAATAGATTCCATCATCAATGAATTAATATCTCCTATAATAGAAAATTGTTTTGCTAATTTATCTGCCTTACTATATGTACGATTTGTAATCGTTATTCGACAACCGTAATTTAAAATAGGAGCGATAACACCACGTGCTGCACCACCAGCACCAATTACTAATATATGGATCCCTTTTTTAATAAACCTCAAACGCTCAAGATCTAAAACTAAACCTATTCCATCGGTATTATCACCCAGCAATCTATGATTATCTAATCTCTTGATAGTATTAACTGAAGCACATATTTGAGCTTCTTCAGTTAATTCATCAACATTATGATAGGCTAATTCCTTAAAAGGCAAACTAATATTTACGCCCATTCCTCCTATACAAAAAAAATTATCTAATTTTTCTTTAAATTTATTTAAAGGAACTAGCACTTTTCCATATTCATATTTAATATGAGTTTGCTCAGCAAATAATTTATGAATAAGTGGTGATTTACTATGTACTACTGGATTTCCAAATACTGCAAATTCTTTCATTTATATTAACCTTTTCGATATAAGTAATCCGTCATTATATCTCGAATTTCAGATGGATTATTACGTCCATCAACAGAACCATCTAAAACGAATACTTTGTCATTAAACTGCGCAATAACTTCCTCTTTTGTTTTACATGGTGATAATCCATTTAAATTAGCACTAGTAGAAATTAGTGGTTTACCATATAAAAAACAAAGTTTTTTAATTAATTTAAAATTCGTAATCCGAACTGCAAGTGAATTAAATTTTCCTGTTAACAATTTTGATATGTTTTTTCTAGCTGGCACTACCCAGGTTATAGCTTTAGGCCCTATTGAAAGCATCATTTCTTTTTGTAAATTAGTTAATTTATTATCATCAATATAAGGTATTAATTGTTTATAATCTCCAGCTATTAAAATTAATCCTTTTTTCCATGACCGCTTTTTTAAAGATAATAACTGACGGACTACTTTATCGTTATTAGGATCACATCCAAGACCAAAAATAGCTTCTGTCGGATATGCTATAATTTTTTCTTTATTTAGCGCTAAAATAATTTTCTGAAATGAAAGGGATATTTCATCAACCATATTAAGTTATTCCATATATTTATTACTACTATTTATTTCCTATTTTATAAAAAATAGTTGCTAGAAATCCCTATACTGTATAAAGGATTTTGCTAGAGAGGTTACTATAAAAAGCAAATCGTAATACAGATAAAATAGATTCTTTTCTAAGTATCTGCTAACATAAAGTTATATCTCATTAGTTAACTCGGTGACAATCTGTCGGATGATATTGATCATGCATTAAAGCAACTTATTTTACTTTATCTTTCTTGTATTGTCACAGTGAAAATGTTATCCGCTTTCGCGCTTGATGGCGTTTTCCCCTACCCAACCGCCCCATATTAATTAGGATTACAGCGATATTGTTATAAAATCTTCAAATTATAGAAAAAGATTGAATAAAATCTTACTGGAAATGGGGTCTTCTATAGCGAAAATAGATCATAAGAATAATAGTTTAGTTATCTGCGATATATGTTGAATACCTTAACTTTGATAGAATTAGCGAAACACATACAGGGATTCATTTGAAAACATCTTTTAGATGATTTCTCCTTCCTTTCTTGATCGGCGACAGCCAATATAAATGCAGCAAGGATATTTTTTAAAGTAGACAAAATATTTTTCCTTAATCTTTTAAATGGAACTATTGTAGTTTAATAAAAAAAGCTAGAAAACATGAAAGAGTAAAAGATAAAAGGAAAGAATAAATTGCTCAATCTTAATCGGCAGAAATCGACAGAGGTCATTGTAATCGATGAGATCTTAAAAAGTTTAATGCAAAGTATGTTAGCTATTTATTTAAGATGATCATCAATAAGAGTTTGTCTTTATTCGGATGGAGTTAAATGATATAAAAATATTTTCTAACGAGTATGAAATTAATCATCATCCCATAGTAATGTTAGATAATCAAAAAGTTATTAGGAAGAATTTCACATTAAAAATGTGAACAGCTATATTAGCTGATTAAAAAGATAGCTGAGTAGAGATTCCATGATGTAAGGTCGTTTTATTTACTAAATTATCTGACCTAAAGAAAATTATTTAAAACAATAACAATTAAAATACAGACGTGGCTACCAGTTTTTTTTAAACAAAACAATAACCTTTTCCAACACAACCTGTTTATTATATAATTTATTTGCATAAAATATTTTTACATCTAGTCAAATGTTCTTTCTATTAAAAATAGATTTTAATAGAAAGAACATTTATCAGAAATTGATTTAGCATTGACAACAAATTAAGATTTAATGTAACAATTACAACCATAAATACGTCTAAAACGTAACGTTATTTGTAGTAATTTACCATCTTAACACTATAGATGGTTAACTAACGTTTCATTGTGGTTATCAATTAAATCTACATGTTCATATTTAAATCTTTATTTCTGATTAAAATTATGCTCATTTTTAGTGTATGGGATTTCGGAGACGTGTGTCGTATCCTATTGATTGACTTTTTGGATGATTCAACAACAGAGATACATACGCTATAGAATTTACCCCTATAAATATCCATAAAACCAGATATTACCCTGTATCCATTGAATGAACTCATCGTAATGGGATGATATGTAGTTGATAGGTGCTGTTCTTAAGACAGCACCAGAAGGCATGCTGTTCAATATGATAATACCTTTGTCGATAGGCGTTTATGGCGTAGATCATAACGATTATTCGTCATATCAAATCATGCAGACTGGTATTGGCGATGTTGATACTAAAGTGTTTAAGATCAAGAAGATATTAACGGTTAGGTAATATGCTTCAACAGCTCCTTGCTACTGACTTATCTCAAGTGTGCAAAATTATCAAAAAAAGTTACTACCCATCACTTTTACCTGCAATGGCAGGGGGTGTACCCCCCCCACCAGTGATTTTCACTAAGCTCTAGGGATTTTCGGTAAAAAACATATGCTCTTTCTGTCAATACTATCAGTAGACTGAAACGGTGTTAACTTGAAGAGTGTCGGCAATGCTATCTGCATGATTTAAGTGATACGTATTACGTTTATTTCTTTCTTGAAGGTATATTATTCTATTAGGTAAGATGATCGCTTTTCCTACTGATCATTATCGGCGGCGCTGATGAATAGAAGTAAAAACTCATTGCGGTTAAAAATGGTTATCGAGAATCAGAATCAAGCTGTGTCGATTTTTCTAAATGACCTGCGAACATGGGGACTTAATCCTATCTCCAGGTTTGTGCTAGGATATGAATAGGTACACCCTTTGCTTTGGTATCATAGAAAAGATATTTCCAGACATGCAGCAATAACTCTATTAGCTACACAAAATAGCTAATGCACTGGTTTTACTTTTTAAAGGCATCCAACTGAAAGTTAAGGTTTAGCTACAGAGAATTCTGGCTAGCAGAGGAACTGCAATTCTGATAATAAAACTCTTGATATTTTATTGGAAAGATTTTCAGCGAAGTATCCTGCAGCGATGAAGAAGTTGAAAAAGATCGAGAAGAATTATTAGTATTTTATGCCTTCCCGACAGCCGCACACTTTTACGTTAATAAAAACAATTAATCCAATTGAATAAACTTTTATAATATGAGCCTATGAAGCTAACGCGCGAAGCACTATAGTTTAAAATAATCCTTTAATGGTATTTAATCTGACTACTCGTTTATTTAAAAAGATAAAACTGCATTAAAGGGGTTAACCTGGTGACTCTGGTGCTAAACAACATCTAATTTAAGGATGGAAACAGATTTATCAAGTATCAGAGTAGAACGTACTCTGCCATTACATTATACGTTAAATATACTAATAATTTTAAATTTTAGCAGAAAGTGTTGATAGATTGTCTAGCGTAATTACCTCACTTGTATCATGGCTGTCATAAGCAGCAGCGCAATATTAACAATAACAAAATCGCCTTATTCGGTAAATAATTGTATCCATTATATTTTATTAATAAGAGGTTCCTAAAGAGTTATTGTTAATGATAAAGAATCTAGCAATTATTTGTGGAAACTCTGATCGGTTAGTTTCGGTAAGGTATTCCAATTAATAAAGATAAGCTGTCTAATTAATTAACAGATAAGTGGAAATTTATCTAGTCAGATCTGAATTTCAGCTGTTATGATATTATTTTGATAGGGAATTAGTCTCTAATTTATCATCGATATCGATAGGATAGATGCTAATACTTAACTGTTCTCCTACTTAACGTGACATGCGAATTAACTGTCTATATTAAGGACGCAAATCGATTTTGTTTTACCTTCCGTAGATCGGAATTTGCTTAATATGTAATTATTTTATTTTAAGCTAGGTTAATAAACATTATTAAAGCTTACTATCTTTGCTATTAAAGAATTGAAGTGCCAATAATTCTCTATTTTTTGCCCCCTACTTCACTAATCATTAAAGTAACCACAAGAATACTATTAGGGATTTAAACAATTGAATAGAGGTCATCAATCCCATTAAGCGTCCTTATTATAATAAGGACGCTTAAAAATAGAAGCTAACGTTTTAGGTGATAAAATACCAGGTAAATATGCCGTCAAATCAGAATCTGGTAATAATAATTTATAATTCTTTTATTTTGCTTATTCAATGAAGGATTAAGAGAGTTTATTTGGCGTTTTATGAACATAAAAACATTTCTCCTGATAGAGAAGAAATAATTCATAGAGAATATTAGCGCATATTTCATCGTATTCCAGTTGCTTTAGAACTGATCATTATGACATTTTTTATTAAAATGTGATAATTTTATGCATCAAATTAAGCAATCATTAATTATTTCTTCTGGATTTAAGTCATTTATTGATAGAAAATCAAGTGAGATATTTTATAGCTGAAAAGAAGGAAAACGTTTACCTAAATTTTATCAGAATTAAGGTGAGATGGAGAAGGTTAATAAAAAGGAAAATAAAACAGCTCTATGGTTTTAGGAGTTATTTTGATCATTGAGCCATTTTGATCCCAGGCACCTAATACCGCTCGGTATAATATTTTACCATTAACATTAACTTCATGGGTAGCAGGTCGATGAGTATGCCCATGGATAATCCAATCGACTTGATGTTTCCGGAATTTTTCAATTACTATTTGTTTATTAACATCGGTAATGAACTCTGGCTTAAGTCGAGTAGCAGATTGACTGTTCTTACGGATTCTTTCAGCAATACGGTGACGGGTAGATAATGGAAGCGCTAGAAATAACTTTTGCAACCACCGATTATATACTCGTTTTCGATAACGTTGATAAGAAATATCATCAGTACAAAGTGTATCACCGTGTAATATTAGAATATTGTGGCCATATAATGTTAATGCTTTCTCTGATGGTAATAATATCATGCCACTTTCTTTGGCAAATTTCTTGCCTAATAAAAAATCACGATTACCATGAATAAAGTAGCATGAAACACCTTCACTTTTCAGTTCTTTAAGTTCTTGAACTATAAGTTTAAGAAGAAGGCTAGGATCATCATCACCGATCCAATAATCAAAAAAGTCACCTAAAATATACAATGCCTTAGCTTGACTCGCTTGTTCACGTAAGAAATGCAAAAAACTGACAGTGATAGACGGCTCTTTTTCGCTCAAATGCAAGTCAGAAATAAATAAGATTGCCATAATTTTTAATTATTTATTAATGGTTATCCATTTAATGATAACGTCTTCAACTGAGGTATATATATTAAAATAAGCACTACGACCCGTTTCAACTCCTTTAATTCTATTAATAATCTTCATTTCTTTAACTATTTTGCCAAAGACATAGTGACCCTTAACCATTTTATTATTTTAAATAAAAATTTAGAAAGTCGTTGTTGATAACATTAATAAAGAATTTTGCTATTGCTGAATCTGAATCATTAATTCTAGAGACGAGTATAATTCCCATTGGTCATTTTAAGTCGTTTATTCGTAATCATTTTTGATTGGGATCTTCTTAGTTATTTTTTGCTGAATTCCGGGTTTAAACTTTCATATTAGATGATAAATGTAATTAATAATGTGATAAAAATCGTTCATAGTAAAATCTATTACGAGAATAGTTTAAAAAACTTTTACTGTTATGGGATAATTTTTTATTAAAAATTTTAATGATAAAATCTCTTAAATTGGTGTGAAATTACCTACCTATTCCCTTATCTCTGATAAATTGTTATAAGTAATGTAAAATTAAAAGAAAAATAAGTAATTTAAAGCATATCAACTATATTATACTAATATAGAATTGATTGCGTAAGTATTTATTTAATGTTAAATAATTTCCTTGCACTTTCTGGTTGCATAACTAAAAATATAAGTTTTTAATGGTAAAATTTATTGATAGAAAGAGTAGCTTATATAGACTTATAATTAAAAGGTAAACCATTTACCCGCATGTGCATATCCAGTTGATAATGGGAAATTTTTAATGTTAAAAATTTATAATACACTAAGTCGTCAAAAAGAAGAGTTTAGACCTATTACTCCAGGCAAAATTGGTATGTACGTGTGTGGCGTTACTATTTATGATTTATGTCATATTGGTCATGGGAGAACTTTTGTAGTATTTGATGTAGTTAGTCGTTATTTACGTTATCTTGGTTATGATCTGACTTACATACGTAATATAACTGACGTGGATGATAAGATTATTAAACGGGCGGCTGAAAATAATGAAACAAATGACGCTTTGACATCACGTATGTTAATTGAAATGTATAAAGACTTTGATGCCTTAAATATTTTTCGCCCAAATCTTGAGCCAAGAGCAACACACCATATTAAAGAAATTATTGCTTTGACCGAGAAACTAATTGAGCATGGCCATGCTTATATTGCAGACAATGGTGATGTCATGTTTGCTATTAATAGCGATCCTGATTATGGATTATTATCCCGCCAAGATCTTAAACAATTAAAAGCTGGAGCAAGAGTTGAAGTCACAGATGCTAAACTTAATCCATTAGATTTTGTACTATGGAAAATATCTAAACCCAATGAACCAAGTTGGTCTTCCCCTTGGGGAAATGGGCATCCAGGTTGGCATATCGAATGTTCCGCTATAAATAGAAAGCAACTAGGTAAACATTTTGATATCCATGGTGGTGGAGCAGATTTAATGTTTCCTCATCATGAAAATGAAATAGCTCAATCAACTTGTGCTCATAATGGACCCTATGTAAATTATTGGATGCATACTGGAATGGTTATGGTCAATCGGGAGAAAATGTCAAAATCATTAAATAATTTCTTTACAATTCGTGATGTATTGACGCATTATGATGCCGAAACAGTACGTTATTTCTTATTATCAGGACATTACCGTAGCCAATTAAACTATACTGAAAAAAATTTAAAACAAGCTCGCGCAGCCATAGAGCGTCTTTATACCGCTTTACTAGATACAAATACTAATGATATTAAATATGTTAATAATGAAATATTTAAACAACGTTTTATACAAGCGATGAACGATGACTTTAATACTCCGGATGCTTATTCAGTTCTATTTGATTTAGTAAGAGAAATTAATCGATTGAAAGCCAATAATATGGCAATGGCGAATGGATTAGCAGTACAATTACGTCAATTAACAAATATATTGGGATTACTAACACAAAATCCTGAACAATTTTTGCAAAATCAAGTACAAGTTTCTCACAGCATTGACGTAGAAAAAATTAAGATCTTAATTAAGAAACGTAATGATGCACGCGAAAACAAATTATGGGCGCAGGCTGATTTAGCTCGTGATCAACTTAGTAAAATGGGTATTATTTTAGAGGATAGTCCGCAAGGAACCGTATGGCGTTATAAGTCAAAACAGTATCAAATTTAGTCTATATGTTTTTATATTGATTATCTTTAGATAAGATTCAGAATACTGCGTAGTAAGGAATATTTTCTTATTAAGTGAAAAATTTCATTTTAGTGGTGACGTCAGTTAAATATATTTCATTATTTGAAATAGTGCATTTTGATAGGCCAAGATAACATTAGTTTAGTTTATCGTTAATAGCAAAATAGTAGTAGTTAAATCAAATGTTTCTTTGTAGAAGTTATTTACCAGTATAACAAAATCAATTTAATTACCCTAGAATTGATAGGGAGCCGGTTGTACACTAATAATTTATAGGCGGTCGCTTTTGATATATATTTTGTATCCTTAACCATATTCCATTTTTGACCTAAATTATTATATGACCAAGATTGATTAATATTGATGGTTACTATTCCAAAATATAGTATGTTTTTTTGAATAATTTAGATTTAACTTTAATTAGTCTTTCATAAATTCCAATTGAGTTTTACTACTAATACTTATTGTATAATTCTTGTTTATACAATTAAACATATCAAACAGAGTGATCTCAAGTTTTTGATCAGAATTGAAAATAGCTTTGTGGTACATGTTCCCCATACGCATATCAAATCATTAGACCAATATACCATTCGCTTTAGAATACAGTAGCAGACTAAGTTTTGTATTCTATATCAAGCTCTGTACATACAATGATCGAATTCCTATTTTTGATAACTGAATATTTTACAGACAAAAAGATGATCTGTAAGTTCTTTATCATTATCTATAAGTACTCCAAATGGATATGCATTGGATATATTCAGTTAAGATCAGGCAAGAAGCATCTAATATTGATCGAAATCTTAGCCTTATAAAGACGAATAAAAACCTATTAAATTGCATAATCTATGTTTTATGCATTTTTGCAGAATATATTTTGCACTAAGTGCAGATAATGAGACTTGTAGCTTTAAAACATTTTATGGTTCTGATTCTGTAGGGGTTTCCCCCTGTCTTATTTTATATAAACTTTCTTTTGTAGACTAAAAACAGTAATCAAGTCCAGATATAGATACAACGAGTTTAAGAATTCGCGTACGACTGTATCAGATTGGCGAAAGGAAGAAAACGTTTTTTGCAGGAAAAATGACTACGTCTTCTTTCTAAGCTAGTGGGATACCCCACACCTCGGTAAATGAGGATGAATATGGCTGTGATCATCAATATTATCTCGTTTTTGTTCTTTAGTAAAAGTAAGTTTCGGATATACTAAATATTTATCTAAAAACGCAAGATCTTTATTGTTCTGAAGAGCAGCACTGATTTAGATTTCGTAATTTCCTGAAGTAAAGCATTATCATCATAATATTTTTTGTCTTAACTATATCCTATCAGAGATATATAGTTATGAATATGGCTGTGTGTGAGGGTATAGATAATAATCTTGAGCTAAATATTTATTGATAAGTAATGTTAAAAATAAGATTTACCAGTTTTAAACATAAAAGTATTGCCGTTATTCTGTTTGTCTAGCAACCACAAACCAATACAACTAGTTTAATATAGCACCGCACGCATACTTAAAATATAGCAGCTAATCTTATCGCTAAAAATAACATGAGAGTTTCTCTGATAAGAGAGACTACCTTTAAAGGCCATATAATGATCACCGTTATTGGGATTAATGAAAAGAGAGGAGTCATAAAAATTTTAATTTGATTGTGTTATTTTGTATAAAAAGAATTTTATTAGCAGAAAAAGCAAAATAACTTTGTCCAAGCGCTTAGTTTAGACTATTGTTCCCAGTTTGCACTTTAACCTATAACTTTATGGATACTGGAACCAAGTATAACACAGGTATAATAAAGATCAATATTCATTGTTATTGTTTAGGATAAAATAATAGTATCGGCTCATTTACGTTTCGATAGTTATATATCATCATTTATTACTTGTGCTACCCTAGTTATCAACTCTTACTATTTTTAGCGTGCTTAAATAGTAATTTCCATTTTATTTTAAATTAGTCGGGTTGTTTGACTGCTGTAAGAGTAAAATAATGAACTAATTATTCATTGATACAATATTTCCTTTAAAATCTTGTAATGACAAGATTTCCACAGATAAAGAACTTTTTATTAATAACGGAGAAGTTAATATTAATCTTATATTGAGTTTTTTTTTAAATTATAGAAAATAAATCTTAAATATATCAGCTTGTCTCTAACAACTAATAATAACTCTGTCTTAGTTATATTGATGATTTAAGTTAATCTCCTTCACCTTTATAAAAAGTCTTTAATCTAATAATAAAAACAAATTTTTAACGTTAAAATCTATGATCAATAAAACAACATAAAAGGATAAAACAATTTGTCGTTTAATAAAAAAATCGAATAGCGATGTAAGTAGTGATAAATATATTGAAATATCAAATAATCAATAAAATAACAAAAAATAGATAGCTTTTATCATCATGCCAAGGTTATGTAGAGTCTACATGACAAATTTTAATGGACATTGGTTTTAACTGTGTTAGTACTGAGTAAAATATAGAGATTTATAACTAAACAGATCATTTACCTATATATTAAAGATTTAATCCTAAATTTAGGAGGTATATATGATATGTTGTTTGTTAAGTTTATAAAAATACCGCTTATAATAGATCAAGACGTTACTTAACTAATAAAACGAAGGAATCTTATTATCAATTTTAAAACAGTAAGATGTTATTGTACCTTTAAACATTAAAAGGTTAGTAGAATATTTTTTCTTCAGAAACAGAAGAAAATTTTTACCATTCTTACCTGATAAGAATTATATTATGAATATTTACTTTTTTACTTTAAAAGTAGCAAAATATTCTTTAAAATAAGTGAAATTAAGCAAAAAATTAGCCACAACTAACATTACAGACTAGAAGAGGTAATGTAAAAATATTTTTTATAATTGATGATTACTCTTTAACTATTACTCGATTATTAGTTATAAGTGATAATGTTATTTTTCTAATTTTACAGGATTTATAGGTTTTGATTTAGTCATTAACTTTTACTTCACTTTACTAAGCGTTTTATTTGTTGTTCTACTATCCCATCCCCTAATCTTTGGATTTTAATAAATCATATAATTTAATATAGACTTTTCTCCATATAAGATTATTTTTCTCTATTTATTGATATTTAAATATCATGATATGCTTCACAAGCTTCTAAAGTATTTTGCATGAGTGTTGCTACTGTCATTGGGCCAACGCCACCAAGCACATGAGTAATCCAACTAGCGCGTTGTTGTGCTTCTTGATAGCAGATATCGCCAGTAATTTTGCCATTTTCAAGCAGATTAATTCCTACATCTATAACAATGGCGCCAGGTTTTATCCATTTACCGGGAATAAAATTTGGTTTACCAATAGCTACAACTAGTAAATCAGCCTGTTCTATATGATGACGTAAATTAGTAGTAAAGCGATGGGTGACGGTAGTTGTACAACCGGCGAGTAGTAATTCCAGACTCATAGGGCGACCTACAATATTCGAAGCACCAACGATAACTGCATTTAAACCAAGTAAATTAATCTGGTAGCGCTCAAGTAAGGTAATAATACCGCGAGATGTGCAAGGGCGTAGTCTTGGGGTGCGTTGACAAAGACAGCCTATGTTATAAGGATGAAAACCATCAACATCTTTGTCTGGATGTATATGTTCTAATATCTTAATATAGTCGATAGTTTTTGGTAGCGGTAATTGAACCAGCATTCCATCAATTGCTTTATCATTATTAAGTTGATTAATTAATTGTAAAAGTTCAAACTCAGTGGTTTTTTCCGATAAATCATATGAGCGAGAAACAAAACCAACTACTTCACAAGTGCGACGTTTACTGTTTACGTAAATCTGTGAAGCCGGATCATTACCAACTAAAATGACAGCAAGTCCGGGAGCTCGCTTCCCTAGTGAAAGTCTTAATTTAACTTTTTCGGCAATTTCCTGTCCGATTGTTTCGGAAATCATTTTTCCATTGATAATTTTTGCTGACATTTATTTTAGAAATCCATAAAAATATTGTGATACTGCTATTTTGTCAGAAAAAAGTAATGCTGTCAGTTTTATTAATAGCTAGAAAATGAGCAGATAGATAAATTCACTGAAAAGACGTTGACTCAGTGCTCAGTAACCGTATAATCCAACAATATTATTTTTGCTAAACCAGCAGTTTTCTAAGCGCCCTTAGCTCAGCTGGATAGAGCAACGGCCTTCTAAGCCGTCGGTTACAGGTTCGAGTCCTGTAGGGCGTGCCAATAAAATTAACATATTAGAGAAGTTTTTATAGATCCTGTTATAAATAACAGGTTATAATACATACTGTTTATTTATCCAGTTTTTATAGATTATTCAAACCACCAAAGAAACATTCTATTTAAGCTTTTCTGCTGTGAAGAAATTTTTTCTTCCAGATCCGTTACAAGGTCAGATGGCTTTTCTCTATTAGCTAACGCATTCCCCTAAGTTCGATATAACGGTTGTCATTTTCATAAACCTCTCTTTAAATTAAAGTACTGTACTTATTCGTCATGATGATGAGTAGGCGCTGTGAGACTATGAATTGTAGGAATGGGCTTACGGTGACATAATGAAAGAGAATTAGTATATTGCTGACAATGTATTTAACTTGACTTTATCGTCAACCTAATTTTTTAGTGGTAGCTCCGAATATTCAATTATCCTGTGTATGATGTTGCTAGCGGTATTTGAAGCCAAAATTGGCGATAAATGCCATGATATTTATCATAGATATTTTATTTCGTTCGGGAATTTTTATTAAAAATACACAATAAAATTCATTATATAAGTTAATAAATTTAAGATACATGATGAAACCCTTTTGAGAAACTTCTTTTCGTACTTTTTCTGCTTGATAGTTAGAAAGCTCTGGAAATAAAACTATCTAGCTTTATATCCTATATCTTTAAGTTAATTAAATATATCTATTCCTATCAAGAAAAAAACCAAATCATGATTTATTTATATATAATTATTTTATATAAGTTATATTGGTAATCTTTGTGCGTATATATGTAAGAGTTTATTCTTTAGGTGGATTATTATAGCTTTATAAGCATTTTAATTCTGCTTAATTTAAGGCACATTTAATTTTTATGTGAGAATGAAAAGTTCAATTGCAGCAGCAGAATTTTCCAAATATAAGATTAATCTTTCACTTAAGCTATAAGTATCCGAGAGAGATCCACGATTTGTATGCAATTAGTGCTAATAATGCAATGAAAGCTTATCTCATCTCGTAATTTTCTTGTATAGGCTACTACCCAGTCTTAGATAGTCTGCCTAGTTTGCTGATAGGATCTAAATTACGATTAACAATATGTTTAGTTATAATTGCCTGCTTATATTCTTCTAAGAATATAGGTATTGATACGGTTCTAATTCTTTTTGCTGATAAGTATCAAGTACATAAATAAAATATAAATGTCTATAAGAGTTACTGTATTTCCATGTTTAGAAAAACATTTATAAACATAAGCTATTCTTTATTTTATATAAGTGTGAGATAAAATAATTGAAGATTTTTTCCTCATTTCAGGAATGCTTAAAAACTACGCTTTCCCATGCGTAAAAATTCATAGCTAGTATAAAATAATAACTGAAATAAATTTTGCATTTATATTGGAGGTTTTACTAAAGTTTTAGCCACATTTGTAATGTTATTATTGATCTTTATAATTGAATAGGATCTTTGATATTTCTTTGATAGAATTTCTTATTGAAGAAATGGTTATTCATAATAAATCCTTCGATCTACTTATTTTAAATAGCAAGTCTAATTTAGCTGTCTAATTCTAACTCAAAGTGACTAAAACTAATAATTAAGATTTGTCCTATTTTTTCTTATATAGATTGATTTAATTAATTATTCTTATTGTTTTGATGGCAACGAATAAACATGAAGCAGAAATGCTAACAATAAGAGAAAATTTTAATAGTTCAATACATAGAAAATGACATTACATATTTCTTCACAATTTTAATTGTGTTTCACTTATATGGTTGCTCTTCTTTTTATAGATACAAAGTAAGATGATATAATACACAATGTTTAAAACCAAAACATTGATAATATAGAACGCTACTCTTCTTTCAGAAGAGAGAAGAGGTACACTATTATTTTTTATCAGATCAAAGTGCACCTGATTAAGTGTTCTATTAATTGGACAATATTTGTAAATACTGGCTAATGATATTCTATATGATAATATCAGCTCTTTTCTACTATGACTAGAGTTAAGTAATTTTTACCCTGCTTTTCCTGCGTAGTAGAAAATGAATAAAATTTACCGCTGCTGTGGGGGATGTGCCTCCAAGCCGCTCCCGGCCACTACACTGACCTTTATTTCTTGCTAGTGCTAAATCTTGTTTGAATACACTTAACAAATCAGTTCTTGTTCCATTTTCGCTAATCCACTCATCACATGAAAGAAAAAAATGACAAGCTGGGGGGGAGGTGTTAATTGAACCTATCAAACTATAAAAATAAATCTCTTTTCTTCTAATTTAGAGATTAAATTAATAAATTTTATGCTACGTAGAGTTTTTCGAGTTTTTAAAACACTAAAGTGTATTACCTGCTTTTAAGCACTGCTCATACTGGATCTTTTTTGGATATAGATAGTACTACAGAATTTGAATATTGTATTACACTTTCATTTTGAGATGAACTTTTGTAGCATAAGAAGTCAGCTCATTTAAAATTTACAAGTGTTAACTAACTTCTTTAAAAGCTCGTTTTAAATAGTTTAGATTCGATATGATTCTTTGCGTAGCGTAGCCAGATAAATATCTCCTTGGACGGATAAGGAAGGCTTATTGACTTGGATTGGTTAGTTAACCTAGATTAAAACAAAATTCCAGTTATACTTTTTTGCAGTTAATTATCCCGTTTGATGATACCATTTCCTTTATCGTATTTCCATTTTCGCCTGTTCTTGTCATTAATCTCTTGAATATTTCTAGCGTTCAACTTTTCAAATAGCGTTGAATTGACAAATGCCATACTGCCGATATTCTAAGCAAATGAAATCAAAATGAATTTTAGCAAATTTCTAAGTGAAATAGTGATATAACCTTCAACTACAGAGCGTGATATTTGTAAATTTCAAGTCATAAACGTATTGCATTCTTCTTCGTTATAAATTTCCCCTATCGTAACATCCTTGTCGATATGGCTATGACATACAGTATGAATTACGCCATCGCCACCATACCCCATCCCAGGTATGACTTTATAGAGATTTCCTTCGTGTTACTTTACTAAGAGCAGCAAAAACACCAATAACTTACCTTCCATGACTGTTATTAATCGTTTATGAAGTTTAGGAAACATTATAAGTAAGCTAGTTAGTAGTTTAAAGTCAGTGTTGTTAACATGTCGGTCCTGAAGGTTTCATATTGACTATTATTTTAACTTTGAAAGTAGAAAAATCTCTACTTTCCGTAATAACACATCCACCACAATATTGTAATATGTGCATTATTCCTAATAAGATATTGCTCAAACTTTTTATGATTTTCTAGGTTTTTATTTAAAATATGTAAGTTAAGTTTTAATCCTTACTCATTATCAAGTTCTTTTTGATTATTATTATTTTCACGTTTTGTCTTAAAATAGTATTCTTTATGCTGGTAATCCTAATTGCGCCTAACGGTAAAACCTGAACAGGTAATACCAGTAATAATTGCCTATTTCACTAAACGATAGAGAATTGCATAAAAACATTATTGCACTGTAAATAATAAGCAATATCCATTATGCATTTTTAATGCTATTATAGATAGATTTTATTTATTTTCAAGTGATTAAATGATGGTGGATATATTTCTTCTGTGAGAAAGTTTATAGTTTGATAAAAAATCATATATTTATTATTGATTTTAGGAATAAGATTTCTTATTTTTTATTTAGCCTAACAAACTTATCTTTTTCTAATTTCATCACGATAGCTTGTCGACCTAATTTATTTTCTATTTTACTATCAAATTGGATAACCTATAAAAAATTTGCTATGCTATAATATAGTACTGGTATTAATAATGCCTTCAAGCAAGGCTACTAGTTTTTACAAGAATATATTTACATAGATAAATATAGAGTATGAGTGGAAAATCACGCACATCGGTATATGGATACATATTTAATAATAGAAAAAGATCAACGTAAATTTTCAGATATTATCACTTAAGCTAGCCATAATTATTGTCAGTTCACAGTAATCACGTTAAAGTTCGTCGTGCATCAAATTCAGTTAATTTTAATTTTTGGAGAGAGACAATATTAATTTTTTCTACTGTTTTTTTGCAAAAGTATTGTTGTAAACGTTCATACTGTGTTTTGTTCGGTAGTAGTTGCCACTTAGAATGCAAGAACTAATGTCAGTGCATATAGATTTCCATATAATGTTAAATTTCTTTGCCAGTGATATTAAGTTAATTTTTTGTGGTTATGAATATTTAATCAGTAGATAAAAGACTTAATCTTTTAATTCAGCACATTTTCAATGTTATTAAGTTATTATATTTTAATATACTTTCTTCCTCCTGCTACTGTGCTGCGAACAGTATTTGCTCAGTGTTTGGAAAAATAAACAGAGGGTATCTTTTTCTGTCGTCGCCATGAGCTAAACGGTTTATCCCAAATAGTGTAATTACACTCTCATGCCATTTCTTAGCATAATTCTGTATCAACGACTAATATTGCGTTATAAAATAGATGAGACTACCGTTTGGTTTTAAAATATCTGCTAAAATTTAATAAGGTAATCATTTAGCCACGGCAGAGATATTGCTTAATTATTTTTTATTATCTGTTCAATATACAGGATATAATATGGTAGTATGGCGATCAATAACTACAAGAACAATAGAATTGTTTAACACTATTTTGATAAATGGCAATAATTTTAATTAACTAATGTTGGTTAGTTTAAAAAACATCGTTTGTTACTTTAGATTTTAAATGAGATTGAATTTATTAGTTTATTGATGATTTTTAGGTAGCGATGATTTAATAATACTCATTAATTATGAATATATACTTTTACCATTTTTATGGTATCATTCTTATCAATTTTCTCAACGGTTATCACGCGAATTTGACTATTATCATTTTAAATATCCTTCTAAGTTAAATGAGCAAAGATGCTTTTAGAATAATTTTCTACGTCACCTTTTATATTGTTATATAAATATAGCTGCATCAATACTGAAACTTTACCTTTAAATTTTTAACAGATAAATTTCTGGCGAATCTTGTTGATAATTTGCAATTGTTGTTTTAAATTCTTTTGTTTTATCACTTAGCTAAATTCATGTTAAATTATCTCGTCAATAGATGCTAAAGCATGATGGAAAATGTAGTTAAATAATTATATTTTTATAGTAAAATTACTGGAAATAATTATTCAAAATTTTTGAAGAAATAAAATTATTCATTCACATATATGCATTTTAACTTATATGTATTTATATCAATAGGTTGAATCATTCCAAGTGAAATATGCAGAGAAGAAGGATAAGAAATAAAACCAGATAAAAATATTCATATATTTACTAGTGCTTTATGTTATTTTTAATAGTTACGTCTTTAAACGTACTTCTCACCATATATTCAAGTATTCGCTATGATCGTTATATGAGTAGCACGTTTTTTTGCTATTGTTTTGCCTTTCCTTTTTTCTTGTTTCAGTGAAGAAACATAATAGTTGATTCTCAGAGAGAAAATACACTTCACTTAAAGTTTTTAATGATTCATAAACTATACTGTAGACATATTAATGAAAGTAACATCACAATAATCAAATTCTATTTGCTACGCTGTGTTCAGCTTCTTTCGTCGCCAAATACATAAGATCTTGCTGCCCATGGGTATAGAGAGATAGCAAAAGATGGTAAACTAACTATTCTAGGGGGGTAGTTCAGCGCGTTATGATATTCAGTTAAGAACTTTTCGCATACCGCGTTATTTTTATCGATAACGACATTTAATTTTAAACTAAATTTGGATCTAGTGTTTTAAATATTTTATATATATGTTTTCACCTATCTTTTAAATATCTTGACGTTTTGCTGATTAGCATAGTGTTTTAAAACAATATAAGATTTTTCTATAACGGAGATCGTAAACTTTGTTAATCATACATCGAGGTGTGTAAGGCTGGTTATTTCGACTTTTTTTGAGTTTTACGAAAACACCCCACCATTTTTATTAATATTTAGTATTTTTCTCAAAATGAAATCCTTTCCACTAATGGGGTTCAGAATACCTATTGACTTGTCGCGTGCTAATAGCCTCGTATTGAAACTAGCCTTTTTTGTAAATATGTTTTTAGTGCTAGATAAAATTAATAAATCCATCTAGGGATACTATTCTATTTTTTAATAGTGATAGAGAATAGTTTCTTATGGGGGGTTTGTACTGGCTAAAAATACCGTTATAGGCATTTTATCAATCTTAAAATTGATTTCTGTTTATGCTAAATCTATACGATTTCCTGATCAGTACTCTCCATCATATGAATGCATAGTGCAATCTGGGCCTCCTTCCCTCTCGTGGTTAATCTGATCAATTACTTGTTCTCAAATAAATTTAGATAGTTCATGCAGCGCAGATTGGTGATGAGTATCGTTGCTTTCATCTGCTTGTAAGCAGATGTTTATAAACTTTAAAAAATTATCTTTTCTGCCAACGTTACCAAACTGACCATTACTTCGTTGATAATGAGCAAGTTAGGTTACGTATAGCATTTGATAATTTTAAACTCAGAGCACTCAGCGCTTTTGCTACATGTTGACTTGAATGCTCATGTAATCCCATAGAGGGTCATTATAAGTAATGCTGAATTTCATGCTTCTTGATAAGGTATTTCGTAATCGTCAGTACTAGATAATTCTTGCTTATACACCGGTCTTTTTGCACATAACTAAACTGCTGTTATAATTCATAAGTTAAGGACAATCTGATTCCATAGGTCAATGCTAGAATTTTAAGCAACGTGCGTATCAGGATTAATTGGCTTCTAGTTATCCAGGAGTAATATTCTGTAAAGCGTTTCAACATATTCAAATATGCATAAGCATTTTAATCTTGCGAGGCTTACGGTATTTTCCTGTTTTTTTCAAGTTGTTCCAACTAGGTTAATCTTTTGGTCAACTAAGCATGGCATTAGTTTCTTGTCTCAACCTCTATACTATAAGGAATATATTGCGGTAGTCCTTATTTGAACATGCCGTGTTTTTCATAGATAGCTTTTAATTCCTCAAAAACCATGTATTCCACTGATTTAGGTGGTGTATTCAGGTCTGTTAATTTTAACACATGATTGTAATTTCTGTATTGTAGTTAATACATAATCCCTAACTTAATCAGCCATCTGAGTTATCTATAATCCTTCTAGGAGAAGTTATTCATGATAAATTGAGGGGGGTGGGTTCTGGGTTGCTGGATTCGTGGGGCTTGTTGCGACTTAAAAAGTTCTTGTTAGCCATTTCTGATACTAGCTAATAATTTTTTTTCTGATGTCTGTTGTTTCGGAATTTTTATAGCAGTTTAATAGACGGAATGATCGTCATATCTAGGATTTAATTGGGTTATTAATTTTCTTTCGATATTCTGTAGCCAGAAATCTAAGACTAGTTTTAGTAGCCAACTAGAAAGTTCTACAAATTTAGATTAAGTGATTTCAATTTTTTCAAATGGAGGATTTGTGATGGTTTATGTTTTAATATATGTCTTTTTTATCTTTTATGGTTCCTTACTTACTTAAACTCATATTAGCCGTTTCAACGTTAATATGTAAGTGTTTTGCAACCTTTAGCCAATTTGTGGTAATGTTTAGATAATTTATCTAAACTTTTATTAAAACTCCAATCATAAAAATTTTATTTATAGCTACCTCATTTTTGATTTTTAGTCTCGTACTCTTAACTTTAAGTTATTTTTAACCTTGCAGATTATGAGTATAATAAATACTCGTTATTTTCCTAATTGTGTATTAATTATACGATTAAATTTTTTATTTCAGCAAGAAATAATCCTATGTATCATATCAAATATTTTGTATTGTCTCAACGTAATTGACAAAAGTAGTAGCGTTTCCTTTAATTTTTTTTATTTCACTGAGTAAAACCAGTATCATTTTAGTTATAAGAAACGTCTATTCCTCATTTTAATTTAAAATAGAGATAAGGTAACATTAGTCATGACGTAGCTATTATAAATTATTTTCTTCAGGTAAATCAGTTTTAGATAAACTATCATTCAACTATTCTATTCGTTCTATTTTCTTAAAATAGAACTAATATCTTCTCGTAAATGATCAATAATTTCAGGAAGATAAGGCATTAGTTCATGTTCTAAGGAATGTTTGTTAATGTACTCGTAAATATATCTAACACTTCTATCGCTCTAATAAGTCTAGTGTAGATTTCATGACTAATTTTTGGTCTTATTTTTTCTTGTTGAGTAGTTGAATATTAACAATTCTCATATTAATTTTTCTTTATGAACTGTACGCACAGATTTACGACCAGCTTAAGATAAGAGTAACTGTCTTTGAATAAGCTGATGTGAAGATGCGGCGATTTTGGCGTGTAAGCGATCGTTTGTCATAAAAGGTAGTTAAGTATTCTAGAATGGTTTAGAAGGTATTAATAAACCAAGATAATTTTTGGTTTTGGATATAACAGCATAGCAGTTCCTTTTAAATAAGTTTTTAAATCTTACATCCCGATGTTAATGCGGGGAATAGAGGGACGTAACAGGAAGGTTGGCATACTGGTAGTCAAGAACTTAGCGGATCCTTATGTCTTATCATTATAAGAGTGCAATGCTGGTTATGATAGACCTAAAAAAACGCTTATCGAATATGTCTGCTTGATAATTTGTGATGTTAAATTAAAATTTTTTTGTTATAGTATTAGCTATAAATATAATAGCTTGTCTAAACTGCACAAGTATGAATTGCGGTTTTGTTAAACCTTTTATTTTAAAAATAAATATCGGTGTCATAAAACTGTTCTGACATTACATTTATAGGTTAACCATCTAATGGTTAATTTGATGATGTTTATTTTCTTGCTTACTGGAAAAATTAATCTTGTTAATTATAGCGACACCAGTTGTTTTCCCGTGGCCATTTTAGCTAATTCAACTTTCAAAAAAAATTACTAGATAATGACGGTAACTTTATTTACTCTAGTCAGATAAATAGAAAATTTTAGTTTTGTCATTAAACATTCGACATTGCATCTAAGGATTTTCATAATAATCGTATCTTTCTTGATAGGTAAAGAAAGATGGCAATTAACTTGCTTCTTGAAATTCTCTGAATAGTATAGTTATACTGGCAAGATTTTCAGAAAATATCATAGTTTTATACTCATTTTCAATTCCGGTTCTGATTTACGTAGATCGTAAACTTGTTTTATTTTTTCTGATGTTAGTTCACTAAATAAATTTAAACCATATCTAAGACACTTTCAGATTTTAACAAGAATTAGCTGCATTACTTATCAGTCAATTTTTTTTAAATTTTGTCTAATTTGCGTTAATTACTACACTTTTTTTGTTATCCGTATTCGTTCATGTCTAAGCTCTTAGAGCTATCAATAGCAAAGAGTTCATTTAACGCATATTTTTAGCATATGAAATGGATTACTCCCGTTAATTGCACTCATTTAATGCTTTTTTATTCTGATTTAGGAACAAAAGATGGTGCTAAAAACATAAATTATTTATTTATTTATTAATGTTATCAGTGACTTCACGTAATGGCGATTGTCGATATATCATCATCTATTTTAATATTTGATTGATACTTTTAAAGTAGTGGTTTAACGGCCATTCTAAAATGCTATTATAAGTTTTGTTTTTATATTTTGCAAATCGTCCAATTTGCTTTTTGCGTATTTAAATCCTGGTGTATTTTTTTTAAATTTTGCATGATATGCTTTCTCTAAAGCGATCATATTATTGGATTATAACATTGATTACATTTCTATTAAATTAGAAAAATTCTTTTATTCTAGATGAAATTGATTCAGTCAGATTGATAATTTTTTATCAAAAGACAATGAAAGATGAGTTGTTTGTCTTCTGTAGGACAACATAGGAATAACTAATAAAATTCACTCAATCACGCGCTGTACAATTAAGGTGGTCTATCAATTGTCATTTATAAGTTAGATCATAAATTTTATGTTTCAATGTTTTAAAATGTACAACGGTGGTAAGAGACTTAATTTCGATAACACCATTATTTCCAATTAATTTATCTGGACTATTGTCAGAATCACTGAAGGAAAATTTATCATGGTGACATAAATTTCTTTGTACTCTTAATAGAGTATTCTAGCTATCTGGATTTTGTTCATGATTATGCTCGATGTTCTTATTATTTAAGCTAAATTTGGATTTTTTATCCTTAATAACCTCAAGACAATATGTAGTACGTATCCTTTTTCAGTTTACCAAATCCCATATAAAAATTTGTGATGAAGCAGTCAAATTGAGACGCAGTAATTATTCCTGTTCTCAGTTTATTTTACGCTTATATATTTGATTCCATTATATTAATAAATCAAACTGGAATCTCGTAGTAAATATTACGGCATCGCGCATCATATATAGAATTTATGCTGCTGTCTGCATAATGATCATAGAGCGTATTATTAAAGCTATTTGTTGTTTCTAGTGTCAGAAGTAAACATCATATTTTTACCTGATTTTAAGTTAAAAATAGTTAAGCCATATAGAAATTAGTCAAGTATTCTTATAAGTATTCAACCTTTAGTATATAAAGATATATTCCTCAATTTGTTAAGTATTTCTTACTCCAAAAAATTTTATTTTCAGTTTGAATGTTCATACTACTTCCTTTTGCTGTAATAGCAGTTCTTGACTATATAAAAATAAATTTTAGCAGATATCGATTATTGCTTCTATCAGAATGAGGGATTACACACACCCCACATTCCTATTTTACTTAATTTTAAATAACGAAAGAATATTTACAATATCGTATCATATGTGTTATGTTTGGCGGGTTCATCTCATATATTATTAATGATTTCTTCAGTTGAGCGTTTTTTTAGTAAACTTAATCTTATTATTCCTATTCCAGGTTAATTATGATAATGCATTTGATGATGTTCACGAGAATGTTTGACAAGTATTAATTTATTAATAAATCTCTCCATAAGAAAATTTACCATAAGTATGAAACGTATTTACTACAAATTTATTTATTAGTTATTTAGTCTTTGTGTACAACTTGTATCGGCATATCTTTTTTAAAAAATCTATACATAAATCAGACTCAATTTCTCTTTTAATAAATTTCATTCTCAGTTATCATCAGATTACAAGTACAACTTCCCTGCTATCAATTTTGTAGATTTTATCTTACTGATACTGTTTTATTAAAGAAGGTGTCATAGAGCTAAACGCTTGCTATTTATTTTTGTTTAATTTATTTTTTGTTATTCAATTCAAGTCACTTAGTTCAAGTCTTTCATTCTTTTGCGGGACGGTTAAGTAGACTTTTTGTATTATATGATTGAATTTATGGAGATAAATTCACCTTTAGTCAATTCTAGCGTTTGATTTATCTAGATCTCTCATATCAACTGCAGAAAATTTATTATTGAAAATCATTTTTTAACAACAATCTTCAATTTTCAAAAACCTTAGAAAATTTCTTTACGATAATTATATCAAGCGGATATTTAACTTCGTAGTGATTTTTAATCATCCGATAATTCCTCTCATCTATTTTAAAGTGCTTCTAGGTGCCTTTAAGTCTCTATAAGTCCTTTATCTCAGAATATAGATCTATAATCTATTACTTTTGTATTAAGTAAATGAGCATGATATATAAAGTTTTTCAGTAAATTTTAGGTTATTCTTAGTGTTTGCTTTCATTTAGTAGGTTTAGGGTTACTTAATGATAATAGTGTGCTTATGTATGTATATTTCTATAAATTAATTATGCAGAAAATTATGATCTATTAAAAAATCTGAAAAACTGACGCAAGAAGTGTTTGCAAACATGGTCGATTTATCGTTGAATACTGCAAAAACTTATGAATTAGATAGAAAAAAGCTGGAGCAGAAGCAATAGAAAAAGTTTTATAAGTTAATAAACTTAAATAATATATAATTTAGTTGCTAAATGATCATCTATCACTAAAATATGACCAAATTACGCTAAATTTATTAAACAATAATAAAGTAAGTAAGGTGATAAAGATTAATAAGGTTAGCAAATTATAAAAAGAAATAAGCACTCAAATATCATCACAACTACTTGATATACAAGTTATAATGACTGATTCATTAAGAATGAATAATGAACTGATTACAGAACTAGTAATATCTCTTCTAGGAGAATAGATATGTTTTTTCTGGAGTTACTAAACCCGTATAATTAATTATTTTTGAATTTTCCAGAAAAGAAAAACGAGCAGCCTTGCGGTTAATATCTATTGCGAAGAGCGGTCAGAGAAGCTTTATCCAAAATTAAAGGAAATAAAAACTTTACTCAAGAAGTAAGGAATATTTTTATAAAAAGTAGCTGATTAACATATATGCCAATTTTGGGTCATTTATTTAAATGTATGTATTATATTAACTAATAGTTTATTTAGTTTACTATCTGATAGACCAGTAGTAATCTTCATTAAATTACGCTCTGTAGCATCAGATAGAAGTTACCGAGTTCTAATTTTGTCAATAGCATCCTTTTAACTTAATTGGTAGCCTATTTTCACCTTTACCCTCAAGTTGTTCTACAATAGTCATAAAATCCTATCGGTAAGTTGTATATTTTCACAAGAGTTCATATGAATCCTTTGATATCAACCGTATCTTTTGTTTTAGCTATTTAAGCTAATAAATATTATATTATTTTTTTAATACTGTTATTTTATATTAGATCAACTAATTCTGAGGAAAATTAAATATATCATATCGCATTCGGATATGCTTTTGTGCCAGTTATAGAACTTCTACTCAGTGGTGCATCAGGATATCCTGATCTAATATTGTATCAATATAAACTAGCGGAAATGATTGCCTATAAACTAATTTTGCTAGTTCAGGTTTAGCAAAGCAATCTGAACTATTGGCTGCTGTACAGATAGGGTGATGTGGTGCTGTAATAGAAGAAAATCGGTATAATTACAGGTAAAAAATTATTGCCTTGTTCGATATTCCGTTTTATCGCTAGCATACTATAATGTATTAAACACCACGCTATCATTTTCTTGAGAATTAACCTTGATATTCAAGTAATGTATAGATATAATCTTCGTCATTTTCATCTTTCTAGAATAGAGATATCTAAACATTGGGTACTAAATCGTCTTCAATAAAGCTATACAACTCTCTAGTTAGAGAGTTGGAATCTCTTAACGCTATATAATATGAGATGGCAAAATGTATCTCTAAAAAATTCCTATTTATAGCAACATCACTAAGAAATTTTTTGAACAATGAATCATGTTTTGGATAGTGAGGTTTTTTTCATGGTTTTCTATGATGTAGCATACTAAGTTAAGTGGATAGTCTACTATTGAAATTACTGAACCTATAAATAAGTCAGATCGCTTCTGATGGATATTGCATCAGCTATCCCAGGATTGACGGAGTTTTTAACTTAGTAAATTATTGATTATTTAATTATTTTAGCTACATTCTACACATAGATAAATAATCATAATTAAATATAACTATGTGTGGTTACTATGACTGCTGGCGGCCATTTCATCTTTGCTTTAGCAAGCGCTATTTTTGCGAAAAAATTAGAGTTATCACCAGAATTAGCTCAAGGGAACTGGTGGCATATTATTATTGCCGGAATAATAACCTGTCTATTGCCAGACATCGATCACCCAAAGTCTTTTTTAGGCCAGAGATTAAAATGGCTTTCAATACCAATTGCTAAAGTGTTTGGTCATAGAGGTATTACTCACAGCCTCCTGGCTATTATAGGAGGCAGCATATTTTTTTCTTCAGACTTATTATCACGAATTATCATTCCTATACCAGTAGATTTTGTTCATTCCATGATAGTTGGCTATACTAGCCACCTTGTAGCTGATATGTTAACACCAGCAGGAATACCGTTACTGTGGCCATGTCGTCGACGTTTCTGTATGCCAATACTGAATCCTAGTAAATTCCCTAAGTTAGAACGAATATTTTGTGTATTAGTACTTGTATGCGCTTCTTTATATCCATTTGATATATTAATAAATAATAAATTATTGATTATTGATTTTATACAGAATATATGGCAATGAGCAGGAAAAATTTAATTTAAAATAAATTTTTAGATAAGATATTTTTCTAAGTAATTAAGTTCATATCTATAACTACTAACAAATCTAAGTTATAGACTGGTATTAATTATATACCTTTAAGTTGAATATTACGGGTTTCGTGAGAAAACATATAAACGATAGAGCCGATAAAATAAACATAAATAAATATAAAAAGATACGAAAATGATATTTTTCAAAAAAAAATTTTTGCTATCAGGAGGGGAGGAGGCCACTAAATCCGATAAAAATAGGACCAATGATTTTATCAGTACCGCTACATCATAACCGAGTTCAAGACAGGTTGAGTACACCACCTGAATTAGAAAACATTTCTTCATCAAATGCACCGTCGCTAAATATAATAGCGATAGAGTATCAAGAAAAATCCAGCCTAAAGATATTATTTAAATTTAAAAATGTACGACTGTATTAATCTCTATAGATAGTGCTGCAATTATATATACAATCGCACTAATAAGACTAAATAAAAGAATGTTCGACGTATTTCAAGATAATCGGAAAGGCATTTTAAAAATAATTAGTTAATTAAATCTCATAAAGTGCATATCATGAATAAAAATTCACTACAATATTAATACTAAAATGGAAAACGTAATTCAATAATACTAGTCCATCATGAATTGAATAGTAAAACTTCCAAGTATAAAAGAAAATTCATTAATGGAGATAATAGTAAGTTATTTTGGATAATATATTATTATATTTAGATGAGATCTTTTGTTAATCTATATATATATTTAGGTTAATGCTCAATTGTAGTTTACAGAGATATTAGTCTCCCATGTATAAGCTTCACGGATATTCTGAAATGCCATAGAGAGAAAATATCGTTGTGATTTTGGAATGAATTTTTCATTTTAATAAAATAGCAGGAAGATAATTAATAATTAAAAGTTCTCTCAAACCAAACTGTTCAATCAGATAAGGAGTTATGAATGATCCAGAAATAGGCAAAATAATATAAATGATGAAGTCAGACTACTAGTAAATAGCTTTTTTAGAAGGTATAAATTCTTGAATCCCATAAGAATTCTGGAATCATATTAAGCCCTCCAATACCTATGCTTACGCAAACTCATATGATTGACAAAAAGAGCCAATTATATTCAAGCATTAGTGCAGATACTTCAGTAAAATATTAGAAGTAATAAAATACATGAGAAAAATAATTTTTACGACTATATTTATCAGCAAGCGCACCCAAAAAAATTGCGCTGATGGTAGCTTCAAGTCCTACCCACAGAGAGGGTTAAACCAGACCGTATTGTGTTTAATTATCATCATTGATACTTGTATAATCAGGGTAATAACAAAATCAATTAGAAATAAATTAAAAAATTTAAGACTATTTTAATAGTAAGCATTCCCTTATAAAGGATTTTTAATTTTTTTATTAGGGTAGGCAACCCATAAATCCATTTGTTGTATAGCAGTTATACCTATTTTTATTAATTATATACTTATTTATTTTGTATCCGCAAAACACTATTACTAGTGGAATAAGGTTCTATATTCCTAATCTATTAGGAAGGTTCATAGCTAATAACTAATCTATGCAAAATTATATCCATCATAAAACAAGTATTTCTCGTTTTTATCTTAGAGAATTAATACCTATCGTAATTTATCGTTGGATATGTCTGGCCTTTTTTGATTTTGAAGTCTATTACGCATTTTTGTACTAATGCCAATATTTCTTCTAGTATTTTAAAGATGCAGTGAATATATCTTGTTATAAATTTATTAAAATCAATGTAAAATTACAGAATTTACAGAGTTATTTATTGTATGTTCAGTGAATAGAAAATGGCCTTATTTGTATTTCTTTAAAAATAAATATGCGTTTAGATATTTTCTCTGCCATTTTAGAATCTCAATGACGTTCTTATTTTACAGTAGAGATAAAATAGAAATTACTATTTTTTGATATATTAAGGATATTTCTAAGAGTTTTATTTTTATCCAATTGATACAAGTATTGGTAGTTATTTTTAACGAGGAAGGTGGGTCTGCCCAGCGATAAAAAGGTATGCAGCAGGATTAAATTGAGCGAAGTCTGGATGACTGGGTGGGTTGATTTTATTACAACAAGCAATCATAATAGCTTGCTTAGGGTCCCATTTCTCAACCCATGATAAAAATGATCCAAAAGCGTTTTATTTATACGTTTTTACTGTGGAGGAATGACGCTTGCTGCAGATTTCGGTTAAGCCTGTAAATAGTTTTTCTGTTAATGTTAGCTGGATTGTTTTCTACAAATAACCTAAAATTGAATACAGAATGAAAGGTTATCTTCTAACTTTATTTGCCCTGGTATTTACTCCACGTTCTATAAGCTCTGCAAGAATACGTTTGATCTGAATGATTGTTTATTTTCCTATCAGATATAGATAGACTAATCTATCTACTATTTAACATTTAGTTCTCAGCCTATTGATTATTTTATCATAAAAGCGATTTTCCATCTTTTTTTTTTGAATATTGATGTAATCTTAAATAGCTATTTTATAGTTCTAGCGTGTTCAGAAATAGACTTTTCTGATATAATGAAATTGCAGCGAGGGTTTTTATGGTGTTCCTTCTGCGAAGGATTACTTAGGATGATCTTTCAGTAAAAGGAATTTACGAGTGCTATCTTTATGGTAATTATAAAGAAAAATCTTTCTCCGAAATAGTAAATTTTAGATACAAGGATCCTGCACCTATGGTGATTGACGATTGCAATACGTAATACGTTTACTATTTTGTTTAATGCTTTTGATCTTACTGCAAGTGAAGATATTCCTGCTATTACGGATGTCGTTAAGGTAAAATGTTATGTTATAAAATGAAATTATATAACATATAAAATTCTTTTTATTACAGCATATTTAAACTGAATTAAATAATTTTTATGAGTTAAAACAATAAGTTATATCTATTATAAGGCGCAAATAATAGGTTCGAATTATATATGAAATCTTAATAAGACCAATAGATTAGATGATGTCAGCATTTTAATATTTTACTGGAACAAATTTA
Source organism: Arsenophonus sp. (assembly GCA_046530735.1). GTDB lineage: Bacteria > Pseudomonadota > Gammaproteobacteria > Enterobacterales > Enterobacteriaceae > Arsenophonus. Next base: position 99,736 of record JBHEQV010000004.1, read on the forward strand.
TAGCATGATTTAAGATTTTTATTAAATCTATCAAAATGCCGTTAATTTGTTTATTGTGTTCAGTAAGATGCAATATAATTAAGTGCTAAGTATGCATATTACCTTAGCATTTCGACTAATTACCATCAACCTATTTTTTTTAGAACATAGATAAGAATGACAGATTGAATTAACTAATTGCTTTATGTGTGTTCTCAGATCATGGAAACAAAATTTTTATTCCGGCTCGTTTTAATACTGTTCTCCTATTTTATATAAGGATCTATCTGCATTTTTTTAATTAAATTTTTTGTGAGGCATCAGATTGTTTACTGATATTCTATGTACGAATACTCATTTAGATAATTATCCAGTTGTAGAATCAGAATACAGAAATCTGTATTGTTTGCAGCTACTCTTATAGATTTTTTCGATTTCCTGTTTTCTGGTTCTATCAATGCAATTTTTCTTTAGTATATCAATTATAACTATCTAAATTAATGATATTAGGATGATACAAATCCATTGAAAACACAAATTTAACCGTTCATCTAAGTGGTTCAGAAGATTCATTGATTTAATTTTTCTTCTTTATCCAGTTTTAACCATTTAATGCGTTTTTAGCTAATAAAAGCTTAAAAACAGGTGATTTCCTATTTATTTCTAATCTCTTTCAATGGATCTCACTTATTAATTTAGTAATACTAAATGCTTTGCTTTTGCTATTAATAGAAATTTCTTTTTTTTATAATCGGGTATTTCTATTTCTTATTTTTTTCTGACTGGCTTTACTTTCCAATCTTACATTGTTTCTGCCTATTTCATTTTTTAATAGTACTAGATATTTTTTGATTCTGTAATATCTTTTAATTGGGTACTACTGAAATGTAGGAACTAAAAACTAAGTCTACCTTTGTCTTTATCTAAAGATTTTTTGTTAGCCTTTGCTTAAATTCATTTCAAACAGGCTTTGTTAAATATAATATTAGGGAAATTATCTAACTTTGCTATTCTCCATAATTCAAATTTCTTTTTGTCGCTCAACTCTTATAAGCTTATTTTTATTCACTTTACTAAGTGATTTTTAATTCTTTTTCCGCATGGTGTTATATAACTGTTGTTCAAATTTTACTATGTTAAAAATTGATATTTTTGTTCCTAATGAGATCAATTTTGCTCTCAACGAGAGCATTGATCAAATTTAACAACTTCAATATAAAATTATTTTATAAATAAATGAGGCGATTTCTTTTTGTACGGATTTTATATTAGTAACTAATAATTCTAAACTTATATCAATTAGTCAGTGTATTTTTATTTATTTCTATTATTCCTTCCCTCTTGCCGAGTTATAGTTGTTTTGTTCATTATATTTCTTATTCAAAAGCTACATTATTCTTAGGCATTTTTTCCCAAAAAATAAATAGCCAAGCATAAATGATTATCTTTATTTTTTATTAGGTAATAGATATGTTGTTAGATAGGGACTAGGATTTATTTGTTACGCCGCGACACTTTTTTGGTATTAATAGAGTGGGTATTGCGAATATTAAAGTCATATTTATATGCTATTTTATTCTTTTCATTGGCAGTTACCCCATTACTAATAATTTTTTGCACGACATATTCTTAATATAATTCTTAGAATATTGATTTTCTATTAAAACAATAATAGATTAATAAAAGTTATTAGCATAACTAATATAGGATAGATAAATTTTTTCTCTAATGCATCGTAAATCTGTTTTCTATTCTTAAATTAGACGTTGTTTGTCAGCATAGTCAGATAAAGTTATCCTCCCTCTTATTTATCCTGTTTAAACTTTTTTAAGCAGACTATGGGGATCAGCTTAAATAAGCATTGAAAGGTTGTTTTCTAGAAGCATATCGTTTTGCGGGATCGCCTTCAAAGCCTCATTCTCACAAAAGCCAATTCAATTGAATTCGTCATTCTTATTGATTCCCAATGCGCTGATAGCAAGGCATAGAATGCTCAGCCCGTTCTTCTCGTTTTTCTCAAGCTTTCTCATCGCTGCAGTAGATACCTTTACTGAAAAACCTTTTCAACAAAACATCAAGAGATTTATTAGTAGGATCACAGCTATCTCATACCCAAAGGACCCACGGCAAACTTACTCTTAACTTTTGGTGTGCTACATGCCTTTGATGAGTATGAAGATGTAGTACATTAGTTATTTATGTAGCTAAGGCCTTTGTGTCACATATACAGGAATATCTTTTTGCCCATTGCACATCATTCTAAAAGCTAATGGCACCCGTCTTCCTGTAGAAAGTGCAGAGATACGGTTAAGTCATGCACTCTAGGTTATTCACAAAAGTTTAGTCTAGTTTAATTTTTTATTCTTGATAAAGTATCTTCTACTGCAACGAGTTCTTTAGATCTATGCGCAGTAACGTTGATATTGAGTTTTATTACCTACTTTTTAGTATCAAGATTAATTAACTGTTTTTTTAATGTTAACTAAACTTTAAATATTTAACTGATAAAATACCGTCTATATAGTTAGTGACGGCTAGGATATATGAATTTTTTTGCTAAAAATAGTTTTTTTAAATTGTATGGTATTAGATTAAAATTAATTGGAGATGATTAACGCCGAGGTTATAGTAATGACAGCAATTATACGACAGTTTTTAAAGTTAGAGGCAGCAAGTGGAGTGTTGTTAATTATTGCTGCTATTTTAGCTTTAATTATAGCTAATACTCCATTACAAGGTATTTATCAGCAATTTCTTAATATTTCTATTGCCTTTAAAATCAGCACATTAAATATTGATAAACCGTTTTTATGGTGGATCAATGATGGTTTAATGGTCATTTTCTTTTTAGTTGTTGGCCTGGAAGTTAAACGAGAACTAATAGATGGATCATTAGCAGGTCGCGATAAAGTAATATTCCCCATTATTGCTGCTATAGGAGGTATGCTATTACCTGCTTTAGTATATCTGTTTTTTAATATAAATGATGAAATTGCCAGGCAGGGTTGGGCGATCCCAACGGCGACAGATATTGCATTTGTACTGGGTATTATGGCACTTTTAGGTAAACGTGTACTAACAGAGTTAAAAGTATTTCTACTCGCGTTGGCAATTATTGATGATCTGGGCGTAATTATTATTGTTGCTCTATTTTATACTAAATCTATTTCTATCCTATCACTAGGATTAACTATACTTTCTCTGTTAGTATTAACATGGATGAATTGGCGCAAAATTGAAAATACATCTGCTTATTTAGTTGTTGGAATTATCTTATGGGTTTGTATTTTAAAATCAGGTATCCATACAACATTAGCAGGTATTATTCTGGGCTTTTTAATACCACTTAAAGGTAGGCAAAATAATTCACTCTCTGAACAATTAGAACATCTTTTACATCCTTGGGTTGCTTATTTAATTTTACCATTATTTGCATTTGCTAATGTAGGTATACAACTTAATGGTATTACCTTAACTAATTTTGCCAGTAGTTTACTGATCGGTGTTTCATTAGGTTTATTAATTGGTAAACCAACAGGTATATTTCTATTTAGTTGGTTAGCGTTAAAATTAGGTGTTGCGAAATTACCCGTTAAAATTAACCTTAAGCAGATATTTGCTGTATCAGTACTCTGTGGCACTGGTTTTACTATGTCAATTTTTATTGCTAGTTTAGCATTTAAAGGTTTAGATAATTTTAGTACTTATTCACGGTTTGGGATCCTTATTGGTTCGACGATAGCGGCGATATTAGGATTAATATTATTGAATAGTGTTTTACCAAAAAAAGGTAATTAACACTAAAACTGCTAATTAGGCAGGATAAAGTTAGTTATAAATTATATTTATGTGATATAAATATTCTTTTTGTGCTCGCAATACGATATTTTTATTTGTAGTGCGAGTATCTTTTTAAGTAAAGAAAATGATCACATATCTTATGATATTCAGAAGATAACATATATAAATAGTTATTAGTGGTATAGAAGAAATTGATATTAGAATGTTGCATTTCAATTTTAATAATCTTTATTACTTATCACATGATTGTAAAGAGAGGGGGTCGGTAGTTGACGCAACTGAAAAGTTTTATTTAACGCTTAAAAATAACAGATTACATCAATAGATTAGAAGAACGTTTGAATGGTAAATTATTTAAAAGGTAGATAGAGCCGATGGCTGATTCCGTCAGAACTAGGAAAATTGGTTTCCGTTAGGCTGATAAAATATTTGTGCTAAGCAAGGAATGTTAAATATTGTTAATTATAGTCATAAACGAATTTGTTATTTAATGTTGGTGTTGTTAATGTTTTAGCTAAACAGTGTCTAAGCTGCGTTCTTGAAACCGCTATCATTGAATATTAGCAGATCCAATATTTACGTTGTTTTAAATTGATCTACAAGCTTTATTGAATCAATTAAATCAAGATAAGTTAGATATGATTATATTTAATTGCCAGATTGATTTATTCTAATAAAAATAAATCATTTCCCGTCAATCTTGGATGATGTAGCATTAATTTATTGTCGTAAACCACTAATACAGAAGAAAATTTCTTTTCTATGTTTAGAAAATAATGATTATTGATTTACGGTATTGGTGCTCTATGTTGGTTTCTTTTTTTTTAATCCAAAATAATAATTTATAGGTAGAAATTCTAGGTGAATTTAATAATGCAAAATTGATAAAAGCATTTAATATATATCATAATGCAGTATATTTCGCTCCATTACTTTCTATACGCTAGCGGTATTTTTTAGATAATGAAATTTTTGAAATTGCTTTTATGAATAAAGTAAAAGAAGAATAATATGCTACATTGCTGATGTATGATTCAGCATCTAGCAGTGAAAATGCGTCTATAAAAATATTTTTTAATTATTTAATCAACATTAAATAAACAATAAGAGTTATTTTAACATCCATAAAAATCAGCTGAAGCCGGGTTTTTAAAAAATTAAAATAAATCACATTGATTTGATTTGTGCTACTAAATTTGCTTTATGACGTGCAGCTTTATTTTTATAGATCAAGCCTTTGCTAGCATAGCGATCAACAATAGGTTGCATATTGTTAAATGCTTTTTGTGCTGCTTCTTTATCGCCTGTAGCAATAGCAGCATAAACTTTTTTAATAAAAGTACGTACCATAGAACCACGACTAGCATTATGTTGACGGCGTTTCTCTGATTGTATAGCACGTTTCTTAGCTGATTTGATATTAGCCAAGGTCTACTCCTAAATATTTATTCTATCGAGTACAATCTCTATAGGATAGAGAACAATGCCTTTTTAGCCTTCATTTGTCAATTAATTTATATAAATTTGTGTAAATAAGCATCACATATAGAAATATGATTTATTGCGATGATCGGAAATTTTATTAGTTTACTAAGTGAGTAAAGAATTTTAAATATAAAAAGCAGAATGAATTATAGAAAAATGATTAGGTTAAGTATCAGTCTTACTGACAAAATAACCATTTATCATCTTTCTTATAAACATTAATCAAATAATGACTTAACCTTCAAGATAGTAAAACGGTATAATCCAGCAATTTTAATATATTGAGCTGATTATGAAGTTAGTACGTGGTATACATAATATTAACACATATCATCATGGTTGTGTATTGACTATTGGAAATTTTGATTCTGTTCATCGAGGACATCATACATTATTGAAATATTTAAAACAAGAGAGTCAGCGTCTCGGAGGAGCACCAACAATGGTCATGATTTTTGAACCACAACCACTGGAATTTTTTTTGGGCGCAAATGCACCAGCACGTTTAACGCGTTTATGTGATAAAGTAAAATACTTTATTGAATATGATGTTGATTATTTACTGTGTATCAAATTTAACTCCATATTTGCTTCATTGATACCGGAAACTTTTGTTTCACAATTGCTGGTGAGAAAATTGAGGGTTAAATTTTTAGTAATTGGCGATGATTTTCACTTTGGTAAAAATAGACAGGGTGATTTTAAATATCTTTGTAAAGCAGGAGAAGAATATGGTTTTGAAGTGGCTAATACTAAAAGTTTTTGTAACTCTGGACAGCGAGTTAGTAGTACTGCTATTAGGAAAGCACTATTAAGTGATGATCTTATCCTTGCTGAGAATCTTATGGGACATCCTTACCGATTAAGTGGTCGAGTGGTTCATGGTCGCCAGATTGGTGGTGCGATTGGATTTCCTACTGCAAATATATTATTTAAATGTTTAGTTATTCCTCTTAAAGGCGTTTATGTGGTAGAAGTGTATGGTTTAGCCGATCATCCATTGCAGGCAGTTGCAAATATTGGCACACGGCCAACAGTGAATGGGGTAGATCAGCAAATTGAAGTTCATTTAATAGATGTGCATATAGATATATATGGGTGTCATATTGATATTGTATTACGTAAAAAATTGCGAAATGAGAAGCAATTTGCTTCTATTGATGAATTAAGACAGCAAATCGGTAAAGATGTAATGGCTGCAAGACAATTCTTCCAGTCGTCATAATTAAAATATTTAGCCAAAAATTAAAACTGAGAATTTAAATGAATGATTATAAAAATACTCTGAATTTACCGGAAACAGATTTCCCTATGCGTGCTGATCTCTCTAAACGAGAACCACAAATGTTAGCCCGTTGGTATAAAGAAGGTTTGTACCAATCTATTCGCCAGGCTAAAATAGGCAAAGAGATGTTTATACTCCATGATGGTCCTCCTTATGCAAACGGTAGTCTTCATATTGGTCACTCAGTTAATAAAATTCTCAAAGATATTATTATTAAATCTAAAGGATTAGCCGGGTTTGATTCGCCATATATTCCTGGTTGGGATTGTCATGGTTTACCAATTGAACATAAAGTTGAACAAATTACTGGTAAATCTGAAGATAAGGTTTTTGCAGCTATTTTTCATGAAAAGTGTCGTAAATACGCCAAAGAACAAATTAAAGGTCAGAAAGCTGATTTTATCAGAATGGGTGTACTTGGTGATTGGGATCAAGCTTACTTAACTATGAATTTTAATACTGAAGCGAATATTATTCGTGCGTTAGGTAAAGTGATTGAAAATGGCCATTTAGTAAAAGGTGCTAAACCAGTTCATTGGTGTACTGATTGTGGTTCTTCCTTAGCGGAAGCGGAAGTCGAATATGATAATAAATCATCACCATCCATTTATGTACGCTTTAATGCGGTAGATCCTAATGCTGTTTATAACAAATTTGGTATAAAATCATCACCTTTACCGGTTTCAGCCGTGATCTGGACAACAACACCTTGGACGTTGCCTGCAAATCGTGCGATTGCGGTTAACGCTGATTTTGAATATCAATTAGTTAAAGTTAATAATTATGAATGTTTGATTTTGGCAAAATCATTGATTGAAGTAGTAATGCAGCGTATCGCAGCTACAGAGTGGCAAATTTTAGCTCAATGTAAAAAAGGTTCTGAATTGGAATTACTGCGTTTTCATCATCCATTTATGAACTTTGATGTGCCTATTATTTTAGGGGACCACGTTACTTTAGACGCAGGTACTGGGGTTATACATACCGCACCAGGCCATGGTCCAGATGATTATCTTATTGGACAAAAATACAAACTTGAAGTAGCTAATCCAGTTGGTCAAAATGGCTGTTATTTACCCAATACTTATCCTGGTTTAGATGGTGTTTTTATATTTAAAGCAAATAAATTAATTATTAAACTTTTATTATCAAAAGGGACACTGCTACATAAAGAAACATTATGGCATAGTTATCCTTGTTGCTGGCGGCATAAAACACCGGTTATTTATCGTGTGACATCTCAGTGGTTTATAAGTATGGAAAAAAATGGTTTACGTGAACAATTGTTAAAAGAGATTAAGGGTGTTACATGGATCCCAGATTGGGGGCAAAATCAAATTGAATCTATGGTTGCAAATCGTCCAGATTGGTGTATTTCGCGTCAGCGCACCTGGGGTATGCCGATGGCATTATTTATGTGTAAACAAACAGAAGAATTACATCCGCGTACGTTAGAATTGATTGAAAAAGTCGCTAAACATATTGAAAAAGCAGGTATACAGGCATGGTGGGATCTTGATCCTGTAGTCCTATTAGGAAGTGATGCAGCTGATTATGTTAAAGTTCTCGATACACTTGATGTCTGGTTTGATTCTGGTTCTACTCATTATACTGTTGTCGATGTTCGCCCTGAATTTAAAGGTAATTCTACTGATTTATATTTAGAAGGTTTAGATCAGCATCGTGGTTGGTTTATGTCGTCTTTAATCCTATCAACTGCTATGAAAGGAAAAGCTCCTTATCGAGAAGTATTAACCCACGGATTTACGGTTGATGGAGAAGGCCGTAAAATGTCAAAATCCTTAGGTAATACTATTAGTCCACAAGAGGTCATGAATGATTTAGGAGCTGATATTCTACGGTTATGGGTTGCTTCAACCGATTACACAAGTGAAATTACTGTTTCAAGTGAGATTTTAAAACGTTCTGCTGATAGCTATCGGCGTATTCGTAATACAGCACGTTTCTTATTAGCTAATTTGAACGGTTTTGATCCTGCCTTACATCAAGTTAAACCAGAACAAATGGTACTATTAGATCGGTGGGCAGTAGGGCGGGCTAAAACTGCTCAAGCGGAAATCGTTATGCATTATGATAATTATGATTTTCATGCAGTGGTTCAGCGATTAATGCAGTTTTGTTCAGTTGAAATGAGTTCTTTCTATTTAGATATTATAAAAGATCGTCAATATACAGTAAAAAGCGATAGCTTAGCGCGTCGTAGCTGTCAGACAGCCTTATTCCATATCGTAGAAGCATTGGTACGTTGGATTGCACCAATCCTTTCTTTTACAGCCGATGAAATTTGGCAAAAATTACCTGGTAAACATGCCAAATATGTCTTTACTGAGGAATATTATTCTGGCTTATTTAGTTTGGATGTTAATGAAACACTTAATGATGAATTTTGGAATAAGTTATTAATTATTCGTAGTGAAGTTAATAAAATTCTTGAGCAAGCACGTGCAGAAAATCTTATTCATAGCTCGTTGGAGGCCGCAGTGATTTTATATGCCGATACAGAACTGGCTGAAATACTTAATCGTTTAGGTGATGAGTTACGTTTTGTATTGTTAACTTCAAATGCTAAAGTAATTAATATTATCCAAGCTCCAGTTCAGACACATAATAGTGAACTCAGTGGATTAAAAATTGCTTTACAACAGACGGAAGGTAATAAATGTCCCCGTTGTTGGCATTACACAATGGATATTGGTCAGGAGGCGGAGTATGCAGAATTATGCGGTCGCTGTGTTACTAACATAGCCGGTAACGGTGAAATACGTAAGTTTGCCTAATGAAAAATCTTATCTGCTATACTGGCTTACGTTGGTTATGGTTAACGGTTATAATATTAATTATTGATATTGGTAGTAAGCAACTAATTTTGAATAATTTTCAGTTATATGAGTCCATATCGTTAATGCCTTATTTCAATTTGGCTTATGCTCAAAACCCAGGTGCAGCATTTAGTTTTTTAGCTGATAAAGGGGGATGGCAGCGTTGGTTCTTTGCTTTTGTTGCTATTATTATTTGTTTTGTGCTTATCGTGATGATGTATTGTCAAAGTGTAAACAAAAAATTGAGTAATATTACTTATGCATTGATTATTGGTGGAGCATTAGGGAATTTATGTGACCGATTAGTACATGGATTTGTAGTTGATTTTATTGATTTTTATGTTGGTGACTGGCATTGGGCAACATTTAATATTGCTGATATAGCGATTTGTGTTGGTACAGTACTCATTATTTTCGATAACTTCATCAATATAGACAAGAGAGCAAATGGTTCTTAGTTTATCGTTTGTTTACATTGATAACAAATTAATTTGTTTCTAATAATAGGTTTTTATTGGTCATGCTAATTTAGTACAAGTAGATAATAGTGCTGTGTTGGTGAGTTCACGATTAAACCTGAGATAGTTCAAGTGCTGATTCAACATATGATTAGGATAAGTTAGCACTTCTTTTGAGTTAGCGAAAAGAACCTCTCGCTAATACTTTAAAGCAATTAATTGGTTTAACTCTTGGTAAGAAAAGACCTTTACTATAGACGGAGATGATATCTTGATAAATTAAAAATAGATATGATCCAATAGATTATATCAAAAGACTTTATTCAGACTAGGATGAATAAAAGTGATGCCATCATATTATTTACCATGATAAATGGTAGTAAAATTCAGGCATTGTGCCTCTGTCCTTAAGGAAGTATTTATCATCATTAATTTAATTAATGGTTAACGACTAAGAAGATCATTTTTAATATTGAAGTCTTAGAAATTAATCTGAATTATAAGAGATAAAATGCAAATATTATTGGCTAATCCTCGAGGTTTTTGTGCAGGTGTTGATCGAGCAATTAGTATTGTTAATCGAGCACTGGCGCTTTATGGTACGCCTATTTATGTTCGTCATGAGGTAGTTCATAATCGTTATGTGGTTAACAATTTACGTCAATGCGGTGCAATTTTTGTTGAACAAATTTCTGAAGTTCCTGATGGTTCTATTTTAATCTTTTCTGCACATGGCGTTTCTCAAGCAATACGGCAGGAAGCTAAGAAACGTAATCTAACCATGTTATTTGATGCAACTTGCCCGTTAGTAACTAAAGTACATATGGAAGTTGCGCGTGCCAGCCGTAAAGGTAAAGAGGCGATCTTAATTGGTCATGTTGGGCACCCTGAAGTAGAAGGAACAATGGGACAATATAAGAATTCAGCAGGCGGTATGTATTTGGTCGAATCACCTGCAGATGTCTGGAAGTTACAAGTAAAAGATGAAAATAACCTTTGTTTTATGACCCAAACTACTCTATCAGTTGATGATACCACTCATGTTATTGACGCGCTAAATACTCGTTTCCCAAATATTGTTGGATCACGTAAAGATGATATTTGTTATGCAACAACCAATCGTCAGGAAGCAGCACGTGAATTGGCTAATAAGGCTAATATTGTATTAGTTGTTGGTTCTAAAAATTCTTCTAATTCCAATCGTCTTGCTGAATTAGTACAAAGAGCAGGTAAACCTGGTTACCTGATTGACTCTGCTGCTGATATTCAAGAACATTGGCTGAAAAATATGCAGATTATTGGTCTAACTGCTGGCGCTTCTGCACCAGATATTCTTGTTTGTCAGGTTATTGAACGCCTAAAGATTTTAGGTGCTAGTAAAATGACTGAACTTTCTGGCCATAAAGAAAATATTACTTTTGAAATGCCAAAAGAGCTGCGTGTTGAAATCAAGCAAATATAATATATTATAAAATAATAGCTATTTTTGTATTTAATTAATTAATTTTTTATCATAGAAATTTATCCTACTAGTTAAATCAATTCTAATAACTTTTTTGTCACTGATGGTTATGTTTTCAGCGCATTAGGCGGCTAGAATGAATATCAATTTTGTTGAACTTAGGGCGTTTCATCTGTTTTAATCGAGATAGAAAAAGATAATTAATTCAGATTTCGTATTAGTATCGTTAGTACCGATGAGCAGGTTGCTATTGGCCGTGAACTAATCAAAGCGATTTCACAACAGGGGGTATGGTTGTTTTAGGGATAGTGTTAGAAAAAACTCAAGTATTATAAGTACTTGAGACTGGTAAATTAATTAAGTGTTGGTATTTTAAATGTTATAATTAGTAATTATTTGATTAATATTTAGATAAATTTAATATTTTGATTGATTTTACTCGTTCAGAAGGTACGCAATATTACTGTAGAGTTGTAATAATATGCAAAGTTATGATTATTTGAATTACAGGTTTTAATTAAAATAAACATAAGGTTATTAAAAATGCGGTAAAAGGATTCTCTATTGTATTAGTAGAAAATTTTAGTATTGATATTAATTTAATGCTGCAATTTTTAGAAAAAGCAATAAAAGTAATGGGCGAATATATAGTGATATTAAGCTTATTAGTAGAAATGAAGTTGATATGACGACAGGAACATTTTTAACAAAAAATGATGTTATTGGTTATCCTGGCAAAGATAATTGATAGAAATCTCTTATATTGTAAGAAGAATTTTTACTACAGAAGTTTCCATGAAAAAGAAAACAGTTATACAGATCAAAAGACTATTTCCTCAGTCTATTCCAGAATAAAACTATATTTCATTAGTTAGTTCTGTGATAATATGTTACTAATATCGATTCATGGATTGAATCAACTCAATTCACTTTATCCTGGCAATATTATTACAATAAACATATTTTCCTCCCCCTGTGGAAATTCATTAGACTTAGTAATATTGTTATAAAATCTCCGAATTCCAGAAAAATATTTAACTTCTTACTAGAAGTCCTATAATGAAACTATATCACAAGAATAAATCATTTAGTTATCTGTGATGTATGTTGAATAAATTGACTTTATGGGAATCAGCAAAATAAACAGGGATTGATTTGAAAACATAATTTAGATGGGTGTCATTGCTTCCTTGTTTCAACGATGACAGCCAACATAAATATATTAAGTACTATTGTTAAAATCGATGAAACGTTTTCTTTTAATCTTTTAAAGAGAAGTGTTTATATCTTATATAAGAAAGCTAGAAATACAGTAAAGGAGTAGGTAAAAAAGAATGAATTATTATTTTAATCGCTAAAGATCGATAGGATATCAGGAGATATCATGCGAGCAATGAGACTCTTGAAGAGTTTAATGTAGAGTGTATTAGTCAGCTTTTTTAGCCGATTATCGATAAGAGTCCATCTTTAGTTCAGATAAAACTAAATGCTATAAAAGCTTTACCAACAAGCATGAAATTAGTCACTATCCTCTAATAACGTTAGATAATCAGAGAGTTATTACTAAGAAATTCTATATTAAAAATTGAATGATTATATCAACTGATTATAAGAATAATTGAGTAGATTTCATGATATAGAGTTGTTTTTTTACAAAATTTATCTAATCTGTAGAAAGATTATTTGAAAACAGAACAATTAAAATACAAACGTGGCTATAAATTTTATTGTAAAGAAATCAATAACTTTTTTCAATTATTGCTCTGTAAGAGTTATTAGTAAATCTTGTCTATGGCAGTCAGGTTACATTACATCCTTGAATTGAATGTTCTTTATAACCAGAACTAAGGTCAACTTCCTTAAACCGATTCTAGATTTCTGAGCAGACTGTAATAGCTTTAATATCATTAAAATGGTTGTTTTTTTGAACTATAGTATTTCGCGCGTCAGCTTCGTATTCTAAATTGTTGTAAAACCAAATTTAATCGGATTTATTGTTCTTATAACGTCAGTCACAGTGCGCTGACGGGAAGTCAGCGCATACTAGGGCATCTATTCTCTATCTTTTCTAGTTTCTTCAGAGAGCAGTTTGCTTTAGAAAGCCTGGAAGATACAGTTAAGCTCAGCACTCAACAGTTATTAAAAAGTTATGCCCAGTTTTCTTTTAACTTTCCATAACAATCTTCGACTCCAGCCTAGCTTCTTACGTCCAGGGGCAGTCCAGCCGATTTTTAGAAAAAGGTAAAGACAATCAGCTTTCTGACAGGACAGCATATGCCATCATCGGCCAAGAAATAAACGTAACACGTATCGCATAAACTACGCAAGCACTAATGCCAATAGTCTTCAAGTGATTGCTGTTTCAATCTTCTTATGTTATTGCAGAAAAATCATCTGTTTTTCAATAAAAATAATCCTGAGCTTTGTAAAAATTAGCGGTGCAGATGCCTGATAAATATACAGGTATGGTAATAATTCTTCCCCGTTTTTGCATGCTTAGATAAGGCGGTAGAAACACGAGCTGTTGAAGTATATTCTGTTACCGTTATGATTCCATGACCTTAAGTACTTTAATCTTAAAAACGTCAATACCAGTTTCTATTGTATGGTTTGCTGTAGGAACCATAACTGTTACTGGCGATAGCAAAGCAGCATTAAGGATGTTGGTTGCAGCATAGACTTTGAGCTCACTATCAACATCGGTGCTATCATATTTCTAGTAATATTATGAATGCGTTCATGAAATGGTTTACGGTAATATCTAGTTTCGCGGATATCTGTAAGATAAAATTTTATGCCGTATTATCTCTCTTTTGTTTAAAACATCCATAAGCTTAATAAGCAGAATACGAACAGTATTTCTGAAATCCAATAAATAAGAAATTATCATAATTCGGATAATAGATAATTTAACCGATAATAATGGCGCAAGGCTAATTTTCATAATATTGTCTTGTTGATGATTACTAATTAATGTAGATGTGCAAGAAACATAACGTAAATCGATTGGTTTTATTAAACAGGAATAGTAATGATACATTATCAGAAATAAAACAAATTTTTGCACCTGAATTTTGCAATCAATTAAATAGCATTATTTAGTTTAACGATTTAAAATTAAAAATTAGTGTTCAAGTTGTTGATAAATATATTGTTAAGTGATCAATCAACTTGATAAAAAGGTATTTCAATTAAAATGAGTAATATGACAGATTAATGGATTTATAATTAATGGCTATAAGTAAGCTAGGTCGATGCCAAGAATAATCCAGGATAATCTAAAGAAACTATTATCTAAAAAACTTTTATTTTGTTAGTGATTAAATCACTATAGTGGTTGTTAAGATCTATATGAATAAGAAGACGAATAATTAATTTATTATAAAAAGGTATGCATAAAACTAAACCGAAAGATGCAATAATTTAATTATAGTGAGTTTTCTAACCATAGACTATATTCCAATCGTCTCTGATAATAGACTGAAAATAAAAGTGATTAACGGCTGCGAAAGATGATTCTGCCTTTACTTAGATCATAAGGTGTTAATTCGATAGTCACTTTGTCTCCCGTTAGAATACGGATATAATTTTTACGCATTTTACCAGAAATATGCGCAGTAACTACGTGTCCATTTTCTAGTTCAACACGGAACATGGTATTTGGCAAAGTATCTAGTACTATACCTTGCATTTCAATATTATCTTCTTTAGCCATTTAATCCTCTAAGTTGATCATCAAGTTTTTACGGGCAAAATAATTCCGAAAACTCTCCTTATATAAAAGTAGTATAGAATTTAAAGTTACTTTTTATTAAAGTATGTAAGTTACAGTATTAAAGTTTGATATTTTAAAATATACAACAAGTATACGATTTGAACAATATAAACGATAAAAATAAAATAAAACAATGTCACAAAAATTAATTAACTTAGTTTTCAATAGCATGAAGAGTCTGTTTATTTATATTTTCATATTAATGTTAAATCAACTATCTCTGTTGCTTTTGTTTGGGTAGAAAAATATTTTTCAGTTAATCTCCAGAGTGATTAGGATTAGTTTCTTTTATATTAGATGAATTTATAATTTGAGTTAGTGAATATCTTTTATCGATAGGTTATCATAATATTCATGAGACAATTTAAAAATTGTAACCGAGGGGGATTTCTTTGATGCCTAAAGAAACGGTACATGTATTACTTATTTAATAGTAAAATAATTTACTATTAAAATTCAGGAAATGTTGATAAAAAGAAATAAGTACATGTTTAGAGTGTCATCAGACTAACATGACTAAATATCGATTATCCAAAAAAAATTTATTAACATTAACACTATATAGTTACTAATTAATTTTTTTATATGTACTACTAAACTTGGACAGAATGAACAATGATAAATTGATGAAAAGTAGTATAAACTGCTATTATTTGTTGAGTATGATCCAATAGATTTTTTCTTGCCGTTTTGCACAGGCTGCAGAAATAACCTATTAAAAGTCATGATTTAACTTTATAGTATAAGTCGTTTTCTTTATTCTTTTTTGTTTGATTAAAGTGTATTTCTGCTACTAAGAGCACTATACGTGGATCTCTGGCTAATCACTATAATTGGTTTTCTGTTGAATTAAATTAAAGTAAATCCTTTCATAATAAGTAGCTGGTAATCTACTAACAGCTAGATTACCGCCGATTGATTAGTAATAAGTTATTTAGCTCATATAAAGCATATTCTAGCATTGGAAAGATATAAGATTCATCATCAAGCTGAAACATATAATAGTCCTAATTAATTAATTAATTAATTAGGTTAGGTTTATAAAATCTAGTTATATTGAAAATAGCGCCCTTTTAATTATAAAAACTTTTTATGGGTTTGTCGTATTCAATGATTTTTCCGTTATCCATCACATATATTTGATCCATTTTTCCTAGACCCTGCAATCGATGCGTAATAACTAACAAGGTTTTATCGTGACAGTGTTGTTGTAACTGAATTAGTATCTGTTTTTCAGTTTTTACATCTAATCCTTCAGTTGGCTCGTCTAATAAAATTGCTGCTGCATCATAAAGTAGGGCTCTTGCGATACCTAATCGTCGTTGTTCACCGCCTGAAAGTTGCCGGCCTCCTTCCCCAATCCAATTATCGAGCCCTTGATTTTTAATTAAGTTGTCTAAGTTCACTTGTTTTAATACTTCTTTCAGTAAAGAATCACTTGCATTATCTTTTGCTATTAATAAATTATTACGTAAGGTATCACTAAAAATATGTGTTCGCTGTGGTACTACTGCCATTAATTTACGTAATGTTTTCTCATTATAGTAATTAATTGGATTATCATTTATTAAGATCTGACCTGAGCTGACATCCCATGCACGAGTTAATAATTGTAATAAGGTAGATTTACCACAGCCAGTTTTACCTAGTAGCCCAACATGTTTACCTGCATTGAGTGTGAAAGAGATATTTTGTAATATTGGTTGTTGCTGTTGTGGATAACTGAAGTACACTTTTTGTAATTTAATGTCAACTTGATTACTGATCATTATATCTGAATCTGGAAATATTACAGCTGGTTTCTGATTAATTAACTCCATTAAGCGATTTGCTGAAGTAATAACTTGTCCTAAATATTGAAATGCAACAGCTATCGGCCCAAAAACTTCAAATGCAGCTAAGGTACAAAAAACTAACATGGCAATAAGTGCACCTGGTTTATGTTGCTCACCAACACCATTTGTCGTCATCCACATTAGTAAGGTTACGATAAGGCCGGAGACAAAAATTATAATAGACTGTGATAGTGCGATTAAGTTAGATTGCTGATGTTGGCGTTTTATCCATTTAGATTCTAGATCAGTTAATATTTTCCGAAAGCGAGGTAATGCGCCAAAAATAGTTAGTTCTTCTTGTGCCTGAATAATATTGATTAAACAAGCGCGATATTGGCTGCGAAATATAGTGAGATCATATCCAATAGATTTTCCAGCCTGATAAAAGAAAAAAGGTAAGATAACCAACAAAGAGAGCATAATTATGCCAAGAATAAGGGCAAGAAATGAGTCTAATGTGATTAACGCCAAGGTGAGCAAAATAGTAATAATTAAAGCTGAAAAGATAGGAGAGATTACTCGTAAATATAAGTGATCAAGATTTTTGACATCAGCTAAAAGACGATTAAGGATATCTCCATGGCAATAATGTGCGATACCGCTAGGTGATAGCGGAAATAGTTTTTGAAATATAAATATCCTTAAATGTGCTAATATACGAAAAGTCACATCATGATTAATTAAGCGTTCAGCGTAACGACTCGTAGTGCGGATAATTGCAAACCCTTGAATACCTACTGCTGTTAGCATATAATTAAAATTATACAATCCAGCAGCGCCAGCAAGTGCCATTCCAGATAAAAACCAACTTGATAAAGTCAGTAGGCTAATACTTGCTAGTATCGCAACAATGCTTAATATAATGCCAATATTAAGTAGTAACCAATGACGACGATATAGCGTAAAAAAATGAAGTAGCACACGCATATTATATTTCCTCTGCACGATAATAGAGGAGGCGGCTAAAAGCTCCTTTAGTCTGACTTAGCTTTCTATATGTGCCTTGTTCAATAATTAAACCATTTTCCATCACCCATATTTCATCGTATGCAGCAGCTTCTGTTAATAAATGTGTAACCAGTAAGGTTGTTTGTTTAGTAGAGGCTATATTAAGTGCTGTCATCACACGTTGTTCACTTTTTATATCAAGGCTTGCTGTAGGCTCATCTAATAAAAGAAGATGACAGGGGTTTAATAATGCGCGAGCAACAGCAATCCGTTGTGCTTGTCCAACGGATAAGCGCGAAGCGTTTTCGCCGATTTTGGTATTAACTCCTGTTGGTAGTTCCTTAGTAAACTCAGTTACATAAGCATTTTCCATTGCAATATTGATCGCTGATACGGAAGCTTCAGGTGAATAGAGGCGTATATTCTCAATGATGGTTTGTGCAGGTAAATGGGGGTTTTGACCAACCCAGCTAAGTTGTTTGCGCCAATCAGTCATATCGAGATTCTTAAGCTCGATTCCATTAACCGTTAATGAGCCACGATAAGGTAGAAAACCAAGTAATACATTTAATAATGAACTTTTGCCAGCTCCGCTTTTACCAACTAAAACAATACGCTGATTTGACAATATGGTAAAATCTAATGGGCCAGCCAAACGTAGATTATCATGAGAAAAAATTTCTAGCTGCTGTGCGGTAATAATGATTAATTGTTGAACCGATGTTATTAACTGATTGTTTTGTGGTTGTTGTGGGGATGGTTGTTCTATATTAGATAATAATGTAAATAAAGATTCTGCTGCACCTACTGCTTGCGCTTTAGCATGGTAATAAGTACCTAAATCACGTAGCGGCTGAAAAAATTCAGGTGCAAGTATCAAGGATAAAAATCCAGAAAAAAGGGTAACTGGTATCCCATAACTACCAAAATGTAATTTTCCTAAATAAGAAAAACTAAAATAAATTGCAATAATGGCGATAGAAATTGATACAAAAAATTCTAATACTGCTGAAGAAAGAAATGCTATCCGTAAGACTTCCATGGTTCTTTTGCGAAATTTTTCGGTTGCTTGTTCAATAGCTTTTATTTCTTTGCTTGCACGGAAAAAAAGTCGTAAGGTATCCAGTCCACGTAAGCGATCAAGAAATCTGCTGCTTAATCTGGCTAAAGCAGCAAAATTTCGTCTATTAATGTCAGCAGCACCCATCCCAATTAATATCATAAATAAGGGGATTAGAGGTGCGGTAATCAATAAAATTAAACCAGCAGCCCAGTTAATCGCAAAAATTGGAATTAGAATAATAATTGGGATCATAGCAGCTAAATATATTTGTGGTAAATAACGAGCGTAATAATTTTGTATGTCCTCAATTTGCTCCAAGATAATCGATGCCAAACTTCCAGTGGGTTTATTTTTAACCCAAACATGACCTGATTGGTTAAGTTTATTTAGAACTATGCTCCGGATCTTTTGGCGAACAATTTTTCCACAAACAAATCCAACATTTTCTCGTATAAAATTAATTATTGCTCTTGCAATAAATATACAAATAAGTAATGCAAATTGAATTAGCAATTGTTCTCGAGCTACATTCTCTATAATCAATTTTTGTAGAATAGTAGATAAAAACCAGGCTTGAATAACGATAAGTAGGCTACTAATAATTCCCAGTAACATGGATAATCGTAGCCAGTATTTTGCTGGTGCTGATTGTTGTTTTAACCATTTAACCAGTTCAGTTTGTTTTTGTTTATTCATAGTGAGAATTTTATATTCTGGTGATCAGTTAATTATTACAATAGATTGATCTTAGATTTTATCTAAATATCAAATTTAGAGGTATATTATAAATAAAAAAGCTCTATTTCACCACCGGGGAGTGCCCCTGTTGCTAAAGAAATTTATAAAATTATTATAATTTGTAACATTTATTTGTAGTTTAATGCTTCTAAATAACGTTCTGTGTCAATGGCAGCCATGCAACCAGTACCTGCTGAGGTAATCGCTTGACGATAGACATGATCCATAACATCTCCGGCAGCGAAAACACCTTCAACTGAGGTTTGAGTTGCATTACCTTTAGTCCCAGATTGGACTTGAATATAGCCATTTTTTAACACTAACTGATCAGTAAAAATACTTGTATTTGGCGTATGGCCAATAGCAATAAATACGCCAGTAACGAAAAGGATCTCTAGGTTATTATTTTGAGTTGAACGTAAATTTATTCTAGTGACACCACTATTATCACCTAATACTTCATCAAGAGTAAAATTGGTGTGTAATACAATATTACCAGTTTTTACTTTTTTCATCATCCGTTGAATAAGAATTTTTTCAGCACGAAATATTTCACGTCGGTGAATCACATGAACTTCAGAGGCGATATTTGATAGATAAAGTGCTTCTTCAATAGCGGTATTTCCACCTCCTACAACCGCTACTTTTTGTTTGCGATAGAAAAAGCCATCACAAGTAGCACAGGTAGAAATACCATGACCTTTAAAGGCTTCTTCAGAAGGTAAACCCAGATATCGAGCTGAGGCACCAGTAGCAATAATAAGCGCATTGCAACTATATATTCCGTTATTGCCAGTCAGTTGAAACGGCCGTTGTTTTAGATCAACCTGATGAATGTGATCATTGATAATATTTTCTTCTGCAATAAATTTTTTACTATGTTGTAGCATCCGCTCCATCAATGCTGGTCCCATTAACTCAGAATGATCTCCAGGCCAATTTTCAACTTCGGTGGTAGTGGTTAATTGTCCTCCTTGTTGAATACCGGTAATTAATACTGGATTTAAGTTTGCTCTGGCGGCATAAATAGCTGCTGTATAGCCAGCGGGGCCAGATCCTAAAATAATAACTTTACTATGATTGGTGGTATTCATAGATGCTCCATTTTTAAGAATATTTATTTAATGTGACGATTGTAGGAGATTATAAAAATTAAAAAAATAAATTAAATGAAGAAATGATAAGTATTAATTTCCAGAAGATAGTATGGTTTTTATTGAATAATTCAGATTTGATTTTGAATCAATCTTTCATAGACTGTAATGGAGTTTTACTACTTAATTTCTGATTATACAGCCAAATATGTCAATGCGGAAAGCATCTTGAGCTCTTCATTAGAATTAAAATGATAACCTTTAACTGAGAGCAAATATTTGATGCTTCTTACGTGATTTTAACTGAACATCTCTCCCATGGCTATTTAATCGAGTACGGTACTTGTTTACATAGAAAATAGCAAAAAATTTACAGATTACCTTTTTACTCTGAAAAAACGTTTAGATACCGAAAAATAGGAATTCAACCCTTTTGTATATAGAGGTTGATATAGAAAACACCGACTTAATCCCGTTGAGTTATTCTCAAATGAATGTGATATAATAGAAAATTTAAATGAATAAATAGAAAAGGCCTGAAAATCAGAATTTCAATTCTGCTGAAGAGTTTAAGATATTTTCTGTATTGATATGTTTTGTTGTGCAATTAGGGATTACTCTAATCAGGTATTAAGGTAGCAAAATTCCATTGCAGTCTATAAAAAATTAGTTTAAAATTAACAAATTTTATTCAAAAAACAATACTATTTTCCTGGAAATAAAAATTAGCTACTACTAGCTCGTTATTACGATTTTACGTAATTTCTTTTCATTAACAGTAATAATTACCTGTTCATAACCTGATTTTAATATCAATCAACTACTCATTAACACCCCGGTTATATTATAAGCTTACCGCTTCCCTATTGTTCAACCGTATTTGTTAGTCAATATTATACTAGTTGAATCAAATTATGATGCTAGTATAATTCGCTGATGATAACTGCAAATCCAATTTATATTATCGTCTCTCTGCAAGTTAATAGCAAGATTATCTGGTAGTGATAAGCATGAAGTTGATAAGATGGAAGTAGTTAAAGGAAGATTATTGATTTGCTAAAGTCAACTAGTATATCATAGTGAAGAATATAGGCATCAGCTAAATGTAGTTCTTTCTCTTCCTAAGAATTATCGATTAAATAAAATGTTTGCTGATCTGCATAGATTTAGCTATCTGTAACTCTAAGATTGTTAACAGATAGCTCCTCTCAAATTAGATGTTATCTTAATATTGCAAGTGGATAGATGTGTGAGGCAGTATTATTGCGAAATCTAGTCGCTGGCATATAATATCTTTCTATTTTTAGGATATGGTATACCTGCATTCATATTTTCATTTATAATACCTCATTACTAAGGTATACTGTATGTAATTAAAATATAGTTTAACCCGTATTATCCGTTTGCTGGAAGTTATGCTTATTTTTCATACAAGGAGTTTTTGAAGATGCCGTCATATCCTGCTGATTAATTTCGTAAATGATTTCAATAATATAGCTATGATATTCCATGAAAAATCTACTCTACAGGTATCTACAAAAAACTAAACATGATCTGTGATCCATTGCATTAACTCATCCGTAACGGTTATTTACTGTAGTCAACCTACAGACGGATATTGACAATGTGAAATTAAAGTATTTAAAGTCAGAAGAATCTCAGCGAAGTAATGAAAAATATACTTTAATAGTTCGTTTCTACCGTCTTATCTGAGGTAAGCAGAAGCGTCAGTGAGTTGTTATCATAGCTGTGCACCTGTTAGGTGTCACCATAGCTGATTTTTACAAAGCTTTAGGACGGATTCTTGGTGAAAAGCACATACTCTTTCTGGAGAAAGAGCCTATCATCAGATTGATGCAGAAATAAATTGAAAAGTATAGGAATGGGTAGCTGCATGACTTAAGCAATATGTACTACCCCTATTTTTAGGGGTGATGGAATATACTGTTTTGTAAGTCAACCTTATCGCCTTTACCTGATGTTATTATCGGCAGAACTGTGCATGGAGGTAAAGAGATAGTTGTGCTCAAAGATGTTTATCAAGAATCAAAAACGAACAGAGGTTAACTTATCAATGGCTTATGAGAGTGTTACTTAACTATATCTTACACTATTGCTATGGGATAGGTGGGATTCATTTTATTTTGAAATGCAATGACTAAAAGATATTTCTGGACATGTAGCACTTACTGATTATTAGGTATATAATACAACTAATGTACTAACTTTACTCCCTAAAGTCATTAAATACTAAATGTTAAAAAGTTAAGGGCTTTGTGAAGAGAGATGGCTAGAGCAGATATCTGTGATGTCTCTAATAAAGTCCTTGATGTTTTGTTAGCAACCTTTTAGCAAAAGGTATTCATTGCATAGTAATTAAAGAAGATAGAGAAAAAGCGATGAGAATGGCTGGTATTCTATGATTTCTTGTCAGAATGTAGCATCAATAAGAGTGATAAATCTGATTGAATCGGTTTTTGTAGCACTTAGATTATGAAGCTGATGTACGAGAAGGCACTGTAGTTCAAGAAAACAACTATTTCAATGCTACTTAAAGCTATTCACATCTATTTAGAAAGATAGCTGGTCAGCTAAAAGAGATTTTATCTACTGACCTTGTGATAATAAATAACGTCAATTTAAGGGTTAAAACAGATTTACTAAGCATCAAAGCGGAGTGTAACCTACCATCATGCCACTATATTTTCTAATAATTCAGAAGTAAACTTAATTTAAGTCAATAGAGCAAGAAAAATTATTCTACTGGCATAGGATAATAAATAGTAGGATTACTAATCAATTTTTAAAATTGATATCTACTCAGTACTTTTATCTCATATCTGTCTTTTTATCAATAAATAAAAGCTATTTTAAAAGTAGCTTTTATTTATTCCTGACTTAATTAAGTTGATATTCGCTTAATATTAATGACAAGTTTATTTATTGCTTATCATTTTTTAACTCAATAACAGTAATTATATTAACCAATATAAGCTAATCCCTTCATATAGGGAAGTAAAACTTCTGGCACTTCAATCCGTCCAGCAGCTTGCTGATAATTTTCCATTACTGCCACTAAAGTTCGACTAACAGCCAAACCAGAGCCATTTAAGGTATGAACTAACTGTGGTTTTTTTTTATTCTCTTTATGGCGAAAACGCGTCTGCATACGACGAGCCTGGAAATCCCAGGTATTTGAACAAGAAGAGATTTCGCGATAAGTATTTTGAGCAGGAAGCCATACTTCCAGATCGTAAGTTTTACAAGCAGCAAATCCCATATCACCGGTACATAAAACAATTTTACGGTAAGGTAATTTTAACAGCTGTAACACTTTTTCTGCATGACCAGTTAACTCTTCCAGTGCGGTCATCGATTTTTCTGGTTCAACTATCTGTACTAATTCAACTTTATCAAATTGGTGCATCCGAATCAGACCACGCGTATCGCGGCTATAAGATCCCGCTTCAGAACGAAAACAAGGAGTATGGGCCGTCAGGCGGAGTGGTAAACTATTTGCTGCTAAAATTTCATCCCGAACTAAATTAGTAACCGGTACTTCAGCGGTTGGGATCAATGCATATTGTTGATTTGATATCTGCTCTTCTGCTGGTTTAGTATGAAAAAGATCTTTACTAAATTTAGGTAACTGCCCGGTACCATAAAGAGTTGCATGATTAACTAAATATGGAACATAAGTTTCCGTATAGCCATGTTGTTCAGTATGTAAATCTAACATAAATTGCGCCAACGCCCGGTGCAATCGAGCAATTTGGCCTTTCATTACCAAAAAACGGGAACCAGTAATTTTTACTGCAGCCAGAAAATCCAGACCATCAGTTAATTCACCTAATTCTATATGATCCTTGATAATAAAGTCATACTGACGCAGTTCACCCCAACGATTTATTTCAACATTTTCGGTTTCATTTTTACCGTCTGGTACACTATCATCTGGTAAGTTTGGTAAGCTTAAAGTAATGTTTCGAATTTTATCCTGTATTTGTGTTAACTTATTTTTAGTACTATCCAGCTCTTCAGCTAACTGATTAATTTCATTACGTAAAGCTTCAATATCTTCAGCACGTGCTTTTGATGCACCGATGGCCTTCGAGCGAGAATTTCGTTCTGCCTGTAATCTTTCCGTTTTAATTTGTAAATCTTTGCGATCTTGTTCTAGTTTACGAAACGTATCTACATCGAGAATAAATCCCCTACGAGCCAGTTTTTCAGCCACTACATCTAGTTTCTTACGTAGTATATTTGGATCGAGCATGTTTAACCTATAAAATTATTATGGTTTAAAAATAAAAATAACCTGTCAGTTTTTTCTGATGGTTAATACTTTTTAGCCTTATCTAGCTACATTACCCCATTAAAATTTTTAACGATAGCATTTTGTTGAACTATTTTGATCTAATTTTTATTCCTAAGCCACGATTTGATGAAAAATAATAACAGGTTTTTCCATCTCTAGATTGAAAGTAATTTTTATTAGCAGTATGAGCGTTAGTTTCATCGTGGACATAGAAATATTCTTGGCTTAAGTCAATTCTTTTCATTAATTTAATCGGCACATTACGTAAATGAATGGTAGATAATAATATCTAGTTTTTGTTTTGCATTAATTATAGCAGCACATGGCGATATAGATAATCGCTTGAGTAATACCATCTTCTTCCGCTAGCCGTGGTTAATATGGGTGATAAAACGAATCCCGAATACCGCTATAGCAACTTGCATGTCTTCAAGATCAGCATTACCTATATCTTCTGAGGCAATAGAGCCAGTCGGAACGAGTAACATATAACGAATTACTGCTAGCAGTGATAATTTGGATATATCAATAAAGCGTTGCATATAGGAGCTGAGCCTACGGACTAAATTTATTTAGTACTAAAATTATATCATAATAATGATTGTCTTTAATTATCAAAACAAATGCTTCTTTCACTATTAACTTGCTTTAGTAAGTTTACAGATAATATCCGTTAATTTTTATCATTGATTTCAGTCATATCTAACCATGATTTCCAGTAAATTTAAGAACTATCTGCATCATCATTGACTAATTTGCGATCATATTATTGTTTTTATAGGAAAAATAATTTTCTGGCATCATAATTACATTCATTATTCGTCATTGTCTGCTGCAAAACCATGATAATTTCTTCGTTAAAAAGCAATTTTTAATAGATAAATACGCATGTGAAAGTAAAATTAAGTTAAGAGGAAAGGTTTTTTGTTATGGTACCAATAAAAGTTGCCGTACCATTTTTAATATGAGAGTAAGAAAGGATCTTGTTAACTTTTATTGAAACAATGAACTTTTATAATAAATAAAATTATTTTTCCCCTAATTGTCGATTTTAACAATTAATTTCAATCGTCTCAGAGATATCTCTTTGAGACCTGTGGAATGATGGATACTGTTGAGATTTTTTCAATAGCAGCCTTGCATAGTGAATAATAATTTCAGCCATGGTTGCTTTACAGTACCTGGGTTTGTCAGTATGAAATCATAGAATGCAAAGTTGCTCAGAATGAATAGCGCGTGTGTGGCTAATATTATCCTTAACTAATAAATAGAACTGCCATTATATTATTTTAAGTTAATTGACGGTATTTACGTCAAATAGGTTGAAATTAATTAGATAAGAAATCAACTAGAAAATTACTCACCTCTTTAACCTTTGATCGTCAATAGTTAGTCCTTCTGGCGGATTAAATTTAAATTTATTGTTATCAACATGGGTATTTTTCTGGCTTTTAAGCTTGTATGAATTTATTTGGCCATCTTTCTCTACCGCAGTAAACTTTTGAATAGTGCCATCAGGCTGAACAGTAATGGAAAAATATTTCAAATTTCCCTTATTTTTGGTCGATATCAGCAGAAAATTATTACCATTTTGACTAATTTTATAACGTTTCCAATCCTGTAGATCGTTACGGGTTATCAACATAAATGGGGTATCTATCGTTGCCTGACTTAATAAAGTTACTGTAACTTGCTCAACAAAAGAATTATAAAACCAAAGATTAGTACCATCAGAAACTAACCAATTTTCATCTGGTGATATCATATGCCAGTTAAATAAATTTGGCTGTTTAATCCATAATTGACCTTCACCTTGCTGAATTAAATCACCATTAATACTGGTCGTCTTTTGAATAAAATTGGCATGAAAACTATTTATTTTATTTAGGCGCATTTGAAGTTCAGTAGTCGCATCCGCAAATACCTGGTTAATATGAAAAGTTATTTCTAACAATCCTAAGATAATCAATTTTTTCATCAAGTAATGACCTTTATATTCATGATATTTATTGGTTTTAAGATAAAATCTTAAATAACTCCCTTTTTATTGATCTTGACAAGACTTCTTGATTGTTATTGTAGCTTGGTTAACTAACGATTATTTTTGTGTTTTTATCTATTCAAAAATTCTGACTGTACGATTATAACTAATATGAGATTGTCGCTTAACGTCCTGTATTGAAACGCGTTGATTTTTCATTAAAAATTAAAGTGCTTGATAAAATAGTAGATCGAGCTCTTCATCACCATCAAAACTATTAGCACCTTCACACTCTTCATCACCCTTAGTAATATTATTACTATACTCTGGTTGCTTATCTTTCCCCCTGCTAATATTTAATCACATTATGCATTTCCTAATCGAGAATAAAAATATCATGAACACGAATTGGAATATAGGAGTTAATCAGTGAGTAAACATATCACTCATTCTTAATAAAGATTCAGCACCATCTTGATCAATAATGGTATGAGAATCTATTTTGCTTGACACAGTAAATCGAATTTAAATTGGTATGTTAGCTTAATTAAATCAATAATAATATCAATTGATTCTCGTTGTGTTATCATTACTAAATTAATATCAATTGTTCGCATTTTTTGTGCTAAACGTGCAATTAAATCTTCGATTTTTTGCTAGCGGTTATTTATTAAATTGGAAAATTCATCAACCATTATAATATAAACTTCTTTTTTCAATACCGGGTAACTACTTCTATTTTATTAGCTGGTTTATAAAAATAGATCAGGAATCTGGCTGGGTTCCCCTATACGTTAAGCGGCATTAATTTTATTATTATAGCCGCTAAATTTATCACCTATAAACGCAGAGATAGGTTTGTAGCGATGTTCCATCTTAATTAATACGCCAACGTACTGCATTAGCCGTATCTTTCATGTCGGTGACAATTTCAATTAGCAAATGCGAAATTCTCTCATAAATAGAGAATTCAAAGAATTTAGAATTGATCATGATAAAATAAACATTCTCAGGATTAGCTTTATATAAAATACTAAGGATTGTAGTGTTCATCCAAATTGATTTACTCGAACTAGTGATGCCATCAAGGAATAAATTAGCATTTTTAAATCAGGAATAAGCGGTTATTTACTTTCAATATATTTAACATAATACAATGACTTCTTGTGAAGAGTTACGTTGAAATTTATCACAATTAAGTACTTTGTGTAGATAAATTATCTGATTCTTTCCATGTTAGAAATTTTTATTCTATATAAGGATTATTCTGGATCACTTTAATAATACGTACGACAGTTTCTGATAAGGAACGAGCTAAATCCCTTGATAAGTTATAAATATGTACCCCCATTTATTCCAGGAGATAACTCTAACTTAAAACAGGTAATAACCGGCTCTGACAGAAAAACTAACAACTTTTTGTTTTACCCCATAATTATTTAAACGCACTTCAATTAAATGAGATATTTATTCCAGTGTAACATATCAACTGCTTTATTTTTTAGGTGATCTGGTAAGTAGGTGTAACGATGGCAAGGTATCGTGGTTTTTGTTAATAATTGATCATTACGTATCAGAAAAAGATAAAAAGACTCCATTTTCCAGATAATCTTAGCCCTAAGTTTTGTTTTTTATTCTTGGTAGATCAATATTTTGCTGATATCTTTTGTTAATTGTTCCTGTGCTACTACCTCTTCGTATTTAGTTAATGGCAATTATGCTCGATAGATATACCAGATAGCTTTTAACTAATGAATTTAGTTTTACTTCATTTGAAATAACGACCTTCTTATCAAGATTAATGTTTTCTGTTGACTAATTAAGATTGTTAGTTATATCTTTGTAAGAATATTTATTCTACTGCTGTAGAAATTGTTTACGTAATTTATCTCATTGTAATCATGAATATTAAATTAAAATAGATCATCCGACTTCATTATTGGATTTTGATAAGAATTTTGATCTATAACTAATTTCTGCTCTTTCTGCGTTATCAGATGCAGATGGTTACCAACCACAAAGTTAAAATCGTGTTAGTAAACGAACACAGAGTTCGGACGTATAAATTCTGGACCTATTCACTTTTTAATTTGAGATTTTACTGGTGTAAAGCAATAGTTGCATCAACTTCCATATCTATTTTTATTACTGATATTATTAGTGTTTCACTTAGATTTGAGGTTTTCTTTTCATAACTAACTTGAGTGACGGTAGTAGCATATATTGGTTTATTTAAATTACCATTATCGTCTATTAGAGCAGATATATTTGAAGGTTTTCTAAAAATATCTTCATTACATTTATCCAGTATTTCTGATTGAATACGAAAAAAATTCAATTTAATTAGGTATCAAAGTAGGTGCCTAATCACTATGTAATTCATTGAGTTTTGTTATTTTTTTTAAATCCCTCTTTGGCTAGTTGATTAATTGGTCAAGTTAAAAAAAATATTATTAGAATCAATACAATCTATATTATTTCTATTATACAATTTAGTCGGATGAGATGAAATATAAGCTTTTGTCGCCTGATGTTTGTTATTATGCCGAGTACGATTGGTGATTAGTAATATTATTGCTAAAACTAGTGCGCCAATCTTTTCTGCAATAATCAACCATGAGTAACCGGTAAATAAGGTAAAACTAATTGCCCATATACAAAGTAACCCTAATGTTATTTCTAAAACATTAAACCAAGGTGAAATAGCATTACTAAAAATACTACCAATAATTCCGCCGGATGAAAAATTAGCTAAATCATTAATATTAAGTGCTGCAAGAGCACATGATGTAATTATTAGTGCTAATCCACCAATCAATCGTAAGGAAAGGACAAAAAAATCCAGATAATTTTGGTTATCAATATTTTTAAATACATTCCAAGATCCTAACAACATAACTAATGGTATAGGATAGGCTAAAATGCCAAAAATAGAGAAAAAAATATCCGCTGACCAAGCACCAATACTGCCAGCTAAATTTTTAATTGGTTCATTCCAAGTCGTTTGTAACCAGCTAGGATCGGAAGGATGGAAACTTATTAGAGCCATTATTAAAAAAATTGCTAAAATAGTAATTATAAGTAAAATAACTTCTATCAGTATTTTTATATTACTGATTTTTTTTAATTTAATATTTTTCTCTTCTGTATTTTTCTGGCCCAAATTAATACTCCAGATTTTTCCTGTTGATTGAAAGAACAAAGCTGAGTAATTCTCAATATTAAAACTGTATGCATAAAAAGGAGGAGTGTATCTAACTTTTTCCAGTTTTACATCTATTTGATTAATGTGTCTTAATGACTAAATGATTATTCTGTTTTACTTCTTCCATTACTACATAAGTACGCGTGTCATCGACACCAGGAAGACGAAGTAAAGTTTCACCTAACAATTTACGATAAGCAGACATATCAGTAACCCGTATTTTAAGTAAATAATCAAAATCTCCAGAAACTAAATGACATTCTTGAATTCCTTCTAGTTTTTGCACAACAGCATTAAACTGTTCAAAAACATCTGCAGCAGCACGGTTCAAAGTAATCTCAACAAAAACTAATAAAGACGCATCAAGATAATGTGGATTTAATAAAGCAGTATAACCTGAAATAAAACCTTGACGTTCTAGTCTACGAACACGTTCCAAACAAGGTGTTGGTGATAATCCTACTCTCTTAGAAAGCTCTACATTAGAAATACGACCATCCTTTTGTAATTCATGAAGTATGTTCTTATCTATACGATCAAGATCTTTTCCTGGACGTTTTTTATTATTAATCATTTAATTATCTCTCTTTTCTCTATTTTGTACCTATTACATTATCTATTTTCTTTTCTTATGATTGAATTTTGAGAAGATGCAATAAGGTTAAACCCGTCTGACACTATTAGTATTTAGTAGTATAATTTATCTTGTAGATAAATCATCTGTTAATTTTTCATTTTATAATGAAAAATAGGATATTTATCTTTTTTATTTAAAATGATAATTAATTTTAATTAAACAAAATGAGGTAATAAATCTAACAATATGTTTTCTTAAATACATAATCGATTATCAAAGATAATGGATAGAAATCAGAACATCATATATAAATGAATCTATTATTCATTTATTGTCAATAAGACATAAAGAATATTCTCAATTTAAAACGTTAAGGGCAAGCTAATAAAAATAACTATTTCTTATCTGTTTGGTTCAGGGTTATTATAGATCTTTCTTGCGCCGCCCTTTTTATGACAAAATGGCTAAATAAAAGATAGAGATATAGTTGAGAATAAAATATCATGATAACTTCATAAGTTATTAGTAAATCCTAGTGTATGGCGGATCAGGCTAGTTTTCACTCTGATACTTCATAAATTTGTTCTCCATCATTAAATTAGATATTGTTTATAGCAGAGTTATCAGCAGAAGGTTATAAAACCTCTTAGCCCGAATTCCAGCTATTCTAAACAGATGAAAGCAGTTTTAGAGATACTATTGAAAAGATTGTTTTTTTTTGAACTATAGTTAAATTTATAGTTTTACTATTACAAAAAAACTGGTTCCAATCGGATTGATTGCTCTTATTGATACTATAGCCCGCTAACAAGAACCCATAGGGATGAACCAGCTATTCTTTTCTCGATCTTTTACCAGCTTCTTCATCGTTGGATAATATTCGATAAAACCATTACAACAAAGCATTAAAAATTTTGTTAGCGACATCATAGTCTCTTCCTACCAAAAGCTCTAATTATATATCCTTACTCAGTCACATACCTTTGAGGGAGTAAATAGGCAGCGCATGAGCTGTTTGTACACTAAACAGCATTGATGGTGCGTGTACAGAAATATCTTTGGCATTACACTTAAAAATTAATGGTACCCCTATATCTACCGTAATAAACCTGGAAGAGATACAGTTAAGCCACGTGCTTTTTTACAGAAAAATCTAGAGCTTTATGAAAATCACCGGTGAATATGCCTAACCAAAATAGGAGCTATTGGTAGCAATTCTTCGCTGTTTTGTAGGCTTCAGATAAGAGACAGGAAAGGAGTTGTTGAAGCATATTCCTTATTGCTGTAATCCATTAATATTTGGCATTTTAATCTCAACATCATTAATAGCAGTTTATCAGATTCCTAGTACACCATTACGGATGATTTTATATAAGGAATCACCCAGAGCTAATATCTGGTTTTTTTTAAATATCTGTAGGGTAGAGCTTTTATGGAATGTCATCTCTCTGTTATTGATATCATCCATGAAATTAATCGGCAGTATACACGTCATCATCTTCGGATTTTTATATACCAGAAATAAATTTAATTCTAACATATATCATACATCAATGAGAAAAATAAAGTGATTTACTCATAGGATTTTTATATTATTTTTTTCATAAACTTAGTAATGATCAATTGTTTTTATCTTATTTATTAATATTATTTTATAATATTTTAGTTAGAGGAAAGCTTACGGCATCTATTAGTGATGGAAAACTGGAAACTTAATAGCGGTACAAAAATAGTTGAAGAACTGATTATAAATTTTTGTAATGAATTAAATAGTATCATTGGCTGTAGATTCGTAGTTGGCACTACCAGTGCTTCATCTGACGCAAGCAAAATAAGTTTTAACCAGTACAATAATAATACTTAGTATTAAGATGTTGAGATAAATTTATTCGCCGAATTTATCAATGATACTTCAGCGGAAGTGCTAAAAGATATTGACGCAAAATATATATTATTATCAGTCGTTTTAAACGTAGAACTTATCATTTAAGAAAGCGATAAATTTATCGCCAAAAAATTTGCAATATTAAAATCGTAAGGATTAACATCGATACTTTGTATTACCAAATCTGAAGAATAAAATAGCGTTAAAAAACTGAACAAATTTGCGCTTGTTAAATCAATGCGGTATTAAATAGCTTAGATCTCAACGCATTTAAAATAGTGTTGCTGCTTATAGAATGGATTTGGTCGATTAGTACCGACAAATCAGTCACATCCACTCAATGCACAAGAGTGACACATAAGTCATTCGTTATCATTTTGGCAAGCAAAATTTAGCATTGTCGAAGAAGTGATTATTTAGTATGGCGCCTTAGTGAATACTAGATAATGCAGTCGAAATTTTTAATTAACCTAATATCGATAGTGTGCATTATAGTTGGCTGCAAATCGCTTAAAGCCGATACTTTTACAGCTATTATTAATGTAATGCAAGTTATCCTCTTTTCTGGTGTATGAAATTTTGAATATGATGGGGTATCCTGTTTATTAATTTCGTGGATTATATCAATATATAGAGAGATGATATTTCATGAAAGGCTACACTAAGGTAGCCACGAAACCAGATATTACATGCGATCTTTTTCATGAACGAATTTATAATAATGTTAGGTAGCTGATAGAGACACCACTGTTGAGGCGGAGCCTCAACTTCAATGCTACGACAACATACTCAAGATCGCTTTTATCAATTGGAGTTCATGGTGTAGTTCATAACGATTATTCGTCACAGCGAATCATACAGATCAGTATGGGCGATATTAAGATTAAAGTGTCTAAGATTAGGGGAATCCATAGCGGTTAAGGAATATGCTTCAATATCTACTTGATACCACCTTATCTGAAGAACGAAAAAGCGTAAAAGTTACTACTAATCATTTACACCTGCTAGGTATACAAGCGATGATTTTCACAAAGCTCTAGGTTTTTCAGTGAAAAAGCACATGGTCTCTTTACTAGTACTATTAGTAGACTGAAATAGCAATGGCTTAAAGAGTACAGGAAAGGTGGTAAAACCTCCATTTTGCATGATTTAGCGATACCGTGCTACGTTTATTTTTGTGCTTATTACATAAACTGTTCTTTCAGGCGAGATGATCCCCTCACCCTACTTTTCCTTCTATTTCATTATCGGAGTCACTTTGCATGAACTAAAGAGTTAGGTTGCGCTTGAAAATCTTATCAAGAGTTAGAAGCGAACTGGATCCAACTTCTAATGAACTATGAGTAGGTAGTTTAATCGTATCTTTAAAGATTGCTATGGGAGACGGTGTGCCCTTGATTTTGAATGCAATAGTAAAAATATTCTAGGACATCTAGCACTAACGCTGTTTTGATACACAAAACAGCTCATATGATGGCGTTTTACTTTCTATAGATATAAAATAAAAGTAAGGATAAGAACTCCAGAAGCTTTGCTACCAAAGAGTTCTGATTTCAGTAATAAATTCCTTGATGTTTTATTGGCAAAGTTATCAGCGAAATATCTTGCAGCAATGAAGAAACTGTAAACGATCGAGAAGAACGCTGAGATTCTACGGCTTCTAGTCACCGCACTGATGTTTCAGTAAGAACGAGATATCCAATTAAGAGTTGGTTTTTGTAAGAATGAAGATATAAAGCTGACGAGCGAAGATCTGTTTTTCAAAAAAAACAACTATTTCAATGGTATTTG
Organism: Arsenophonus sp.; assembly: GCA_046530735.1. Lineage (GTDB taxonomy): Bacteria > Pseudomonadota > Gammaproteobacteria > Enterobacterales > Enterobacteriaceae > Arsenophonus. Next base: position 134,256 of record JBHEQV010000004.1, read on the forward strand.
AACTGCTACATTTTGTTTAAAAACTGGAATTGACTAAATGGATTTATGACTTTGTGCTGATACTAGTGTTAAATAACGTCCAATTTAAGGATGGAGAGTAGATTTACTAAGCATCAGAGTGAAACATAGTCTGACTGTTATATGCTAGATTTACTAATAACTCTGATTTAATTATCATTAAGATATTCAAGTGCAGAAATAATAATTTACTAAGTTATTAAGATGTTAGTTTATGTTTATTTATTTTCTTTTGGCATTATATAAGTACCTGCATATCTGTTGTTTTTATTAAAAATCAGTTATCAAATAATGTCTTTTTCTTTATCTAGTCGCTATCGATTTTTGATAAAACGAAATTATTGATTTTTATTGTTTATGGCAAAAAATTTTACTGAAAAAAATAAAGAAGCCTGTCGTATAAACGGCAGGCTTCAAGAAATCTAGTTATTTAACTAATCTTAAAGAGCAGTTACATTTGCTGCAGCTGGGCCTTTCGAACCATCTTCAATAGTAAATTCTACATTCTGCCCTTCAGCTAGAGTTTTGAATCCATTTCCTTGAATGGCAGAGAAGTGAACGAATACATCTTTGCTACCATCAGAAGGAGTGATGAAACCAAAGCCTTTAGATTCGTTAAACCACTTCACTTGACCCTTCATTTTCTCAGACATGTGCCTTTTCCTATATAACAAATAAACATTGCCGCCTTCGGCAGATATATAAAAGCCTACATCACTATTTAATTCATGGAAGCACTTAGCAAGAGACGGTCGAAAGGCTATCAAGGATAACGCTACTCATAACGAATTAACTTAAATGTCGTAAATAAAATAGATCTGTTTTAAGCTTCTTCTTATTAACGCATGAGTAGTTAATAATATCAATAGTTTTATGCTTTTGTTTAAGAAAAAAATGAATTTTCAAGAATATTCTTTGTTTAAGTCAATAAATTAATAAAAATAAAAATTGATTTTAGTTTTTCTTATTTATGGTGTATAGGATTTTGGAGATGGGATGCGGTGCCGTATCCTGATGATTGATTTCGTGGATGATTTCAATAATATTGAGATGATGTATCATGAAAAGTCTACTATATACGGGTAAAAATACTCCCCCGCGAAATTAGATATTATCTCTAATCCATTGCATTAACTCACATGTAATAGTCCTAGTCAGCTGATATGCACTATTGTTAAGGATGAATTCAAAGCGATATGCTTAAACAACATCCTCAAGGCCGCTTTATCAACGGATCATATGTCGTCTACCGTAACGGTTATTTTCTATATAATAAATCATATATAGACTGGTTTAGGGATCTTTAGATTAAAGTGATTAAGATCAGAAGATTGCACAACGGCAATGGAACATGTTTCAACAGCTCATTATTACCACCTTATCTGAAACGTATAAAAGTAGTGAAGAGTTGATACCATGCTTATATCTACGAGGAATGAGGTAGATCCACCAGTGATTTTTATGAAGCTATGTGGAGGCGCTTGTTAGTGAAAAAGCAGATGATCTCTTTGTAAGTACCAATCAGCAAACTAAAACAGAAATATTTTGAAGAGCTATAGGCAATGGGGTTTCCTGCGTGATTTAAGCTATATGCGTTATGTTTATTTTTGACGGAAGTCAATGCGTTCTGTCAGAGAAGCTGATTGCCTTTACCTTCTAGTCAAAGCGGAGGCTCTGCGCATGGCTATAAAGGAGCTAGGTTTCGGTATAATATTCTTATCAAAAGTCATAAATAAACTGAGCAAACCCCTAAATATCTTGAAATAGTGGAGCTTAACCGTATCTCTCAGGCTTGTTAGAGAAACCTGTCTTTTAATTTTTTAGAATGCAATGCAAATATATTCATAGACACCCACATTTAACGCTATTGGGATGGATACACAAAATAACTAATGTACTGGCTTTACTATCCACTAAATGGCATGCAATCAAAAGTTAAGGATTGAGATACGAGATATTTGCCTAGTAGAGAGTCGCGATGTTGCTAATAAATCCATTGATAGTTTGTTGGTAAGTGTTTCATAGAAATATCATCCTGGAGCAATGAAAAACTGGAAAAAATTGAGAAGAGGTGTTGGCATTCTACGGCTTCCCAGCAGCAAACTGGGCAAATAAGAACGATGAATCTGATTGAGTCGGATTTTATGACAGTGAAATTATGGAAGCTAATGCGATAAGCGCTATAGCTCAAGAAAAACAATCCTTTTCAATGCTATATTTAAGCTGCTAGAGTCTGTTCAGAAATCTTGAACCGCTTTAATGGAATGACTTGTTTGATCATTCTGGTAATATAATATTTTAGTTAAGGATAGAGAACAGATTCTCTGAAGCATCATTCACTGAGTGAAAAACCTGATCATCATATACCAGATTTGCTAATAACTTACGTTTTATTCTTGAAAAAAATAGTTTTAATGCTATTATTAAAAAATTGCTGAACTAACTATATCAATGATGCAATTAAAACCGAGCTAAGAGATTTTTTAAGCAAAAAAGTAAAAAACATTTTATGGTATAAAAATATGTATACTCTATTGTTCATAATAGATCTGATTTTATCAGATAAATATTTTATTATTAATATAATTTGATTGCAATATAAACAATTATAGAAGAATAATGTATTTAACATTATAACATCGTTAGCATGCAGCTAGTTTTTTGAACTTAATCAGTTCCTCCATAGTTCAGTTGGTAGAACGGCGGACTGTTAATCCGTATGTCACTGGTTCGAGTCCAGTTGGAGGAGCCAAATAATCTTAAGTTATAACTTGATTATAAATTTTATAACTTATTATTTAGATACCAAATTAATCTGGTATTTAGTATAGTTTTTTACAATTTATTATCTCTAGTTAACTTGTTTTAACTCATCTTTCTTATCTATTTTAAGATGGAATTATTTTTATGATAAAAATTAATGATAACTATAAAATTCTCTGCTCATAAACAACTGGCATATTTATTTTAAGATGATGATATATTAAAACTTGTTGTGGCTTATGCTGGCTGATTTTTAATCGAAATGGACGATATTGTTATAGTAAACTTGGTACCTTCAATTATTGATAGTGATCAAATAAAATTTTATCGAAAATGAAGATCTTTCGTTCTGACCTTGTTGAAGATATTGTTAATTACCTGTTACCTAACGAATGATAGCATTGATATAGAAGTTAAGAAGAGCGTTTTAATCATGTGGGTATTTACTAGTTATAAACTTTACCAATCCAATATAACGATTAATTCTAGATATGAATATCAAAACGGCAATATCTATCCAGATTTTTCTAAAATGAAAAAAATAGAAATACCACCATTAGTTTTGTGGTGAAGTTAGAAACAGTGATATTAATAGTTTTAATCATAAAGTCTATTGTTTTTACAAATGACGGGGCTTATTAAAAAAGGCTTTTACTCTAAAGAGAGTGTTTTAACATGTTTTTATTAAAGAAGCCGTTAATATGTATATCCTGATAATAAAAGAGCCTGACTTGTGTCTACCCTACAGTATACCACAACATTTAATGTTTAATAGAAATTAAATCTTAATTTGTTGTGTTAAACTTCATTTATAATGTCTATTTCTTATGAAATATGAAATATGAAATATATTAAAACATTGCATGAAATAATAACAACAGGCTGTCAACGTTTTTCCTTGCCATAAATACTGGCATCATATATAAAATAGAAAAAAGTCTACCTCTATAATTGTGCAAGTTTTTTAGTGCATCTACTGCCCTTGTAGATTATACTAGCGTTTTTGATGAAATTAATGCGATTGAAAACTTTAAAATACTTGTCATTAAATATTTCTAAAATTTTTTTCTTACCTGTTAATGAAGGGATTTGTAATTTTTTAGAGAATCTAGTATATAGCTGGTCAGGTCTCCACTCTGATACTTCATGAATCTATTCTCCATCCTTAAATTATATATTGTTTACTAGTAGGATCAACAAGGTCATATTCCCTTATCCGATTCTTGTTTTTT
>JBHEQV010000005.1:0-132573 GCA_046530735.1 Arsenophonus sp.
TGCGCACCAAAGAATATATTTGCCATTGTATTTTAAAATTAAAGACACCATCTCCCATAACAACCCCTTAGGAAGATATGATTAAGCCACGTCCTTCTAGGCAATTCAGAAGTTTGTTCTAATGAGGTTCTCAACTCTAGATAAGCATCTTCGAGTGCAATGAGCTTTCCTAACATCCCCTACATACAGTTATGTGGATAATAAGTGGCAGGCAAGAAAAATTTCTTTTTTGATAAGAAGGCATATATCATTTTCCTAGAAAAATAAAAACAACGTATATCGCTTAAATAATGCAGCCTATCCCAATGCCTGTTACTTTTGAAGGCATTGCTGTTTCAGTCTCCTGATGATACTTGTAGATAACCTCATAAAATTATAGGTAGATATGACTACACAGGTATAAACAGGCATGATAGCAACTCTTCAATATTTTTCTACGCTTCAGATAAGAAAATAAAGAGCTGTTGAAACATATTTTGTTATCGCTGCGATACTTGCAAACCTTCGGCACTTTAATCTTAATATTGCTAATACCAATCTTATTTTCTTCGCTACAGCAAATAACAATTACAGACAAGGCATGAACACGTCTATCAATAAAGGCGGCGTTAAGAATGTGTTATTTTCAGAATGGCTTCGAGAAACCGCCTTAACAACGGTGCTATCAGATATTTTCACACAATTACAAAATTAGTTCATGTGATGGATCAGAGACAATATCTGATTTTGCGGATAGCTTGTATGGTAGACTTTTTCATGACATATTATCTCTCTATCTCGTAATCATTCATAAAATTAATTAGCAGAATACAGCAGAATATACGAAAAATTTCATATAGCAGAAATGAGTATAACTCCACCAGGGGATCCAAACCCTGCAGATATTAAAAACTGAAGAAGGATCGAGAAGAACAACTGGTATTCTATGCTTTGCCGTTCAGCGCACTGCCATCAATAAGAACAATGAAGCTGATTTCAATCGGCTTTTGCGACATAAGTTGGCTATTAAGTTGAGATACGAACCACTATATGGTTAAAGAAAGCAAGCTTTTTAATGCTATTTAAGTTGTGGTTTTTCAACGCCATCTAGTCAAAAAATTAGAACTGGTTAAAGCAATTTATAGTTTTACTGAACTCTGGTATGTAAATAATATCCAATTTAAGGATGGAAATAGATTTATGAAGCATCAGATAAAAGCGTAGCCTGATCGCTATACACTAAATTTAGTAATCATTTGAATTTTTATTAAAAAATGCAATTTTTATAAATTTCTTTTAAAGAATAATTTTAATATTTTACTATTATATAGTATATTAAATCTAGGTTTACTATCTTAAATTTTAACTTTATTTATAAAAATGATTCCTATCAATCAAATAATACTCATAATCTAACAAGACTAATTTGTTAAAAAAAGGAATTGAGATGTTATTGCAATTAAAGTGGGTAATAAAATGGTTTATTACTTCGTTATTTTGTTTGATTTTAGTTCTTAGTTGCAATAATAAAAAAAATATAAATGAACAAAAAACTGCGATTAAACCAGATATACCAGCAGTACGTGGTGTATGGTTATCGACCGTATCTCGGCTTGATTGGCCTTCTCTTTCATCAGTTAACCTTGATTCAGAAAAGCTTAGAATTGAAGTACAGAAAAAAGAGCTAACAGATAAATTGGATAATTTGGTAAAGGTAGGTATTAATACTATTTTTTTTCAGGTGAAACCTGATTCTACAGCACTTTACCGTTCTCATATTCTTCCTTGGTCTGACGTGCTTACTAGTGTAATTGGTAAAGATCCAGGTTATGATCCGTTAACGTTTATTATTGCTGAAGCACATAAAAGAAATTTAAAAATACATGCTTGGTTAAATCCTTATCGCGTTTCAATGGATATGAAACCAGAAACAATTGCCTCACTGCAAAAAACCATTTCTTCTACACTTTCCAGCGTTTACGTTTTACATAAAGATTGGATACGGACTGCCTATGATCGGTTTGTGCTTGATCCAGGCTTACCAGAAGTTCGTAACTGGATCATCAGTATTATTACTGAATTGATTAAAAACTATAATATCGATGGAATACATTTTGATGATTATTTTTATTATGAAACTCCTTCATCCAAACTCAATGATGATACAACATTTCAACAATATGGTCATGGCTTTTTAGATAAAGGGAGTTGGAGAAGAAATAATATATTCTTGTTGATTCAAGAAGTTTCTTCAACAATTCGTTCGTTAAAATCCACTATTGAATTTGGTATTAGTCCTGGCGGTGTTTGGCGAAATATTTCAGATGATCCACTAGGTTCTAATACTAAAGCTGATGGATCTACTTATGACAAAGCCTATGCCGATACCAGATTATGGATAAAGGAAGGTTTATTAGATTACATAGCCCCGCAGATTTATTGGCCTTTTGCCCGAAAAATTGCGAAATATGATATAATTGCAAAATGGTGGGCTGATGTAGTGAGATCGACTAATACTAAATTATATATTGGAGTGGCATTATATAAAATTGGAGTGGCATCTCAAGCTGAACCTGATTGGTCTCTTAACGGCGGTGTCCCAGAGCTAAAAAAACAACTGGATCTTAATGATCAATTGCCTGAAATAAAAGGCGTAATCCTATTTAGAGAGGGACTTCTTCAACTTTCGCAAACAGAAGAGGCAGTAAAATATCTCAGATCTCGTTGGCATAGATCAGTGCAATAAAGTTACTTACAATCTGTTTTTAAAAAAACATCCTTAATACTGGGTGTTTTTTTATTAGTTATCAATAATTTTTACTTATTAAAATGATAGTGTTAAAAGAATGACAAGGAGTTATTAGCAAATCTGGTATATGTTAGTCTGGCTAGATTTCACTCTGATGCTTTATGTATCTGCTCTTCATTCATTATAAATAAAATATTTTACCACTAGGATCACAAATAGGGTAAATTCCATTAATCAGTTCTAGCTTTTTAAGCAGACTTGTAGTAGCTACTATAGCATTGGAAGGGTTATTTTTCTTGAACTATAGCACTTTACACATCGACTTCGTAGTCTTAAGCTTCACTGTCACAAAAGCTGATATTTAAATTAGATTCGTCGCTCTTACGGACGCCCGATAATTCATTGAGAGAAAAGCATAGAATGCTAGCAGTTTTTTTATTACTCTCTAACATTTCTCATCGCTGCAGAGATACTTATTCTGGAAACCTTGTCAACAAAAATATCAAGGAGTTTATTAGAGGCATCACGATTTTTTGGTAATCAAACCTCTCCTAAAGCTCAAGTTTAACTTTCGATGCTGAATACCTTTAGGATACAAAAGGTAGCGCATGAGCTTTGTATACCAAACAGCGTTGATGCTGCGCACCCAAGGAATATCTTTGCCATTGCATTATAATACTAAAGGCACCATATTCCCTAACACCCCATTAGGAAGATATGATTGAGCCACGTCCCCTTTACAGCCCATTCAGAAGTTCGTCCTAATGGAGCTTCTCACTCTCGATAAGCATCTCTTAGCGATAATAATTCCTTCCTTTACGTCCAATATGTAGTGGCACTGATAATAAACTTTTATCTTCTTCCCTCCCTGCGCATTTTATACCTTTCTTATGTGAAAGATAACGGTTCTCTTTAAAAGCTTCATGGAAAATATTTCGTTGATTTCAATTAAGAAAAGAAGCAAGAGATCGCCATCTAAACGCTAGTTTAAAAATTAATACCTGTTTATTTTGCTGACTATTATAAATCCAAGATATTCAACATACATCGCAAATAACTAAAGCATTTATCCTTATGAGTATTTTCGCTAAAAGATTTTTATTAAAATTATTAAATGTTTTCCTACAATCAAGGATTGTATAACAAATATCACTATAACTTTAATAAATGGCCATAGAGCAGGGATAAAACATGTTTACTTTGATAATATAGGTTAGGATAAAGTGGAATAAGTTACTTCAATGTATGAATTGATATTATTCGATAGATGCTTATCTAAGCAATTAATGAGATGCAGATTTATGTTTGTAAAAAGTAAGGAAAAATCTCTTTGATCTATATAATTGCTTGTTTTTTCATGGCAACTTCTATAGGGAAACCCCTTATACTGTATAAAAGATTTTGTACAAAAACAATTTTTCCAACATATCCATAGATAAACAGTTACTTTGATGGTTAAAGCCGCGAGGAATAAAGGCTATTAAAAAAATTCAACTGCATATAATGATTGAGTTTACAAACATTCCTAATGAACATTAAATTAACTATTCAAGAATTAATACCTCTATAGTAACAGATACTATAACCGATCCTATTATAAGTCAGTTACATAAATTAAATATGATGGACAGAATATTTATCTGTTTTACGGTTAGAGATCAGATATGGGCATATCAACAGGCCTTTACTGCCGTTTATTAAAAATAATATAAAAGCTAAATAGCTTTATCTAAAAATCACCCATCTAAGTTATAAGTTTTTGTTTTACTATTTAAAATTAAATGTCTATATTTTCTGCTTTTAATCCATTTTCTTCAATAAAAGCTCTACGTGGCTCAACCGCATCACCCATTAGTATGGTAAACAGTTGGTCAGTTGCAATGGCATCTTTAACGGTTATACGCATCATAGATCTAGTATCTGGGTTCATTGTTGTTTCCCATAATTGATCTGGATTCATTTCGCCTAATCCTTTGTAGCGTTGCACTATCATGCCACGACGTGATTCTTTTGATAACCAGCTCAATGCATCTTCAAAGGAAGAAATAGTCTGGCGACGATCCCCTCTTTCCACATACGCACCATCCTCAATCAGGCCTCCTAATAGGAGCCCAATTTTATTAATACTGGCATATTCAATACCATGAATAAAATCAAAATCTAGATTATAATCGGTATCAACACCATGGGTTCTAATATGTAGAACCGGTTCAAATAATTTACGTTCAGGATTTTCATTAATATTATAACTATAAGTGCTACCATGTTCTTTACTATCACCTAGACGATTAACTAGCATATTGATCCAGTTTTCTACTTTTAATTTATCTTTTAAATCATCCCCTACCAATGTAGGCTGATAAATAAGATTATTTAATAAAGTAAGTGGATAGACACGTTTTAAACGTTTAATAATTTTCTGAGCAGTATTATACTCAATGATTAATTTCTCCAATGACTCACCTTTTAATGGTGGTGCATTAGGGTTAGTATACAGTGCAGCATTGTCTAATGCAATTGAAATTAAATATTCGTTCATGGCCTCATCATCTTTAATATATTGTTCTTGCTTACCTTTTTTCACCTTATATAAAGGTGGCTGAGCGATGTAGACATGATCTCGCTCGATAATTTCTGGCATTTGACGATAAAAGAAAGTTAATAACAATGTCCTAATATGGGAGCCGTCGACATCGGCATCTGTCATGATAATAATGCTATGATAACGTAATTTATCAGGATCATATTCATCGCGACCAATGCCACATCCTAAAGCCGTTATTAACGTAATGACTTCCTGAGAAGAGAGCATTTTATCGAAACGAGCTTTTTCAACATTAAGAATTTTACCTTTTAAAGGTAAAATTGCCTGATTTTTTCGGTTACGTCCCTGTTTGGCAGAGCCGCCTGCGGAATCACCTTCCACTAAATAAAGTTCAGATAAAGCCGGATCACGCTCCTGGCAGTCAGCTAATTTACCGGGTAGACCTGCTAAATCAAGAGCACCTTTACGGCGAGTAATTTCTCGCGCTTTACGGGCTGCCTCGCGAACACGGGCGGCGTTAATAATTTTGCTAATAACAATTTTCGCATCATTAGGATTCTCTAATAAATATTCAAGTAGTTTCTCATTCATTAATGTTTCAACAACGGTTTTTACTTCGGAAGAAACTAGCTTGTCTTTTGTTTGTGAAGAAAATTTTGGATTGGGAATTTTAACTGAAACAACAGCAATTAAACCTTCACGGGCATCATCACCAGTAGCGCTAACTTTAGATTTTTTCTGATAACCTTCTTTATCCATGTAACTATTCAAGGTACGTGTCATAGCGGTACGGAAACCAATCAAATGAGTTCCTCCATCTCGTTGAGGAATATTATTGGTGAAACAATAAACATTTTCCTGGAAACCATCATTCCATTGCATGGATATTTCTACATTAATACCCTCTTTTTCCGCAGAAAAATAGAAAACACTTGGATGAATTAGAGTTTTATTCCTGCTTAAGTATTCTAGAAAAGCTTTTATTCCACCTTCATAATGAAAATGATCTTCTTTATTATCACGTTTATCGATTAAACGAATGGATATTCCGGAATTGAGAAAAGAGAGCTCACGTAGCCGTTTTGCCAAAATATTATATTCAAATTCGGTAATAGTTTTAAATATTTCTAAACTTGGCCAAAAACGAATATAAGTTCCTCGCTCATCATCAGTTTCTTTGACAATCGTTAAAGGTGCTTGTGGAACACCTAATTTGTAAATCTGTTCATGGACTTTCCCCTCACGACGGATCTCTAACTCTAATTTTTCTGATAAAGCATTAACAACAGAAATACCTACCCCATGCAAGCCACCAGATACCTTATAAGAATTATCGTCAAATTTTCCGCCAGCATGGAGAACTGTCATTATAACTTCTGCGGCAGATATACCTTCTTCTTCATGAATATCGGTTGGAATACCTCGACCATTATCGAGAACAGAAATGGAGTTATCGGTATGTATAGTTACGATAATATCGGTACAATATCCTGCTAAACCTTCGTCGATAGCGTTGTCGACAACTTCGAAAACCATATGATGAAGTCCTGTACCATCATCGGTATCACCGATATACATGCCTGGACGCTTACGCACCGCATCTAGTCCTTTTAATACTTTAATACTTGATGAGTTATATGTATTCGACATTAACATTTCTCGCTAATTTCTGATCTTATAGTTAAGTTTCTATTTTGCCATGTTTTACGAAAAAAAACCTGCTATTTTCATCTAATATAGCTTTAACTTAGACTATGATAATTCGCACTAACAAAGACCTGAGCTTACGTTGTTTTAAACCGTTTGACTAATAATTAATGATGGTAATTATGAAGAATCAGAAGCGAAATCATCTAAATAGATATAAGGATCGTTGTCCATTCTGTCGAGTAAAATATTCACCTTCTCCTAATTATTAATGTACGCATTAATAATTTTAACTACCTGCTATGGGGATAAGGATTACTTCAACAGCAATTTCTTCTACACGGATCCGTAAAGTCAGCTTCGTGGTCTCTATACATATAGTAAGCACTTGATCATGTTAAAATTATTTAACTAAAATATCTGAATAATTAGTTTCTTTATCTCATTTCTCGTTAAAATGAGATAGTAAGTAAAATTCAAATAAAGGGAGTGTTTACAGGTATTTTCAATATCTTTCGTAATACCTGGAATATAACTAGCGCACTATTTACTTATTTTTTGACCAGAGGGATCCAATTTTATAATCTCAATGAACTCATTATAACTTATTACTTTGACCTAATACTGAATTAGATTACTTTAAATAGCTGATTTAACTAAAGTAGGAGCAAAAAACTGAGTTTCATTATGAAAACATTCTAATTAAGAAAGGTTGGTAATATCTAGAGATATATACCATTTAATTATAGTAAAACCTAAAGAGTTATTAGTTGCATTGATAATAATTTAAGCTAATTCAGATTTTTATACCACACTATTATCAATATGAACTTTACTTTCATCGTTATGATTTTTACTTAGTTAGTTCAGAAATCAGTTGACATGATTCTGGCTCTAAAGAAACAAGACGATCATATAAATACAATTATCTTATTGATGACAGAATAATACGTACTGCTTTGAATGTTACGAAAAGCTTATCGTATAATAATGTATAGATCGTTTTAAGAATAGTTGTTTTTGCTACTATTTTTCCCATAAAAAAATTAAAACTAGTTGCTAATGGTGTATCCTAACTTTCTGTATTATAAAATTACGAAAATCTCAAATAATTAAACGCGAAAAGGATTATAGAATATATATTACAGACGTATTGGCATAACAACATAAACTGCTACATTACTAGCTACATTTTCGATTTGTACGCTTGAACTTGAATCAGTCAACAACAAATTAACCTGTTCACATTTTAATGTATTTAATATATCGAGAATATAATTAACATTAAAACTAATTTCTATCATCTCGCTTTTATAATTAACATCAATAATTTCTTCTGATTCTTCCTGTTCTGGATTGTTTGCAGTAATTTTAAGTTGATTTTTGCTTATATAAAGATGTACACCGCGAAATTTTTCATTTGATAAAATAGCTGCGCGTAAAAATGCTTGTTTTAATTTGTTACAATCCGCAGTCAATGTCTTATCTGGATTTTTTGGTAAAACACGGCGGTAATCAGGAAAAAGGCCATCAACAAGTTTTGAAGTGAAAATAAAATCACCAATATGAGCTCGTATATTATTATTACCAATTTGTAACTTAAGTAATTTGTCCTTACTATCTAGTAATCGCATAAATTCTACTACTCCTTTGCGAGGAACAATCACTGAATAAGTTGGTAAATCCTTATTAATATTAAGTGAACAAATCGCTAACCGATGGCCATCGGTAGCGACAGTGCGTAATTCTTTACCTTCAGTTTCAAATAGCATGCCGTTAAGATAATAACGTACATCTTGGTGCGCCATTGAAAACTGAGTAGCTTCAATTAAACGTTTTAACGTTATTTGAGGGAGTTCAAATTCAATTTCACTTTGCCAATCGTCTAGATTTGGAAAATGAGCAGCAGGAAGAGTTAAAAGCGAAAAACGGCTACGGCCAGAATACACTAGTAGACGTTCTCCTTCAAGAGTAACTTTGATTTCTGATCTATCAGATAATCCGCGACAGATATCGTAAAATTTACGTGCAGGTACCGTAATTGAACCATCTTCACTCGGTTGTGTTAGTGTCACCTTTGCAACTATTTCTACTTCTAGATCAGTACCTGTTAATGAAAGTGTTTTTTCACTGACTTGCAGTAATAAATTACCTAAGATAGGTAATCTAGGCCGTACAACAAATGTGCTACTAACTTGTTGCAGTGGTTTAAGTAATTGTTCACGTTCAATAGTAAATTTCATAGCATTATGATGCTAATGTTCTGATTAAATTAGAAAAATCCTCTTTGATATCGTGACTTTCTTCCCGTAATTGCTCAATTTTTCTGCAAGCATGGAGTACGGTTGTATGATCTCGTCCACCAAAGGCATCCCCAATTTCTGGCAAACTATGGTTTGTCAGCTCCTTTGCTAATGCCATTGCAATTTGTCTTGGACGTGCTACAGAACGGAAGCGGCGTTTGGATAACAAGTCAGCAACTTTAATTTTATAATATTCAGCAACTATTTTTTGAATATTATCAATAGTGACAAGTTTCTCTTGTAATGCTAGTAGATCGCGTAGTGCTTCACGAACAAAATCAATGGTAATCACACGACCAGTAAAATTAGCATTAGCAATAACCCGATTCAATGCCCCTTCTAATTCTCGAACATTTGATCGTAAGCGCTTGGCAATAAAGAAAGCAACTTCATCAGGTAATTGTATCTGATTTTCGTCTGCTTTTTTCATCAGAATAGCAACACGTGTTTCTAATTCTGGTGGTTCAATCGCAACCGTCAATCCCCAACCAAAACGAGATTTTAGTCGATCTTCAACTCCATTAATTTCTTTAGGATAACGATCTGAAGTCAGAATGATTTGCTGGTTACCTTCAAGTAACGCATTAAAGGTATGAAAAAATTCTTCTTGAGAACGCTCTTTATTAGCAAAAAACTGAATGTCATCAATTAATAATGCATCTACCGAGCGATAATAACGTTTAAAATCTTCAATTGCATTATTTTGTAATGCTTTTACCATATCTTGAACAAAACGCTCAGAATGCATATAAACTACTTTTGCATTTGATTTATGCACCATGATGTTATTACCAACTGCATGAAGCAAGTGAGTTTTACCTAATCCCGTGCCACCATAAAGAAAAAGTGGATTATAAGCTCCACCAGGATTATCTGCTACTTGGCTAGCAGCAGCTCGAGCAAGTTGATTTGATTTACCTTCGACAAAGTTATTGAAAGTATGCTTAGAATTCACATTTGAACGATAGGCGATTTTAGCTTGAACTTGTGTATTATCCCAACTATGGTGTATTGTTGAATTTATTGGTGTCGAAATAGTTTTATTTGCTGCGATATTCGTCAAAGCTCCACTTTGTGCTATTTGTGGTTTATTACCCACTTCAAATTTCAATGCAGGTACATCAGAACCACAAAAATCACTCAATAATTGATTAATATTATTAATGTATTTATCTCTTACCCAATCTAATACAAACCGATTAGGAGCATAGAGTGCTAATGTATTATCACTCAATTCTGCCTGGAGAGGGCGTATCCACATACTGAATTCTGTGGCAGGTAACTCATTCTGCAATCGAGCAAGACATTGCTGCCAAAGTGAAAATAACACGACGGAGACTCCCCTAAAACAAGACCAATGAAAAAGTATAAAACTTAATAAGGTAATAAAACTGTTAATAACTCTAGAAAAGATTCATTGAATATTTACTTGATAAACTATATCTCATGTATAAGCTATGATCTCAATACTATATAATAGATCATAACGCAAAATTTGAATAAGATCCTTATTCTTTTAGACAGTTTTAGCAACTTTTCATTAACAGGGTTAAATTTAGGACTAAGATGTATAAAATGAATAAGTAAGAAAAAAGAATACTAGCACATATATTAGTGTATACATAACACCTAGTAATAAATAACTTTAGATCAAATTTTACAATTAATTGTTATATTCAGAAGATAATATGGTTTTTTTTAAATAATTTAGGTTTAACTTTGAAGTAATTTTTATAGACTGCAATAGAGTTTTAGTATTTAATACTGATTAAAGCAATTCTTGATTGTACAGTCTAACATATCGTGTAAAGTAACCTTAAACTCTTAACTAAAATTGAAATGATGGGCTTTGCAACCCATCTTATATGCACATTAAATCGTTTGATCGTATCAAAATTTGTTTGAGGGAACCTCAGTTAGCAAAATCGATGTTCTATCCTAATATCTATATACAAATGATCAAATTCCTGTTTCGGTAGCTGAACATTTTTGCAGATCAAAAGGCAGTCTGTAAATTCTTTGCCATTATATATAAATACTCTTATAGATAACCATGTAAATACTCGGTTAAGGTCACATAAGAAATATGAAGCATTGGATTTGATCTTAGATTTCTAAAAATAGGATAAAAACCTATTGAGTACCGCGATCTTTCACTATGAAAAGATAACATCATGAAGTTTCATTTTGTATTTGTAGAATAGATTGTGCATTTCTACATGCAGATAACCAAGCTCATAACTTTTAAATACTTTATGCTTCAGCTTCTGGAGATGCCTTTACTTCCTGCTTTATTTCACGTAAATTTTCCTCCTCGTGGCTGAGTAAATAGCGATTCAGGGCATCTAAATACAAACGAGTATCAGGAATTCGCATACAGCTGCTAACAAGGTCATTAAAAAAGAAGAAAAAGGAGGGGTTGTAGAGGGGATACGACTCTACGGCTTCTTGAGCAAGCGACAGGGTCGTCAACAAACACGATGTGGAATATGGCTGTGATCATCAACATCATCTCATTTTTGTCTTTTAGAAACGGTAAGTTTAGATACGCTACATAATACTTAGTTAAAGTAGATGCAGACTCTTTGCTGATCTAAAGAGCAGTTCTGATTTTAGGCGTTGTAGCTATCTAAAGATGGAACATCTCATCATCATGATATTTTATCTTAACTATATCTCTCAGAGTCGTCCCTTTCCCATGAATAAGGCTGCGCGATAAAGTTTATATAATATTTAAAATTAAACGATTAGCTTCTATTTTAAACGAAATAATTTTTAAGCTTTTAATTATCCTTGAGATTTCTATTTTCATGAAAATTCGTATAATTTTGCATCTTGTGTGTGATATCATAATTTTTCTAGTTTTCTGAAAGTGTGCTTTATAAGAAAAAAGAAGTAGGGTATTCGTTTAAGTTTTATCGTAGCTTATAATGAATATAAAGCATCGAATTTATTTCCTGCATTGTGCAATACTAGATATTTTATTACAATCCTATTTCTTTGCTATTATTAGTGTTATTACGATTAGATATATCATATTGCTTGTTCCACTTTGTGGTCAGTCATGAATTTACTGAATCAATAATAACTGTTTTATTAAGTTAGGTAGAAACCGCTATGAAACGCACTTTTCAACCGTCAATACTAAAACGTAATCGTTCTCACGGTTTCCGTGCTCGTATGGCTACTAAAAATGGTCGTCAGGTTTTGGCTCGTCGTCGTGCTAAAGGCCGCGCTAGTCTAACCGTTTCTTCAAATAAGTAACCCTAGCAAAGTGGCTATGTTTGCTTTTCCTAGGGAGTTAAAGTTATTAATTCCTGGACATTTTAATTATGTCTTTCAGCAGCCTCAACGGGTGAGTTCCCCAGAAATTATCATTCTTGGACGCCAAAATGAGCTGGGGTACCCGCGTATTGGTTTTTCTATCGCAAAAAAAAATATTAAACTAGCACATGAACGTAATCGTATGAAACGATTAATGAGAGAATATTTTCGTTTACATCAGCATGAGTTGCCTTCAATGGATTTTGTGACAATACTAACAAAAGGGATTGCTGATTTAAAAAATCAAGAAATCACTGAAATATTAGGCAAATTATGGCTTCGTCACTGCCGTTTAGCTCGCGGCTCTTAATTTCAATAATAAGAGGTTATCAATTGATAATAAGCCCATTTTTAGGGCCGCGTTGTCGATTCAACCCTACCTGTTCTCAATATGGAATCGAAGCATTATATCAATTTGGATTGATAAAAGGTAGTTGGTTAATGATGAAACGCGTATTAAAATGCCATCCTTTACATAAAGGTGGCGACGATCCTGTTCTACCTAGATAGAATGATTATATATAGAGAATATTAACAATGGAGTCACAACGTAATCTTTTATTCATCGCTTTGCTATTTATTTCGTTTTTAATTTGGCAGACATGGAAAAGTGATAAAACACAACTTATAAAGACTGATCAAATTATAAAACAAATGGATATACCAAGTCATGATGACCAAGCTAATCTAGGTCATGAGCAAGCTAAATTTATCACAGTAAAAACTGATGTGCTTAAATTACGTATCAATACCCGTGGGGGAGATATTGTTCAGGCTGAATTATTACATTATCCTAAGAAATTACACTCATCTGATCCGTTTCGTTTATTGGAAACTAGTAAAGATTTTATTTATCAAGCACAAAGCGGCTTGATTGGTCAGGATGGTCCCGATAATCCTGCTTACAATAACAGATTGCGTCCTTTATACCTCTCAACTTCAACAAATTATATGTTACAAGATGGGCAAGATGAACTACGTGTTCCTCTTACCTTTACGGGTAAGGATGGCATAATATATCAGAAAGTCTATCTATTGAAACGTGGTAAATATAATATTTCTATTGAGAATAATATTGATAATAACAGTGGAAAACCATTGATGCTAGTTTTTTTTGGTCAATTAAAACAAACTGCAGAACTACCAAAAGAACGTGATACAGGAAGTAATAATTTTCCCTTACATACCTATCGTGGTAGTGCATACTCTTCCAAAGAAATAAACTATAAAAAATATAGTTTCAGTGATATTACTGATAATAATTTAAACGTTAATACTAAAGGTGGCTGGATTGCAATGTTACAGCAATATTTTGCTACTGCTTGGATCCCAGACTATAAAAACCAAAACACCTTCTATACAATCAATTTAAATAAATCCATTGCTATTATTGGCTATAAGAGTTCACCGATAATAGTAGCGGCTAATAGTAAAGAAAATTACACTTCAACTTTATGGGTAGGACCTGAAATACAATCGGAAATGGCAACAATTGCACCACATTTAGACTTAACTGTTGATTATGGTTGGCTATGGTTTATTTCTCAACCATTATTTAAATTATTAAAATTTATTCATGGTTTTATCGGTAACTGGGGCTTTTCCATCATTGTTATTACTTTTATTGTACGTGGTATTATGTACCCTTTAACTAAAGCACAATATACTTCAATGGCAAAAATGCGTCTGTTGCAGCCAAAACTTGCAGCGATGAAAGAACGTATTGGTGATGATAAGCAACGTATGAGTCAAGAAATGATGGCTCTCTATAAAGCAGAGAAAGTCAATCCGTTAGGTGGTTGCTTGCCTTTATTAATTCAGATGCCTATTTTTCTTGCTTTATATTATATGTTAATAGGATCTGTTGAACTACGTCATGTTCCCTTTGTTGGTTGGATACAAGATTTGTCAGCCCAAGACCCGTATTATATACTACCATTATTAATGGGCTTAACGATGTATTTTATTCAAAAAATTTCACCAACAACAGTAACTGATCCTATGCAACAGAAAATTATGACCTATATGCCAGTTATTTTTACGGTATTTTTCTTCTGGTTTCCTTCTGGTTTGGTTTTATACTATATCATTAGTAATCTGGTAACGATTATTCAGCAACAAATTATTTATCGTGGCTTAGAAAAGCGTGGCCTACATAGTCGTGATAAAAGATAAGTTTTAGAATTTTATTATTTGTAATTAAAAATAACAAAATAAAAAATAGATTAAAACGGTCATTAAACACCACCTAAAGCATCTTTATTGTAAGAATTGAGAATAAAATGAGAATATATATCAATGATACAATCATTGCGCAGGCAACCCCTCCTGGATATGGTGGTATTGGTATTTTGCGAATATCAGGACCAAAAGTTACTGAAGTTGCCCGCATTGTTTTAGGTAAATTACCTCAACCACGTTATGCGGATTATCTATCTTTCTATGATAGCACTGGTAAAGTGTTAGATCAGGGAATTGCACTATATTTTCCTGCGCCCAATTCATTTACAGGTGAAGATGTTCTTGAATTGCAAGGACATGGTGGTCCGGTCATTATTGATTTATTACTTAAACGGATTTTAATTATCGATGAGATCCGGATTGCTAATCCTGGTGAATTTTCTGAACGCGCTTTTCTTAATAATAAAATGGATTTGGCTCAGGCAGAAGCTATTGCTGACCTAATCAATGCGAGTACTGAGCAGGCTGCTCGTTCAGCGGTAAATTCATTACAAGGTGTTTTCTCGCAACAGATCTATAAAATGATGGAAGCGCTTACTAACTTGCGTATTCACGTTGAAGCTGCAATTGATTTTCCAGATGAAGAAATTGATTTTTTATTTGATGGTAAGATAGAAGTAAAATTGAATGAAGTGATAGCCCATTTAAATAATGTGCGTTTAGAATCTTATCAAGGCAGTTTATTACGAGAAGGCATGAAAATTGTGATTGCAGGACAGCCGAATGCAGGTAAATCTAGCTTATTAAATGCACTATCTGGACATGAAATAGCAATTGTAACAGATATTCCCGGTACTACCAGAGACATATTACGTGAACATATTCATATTGATGGTATGCCTTTACATATTATTGACACGGCTGGTTTACGTGAAGCAACAGATGAAGTTGAAAAAATAGGTATTGAGAGAGCTTGGCGAGAAATAGAGCAAGCAGATCATATATTATTTATGGTAGATAGCACCACTACAGAGGCAACTGAACCTGAGAAAATTTGGCCTGAATTTATAGCGCGATTGCCAAAATCTTTACCTATTACGCTAATTAGAAATAAAGTTGATATTACTGATGAACCAATAGCAATAACAAAAGTTAGTAATTACTCGCTTATTAGCCTTTCAGTTTATCGAAAAGAAGGTATTGATTTATTACGTCAACATTTAAAAGAAAGCATTAAGTTCAATCATCCTATTGAAGGCGGATTCTTAGCCAGACGACGTCATATTCAAGCACTTAATATAGCAGCTGAGCATTTACAGGAAGGTTATCAACAGTTAGTGTTTGCTTATTCAGGTGAATTATTAGCAGAAGAACTTCGTTTGACGCAACAAGCATTAAGTGAAATTACCGGGGAATTTAGTTCAGACAATTTATTAGATCATATTTTTTCCAGCTTCTGTATTGGGAAATAACATCTAAAAAATGATCACTCCATATAAGTAAGCAGATTTATCTCAGGTAATAACCGCTTAAATTAAGTGATAGGGTTAATATTGTTTCGGCCTAAAGATTAAGGAGTTAATATTTCTTTGATTCAGGATTATTATATAAACTCTCATAGTAAAACCCTATTTATGCTAAAATCCCTAGTGATGGATATAGTTAAAGCAAACTATCATGATGATAAGGCTTCCATCATAAAGAAACTACAACATATGAAATTAGTACTTTTCAGGACAACAAAGAGCCTAAATCTACTTTAGTTAAGCGTTATGGCATATTCAAAACTCTTTCGTTGCTAAATGGCGAAAACGAGATGATGCTGATGATCACAATCATATTCCCCATCTTTTCGAACGACGTTATTGCCAGATCAGGAAGACGTAGTCGTTTTGTTGTGAAAAATATTTTTCCTCTTTCAATGAACTACTGGCAGTTGAGTTGTACGTAAATTTTTAAAATTCATCGTATCTCGATCTGATCTGAGATCGGTGTTTACATAGCCAATAGAGAAATTGCATAAAATGAGGCAGAAAGGAAGCCCTGAAACTGATGCATAAAGCGTTTAAAAAATATAAACCTGCACACCTGCAGTTAGTGTAAAATATCTTCCATAAATGCAAACGAAACTTTACAATGTTATCTTTTCGTAGATATAGATCCCGTTCCCCTCAATAAATTTTTATCCGTCTTATACGAGGCTTAAGACTACGAGCAATTCTCCCTGACGCTTCTTACGTGATCTTAACTAAGCATCTCTTTCAAAGCTACCCATCAGATATTTACAAACTGCATTTTAATCTAAAAAATGTTCATGGTTAGGAAATTGAATTCCTCTTTAGATTAAGAACAAAAATCATATTTTTTGCTAAAAGCAAGATAGAATAAGTTTACTTAGTCCTATTGTAAGTTCCAATTTTATTGGAGTGTATAATTTTTTAATATAATTCACTAACTTTAGAAATATTAATCCTAGGTTTTGTTTAATAATCATTATTTTCTATTGCATAGATTCTTTCTGATAACAATTCTGTTGTTTGTTTATCAAACTTAATATTGGTAAGAATGACTTGTCGATACATAAAATACATTCGTACGAATCTATCCTTAAAGTAACCTTTTATCAGAACAGCGAACCCCCTCTATTTTTTAGTTTTTTGCAAGACCTCACCTTCAGCGCCTTATATAGCTTCAGTAACAGTATACTTTATTTACGATTTGTTATAAAATCATAGTAATGCACCATTTTAAAATGTCTCACCAAAATATAGCTAAATATAGTGCATAAATCATATCTTCCTGCGTTAGAATCGCCACTAGTACTACTGAATTAAGTGGTTACAATAGTGATATACAATCATTTCCTTTTGGTAATGTCGCGTTTTTAACGTGAATACAAGAATTAAGATAGCGATCGAACTATTTTACAGTGTGGTACACTACCCCTTTAATCTTTTTATAAAAATGAACTTTTTCAGTAACCTGTCCAGTACTGTGGATTCAGGTAACGCTATCACTAATTTCTGTGGCGAATATATCACAGAGCAGGAAGGGCATCTTAGATTTATCAGATTATAGTTGTAGACGAAAGTAGCTGAATGCCATGGTCTTGCCAGATTTCTTAGACCGTTCTTTTTTTTGAAAAACACCTCACGCCATACAACATCTTTAATATCCAGACTCCTGCAGAGTGATGAGAAATGAACCTGCAGATGTTGATTGAGTTATTGATTATAAGGATGCAAGGCACAGAAGATACCAATTTCAATATCCTATTTGCGTGCGACTGTAACATAAGTGCAGGTAAAGTAAAAAATACAGAACATTGAGTATTAGAAAAGCTAATTATTTTTAAAAAAGTAAAGAAGATACATATAGTGAAAGTAATGTGTTGCAAGTTATACAGTCTAGTAAAATATAAACCTGCGCTGCTAATCACTGCTCAGCAGTTTTAACGATGTATGAAATGTAAGATTTTGACTTACAGCTTTGTCAGAAAAAATGGCTGTTAGGAACATATCAGGATAGATAAAATAAATAGCACGCCGGATAGATCTCTATTGTACACACAAGTCCACAAATAAGCATTTTCTTAATAGAGGGATAGATCAATAAGTTTATACTTTTATCGTTTTTTCAAGAAAATTTTCCAGCCAGTCATCATTAATCGTAAAAAGCAGTTTAGCTTGGGCGAGTTGGGGGATATATGTCTGGATAAAATTATTCTCTGGGTGCATCCTTAAGCAAAGAAATAAACATGATCATCCTATCCGCATTCGTCAAGTCTATCAATCTAGTTATCTTTGCGTTACTTCCAAGGCAGAAGAGGAGACGAAGATCATTCCTAATTCCCTATAGGTAATCAATTTACCGGCAAGCATACTATCAGTTATTACTCCTCAATGAAAAAGTATATTCAGCGACTTTTAGCCTAGGAATTTACTCAAATCACGGAATTCATAACTAGAGACAGATAATACTTGTATTGAAAGAAATTGAGGACAGAAGTTGAACATATTACTGTATGATCTCTTTTTATGTCATAAAAAATTCAGTCAATCCTGTTATTATTATTTTTTTATAGGGGAATCATAAATCGCTTAGGTTCAGATAACCTATCAGATTAATATATGAAATCGCATATTATCTTCCTAATTTAATAGATTTATGCTATTTATAAAATAGTTATTGATAAAGGTAGTTATTGGTAGAGAAATCCCTTATTCTGTAAGAAAGACTTTTACTATAGAAGGTTATCATAAAAAAATAAACAGTCATACAAATCAAAGAAATTTTTCTTTCACTTTTTGCAACATAAAGCTACATCTTAATTAGTTGGCTTGATAATAATCTATTAGATGATCTCGCTTCATATATTGAAGCAACTCACTCCATTTCATCCTGTGCATATTCTCATAGTGAACATGTTATTCGATGGAAATATTCATTTAGGGTTACAACGATATCAGTGCAAAATCCACAAATTCCAAAAAAAATGTTAACAATCTTACTGGAAGTCTTCTAGTGAAACTAGATCACAAAAATAAATGGTTTAGTTATCTGTATGTATGTTGAATAGCTTGACTTTACGGGAGTTAGAAAAACAAACAGCCATTAATTTAAAACAGCGTTTAGATTGTTATCATTGCTTTCTTTCTTCAGCAAGAGACAAACTAACATAAATGTATTAAGTGGTATTGTTGACATTGAAAATATTTTCCCTGAATCCTTTAAAAAAGTGTTATATTCTATATCTAAAAACTAGAAGATGTTAGAGAGTAGGAGATAAAAGAAAGGAACGAATTGTACAGTCTTAATCAGCAGAAATCAGCAGAAATCAGCAGAGATCAGCAGAGATCATTGTAACCGATGAGATCTTAAGAATTTAATGCAGAGTGTATTAGAGTCGTTTTCTTAAGCTTATCATCGATAAAGAGTCCATCTTTATTCGGATGGAAATAAATGGTATGAAACCTTTACCAGTGAACATAAATTAGCTACCATCGCTTAATAAGATTGAATAGTTAGAGAGTTGTTAGTAAGGAATTTCATATTCAAAATATGAGCAGTTATACTAGCTGATTAAAAGTATGACTAAGTATACTATATATGTAGTGTTGTTTTATTTACCGAATTATCTAGCTAGAAAAGATTGTATAAAACTACAACAATTTGAAATGCAGCTGTGCTTATAAATTATTCTAAGAATAAGGAAATAATCTTTACCAAGATAGCCATGTTTTCGTAAAACAACAAGACGGTCTATAAACTCTTTTATCATTATTATAAATACCGATGGGATAGCCACACTTGATTAAGATTAAGCAAGAAGCGTCTAGCATTAATTGCGTTCTTGACCTTGTCAAGACGAATAAAAACTCATCGAGTATAAGTGACACAATTTAGATTATCCATATGAAAATATAACATCGTGAAATTTCGTTTAGAATTTTCCTAATATATTCACATTTACGTAAAAATAATCAGGCTTGTCTCTTTTAAACGCTTTATGTTTCGGTCAGGGCATTTCTCCTATCTCATTTCATGCAAATTCCCCTTCCCTATGTCCGACTGGGTAAATAGCGATCCAGGTCAGAGTACAGTACTATGAGGTTCAGGAATTCTCATACGACTACCAGGAGATCGGCGAGAGGGAGAGAAACGTTTTTACAGAAAAAACTACAACTTCCTAATAAGCGGTTAATAAGGTCATCGGAAACCGATGGGAAATATGGCTATTATCATAAACATTATCTTATTTTTTCTCTTTAGAAACGGTAAGTTCAGAGATACCATAACGTTCAGATAAAGTAAATGCAAGCTCTTCCTTATCTGAAGAGGAACTATGATTTTAAGCATTGTAGTTGCCTGATGATGGATCCTTATCATCATGATATTTTAGCTTCAACCATATTCATTAATAGGCATCCTGTTATAAATAAATGGTGTGTGATGAGGTTCCTATAATCATCCGGATATATATCTAATTTTAGATATTAGCTGGCATATTTTCTGCTTTCCTGGATCTATTTATTTTTTAACTCTTCTATTTTAATTACTAATCTACTTCATTGAATTATGCTGATTTCTAGTATATATCTTCGGAGAAGGTGGTATATCCCATTGATTAATTTCATAGATAATTTCAACAACAAAGAGATAATATGGCATGAAAATCTACTCTATACCTATACCTATCCGAAAAATCAGATATTAACCTATTCCATTATATCAAATTATCCGTGATAGTGGCAGATAGTTGATAGGTACTACAGTTTAGGCTGATCTTGAAGTCATTACTACGATAACATTCTGAACGCTGCCTTGTTTATGTACGTTCATGGCGTCGTTCATAACGCTTATTTGCTCAGTAAGCCAAACAAGATAAAATATTGGTGATATTAAGATTAAAGTATCTAATCTCAAGGGATCGTAGTAGAAACAGAATATCCTTCGATACCTCCTTGTTATGGCCTTATCTAAACCTATAAAAATGTTGAAAAGTTGCTACCATACCCTGTGTATATGCAGGGCATTATTCATCGGTAATTTTTACGAAACTCTATGAATTATCGGTAAAAATCGCATGATCTTTTCTACCGGAACCATTAGCAGACTAAAACGGGGAATGGCTTAAAAACACAGAAATTGTATCTATGTGATTTAAGTGATATACCTACGTTTATTCCTTAGCTAAAGGAATAAGAAATAATGCTGTTCTATCAGGGAAACTAATCTCCTTTACTTTCCACTCATTATTAATGGTACTGTGCATGGATATAAGGAACTCATTGGAGTCTAAGATAGTTACCGAGAATCAGAAAGCGCACTTGAGGCTAAATTTCTGGATGACTGTGAGCGGCTGACTTGATTATATCTCTCCCATGGTTATTTTACAGAAGACTCTGCTTTTGATTTTTAGAATGAAATGGTAAAGATATTTCCGGATATGCAGCATAAATGCTGTTGGGTATGCAAAATAACTAATGCACTGGCTTCAACTCCCACAAAGTAATTTAATTAAAAGTTAAAACAGATACCGAAGGTTTGTCTAGCAGAGAGCTCTGATTTCGCTAATAAATCTTAATGTTTTATTGGTAAAGTTTTTAACAAGTGTACTATATTGAATCGATGAAGGAGCTGTAGAAAGAGTAAGGATAGCTGCTAGCATTCTACGACTTCTCATCAGTAGTACACCGGACATCAATAAAAATGATGAATATAATTGAATCGTATTTCTGACAGTGAGATTATAAAGCTGACGCGCGAAGCACTGTAGTTTGAGAAAAACAAACCTTTCAATGATATCTGAGTTACTCCAAGCTGCTTAAATAATTGGAACTGACTAAGAAGATTTAAGCTGTTGACTCTGCTGTTAAAAACGTTCAATTTCAAGGATAGAGAATAAATTCATGAAACATCAGAGTGGAATATAGCCATCATACACCAAATTTCTAAACTCCCAAAATCACACTAAGGGCTTTAAAAACTTAAAATTTATAGTATTTTTATATAAAACATATCTTTATCTAAAATGATTGTATCAATCTATTATTTTTATTTTAAATAAAAAATTATGTTTATAATCATAATTATGGTGAATTATTTTTCATATTCTTGTAGTATCTTCAGCAAAATTCTAAGAATAAAAACTATGTCTCCTACAAACCTACTTATACGCAATTAATAGTTAATAGTTAACAACGTCCTCCAATTCTGCTAATATAATGCGTATTATACATAGTTATTGTTTAATGGGTAATCATGATTAAAAAAAATAACTTTGAAGCTACTAAATTAATAACAAAAATTCTTCATCTTTCTAATGAAGAATTAATGTATTCAGATTATTTATTCAATATAGCTTATGGAGTAGATAAAAATTTTCTATTTGGAACAGGAGTTTCTATCACCTCGATATTAATGCATAACAAAGACATGAATTTTCATTTCCATGTTTTTACTGATTTCTTTGATGATGAGCAAGAAAGATTATTTTTACAGTTAACAAAGCTAACTAACACTAAAATAACTATATATCTTATTAAAGATGAAAAATTAAAAAAGTTACCAACTAATTATTGTTGGTCTTATGCTATTTATTTTAGATTAATAATAGCAGACTATTTAAATAGTAAAATAAAAAATATTCTATATTTAGATTCAGATATATTTTGTAAAGGAAGTATATATGATTTAAAAAAATTAAATTTTGAGAATGACATAATTGTATATGCTATTCATGACAGAGAAGCTAAAAATAAATCTGAACTAAAAATAAATACTAATAAGTATTTCAATTCAGGATTTCTATATATTGATCTAATCAAATACAAAAATAATAATATCACAACAAAAGTTTTTAACAAATTAAATAAAAAAAATAAATTTATTTACCCAGATCAAGATGCGTTAAATATTTGTTTAAATAAAAAAGTACATTTAATAAGTATAAAGTATAATACTTTTTTTTCTATTGATACTTTACTAAAAGTAAAATCAAGAAATAAATATTCTATTCCTTACAACTCAGTATTAATTCATTTTGTTGGTTTATCTAAGCCTTGGCATGATTGGACTGCGGATTATATAGCAAATGAAACTTTTAGATTGGCTAAATTGAACTCACCATGGGTTAACCATAAGTTAATTATGCCAAAAACATATAAAGAAATTTTAAAAAAAAGTAGACATTTAAAATGTCAAAATAAATATTTTAAAAGTTATTTATTTTATATGAAATATCTTTTAAGTAAATTAAAACAAAAAATGCATGAAAACTTAAATATCATAATGAGAACTATTATTAAAGGAAAATTGGAATAGATTAATAATTTTTTCTAAATTAATAGATATATATCCTATGATATAGGAAGATATAAACATATAATATTGTTATTGCTTTTTATTTTTTATTTATTCTCTTTTTTTTAAAAAAAATTATTAAATTATTTAATAAACATATTGTTCTATCTTTAATGATATTTAACTTATGAAAGATTTTATAAATTATTAATTAATTAATATATTAAGATAACTTTTAAGTTTATTTATAAAAATGTTTTAGAAAATTTATTGTTAATAAATTTATAAAAACTAATTTTACTTCAAATTAAAAAAGAAAATATTAAGTATATACTTTAATTTTATTTAGTTTTTATTAGTTATTTATTATTTAATAAAAAATATAGTAATATCAACATTATATAAATAATATATATTATACAGTTTTAATTATTGAAAAAATTACTGATTATTTAATTTTTCTAATCAATATTATTCTTTTCTAACTGATCTTAGAAATTTAAAATAAAGGTATATTTTTATATAAATTTAATAATGATAATTTTTATTAAAATTAATTATTATAGGATGGTTTTAGTTACCTATCTTATTTATAATTTCATTATGGTTTTTATAAAAACCTCATCAATAATTTTATTATATTAATCTAAAATTGATATTTATTTTTTTTTCAAAATACTTTTTGATATCAGATTTTTTAATTTTAAAAATAACTTATATGAACTCTAGTATTACTAAATCTATACTAGAGAAGTAGCTGATTTTAATTTAATTAAAATGAATCCTACCAATGTCATTGACATAAATATAAAATATATGATAAAGTTTAGAATAAAAAATTAATACATCATCCTGAATAGATTTTTAAAAATTAATCTGTATAAACAATATGATACTGCTAATTTAATTTTCACCAGATATATTTTCTTTTAACATTTAAATAAAAGTAATTAATAAACTATTTAGTTTATATTTCTATACCAATTAACTAATACAGAACATTTTTCTATGGCATTAGTCGTTTTTCTTTTTCGGTCGTCATACCTAAACTTAGGACCTCTTGAAAGTAGAAATCACATAAATTACCTCATATCATGTTTGATGCCTTTTAATTTGTATTTTTTATTAAATTTAAGTTATACTTATTTCTGATTATGAGATTTTGGAAATGCCGGCGGTATTCTGCTGATTGATTTCATGAATAATTTTAACAACAGAGAGATGATATTCCATGAATAGTCTAGCCTATAGGTGTCTGTAAAATTAGATATCATCTTTGGCTTCCCCTCTATATGAACTCATCTGTAATGGTATACTAGACAGGTGATAGGCACCTTGTTGAAGCGGAATTCAAGCTATGATAATGCCATCTTGTTAACTGGCATTATTCCAATTTGGCCGTAACGGTTATGTACCGCAGCGAATCATACAGATGGGTATTGTCGATATTGAGATTAAAGTAACTAATGTTAAGAATAGCAGCGGGAACGGAATATACTTCTAAAGCTCGTTGCTAGCGCTTTATCTGAATCGTAATAAAGTATCTAAGAGTTTTTGAGACCATGGTTGTGTCCTCTGTGAGGAAGGAAGAATATCCATCAGTGATTTTTACTAAGCTCTTAAGACACTTCTCGATGAAAAGGCACATGGTCTCTCTATAGTATCATCAGTAAGTAGACTAAAACAGCAATGACTTGAAGAGTAGCAGGCAATAGCAACTGTGTGATTTAAGCAATATGCGTTACGTTTATTTCTAGATCTATGGCATTGCCTTTCCTGTCAGGCAAACTGATCGTCTTTTCTTGCTGCTCATTATTCGTCTTAACTAAGCATAGATTTAAGAAAGCAATTGTCATAGAAATGGTTATCAAGAAATAGAAAAGAATTTAGTCTAACCTCTCAATCTCCTGCTAGCACGAGGCTTAATGGTATCTTCTAGACTTTCTGAAGAGAAAGTCAAGGCATCATTAGTTTTTTGAATTCAATAGCAAAAATGTTCTTGAACACGTACCATTAATACTGTTGGGTACACAAAATAGCTAATATGCTAGTTTTATTCCCCAAAGGAATGTTAGCAAAAGTTAAGGTTAGTTGCGGGAAGTCTGCCTAGATGATTTATTGGTAAGCTTTTCAACGAAGTATCCTGAAGCGATGAAAAGCTAGAGAAAAATCGAGAGAATAACTATAATTCTATGCTTTCCCATCACTGCACTGGTATAAATAAGAACAATGAATTTAATTGAATCGGCTTTTGCTTAACAGTGTTAGGCTATGAAGCCGAAGCGCGAAGCGGTCACCATTCTATAGTTCGAGAAAAACAACCATCTTAATGGAATTTAAGAGATACTACAGTTTGCTCAAAATCTGGACAGGCTAATAAGATTTATCCTGCTTAACTCTGTAATTTTCATCTAATTTAAAGATGAAAAACAGATTTTTAAATCATCCAGATCGGATGTCGTAGCCTTGTCAGGATGCACCAGATTTTCTAACAACTCCTAAATTTAGTCTCAATATCCTTGACCCATTTTTAACATCTCAGATATTAAATTTTCTTTTTGGTGATAATGGTATTAAATATTTCGACACTTTTCATAATCATTCAATGATAACACAAATTGTTGGTATTTTATATCAACAAAAAATAACTTCAGTGATCTTTTTAATATTTAATTCTTAATTTGCTGGCTATGTTAAGTAAAGGTTATTAGTAGAAATCCATCATACTACTGTATAAGAGATTTTTGCTACAAAAATAGGTAGCCATAAAAAATAAACAAGTCATACAGATAAAGAGATTCTTTCCTCATTCCTTTTTACCAACATAAAGCTGCATATCATTATTTGCCTCGGAAATATCTTCTCTTGGGTAATATCAATTCATGTATTAAAATAACTTATTTCACTTTCTCCTGCTCATATATTATTATACTGAACATTCTTATCCGCTGCTAACATTCATTAGGGTTACATCGATCTGCGATATATGTTGAATAAATTAACTTTATGAGACTCAGCAAAATAAATGGCTATTGATTTAAAGATAGCGTTTAGATATTACGTCACTACTTATTTACTTCATCGGCAATAGCTAACTTAAATGCACTAAGTATATTTTAAAATCAATGAAACATTTTTCCATGAATCTTTTGAAGGTAGGTATCCTTTTCCACATAGAAAAGGTAGAAGATCAGGAGAAGGAGATGAAAGTAGAAAGAGCGAATTCGCTCTTAATCGCCCGAGATTGATATGGTCATGTAAGCAATAAAATTCTTAGAGAGTTTAATGTAAAATGTGTTAGTTAGTTTTTGAACTAATTATTGATAAAGAGTCTATCTTTTACTTCGATGGAGCTAAATAGTACAAAATATTTTCCAATAAGCATGAAATTAGTCACTATCGCCTACTAAGGCTAATGTAACCAGAAATTTCTTGATAAGAAATTCCAGGTTAAAATGTAAAAAATTATTTTAGCCGATCAAAAGGATGGCTGAATAGCATTCATAATGGATGACAACGTGATTATAAATTTCTCTGCAAGAAAAAGCAACAACCTTTATCAAAAAAATAATTTTTCAAAATGATTGCGAAATCTGTCTTTTATCAAGCGATTTTTCACAGTATAAAAAATAATATATCATGGGGTTTATCAGTATAAACATCATAAAGAACCAGGGAACCCGTGAGTATTACTCTTTTAAGTGTGTAAGCTTTAAAAAAGTCTAAATATTTTTTATTTCTTAACTGATTCTCTACTATTTTAGTAGAGAAATGAAAGTATTTTTTATGTTAATTTTGCAACTTACTTCCTGTCTTTTCAGTTGTATTATTTAAAACAGTATGATCGTGATTACCTGCTGAGTTTGTATTTTTTTTTGTTAATGTTTCATTGATTCCATGAATGGTTACCATCTTATGCATTCCAGTCATACTGAACTTTTTCATTTTTATTTTCCGGAAAATAGTATATATTTCCAACATAGCCATAACCAATCATTAACATGATCTTCTTTTACTCTTTATCAACGGTAAGTTTAGAGATATGATAATGCTTAACTAAAGTAGATGCAGACTCTTGCCGGCCTGAAGAGAATCTCTGATTTTATGTGTTGAAGTTACATGATGGCAGAACCTTATCATCATGACATTTTATTTTCAACTATATCTATCATTAGCTATCTTACATTGGGTTTACGCTGAATATCTATATCTATATAATGATCCAGAAATAAATAATAATTATTAACATATAGTTAATATTATTAGTTCAATCTGCACAATTTTAATTCATTAAAAAATTAAAAAGATACCCAAATATAACCAAATGACAATCCAGATGTAATACATCTGAAAATCTAAAATACTTTATGTTTAAATCAAGTAATGAGTTAATTATTAATATTAACTTCAACTATAAACTATAGAATCTTAAAAACTTTTTAAATAAATTTTTTCCAATTAAGGCTATATTTATTTAGCAACTAAATTCTTCTATTAATTAATTTAACTAATCAGCAGCTAATGGCTAAGTGGAGTGGTAATTATATCAACTATTATGCTGCATATGGTAAAAAGATTATAGTATATTTCTATATACATAGAAATATTCATTATTTATCTTAATTATTTTTAATTAAATAAATTTGATTTTATATAACGATAATATCGAGATGTGGAGTATTGCCCCTATTAATATAGGGGCATAATTATAACTTATATTATTTTGTCATTATTATTTTTTATTCCTGAAATATTGAATCGCTGTTTAAAACGATCAACACGGCCGCCAGAAGCCACATCACGCTGCTTACCTGTATAGAATGGATGACATTTACTACAAACATCTAAATTCAGATCACGATTGACAGTTGATTTAATTTTCATTACATTACCGCAAGAACAAGTTGCAATGATTTCTTCATATTTAGGATGAATTTCTTTTTTCATAGAAACCTCTACTTAGACCGCATCACTATGTAACTCTAACACTAGATATCATGCATCAAATCGATTAAAAATCGTGGCTAGATGAGCACATTACTAACCAAGGTGAAATAATGAATCATATAGAAAATCTATTTGTAGCACAATAAAATCTATTCAAATAATATGATATTCTATTTTTATGTATTTAAAATAACCTGTATTCCAATTATTGGAAACACTTGATAATGGCTATTGTTCAAGTAGCTCTTCCTGTTCCTCTGATGCGTGTTTTTGAATACCAATCTAATCTTCCTTTGCCAATTAAAGGTTGCCGGGTATTACTGCCTTTTGGAAAACATACTACTTTAGGTATTATATTATCACATAACCAAAATAGTAAACTCAGTAGTAAACAATTAAAAAACATTAAACAAGTCTTAGATCAAGAATCGCTATTTTCGGATAATTTATGGTCATTGCTTCTTTGGGGAGCTAAGTATTATCATCATCCAATTGGTGAAGTACTATTTCATGCACTACCAGTTTTATTACGACAAGGTAAAGCAGCAACATTTACTCCAATATGGCAATGGCAAATCACTCAGCAAGGTAAAAATTTTTCCCTAAATCAGCTTAAGCGAGTACCAAAACAGCAACAAGCACTCGCATTACTACAACAACAACCCATTTATCGTCATCAAATGACAGAATATGAATTAAGTGAAAGTGCATTACAAACATTAAAAAAGAAAACCTTGATTCAACTATTACCTATTCAACCAAAAATAGAAATCTGGCATTCTAATTTTCACCTCTGTGGTGAAAAACCAAAACTTAATCTAGAACAGTCAATAGCGGTAGGAGCAATAAGTTCTAAACTAACTTTTATGGCTTGGTTATTAGTAGGGGTTACAAGTTCTGGTAAAACAGAAGTCTATCTTAGTATCATTGAAAATGTTTTAGCGAAAGGTAAACAAGCATTAGTCCTTGTACCTGAAATCAGTCTTACTCTTCAAACTACCCAACGATTTAGTGAGCGATTTAATGCACCTGTTGATGTGCTACATTCCGGATTAAATGATAGCAAACGATTGGCAGTCTGGTTACGTGCACAAAAGGGATACAGCGCTATTGTAATTGGTACACGATCCGCATTATTTACGGCCTTTGCTAATCTTGGCTTAATTATCATTGATGAAGAGCACGATAATTCCTATAAACAACAAAACGGATGGTGTTATCATGCCCGTGATTTGGCTGTTTTTCGAGCTAAAAAAGAAAACATTCCAATTATTATGGGTACAGCAACACCTTCGTTAGAAAGTCTCTATAATGTTGAGCAAGGAAAATATCACCGTATAGACCTAACCAAACGAGCAGGAAATGCCAAACCTGTAAGCCAATATTTACTTGATTTAAAAGGTCAGCCATTAAAATATGGTATGTCAAAACCATTAATTCAGCGTATTGAAAATCATCTAGAAGAAAATAATCAAGTGATACTATTTTTAAATCGTCGTGGCTACTCACCAACATTAATTTGTCATAATTGTGGCTGGATTGCCGAATGTTTACGTTGTGATCATTATTACACACTACATCATCACCAGCGTCAGCTATGTTGCCATCACTGTAATAGTCAACTACCAATCCCAATACAATGCTCATACTGTGGCTTAACGAATCTACTCCCTGTTGGTTTAGGAACTGAACAGTTAGAAGAAGTAATTAATCAGATTTTTCCTAATATACCGGTTACCCGCATTGATAAAGATTCTACTCGGCGGAAAGACGCATTAGAAAAACAATTAGCACCTGTTTATACAGGTGGTTCTAGAATTTTGATTGGCACGCAAATGCTAGCTAAAGGACACCATTTTCCTGATGTTACTTTAGTTGCCTTGCTGAATGTAGATGGCGCACTTTTTTCCAGTGATTATCGGGCAACAGAAAAATTTGCTCAACTTTACATCCAAGTTTCTGGACGGGCTGGACGAGCCGATAAACATGGTGAAGTGATCCTACAAACATACCATCCTGAACATCCACTATTATGGACTTTATTAAAAAAAGGATATAACGCGTTCGCGATAGAAACATTAGCGGAACGAGGCGATGTTTTTTTGCCACCACATACTAGTCATATAATGATCCGTTCAGAAGATTATCATAACCAATTTGCACTTGATTTTTTAAACAAGCTTCGCCAATGCATAGAGCAACATAACATGCGCGATTCACAACTTTTATTAATAGGTCCTTTACCGGCGATCCGAGCTAAGCTGGCAGGTCGATTTCGTTGGCAATTATTACTCCAGCATCCTTCGCGCGTCTATTTACAACAATTTCTTTCGCATATTTTACCTGAAATTATAACATACCCTGAAAGTCGAAAAGTAAAATGGAATATTGATGTTGATCCAACTGAAAATTAGAGTCCCTGCTATTAATCTTCTATTGCAGCTATTGAAGTAAATAAAATTAGTTTTACGAAGCAATTCTACAAATAAATATAATTAAACAACTAAATAAATTTATTTATAAATTTACTAAAAAAAGTGCTTAAAATAAGTATCATATCCAGCATATATGGTATTATATTAAATAATTCAGGTTTAACTTTGAATCAATATTTATAGATTGTAATAGAATTTTATTACATAATACTAATAGGTAGAGTAATTTCTGATT
Organism: Arsenophonus sp.; assembly: GCA_046530735.1. Taxonomy (GTDB): domain Bacteria; phylum Pseudomonadota; class Gammaproteobacteria; order Enterobacterales; family Enterobacteriaceae; genus Arsenophonus. The sequence goes on from JBHEQV010000005.1 coordinate 31,151, forward strand.
ATACAGAAAAACATATTGATGTTGAGTAATCTTAAGCTCTTAACCAAATTGAAATAATGATTTTGCAGCTCATCTAAGTTATCCTTGTTTCTGATGTATGTAGTTTTGAGATGGGTAATATATTCTACTAATTAATTTCATGGACTATGTCAATAACAAATAGATCATATGCCATAAAAATCTACCCTACACAGGTATCCGCAAAATCAGATATTACCTTTGATTATTGTATGAACTGATTTGAAATACTAGCAGGTAGCTGATAGAGACCACTGTTGAGACGGATATCAAAATTATGCTGTGAAAAAATCCTGAAACACTGCCTTGTCGATGGGCAGAAAGCTGTTGCCCGTGACGATTATTTACTACAGAAGGCTATACAAATAGGTATTAGCGATGTTAAGCTTAAGGTACCTAAGCGTAGAGACTTTCTTCCAACAGTAACGGAATATTTTAAACAACTCGTTGCTACTTTATCTGAAGCGTTCAAAATATCGAAAAGTTGCTTCCATATAGTATATGGAATTTCTATCAACAACTGTTGTTAACATAGATAAAAACCTTTTCACTTTCCGGAAAAGTGACAATTAGAATAATCAAGTAGCCAATATTAACCTTCTATTTCTACCTGAATAGAAATAGTTATCAATTGTAACCAAATAGATCGCGGGTATAAACTTTATGTTTCACATCTTCTAGTTCCGGCACCAATCGATTAGCTAAAATAATATCACACTGCGTTTTAAAATCAATCAAATCATTAATCATTTTAGAATGAAAGAACTCGTTTTGTTGTAAAACTGGTTCATAAACCACCACTTCAATTCCTTTCGATTTAATCCGCTTCATGACACCTTGCACTGCCGATTCTCGGAAATTATCTGAACCAGCCTTCATCGCTAATCTATAAACGCCTACTTTTTTTGGATTCTGACTAATAACCGTATCAGAAATGTAATCTTTACGAGTTCGATTCGATTCCACAATCGCATTAATCAAATTGTTTGGTATATCATCATAGTTAGCTAACAACTGCTTGGTATCCTTGGGTAGGCAATAGCCGCCATAACCAAAAGAGGGGTTGTTATAATAGGTGCCAATACGCGGATCTAATGAAACACCTTCAATAATTTGGCGACTATCCAATCCGCGACTATGAGAGTAAGTATCTAATTCATTAAAATAAGCCACTCGCATTGCCAGATAAGTATTGGCAAATAATTTTATTGCTTCCGCTTCGGTAGCATCAGTAAATAGCACCGCAACATCTTTTTTCATCGCTCCTTCTAATAACAAATCGGCAAAAATCTTGGCACGTTCGGAACATTCTCCTACTACAATACGAGAAGGATAAAGATTATCATATAGAGCTCTGCCTTCACGTAAAAATTCTGGTGAAAAAATGATATTTTTATACCCTTTCTCTTGTTGCAAGCGGACGATAAAACCTACAGGAATAGTGGACTTAATAATAATGGTAGTGGGTGGATTAATGTGGTTTACATCATCAATTACCGCTTCAACAGAAGAAGTATTAAAATAATTAGTTTTAATATCATAATCGGTCGGAGTAGCAATAATCACATAATCTGCTCCATGGTAAGCTTGTTGTTTATCCGTTGTTGCTCTAAAATTCAATTTTTTTTCTGTCAAGAATGCTTCAATTTCTTTATCCGCTATGGGTGATTGCTGGTTATTTAGCATCGTTACTTTTTCAATAATAATATCTAATGCAACAACCTCATGATGTTGCGCTAATAACATCGCATTCGACAGGCCAACATAACCTGTTCCTGCAATAGCAATTTTCAAAACTATAACCTCTCAAATATTTTGGTGTCACATTCCGGAAGATAATATGGTTTTTTAAATAATTTAACTTTAACTTTCAAGCAATCTTTCATAGACTGTAATGGAGTTTTTTACTACTCAATGCTGATTTGGTAATTCCTAATTGCACAGCTAAACATATTAATGCAGAATGATCTGAAATTCTTCAGCAGAATTAAAATGAATGTTTTGTAGCCTATCCTTCTATACGACCATTAAATCGCTCAACTATACCATTCGCTTGAAAATGCTTTATGAGATAAAATCGGTGCTCTATATCAAGCTCTGTATGTAAATCGGTAAATTCATGCTTTCCGGTGAATAAATGTTTTTATAAACAAAAAAGGCAATCTCTAAATACCCAATGGATAGCTATGGAAGATAATTGATTAAGATAACGTAAGAAGCATCGATCACTGAACACAGTATTGAACTTAAAATGATAGGTAAAAACCCATTTAGTTGGCGATTTATACTTACGATAAAGATAACCGTCGTGAAGTTTTGTTTAGAATTTTCGGAAGATATTTTACATTTACGTACATATACTAGGCTCATAATTTTAAACACTTTATTCTTCGGATTTTAGTGCTTTCCCCTGCTTCATTTTACATAAATTTTCCATTATGTGCCTGCATAAATAACGATTCAGGTTAATGAAGATATGATTAGATTCAGAAACTCGCATACGACTTCTAGCATCTCGAAGAGAAAGAGAAAAATGTTTTTACAGAAAAACAACAACGGCTTTCTAATCGGATGACAGTATCATCGGTAAAGGATGGATAATATGTTTGTTTGATCCATCAGAATGTGATGGCAAAAGTTGTTGTTTTTTTGCAAAGAATTTTGTAACCACGACTGTATTTCAATTATTATGATTTCAAACAATATTCTCCAGGCCAGATAATTCGGTAAATAAAACAATATATACTATGTAATTTATTCAGATATATCCTTTTAATCGCCTGATATAACTGTTCATATTTTTAATATAGAATTTCTTACCAATAACTCCTATGAGTATCCAGCCTTATTAAACGATAATGACTAATTTCATGATTGCTGGCAAAGATTTCACCATTTAGCTAGCATCTAAGAAAATAGAATGGACTCTTATCGATGATCAGTTCAAGAAAATAACTAATTCACTTTTTATTAAACCTTAAGAATCTCATTACTAGCATGCCAATGGCAATCCTTGAAGGATTCAGATCAATATCTTTTCCTTTTTATCTCCTTATCTCCCATATTTTCTGCTTTTCCTATATGAAGAATAACACTTCTTTTTAAAGAATTTATGGAGAAATGTTTCGTCGACTTCAATAATAGCACTTAGGAATTTATATTAGATGCTACCGATAAAACAAGGAACAGTTACGTCATCTAAACTCTGTTTCAAATGAATGCCTCTTTGTTTTGCTGGCTCTCGTAAAGTCAAGCTATGCAACATACATTGCAGATAACTAAACCATTTATCCTTGTGATATAGTTTCGCCAGCTTAGTTCCCCAGTAAGATTCTTAAATCTTTTTCTGAAATCGGATACTTGCAATAATATCCATATAATCCTAAATAAATGTCCCATTGTGTTACATGTTCACTGTAACAATATGACAAGGACAAAATAGAATCAGTTGCTTCAATGCATGAATCGACATTATCCGAGAGATATCGCAGAACCAACTAATGAAATGCAGATTTATGTTGACATGGAGTGAGGAAAGAGTCTCTTTGATCTTTATGACTGTTTACTTTCTTAAGGTAACAACTGTAGCAAAAATTCCTTCATATAGTATAAGGGATTTCTATCAATAACTTTTATCAGCATAGCCTATTATCTATATCAATCGGTTTAATTTCATAAATAATTTTAGTGAATTTAAATAACGCTATTTATAGTTGTCTCCAAGAGGGCTATAACCAGTAAAATATAATCAATAGTTAACAACCTTACACAGATGAGAATAAAGATATACTATTACCTCATTAGCTCTTTTAAAAAGCATAAATGGAATCAATATGATCAATATACATATTGATATAAGAAGAAAATTGACTATTGATACTTTCTACTTAGCTGGAATTAGAGATAGATTAAATAAAAGGATTTGTGCATAAAAATAGTTTCCAATATCAACAAAAAACCAGATAAATTCCCTTTCACCTAAGAAAAAGGATCCGATAATGAATAATGGAGATCTGTTTGTGCTGCTAGATGCACACTATCTTAGTATGTATGCCTAAGATAATCACTTCAATTACTTTTCTTATTTTATAATATCTCGTCGCAAAATTATTAAACGAACCAAAGCGGATTTTTAACTTCCATAGATCACATAGTAATGATTAAAATCATCTAAATCAATAAGATTATGACTATGATGTAATAAACGCGCACATAACGTAAATCCAATAAAATCAACATATTCTGTTATTAAACATTTCATAGCTATCTTTAGCTTCTATAAAGAAATGAAAAATATTTATCTTTTGTGTAGTACAAAAAACGCATTCGACACTTAATTTTCTTCACCAACGCATACAATTAGTCAATAATAAAAAAAAGTGCAAATTAAGCACTACGAAAGTTAGATTAAAATCCTAATCATTAAATTAAAAACAAACTAATATTAGCTTACCCTTTACTTTACCACTTTCTATGTATTTAATTGGCAAACTACAAATTTTCAGTATTGATTTTCTATTTTTTTTACCGATAGAATTTTTAATATTTCTTGATCAATCAATCTAACTACCCGTTGCAATAATTGATGTTGTTTAACATATCTTTAGTTTAAAAACAGGAGGTGTAAACATAAACTCCTAATATAATGAAAGGTCTTTACTTTTCATTGCAGCAATATCAAAGATTTTAAGATTATCGATTAATGCTAATTTTCTTATGGAAGAAGAAAATCTAATACCTGCTATTATAGTCATCACTGTAAGTTAATAAAGCCATAAGTAGAGATGTTAAATTTCTAACGCAGCAAACTGTTAACAAAACAGTTTTATGATCAATAATAGTATGCACATCTAATTTACTGCCTATTGCTGTGTTTCTGGGCGTAAAGCAATAGTAGAACATCCAACCTTCTCAGTTTATGCGCTAATTGGATTAGTATGTAAGTAACACCCACCGGTAGACCAATAATCAATATAGATTTACCAACAATGTTATCTTCCGCTAGTATTAATCGATCAAACAGCAAATCCAGTAAACGGTAATTGAGATGAATAGCAATGCCGTTGTTTGAATAGCAGTTAATGATTTTGGTTTATGCCTGATAATTCACTCATCTACCAGCCCATATTCCGATATAGAATAGCATCCAGGTCTATCAATAAATTTAGCATAATAAACCTAATCGCTAGTTTCAAATAAAGTAGGATCACTTTTAACAGATTCCAATATACTACAAACATGAAAATTAAAATATATAGCGTTTTAGACACTTCACGTTAGCGAATTTTTGTATCACTAGGCTTATTGTAATAGCAGTAATTTTAACTAACAGATCACGCAACTGTACTTATGGAGCTTCATTGATTCGATTTCATGAAACAAATGTAATATTAGTGAGGGTTAAGCAGGATCAGTAAAAACAATTCACTTTATATCTACCTTCATAAAGCAAAATTTCAATTAATGTAAAGAAAAGTGAACATACTGCGACTATAAAAAATTATGCTAATTGCTCAATATTTTTATAAATTTATACCTGCTCAAATAGGGATTGACTTAAAATTAAGAAAAAATAATTTATTCAAAAAATCCCTTATCTCTTAAAATATACGTATAAAATTTACATCAGATAAAATCGGTTCGATCAAAAATTCTAAAATCTTAACTGTTAACTCTTTTACTCTATTACTAACTCATCACAAAATTTGTGATTATAATAGTCAATCTAGATAATTATCATGGCCTATAATAGGAGTAAATTGTTAAATTTGTTGATTATGACCATCATAAATCTGGCACAATTAGAATAATTAAGCTAATTTAACTGATTATTTTTAGTAAATGGCAAATGATTGTTTCATCTTAATTTAATTTTACTGTCAATTCTCGTACGCTCATCAAGTTAAAAGTATTTTTGCAACAAAATAGGGTTTTAACTTTTGCCATAACTGCACTTATTGATCAAACACTAAACTATGTTCAATTAAATTAAGCTAATCATTAGTTAGAATTAAACATTTTCCATCAACAAACTTGATAGAACAGATTAAACACAAAATCATCATTCAATCTAGGTAAAGTCATCTATTTTAAATGGGAACGGCCTACTCTCCTCCCCTATCTGATCATTATCAGATTAATAATAATTTGCTAATATTTATATTAAATACTGTTTAACAAGTTGCTTGAAATATAGTATAAATAGTCATTCTGCACTCCTTGCTATGCTTTGTTAATCTGTTCTACACCTTTAATTATACCTTGCTTAGCACCAGGATCAGTAGATTAAATCCCATTAGCCGGTTTTAGATTTTCTGACCAGACTGTAGTAACTTAAATACCATTTAAAGGGTTATTTTTTCGAACTACAGCAGTGCTCGCGTCTCAACTTCATAGCCTTACACTATTACAAAAGCTAATTCAATCGGATTTATCGTTCTTATTTGCTCAGTTTGTTGATAGGAAATTCGTAGAATCTCAACAGCTCTTCTTGATCTTTCTCCAGCTTCTTCATCGCTACATGGATACACTTATTGCTGAAAACCTTGCCAACAAAACATTAAAGGTTTTGTTAGCGACCTTGCGACTCTCTACTAGCTAAACCTCCTCTCCTGCAGAACACCTTAACTTTCAGTGTTGAATGCTTTTATGGAGTGAAAAGTAGCGTATTAGCTATTTTGTGTAGCAACAACAGGATTTCTGCTACCTATTCTGAAATATCTTTGCGATTGAATTTTAAAAACCAAGGTCATTCTCTTTCATGGTAAACTTAGAAGATGCAGTTAAGCCAGGTATTCGTCAGTTATTGAAAAATTTGCCTCAGTTCACTTCTAACTCTCAATAGGCATCTTCAACTCAAACCAACTCCTTATATCAATGCGCAGTGACATAAATAATGACCAGCAGGAAAAGGTGATCAACTAAGCTGACAGGACAGCATATGATATCGGCCAAGAAATAAAGGTAAGTGCATTGCTAAATCATACAAGAGGCCACACCCCCACCCACCTTACCTGCGCTCTTTAAGCCATTATTGCTTCAATCTGCTAATATTGCTAGTAAGAGACCATGTCATTTTTGCCGATAATCAGCTCAAGGCTTTATGAAAATCACAAATAGGAGATGCCTCACTACTACAGGTCATAGTAGCAACTCTTCACCATTTTTGCACGCTTCAGATAAAGCAGAAATAATGAGCTGTTGAAGTATATTTCATTTCCCCTGGGATTTCATAACCTTAAGTACTTTAATCTTAAGATCCCAATACCAGCCTATATAGTTCTCTGTAACAAATAACCGTTACTAATTAGAGGTTAATGCCAGCCGATAAGGCGGGCTTGAGCATGTTGCTGCAGGATGGAGTTTAAGCTTAGTTTCAACAACAGTGTCTGTCAGCTTTCTGACAGCATTATGGATGAGTTGATGAAAGGAGATCAAAGGTAATATCTGGTTTCGTGAATACCTGTAGAGTAGATTTTTCATGGCGTATATCTCTCTACTGTTCAAATCATTCATGAAAGCAATCAACAAAATATGCCCAACATCACTGAAACTCTATACACTATAGATGAGCTTAACTCGTAAGGGAATAAGGAGTAAGGAGTAAAAAAAGTAAAGATATTAATATATAGTATCTTATTATAGTATAATAAGAATTTTGATAATGTTATAATGCAAAAAGAAGTGTTAGTAATATGGTTAATATTAAATTAGCTAAAGCATATAGTGGTAATTATAGCATATCGATACGATTTATCAATAATTAAGTAAACTACTTAAATGGTAGTTTTACTGATGCCAATAGCTATTAACTAAACTTATGAATAGCAACGTATTGATTTTACAGATTAAGTTGATATTATTTTAAATTAAAATGTAATTCTTATTTTACACATTATCATTATATGTTTGTTTTAATATTTGACCCTCTGTTTTCACCATGGCATCAATCATCTTTCTTATTATTTCTGCCTTCAGGAGAAAAGTGTTGCGAACATAGCATCATATGCTGGAATAGTTATGTGTAAAATCAACTAATTAATCTGAATTTAATTCATTAATAATTTGCAAATTTGCATCATACAACGATATTAAACCTTACTTAGAAAATTAAACAAAGACTATGAATGAGTTAATAATATGGCAAAAATCTGCACCTAAGATAGATTAAAATTCTGTTGCATAGAAACTTGATGCAATCATCTAAATGATCAAAAGCGACAGCAAGCTCTCTTAAAAGAGATTTTTATCTTACTGTCATGGAAATAATATTCAGCAAATATAAGAGAGAAAACAAATAAATAATCCAGCGCACCCAGTTTATCTACCAAGCAACCAGGTATAATTCTGGTTTAATACTAATCGCGTCAACGACCTCTTTTATACTGTAGAAGATTTTAAGTTCGATTTTCATCTTTAATTTAATATTAAGATGAATAGAACTGTCATGTAATACTAGATTGAATTCAGGCAAGAACCAGGTTACTAACCTAGCAATATTGACTACTACTGATAACAACAAGATTGTACCGTTAATTTTATTGCCCAGTCATCTCTCTTATAGCAATTCAACTTAATGTAAAAACACAAGCAGTTTTGTCCTTAATCAATCGGTTAAGCAGCTATAGTCATTAGTAGTAAGTGGTGATTAAATAGCTTTTAAGCTGCTTAATTCTTTGAAAAACATCAGATTGAGAATACATAATTTTGTGCTGTTTACTTATAAAAGCACGTTCACTGATCACAGTATCCAATGTTTGGAGTGCTAGATAATCAGGGCATTAATCACAATAAGATCTCTTTAAAATTCAATTCTGATCTTATTCTATATTTTACTATGCAATATTTTTCAATCGATAGAGGTTAGAAATTTTGTTATAATAATTAATTAGTATGTTTTAACAAAAAATAATAAGGAAACTTAATTATGATACAGGATAAGTTAAAGAAAATGGTTGGCTGGGCTGCTTTGAAATATATCAAACCCGATATGGTGGTCGGGGTTGGAACAGGTTCTACCGTTGTGCATTTTATTGATAGCTTAGCGACACAAAAGCACTCAATAAAAGGGACAGTCTCAAGTTCAGTTATTTCTACAGATAAATTAATCTCATTAGCCATTCCTATTATTGATAGCAAAAATGTAGATAGTGTTGATATTTATATTGATGGTGCTGATGAATTTAATCCAGATTTAATGATGATAAAAGGAGGTGGTGGTGCTTTAACTGGTGAAAAAGTCATCGCTGCAATGGCTAAGAAATTCATCGCTATTGCTGATAAATCTAAGCAAGTTGATATTTTAGGTGAATTTCCATTACCTGTTGAAGTGATTCCGATGGCACGTGCTTATGTCGCTCGTCAATTAGTAAAGTTAGGTGGCATTCCAGAATATCGGAAAAATGTGATTACTGAAAATGGCAATGATATTTTGGATGTTCATAATTTAAAGATTATCGATCCGATAGAGCTTGAAAATAAAATTAATGCAATAGCCGGTGTTGTTACGGTAGGGTTATTCGCTAATCGCGCAGCAGATATTGTTTTGATGGCAACACCAGTTGGAATAAAAAAATTGACGCCTAAAAGCTAATAGCTTAATGGCTTAAAGGTGTTTATGGGTTATTAACCCAGCACTTCTTTGCTCGATTAAATTTAAATTTTTACTATCAAACTTAGTTAATTAACTTATAATAATTAATTTAATATTATAAAAATCTTTTGTATATCTCTTTAATTTTTTATTCGTTATAATGTTTTTGCTCGATATTTATTTTATTGTTTAAATAAAATTTTATAGCTGCTACTGGAAAAATTTTTATTATGGTTATATGGCAAAATAAGTGATAACCATATTTTTTTTGATAATTAAGAGTAAATGATTAATATATATTTGCAAAAAACAAAAATTAAATCTTTCCTTTTAGAGGGAAAGCATTAAAGTGCAATTAATAATTTACTGGCAGCATGTTATAACAATATTAAATATCATGAAGGTACATTCTTAACAGAAGAATTAATTGTCGTGACCTCTAATGTCTATTTTATATGTATTCATTCCCGTATTTATATTAGCGAACAAGATTTATCTGTAGCTAAAAATTGATTGCAGTCAATTTCTTTTGCATTGATATCAATCAAGTTAATATGCAAACTGCACCTGGACAAAATAATTCCCGTTTTCAACGCTCCATTTTTAATATACACTCTATAAAAAATAATATTTCGTCGAATTATTATTGCTTTTATGTCGTTTTTCTAAAAACGAGTATGAAATCTTATCGTAGATACGGAATAAATAAACTAAAGAAAGCTATGAAGCAAGAGATAAGAAACTAGATATCATTATTTATAGTTATCTAACTATTCAATTAGATATCAGCTTAAAATATTAGAATAAATGTTTATTTCTAAATATTGAAAATAAGTTACCGCTAGAGTTAATGCTTGCTAAATTCCTACTATGACTGAATTACTCAATATGAGTTATATAGTTAACTTATCACTCTTAAAACAGCGTACATTAAGAATATATTTGCCAAAGAACAACTAATCTTGATGGTTAGGAAATTAAATTTCTCTTTAATTGAAGATCAAAAACTATCTCTTAATTGCTAAAAAGAGATTAAATCAGTTTAATTCTCTGTTGTAAGTTATAATTTATCCAATAATATCTTTTTAACTTAATACCATAATTTTAAAGATATTAATCTTAGGTTTGTCTTAGTAATTCTCGTTTTCTCTGTTTTATACATTCTTTTTGATAACAATTCCATTGCCTGATTTATCTTCCTTAAGGATCGATAAAAAATAGCCTGTCGTCATATAGACGAATTTATGCGGATCTATGTGCAGGAATTTTTTTATAAAAACGAGAAATCCTAGTTTCTTAGATTTTTATTGAGCTTTATATCCAAAGCCTTATATATCTTAGTCAATAGTGCTTTTCGTTTAAAATTTAACAAAAACCATAGTAATACATCATATTCAAATGTCTCATCTTGCCGGAATATGACTAATATAGCACTAGATAATCTCTTCTTGCATAAAGATCTGCTGCTGGTGTTATTGAGCGTGATACTCATCGTAATGATCCGAAACTGCCCCTTGTAATGCCACAGTTTTAATGTGGATATAGGTAGATATTTAAGGTAATGGGCCAAGTATTTATGTATTCCATGCCATTTTTGTCTTTTTAGCAAAGTTTTATTTCTAGGAATTGTTGTCCGTACTATAGATTTCAGATAACGCTGATACTGCTTCCTGGTGCGAATATAATGCCACTAGAACAGAAAGACTACTAGAATATATCAAATTATAGCTTGTTACGAGAAGTAGCCGTCGAATGACAACACTTCTCCATATTTCTTAGATCACTTTTTTTTAATAACAAATCACGCCATACAGTATGTTTAATATCTATAGCGACACGAATCATGAAGACATGAATATGCAAATCTTGATTGAAAGAGTTGTAACTATAAGTGTGGAAGGCACAAAAATAACTTTAATACTCTGTTTCATGCTTACTGCAATATAACGAAGCTGATAGCGCAAAACAGAGCGTTTGTAGCGATCAGTTATTGTAAAAAAAATTTAAAGAAGATGGGGAATAGTGAAAGTAATGTGTTGCGAGTTGCAGTTGGATAAAATATGGATCTGCTTTGCTAAGTAAACACTCCTCGATACCTTTGAAGTCAGATTAACTACAGGATTTTAACTTATAACTTTAGCAGAAAACAGTTATGGGAACTTAGGATAGATACAACAGTGTATCAACCCGAACACCACTTCTAGGCACAAGTATCGTAGGAAAGTATTCGCTCAATAGAATAACGATCCACAAGTTAATACTTTTACAGTATTTCAAGAAATTTATTCTACCCATTATTAATAGTGAAAATAGTTCAGCAGAGTAGGGCATAACATTGGAGTAAATTATTCTATAGGTCTTTTTTGTTGTGAAGAAGAAATGTTCAGCCCGTTCGCATTTGTTATGTCTGTCAGCCAAAGTCTAATCCATATTATTTACTCCCATAGAACAAAAGAAAACGGGAATAATTCCCGATTCCATATAGATGATAAATTAATCAACAGGCATATTTCAAGTTGAACTCCCATTCAATGAATTATCTCTAGTATTATTAACTTGAGCTTGAGCGTTCTAAAGAATCCTGTATAATAGTGACTAGAGACGAATAATACTTGCATGTCGAGAAAAAAATGAGGACCGAAGAATCAAAAGAGGCATCGCTGTATAGTTTTTCGGTTTTTGAAAAAATTTATGCTATCTTGAAAAGATTATTTCTAGAAATCCTTCGTACAGTATAAGGATTTCTAGAAATAACTTTTGCTAAGATACCAAATTATTTCCAGTAATAGGTTTACCATAATAAAGTGACGATTTTATCAATCAGTTAGCAGTATGAACCAATCCAATTGATAAAAGTGTTTTTACGCCAATTGACAAGCCAGCTACCATAAAACCTCTGCTGCCCATACATAATCGCCGTCTTTGTTTATCGAGTTCGGCTAATAGCCAAACAGAATATCTAACTGTGTTATTGACATAACATGTATAACATTAAGAACTAGTTCAGTGATATGAAAGCAATTTTTATCAATTGAGTATCTTAACAAGAATGCATAAACAACAGTTAATTACTATTAAAAGTATGTAAATTGGCTATAGAGCTGTAATTTATTTAATACTTTATCGTAACATCCTTAATATCTTTTTTAAGAGAGTTCAGTAAGCAATAAAATAAAAAAGCATTAGGAGTTTAACCAGTGGCTCAAGTACTGACATAATGCTTATAGTTTATTTTTAACACAAGATAACTCATTCCTTTATTATACATAAAATCTCTTTAACGCGATCAGTTGATAGTTTCTGCAAATTTAGATTACCTTCCTTTGGTCTCCTGAAAACCTAAGTAAATTTAATCCGCTTTGTTCCAGTAGCAAGGCTAGTAGTACTTCAACTTCTTTGCGATCTAGTAATTTAGATATTTTAGAGCGTTTTCCTATTCTAAGGACATCAAAATAGCTACAATAAGCTTGCATATTGAGTTAAGTCCGGATGTGATATATAACTACTGCTGTGCTTGCTGTATAATTTCTATTACTAAAATTAACCAATTAAATAAAACTTGTCTTATATTCAGTAACTCTCATAGTCACATCAACTCTAGGCATCATCTCCTTATAAAGTAATTATTTAATATTGAGTAAGAAAATTCTATTCAACAATAACCTTCCTAAGGTTTCTTTTATACATTAGCTTTTTCAGTCTACCCTGTATATCTTCTTTTAATTTAGCACCACAAAATCAAAATCATTATTTTTATATAACCATTTTTTATAATTACTTAATTTAACTAATATTTTTAACTAAAAAAAGAAAGCTTAATTTTCATTTTTGTGCAACAAGAATATATCTATACATAATAACGCAATTGTGATTATTTACATTACTAATTTTTAATATTATCAAATGATAATTCTAAATGAAAGAAATAAACCGTGATTTGTGCAAGTAATTATATTGTTAAAGCTGAGTTAAAGAAGTTTACATAAAGATAACTCTCTTTGAATTCTGGTCTAAAAAACGATTCTTAAGAAATCTGCTTGATCGCCTTAAAAATACAAACGTATCCATAACTAAGGCGATCAGTTTTGCACCTGCATAAATCTGGACAGGTTGGTATCCTCGCTCCCCTAAGGTAGCTTTATATTTATATCAGTAAATAAATTAATCGGGATACCATGGTTTATCTAGTACTGCACAAGGATTATATTCATTGCTAAATAAATGACCTAGGATTCCATGTTTCAATGAAACACAAATATTCAGACACCAAATTTTACAAGTAAAATAGATTATTTGCCTATTGAATCCAAAAACATAATCTGTGTAAGCGTCATCCTTAAACAGATGATAAGAACTTTTCTCTAACGAGAAGTCTGTCTAAGACAGAAAAGACGTCGCTTCAAACGTCAAGCACAGATCCTGATAAACTTGGCAAACTAAACGTTTATCGTCTCTTCTCTTCATTAATTGAAATAAATTAGCCGATCTAACAGATAAGCAGTGCTAGATTATCGATAGTTCATCTTAGTGATGAAGCATGCACACAGCATCAACCAACGATTGCGTTATAGCTATCCCAGATCTTCTGTCTTATTCTTCAGCAAGTAAGAAGGATACAGTTTTTTATGACGTTACCTAAGCGGCGCACAGATGGCTAATCCCAAGAAAGAACAGCGAAATCAACTCACTAAAATCACCATTAACGCTGGCTGGTCTATTAGAAAATCTATCACACCCGATAAACGTCTTATAGTATTATAACAGAGAAGCGTGAGTGCTTAAACTGAAATAAATCATCTTGGTTATGACTATCTAGTACATTATCACAATCTGAACAAGTATAATATAAAAGAGGAGATATAATGTGAATTTTGTAATAACTGGCTAACTCTATCTGTATCAGCTTTTTCCCTTTATATAATGTGATACTACATAGTATGGAGAGGCTCGATAAAACTGTCAAGCATGGCAAGAAAAAAATCGACGATAATATTGTTAGGTGAAATGGTTTATCCACTGTAACTGAAGGAGTTTACCAGTAAAATATCTCTAGATATTGGAAACAATCATATTATGATCATGAAGGTTAAACATCATAACCACGGTAAACCATTTTCGTTAGAAGTAATCTTTATTATTGAAGCAACTGCCGTTATATCAGTAGCTGGAACTTGATTCTCTCCGAGAACATGATTTTCATCAGCAATGCCCTGCAGTATAGCTTTACCAGACACGAAAAGCTCGTTTCTCTATTATTCGGATAACGGTAGTAACGAAACCAATAACATGCTCGAAGAAGATACTATCGGTATTTTAACTCTCTTGGATGTTGAACATCCGACACATTACAAGGAATTAGCAAAGATGCGATGTTATTGAACAGATAAATCATATATGATACTAGTGCTGATAGAGAAATCGTGCGTAAGACTGGCAAGGGGATTAAATAGACGTTGAATGCTCAATATGGATAGATGGTCATGCTTGGAGACTCCAGCTCAGCAGAGCACTCTGCAAAATCTACCCCTATTTCCTTTGATAGGATAACTAATCAATGGTCTGTGTGTGGTAGGTGAGTGCTACAACAAAACTCGTCCGCACAGTGAGCTCCCCAAAACTACTTTATGAGCAGCATCACGGTCCGGTTGAGTTTTGCGATGTAAACTAAAAAATAATGGTATCAAACTAGAATGAGTAATACAGTTTAAGCTAATTGACCTGTTTATAACGCAAATTAAACGCATCGTTATCCATTGTAAAATTTATTTCCTCAACAATATTTACTATCTAATAAACTAGCGGATTACACGGTAGAAAAGTCGGTGATGAGTACTACATTCATGATGATAGCAAGATTATTATGCGCTGGATGGACCTTACTTATTTCTGTTAAGCGATCTAGGATGCAATAAACATCTAGTCTTCCTCCTTGTTACTATGGAATATAACAACTAGCAGCACTGTATTAAATAGATGCACAAGCGCAGGGTATGAAAAAGTGGCATTAACAGAAGCAGAAAACACACTGATATTATCGGAGGGGAAAAGTATATGTCTTTGGATTACCAAGTCAATATTATCGGCAATGGGAAATACAGGATTGAAAAGTGATATTGAAGAACAGAACGATCTCGCAATACGAAAGCAACGTTATAACAGCTCTGATATTAATAAAAGTGCAAAAGATTAACCCGGTGTCCTAAAAAACCATTTAGTCTTCAACAAAATGCTCAATAAGCGACATTTTTTCTCTTTAAAAAGTAGTTATGAAAAGGTTTGTTGGTAAAAATCCCTTATACTATATGAAGGATTTTCGCTATAGCGATTAGTATGAAAAACAACCAATTATAAAGATAAAAGAGACTATTTCCTCACTACCTACTAATGTAAAGCTGCATCTCATTAGTTAGCTCGATGACAATATGATCATATTGATTAATTAGTTAAAACAACTCACTCCACTTTATCACTTCTCACATTGTACAATGAACATATTATTCGCTGAAGACATTAATTATAGTTATAGCGATATTGTTGTAAAATTCCTGATTGCAAAAAAACATTTAAGAATCTTACTGGAAGTTCTCTGATAAAACTAAATTACAAGGATAAATGGTTTAGTTATCTACTATGTATCTTAAATAGTTTGACTTTATGAGAATTACCAAAAGGAATAGGCATTGATTTAAAACAGAGTTTAGATGGTTTCACTTTATTTTCTTACTTCAACTACAACCAGGCAACATAAATGCACTAAATAGTATTATTGAAGTCGAGAAAATATTTTTTCCTAATCTTTTAAAGGGAAGCGTTATATTCAATATAGAAAGGTAGAAATCCGAGAAAGTAGGAGTAAAAGAAAAGAACAAATCGCGTGCGGTATTAAATCAGCTCAAGATAGACAGGGTCATATAATCGATGAGATTCTTGAAGAGTTTAATGCAGAGTGTGCTAACCGTTTTCTTAAGCTAATTATTGATAAAGAGTCCATCCTTTGCTTGGATGGAGTTAAATGGTACGAAATCTTTGCCAACGAGCATAAAATTAATCATCATCGCCTAATAATGCTAAATAACTGGAGAGTTATTACTAATAAATTCTATATTCAAAATGTAAACGATTATATTAACCGATTATAAAGGATTCTTGAGTAGATTTACTTGTGAAGGATCCTTTTATTTATCAAATTTATCTGACCTGAAGAAGATTTTTTAAAAGCAAGACAATTAAAATAAAAATGTGGCTATAAATTTTATATAAGCAAGTAAATAACATTTCAACATACCAATAAAACACTCATAAATAGCAAATGTGTTCATCCAGGATGATATGGATGTGTCTCGATAAATTTTAGGGATACTTATATCTTTCGCCTGCCAATTAAGGCTACAATAACACCACATACGCTTTGAATCTCTACCGTACAGCTTGAGTTATGGAAAACAGAATAAGGCAGATCACAAGGTAGTAGCCTTGGTATTAGCGCATCTTAAGATAATGATACTTGCCTTTACAGAAGACTATCATTACTGTTTCGGCAATAGTTTTGCCCCAATGGGAATCTGTTAGTGTTTGTAGTACTGACCATAGCGCGCCGGATTTGACCAATCGCAAGACGATGCGAAACGTCAATCATGACCAGAAAAATAGATAATATTCTGAATCTTGATCTAGCTGCCACGTCTGATATGACGAATTTTTAACTCCAGCGTGCAACGGCAGATGTTTTGTCGAGACCGCCAACATCGACTGTATTCCGATTTGAGACATGGTGAATTGTATTACGTTCTAGATAAAACCTCATTTTGAATAGATTTCCAGACTTAAAAGCAAGCTAGAAGCACAAAATCTAACCCTAATTAGCAAATCAAGTCCACGCTGGATGATTTTCTGCATATCAGGACGGCTAGCGGTATTCCATAAATAGACAATGTCTACACAATATAATGATACCCAGTTAAGCGTTCAGTGGACGTCACGATGATTATACGGTTGTAGTGGCTCTATATGAATAACCGAAACATACCTATGAGGAAAAAGGACGGGCTTAATATTAGAAATGACACCTGTCAGGTCTTGCTAGTGAGTAAGCGTAAAAAAATTGACGAGATCGACAGTAACGAAGATCGTGAATTTAATCAGGTGATAACAATAAACAGCTTGTTGATATTCATTGCTGCCGCTGGTATTGTCACTGGACAGTCAGATAAAAATACTGATATACCACAGGTAAGAAGTTGTGCTCCCGAGCATCCGGACGTCTAGTATCACCAAAATAATCGCGCTACGCGCTTTTTTTTACAGACAGCAGAGCACGGTGACATAAGACTCCCGGATCCTGATAGATTTTACTGCTGATCTAGAAGAAAAGGATATTATCTGTTTTCTGAACTTAGCAAGCGCTGCCTGACGATGTGCAGTGTCTAATGACGTATTCAGTGGCTGAATAACCTCAAAAGGGCCCAAAAAATCTAGGCAGTAGGTGCTTGAAAGAATGGCTCACCCGATGCGTCATGGTTTAATAATCTGGTGTTTGAGGCAACGATGCTTCGCTTTAAAACTATGTATTCAGGAAATTATCTGGGACTTGGTTCGATGGTGAATTTTCCTGATAGCCGTTAACTTAGTGGATCCAGCGGTATTCTGTATCAATCCTGATGACTAATGTGAGGCTATGATTGTGCGATAACAATCATGCAGAAGAATGGCGCGTTAAAGACGTTTAGCTGAAGATTTTCCATTAAGCAAAAAAAACTAAAACCGTCTACCAAAAAACCCAGCACAAGGGTTGTAGGGTACCATAGGATTTAGCTGTTTATCTTTAAGAATTACAACATGCGAAATTTTGCCAAATTTCTGAAAATTTATATCTGCCGCTGCCGGTAGGGAAATCTTATACTAGGCAGTAGTCTAGAACAGAAAAACATCATAATGTTGACAGTGATAGATATCAGCACGTCTGGCTTAAGAGATTATTTTCTCGCCGGGATGAGTTTAGAGTTTAAGGTCGCCGCTAATAATATTCTTACTATTTTACGACAATGATTGTCTTGTAGGAGCGTGATATTTAAAGTAATCCTCAGTATGTAACACTGATCTTAAAGTTAGTGATAAAGGTGTTTGCTCGATTAGCAAAGTGTATAATGCATTGCTACAAGAAGATCCGTAACGCTCATTTACGTTAACTGTTGCAGATCTTTAATAGTGATATCATTTATTCTATACTGGAGATGAATAACTCTCTATCTCCGATTAACCGGTAACCGAGATGCTGTACGTCTGGTATTTGATACGACTGAATACAAGGATATGAACAAGCTTTGCTAAAACTATTTCTCAAGATAATGACTATCATAACGATCCCTGCTCCTAGATCTAGGATAAGGTACGCATTCCATTGCCGGAGGCCATAGATGGGAATAATATGGTATTTACTGTTTTTATAGCCACTGGCGGTGACAAAACTATGCTATCAGGTGTCTCACAAAAGTCAATCAGATAAACTCCATACTAGATGTAGTGTAGAAGAACTCGACTAGCAACAATTTTAACGCCAGTGCTGACTGGCTTCTGATTTCAGTAATATCGGCAACTCTTTAACCACGAGATGTGACGATAGCATGCTGATTTGAACTGCTGACTCGCGCTATTTTTTTGCTGGAAGTATAAGAGAGTATTAATGCCATAACTGATTAATTTGAACGTGTCATCTTAACCTATCACAGAAAATGCCATTTCCTACTTTCTCGCAAGGTATCAAATTACCTGGAACTAATTTAAGGAATACACGACTGTTCACATCAAGTATTTACTATCGCTAAAACGACACAACTGAATATCTTTATTACGATCTGTGATGCAGAAAATGGACCGTGTCATTCTTAGGGAATATCCTGGAAGGATTTTATTGACACGCTGATACCTTCGGCTAAAAAAGCTTAGATGGTGGAAAACATCTGGTTCTGAACAACTAAGGTAATAGCAAAGTCATGTAACTTGGATATGGCATGACAGATTCCGCTCTGGTGAGATATATAAAACGTCAATACGCGTGCCCTATAAATTTCAGCTGCTATGAACAATTGATAACCGCTGTAGAGGTTTATCCCTAACTTACCATTATGGTGCTCGTAAGAGATAACGCGCCAGCCACTCGCATGCAGTCCTACATAGCAAAGTTTTTCGTTACGATCACCCATTATGATAAAGATAATTATCCGCAAAATAGGTTTAATTTCTATTGTTTGTTTCTGGATAATGAACCTTATTAAAACACCGGATGTATGGCGCTGAGACTGCATATTACAAAAGACTCCGGATATCCCTACCACCCATAAATAGAGGGTAGTGTAAACAAATGTAGTACGAAAATTGTCATAAACTGGGTTACCCCATTTGATGATGGTAAGATAAAAATGATGCCTGATATTGGCTGATCATATCGCCACGGCACGGAGAGACATTCGTTATTAAGGAAATAATAATCCAAAAAATTTCTTGAATTAAAGAGGGGCTATTACGTAAAACAGTAGTCTAAGACCTGAACAATAGACTTGGACATCAGTTAAGTTTTTTACTATTAGCCACGCGTATTATGGAAAGCAGTGTGCCAATAACAATATTCACACATTGAGTAAGCGCAAACTCCTCCTCTGCTGGTAATAAGCGAAAACCTACTGCATTCTAACAGTGAAAAGCATTATAAAACTGGAGTAATATTGTTGTCAGTATGTATCTGCACTCTTTGCTATTCTGGCAAAGATAAAGGCTGTATATATTGTGAAATAAAGACCAGAGCAACTTGATTTTTATTTCGAAAACAGGGGATTACAAAGACATGAAATTGCGTGAATACCCCATACGGCGTAGCAGGTACTCCGATAGCCTCTGGATTCTGTAATAAATGTCTATCAAGAAGATTAAGAAAAATCAAGGAAGATATTATCGGCATATGATATTAATGTTATTGATAGAAGTATTGACTAGATGAATGAGAGAAGTTGAATCTGCATAAATGTTGTCGTCTATTAGCAGGGGGATACCCCATCGCTTTTCTCTTAAAAGTACATTTACCTCTATATATTAATCACAATGCCATGAAGGAAAAGATATCACAGATTAAATTAACTGCAGTAATTAATCCAAAGCGTCTGCAAACCATATTTATTCAACGTAATGAGTTGAAGAAGATATCCAGGTAATCTATCTGATCTCCGCTGGAGCACCTCCTTTTTCTACTTCAGGCGTTTAACAGTGAAGGTATGGCGGATTATCGTGTGTGGACCCCACTTTTTAGCAAATCTCATATTATCACTAGCATGAATATCACGATTACAGCCACAATAGTGACTAGTAAAAATAATTATTATATGCACTCGATGAGGCTCGATTGAAGAGATAAATAGATGTGCATCGAGGTTAATACGGTATAATCAGTTACTCATCAGTGGTAATAAATCAGAGATGTGTATTCATGGCTGAGGCCTCTCATTCCGGCTCCTCCCGTTTATGAAATTGAATCTCAACAGGGAGTAAGATATCCTGGATACTATGGAAGAACACCCATGCAAAACTCTGCATCCATGAATGCCTGCGCCAAGTGAACCAAGCCTTATGCAATTTCATTTGTAAATTTAAAAAAATATTTTGAACGCACTACAGCATTTTTAAAGAGGAGCTTTGAATAGAGTTATTCAGACTATCACTCGAGATTGTTATTCCCCATTTAGATCAACATCCTTCACTTAACAAAATATATCCAAACGGCATTATTTTAATAACAGTAAGTGATGTTTCTTTACCAGATATTATGGGGGTTAGTAGTAAGCTAGCAGTAAATAGGCTGTAATCATTTTAAATGGCTTAACTATAAAACTAACCTACCTTTCCTTTGATGTTAACTTAAGATAATCCAAAATCCCATATTCACTCTGTCACACTAATGACATGACAATAAAATCCAGTTTCTAAGATAGTTTATGCGGTATTCAACATTGAGATGCATTGCTTTTTTATTATGACGGCTATTATTAGGTTAATTCTCGCCAGTCATGTTCTGCACATGACGATCGTTCTGAGATGTCAGCTGAAGGCTGGATAATTAACAAAGCAGCTGCGTTTAAATTAAATGATAGAACGGGCTGTCCCCCTATACCCGATGATGATCGTACACTCAATCAACTCATCAAAATCGATTATAACCAGAAGAAACTGTTTTAAAAAAAATGCTATCTGGATGGCTCTTTTCTTATAACTACCAGCGCACGTTTTTAGTGAGATAAAATAATACCGGGTATGAATCCAATTAGATTGGAACCTGCATATGTTTAAGATCCTAGAAACCGCAAGTTTCCGTATTTTTTGCAGGTAATTATCTATGACGCGTTCAGCGACAAACACTTTATTCTAAGGATATTAGCCATATTATCAGTTGATCCGAATCTAATGGACATGTGCCTGAATTAGCGTCAATGAACCCACAAGGACTTGCACCAAGCATTAACTATTACCCTACCCTCTCCTAATGGAGTCTGTAATGAATTAATCATTAAAAGCACTGCTGCCTTAGATGAATCTAATGATTTCAGAAAGAGGAGCGGCAAGCTAAACGATAAGCTTATCGCAGCCGCACTGAAAACCGATCTTGCGGCACTGTTCGCTAAACCTGACACGCGTTTAAACTAAAACCCTGACCATGTGGCTACCAAAAACCATGAAAACCGCAAGGATTACCCTGTCGGCAGAATAGTTACAGACTATGTAACGTGTGCTACATTACCTCGAGACGTTACAAAAAATCAAGATCACTAGGACGCACAATAATCCGTACTTCATTCACAATAACAAATTGCCACCATGATGAGATCGACTTTTGCAAGGAGTTTTAGAATGAGTTGGAATAGTTGCGTCCTATTATCATCAGATAGCAACGAGCGTGTGTTGTACCACCTTCGACGTATATATTCAATATCTACGGATTCTCTGTGGAAGTTCCTTCACTTTTTGTGAGTTGGTCGGTCCATACAATATCCAGCAGATAAAAATCTAAGGTTAAATAGATTAACAACAACACCTATAAAAGCAGAGTCGCTATTACCCCATGATGATTTTGAATATGACAATCTGAGCGTGTATACATAATCACGTCATTTCAGGAAATGAAACCCGCTGACTGGGCACAACCAGACGATCTAGCATTTTCTACCTTGCACAAGTAAAATGCTAGCGACTGACTATTTTATGAAAATACTTTTTGATAACGAACATTCACTCCATCACAAGATTGTGTGACAGTGAGGCCGCCAAAAAGGTAATCATCCAATTAATTAAAAATCGGTTCTTGAGAAATAAAAAAAAGTACAACAGCACTATCTATGGAATTTACTGAAGTGCTCGCACACACTCAAACCGCTGATTTTCTAGAACTGCTAGAGAGGTAGGATAGTGGCACTTCAAAGCTTAGTAGCTCTGAGTAACGTTAATGAAGGCCATCACGTTTACTGATAATGAATTTGTCTTTATTACCTCAGTTACGATGCAACGAAATGTTCGACTATAACTTCTAGCAAATGACTTACTGCATGCAGGGTACATTAGTGATGCTGGATAACCTCTGGAAAAGTTGGATCGCCAAGCGTGGTTTTATCGCCGATTGCGATTTAAACCTGGGTATTAGTCTGATCCAGCATTTGATATGTCGGTAAAGCTGAAAAACTGACCTCCACTTACTGGAGTAGGAATTTCTGATTAAAGCCCAACACCACGATCTCCAATGAAATTAAAGATCAAACTAACGCTGTTAGTAAAAATCCATTATACCAGAATTAGATAATATTTTATTAGTATAAAAACTGATTGGTGGTATGATACCAAAAGATTTAACTATTATAAAAAACCAGATAATTACTGAACGATCAGTAAGCAAGCTTTAAGCTTAAAAACACTTGCTTAAAAGCTGATCAGTTAAAGAATAGGCATTTTACATCATATAGATAATTACTAAGAAAGGATCTTTATACCATAAAAGGCTCGCCTGTTTCCTATACTGACATTTGCTGGCAATCAAACGAATCACAGCATAGCTATCTCCATAGTTACATCATCAGAATTACTGATGTTAGCTTAATCGTTAACCTAACCTTAGAGGATGCCATTGGGTCAATTAAATATCCAATGGGCATCTGATAAATCTTTCAGCTTATCTTTAACAACTGCGTTCTATTATAATAGTTTTGGCGTGAAATTTCGTACTTTTACAGAAAAAGCAGGCACATCTATAATCTTCTCATGAAGATAGTTTAAAATATTCTACTGTGCCCTACACTACATAGAAACAGTATTAAACTGCGGAAAAACAGTATGGTTATAATGAACATAACTTGCTACTGAATTATACTACATCTGGTGATAACTTGTCAAGTAGACGCATATGGGTATCAGGAATGACTGCGCAAACTTACTGATATAACGCATTAAATAACCTAACATCAATAAAGACCAGGTTAACTGACTCTCAACACAAACATGGCGACCTACAGTTATCAGAACGCTAGCGACCCTAAGAATACCTAACAACACTTACTAATATACATGATAAATATCCGAAGACGATTAATTTAAGCCATGATATACTGAAAGCGATAACCCGCGATAAAGCAGATCGAATTCTAATATAGGATGTCATTAGGCACCTAATTACTATTAGTGATTATAAGAACTACACTTCCGTCGACATCTGTAGTTACGATACTTTAAACCACCTAATTATTCATAATGCTGGTAACAATTATATCAAGGAATTATATTACTATGAGCTTGAACTGGTTAGTAAAATTAACACATCAAAAAAACAAGGAAACTTGCCTGACTAAACAGAGCATCCCATTTAGTTGTAAGTGATGATAAGAGACTTATATTAACAGATTCAGAGAAAAGACAATATATTACTGTAATCTGACGATATGAGTATATCTAGCAAAGGGTATTAAGCTTCACGTTTACTCACCTTATTGCAGTGATAAACCGAGTGGATAGGATTCCCTTGGTTTTGATGATGAGTGATTGATCTTATAAGTGGTGGCATGTATTATTTAGGGAATAGCTCTACCGAACCTACAATTCAATCTTAATGCACTTTAACTACACAAATAGTCTAAGTTCATTTAGAATGAGTAATATTAATCTTTATACTTAACTATGCTAGCAATTCTATTAATCATACTAACATTCAGACAATTTAAGCTAACGGGCAATTACTGGTATTATAGCGGTCGCTATAAAATTTACCTTGGAGATATTCATCGCAGGTTCATAAATTTCGGTTTTCGGTGGCGTCATAGCAACCTTAGTTTACCATGAATTCATTATTAATTATCAATGAGCCAAGTGTCGCTTCGAATATTACAGAAATAGTAATCGGTATGATGGAATATATGAATCCTGAGGGAGAAGGCCCATTTTCTAGGGTACTTTAGTCTAGTATCATCAGCCACGAAGCGCTGGTAGACGAATAATAAAAAATTTTGGTAATTATTTAAGAGTTCTGTAAATAGATAAATGAACAGAGTAAAATTAAGATTTTACCAAACACTACTAAACAGTAATACGCTATGATAGTTCTGAATTAGGAGTTTAGAAAAAACTACTATGAATTTTGTTTTAAAAAAAGATTATTTTTTGGCACAGATCAAAAAATACCCATTTTTATGTTAAAGTTTTATAAAAAAAGATAATATGCAGGAAGGAAAACTTATCAAAAAAATATAGTTATATTGACCGGAACACATGGAAAACAAATAGGTTTAAACTGGGACGGGTAGTTCCTCCATCTTAAATATCTTATTGAAGATTCTTTTTATTATAAAATAAGTTTCTTCATATAGGAAGTGGCATCATAAAATTATCTATACCGCGAAGTTACAGTTAAAAACTTATAATAAATAATTATTGCTGATAAGCATGTGCATTTGGTTATAGTTTTTTTGATCTTAATGAAGAGACATTATGTAAATTTCTTTATCTCCTAGTTCTATAAACATATTCTTTAATATTTCATAAGGAAATACTAAATGTAGATATCATACCCGATGATAGTAACCCAAAAAGTAGATTTTAAATACCTGATTAACAATAGAATGGAATTTCTTTATAACACTTATATGAGTAGGGTAGTAATTGCATAGGAAAGTATACTACTATCTGCTTACTACCTACAGCTGAAGTTTTTCAATATGCTTTTAAGCATACTCTCAATCAGAGAGAGGCGTTGATTACCAGTATCATATGTACATCATTGATCTATATGGTAAATTTGTACACCAGAATAAGTAATAGCATTTTTCTATGAGAGAAGATAATGAGTCCTGACTACCTTAATCGACGACTATTAACCGTCATGAAAGCCACTGCTGTTGCTATTGTTGCGATATTAGTGCAGTGGCACGAAGGAATAAAAAACAAACCCTACAAAAATAGTGATGATGTGTTAACGGTGTGCTACGGTCATACCGGGAAAGAGGTTATTCCAGGCAAACATTACACATATGAGGAATGTCAAGATTTGCTGGAGCAAGACCTGAAGACGGCGATGTCAGTAGTTGAGACTCACGTTACCGTACCTCTAAGTGACCTTCAGAAAGCTGCTTTAGCCTCATTCGTCTATAACGTAGGAAATAGAGCTTTTGCGCGTTCAACATTACTGAAAAAACTAAATACAGGTAATAGACAAGGAGCGTGCAATGAAATGCAGCGCTGGAAATATAATGAAGGCAAAATATCAAAAGGACTGGTTAATCGTCGGGCGGTAGAACGTGAACTGTGTCTACATGATTAATATCATATACATCAAACTCCTTCTCTTTTACTGCTGTGTTACTTATTACAATCACCGTACTTTCCCCAATAGTGGTCAGTTTTAATATATGGAGGATGTTAGTCTTAAACTGGCTAACTAGTAACTGAATACCAAATATGAGAGGGTTTCCCCTACTCAATTACCTGCTTATTAGCAGATAATCAATACTTTTAACAAAATAATCAGATCTACCAAGGATATACATCAACAGGATATACAGGCATATTAACATCAACAATCCATTAAGATATAGGAAGAGCAATATTCCTAAATAAGTGTACTCAGCTGTCTATCTTTATATTGCCACTATTAATCGGGTTGCGTATACACCCAGATAAAATATTTCCCTGCCCAATGCGGTAAAAAGGTCTATTCCAGCAACGTGGCTCTCCCTCTCCCTTAATAATTTTTCTTTAACAGTTATATCGAATACATGACCTGTGCAGGCAATAGTCTGTGATAGTAATTGAAAACTACTTCTGACTCTTAAAATCTGTAATCAAGATAAAGCAGCAATAAGACGAATTAAAGAACAAAGAAATAATAGCTAAAAATGAAGAGCAGCCTAAATATTTATAGAAATACATCAAAAATACAGCTTTACACCTTTTCCAGTAAATCTGTTAATTAAATTATGGCAAGTAAAAAAATGAGCATCCAAGTAAATTAGCCATCAGTTTTAAAAAAATAAAAGACCATTTAATTGGAAATGCAAAACCATGGTGGATGTTGTTTCAAGTCTAACTAGATTACCCTGTTATTTATGGATTAAACTGTCTACTTCTGCACAGGAATTATACCGCAAAAAATCAAGATTTTTCAGGCACATTAGTAACCATAAAAACTATTCAGAAAAATAGTTTAATAAATAAATGGCTTACTGGTAAATTTAATCCAATAATTATTAAGTTAATGTTATCTAATCACAGTTATATAGAAAAATAAGAAACTACCTTTACAGGTAAAGAGATCGGCGTAATTAAAACAGATAATAAAATTAGCATTAAATTTATAGATATACCTAAGTGTGAATGGCAAAATTAGAGGAAATCTTGCATTCTTGTTTAAGCTAAAACACATAAAGATTTATTTGGCAAGCGAGAAGCTGATATTAAAACCGTTTTATTTGCTAAAATTACCCTTAATCATAGCCTCTAATGAATAAACATCGGTTGTGTTTGTAGGAGTTTATGAATTCGATTGAAAATTCTTTCTATATGGGTCGTATCATAAGCGAGATAGAAAGAGGTTTGGATTAAAAAATAAGTTTCATACTCTTAATAGTTACATTTAAGGTATCAATGAATCTATTTTTAATATACTCAATTTAGCTTGATATTCTTATATCAAATCAAAACATAATTTTTATTTTTCCTGGATCAAAAAGAGGATGAAACGGTTTATGAAAAATCTAAATAGCTTGTGATATCCACAACCATTCAAAATCAAGCTCTGAGCTGTGCTTTTCCTTTAATCCATCAAAAGAAGACGGGTGCCCATTTATCATCGATTTATTAAGGAATACAAATCAAAATAGATGAGCAAGCTTAGTATGAAGACCATGATGTGTATATCGGCAAACTGAGTTACCTAAATAACTCTTAGTTACCGGAAAAACTCAAAAATTATGCGAGAAAATAAAATAAGAAATTATAAAAAATAGCTGCATGTTTATTATGGAGAATGTGATGCGAATTATGATTATGCATTAACTCATGCTGAATGAGTGGGATGTGGCTATCGATGCATAGATAAAATTAAAGTTTAAGCCAAAAGTAATGTGTGTTTGTGACCTTTAATCTTGATGATCTCATTCAAGATGAGAAAAGTACTATCCAACCAACATGGCGTGGTTATTAAAGATTGCGTGAGCTAGTTAGAAACTGATATTACTGATACAACTATTACGGCTTTTTTATGAATTCTTTGACTATCAGACCGATTATTTTATCTATAAAAACATTAAGTAATATGCAAGTACAGTGAAATTCATATAAAACATAAAAATGACAATAATAAAATTCTCATTACTGATTTTAATGCGGATGATTTCGCCTAATTATTCTAATTTAATATATGTGCTAGGTAATAATGATGAATAAATCCCCCTCTCCATTCTTCAAATAATAATAACATAACTAATCGTGATACTTTAGAAATAAACCGCGCAATATTAAGTTTATTTAGTAGACCGTTTTTATAAAACGTGGCGTGCAGTTGAAAATAGAAAATATCTTAATCTGGATGATTTCATAAATTTATCTTTGAGATATCGAAACTTTTACAACTCAAGTTAGAATTCATTAATTAATAATGTAAACTCACGTCAAAAACATATTAATTTAATTGATTAGAAATATAAGATGTAATTGAAAGTAATTAAATCGCCCAATATAGGGTAGTATTCTCGATTATATTCTTTTAAAATCTTCTCTTCATAAAAGAAGACACAGAAATATCTTCCCATATTCTCCTACTCCCTCCATGGTGTCAATTTTATAACTATAGCTAAAAAATTACAAAATATATGAACAATTATACTCAAGTTTGATTGAGTGTAATAATCATAAAAAATATAAGAAAAAATATATTGAGGAGACGAAATTTATGCGTATTCTTCAAGAAGATAATGGAAAAATAGTTAACGGCAACCAGTTATGGATTAACCAAATATTTTTATAAGTATCTGAAATTTAAATTAATAAAATATTGACGAAGCTTAAATTGTCTAATCAACGAATATCATAATATTCCCATTACGTTAAATTTAGACGCACGATAAAAAGGCCTTCAGTTAATTGTTAGTCAATAAATTAAATTGCTATTCCGCGTACACTACAAAGAAATGAATGTCGGTAAAGCTGACACGATAATATTTTATGATTTCTTAACTTAAAATCTTTTCTTGCTGTGTGCTGATGATATATTTTATCAATAATCTGATCCAATGGATGAAATCTAACGCATTTATCTGAAGTTAATATATAACCAAGCCTACTTTGTAGAGGGGTTTAATCCTAATTTTAAAAAATACGATAAGTCAGATGCACAGTAGGTTTTCTGTATGTACACTGACCGTCTTCTAAAAAGCAGTAGAATACAATAAAGACCCGACAATGCTAAGTAGCAGAATAAAACAATTATAGTATTATTTATAGAGCTTATATTGCAAAATACTATGAAACAAAAAAATCGGGGATGATATTGTTAGTTTTTAAAACCCATTTACATATAAAATTATCACTTTAATGACAGTGATCGGATTATACTTGTTAAGGATAAATTTGTAGATATCGAGGTTCATTTATGTGGCACGGCAATCTATTAAGCGCCGGTGGTTTTATATCTCTCATGGTTAAATTCTATCACCAATTCATGAGCGTATTGTGACTGATCTAAAAACCTAATTAGCCCATTTTATGATAAACAATAACGTTTTATCTCTGAGCTTTTTCAAATACACCGATAAAAAAATGGTTAGATTAGCTAAAACGGTTTCATTTATAAATGATATTGGTATTGAAAGACTATGTTGGCAAAAATTGTTGTTTTACTCGGAAAACAATTTGTAACCATGTCTATATTAAATTATTAAAGTTTCAAATAATTTATTTCAGGCTAGATATTTCCTTAAATAAAATTGGAAACCTTTATGCCATAGAATCTACTCACCCATCTTTTTAATCAGACCATATAACTGTTTATATTTTGAATTCAGAATTCCTTATTAATAACATTATGATTATTTAACCTTATTAGGAGTGTTGGTAAATAATTTTATTATTGCCGGTAAAGGTTTCGTACCTTTCCCTTTTATTAAAGGAATAATATGAATTCTTATAGATAATTAGCTTAAGAAAACAACTAACGTACTCTAATTAAACTATAAACGTAGCACAATATGATGTAAGCACAGCCTTAGCTAGGCTTCTGCTCCTTCGGAGATATTCATGATTTGCGTATTGTTTTATATTCTAGGATATGTTAATTTTTAGAAATACATTCAGATAGTTCAAAATAAATCTCCTAGAAAGCGTAAATCTGGTAAAATCCTAAAGACGGCATGTAACTTCACGTATCACACCATCTTCACCTGTTATATAAAACGCTTCATGATCTCTCTCATAAAATTAATAATGACAAGGAAGATAGACTGAATTTTTCATAATACTCAAAAAGGATGGCATACAGCAATGCGTTAGACTTAATTCCTAATTTTCTGGACACGCAAGTATTACCTGTATATAGTCACAATTATTCATGGTTTTAGCAACAGCTCAAGCTCATTTAACCAATAATACTAGATACAACTACACTGAGAGGAGATGATAAAAATATCTTGCTGATAATTAATCAACTATAGGAAACTAGGGATAATTCTTCTCTCCTTCAGCCCTAAAATGAGCACAAAAATAACTGAACCGATATAGAATTAACAAATGCGGACATAATGACAATTTCTATTTTTCTTACAAGAAAAATATGGGATAATTTAGCAAAAATGTATATATCCCACCAACTAAACTGCTTTTCACCACTGATGATGACTGTAGAATAACTTTCTTGAAAACACGGCGAAAATGTCAACTGATGAATCAGTTTATGCTATCGAGCGAATGTTTACTTGCAGCACTTCACTTGTACCATAATAGATATGTAGAGTCCGCTACCGCTATTCCTCTTCTAAATGTTCCAACTACTGTTTTTTCTTATCAAAGCTATAAGTTAAAAACCTGTAGCTTATGCAGCGTTAAAACTAATGAGCACTAGCTAGCATAGTAGGTTTATATTTTCCTGATTGCGACTAGCAGTCTATTACTTTCATTATTCTTATCTTTTTTGACCTTTTCAACAATAACTTGGGTCTTTCAACGCTTTGTTTCGCACTATAGCGCCTCTCTCGTGCATGCTATAACTGCAGTAAGTACATAAACAGGGTATCAAGATGCTATTTTTTGTGCCTTGCACACTTATGGTTAATAACTCAATCAAGATAAACATGCTCATATCTCCATCACTCGTGGCGGTCTGGATATTGAATATACTGTATCACGTGAACTGTTCTTCAAAAAGAGCAGTTGAAAAAATCTGGAGAAGCTCATCATCTGGTTGATCTATCACAGTAATTACCTAAAAATCCCAGATATTACTGGTCTCTAGCGGGTGTGTATCCCCGCAAAAAATCAGTAACGCCGCGCACCCCTGGAGCTACAGTATGGATATTACTGTAGAAACTGTATTTCAATTAAAAGATGAAATTGGTATGGCAGCGTGAATACCTCCTGAGGTGCTATTTTAACCCAGGTATCTGCGTTAAAACCTCGAGATTATCAAGAAGAAAAATGTTTGTATATAATAACTATTACCATCGAACCTAAGCAGTAATAGCAGTAGACCCTTAACGCAAGAAGAGATGATATCGAGCTATATTAGCTATATTTAGCTAAGTATTTTAAAATAGCGTGTTATTATAGTTTCTTGTAGAATTATAAATGAAGTATACCATTACCGAAATTATATAAGGCGTCGAAAATGACGATTTCAAAAAAACTGGAAAAATAAAAGTTCAATATTCTGATGAAAAGATTTCTGCATAGCAGATTCGTACAAATGTATTCTGTATGTAGCGCGACGGACTACTTTTATGACGCTCAGCTTGACAAGCAAATAACAGGATTGTTATTAGAAAAAATATATAAAATAAAAAAACGAGGGTTATTAAGCTAAGTCTATGGTTAATATCTCTAAAATTAGTGCATTAGGTTAAATAATACACACTCCAATAATATTTTAACTTACAATAGAACCAAAACCAATTCTATTCTTTTTTAGCAAAAAGATATGGATTTTACTCTCTCTTAAAGAGAGATTTAATTTCCTAACTATTAATCGGCACAATATTGACATGGTCATGTAAACAATGAGATTCTTGAAGAGTTTAATGTAAAGTGTGTTAACCATTTTTTTAAACTGATCATCGATAAGAAGTTCATCCTTTGCTCAGATTTAGCTAAATAGTATGAAACCTTTGCTAATATAATCATATTTTAGAATGCACTGCAGTCACAATATGTTGGCGATGCCAATCGCGATTTAAAACTTCATTTCTAATAAAATTAAATTAATCTAATATTATCTATCAAATAAACCGAACAAATTATCTCTACAACTAGAAATAGAATCAAAAAAGAAATATCTCAATATCTTATGTTTCTTTTTTTGAAAAAAATTATTTTTTAATCATCAATTATGATAGATTATCAATATAGAAATAAAATATATGAACTATCATGTTTTTTAATGCGGAAAATATTTCTTCGTAGATCGAAGTTATTAGAAAAGGTAAGAAGATTTATAGGAGCAGGTAGCAGAAGATTGATAAGTGTTACAATCTACTTAATAAGTATTTATATAAAGAGTTAAACCTACATTAAAATATGCCAGAAAACAGCTAAAAAAGAATCAGTATCTCTTGAGTAGTTTATAATAGGGTTAGCAAAGAAGGAAAGCTAGCCAATAAAGATAATCTATCGTGATAATCAGTTAGAAGATCTTAAAACCATTTTGAATGCGCTATAGCTATTAGAACAAGAAAACTTAACTAAATTGCTTAGAGGTATAGAAAGATAATAGAAGTCATGCACCTTCTAGGGTTGCTTGATCCTGACAACCAACCACATACTTAAACTAAATAGAAGACAAAAATGAGGTCGATTTATGAAAGGAGTTCCATATCAGAGGAATAATTTAAAGAAATTTAATTCAAAATTGAAATCAGTACTGAAAATTATTTTAGAAATATAGGACTCTGGTTCCTGACATTTGAACTAAAACCTGAAATAAGGTTTAACCAGTTAAAATTTTTTGTAAATGCAATTTAAAGAACATTAAAGCCTATTTGTAGTGGTATTAAATACATTACTTTTAAATGAAGAATCATTTGTTTTTTAACAATTGGTATTAATTCAGAAAAATTACTTGTAATCTTAATAAATCCCATGAGTTCCGCTAATTCCTAAATATTCCTGGAAGTTTTAAATAAATTACTTCTCTATAAACTACAGAATAACAAGAATTACGGGCTACGCAATTTAAGTGAACAGTAATGTGCTATTACTTGGATATCAACGGCGATGATAGGCGTTCTGTTTAGCACGTTATATTTTGAGATTAACCGACTGACGGTGGTGTGAGCTACGATAAACAGCAGTGAATTTTTCTGATGGAACTGGGGGAACCTTTGTCAAGTATGACTTAAAATCACGTAATGACTATCGAGGTAAAATACATATCTTGACGCTGACCATCCAAGTACTTGTATTAATTAAAACACAAAACGCTATTGTATAAATAGGCAAGTAATATTCTACTGCAGATAGAGCCATGGATATTGTTGCTATGAACAAACTTAACAGGGTAAAAGTAACTAACTAACCAGTTGTAAGAGTATAGTAAGCAGTTCTCTGTCGTTAATGACTCGGCAACTACATCATAATGGCAAACTCCAGGCCAACTGTAATAATCTAACTTACTCAGGTTTCGCTACAAAACTATCAATAGAGAGCGAGCATGATAATAAACTCATCGAAAGCCGTTATAAGTGAAGGAAGAACGCTTTGATGAACCATCATAACAGATCTCAACATCGCAAGTACTGGAACACACTGCACGCCCTTGATGAACAAATCAATAGCGTTGAGAATATTCAACAATCCCTAAGACTGGTTTTTGGTACCTCGAAAGATAGCAATCTGCATTGACCAAATTTTAACAGTACCTGTATTGCTATCGAGTGATGCTCATTTTTATGTATGAATTTCAATGATCCTGATATATCCATATAATTAATTTCATTAATAATTTTAATAACAGAAAGATGATATGTTATGAAAGTCTACTCTACAGGTATCCGCGAAACTAGATGTTACCTCTGATTCTTTCCATGAATTCATCCGTAATGCTGCGCTAAATAGTTGATAGCAATGTTATTAAAACTGAGCTTGAAGATATTACTCAGAGTATCTTACTCAAGATCACCTTGTCTACAGATCTCATCTGTCATCCGTAATGGTTATTTACCATAATGAACCACATAAACTGCTATTTCTGATGTTAAGATTAAGGTGCCTAAGATTAGGGAAATTACATCGGGTAATTGACGGAATATTCTTTAATAGCTTATTGCTATCGTTTTATCTAAAGTATACAAAAATCAGAGAAGAGTTTCTACCATGGGCTATATACCTGCAAATCCATCTCCACCCGTAATTTTCACGAATCTCTGAGCGCACTTCACGGTGAAAGCGCGTGATCTCTTTGCGAATACCTATCAGCAGACTGAAAAAATAATGACTTAAAGAGGATTGGTAATGATGTCTGGATAATTTAGCAATATATGCTACGTTCATTTCTTAGCTGATGGCATTATACCGTTTTATCAGGCAAGTTGATCGCCATCGTCTGCTGCTCATTATTGACGGCACTGTGCATAAATCCCCTAAAAACAGTTATCCTAAAAGATGCTTATTGAGAATTAGAAGCGAACTGTGGGTTGAACTTATTAATGAGATACTAAAGGAGGCTTAACTATATTTCCTATGGTTGCCACTAGAGATAGTTCTCTTTGATTTTGAAATGAATATAAAGATATTTCTGGATGTGTAGCATAAATTTATGTTGGATACACAAAACAACTAATGCACTGCTTTACTCCTAAAAGACATGCAGCATCGAAAGTTACGAGTGAGTTGCTGGAGGTCTGACTAGAAGAAAACTATGATATCTCTAATAAAGCCTAATATTTTATTGGTAAAGTTT
Organism: Arsenophonus sp.; assembly: GCA_046530735.1. Classification (GTDB taxonomy): domain Bacteria; phylum Pseudomonadota; class Gammaproteobacteria; order Enterobacterales; family Enterobacteriaceae; genus Arsenophonus. The sequence continues at coordinate 66,430 of JBHEQV010000005.1, forward strand.
TTAGCAAAGTACCATCCTGCAGAGATGAGGAAGCTGAAGAAAGAGTGAAAAGAATGACTGGCATTCTATGACATCTCCCATCAGCACACTGGAACGTTAATAAGAACTATAAATCTAAATGAATTGAGTTTTATGATAGTAAGGTTATAACCTTTACTTACTAAGCCGCTATAGTTTAATAAAAACAATCCTTCAAATGCTATTTAAGCTGCTACAGTCTAATCAAAAAAAACTGGAGCAACAGCCTAATGAAATTTAAGCAGGTGACCTCTGGTACTAATAACATCTAATTTAAGAATAGAGAACAGATTTATGAAGTATCATAGTGGAGCCCTGACCATCCTACATACACCAAATTTGCTAATAACTTTATTTCGATAATTATTTATTAATTAATAATTATCTATATAATAGTAATTAATAATTTGATTTTTTATAAAAATTTATATTTATCTAAGGCTTAAGGAGTGATTGCATTTATTAAATATAAAATTCAATTTTCTATTATGATAATATAGTGACATAATGAATATTAGTTTAATTGCGGCAATGACGGAAAATCATGTAATTGGTTTAGAAAATAATATGCCATGGTTCTTATCCGATGATTTAACCTGGTTTAAGCGTAATACATTAAATAAGCCAGTTATAATGGGACGTATAACTTACGAATCTATAGGTAAACCTTTACCTAAACGTTTGAATATTATTCTTAGTCATACTCATTTGAGTAATGATAATAGCGTTATTTTGGTTAACTCAGTTGATGAAGCCATATCTAAAGCAGGAAAAGCAGAAGAAGTAATAATTATAGGCGGAGGAAAAATTTATGAATTATTCTTGCCTCTAGCAAATCGTCTTTACCTAACACATGTAGATGCAAAAATAATTGGTGACACCTATTTCCCTGCTTATCAAGCTGATGAATGGGACTCAGTATTTACTGAATTCCATCAAAAAGATGATAAAAATTCTCATAATTATTATTTTGAAATATTAGAACAACGCTCATAAAGCTATGTAAGATACTTAGTATAATAAAAAAACTAAAGGTATAAGAAAATCTAATGCATGAAGGCAGACTACGCCACCCATTTTATGCTTTATAAATCTGTCATTCATCCTTTCAAATCCACTTACCCGGTTCTCCAGTCCGCTTAAGCAGACGAAATCAGCTAAAATAGCATTAAAATGGTATTTTTTAAAGCACAGTGCTTCGTGTATCGATTTCATAACCTTATTGTTGCAAAAGGCAACTCAATCAGATTCTTCATTTTTATTGATTCCCAGTGCTTGACGAAAAGTTATGGAAGAAGGATGGGATCTTCTCTATCGATTTTTCTCCAGCTTCTTTATCGCTAGCAGAATACGCTGAAAAATTGTTAATAAAACATCAAGAAATTTATTAGAAGCATCGTAACTCTCTAGTAATCGTAGCTCTCGCAATTCAGCTTTAACTTTTAGTATATTAACTTTTAGATAACGTTAATGCTGCATATCTTCTAGAATATCTTTACCATTACATTCCAAAAACTAAAGGCATTGGCTTCCGTAGAAAGCCTGGGAGATTCAGTTAATCTGCTCCGCGCTTGCCCATCCCATTAAAAAGTTAGGCACAGTTTGCTTTTGACACTTGATAAGCATTTTGACTACAGCTATCTCATTTACGGCCATTCATAGTGATGCCAATAATTAAGCAGTAGGCAAAGACAATTAGTTTGCCTGAAAAACTATATATCATTGGCCAAGTAATAAATGTAGAAAGTATCGCTAAATTACGCAGCTACCAATTGCTTATGCTCTTTAAGGCATCAGTGTTGCAGTTTACTGATGGATTTTCTGCAGAGAGACCATGTGCTTTTTACTGATAACTGCTGCAGAGTTTCGTGAAAATCATTGGTGAATATGACTTAAAAGTACATAGCTATATGCTAAAACTCTTCGATGTTTTATACGCTTAAGATAAGGCAGTATCAATGAGGTGTTAAAAATATATTCCGTTTCCACTGCGATTCCATTAACCTTAGCAATTTAACTTAAACATAGACAATACCGTTTTGTAACTTGGCTGTAGCAAATAACCGTTAGGGTCTACGGAATGACGTACATCAATAAAACAGAATTAAGCATGTTATTGCAACATGATGGCTTTGAGCTCAACATCAACATCAGTGCCTCTCAGCTACCTGAGACCATTATGAATGCATTCATGAAAGGGATCAGAGGTAATATCTGGTTTTGCAGATACCTTGTAGGCTAGACTTTTCATGGCATATAATCTCTATTATATTAAAATCATTCATGAAAGTAATCAGCAGAATTAGTCTATCATAGCTAAAACCTCATACACCAGAAATGAGCATAACTTTATATCACTTCCATAAAAGTAGTATATTTTTTTAAATAATTTATATTTAAATTTAACTAATCTTTCATAGACTAAAATGGAGTTTTACTACTCAATACTAATTGAGGCAATTCCTGATTGTACAGATAAATATATCGTATAGAATGATCTCAAGATCTTCACTAGAAGTTAAGTGATGGGTTTTCAGCGCATCTTCTATATGCCAATTAAATTACTTGATTCTATGCCATTCGTTTAAGGATGCACCGGTGTCAGGTAATCGGTATTATATACTAATCTCTGCATAGAAACGATTGAATTCCTATTTTCTAATGGCTGAACATTTTTGCAGACCAGAAGGCGGTCTATAAATTCTATTTATAGCAATAGAGTTAATTAAGGATATAATAGTGGTCTAGGACTAAATACTTATATTCTACTATCTATTAAATAATAGAATAAGCATAGTGTTAGGTATCTTTTGTGAATGCAGGCTGGCGAAAATACTTTTTGTCTTCCCAGTGTAATAAAGTCAACTTTCCTCCCCAGCAACAACCGGTATCAAGCCCATAAATACCTTTAGGTATCCCTTTTCCTTCAAGGGAAGCCCAATGACCAAAAATAATAGTATATTCTTGTGGTATTTTTCTTGGTAGATCAAACCAAGGCTTTAAAGGAGAAGGTGTGTTTTCAGGTTTATTTTTCCAGATCATATTTAACTGACCGTCAGGAAAGCAATAACGCATACGAGTTAAGGCATTAGTATTAAAACGTAAACGGGATAATCCTGTTAGGCTTGGTGACCAGTTCTTCGGTGTATTGCCATACATGGCGTTGATAAATAAAGGATATGCATCACTACTAAGTATAGTCTCTACTTCTTTAGCACACATCTTAGCTGTTTCTAAATCCCATTGGGGTATGATCCCTGCATGTGCCATGATGATTTTTTTCTTATTATCAACTTGTAATAATGGTTGGTGTCGCAACCAATTAACTAATTTATCAGCATCAGACGCTGTCAGTAATTTTTTCAGTTTATCTTTTGGTTTATTATGTGTCATATTGAGATATTCACCGATAAGATTAAGATCATGATTACCTAGTACCATTCTAACAGATAATCTTAATCTTTTAATATAACGTAAAACTTTTAGAGAATCCGGCCCGCGGGATACAAGATCACCGGTCAGCCATAACACATCTTTTTTTGGTTCAAATTTTACTTGTTTAAGAACTGCTCTAAGTTCACGATAGCAACCGTGAATATCTCCTATAAGATAAGTAGCCATAATTAGTTTAATCTTAGTTTATAAGTGTTGGGATAGCAAGACGAAAGACTGGGATATCAACATAAAAATTTTTACCATCATTATCTAACATCACATAATGGCCTTCCATAGTTCCCATTGGTGTTTCTATAATGGCGCCACTAGTATAATAAAATTCGGCGGTTTGTTGAATGATAGGTTGTTCTCCTACGACACCCTTTCCTTGTACTTCAGTACGTTTACCATCACTATTGGTAATCAACCAATAACGACTGATTAATTGTACCGGAGTACGCCCAAGATTACGAATAGAAACCGTATAAGCAAAAACAAATCTAGCTTCTTCTGGTAAAGATTGATTTTCAATATAGACACTTTGAACTTGTATATAGATATTAGGTTCATTTAGCATAGTGCCCCCAAAGTTTGTCACTATTAGTTAGTGATTTTAGCTAATCTGCTGGCTAACTTGCAATAATTTTCTACTGAAATATTTTCAGCGCGACAATTTGAATCAATACCTAATTGTTCAAAATCCTGCTCACTAAATAAATCACTTAAACTATTACGAATAGTTTTACGTCGTTGATTAAACCCCTGTGTAGTAATACGACTTAATAAGTCGACATCACAAATAGGGTAATGGTTTCGTTGATGAGGAATTAAACGTATAACAGCTGAATCTACTTTTGGTGCTGGCGTAAAAGCTGATGGTGGTACAGCTAAAATAGAAATTATCTGACAATAATATTGCGCCATAACGCTAAGGCGACCATATGCTTTAGTATTTGGTCCTGCAACTAAGCGATTTACAACCTCTTTCTGAAGCATAAAATTCATATCAGCAATGGCATTAGTATAAGTAAAAAGATGGAACATTAAATGAGTTGAAATATTATAAGGAAGATTACCGAACACTCTAAGAGGTTGACTTTTTTCTTTCGCTATTGCGCCAAAATCAATCGTCATTACATCGTTTGATATAATTGTTATCTTAGCACTCAGCACAGGATGCGCAGCTAAACGGGCAGCAAGATTACGATCTAACTCAATTACCGTTATATTTTCTATATGCTTAGTCATAGGTAATGTTAGAGCACCTAAACCAGGACCTATTTCAACAATAGATTGATCAGATTTTGGGTTAAAAGCAGTAACTATATTGTTAATAACAAATGGGTCAGTTAAAAAATTTTGCCCAAAGCGCTTACGGGCAAAGTGCCCTTCATGGATTCGTTTGTTCATTGTTATTTTGTATCAATTTAATAGCTAATTTTAAGGCGGTCATAAAACTATTAACATCTGCATGCCCACCTCCTGCTAACTCGATCGCTGTACCATGGTCAACTGATGTACGGATAAATGGTAATCCTAAAGTAATGTTTACCGCGTTCCCAAAACCTTGATATTTTAGAACAGGCAGACCTTGATCATGATACATAGTTAAAATTACATCAGCTTTGTTCAGATATTTTGGTTGGAATAAGGTATCCGCTGAGAAAGGGCCATAAAGTTGCAATCCTTCATGACGTAATTTCTTGATAACTGGGATGATAATGTCAATTTCCTCATATCCCATATGTCCGCCTTCGCCGGCATGAGGATTTAATCCAGAGATATAAATAGCAGGTGTTTTAATGCCAAATTTATATTTTAATTCATGATTTAAAATATAAATAACTTCTTGTAGACTCTGAAAAGTAATTGCATCTGAAACCTGTTTTAGAGGTAAATGGGTTGTTGCCAGCGCAACACGCAATGTTTCTGTCGTTAACATCATGACGACTTTTTTTGTTTTACTTTTATCAGCAAAAAATTCAGTATGCCCGGTAAATGGAATTCCTGCATCATTGATAATTCCTTTATGGACAGGGCCAGTAACTAATGCTGAAAATTCACCTGTCATACAGCCATTATAAGCGCAGTTAAGTGTTTCTATTACATAAGTACTATTTTGTTTATTAAGTTGACCTGCTTTAACCGGTGCAGATAATTTTATCGGCAATACCGTTAATGTTTTTACAGCTTGGTTGTTATTCTGTGCTTCAGATGAATAGATAGTTAATTCTAATTCTAAGCCAAGTTGATCAGCTCTAGTTATCAGCAGGTCTGGATCAGCACAAACAACTAATCTAACCGGCCAATTTTGTTGAGCTAGTTGGATTAAAATATCAGGACCCACTCCTGACGGTTCACCAGGAGTTAGAACGATAGTATTAGTTTTTTTACCATAAAGATTACTGTGCATCACTATCATTAAGAATTTTTACATAAGCAGATGCGCGTAGTTCTTGCATCCAAATTTGCGCTTCTTCGTTAAATTTACGATTGAATAATAGACGATAGGCATGTTCTTTCTGTGTTATATTAGTTTTATCAACTTGGCGAATATCTTCCAGCTTAATAAGATGCCAACCAAAAAGGGAGTGAATTGGTTGACTTGTTTCACCTTTATTTAAACGCATTAAACCATCACGAAATCCTGGATCATAAAAATTAGGCATATTCCAACCAAGGGCACCACCACGTAATGCAGAGCCTGGATCTTGTGAATATTTTTTAGCTGCTTCAGCAAAGGTCATTTGTCCTGTTTTAATTTTCTGAGCAATTTGTTGTATTTTTTCATATGCCTGCTCATTACTTATAATAGGTGAAAGCTTAATAAGAATATGGCGAGCCTTTACTTCGGTAACCAAAATCGGCATATTACCACTTTGTATATCATTAAGTTTTAATATATGAAATCCGATACTAGAACGAATAGGTCCAATGATATCACCTTTTTTAGCATTCTCAATTTGTTGAGCAAAAACGGTTGGCAATTCTTCAACCTTACTCCAGCGCATTTGTCCACCTTTTAAGACATTGGAATTAGCAGAGTAAGTAATGGCCAACTTACCAAAATCAGCACCTTGCTTTAATTGGGTGATAATTTTATTTACCGTATCCATTGCTAATTGACTTTGTTTATTAGTTGGATTTTCTGGTAGTTGTATTGCAATATGGCTTAAATTAACATTAGCATTCTGACTAGATCGTGAGTTAAGTTGAGCAACCAGTAAATCGACTTCTTGTGGAAGGATAGTAATCCATGGACGAACCTCATTATTACGTACTTCTGCGATCATTATTTCTCTACGGACATCGTTACGGTAATTTTCTAAATTAATGCCATTCATTGACAAACGCTGCTGTAATTGGTCAACTGTTAATCCATTTTGTGCAGAAATATTGGCAATAGTAAGATCAATTGTTTGGTCAGGGACCTGAATCTGCATTTTTTCGGCTATTTGTATAATAATTTTATCAATGATCAAGCGTTCTAATATTTGGTGATGTAATGCATTTTCATTGGGAATTTTCTGTCCTGCATTTTTGGCATTTATTCTTAATATATCTAGCATATTATCTACGTCACTTTGTAGCACAACGTCATCGTTAACGATAGCAGTTACTTTATCTAATTGTTGTGTTACTGCTAACGTAGTAGTACTGATTGTAAATAACAAGCCAATAATCAGTTTTCTACAATAATTCATAAAATTCTCATTTTGTTTAATTATATTAAAGATTAATTCTATTTCAAATTTCTTTTATTTGATATATGAAATATATTAATTTTATTAAAAGGATTGTTGATAAGATCAAATAGCACTAGCAAACATATCCTGACTTCAAAAATTATGATTTTTATTTAGGCCTCTTAATTCCACATTGATTAACCATCGATTATCATATTCACTACTAAAGTTTTGTTGTTGCCAACCAACGATTTTGCGCTCATAGCCAATATTAATTGACCAGCAACAAGTACTATACTGTAAACCGATTAGTCGACTAGCGGGTTGATTTTCTTTTAAATCATGATAGTAAGAGCTAACAAAGTTCCAGCGATCACTTAAAGGCCAAGTCACTACTGCCCCGATTTGAGAAATTTTTTTTTGAAAAGATGATGCGTTTCTAACAGTTTCTTGAATATAATCGCGATTAACAAAGCGGTAATTTATCTGAATTAAACGATCTGAATCTAAGCGATATTCTGTTATAATATTTCCCATCGTGATATCACCAAGTCGCTTATCATACTGAAGTCCACCTTTTAGTTCCAAGTTATTCGTTAAGCGTAAATAAGCATCACCGGCCCATAATAATGAGCCGGTATTACTTTTATCCTCAATAGGTAAATCGAAATCTTCAGTTCTAGGGCGCTCAAAATAGTATATCTGTCCGATAGAAAAATTAAAACGTTCAGTCAATTCTTTATCATAAATACGCGTAGTGATACCTGTCGTTAATTGATTAGCTGAAGCAATACGATCTAGTCCGCTATAGATTCGGTTACGGAATAAACCATTATAATCAGCCTGCAGTAAAAAGGAATCATAATTATTAATATTACTTTGATCGCGATAAGGTACATAAAAATATTGCACTCGAGGTTCTAACGTTTGCACATAATTTCTATTTATTAGTAGGTCACACTCGAAAAGCATTTCTACATCAGAAGTTACTGATGGTAGTACACGAGTAACTTGTTTTTTTAGCGGGCTATCAGCCAGATTAGCGGGGATATCCTGATCATAATAAGTTGCCATCACCCTTACAGTATTGTTAATACTAGTCCAGCCATTTGCTAATGCTAGATTCAGTTCTGGTTCAATATGTAATCGCGTAGCATTAGGATTATTGGTTTTAACACTGATAATACGCGCTGCTTGAACATAAGTTTTTAGATCAAATGGACCCAGATCATATCTATAATAGTTAAGGTCTAATTGTGGTTCAGTTTTATAAGCTTTACTATTAGGTGAATCGACGAAAATCTGAAATTGTTTATGTGTTAATGTTGCATTCCAGTTAGGTTTAGCATAACCGACACTGAATTTCTGAGTAGTATAGCCGTCAGTACTATTACCATATTTAGACGTAAAATCAGTGAAATATTTTGGATCACTAACTTTGATATAATCAACATTAAAACGCCATACTTGATCCAGCACACCCGAATGACCCCAATATAGAAGCCAGCGATCATCACTATCACGAGTGGGATACTTGTCACTATTTTTATTCTTGATATAATTGCGATCATGTTTTAGCCAATCAATAACAACAGTACCAGTGCCAGCACTAATAAGATAACGAAATTTGTTATTCAGTTTTATACCACGAGAACTAATAAATTGGGGTGTAATGGTTGCATCGTAGTTAGGCGCAATGTTCCAATAAAAAGGTAGTGCAAAATCTAATCCTGATCCATTAGAATAACTACTATTAGGTAATAGAAAACCAGATCTACGCTTATTACCAATCGGTAATTGTAAATAAGGGCTATAAAAAACTGGGATTTTAGCAAGGCTAAAGCGTGCATTCCATATTTTGGCAACTTGTTCTTGATGATCTAAAATAATTCTAGAGCCAACAATGCTCCAACTATTATTATCTGGAAGGCAAGAAGTAAACATACCTTTTTCTAAAATCGTATACCGATTTCCAGCGCGCAATTTTATTTTATTTGCATAGCCGCGACCTAGACGCCCTACCATCAAATAGTTACCATTTTCAATATCGATATCTTTATTATTTAGATTTAACCGTGCTTTTGATCCTTTTAAGATAATTTCTGGATCATCATAATGTACATTTCCTGTTGCAATTACTGTACGCAATGATTTTTGGCTGTTTGTTTTGGTTTGGGTTAATCTAACTTCATTGGCAGTGAGAGTTTGGTTGCCTTGTTGAATATCTACATTACCTTTATATTCGATGAAATGAGGATATTTACCAAGCACATCTCTTGCGGTGATATAAATGGGAAGATCATTGAGATTACCTTTCATGATGGATTTAGTATATACAGGTACCCCTAGCATGCATTGTTTTTTTAGATCAGCATGAATTTGTTGGCTATGAACAGTTACCCAAATTATGGTAGCAAATAGTATCGGATGATTTTTTTTTATCATTCTATATATATTTCCTTCATCAATATTATTGTGTAGGCAAAATTAAACAATTAACGTATTTAAAGACTCTTGCATGCATAAAACAGCATCAGCTATATATTAAGTTTAATAGGAACAGAGTAGAATGAGTAATATTATAATGCAAATTATACTCATAGAATTTAGGAATTGAGGAATTGAGAAGTTTATGCGGTATTGTGGAAAAATTACTGGTGTTATCTTGGGAATCATGTCTGGCACTCATATTTGGGGCGTTATCATTGGCTTAATTATTGGTCATGCGTATGACAAAGCATCAGAAGAGAAAAATTTAGAGAAAACAAGTGCTAAGCAGAGCTGTCAGAGACTTTTTTTTATTAGCACATTTCAGATTTTAGGACATTTAACGAAAACAAAAGGTCGAGTTACTAAAATTGATATTAAAATAGCAACTGATCTGATGGACAGAATGCAGTTGCATGGTGATGCTAGAATTTCAGCACAAAATGCATTTAGAAAAGGAAAGGATCAAAATTTTCCTTTAAGAAAAACGCTAAAAAAATTACGTCAAGTTTGTTTTGATCGATTTGATCTTATTCAGATGTTTTTAGAAATTCAAATACAAGCTGCTTTTGCAGATGGCACTTTACATCCTAATGAACGAAAAGTGTTATTTATTATAGCAGAAGAATTAGAAATTTCACATAATCAATTTGAGCAATTCTTACATATGATGGAAGGCGGACGACGGTTTGAGCATACTAATAATTATTCTTATGAATCCAATCGCTATCGACATACTACTCAAGGACCAAAATTAGCAGATGCATGTAAGGTTTTAGGTGTACAACCTAATGATGAACAAACTAAAATTAAACGGGCCTATCGTAAATTAATGGCTGAACACCATCCAGATAAATTGCTTGCTAAAGGATTACCACCAGAAATGATGGAAATCACTAAACAAAAAGCACAATCAATTCAAGCAGCTTACGATTTAATAAAAAAAGAATATCACTTTAAATAGTTTATAGTATTTAATATTAATTAAATGAGTTTTCTAGTTACTAGAAATCTGCTTACAAGTGAAGTGAATAGCTGACCTAAATTTGCATGAGTAATATAAAACTCTTCTTCTTATGTAATTGAAGATATTAAAGATAGTATTAATGATGCTTTATTGGCATAAAATTGATCACAAATGATAGGATGACCTAATTGTCATATTCCAAAAGCAGTATGGTTACTTTAAATAATTCAGATTTAATTTTTAATTATTTTTTTATAAACTGAAATGAAGTTTTACTAGCAAATATTAATTTTAGTAATTCCTGATTGTGCAGTTAAATATATTGATGCAAAGAGATATCAAGTTCTCGATCAGAATTGAAATAATACCTTTGAAACCCACATCTTTAATGATCCATTAAATCGTTAGGCCATGGCATTCATTTGAGAATGGCACCGACTGGTTAAATTGATATTCTATACTAATCTCTATACACAAATGGAAGAATTTATGTTTTCTGGTACCTGGCCTTTTCGCAGCTTAAAAAGCGATCTGCAAATTCCTTGTTATTTTCTGTAAATATCCAATAGATAGACATGGGAGATGCTTGATTAAGATCACGTAATAAATATCGAGTATTGATCATAATATTTGCCTTCTAAAAATGGATAAAAATTATCGAGTGGCCTTATATAGCTACAAAAAATAATGTCGTGAAATTTTGTTTAACATTTCTGAAAAATATATTTCACATATATGTGAAAACGGTTAGTAGCTTTTAATTGCTTTATGCTTCATCTTTCTCTGAAAGTTATGCTAATTTTAGTGACAAGGTTTTGGAGATGATGGGTATTCTGATAATTAATTTTGTGAAAATGATATCAACAATAGAGAGATAAAATGCCATGAAACCTACTTTACAGATATCTCTAAACCAAATATTACCTGTGCTCAATTGCATGAATTTATACGTAATAGTGCCAGGGAGCTGATAAGCGCCGCTGTTAAGGCAGAGTTTGACTAGAGCCCATCCTCCGAATAAGATACTAAAACCCCGCCTTTTCTATGAGCGTTATGCCGTTGACCATAATAATTATCTCCCATATCGAACCATACAAGACTAATATTGTAGATATTGAGATTAAAGTGCCTAAGATTAAAATGGAATAGCAGCAGCAACGGGAATATACTTCAAAAGCTCATTGCTACTGTCTTAATCTAAAGGGTGTAAAAGCGGCGAAGAGTTGCGACCATAACTTATATCTGCTAAGAATCCATACTTACACCAGTGATTTTACGAAGCTATGAGCGCTCTTGGTGAAAATACATGAAGTAAACCTCCAATTCTGCCAAAGAGATCATCAGCAGACTGAAATGGGAATAGTTTGAAAAACTAAATAATGACGGCTGCATGATTTAACGATACGTGTTACGTTTATTTCTTGGAGGAAGGAATATGCCGTTCTATCAGGCAAGATGATCACCTTTACCTGTTGTTACTGAATTATCAGCAATATTGCGGCATGAACATAAGGAGCTCATTGCAGTTAAAAATGGTTATCAAGAGTTATAAGCAACCTGGACCAAACTTCTTAATGGCCTGAAAGCACGGGTTTAACCGTATCTACCAGACTTCTTACGAGATACAGGGTATACCCACTCATTAGTTTTTGAAATAAAATGGAAAGAGATATTCCCGGCATACAGTACTAATATTGTTAGGTACACAAAAGAGCATTAGTACTAAATTACTTCCAAAAGGGATTTAGCACCGAAAGTTAGGCTGATCTTCTGTAATAGAGTCTGGTTAGCAAAAAGTCGTGATGCCACTAATAAATTTCCTTGATGTTTTATTGGCAAGGTTTTTAGCGTATTCTGCAGCGATGAAGAAACTGGAGAAAGAGCGAGAAGAGCTATAGTTAGAAAAAATAATCGCTTCAATGATATTTAAGTTGTTTCCTTCTACTCAGGAAGGCTGGAAGTGCGTAAGGATATTTTATCTGCTTTGACCTGGCGAGCAAACAAATAACGTTAAATTTAAGGATCAAGAACAGATTTACGAAATATTAAAGCGGGGGATAATCCCCTTTTATACGCCAAATTTGCTAATAGTTGAATAAAGATTGAATATAGAATAAGGCGAAAACCATTGCACTTACTAATAAGCCTATTAAAGCTCAATAAAATATCTATTAAAAAACTTAAACATTTTTTATTGTTGATTCTGTCGCTGCCTTTTCTTTTAGCTATTTAATATTTTATATATTAATATACGATAACCAATATTTATTGATATTTTGAAATCTTTTCCAATCTATTTTTTAGTAAAAATTACTATCTTATTCAAGATTCTTGAATATCTGATAAAATTATCTATATAACCTTTTAAGCAAAGTTATTAGCAAAACCTAGTGTAGATCAATCAGGCTACATTCTACTCTAATGATTCGTGAATCTGTTTTCCACCATTAAATTGGACGTCATTTATCATCACAGGATCAACAGGTCAACTCCCATTAAGGTTTCTTTAGCTTTTCTAAGTAGATGAGATTACCTTAATATCATTGAATAATTATTTTCTAGAACTGCAGTGCTTCGTACATAGCCTTTATAGGCTCAGCGTCCAAAAATGATTCAATAGGATTCGTCGTTTTTATTGATCCTCAGTGCACTAACAAAGAACCGTAAAATATCAGCCATCCTTTTCACTCTTTCTTTAGCTTCTTCATCGCTTCAGAATACGTTGAAACCTTCCAAACAAACATTAAAGGCTTTATTTAGTGGCATCAACGACTCTCTGCTGCCAAATCTCCCGAAGCTCAACTTTAACTTTCGATTACATGCCTTTGTGGAGTAAATGCAGTATATTACCTATTTTATATATTTAACAGCGTTAGTGCTGTATATTCTATAATATCTTTGCCATTGTATTCCAAAAACCAAGCACCGCACCCAGTACTAAGTCTTTAGAAATACGATTAAGTCACGTGCTCGCAGGTCATTAAGAAACGAGACCTAGTTAGGTTCTGACTCTTAATAAGCATCTTTAAACGCAATGAGCTCCTTATTTCAATGCGCAATCCCGTTGATAACAAGTAACAGATAAAGGCGATCATCTTGCCTGACAAAACAGTTATGCCTTTAGACAAGAAAAAAACGTAGTGTGTACTACTTAAATCACGGAGCTACCAATTTACCTATGCTCTTCAAGGAATCGCCTGTTTCAGTCTACTGACGATCTCCTCGTCGTCAGGAAGACCTTATATTTTTTCACCAAAAGCGCTTTATTGAGCTTCATAAAAATCATCAGTGGAGATATTTCGCATCTCTACCAGCTAATGGTATGAACTCTTTAACGTTTTTTTGAACGTTTTAGATAAAATAGTAGCAAAAAGTTTTATAAGCGTATTCCATTACCGTTGCGATCTTAACCTTAGACACTTTAATCTCAACATTCCTAATATCAATCTATATGGTATTCGCTATGATAAATTAAATAATCGTTACGGATAACAGCCTTGTCGCCAGTGACAAGGTAGTGTTTAGGATGTTGTTGCAGGATATCTTTGAACTCAGACTTAACAGCGGTGCATATCAGCTTTACCTGGCACACCTATTACGAATGAGTTCATGAAATGGATTATTATAATATCTGGTTTCACGGATATCTATAGGGATAAATTTTTATAGCATATATTTTTTTTGTTATTGAGATTGTCCACAAAATTAATCAGCTGGGATATGCCAGGATATCCAAAATCATATACACCAGAAAATAGGCATACTCTTTCACTAATTTAAGCATAATATTAATTAAAATATCAATAAGATAAGAGTTACCTTATCTCATTTTTAGATTACAGTAACTAATAAAAGTCCTCATATCGTAAAGGGATATTTAATTGCATCATGATATTGATAACCAATAACTTCAAAATCATCACTACTCACCCAAGTTTCAATATCTTTTAATGTCTTAATATCAGGATTAATACGCAGCTGCGGTAAAGAATACGGAGCCCGCTTCAACTGAATATCTCGCATAATCGAAAGTTGATTTTCATAAATGTGAGCATTTACTATCTTATGATAAGCCTTACCTGGTTTGTGACCTATGATCTGAGCAAAGAGTGCCAGTAAAACAAAACATTGAATTTGATTAAAGTTTAACCCTAAAGGAACATCACAACTACGTTGATATGAAGTTAAATACAGAGTGTCATCTAAAAGAGAAAAAGTGTGCGTATGCATACAAGGGCGCAAACAGCCTAAGTCAAATTCACCTGGATTGTAAAAAGTGATTATCTCTGCACGATCATCTATTCCAATCGAAAGGTTGCTAATGACTTTTTGTAGCTGATCTAAATAACTACCATCAGGACGCCACCAAGATCGCCCCTGAACACCATAAACCCGTCCCATGTCATCTTCACCTTTACGGTTTGGATTATTAATCCATACCTGATTTTTATTCGCATTAGCATCCCATGTATTACAACCAATATCTCGAAATTGTGCAGAGTTAGAGTAACCTCTTAAATAACCTAATAATTCAGCAATAGCCACTTTATAAAAACTTTTACGAGTTGTAATTAAAGGAAATTGGTTATTTGCGACATGATATTCAAAATCAGCATTAATAATGGTTAAACATCGCACACCTGTGCGTTTATTCTCCACCCATTGACCTTCATCAATAATACGGTGACATAAATCTAGATATTGTTTCATTATTATTACTCGCTTAGAATCTATTATTTATTTAAAACTATAAATAAAAAAAAGTATTGAAATCTGATGCTATTTATTATTTTCTATCTTCATGATTAGAAAATTAAATTGCTCTTTAATAGAAGATTAAAAGCTATTCATTATTACTAAAATCAGATAGAATTAGTTTACTGGGTTTATTGTAAGTGAAAACTTTATCGGAATACTTATTCTTTGAATAATGCTCTAATTTTAGAGATATTAACCATAGAGTTAGCTTTTAATAACCCTCAGTTTTGCGAACCGTTATTTTCATCGCCTTTACACCTTAGATAATAATGTATTTTGTTTATAACACGACAATAAATCATAGTAATTCACCATTTTGAAATGCCTCGCCGAATATGGGGATAATAGCGTCCGATCATCTCTTTTTGTGTCAGGGAGAAGTCTCTGCTGCCAGTACTGCTTAGTTTACTGGTTATAACATGGTGTATAACCACTTCTACCTTGTAATGCTACAGAATTTTGATGCGATATCGATGAGACGTTTAAGGTGTAGCACTAGATGTATTTCATGCCATATCACACTTCATTTCATCTTTTTAGTAAAATGCACTTTTTTCAATAAATCCGTACTTGTACCTTCAGATAACGTTACTAATTTTTTGCAACGCGAGATATACCAAAGGACTATGAAAAGTACTGAGATTTTATCAGGTCATAACTGTTAGAGCTACATACTCATTTACGGTATATGAAAATTTGGAGATGATGCCGTATTCTATTGATTAATTTCTTAAATGATTTTAAAAATAGAGAGATGATATGCATAAAAAATCTACTATTACAGGCATCCATAAAATCAGATATTACCTGTGATCCCTTGCATGAACTTATTAGTAATAATGCCATACAGCTGATAGCATCATTGTTAAGACTTATCTTAAAAGCCATGGTTGTGATAAGGTGCTGAACACTGCTTTGTTGATGGTCATTAATTTCCTATGGACTGTAATGGTTATGTGCTGCAGCGGATCATGCATAGTGATATTTAATGATGTTTAGATTAAATCTCCTAAGATCAGGAGATCACAGTAATAACGGAATAATATAACAACAGCTAGCTACTACCGCTTTATCTGAAGCGTGTAAAAGTAACGAAAAGTTGTTATCATGACTGCTCTACAGATTATTCACTCGTGATTTTCACGAAACTCTAGAGCGATTCTTAGTAAAAATCACATGATCGTATCCTGCCAAAAACCATCAGCAGATTGAAACAGAATAGCTTAAAGAGCGCAAACAAAGTCTGGGTAACTTATACCCCCACATTTTTTGTGTGATTTAAGGGATATGCGTTACGTTTATTTCTTGGCTGAAGGCATATGTCGTTCTGTTAGGCAAACTGATCACCTTTACCACTTCTCATTATCGTCACGGTACCTTACATGTATGGTAAGGGGGAGATAGCTGCAGTGAAGGATTCTTATCGAAAATTAGAAGCGAACTAGACTGAACCTATTAATGGTCTGCGATCTAGGAGCTTAACTGTATCTCCCAGGGCTTTAGTACGGAAGACAGTGCCTTTGATTTTAAATGCAATGGCAAAAATATTTCCAAATACATAGTATCAATGCTATTTAGTATACTAAATAGCTCATACGCTTCCTTTACTCTCCAAAGGCATACAGCACCGAAAGTTAAAGGTGAAATTCTAGAGATCTAGTTAGCAGAGAATTGTAATGCTGATAATTAAAGCCTTTGATGTTTTTATTGATAAGGTTTTCAGAGTATCCTGTACAGTGAAAATAAGGCGAAGAAAGATTTAGAATAGCTGCTAGCATTCTATGCTTCCTGTCAGTGCACTGTGGCATCATAAGAACGAAGAATCCGATTGATAGGATTTTATGATAGCTGATGGATATGAAGCCGAAGCACGAAGCACTATGCTTCGAGAAAACAATCTTTCAATGCTATTTAAGATGCTTCTGTCTGCTAAGAAAAGATAGAACTGTGGCTCAAGGAGGATTTAAGATTCTGACTGATCCTGGTGATAACAACATCTAATTTAAGAATGGAGAATAGATTTATGAAGGATCAGAGTGTAACGTAATCTTTTAACCGTTATGCAGCAGATATCCTAATAACTCTTAGCTATGATATAGCAGATGAATGATAGCACCTCGGAAGTTTTCTTTGAGTGCTCTTTTTTTTAAAGAACAACTACACCATACAACATCTTTAATATTCAGATCAATACGGGTGGCGGAAGATATGAACATACAAATTTTTATTAAGCTGTCAAGCATAAATGTGAAAAGCATAGAAGATATCAATTTCAATACCCTATTTTCGTGCCCACTGCATCATATAATGAAAGGTGTAGTTATAACCTAGCGCAAAACAGAGATTTTAGTAGTGATCAGTTATTATAAAAAAAGCTAAATAAAAAATGGGTATAGTGAAAGTAATACGATTGCGAATTGCAATCAAATAAAATTTGAACCTAATTTGCGAATCACTGTTCAATATCTTTGAAGTCTAATGAACTGCAGGCTTTTGACTTGCAGTTTTAGCAGAAAATGACTGTAGGGAATATTAAAGGGAATCACAGCATTAATGATTCAGACATCCTCCATGATACAAATTATTCAATCAAGCATTCATTCTACAAATAGATATGTCCACCAAGTTTACACTTTCAGCATGTTTTTAAGAAAATTATTTTACTCGTTATCAACGGTGAAAAGCAGTTTAGTTGAGCGAAAGAGATATATATGTGGTAATTTCTCTCTGTGTATATTTAAAAAAATAGAAATCCTCATCCTATTCTACATTTATAAGGTCTATCCTGCCCAAATATCTTTGTGTTTATTCCAAGAGACGAAGAAGATGGGAATTATCCCTAGTTCTCTATAAGAGATAAAATCATCAGAAAGCATATTTTCAGTTATCACTTCTTAATATAACTTTATCAGCCTCATCAGATTGGTCTTGGCGTTGTTCAAAATCTTGAATAATCCTGAGCAAATACGAAATACTTGCGTGTCAAAAATTGAGAATAAAGAATTTTATGAATTACTGTATAGCCTATTTTTGAGTGTCATAAAAAATTTAATCAGTTTATCATCATTAATTTTGGGAATAAGGAGATCATAAGCCTGTTTGGATAAACAGATGGGTGTAATACGTGAAATTGCGTGTTATCTTATTGATTTATCTGATTTACATTTTATAAAATTTATTCTGAGGCATCTATATGAATCTTATTAAAGATTACATATCGCAGAATAAAGACAGGACTCAGATCATGAACATCATAAAAGTAGTGTATCGGCAGCACTCATTACCATACAGTACTTTGTTCTTAAGTAATTAAACAACTTTTATAATGACTATCTCTCTTATAGGCCCAGATCATAATAAAAATACCAATAATGATCATAGGAATTGATAAAATTTGCCCCATACTTACACCACCAAATAACCCCAACTGCGCATCCGGCTGACGGAAAAATTCAACAAGAACACGAAAAACACCATAACTAATTAAAAATAATCCTGACACACTACCAATTTGACGAGGCTTACGAATAAATAAATTTAAAATAATAAATAAAATAAACCCTTCAAAAAACATCTCATAAAGTTGAGAAGGGTGTCGTGGTAATACACCAAATTGCTCTAAAATAGGTAATAAAGAAGGATCTTGACTAATAACCTGAACGTCCTCTCCCCGAGATCCTGGGAACAACATTGCCCATGGGGTGTCTAATGTTACACGCCCCCAAAGTTCGCCATTAATAAAATTACCTATACGCCCCATACCTAACCCAAATGGAATTAATGGCGCAACAAAATCGGCAACATGGAAAAAATGACAACGGGCTCTACATGAATACAACCACATAGCACATATCACACCAATTAACCCACCATGAAAAGACATTCCTCCGGCCCAAACTTTAAATAAATATAAAGGATTACTCAGAAAAGCTGGCAGATTATAAAATAAAAGATAGCCTAAACGCCCACCGATAAATACACCTAAGAAAGCAATATAGAGTAAATTTTCAACTTCATTTTTCATCCAGCCGCTATTTGCTTTACTGGCTCTTCGCTTTGCCAACCATAGAGCGAAAATAAATCCTACCAAATACATAAGACCATACCAATGAAGGGTTATCGGACCAATCGAAAATATAACAGGATCAATATTAGGAAACACAATATAACTACTATTCATCATCTTCACTCTTTAATTTTATAGAACTTGATATAATTGTGTGATTGAATGCGGTTTAAAACCTAATGGATTCTATTGAATAGATTAATCAATAAATCTATTTAATGTGTATTTTACGAAGTAAATTTTTAAAAAAATAAAGAAGAGTAGCTTTCACTACCCTCTAATCGCTTTCAAAGCGACAAAATTGGCTATTAAATTAATATACTTTTAATAAATTTATTTAGGTACGTTAAGCCTATAGGTATGGCTCTTATTTGATGTCATTGCACTATTTTGCAGTGAAATAACCATTGGAGCAAATTCTTTCATAACGCGTCGATAAACATCGCGTTTAAAAGAAACAACCTGACGAACAGGATACCAATAACTCACCCAACGCCAACTATCAAATTCAGGCGTTTTACTTGTTTGCACATTAATATTATGTTCATTACAAAGCAATTGTAACAAAAACCAACGTTGTTTTTGCCCAATACAAACTGGCTTTGTATCCCAACGCACCAAACGTTTTGGTAATTTGTACCGTAACCAGTTCCGGGTAGATGCTAATATTTTAACATCTTTATGATCCAACCCAACCTCTTCGAATAATTCCCGATACATTGCCTGTTCTGACAATTCTTTAGGATTAATTCCCCCTTGAGGGAACTGCCATGAACGCTTCCCATAGCGTCGAGCCCATAAAACTTGACCTTGGCGATTACAAATTACAATTCCTACATTCAGGCGGTAGCCATTATTGTCAACCATCTGACTACCTCGTTAAAATTTAAAAGATAACTTATTATTTTATATTACTCTATATAGTAATCCTTTATCAAATATAGTATTTTTACTTATAAGATAACATTTTATAATAAAATCATCTCAATGGGTAGGATTCTAGCTATCAGTTTAATGTTGTTAACAGCTGGCCAGAAAACTCGTCGAACTTGATTCTGATTAACATCGTCGTACGCAATTAAACAATCCAATGATTTATTCATTCATAAATAGCTTCATTAACTGTCCACTCCTTATATCCTGCATTATTTTGATTTAATCATATAGGAGAACTCAGTATTGAAAAATTTACTATTAAAAATAGTTAGTGCTAACTTAATTTGTTGTTCAGCTTTTGCTCTACAACAAAAACCTATATTAACTGTTTACACTTATTATTCCTTTATTGCAGATTGGGGGCCAGGGCCTGCAATAAAGCCTGCTTTCGAACAAATATGTCACTGTGAACTAAAATTAATTGGCCTAAATGATGGAGTAGCGTTATTAAATCGTCTTAGAATGGAAGGAAAAAACAGCCCAGCCGATATTGTTCTCGGACTTGATAATAACTTAATTGATCTGGCAAAAAAAACAGGCTTATTTATGAAGACCCAAGTTGACACTAGTCAATTGAAATTACCTATAAAATGGAATAATAATATTTTTATCCCTTACGATTATGGTTATTTTGCTTTTATTTATAATAAAATGCGGATCACTGAAATACCTAAAAGTTTCGATGAACTTATTAATAGCACCAAACTATGGAAAATTATTTACCAAGATCCACGTACCAGTACACCAGGTTTAGGGCTATTACTTTGGATACAAAAAATTTATGGGAAAAACAGTACCCAAGCTTGGCAAAAAATAGCTAAAAAAACTGTAACTGTTACCAAAGGTTGGAGCGAATCATATGGACTACTCTTAAAAGGTGAAAGTGATTTTGTTCTAAGTTATAGCTCTTCACCAGGTTATCATCTGTTAAATGATAAAAAAAATAATTATGCTGCTGCCCTATTTAGTGAGGGGCACTACCTGCAAATTGAAGTGGCTGCCAGATTAGCAACGAGTAAACAACCTAAACTAGCTCAACAATTCATACAATTTATGCTCTCACCAACATTCCAAAAAACATTACCGACAACCAATTGGATGTATCCGGTCATTGATATTCCCTTAGTTGAAGTTTATCAAAAAATACCAGTACCTAAAAAATCATTGCAATTTAATACAGAAGATATTACTCAACATCGTAATCAATGGATCTATTTATGGCAAAATGCCGTCAGTCACCAATAGGCAGTTCATTTTGGCTTAACATAGTCGCGTCAGGCCTATTAATCACCATTGCGGTAGTCACTTTTAGCACTTTATGGTTACATTCTTCTCAAATAAGTTGGGAAGAATTTATTGATGATAGTTATTTATGGCATATTATTGGCTTTACATTTTGGCAAGCATTACTATCAACCTTATTATCGATTATTCCTGGAATATTTCTAGCTAAAGCTCTTTTCCGACGGCATTTTAAAGGTCGAACACTGTTTTTACGTTTATGTTCAATGACACCAGTATTGCCAGTAGTAGTGTCTATTTTTGGCTTATTAACCGTTTATGGTCGTATGGGATGGATTGCTCAACTTTGTCAATGGTTAGGTATTAATTATCAATTTACCCCTTACGGCCTAAAAGGTATTTTATTAGCACATGTCTTTTTTAATTTACCTTTAGCTAGCCAGATGCTATTACTCTCACTAGAAAGTATTGCAGTTGAGCAACGCCAACTTGCAGCGCAACTAGGCATGAACCGATGGCAAAATTTTCGGATTGTTGAATGGCCTTATCTTAGGCGACAGATTTTACCAACATCTGTCCTAATTTTTATGCTTTGTTTCGCTAGTTTTTCTACCGTACTGACACTTGGCGGTGGGCCTGCTACAACCACCATTGAACTTGCTATCTATCAATCGTTAAGTTATGATTTTGATCTCAATAAAGCCGCTTTGTTAGCTTTAATTCAACTTTTTTGCTGTTTAGGGCTAGCATTATTAAGCCAAAAATTAAATGTCGTCTTTTTCGTTGGCGCTAGTCAACAATTGCGCTGGAAAAATCCAGCTGATACTCTATGGCAGAAATGGTCGGATACATTGCTGATTAGTATAACTCTATTTTTCTTAATTCTACCTTTATTAGCTATTATTATTGATGGTTTAAACTTAACACTATTACAGGTATTACAACAGAAAAGCTTGTGGAAAGCATGCATTAATTCGATTTTTATTGCTATTAATGCTGGAGTACTTTGTATTATTTTTACTATGATGCTACTTTGGAGTAGTCGTGAATTACGTTTTCGTGGTTCAATGCTACTTCATCGAATCTTTGAATTAAGTGGATTATTAATCCTAGCGATACCAAGCATAGTTTTAGCGACCGGATTCTTTTTATTGCTTAATAATACCGTTATTTTAGCTTACTCTCATTATAGTTTAATTATCTTAACTAATGCTTTAATGGCTATTCCATATGCCTTAAAAATATTAGAAAATCCGATGTATGACTTAGCTGAACGCTATAATTTATTATGTATTTCATTACAAATAAAAGGCATAAATCGACTAGTTTTAATTGAATTAAAAGCCTTAAAACATACAATAAGACAAGCCTTCACTTTTGCCTGCGTGCTCTCAATAGGTGATTTTAGTATTATTGCGCTGTTTGGTAATGAGAACTTTCTTACCTTACCTTATTATCTCTATCAACAATTAGGCTCTTACCGTAATAATGATGCGGCAGTTACTGCATTATTAATGCTATTAGTTTGTTTCAGTTTATTAGAATGTTTTTCAGGAAAAGAGCATGATTAAATTAGATCAACTTGTCTATTGTTATGAAAATTTAATAATGCAGTTTAATTTTCAAGTAAATAAAGCTGAAAGAGTAGCTATATTAGGCCCTAGTGGCGCAGGGAAAAGCACTCTACTAAATTTAATCGCCGGATTTCAGTATCCAAAAGAGGGTAAAATTTGGCTAAATAGCCAAAATCATACCGATACATCACCTGCCAAGCGGCCAGTTTCTTTCCTTTTCCAGGAAAATAATCTTTTTTCTCATTTAACTGTTTGGCAAAATATTGCTTTAGGCATTTCACCAAATTTACGTTTAAAAAGATTTCAGCATTGCGCAGTAAAAAAGATCATAGAACAAGTTTCACTTAATAATTGTATAACTCGTTTACCGGCTCAAATATCAGGTGGACAGCGCCAACGTACTGCGTTAGCACGTTGCTTAATTCGCCAAAAACAAATTTTGTTATTAGATGAACCTTTTTATGCTCTCGATCCTGCATTACGTAATGAAATGTTCATATTACTTAAACAAATATGTAATGAACGTAAATTAACCTTATTGATAGTTTCTCATAATTTAGAAGATACTAACCAAATAGCAACTCGGTCTATTGTTATTGCAGATGGAAAAATTGCCTATGACGGTCAACCAGATTGCTTAATTAATGGTTCAACACCAGCAAGTATACTGCTGGGTATATTTCATTCCTAATTTTATTTATAAAATAAATTATTAATTCATACTTTGACGGGTAATTAGAATTGGAGAACTATGTTCATTTATATTGTATAAGATTTTTAAATGATGATGTTTATTCTGCTAATTAATTTTGTGGATGATTTCAACAATTAAAGAAATGATATATTATGAAATGTCTACTCTAAGGTATCCGCTAAACTAGATATTACCTGTGATCTCTTGCATGAACTTATTCGTAATGCTATTGGAAACTAATAGGTACTGTGTTATTGAGGCTGAGTTCTAAGGAATGCTGTAGCAACGTGCTGAATGGTGCCTTGTTGACTTGACACTACCACATCCGCCTCAACCGTAATAATTATGTGCCACAGTAAACTATACAGACTGATATTGGCTATGTTTAGATTAAAGTACTTAAAGTCTAGGAATAACAATGGTAACAGAATATACTTCAACAGCTCCTTCCTACCTCCTTATCTGAAGTATATAAAAGGCGGCGAAGAGTTGTTATCATAGCTGTATCTGCGGAGCCATATCCATCGGTGATTTTTTATAATTCTAGAGGCGATTCTCTTGGTCAGAAAATCACATAGTTTCCTTATCTGAGAGATGATTAGGAGACTGAAATAGGAATACCTAAGAGTATAGGCAATAGTGCTTTCATGATTTAGCAATACGAGCTACGTTTATTTCTGGACCAATGACATATACCGTCCTGTCATGGCAAGAGAATAGCTTTTCCTGCTGTTCACTATCAACATCATTGTGTATGGATATGAGGAGATCATTACGATTGAAAGATGCTTATGAGAATAAAAAGAAAATTGGGCGCATAAATTTTTAATGTGGCTAGTGAGCGCGTTTTTTAATCGTATCTCCGAGGCTTGATACAAGAGACGGTGCGATTAATTTTGGAATAGCAATGCTAAAGATGTTCCCGAATATTCATCAGCAATGCTGATGAGTACACAAACTAACTAATGCAGTTAGTTTTACTTCCTAAAGGCATGAAACCGAAAGTTAAAGGTGAGCTTCTGGAGATTTAGCTAGGAGAAAACCGCGATCCCGCTAATAAAGTTTGTTGTTTTGTTGCAAAATTTTTATTGTATCACGCCAGTGATAAAAAAGATGTAAAAAAAAGCGAAAAATAAGCTTGCATTCCATGATTTTTCATTAGTCACTGGGTATCAATAAGAACGACGAATCTGATTGAATTAGTTTTGCGATAGTTAAGACACAAAGCTTATGTCTAAGCACTTGTAGTTTGAGAAAAACAACTCTTTTATGGTATCTAAGCTGCTTCCATCTGCTTAGAAAATCTGGGAAACCGGTTAAGATGATTTGACCTGTTAACTCCTGTTGTGGTAAAACAAGCATCAATTTAAGGATGGAGAATAGATTTATGAAGGATTATAGTGGAACCTGATTATTATAGATCAGATTTACTAATAACTTCAATTATTTTATTTAAATAATCTTCTCAAGGCTAGGAGATAATTAGATGAATAAAACGACCTCATATCATGGAATCTACTCAGACATATTTTTAATTGGCTGATATAATTGCTCACATTTTAAATGAAGAATTCATTACTAACAATTCTCTGGTTACCATAACCTTATTAGGCTATGGTGACTTAACTTTATCCTCGTTGATAACGGTTTTACACCATCTAGCTATCCTTTGAGCAAAGGATAGAGAGACTCTTTATCAAAGATTAACTCAAAAAAACGGCTAACACACTCTGCATTAAACTCTTCAAGAATCTCATTGCTTACATGATCCCGTCGATCTTGAATGATTAAGACTGCAATTTGCTCTTTCCTTTTATTTCCTTCTATCCCGCCGCCTTTTCTAGCTTTTCTATGTGGAATAGAATAATTCTCTTTTAAAGGATTCAGGGAAATATTTCATTAACTTCAATAATACTACTTAGTACATTTAAGTTAGCTGTCATCACTGAAGAAAGAAAACAGTGACTTTAATCTAAACGCCGTTTTAAAAATTAATGCCTATTTGTTTTTCTTACTCCCATAAAATCAAGTTATTTAAGATACATCGCAGATAATTAAACCATTTGTCCTTGTGATATAGTTTTACTATAAGACTTCTAGTAAGATCTTAAATATTTTCCTGTAATCTGGGATTTTATAACGATATCGATAAACCCTAATGAATTTCCCCAGCGATTATATGTTCACTGTGACAATATGGGTAGGATAAAGTAGAATCAGTTTCTTCAATACATTATCGATATTTCGATTTAATATTGATAAATACAATTAATAAGATGTAGCTTTATATTAACAGGAAGTGAAAAAATCTCTTTGATCTGTATGACTGTTTCCTTTTATAGAAAATTTCTATAGAGAATCTCTTTCTTACAGTATAAGAGATTCCTACCAACAACCTTTATCAACATAACTATTAATTCTCATTTTTCTGTTAATGATATCAATCAACATGTTGCTCATAGTCCTGCAAGCTGTTTATCTGTTCTTCTGTAATTTCAATTCTATTTTTAAGAATGAAATAATTTTATTGAACGGTATATCATCTGCAAGCCTGGCTCTGACTGCATAATCCATGTAGGCGACTGTACAACCAACCTTGTTATCGTCTAACGAGGTATCATTAATCTGCAATCGATAACAATTAGCAGCCACATCGTACTTAATCTAAGAAATAAGGTCTTATTATGTTCAAACTCTTTTTTGTGTTGTGTATATACAATGCTGTGATAGTTTCTATCTTCTAATTTAGCTGTTAAAATGCAAGCTATTATTTTCCATGTCCGACACAGCAATCTTTCATACTTTTTCAGTATTGCAATACAAGATTATATACCTAGCATTAGGATAAGTAAGAAAGCTATAATAAGAGAAATTTTCTAGTTTATTTTTACATAAAAATGCTATCCGATTTAATCGGCATTGGGGTTTCAAATTTAACTTAAATATTGCTTTCGTTTTTTTGAAATATTCTTTTAATAAAAATTTCTTGCTACTTACTAAGGCAAGTTAGTTTCTACAAAATCTATGCATACATGGTAAAATTAATATCTACATGGAGCAAGTAATCCTTGTTCTCTTTTGATTTGAGTCTGATACTTTCCAGCCCAGACTTTGGTAACATGTAGACAATTTACAATCATTTTACCTTTTGTACTGGCGGTATTATTACAGCGATAATATTCTATCACTACATCCGCATTAATCCAAACCACTGATTGCTCGTATCCTTACTTAAGGAATTTAGTTACTCCATGCTTTTCAATTAATTCAATATAGTTCTTCATGCGGTTTTTTCTCATATATTAAGAAAAATCACCTAAATCGAACAGCTTGAATTAAATAAAGTTTCTCATCAGTTATTCAGATTTTTAATTAATTTTTTCTCTTTTCTAAGTAGTATCATTAGACTACTACCTTTTTGATCATTTTCCGTAACATAATATTTTTCATCCAGTTTGATTATATCTTATATCTGATTAATAATTAGTTCTGTTAAGGCAACCAAAGTCAAGCAAGTTAATATCTTAATTTACTTCTAACTCAGTTATCCTGTCAAACACAATTACCTGTAGTTCGTAACTGTAACTGATTGTTATTAAATATTTTTCACTCTTAAAAAATCAATAAATCTAACGGATAGCTTAAGTACTGTTTCTAGCAGTATAGGTACCCATAAGTTAAAATTTAGCCGATCTCTATCTTTGAGCACTTTTGATGCTTTCGCTATAAATTTTTATGAGAAAATTGACGATACTATTTACTCGAGAACGTTAAATCTTCAGGTTTTGTTTTAGCTTTACGTATGGCATTAATGTATTCGACCATCTAAAAGATGCTTATAGCAGGTCTTTAAATAGAAATAGTACGATAACATTTAATGTTTTATTGATTGTGATTTCTTTTAAAGTAAATCTTTACCGCACAAGAAATCAATTTGTTGAGGCTTGTCAGTACTAACCGATTTCCTTAAAGGCTCATTAGGTTGATTTACTGAGTAAATATGGCTTTAAATAAAGCTCACGTTCTGCCCATGAAGTTAATAATCCTGTTTCCTACCTATCCTTGATAGGATTTGCATTATTATATCTGATTACAAGTACTTTGAATATCTTCGGGTTTTAACTTTTTAAGTAGTATTGAACTTTTAAATCTCCCACTACTGATGTTATAAACAAATGAACTTAAAGCAGATTTCTGCAAAATTAGTAAGCGCAGAACAGCAATATAGCGTTCAACTATGGCAAGTGCTACCTGAAAATCTTATTTTATTAACACGTTGCATTATTCTTTGTTATAAATTTCCACTGGCTAATACCCTTTCCTGTATTAGCGTAACAGATAGTGATCATCTACTACACACACGCCGGCATCACGATAGGGTTTAGCACTTACCTTCGTCATTCTTTCACCAAGACATCAAGAAGTGCTAATACTTTTTCTTCCGTTGACAGAAAAAGATATTTTTTTGAAAATTTATTACCTATTTCTCGTTTTTATAGCGTCGCTCTTTATGGCAACAATACCAGTTTAGAACAACGATCAGAATTAAACAAGATTATGCTTGTAATTTAAGTCAATTCACTAAGATAATTGCGTGCACTACAAAAAGGAACATCGGTTTGATAGAACCATAGGCAGTGCCAGTTGTGTATTTCAATATTACTCATAAATAACTTTGTTTATTTATTTATTTTAACAGAATGTTAATAATTAACAATATTTATTAATAATCATCACGCACTTATCGTCCTTGATATCGCTGTTTCATTAATTTCTTCAATTTAATCACTCCTACTTGTAAATCATTATTCTAAATATTTGTTTTGATTAACGCGTTAAACACATATTTTCTATAGGTATCAATATTTTGTTTTCTCTTGTCTGAAAGAGACAGATTTAATAGCACTGAGATTTCATCATAGAATAATTAATGACCATACTGTATGCAATCCTTAGCAATGCAATTTCCGTCATATATTTGAATTTCTTTGAAGCCTTACTTAAGACATTAAGAAATCCACATGTTACATACACAACAATGGTTGCGCTTGCAAAAAATGGAGTTCAATAATTATTTGTTTATTACTGATCTTGTTGGAAAATATAAAACTTTGAGATTATGAAATAATACCTTAAACCGGATAATGATATTTATCATTAATAGTAAAACATTAAAACAATGCAAGGTACCAATAGAAAAAAGATAGTTAAAATAAAAAATAAAAATCAGATAAAATTTTTATATATTTAATCATCTTTCACGCTATTTTAATAGTTTTATTTTAGATATGCGTTATCTGAATTCAAGCATTCTTTATTGTTGCTAAATGAATAATATTCTTCCTTTTACTGTTGTTTGTCTTTCCGTCTTTTCTTATTTCAGTAGAAAAATAACAGTCGTCATTTTCAGTTATAAAACATACTTCATTGGATGCATTAATTCTTTATAAAAGCATTTTGTATATCTATCAGAAGGCAAGTAATATCATAATTGTTTTCTACTTACGATACTATGTTATTCAGGAGTTTTTCACTCAATAGATAATCTTGCTGTATAGTAGATTGCAAAAGATTACACCTTAACTTTTACAGTTAGAATTGAATACATCGTGATTTTTAGTTAAAATTCTGGCTATCACCTTGCTTTTATCGGCGGTATCGTCCAGTTTAAAACTAAATTCAGCATTTAGTCCTTTAAATACTTAAATAGGCGATTACTATCTGTCTTTATAAACCTTGGATGTATTACTGATTAAAAATATTCAAACCACTGTAGAGTTTTGATATAAGGAAGATTTATAAACTTTTTTAATTATGCAGTGTTGTATTTGATTGAATGTTTTTATTTTGTTCGAGTTTTACAGCTATACACCAGAGTTTATAGTCAGTATTAAGTGTTTTCTCAGCAAAATATCCTTTATTAGTCTATTTCTTAAGCAATCTATTCACTTGTCTAGTACTGATAATATTGTATCAAAACTAGTTTTTATTAAAATATCATTTAGTTAATGCCTTAAAATTTAATAAATTCTATATTACACTACTGTAAGTGTGTTTAGTGCTAAGGATGGTTTTTATGGCGTATCATCTAAAAATACTCCTATTGGGATTTTAGCACCATTTAAATTAATTTTAGCTCATGTCTGAGTTCATACAAGCATGCGTAACCGGAACTTCCTCACATCCAACAACAGAGCACAACCGTCACCGTCGTTCATGCGGTTATTTACCTGTTCCAGGATAAATCAGGATAATTAATTCAGTAATAGATTATTAATAATAATCGTCAGTTTCATAGCCTCATAGCGCGTATTGATGATCTTAAACAATATAAACTTTCCTCTTCGTTGTCAAACTGAATCCCAACCTAATCGATGATGAGGAAATCAAGCTGAATATGGTATTTAATAACCTTGATCTCTGAGAAAACAGATCGAAATTTTTCTTTACATTGATTTAAATGCTTTCATAATCCATAAGTTTGTCGTTAATAGCGTAGAACTTTGCTTTGCGTTGATAACGTGCTTTGCAATAGACAATATCAGAGAACTTTTCCTATAATAACTTACTACACATCACCAAACCGTCATAATTTTTAAAGCATTCAAACTAATGGGTTGATAGGCGTTGCAAATTTTAAGCAACATACTACATTTGAATTCATTGCATTGTAAGTTTCCAGGGTGTATATCGGAAAAGCATTCATGCAAGTTCAAACTCTATAAGCGTTTTAATTTTTCTCAGTTTACAGTATTTTTCCTGCTCTGCTTTCATTTACTCTAACTACATTAATTTTCTATCAGACAATAGCAGGCATTCGGTTTTTATTACAATTTTTTCCATGGAGTAACATCCTGCAATAGCAGTTTTTTGAACACATCGTGTTTTTCAAAGATTGCATCTCTTTCCTAGAAAATTAGGCACTCTACTGGCTTAGATAGGCATTAAAATTTGTAGTTTTTTACGCGCACTGTTAGTGATTACTACGTCGAAGTTCATAGACAGTCGCTTGCCCAATCAGGTATTTTGATTGCCTAGCAGTCCTTGTTAGAAAATTATCTCGATAGATTTAGAGCTTTGTTTACTGAGTAATTATGAGCTAGTGCGGCTCTATTAATTCTTAGTAGCTATTTATAATTCTGGCATTAATGATTTATTGAGATGATATTCGTTCTCACGATACTTTATTGCAGCTTAATAACTTAAGTCATCGTCATCTAGAATTTAATCAATTTATTGATTTCTTTATGCACGATACACCACACCCCAAGAATTCAGATTGGTTTTAGTAGCGAATAAAGTATTTTAATATCAAAAGTATTGACTTTAGGCTGTCTAAAACTCCCACAGAACTATAAAAACGCTGTTTTATAAATAAACATCTGCAATCCGGACTTACAAAAGAAAATCATTTCCGATTTTATTCCTACCAGTTTAGCAAAAGATTTTTCATCTGGAGAGCTTAAATCTATTTAAACCTCCACACTGGTTCTCCATATTGATTGATTATAAGTAAATCAACTCTACCAGAGAGGATCATCACCACGATATAGTACTTAAAAACTTTCTAATGCACTTCAAGTCAAGATTAATAATTTTTTATTTAACCAATCGGTGAAGTTCTTAAACTGATTTATTCGTGAATACTTGAAATTCACCTCTAACTAAATTAGCAAGAAATGTTCTTAGGTTATTATTCATCTGGATTGGGTAAAGGGATGGTTTATTTGGTTTTAATATATTTTTTTTCTAATTTTTCTTTTATGTTTACCTGATTTAGATATGTCCTTTTCTTACCTAATTCTGGTAATATTTTATTGAACATAGCAGACTCATGCTATGAGCGCAGCCGCAGCAGCTACGTTATTTCAGAGATGTTTATTATCTGAGCACTGTCTTAGACTTTGCGATATGTTAATTTTCAGGAATTCAGTCAGATGTAGCTCAGAATAATTCTATTAGAAAGCGTAAATCAGGTAAACTAGGAAGATAATACGCAAGTATTATCTACTTCTAATCACGATTATTCGTGGTTTTGAGCAGAAACATCTAGACTAAGGCAATCATGTTGGATATAACTACATTGAGGAGAGATGACTGATAGTATCCGTTCTGATGAATTCATTATCTATATGGAACAGAAGATAATATCCATCTCATTTAATCCAGGAGATAAACACAAATATAATTGGACAGATAGATCTGATGAAAGTGGGCAAAGATAACGATTTTTAATTTCTTTTTCTCTGCAAATGATACCCAGATGTATAGCTTTCTATTTAACTAAAATGCTTTTTACCATTTATGATAACTGGAATAAATTTCTTAAAAATAGGCTAAAAGTGTTAACTCGTGGACTCATCTCCTATATCTATCGAGCAAATCCTTGTCTGTGGCATTTATGCCATTTTAGTATCCAATGATATTATTGTTTTTCTCCTGAATGTTATCATTCCCGTTTTTCTGCCAAATCTATAAGTAAAAAGCTTATCGTTCATACGAAATCAAAGCACCGAGCACTGATTAGCACAACAGGTGCAAATTTTACATGACTGCAACTTATAACACATTACTTTTACTATCCACCTATCTTCTTTAGCTTTTTTTTAATAAAAACTATCCGTTATTCAATTCTTTATTTTGCGCTGCTACACCCATGTACTATGCTCTAGTTAGCACACAAACAGGGTATAGAATTGATATTTTTTCTGCCTTCTGCAGTTATAGTTAATAATTCAATAAACATTCGCATACTCATGTCTCCATCACTCATAACGATCTAGACATTAAACATACTATATAGTATAAGCTGTTCTTCAAAAAATAACGATCGAAAAAAATCTGGTAAAATGCTATTATTAGGCTAATTCATCACAGCGATGACTGATAAATCTCAGTAATCTTTTCTTAATCTTTGGCATATCTACGCCAGGAAACTGTAGCAGCTTTATCTAAAGGAACAGTAGGGGGCAACGGTTACTGAAAAGTTCGCTTTCTTAAAAAGATAAAAGGGCCGTGGTATAGAGTAAAATATTTCTGGCGATAAAACATTCTCCGTGTATCTGCGTTAAAATATGGTATTGTTTAGAGGAGAGTGATTTTACATCATTACTATGACCACCAGACTAAGTAGGTACCGACAGAGATATTGTTGCAGGAAAAATTATCGGACACTATATTTTACCGATATGCTGGTGAGCATTAAGATTGTGTATTACTTATGGTTTCTTATCAAATCGTAAATGCGAATCACACTATTACTAAAGATGTATAAGACGCTATAGCATGGCTTGCAAAAAAACCGGAAAAGCCGATTTTCTAATCTAATGAAAAGATTCCTACGAATAGATTCATATAAATGCATTCTGTCTGACAAAATGGTATTTTTTATCAACGATCAAGCCTTCCTAATCAGGCAAATGGAATTGTTATAAAAAAGAATGCATAAAACAGAGAAAACGAGAGTTTATTAAGCTAAACCTAGAATTAATATTACTAAAATTAGCGAATTAGATCAAAGAATACATACTTTAGTAAAATCTTCACTTACAATAGACCAAATAAATCGATTCTATCTCTTTTTAGGAAAAATTAATGGCTTTCGCTCTTCACTTAATAGCAATTTAATTCCTTAAGCATCAAAGCGGTTTTTATCAGGTTATCGCAGCTTGGATTCGGGCTCCATCTCAGCAGCGGTGCCTATCAGCTGCTTAGCACAATTAGAGATAAGTTCATGCAATGAAACAGAGATAATATCTAGTTTAGCAAATACCTGTAAGGTAGATTTTCATAGAACATTATAGCTATACTGTTGAAATCATTTACGAAATCAATCAGGAGTATACATGTCACCATTTCTAAAATTCTATACTTCAGAAATAAGAATAACTCATTAAAATAGCGTGACAATCTTTTTAAAACGCACTTTATGATTATATTTTTTATACATCACCCGTTCAACGGTATCAACTACTGCTTGAGTATGGGTATCAATTTCAATATTAACTTTTTCTCCAAGACGTTTTTCTGAAATTGTAGTACGCGTAATGGTTTCTTGGATCAGATGGACACAAAAACGATTATTTACCACTTCTACTATTGTTAAGCTAATTCCATCAACACCAATAAAACCTTTATGTAAAATATATTTCATTAATTTCTTATTATGCACATTAAACCAAATTTGCAGATTATTTTTAGATTTAAAAATTTTAGCTATTTCAGCGGTAATAATAATGTGGCCCGACATGACATGACCACCAATTTCATCGCCATATCTTGCTGATCTTTCTAAATTAATCATATCGCCTAGTTTTAAACTACCTAAATTTGTCAGGCGCAAAGTCTCCTTTATTAAATCGAAACTTACTTTATCATCATTAATATGAGTAACAGTCAAACAGCATCCATTGTTAGAAACAGAGGCACCTGTTTCTAAACCTTCTAGTAATTCATTAGAGAATTTAACAGTATAAGTACGAAAATTAACGCTATCTTCCACCGCAACTAATGTTCCTTTTCCTTTTACAATGCCTGTAAACATATATTGAGTTCTCAACTTTAATAGAAATATTAAAACTCATTCTACGCAAGTTTTTCTAGATAAGCACTCTAGAAACAATAGATATATAAACTTTCTACCTATTTATAGCTATAACTTTATCAAATCGATATAAAAAAATTTTAGAATCATTGAGTTATTGATAAATTTATGGTAATCACTCTTAAATAATAGTAATTCTTACTTAACAATTTAAAATCACCTACTAGTTGATTAGTATACAATTCTACAGATAATATAATAATTCAGATCAATTTTAATCAATCTACTAATAGGAGTTTAAGTTATGCTAATAACTAAGCTGGTTCTGATAAGACATGGGGAAAGCAAATGGAATAAAGAAAACCGATTTACGGGTTGGACTGATATTGAGCTTTCCAATAAAGGCCGTGAAGAAGCGATATACGCAGGACATCTATTAAAAAAAAAAGGTTTTGTTTTTGATTATGCTTATACCTCTCTTTTAAAACGTGCTATTCACACATTGTGGAATATTTTAGACCAAATAGATGAACAGTGGCTAACAGTTGAAAAAAATTGGCGGCTCAATGAACGCCATTATGGTGCGTTGCAAGGTTTAGATAAAGCAGAAACTGCAGCAAAATATGGTGATCATCAAGTTAAACTATGGCGTCGTAGTTTTAAAATTACACCTCCAGAATTAACCAAAGATGACCCTCGTTACCCCGGTAACGATCTTCGTTATGCAAATTTGAACCCCTCAGAAATTCCTATTACTGAAAGCCTATCTACCACAATTGAACGTGTTGTCCCTTATTGGGAAAAGGTAATTAAACCTAGAGTTGCTAAAGGTGAAAAAGTGATTATTACAGCTCACGGTAATTCATTACGAGGATTAGTTAAACATCTGAACAAGATGAGTGAAGATGAAATCCTTGAACTTAATATTCCAACCGCCATTCCACTTATCTATGAATTTGATGAAAATATGAAACCTATTAAACATTACTATCTTGCTGATTAAGCTGAAATAACTAATAAATCCGATAGGTGTTGCTAATTAAGGTAACCATAATAATTAATTGAATATATGTAAGGCCACTTCGTGGCCTTACTAACATTAATTATACGCTTTTTATGGCGTACTCAAATAGCTTCATCTAAACGATATAATAATTTCTCACCATATTGGCAACCAATACAGATGTTTATTATATTTCTAATATATGCTAGCATTTTATTTTAGTTATATCTTAACTTTACTCCAAAAGATAATTTTAAATCATTACTACTGGAATGATTGTTCTTTACTATGACATATTTAATTATCAATATTTCATCTACTTAAATCTGCTTTTATATTATTACAACAATTTACATGACTAAAATTAATCATAATATTGCCTAATAACTCTTATTTTCAAACTTTTTTTAACGCTCTTTGTATCTGATTTATCAGTTATGTTCATCTCTAGTATATGTGGTTTAGAGATGATGGCGATGGTATATGCTGCTGATTAATTTCGTGGATAATATCAACAATAGAGAAGGTGATATCCTATAAAAACTCTAGCCTACAGGTTATTTGCGAAATTAGATATTAGCCTGCTCCATTATATTAACGAATCCGTAATAGTGAGAGGTAGCTGATAAGCACCGCTGTTGAGGAGGAGCTCCAAGATATACTGCGATACATGCTCAATGCTGCCTTCTCAAGGTGGTGACTTCGTCCATGCCGTCGACCATAATAGTTTTTGCTATAATGAACCATAGAAAAATGAGTACTGAGAATGTTGAGATTAAAGTAACCTAAAATGTCAAGTGGAAACCCATTAGTGGCACCGAAATATGCTTTAAGAGCTTCTTTACTAGAACGCTTACCTTAAGCGTGTGAAAAGCGGGGGAAGAGTTGCGAGAATGACTGTATCCCTATACGAATCATTTCCACCGGTGATTTTCACGAAACTATTTGTGTCGATTCTCAGAAAAAAGTACATGATCTGCTGTCGGTAAACCATTAGCAGATTAAAACAATAATACCTTCAAGGGTATATGAAATAGTAGCTGCATGATTTAAGCGATATGCGCTACATTTATTTCTGAGCTGATGGCATATGTTATTCTGTTAAGCAAGATAATTGCCTTTGTTTGCTGGTCATATCAGCCTTACTAGATTATGAACATAAGGAGCTCGTTTCAGTTGAAATGCTTATCAAGAGTTAGAGGCGTATTAGGCAAAACTTCTTAATTATCTGAAATCTTGGAGTTTAATGGTATCTCTCAGGCTTCTTGAGATGGAATACGGTACCATTAGTTTTTGGAATTTAATAGAAAAGATGTTCCCGGATACGTAGAAGCAACCCTGTTAGGCATATAAATAGCTAATGCACTGCCTCGTTCCTAAAAAGCATGAAACTGAATCAAGGATTATCTGCGATAGATCTAACTAGAAGAAAGCCGTGATGCCATAATAAAGCCATGATGTTTTATCGACAAGATTTTCAGTGTATTCTGCAGCGATAAAAAATTTGAAGAAAGAATGAGAAAATAGCTGACATTCTATGCCTTCCCGTAAGCGCACTAGATCTCAATAATAACAATGAATCAATTAAATTAACTTTTAGACAGTGATCTCTATAAAAGGGATCCGTAAAACGCTGTCATTTTAAAAACAACC
Organism: Arsenophonus sp.; assembly: GCA_046530735.1. Taxonomy (GTDB): domain Bacteria; phylum Pseudomonadota; class Gammaproteobacteria; order Enterobacterales; family Enterobacteriaceae; genus Arsenophonus. The sequence goes on from JBHEQV010000005.1 coordinate 103,492, forward strand.
CTTTTAATGGTATTTCAGACTTTTCTGTCTGCTCAGAAAAGCTAGAAGTGCTAATTGTAGTCGATCTGCTGATCATGTGATGGTAAACAACGCCCAATTTAAGAATAGGAAATAGATTTATGAAGCATCAAGCGTAATGTAGCTTAATCATCATGTGTCAAATTTGCTAATCTCGCATACAGAATTCAAACTTGTGAGCAATTGATTAAAAGTAAATAGATTTATATTATAATTCATTTATATATTCATTTTTTTTAGGTCCTATGTCGAAAAGTGTTTTAAGCAAAGTATAGATACTTCTGGCCATGTTAGCAAACATTGCTTATAAAGCATATATACTATGTATCAAAGATTTTCAATATAGTGATTGTTATGAAAGCAAAGAGAATCATATAGATTAAAGAAATTTTTTCTTATTTCTCTACCAATATCTAAAGCTGCATCTCATTAGTTAAGTTGGTAATAAGCTGTAGGATGATCTTGTTGCATGTATTGAAGCAACTCATTCCACTTTATCCTGCCTATATTGTCACAGTGAACATGTTATCCACTACGTGGATTTCATTAGAGTTCATCGATATCATTGAAAATATCCCAATTATAGAAAAAGATTTAATAATCGTACTGAAGTCCTCTTGTGAAACTATATCACAAAGATAAATGGTTTAATTATCTAAAATGTATACTGAATAGATTGACTTTACTGGAATCAATAAAACAAACAAGCATTGATTTAAAATAGCATTTAAATGGTGTTACTATTTCCTTTCTTCAGCGGCGATAACTAACTTAAATGCACTAAGTGTATTTTAAAATCGATAAAATATTTTTCCATGAATTCTTTAAATATAAGTGTTATATCCCAAATAGGAAAGGTAGAGGCGCGTTAGAAGAAAGAGATAAAATGAAAAATGAATTGCTGTCTTAATTTTTTGAGATTAACAAAGAGGGATATTCATGTGAGCGATTAGATTATTGAAAAACTTAATGTAGAGCGTTCTGGCTGCTTCCTTGAACTGATCCTAGATAAGCGTTCATCCTTTATTCAGATGAATACTAAATGGTACAAAATCGTTTTCCAGCAATCATAAAATTAGTCACTATTGTCTAATAAGGTTTATAACCAATGATTTATATGTAAAAATTCTAAATTTTAAATATAAACAAATTATATCAGTTGATTAAAATATGTCCGAGTAAATCTTAGTGTAGGGTTATTTTATTTACTAAATTATTTAATCTGAAGAAAATTGTTTAAAATTAAAATAATTAAAAATATAAAGGTGGCTACAAATTCTTCTGTGAGAAAAGTAACAATCTAGGCACACCCTTTTAAAATAAAATGACACTATCAGCAGTAGCTCAGTTTTTCGCTACTGACTGGTATCAACAGACTTTTTATGACGTAATTCTTAATTCTGTTTATCCAGTAAATAGTACGCGCTAAAAAAGCGAGATAAAAATGGTTTTTCATCCGGTTTTTTGCGGTGTAAAAAGTTTCTTGAACATCTTGTAGATACAGATTTTGAGTTATCAAGAGTATTGGTGGGGTGATTTTCAGTATAATATCAACCTTTTTACCCAAGGTACAAACACTGTTATTATTAGCTCCTTAGATTATCTGATATACTCGATTACGATAGAGGAACAGTGCAGCGCAATAGTTAGTGACTCGGTTAATATGAGACTCGCTAAGAAAGATATCTAGTAATATTCCATTACAAAAGTCCATCCACTGTTCGTTACCCCATTCCATATAAGCAGATATCATACATGGGGACACTAGTAGTTCTTTTAATAAGCATTCATAATCTTCAACGCGTACGAAATAACTTGTCAGGAACTACCTCGATATAGTAGGCACGACAGCAACTCTTCTATGCGCGATCAGCGTTATACCGAATACTAAGTTCTTCGATCAAGCACCTACTTGGCATGAGATCTGAAACTGATCTTACAAAGCCGAGTTCTTACAGCCACGATGTAGTCTCCCTACCAAAGGCAAAATTGATCAGTCTCAACAACCGTCAAGAGATCCTCGCCTTGCTCTAGAGACCCCCGATGCCGTCAGCCAGTTATAAAAACGCTCTAACTAGGCGCAATACTGGCCGCATAATATAATAACAGTTAATGCTGACACACTGGAGTTGTACGGCCTACTTAGCACCACGCTCAAAAGGCACAATGTTTAAGAAGTTTGCTTTCGTCAACGTTTCTTATAATGATTTGCGCGACTATACAGCCCAGTGGCTTATATTGCAATGGAAACAACACAGCAAACTTTCTGCATCAAACACTGTGCATCCCCACTCATACCAGTAAGCATTGTTAGATATCTTTAGCTGGTGGGATTTTAGCGAATAAATTTGCTCAATGTAGTTTTATGGTATTTAAATTCCCTCTAAATGCCATTTTAAGATAAACAGAGATGCGCACTGTTCATCCTTAAGCCTCAGACGCGCACTTGTTCAGCCAAATAGCAAGCTAGGCAGCAGTAAGCTCGGCTCCTACCTAGCCAATGCAATTGATTAATTGGTGCGCATCCAGAAAGGCATTCAGCGCCTCATGTGGTAGGTTTTACTCACACTAATATTCTGGGTACTACCTTTTTCATGATAGCAATCACAGATACGAGCTAATCTTGGCACGATTAGTAATTGTCCGCTATCCAGAAAACTATTAAAAACCTCAGCGCATCTATCAGTAGATAGATACAACAGAATCAAATCGTCGGCATCATGTTATCGTCGATGAGTAAATCCGCCTTATCTTATACCCAACCTCCCTTCGCTTTCATCCAATGAAAGCACGAACTTCAGTCATTACGTCTTCCGATCAAAATCCCGCACATCACTAAAAAAGTATATGTTGAAATTGGATATTTATTCATTTAGTTTATTTCCCTAGTTAAGGAAGGCTCATATCAAGCTATCGACGACGCCGTCAGTACCGGCCCCCTTCCCTCTAGCGCTTTAACTCTGCTGGCATGATAAATCCTCGTACGGGCCTGTGTTAACGTTATGCATTTATCCTGGTCTACATCTAGATCAAACTACACCTTGTTAATCAATAGGTCTCTGCTCACCATTAACAGAGGTGATATATATAAAAGTAGGTAAGATGGTTGGTCTATCACAGTTCTGTGCTTTCGCACCAGCACTCCTTTCTTTTATCACGACTGGAAGCTACTCTAACTTGTCCAATACCTTAAGCCGTTTTCCCGAAGTCCCCCTGCATAATGCGCTTACGAGATGAATTTACTGTCAGCTAGAATGACTTTAAGGCAGTAACGTAGAATCGCGAGATCATTGTTTTTTTAATTTAGAACAGCGCGCAAGCCCTTTCTATACTAGGCAGATAACAGATTGTTGCGCAGCAGAAAGATATTGGTGTCGATTTTAGCACAACCTGGGCCTGGATCATGTCCGGTTAACACCACGCCAGTCGTGATAAATCCACATAAAATCACAAATTAATGTCTTATCATGTAAGATCAGAATCTGATAACCCAATGCGGGATCTGCTTAGGGAGTACGCATCTAAGCGATGAAGTAACATTCCTTCCTAACTACACTAGAACCGATTAACCTTCCAACAAGACAATGCCACTTTCCCTAAACGAGAAAAGGGGAAGTTATCAAGATTAACACCATGCCATCGCCATGTTTTGGATAACCTCCGCTAGACTAACTGAGCAAAGACGACAACATCTCTATATCTTGCACTACAGCTCTATTGCTAGATGCAGAGTATTTTTAATAGCTTGCATCCGGTGGTGTAAGTAGTTTGGTTCTATCCTCTTCCTAATTGCGCAGACGATTTTGACGCACCAAAGCGCTATTCAACTGGTCGAATAACTTGATAATCTACTGCTGAAGTGTGGCGATTATATGGAGATCAGTGCGCTTACCCAATTTTTTATCTTTTTTGGCTATGGGATAAACCAGCAGTCGTTATATTCCTTCAAATAACCACTTAAAAACCATCGGAAGGCGGTCGAAGATGATTGAAGCCCCTTGATATTACCTCTCAGTGCAGTGAATTAAGCACAAAGCTCTGCACATCAGGGCAATCTAAAGACCATTGATAGCACTTTTCAGCGTCCTATCCTTCTCGTTGACACGTGGTTTAACGCCTATATGACATGCAGAGCAAATTCTAAGCGCTCAATTAGTGGTTAAAAAGTAAGCAAGCGTATAGTTGCTCTGGCGATTAAACCACATAATGGTATCTTGCTCTACGTTAGTGCAATCTCATCAGCAATCGGCACCAAGTGTATAATAAACTCCAGTAAATGCTGCTTATTGATGCTGTAGCAGATTTTAAAGTTTATTCAACTAAACACCACGTGTGATAGCATACCATAGTACTGGTACAACACCTCGTCTGGTATTGTTCCCACGAACTAGGCAACAAACGGCAACTACGCTAGTTTTATAAACTCAGAAAGGTACGCTGCAAAAACGGACCCTTACCAATATTTTATCTGTGCGTCTTAATAAATATTGATAGTTGCTACCATTTATGCATCTAGCTGTAATCAAAGGGTTTCTGTCGGTGACAACGCTTGTTTTGCAGCACTAATCCCGGTGCCACCAGTCAATACGAATATCTGCTTGGGCTTTTTCTTGGCACCTCATTATCTATTGCTCGTCCTTCTTTTTTTCACTTGGCATAAATATCTCATCCAGCTAGCTAGCAAATTTTTCACAAAGCACGCTGGCCGAGCGTTGAATCAGCCAACTACTCATTCTTCACAGAGAAGAATACAACATCTGGTCTACTAAAGGACTAAAATATGCGGGGAAAACTTTATGGCGGCTGTAAGCATTATCATTAATATAGGCATATCGCTGTTTACCTCAACGTCGCTCATAAATCAGTTTCTGATATACATTCTAACTGGCCAAGTTATACTGCCCCGAACATAGAAACGGTTCAGGAACAGACTATCGCTATACCGATACTGACCAATTTCAAGGTGACATAAATTATCAGAATGGTCTTAACCATATTGGCATTTACGTTGCCGATAGTGCTAAAGGTTTGCCGTAGCAAATTTGCACAATTCCATCAGTTCAGAATTGATCCGGATTCAAGTAATTTTTAAACAACGTCTCGCCACGGCGAGAGATGTGTCGAATACCCTTAATTAAATTGTTGGCTTATTAGCCTTGCAAACCACTTTCCTGCACTTAATCAGCAAAATTAAGAAAGTTTTTTAATTCGATTTTTAGCTGTTTAAATGACCCTTGATTTTTTGCTTGACGGCGAAAGCCGGCACATATCAGTAAATTATCAGGTTATCTCTCCGTCCAAAAGTTTATTGCATCTTTTATGTGCACTTGTCCTCTGCCCCAACATTATCTAAACCATGAAGAAAATAGACTTAACCCCAGTAAATCATTTCCTAATCCGCTTCCAGCATGCAAACAAAAATCCTCGCTTACTCTTCCGGTTCATGCTAAATTTACCGCTGGTCATGTATTCCTGAATAACGTTCTAAAATCTAAGGTAATGTTATTTGTGTTTTGTCACCCACTGATATGGTTATCGATCCGCACCTTATTACTTGTTATTCTACGCATTTAGACGAATAGTGTAATTTTTAAGCGTCGACTATCCAGATTAATATAGGCTTTTTCAGGACCAATACATCGGGCTAGCAACCCACTTTTTGATCATACACTGGTAAAATTGGCCACGCGTCGTTACAGATCCGCTTTAGAGCATAGATCCAAGATGCTAAAAGCCGGATAACACCGATTCCAGCTCTAACGAAATCACTAAAGATGCTATGGACTTGATGGCCCAGATGATTAAGTTAACTTAACAGAGTATTCACCTAAAGATCTAGAGTACGCATCATGGACAAGGAGCGGGGCGTTATTGCATCAGACTTTAACCGAACAGCTATAATCTGCCGGGAAGGAGGGGGTTGCCTAGCAGATCAACAATCACGAAAAATTTTACCTGCTTTACCGGTTATCGGTTACTCAAGCTGAAATAAGTGGGTTGGTTTCTGACAATACCAGTAGAGGCAGATTAACGCAGGGAAAGCGCTCGGTCTGTCCCCTCTCCATACTCGACTTGGTCATCATAGTAAATAATCAAACACAGATTCTTCCTCTCAATTTTTTCCTGCACTTAATCCAGTTGCCCTGAGTCAACCGTCAACTTGACCATCCATCTCGATATTGCTCAGGTACTGAGCAATCATAAACCATTTAATATCTTATTCCGACAGACTTTTCAATTCCAATATCGATAACGGGCCATTGAATTTATCCCTCTTCTAGGGTTGAAGAGGGGAAACCCCTACCGATCCAGCTTAAATTCGATCATACTCAACAGGCAGAACCCCATTAACTTCAAACTGTTTGCAGTTTTCACCACGCGCTCATTGACTAATTCGGCATTAATAATATCTTTGTTAATTAATGGCTGTAGAGTAACATTCGTATAACATGCTCGTCATTATTTGCTGCAGGTGATCAGGCTGTCAAACTAGAATTAGTTCCAGCGCGCCAGTTCGTTAACCACGCTAGCGATACACCAGGTGAGAACCATTCCAAACTCGTGTACTGCTTTAGTCTGCATTTCTATATTCTATATTATTCTAGCTTTTTATAATACGCGTTGGCTATGAATTAGCGTGGAATTTAGGAGAAAATTTCCTACGTCAGTTAGAGACTCTTCCACCTTGCCAAAGCGTTGCTTATCATCCTTATTTTATTGTAATCGGCTTTAAACTCCAAAGTGACGACCTCTTGTTAATTGTTATATTTTCTCCGCTTAGTAAGTTTTAACTCCGTGTAAAAACTTTTATTTTCAGCGCATCCCCGAGTCTCCCATAGGGGTTCGCCTTACAGGTATAAAATCTGTACACTAGTAATCTTCTCGCGCTTTTTTCCCGGATAGATTAAAAGTAGCCATCATCGTTCTGTATTCCTGTTCCTTAACACAGAGAATAACCTTCTCCTGCTATTGTAACTTTTTAAATATCATCGGTATCCATTACAAATAAACTGGATCTGCTCTTCGAAAATATGGAACTAGTTTGACCACATCCAGATTTTACATAGCCATATCTACTCGGTTTCAGTTGTTTTTATTGTACTTGATAATCAGATTGTCGTAAAAGTTATCAATCAGTCCAACCTCATGCCATTTCATCACAATAAACTTCTTACAGTGTAGGTGGGGGATGGCGTACTCGCGTTGCTGGTTAACTTACAGTACAGGAGAACGACTAGGTAATACGTACTTAAATGGAATAGCGCAGATAGGACAGTATCGCCTCAATATTTATATCGAGGTAATATTGATCCGCGGAACACCCCGTAGGTTATTGTTGGATCGCTCCGAAGGACCAAAGAAAAATTCATTATCAATAAATACAGAGTTATTGGAAAACCTATCGTATTATGGCAGGTAAACTACGTTCCACTTTGATGTTTTATCAAACTATTCTAAATCCTTAAATTATACAGCAGATTTGCTAATAACTATTACAATTTTACATGTATTTAATTTTTACTAATAGTTAAAAACTCTAGCCAGCTTACCTTTTCCACTAAGGAAAATTTGTTTTTCAGATGCGGATATAAATATAGATTCTCCAGATAAAATATCGGCAGTTTGATTTTCTGAGGTTATAGATATACTACCTTCAACACAAAATAAAATCATTGCTGAACTGTTTACTATTGTAGTTAATTGACTATCAATTAGATATAAGGAAAAAGCAAAATCATCTATCGGAATGGGATAACAAAATTCATTATCGTGTACACTTGGTTCTAGCAATAATGTATTACAGGGTTTGGAAATGAAATCTAAATTAACCAGTAATTCAGCAATATCAATATGTTTGTTAGTTAATCCTGCACGCAGTACATTGTCAGAATTTGCCATTACTTCTAATCCGACACCTTGAATATAGGCATGCGGCGTTCTGGCATATAGAAACATTGATTCACCTGGTTGCAATTCAATAATATTAAGTAATAATGCTACAAATAATCCATTATCATCAGGGTATAGTGTCAGCATTTTTTTTATCGTGCTCCAAGGTTCTCCTTTTTCTTTCTGTAGAACAGACTTTAAAGCTGTAAGTAGTAGTTGTTTCTCTCTTGCGCTCAATGTTAATAAATAGTTAAAAAGTTGTGGTAGTAGAGCTTCTGTTGGGGTATTTAAAAATAATTGAATAACTGGTGAAGCTTCGGAAATTAATAGCAATAAATTAGCAATTTCTTTTAAAGGGCGAAATGAATTAAGCGCCTTGAAAGACGTTAAAGCATAAATTAATTCAGGTTTATGATTATCGTCTTTATAATTACGATATGAACAATCAAGAGCAATTCCAGCTGCGTTTTCACGATTAAATCCAATTTCAGCAGCAATTTTATCTGGATGAACTTGAATTGAAAGTGGTTGAGCTGCACAGAGTACTTTGAATAAAAAAGGTAATCCATGAAATTTTTTGGCAATTCTTTCACAAAGATAATATGTTGGATCAGTTGCGATTAGTTTATCTAACAATATTTTTTTCTGGTTATTAAAATCTTCAACAATTGAGCTAGCTTTAGGATGTGCCCCCATCCATAATTCAGCCATCGGTAAATTATGAGGATTTTTGATATTGTAAAATTTAGTTAAGGCATCTTTACTTCCCCAGTCATAGTATTGAATTTTATTGATCATTTTAAACATATTGAACTGCTCTTAGTTGATAAAATTTTTTAACTATAATTATTTGATATTGTATCAATATATAAATCCTCTTCGCACATATCTTATCCATGCTAAGATGGCTACTGAGGATATAGTTTAATAGCAAAATATCATGATGCGAGACTTCATCATCAAGAAACTATAACACCTAAAATTAGAGACGATCTTCAGGAAAGCGAAAAATCTGCGTCTACTTTAGCTAAGCGTTATGGCATCTCCGAACTTACCGTTGCATAAATGCCGAAAAAGAAATGATTCAATATCAGCTATATTGGGAAGATTGCTACTTTCCTGGCAGAGTAATTTTAGGCACATTTGTATTTCAATTATCGTAGTTTCAAACTATCTTCTCCAAGCAGATAATTCGGTAAACTAAAAGACCCTATGCCATAGAATCTACTCAGCTATCATTTTAATAAACTTATATAATTACTCACATTTTTAATATGAAATTCTTTATCAATAACTCTCTTATTATCCAACCTTATTAAGCGATGTTAACTAATTTTGTGCTCGCTAGCAAAAATTTCATACTATTTACCTGCATCCGAGTAAAAGATGGACTCTTATCGATGATCAGTTCAAAAAAAACGGCTAACATAGATTCTTGAATTAAACTCTTTAAAATCTAATACCTTATTATGACCATCTTGATATTGTGCGATTAAAATAGCACGATTCGTTCTTTTTTTATCTCCTTTACCATCCCGTGTTTTCTGGATTTTTTATATGAAAAGTAACGCTTCTCTTTTCATAGATTAGAGAAAAATATTTCCTTAGCTTCAATAATACCACTTAGGCATTTATATTAGCTATCTTTACTAAAGTAAAGAATCAACTATCCATATCTAAACGCTGTTTTTAAATCAATACTTATTTGTTTTGTTGACTCCACGTAAAGTTAACTTATTCAGCATACATCATAGATAATTAAACTATTTATCCTTGTAATATAGTCTCTCCAGAGGACTTCCTGATCAAATTGTTAAATATTTTCCTGCAATCGAAGATTTTGCAACGATATTACTGTATAACTATAATGAATGTCTCCAGCGGATAACCATGTTAACTGTTACAATATAAGTAAAATATAAAATGGAATAAGTTGCTTGAATAAATAGATCGAGATAATCCGACAGATTATCGTTAAGCTAAACTAATGAGATGCAGTTTTATGTTGTAAAAAAGGGAGAAAAATCTCTTTGATTTATATAACTGCTTTCTTTTTCATGGCAAGAGTTATATTTATTTCTAGTATGAGATTTTGGATATAGTGGAAGTATATCCCTGCTGATTGATTTCATGGATGATTTCAACAGCAGAAAGATGAGATACCATGAATAAGTCTAACATACAGCTTCAGTGATATTAGATATAATCTGTGATCCATCAAATAAACTCATACGTTAATAGTACCAGAGAGCTGATAGACGACATTGTCGAGATGGAGCTCGCAAAGCCATAGTTCCGATAACATGCGAACAGCTACCTTGTCAACGAGAGCGGTATGTTATTCGCCCGTAACGGCTATTTTCTACAACAAACCTATACAGGCTGGCATTAGCAATATTGAGATTAAAATTCCTGAAATTATAGGAAATCGTAGCAGAAAAGAAATATCCTTACAGCTCATTGCTGCCGCTTTATCTGAAACATGCAAAAATGTCTAAAAATTATTAACATAGCTTTATACTTACGAGGTAAATCTAACGGTAATTTTCACAAAGCTCTAAGGCGGTTTTTTGGTAAAAAAGCACACCTCTCTCTCCATATTATCAGCAGACTGAAACAGAAATAGCTTTAAGAGTATAGATAAATGAATAGTGCCTATGTAATTTGCGTGATACGCATTACGTTTATTTCTATTGAAGACATCATATGCTGTCCTGTCAGGGACGCTGATTGCCTTTACTTCCTGCTCATTATTCGCGCACTGCAATGGATGGGTAAGGAGTTCGTTTCGGTCAAAGATGGTTATAATAGTCAGGAGTGAACTGAGCCGAACTTATTGGTTGCCTATAATCACAGAGACTTAACCGCATCTATCAGGCTTCTTACGGGTGAAATACAACTTTAGTTTTTGGAATGAAATAGCAAAAATATTTCTGAATATATAGTACCAACACCATTAGCTACACAAAATATCTAATGTACTTCCTTCACTCCTCCAAAATCATCAAACCGAAAGTTAAAAGTGAAACCTGAGGAAAAGTCGGCTAGCATAAAGCCCTTATGCTACTAATAAAGATCTTGATATTTTTTTGTAAAAATTTTCAATGAAATATCCGTATCATCCTCCAGCAATGAAGAAGCTAAAGGTGAGGTAAAAAATTTAATCTGCTAACCCTGATGATAAATAACAACTAATTCAAGGATTGAGAATAAGATTTACTAAGCATCAAAGTGGAATGTGGTAGCCTAACCGCTACTAGATTCACTAATAACTTTCATGGTAACTTTTATAGTGAAAATCTTTCATGCAATATAAGAGATTTCTACCAAATAACATTTACCAACATACTGTGATGATCACAGACATATTCCTAATCGTTTACCAATAATGCTCTATCGATCGCTCAGGAATATATAATCATTCTTCTACTAAAAACTTTTTTCTTACTCTTGATAATCTGCTAACAGAGTTATACGCGAATTTTTTGAACTCAAGTATAGTATCTCGATCTGCTCTGAATCGCTGTTTATGCAGGTGCTCATACGGAGAATTTGCGTGAATGAGTTAAAAGCTTTTAAGCTGAATCGTAAATCATTTAAAAGCTACGAGCTTAGTTATTTGTACGTAGATATAAATATCTTCCATAAATGCTAAGCAAACTTCACGAGTTTATATTTTTTATAGGAATAAATCACGCTTCTCAATTGGGTTTTATTCGCCTTTATAAGGTTAAGACTGTGGTTAACGCTTGATGCTTCTTACGTGATTTTAACCGAGCATTTCAATGACTATCCATCGAATACTTGCAGAAAATGGAAAAGAATTTATAAACCACCTTTTACTCTATAAAACATTCATCCACTGAAAAATAGGAATTCATCTGTTTGTGTGAATAGATTAATATAGAACAATGATTTAGCCATCCGAGACATTCTTAAACGAATGGTATTGTCGAACAATTTAATTGGCGTATTAAAAGTGTGGACTACAAATCTATCATTTTAATTATTCTCAAGAATTTGAGATCACTTTGAATTAATATATTTAGCTTTATAATCAGGGAATTAATGCAATCAGTATTGGCTAATAAAACTTCTTTGCAGTTTATGAAAGATTAGTTCAAAGTTAAACCTGAATTATTAAAAATCATATACTATCTTACAGGAAGTAAAATGTAATCCAATTAAACTTACTTATCTCTCATATTTTAAATTAAAAATAGTACATGATTTCATTTATAATTAGTTTACTTATAAAGATGGATTATGCATATCTAATTATTTTATCCTAAAGGATATAATTATAATGTTAAAATATCGTATTGAAAAAGACTCAATGGGTGAAATTAAAGTACCAGCAGATAGGCTATGGGGCGCTCAAACACAACGTTCTCTGAAACATTTCCATATCTCAGTGGAAAAAATGCCAGTTCCCTTGATCAAAGCATTGGCATTAACTAAAAAAGCATCAGCTGAAGTAAATAGCGATTTAGGTTTGTTAGACAAGGATAAGACTAATGCTATTATCGCTGCTGCTGATGAAATCTTAGTGAATAAACATATGGTTGAATTTCCATTAACAATTTGGCAAACGGGTTCTGGTACGCAAACTAACATGAATATAAATGAAGTATTGGCTAATAGAGCGAGTGAAATTTTAGGCGGAGAAAGAGGACAGCAACGCTTAATTCATCCGAATGATGACGTAAATAAAAGTCAGAGTTCTAATGATGTATTTCAAACAGCAATACATGTGGCTGCTGTTATAGCTTTACATCAAAATCTGCTACCAAGGTTAAAAGAACTACAAGCTACATTTAAGCAAAAATCTGACGCTTTTAATGATATTATTAAAATTGGCCGTACACATCTGCAAGATGCAATACCATTAACATTAGGACAAGAAATATCGGGATGGGGAGCAATGCTAGCTCATAATATCCAACATATCGAAAAGAGTATTCCTCATCTTTCTGAGCTTGCCTTAGGTGGAACAGCGGTTGGTACGGGTTTTAATACCCATCCTGAATATGCTATTAAAGTCGCCAGTAAAATTGCAAAATTATCTGGCCTGCCATTTATCACTTCGCCTAATAAATTCGAATCTTTAGCTACATGTGATGCTTTAGTTCATGCTCATGGTTCTTTAAAAGGTTTAGCAGCTTCATTAATGAAAATTGCTAATGATGTAAGATGGTTAGCGTCAGGTCCGCGTTGTGGGATTGGTGAAATTATTATTCCCGAAAATGAGCCTGGTAGTTCAATAATGCCAGGTAAAGTTAATCCAACTCAGTCTGAAGCATTAACTATGCTTTGTGCTCAAGTTATGGGTAATGATGTTGCTATTAATATTGGTGGTGCATCAGGTAATTTTGAACTTAATGTTTTTCGACCTATGATTATAAGTAATTTTTTACAGTCAATTCGTTTATTGGGAGATGGTATACTTAGTTTCAATAATCATTGTGCTAAAGGTATTGAACCTAATCGCCAGCGGATAGATAAGTTATTACATGAATCATTAATGTTAGTTACTGCGCTAAATATGCACATTGGTTATGATAAAGCTGCTGAAATTGCCAAAAAAGCACATAAAGAAGGATTAACACTTAAGCAATCAGCATTAAAACTCGCTTATTTAACAGCCGAAGAGTTTGATAGTTGGGTTCGGCCTGAAAATATGATAGGTAATATGAAAAAGTAGTTTTTATAAAAACCGAATTTGATACTCTAAGTTTTTAGTTAAATTTCTTGATAAAAATATAAAATTAAGTAATAATTAATTTTAGTTTTTTTATTTTTTTTGCTTATGTTTTACTAATTTCATAATTAGAAAGTTATACTTATTTCTGATGTATGGAATTTTGAAGATGATGGCGATACCTGCGATTAATTTGATAAATCATTATAACAATAGAGAGATGATATGTCATAAAAAGTCTATCTAGAGGTAATCTGCGAAATCAGATATTACCTATGTTCCATTTTTCATGAATTTACCCGCAATAGTGGGTGATAGGTAGTTCATAGGTTTCGTTGTTTAGACGAAACTCTAAGCTCTGCTGCTAGCAGATACTGAATTACCCCATGTCGACAACATAACGGTTATTTACCAAATCGAACCATACAGACTGGTATTAGTGATGTTTATATTTAAAGTGTCCAAGATAGAGGTGGATTACAGCAACAACAGAATATCCTTCAACAGCTTATTACTACTGTTTTATCTGAATAAAAACATCGAAGAGTTGCTATCATGACCTGTACCTGTAAGGCATGAAGAATTTTACCCACCGATGATTTCGTAAACCTATGTAGGCTTTTCTCAATAAAAAATTACATCATCTTCTCTGCCGATACACCATCAGCAGACTAAAATAAGGGGATGCCGTCCTAGCATAGGCAATGACGGCTGTATGATTTAAGCGATACTAGTACGTTTATTTCTTGAATGATAGCATATGCCGTCCTGCCAGGCAAGCTGATCACCTTTGCCTACTACTTCATTATTGACATCACTGCATGGATGGTGAGAAGTTTGTTTCGGTCGAAAACACTTATCAAGAGTTAGAAATAAACATGGCCTAACTCTTCAATGGCTAGTGAGCGCGAAGATTAATCGTATTTCTTAGATCTGGGGGTGTTACGCTGCTTGGTTTTTTGAAAAAAATAGAAAAATATTCCTAGATATGCAACATTTAATGCTGTTTGATATACAAAATGGCTCATATGTCGCCTTTACTCCAAGAAAGCATGCAGCACTGAAAGTTAAGGCTTGAGCTCCATCTCGAGAGTTCTGGCTAGCAAAGAACTGTGATGCTGCTAATAAAGCTTTTGATGTTTTATTAGTAAGGTTTCAACGTATCCTTCAGTGATAAAAGGATGATGAAAAAATCAAGAAAAATGACTAGAATTCTATGATTTTCCGTCAGTGAAATAGACATCAATAAGAACGATGAATCTAATAAATGGTTTTGTGCGACAGTGAGATTATGAAGCTGATGCGCGAAGGACTGTGCTTCGAAAAATAACCCTTTTAATGATATTTAAGTTGCTATCATCTACTCAAAATAACTAAAACTGACTAAAGAGGATTTGACCTGCGGTGTGACCCTGTGGTGGTAAACCAATAGTCAATTTAAGAATGGAGAAGAGATTTATGAAGCATCAGAGTGGAACATAATCGTAACTTCTTATATACCAAGATTTACTAATAACTCGTAATAAATCAAATTAAATAATCTTTTTCAATCAATAAAATAGCATCGATCATTGACTATCGATGCTATATTTAGCTAAATATAGAGTAAATTACTTGGTCAGATTTTAAAAAACTTTGCTACAATATCCTAATAAACTCTTTAAATGTGAGCTGTTCTTGTCATCACCTTAGCTAGCCATTTAAGGATTTACCAAATTCTTTTAATAATGCTTTTTGTTTTTCATTTAGTTTAACCGGCGTTTTCACCAGAATGCGGCACATTAAATCTCCATTTATACCACCACGAATAGATTTAACACCTTTCCCTTTCATACGGAAAATTTTTCCAGTTTGTGTCTCTGCTGGAATTTTGAGACTTACTCGACCATCAAATGTTCCTACTTCAATTTCACCACCCAAAGCCGCAATCACAAAATTAATCGGTACTTCACAATATAAGTTATTGCCATCACGCTTAAAAATAGCGTGTCTTGCTACATTAACCTGAACATATAAATCGCCGGCTTGAGCACCATTTTCTCCGGCCTCACCTTCACCATTTAATCGGATACGATCACCGGTATTAACTCCTGCTGGAATTTTTACTGATAAAGTTTTATATTTCTCTACTCGGCCATTATTATGACATTTAATACAAGGTTCTTTGATAACTTTACCTTGTCCATGGCAAGTTGGACAAGTTTGTTGAACTGCAAAAAACCCTTGCCGTATATGAATCTGCCCTGCACCATGACAAGTTGAGCAAGTTTCTGGTTTCGTTCCTGGTTTAGCGCCACTTCCGTTGCAAATATCACATTTTTCTAAAGTAGGGATACGGATTTCTTTGCTAATACCATGAACCGCTTCTTCTAGTGTTAATGTAATCTCGTACTGAAGATCTACTCCACGAGCCGATCGCTGACGCCTACCGCCACCCCCAAAGATATCACCAAATACATCACCAAAAATATCACTAAAATCAGCGCCAGAACTAAAACTACCGCTAAATCCACCACCCATGCCACCTTGTTCAAAAGCCGCATGTCCATATTGATCATAAGCAACGCGTTTTTGCGCATCAGTTAAAATTTCATAAGCTTCTTTAATTTCTTTAAATTTACTTTCTGCTTCCTTATTACCTTGATTACGATCTGGATGATACTTCATTGCCAGACGTTTATACGCTTTTTTAATCTCTTTTTCGTCAGCGGTTTTAGTTACACCTAAAACTTGATAATAATCTCTTTTTGCCATGTTTATTTTACCCTTAACACACGTAAACGGGCGTAGAGTTGCCCCCAACGCCCGTATTCAATTTTCAGTAACAGAGAAAATAATTTTTAATACTATTACTGTGCCAGCTAAGGGCCACTATTTTTTATCTTTATCCTTGTCGTTGACTTCTTCAAATTCAGCATCAACAACATTATCATCTTGTTTAGACTTGGCACTTGCACCAGCATCAGTTGCTCCTGATTGAGCCTGCTGTTGCGATAACTTGAGTAGTTTGGCAGAAGCTTGAACTAAATCTTGGATTTTTTTTTCAATAATGCCTTTATCTTCACCTTTTACCGCCATTTCCAATTCAGAAATAACTTTCCCTATCTTAGATTTATCATCAACAGGTAACTTATCAGCCGCTTCTTCAATTTGTTTACGTGTACCATGAACCAATTGATCAGCCTGATTACGTATCTGAACTAATCCTTCAAACTTACGATCTGCTTCCGCATTTGCTTCTGCATCATTTAACATTCTTTGAATTTCACTTTCTTTTAGACCAGAAGATGCCTTAATGGTAATTTTTTGTTCATGGCCAGTATTATTATCTTTAGCTGATACATGCAAGATACCATCAGCATCAATATCAAATGTAACTTCAATTTGTGGCATACCACGCGGCGCTGCTTGAATACCATCCAAATTGAACTGTCCTAATGATTTATTATCACTTGAACGCTTACGTTCACCTTGTAACACATGAATGGTTACTGCCGACTGATTATCTTCTGCCGTTGAAAATACCTGACTATGTTTAGTCGGAATAGTGGTATTCTTAGCAATTAAAGTTGTCATTACACCACCCATGGTTTCAATACCTAAAGATAGTGGAGTTACATCAAGTAACAAGACATCTTTCACATCACCGGCTAATACACCACCTTGCACTGCCGCACCCATAGCAACTGCTTCATCAGGATTAACGTCTTTACGAGGTTCTTTACCGAAAAAATCAGCAACCGCTTTTTGCACCATTGGCATGCGCGGCTGGCCACCAACCAGAATGACATCATTTATATCATTAACATTTAAGCCAGCATCTTTCAGTGCAACTTTTAGCGGCTCCATTGAACGTTTAACTAAATCTTCAACCAGTGATTCAAGTTTTGCTCGAGTCACTTTAATATTCATATGCTTAGGACCACTTGCATCTGCGGTAATATAAGGTAGATTGACATCGGTCTGCTGAGCAGAAGAAAGCTCAATTTTAGCTTTTTCTGCAGCTTCTTTTAAACGTTGCATTGCTAATGGATCATTGCGTAGATCAAAACCTTGCTCTTTCTTAAATTCATCGACTAAATAATTAATTAAACGATTATCAAAGTCTTCACCACCTAAGTGAGTATCACCATTAGTTGCCAGTACTTCATAGGTTTTTTCACCATCAACTTCATCAATTTCAATAATTGAAATATCAAAAGTACCACCACCTAAGTCGTATACTGCAATGGTACGGTTACCCACTTCACGATCTAAACCATAAGCAAGCGCTGCCGCTGTTGGTTCATTAATAATACGTTTTACATCTAACCCAGCAATGCGGCCTGCATCTTTAGTTGCTTGACGCTGAGTGTCATTAAAATAAGCTGGCACAGTAATAACAGCTTCAGTAACTGGTTCAGCCAAATAATCTTCCGCCGTTTTTTTCATTTTTTTCAGTACCTCAGCGGAAACCTGAGGGGGGGCCATTTTTTGCCCCTTAACATCCAACCAAGCATCACCATTATCTGCGACAATAACTTTATAAGGCATAATAGAAATATCACGTTGAACTTCTTCATCTTCAAAGCGACGTCCAATCAGACGCTTAATAGCAAAAAAAGTATTTTGTGGATTTGTCACTGCCTGGCGTTTTGCCGGCTGACCCACAAGAATTTCACCATCTTGGGTATATGCAACAATAGAAGGTGTGGTACGATCACCTTCACTATTTTCCAATACCCGGGCATTTGTACCATCCATTATAGCTATACAAGAGTTAGTTGTACCCAGGTCAATCCCAATAATTTTACCCATCTAAAAAGCCTCCAAAACAAATTCTTAACCAATCTAGTTACTAACCTATATGAGGATCAATGATTTTTTTTCAAGGGATTTTTTCCTTTACCTTAAAAAAATCTACCTAACGAGACAGATTGTAAGGGGAGTTATGCTTATTTATATTATATGCAGTTTAAGAAATTGTAGCGTATCCTACTGATTGCTTTCATAAATTACTTTAACAACAGAGAGATGATATGCCATGAAAATTACCCTACAGGTAATCCCAGAAACTAGATATTACTATGATCCATTTGTATGAACTCATTCGTAATGGTTAGCATGGCATCTAATAGGTACCGATGTTGAAGCGGAGATTAAAGATATACTGCAATAACAGTCTAAACGCTGCTTTGTTGATTGGTCTTATGCTGTCATCCATAATGGTTATTTGCTGCAGCAAACTTAATATAAACGGGTATTGACGATGTTGAGATTAAAATATATAAGATTATAAATCGCAACGAAAACAGAATATCCTTCAACAGTTCGTTATTGCCTTATCTGAAACGTGCAAAATATCGAAAAATCGCTATCATAGTTTTATACCTGCTAAAGAAGGTGGAATTAATTCAACGACGATTTTCACGAATCTCTGTGAGTGCTTTTCGATGAAAAAGTACATGTCTCCTCTGTCAGCACCATCAGCAGATTAAAACAGCAATAGGTTAAATAGTATTAGAGAATAGCAGTTACGTAATTTAAATGATATATATTATCTTTATTTTAGGGCGGATGGCATGATCGTCCTGTCAGGCAGCTGATCGCCTTTATCTGCTGATAATTATTGGAATCACTCTGTATGTATGTAAGGAGTTGATTATGGCTGAAGATGGTTATTGAAAATCAGAATTGAACTGAATAGAACTTCTGGATGACTGCGAGCGCGTGATTTAACTGTATCACCATTCTTGCTACGGAATACTCTTCCCTTGATTTTTGGAATGCAATGGCAAAGATATTTCCGGGCACGCAGCAAGCATAAATGATGTTTAGTGATACATAAAACATCTAATGTGCTAGGTTTACTCTACAAAGGCATGAAACCGAAAGTTAAGGGTAAGATTCTGGATATCTGGTTAGCAGAGAGTTGCTATGCCGCTAACAAAACCTTTAATGCTTTTAATGCTTTATTGATAAAGTTTTTAAAAAATTACTATCCTCCAGCGATTAAGAAGCTAGAGAAAAATAAAGAAAAACTTGTTGCTATTCTATAACTTCATGTCAACGTACTGGGTATCACTAAGAATTAAGAAATCCAATTGAATTAGTTTTTTCTAAAAGTTTAGACTATGATGCTGACAGTGCAAAGCACTGTACTTTAAAAAAGTAAGAATTTTAATGGTATCTCAGCTGCTACACCTCCTAATAATAGCTAGAACCACGACCTAAAATCATTTAGGTCCTCTTAAACCCTAGCCATTTATAAACAACATCTAATTTAAGGATGGAAATAGGATTTATGAAACATCAGAGCAGAAACCTATCGCCATACACCAGATTTACTAATAGCTTAACGCTCTTCATTCTATTTTCTTTTACTATTATCGTTTTCTATACTTTTGTACTTTTTGTATTTTTTTATTTTTAACAGTAGAAGTAAAGTATACGCCAATAATAAAAAATTACATATAAATCTTAAAAAGAATTTCCAATTATCTTATAATGATAAATATCATATTACAGCCTAATTAAGGCACCCACATTAAACTAATTTCAATATAAAAAAGCATTAACCAATGTCAATAGTCTGATTTTATATTATCAAGGAGTAAAAATGAAAATTGATCTTTTCAGGGAAACTAACTTTGGCTTTATCTTATCAATAAAAACTATATATAAGGCGAAGTAGATAATAAAATTGTTGGCAAAACCTCTACGATTAATCTTTTAACAGAACGCATCTGTCATTTTTTAGTAAGGAATCTGGTATTTTATTCTATCTGGTGCTATGTTAGCTAGGTAAGCCCTACCGTATATTAGGTGTAACCATGCCGGTGATCGGATTCTCTTTGTTCAGTATGCTAATGCAGCTAATTAAGTATCAGGGTTGCTAATGGAATTAATAAGTGCATCAATAATAGGTATTAAATCTGCTAAAGGTATTTTTAATGTACAGCAATTAGAGTTAGATGTTGGCAAATAAATAATTATTAAATTACTCCAGATCGTGTAATTTTTATTTAAGAAAGCTCTAATTTAGAGATTAATGTGCTATTTTGCCTGTATCAAAAGTTATGTGTTATTCAACAGGTTATTCAAAATCATTGAATGACAGTTCATATGGATGGTTCATGATTATTTAATGCGATCATCTATTCAATGATCCCTACCAAAGAGTTCTATAGTTAGACGGATTTCGTTTAGCTAGATTTTTTAAAAGAATTAATGCTCCAATAGGGAGCAGGAGAGGAGAGTCTCCGTATTGTATGGAAGTAAAGACTTTATTGATAAGGCTTGGTGATAGAAAGTTTCAATAGAAAGGAGGAACAATGTGTATCAAATCAGTATTTTAATCGTCGAATACCTTTTATGGGTTAAATAACAATCATAGAAGCGTTTAACTGATAATCACTAAAATACTAAATTTAACGATGTGTCATTAGCATAATCTTTACATATTAAGATCAATATCTGAAGATACAGAAACTAACATTATTATTTTAGTTAAATGGCACTTTATAATGCACTCCGGTATCAGAATGTTAATAACTTAACTAAAAAATAGATTTGTTTATTATCATTAAATGATAAGTATTATAGCGATTGCTCATCAAGAACAATCAGCATGATATTTATACGGTCAGTTCTATTATTCAACATTTCTTAGATAAATTTGGATATTAACTGTCCTGTATAGTAGTTAATTTTTAAAAATAAAATGAACGTCTTTTATAGAAAACTCTTCTATAAGATTTTGTATATTTTTAAATACCTTTTCCAGCTCTACATTATTAAGTGGAATATCTACTATCCAGTGGCCCATTTTTTTAATTTGATTTATTGAAAAACTTAAAAACGTCATTGTATTTATGCATAATCTTATTCACTAAGTATTAAAAGGATAACTGGCGGAAGTATAGACACGTATTCCTGCGTTATTGTAGCCTAATACAGGTTTATAATGCGTGTTGTTCAGTACAACAAATCCATTTTGATGGGTTTATGTAAATCTAAATTGTTTTCTGTAATACTTAAACCTGAAAATCTAATAGATTCGCTAAATATTTTGCATGTAAGAGAGGTCTGTTTAAGAATAGTTTTTCCATACAATTTTATAACTTCTAAAATGATCATTAATACTAATATCTATGGGTTCCCCTCCCCCTCTCCCTCGCCTGAAGTTAAATTATAAACAAGGAAATAAGGCGTGCTCTATATTTGTTTTAAAAATTCTCATTTTATGAGATAGAAATTTAGAGTTATGCTCATTTATGGTATATAGGATTTTTGGAATGGTGTGGTGTATCCTACTGATTAATTTAATGGATGATTTCAACAACAGAGAGATGGTATTCCATGAAAGTCTACCCTAACAGGTATTCTCAAAACTAGATATTATCTCTATTTCATTGCATAAACTTATCCGTAATAGTGGCAGATAGCTGATAGCACCCCTGTTGAGGATGAGCTCGAATCCATGCTGTAATAACCCTACTCAACACTACTTTATTGATGGCGTTCATAGCGTCAAAGTTATTAGAAAATCTGGTATATAGCGATCAATCTACGTTCCATTCCGATACTTTGTTAATCTATTATCAATTCCTTAAATTGGTCGTTGTTACCACTAGGATCAGAAGATTAAAACCAGTTAGTTGGTTTCAGCTTTTTTAAGCAGCCTGGAACAGATTAAATACCATTAAAGGATTGTTGTTCATGGTTAAAAAATTAAATTGTTCTTTAAGAGAGACAAAAAGCCATCCCTTATTATTAATATCAGATAGAATTGGTTTACTGATTTCAGTATAAGTTAAAATTTTATCGGAGTGTGTATTCTTTAACTTAATGCACTAATTTTAGAAATGTTAATTCTAGAGTTTTGCCTCTTAATAACTCCCATTTTTTATTTTATGGATTATTTCTAACAACAATTCCGCTATCTACTGCTAGTCAAGCTGGTGTCGATAAAAAAGTACCCTGTCGTGCCCGCCACACAAAATGTATTTCTACGGGGATCTGTGTGCAGAATTCTTTCATCAGAACGGCGAATACCAAATTTTCCAGTTTTTATAAATCATCTCCATCTCCTATTATACCTTTTGTAATAGAGTTGGCTCGTTAAGGATTCGATAAGAAAGCATAGTAACACACCATTTTGAAATCCCTAGCCGAAATATAATTAATATAGTTCTTGATTATCTCTTCCTGTGCAGGATTTTGCTTTTGAT
This sequence comes from Arsenophonus sp., assembly GCA_046530735.1. Classification (GTDB taxonomy): domain Bacteria; phylum Pseudomonadota; class Gammaproteobacteria; order Enterobacterales; family Enterobacteriaceae; genus Arsenophonus. The sequence continues at coordinate 126,313 of JBHEQV010000005.1, forward strand.
ACTACTTAATCCGATGGTCATAGTAATGATGCACAATATCCAACTCAGTAATGCTGCAGTTTTTACTTGGGTAGCTCGGGGTGGTTAAGATAACACTGAAGTATTTACACTATGCTACTTCACTTTCATATTTTTAGCAAAGTGCAAGTAACATCCTTACTATGTCTTTAGCTAACCCTATCACTGCTTCCTGATCTGTGGATACCCCCAAGACCAGGAAGAATACTGAGATTTGTTAGGTTATAGGTGTAATTTAAAAGCCGAATAATAGCGTCTGAGCAGATTTTTTCCCTCTCTTTTTTTAAGAACAACTTATGCTATACAGATTTAATATCTAGACCACACAGAGTAATAAAGTCAACGTAATACACTATGGTATAAGCGGCACAGTTACGCTACTTTAAACGTATTCATGATATGAGTACTGTTTTATACTCTTCGGTATGTTAATTTTTAGGAATTTATCCAAATAATTCGAAAAGAAATCTCCCAGTAAAGTGTAAATCGGATAATCATAAAGATAACACGCGAGTTCACGTATTATCTTTATGATTATCTGAAGCGATTTATGATTTCCCTCTAAAATAAATCATGATAGGCCAATTGATTTTTTTTTCAATATACAAGAAGGGGTATCCACTTCACCTCTAGTCAAGATTATCTGGAGTTTCGAGCAACCACTAAGTCGAACTGATGATACTTGGATACAAATACATTGAAGGGAAATGACTAAAAATATACTTGTCAATAAATTCATCACTATAGGAAACTAGAGATAACCTCTATTTACTTCATAATATAAACAAACACAAAGATAACTTGGCCGTAAATTGATCTAATTCAATGCTTTGTTTCGCGCTGCTACACGTGCTATCCTACAGTAAGGATGCAAACAGAGTATCAAAATTTATATCTTCTGTGCCTTGCATATTTATAGTCAACAACTCAATCAACATCTGCATTTTCATGTCTCTGGTCAACCCCCAGAGCCTGTCTGTATATTAAACATGCTATGCTATATTGCGTAAGGTGTTTTCAAAAAAAGGAGCTGTCGAAGAAATCTGGCTTCTGTGTAATAACTATAACCTGATAAATCATAGTCTCTTTCTGGTTTTGGGTATATCTTCTCCAGAAAGAAATGGCAGCGTTACCTGAAGTCAGAAGTAGAGATGTTACTAGAGAAAGTGAACTTCGCTAAAAAGATAAAATGGGAGTACTATAGCATTAAATACCTCTAGCACTACCTTAAATACCCTAACATTCACGTTAAAACTGTGGCATTGACAGAGGGAGAAGTGTTGTGCATCATTGCTATAAAATCACCAGACTTAAACAATACTAGCAGTAATCCTGATACAAGAAGAGACAATCGGCGCTATATTAACTATATTCGCTAAGTATTTTAAGATAGTGCGTTATTATGGTTTCTTGTTAAATCGTAAACGAGGCACCTTATTACCGAAGCTGTATAAGTTGCTGAAGGGGAGAGGGTTCGAAAAACCTGATTTTTCGTTCTGATTAATGTACTACGGACAAATTCGTATAAATACATTCTGTATGGCTACAGTACTTTTTATAAACGTTCAGCTTAGTAAGGAGACAAAATAGATTTTTTCTCAGAAAAAATACATAAAATAAAAATAAGAGTTATTAAGCTAAACCTAGAGAGTTAATATCACTAAATTAGTGTATTAGATTAAAAAATACACACACTGATAAAATTCTAACTTACAATAGGACCAGTAATTAATTCTATTTTTTAGCAATAATGATGGCTCTCGAGCTTCTCTTAAGGAACGATTTAATTTCTTAATAATTAAGCAAATATAAAAATAACTGAGCATAAAATACTCCTTAGTAAACTTTCTTTTCATAAAATATGGGAGAAAAAATCAAACCGCCACCAATACAAGTTAAAGAGTTTCTTTGTGACAATATGGTAAGAGTACCTCAGCAGCGATAACGGCAATTTCTTATCATAGATAAGATCTTCGTGCACATAAAAATATCCAGTACTAGATAAGATTTAACTACAATCTCTAGAATATCCGTCATTGCATCATTAGTATAAACCCTCATGGGGACATGAGTGTTTCGTAAAATCACGTGATTGAGATCTCATCCTATAACCCCTATTTTAATAGAAATGCACGTTTACATAGTGTTAAATTTTGTAAAATTTGCTAAATTTAGCAAAAATAGTGTGTCTTTTGGTGTTATAGAAACGCTGGCAAAATAAATACACTCTTTAACATATGTTTTAATGAATGCCAGTCTTGAAAGCAATTAAAAGTAATAATTGGATTCGCTATCACTAAATTATTGCACTAGATGTGGTAGTCAGACAGGATTAAGAAATCGGTTTTCTTGGATAATGGCTACCTTATGGTGTCCTATTCTCCTTGAGCCATCATTGACTTACAGTCATGCTAGTCTTTATTACGATATAATAAAGAGGGAAATTGTTTTCCCTTGCCAAGGAAAACACCGGATTCTCATCCTCAATAGTTCATTGAAGATTAACACTTCCATTATAGTGACGACTTAATAGAAAAGCGGCAAGCATATCTTAATGTGGAGTCAATATATTTTGAAGATTATGCTAAGAATTTATATTGTCTTAAAACGCCATAATTTATCGATGCCAAATTTTATTCCTATTCTTGGTGTTGCAATATATTTTGGTTGAATAGTAGAATTATAAACACAAAAATCATGATATTGTGTTAAATCAACCTGGTTATTATTTTTCGTAATATTTAACTTTTTACATAACTTACCCGGCCCATCTAAAGAAAGACGGATAGGGTTGTATAAATCAATGCCTCTAATTAAGACCGCAGCTGGAAAGCCTTCATGTTCAGTCACAATATTTAGGCAATAATACATCCCATAAATAAGATAAATATAGGAAAACCCGGCGGCACCAAACATGACCATTGTTCGTGGAGTACAACCTCTTGCGGCATGACAGGCCGGATCATACTGCCCTATATAAGCTTCAACTTCGTTGATAACACCGTAACAGTCAGAAAACTTCAAAACCTTTCCTAGTAAATCCTTTGCTACACAAAGCGTACCACGCTCATAAAATGAGCGTGGTAAAATAACATCAGTAGACATTAATTAATCCATAAGTGTATTGATCTCAGCATTAAACAGCTCAGCTAATGTTTTGACTATCATAATATCCAAACAACGCTGTTGACTAAAAAGTAGACATGATAGTTCTGGGTAATTCTTGCCTACCTTTTATTTACCAAACTTGATACCTCCTTAATAGTCTTTTAAGGTATCTTCTTTCTTTTATTCTTGTAATAGCTGCTCTTCAATAATCATCAATAATCACCCACCAATAATCAAATTACTTTGCATTAGAAGTTTATTCTCGTTCTGGAATAAAAGATTAATCCTTAGAATAGCTCAGATTACAATACCCATGCTCATTGAGCAAACCTCTTATCTACTTACTTAATTTTAATATATCTCGGATATAAATATGCTTACTTATCATTTCCATAAGTATAACATATCTATACGAAATTGTCGTGATATCAACCAATAGTAATCCCCATGTATATAGACAGATTTTTCCAGTTCTGGATCAATAAAACAATCCAATAAATTTATCCTGTAAGGATATAACGAAGTTTTATCTTGAAAAACAACACCAGTAATCACCACTACCAACAAGTTATTGTCACTCTGTTCTATCATGCCGTTGCATGACAGCAATCGAATATCTTAAAAATCTAAACGTTATCAGGTTTTCTTATAAGCTATAGTGCTCGATAACGATGTAGAGATGCAATTTCTGATATCGTCTTGACCAAATATAGTATATTCGATCACTAGTAGCTACGAAGATCTAGCTAAATAAAACTGTCGATTTCATTACTAATGGATTAAGATCATGCAACTTATAAAGTTTTTCAAAAAATTATAAAAAATATATTGCAATGTCATCCTATCACTAAGGAATGTTTTAAATAAACTATCATGATAAAAAATTGTTTTTATAAAAAAATCTTATCCTGAAGGATAATCCTCAATATTCTTTTCATAAAGCTTAAAATCTTAACGTGAGTATTATACTTTTGTTTTTTTTAAAATAACCGTAGCTTATTAATTTTTTTTAAACGAGAGAAGGCGCGCTATTACAATAACTGCTCTGGTGGTAACCCAGCATCACTTTCAGCTTGTCAAGCGACATTGGTTTTATTCTCATTGCGCTCTGATTTTTAATTCGCCAGTTATTACCTTTTTGTTCAAAATCAACCCTGCTTATCACCCTTCTTATCATTCAGGTACACTTTTACTGTAGGAAGTTTTTCCTCACGCATTTTTATCACACTACCAATTTTATACCTTTACGTTTAATCTTATTAGCAATATTACTGCCTCAGTACACATTATTTTTGTTTTCTTTTCATAGTGCGCAGTGTGATATAATTTTACTGTTTATTTTTCGTCTCAACCAGTAATTTATTTTCTCAAACTTAACTATTTTAAATAGATTTACATAAATGATTAAGTTCACGTTTAAGCTATTCTTTTTTTTGACCAATATTTATAAGTAGTTATATTTAATGTTGTAACCCCATTTTTTTACAGATTTCCAGCAAACTTTTACGTAATTTGTGCAGGTCTTTTTTTACGAATCTTGATAGATTTACCAGTATTATCAAAAATATGCAAACACATAGAATATTATAATGTAAGCAACGGGTGTACCCTACCGGCAGCGGGGTACATGCCGCTGCTTCAAGGATGTTCATGATCTAAGTACTATTTTATATTCTGCAATATGTTAATTTTAAATGAATTAAGCAAAATTCTCATAATAAATCTCTTAGAGAGAGTAAACTAGATAAATCAAAAAGACAACACGTAACTTCATGTGTTACACCACCTGATTATCCGAAGCGACTTATGAGTTCTTCCTCTAAAATAAATAAGGACAGACTGATTGAATTTTTCATAACACTTCAAAAGAAGGCCATACACAGTAACGTGTCCGATCCCAAGTTCTTAATTTTTCGATATGCAAGCATTATCCACTTCTAGTCACGATTATTATGGATTTTGAGCAACTCAAATCAGCCAAAGGCAATGACAATGGATGCACCTACATTGAGGTTAGAAGAATAACTAAAAGTATGCTTATCTATGAATTCATCATCTATACGAAACCTGGGGATTATTGTCATTTCTTTTACTCCATAGGAAAGACATATAAATAACTGAGCTGATAGACCTGACTAATTCGAAGAAGATAACTATTTCTACTTCTCTAACAAAAGAGACCATAGGATAATTTACTTCAAAAAATATCAGAGTTATTAGCAAATCTAATGTATAATGGTCAGGCTATATCATAGTACTCTAATGCTTCGTGAATTTGTTATCCATCCTTAAATTGAATATTATTTATCTACCAAAGTCAAAAGATTGAATCCCTTAGCTAGTTTCAGCTCTTCTTATCTGATAGTAGTAGCTTTAATACCATTGAAGGTGGGTTGTTTTTACGAACCATAGTGCGTCGCACATCAGCTTCATAGGTTCAATGTCTCGCAAAAGATGACTCAATTAGATTCATCATTCTTATTGAAATTCGATAATAAAACAACACTACACTATAGAATCTACTTAATTATTCTTTAAATTAGCTAATATAACTTATTGACATTTTAAATATGGAATTCTTTATAATAACTCTCAAATTATCCATCATTATTAGGCGATAGTGACTAATTTCATGCTCCCTAGCAAAGGTTGCTATAATTTATTTCTATCTCAACAAAGGATGAATTCTTTATTAAGATAATCTTAAAAAGATAACTAACACTACACATTTTATTTAACTCTTCAAGAATCTTATCGCTCATATGACCTTCTTAATCTCGGGCGATTAAGGCCGAAATTTCTTCTTTCATTTTATTTCTCTTCTCCCACGTTTCTAGATTTCCTATGTGGAATATAATGATTCCCTTTAAAGAATCAAGAAAAATATTTTGTCGATTTTAACAATAGTACTTAGTGCATTTATGCTGACTGTTGGCGCTGAAGCAAGGAAGCAATGACACCATATATAACGCTGTTTTTAAATCAATGCCTATTTATTTTGCTGACTTCCGTAAAGTCAAGTTATTCAATATACATCGCAAATAACTAAACTATTTATCCTTGTGATGCAGTTTCGTTATCAAACTTCCAGTAAGATTATTAAATATTTTCTGCAATCGAAGATTTTATAACAAT
>JBHEQV010000006.1:0-124553 GCA_046530735.1 Arsenophonus sp.
TAGAAGGACGTGGCTTAATCATATCTTCCTAAGGGGTTGTTATGGGAGATGGTGTCTTTAATTTTAAAATACAATGGCAAATATATTCTTTGGTGCGCAGGATCAACGCTGTTTTGTATACAAAGCTCATGCGATACCTTTTGTTACCTAAAGGTATTCAGCATCGAAAGTTAAACTTGAGCTGTAGGGAAATTTGATTACCAAAAAAAAACCGTGATGCCTCCACAATAAACTCCTTGATATTTTTGTTGGGAAGGTTTCCAGAATAAGTATCTCTGCAGCGATGAGAAATGTTAGAGAGTAATCAAAAAGAACTGCTAGCATTCTATGCCTTTATTCCAACGAATTATCGGGCGTCGTAAGAACGACGAATCCAATTTAAATATCGGCTTTTGTAACAGTGAGACTTAAGGCGACGAAGTCGATATATGAAGTGCTATAGTTCAAGAAAAATAACCTTTTCAATCCTATTTGAATTGCTAGAGTCTGCTTAGAAAATCTGTAACCGACTCAGTAGATTTAATCTTGTTTGATGCTACTAGTAAACAAAATCTAATTTAAGTATGGAGAATAAATAGATTTATGAAACATCATAGCGGAGTGGTAGCCTGAGTGGCATATACTAAGATTTGTTAATAACTCTGTCAAATCTTACAAACTAAAATATATATTATTAAATATTTTATAGAATAAAATAATAGGTTTTATTGGTCATTTAGGCTGAGGTAATTTACCATGTGAGCTTTATGTTGTGAGTAGCATGCTAAAGGTAAAATTTTATTAGATAACATCAATATTTTGAGTTTTGAGTGATGAACAAGATATTGCGTTATTAGGTGCTAAAATAAGTATGATTTTCTAAAAGCAAGCTATATTTCGATATCAATATATGATAATATTACTTTGAATGCCTTTTTTTGAGAAACTCTCTTTAATTGAAAGAGAGGAACATTTTCAATGGGTGTCAATTAAAGTTAATCTTTGGAATGAAATAAAAAAAAATTTTTGCATAGTGATTATACTTTAACATATAGTTAGCAGCAGTGGTTGTGTATTGCTTCTTATATTTTAATCAGAGTAGAATATTATTATTAGATAAGTCTTATTTAGTACTTGACCCTATTAAAATAGGACGTATTGAAGAGTTGATAAGTGAACTGAAATTAGATATACTGTAGTAATATCATATATTATATGCAATAAGGCCGCATATTGCTACAACTATAACGATAGTTATATATTTAGATGAATTTATTGAATTTAATCATATAGATACTATATTTACCACACATACAGTAAAACAGACTGAAGAGTATATTACTGGCTGACCGATACGGTTAATATAGGGAATTAGATAAACGCATTTCCTATTAATTTGAGAATAAAATAAAAATATGGTGAGGGGGGGGACCCATTTTCCAGATTTCCAGCATGATTGTGATCAATATGAGATGTATTGTGCTCAATATTATTGGAGGTTAAAAAAATAAAATATATACCAGTTATGGTGTTGTTGATATTCTAAAACACTTAATTCAGATTTATTTCTTTGATGAAATCACAGAGGAAGCAATAAATAAACAGGTTTGCTGTTATGATTTTTAGCTTTTTAGTAATCAATTACCATGTTTGATTGGCATCAAAGTCTGATGAAGTTATTATAAAATCTGGTATATATCAGTTAAACTACGTTCTCCACTCTGATACTTCATGAATATATTCTCCATATTTAAATTGAACTTTGTTTAACACCATTAGTCAACAGGATCAAATCCCTTTAGTTAGATCAAACTTCTTTATAATTTCAGGATATGCTGAAAACTTTGCAACAAAACATCAATGGATTTATACTTAGAGGCATCGGAGTCTCTTTAGCTAGCCAAATATCCCGAAGCTTACCTTAACTTTTTGTTGCATGCTTTTGTGGAGTAAAGTTAACGCATTAGCTATTTTATTCACACAACAACATTTAGTGCTGTGTATCCGAGAATGTCTTTATCATTACATTCCAAAAGCTAATGGTAGCATCTCTCGTAACAACTATGGGAGATACGGTTAAGCTTTATGCTTACCAGCCATAAAAAAGTTATGCCCAATTCGATTCTGATTCTTAATAAGCATTTTCGACTGCAACGGAGCTCTCTTACGTTCATGCGTAGTGCTGTCAATAAATGAGGAGCAGATAAAAGCGATCAGCTTATCTGATAAACAGGCATATCCTTTCAGCTAAGAAATAAATATAATGCGTATCGCTTAAATCACGCAATTACCATTGCCTATGCTCTTCAAGCTATTTCTGTTCAGTCTGTTGATAAGTACTCTCCAGAGAGAGTATGTGCTTTTACCAACCACCCCATAAAGCTTTATAAAAGCAGCGATGGATCTCTGTGTATCTCAGATACACAGCTATGGTGACAACTCGACAGTTTTGCATACGTCAAAATAAGACGGTAGGAACGATCTGCTGAAAGGTATTCCGCTATTGCCTCTCTGATATTCTTCTGACCTTAGATACTTTAATCTCAACATCATCAATACTTGTCTTGTAGGTTTGCTTCGGAAAATAACCGTCACAGATGATGCCTTTGACTCATATCAACAAAAGATAACGTTCAATATGTTTCCTGTAATTATGACTTTGATATTATCCTCAATATCGGTGCTATCAGCTCTCTGACAGAATTACAGATTAGTTCACAATAAGAGAAGTCACAGGTAGCATCTGATTTCGCAGATACCTGTGGTAGACTTTTCATGGTATATCATCTCTTTGTTGATCTAATTATTTATGAAATCAATTATCAGGATACGTCATCATCTCCAAAACTCTATATATCAGAAATGAGCATAACTCTTTGAGTAATTGATTTTTGTGGGCAACTAACATTCGATTTTAATGATGGAGAACAGATTTATGAAGCATTAAAGTAGAACGTAACTGATTCTACCATACATCAGATTTTTACTAATTCCTAGTAGAACACAGGAAATATTAATTGAAATAAATTAATAAAATTATTAATAATATTAATTAGCATTGATTATTTTTTAATACGGGTAATATTCGACTCAGTTTATCAAAAATCTCTTGATATTCTTTTTCTGCTGTACTGTCTGCCACAATGCCTCCACCTGCCCAACAATAAAGGTATTGATTTTCAGTTAATAAAGTACGTATACTGATGTTTGTATCCATCGTACCGCAGAAACTGATATAACCAATCGCTCCGCAGTAGCTATGGCGACGATGAGGTTCAAGTTCATCAATAATTTCCATTGAACGTATTTTTGGTGCACCAGTAATTGAGCCGCCTGGAAAACAGGCTTTTAATAGATCAGTGGCATGATAAGAAGAGGATAACTGCGCAATAATAGTGCTGACTAAATGATGGATATCTGGAAAAGATTCAACCACAAATAGTTCCGGTACACTGACTGTTCCTGGTATTGGTACTTTACCAATATCATTACGTAATAAATCAACTATCATTACGTTTTCAGCACGATCTTTGATTGATGATTGTAAACGTGTTATCTGTTGTTTATCTTCTTGGGTATCAATCAGTCTAGGTAATGTGCCTTTAATTGGACGTGATTGAATTAAATTATCGCAAAGCCAAAGAAAACGTTCAGGGGATACACTAAGTACGCAATGTTGTTCTAAACAAATAAAGGCAGAAAAGGGAGCTTGATTATTTTGATTAAGTTTAAGAAATGCTTCCCATTCGTTACCATGATATTTGGCTTTAAAACGTTGGGCTAAATTAATTTGGTAACAATCACCATCTCGTAAATATTTATGAATTTTGCTAATTTTATGGTGATATTCCTGTTTTGAAATGTTACTTTTCCATGATTCACAAATTTGAAACTGTTTAGCTGGTATTTTTGTTTGAGTTTTTAACCAGAATAAACGTTGTTTAATATTTTGATAACTTAATAAAGTTACTATTTTTTTATGGTGATCAACGATTAATGCCCAAAGATAAACACCAATCGCCATATCGGGAATTCTTAATTCGTTCTTAGCTTGTTCGGGTAGAATTTCTATTCGTCGGCCTAAATCGTATCCCCATATGCCTAAAGCACCGCCTTGGAAAGGAAGATCCTTATTTGTTACGAAAGTAAAATTAAAATATTCTATTTCACTTTTTAATAGCTCAAAAGGATCAAGTTCTGAGTTAATTTTTTTTCACGATGAATTTGCGTGATATTAGCTCTTGTTTCTAACGTGGTTATTGGATCAGCTACCATAATATCAAAACGGTTATGTGGGTGATTTGCATTACCTGAATGCAATAACATCGCCCATGGTTGGTTGGCTATAGTATTAAAATAATTTAAAGCAGCATCTAATGAATAAGGTAATTGAATTTTTTGTAGTCGCATATTTATTATGCAATGATAAGGGCTATTAATAAATAATACTACCATAAAATAACATTTTTCATAGGAAAAATTATGCTATTATATTATTAATAATAATGTTTAAATAAAAATCAGTGAAAAAAATGTTTTCAGTTATGTTAAGGACAAACTATCAAGAGTAATAAAAGAAGCCGTTTAACATATTTATCAAATGATGCCTATAATAATGAATACTGGAGGGGAGCGATTGGCTTAGTCATTAAGGAAATAGAGTTTTACTAAATCTGATATATGATAATTAAAAAATCGCTTTGCGATAATGCATTTTAAATCTTGTTCTCTACCTAAATTGAACGCTATTTTACGCCACTTTAGAAATCAGCAGGTTAACTTCTCTGAGCCGGTTCTAGATTTTTTAAGCAGACGGGAACAGCTTAAATAGCATTGAAAGAGTTGTTTTTCTTGAGCTACAGCGCTTCGCGAATCAGCTTAATAACCTCATTATCGCAAAAACTGATTCAATCAGATTCATTGTTCTTATTGACGTCCAGTTTTTGCTGATAGGAAATCGTAGAATGTCAGTCGGTTTTCTTTATTTTTTTAGATTCTTCATCTATTTTTATGATATCCTAAAATGTTACTAACAAAACATCAATAGGTTTGTTAGCGACAGCTTAACTCTCTGCTATCCAGACCTATTTCTTGCAGCTAATCTTAACTTTTGATTACATGTTTTTTGTGGAGTGAAACCAAAACATTACTTGTTTTATATACTTAGGAGCATGATGCTATATATTCAGGAATATCTTTACCATTGCATTCTAAAAACAAAAGCACTGTCTTCCGTAGCAAGACCTTGGAGGTGCCCCGTTTAAAGAATGCGATTGCAGCTACCATTAAGAAAGTTGAGATTAATTTGATTCTGACTTTTTGATAGCCATTTTCGATTACAATGAGCTCCTTACCATCCATGTAAGTGTCGCCGATAATGATCAGTAGGCAAAGGCGATCAACATGCTTGGCAGACAGCACATATGTTTTCAGCTAAGAAATACATGTAGCGCAATATCGCCGCTTAAATCATGCAGATACCAAATGCGTCTGTACTCTTTAAGTCATCACTGTTTACTGTTTCAGTCTTTATAAAAGGTACGTACTGGCATAGAGAAATCCTCATGTGCATTTTTAACGAAAATGCCTCCCCAGAATTTCGTGAAATAACCGGTAAATGCCAGTAATAGCAGTCATAAAAGCAACTTTTAAACGTATTTTATATACTTCAGATAAGTCGATAGCAATAAGGTCTTGAACTATAATTTTCTGTCGATGCGTGAGATCCCCCCTCTTGACCTTAGATACTTTAATCTCAATATTGCTAATAGTAGATTATACGGGTTGATGTAGCACATAACCGTTATGGTGTCAATATTATTGCTGACAAAGTGTCGTTCAGTCTATTGTAGCAAAATGTGTTAGAGCTCACCCGTCGATGACGCTATCTATCAGCCATCTGGAATTTAGCATTAGAGATGAGTTTATGGAAGGAATCAAAGATAAATATCTAGTTTCGTGAATATATACTAATAGGGTAGGTTTTTATACTATATCATTTCTATGTTGTTTAAATTATCTATAAAATCAATTAAGCTTAAATAGGATGCCCTTCTATGCAATTTAGGAGTATAATTAGTGTTTCATAAAATAACAATTTAGTTGTTGTTAGTTATAGTTAATTTTTTAATAAAATAAATAAGCGTATTTATTTTATTAAAAAATTTATTTAAAGATCAAAAATAAATATTTTTATATTAGCGTATAATGTATAAATCTATTTATTTTGGATAGATATGAAGCTAAAATAAAAACAGTAGTAAATAGATTATAATTTATCACTAACTAAAGCTAATGAAACTGGCCTTTAACGTTAATAATAAAGGCTATATAATATAATCAATTTAGCTACCCTTAGTTTCTAACCATTCAGTATGAAAGATATCCTTTTTATCAATCCGTTTATAAGTATGAGAGCCAAAATAATCACGTTGTGCTTGAATTAAATTTGCCGGTAAAACAGCAGAGCGATAACTATCGTAATAAGAAATTGCTGCTGTAAGCGTGGGTAATGGAATACCATTTTGTATACCAAAGCAGATAATATCCCGTAATGATTGCTGATATTCATCAGCAATGTTCTTAAAATAAGGCGCAAATATTAAGTTCGCTAAAGATAGATTTTGTCTATACGTATCAGTAATTTTTTGCAAAAATTGCGCCCGAATGATACAACCAGCACGGAAAATCCTGGCAATCTCACCATAATTTAACTGCCATTGATATTCATCTGATGCCACTTTTAATTGTTGAAAACCCTGAGCATAGGAAACGATTTTACCTAAATAAAGTGCGCGGCGGACTTTTTCAATAAATTCCTGCTTATTACCTTTAAATGAATTAATAACGGGCCCAGTGAGGATTTTTGCTGCTGCTACTCGCTGCGCTTTTAAAAATGAGAGATAACGCGCAAATACCGATTCAGTAATAAGCGTAGCAGGTACTCCTAAGTCTAGAGCGCTTTGACTGGTCCATTTTCCAGTTCCTTTATTAGCAGCTTCATCTAATATTAGATCAATCAAATAATTACCAGTTTGCTCTTCTTTTTTATGAAAGATATCCGCTGTAATTTCAATTAGATAACTATTTAACTCACCTTTATTCCATTCAGTAAAAATATTGGCTAATTCTTCATTATTTAATTTTAATACCTTTTTAAGTATTGAATAAACTTCAGCAATCAGCTGCATATCAGCATACTCGATCCCATTATGCACCATTTTTACATAATGGCCTGCACCATCAGGACCAATGTAGCTTACACAGGGCTCACCATCAGCCTTAGCTGCAATTTGTTGCAATATAGGTGCCACTAAGTTATAAGCCTGTTTTTGTCCACCAGGCATGATAGATGGCCCTTTTAATGCTCCCTCTTCACCACCAGAAACACCGGTTCCAATAAAGTTAAATCCTTGCGCTGAAAGTTCTTGATTACGTCGGATAGTATCCTGGTAATAAGTATTACCACCATCGATTAGGATATCACCTTTATTAAGGTAAGGTATTAAGGAATCTATGGTTTTATCTGTCGCTTCACCCGCTTTTACCATTAAAAAAATACAACGAGGTTTTTCTAATGAATTAATAAATTCCTTAATAGTATAGCATGGAATTAATTTTCTACCTGGATTTTTTGTGATCACTTCATTACTTTTTTCTTTAGAACGATTAAAAATCGAAACTGAATAACCTCGGCTTTCAATATTGAGTGCTAAATTACATCCCATAATAGCCATACCAACTACACCAATTTGTTGTTTTGACATGAATTACTCCTGTCTGATAATTAATATCCACAGTTAACGAGAAAATATATTTTATATATTGATATATTAACTTATTCTATAGTTTGATGATAGTAATTTCATGCCTTTAAGAACACTATATTTTGACTAAAAACGATTAAAAATGTTTTTATATTGAAATTTTTGTTTAAAGTGACCATTATTCGAATGGTTCGGCATAAACCGTCATATTAAAAGGTAAAATAAATTTTATGGAATGGATCGCTGATCCCACGATGTGGGCGGGGCTTCTTACTCTTATCGTACTCGAAATCGTGCTTGGCATTGATAATTTAGTCTTTATTGCTATCTTAGCTGATAAATTGCAAGATAAATTACGTAATAAAGCAAGAATGACTGGTTTAACATGCGCACTATTTATGCGTATTATCTTATTGTTTAGTCTCACTTTACTTGTTTCTTTAACTAATCCTATCATTAACATCTTAGGTCATCCATTTAGTACGCGCGACATCCTGATGCTTGTTGGTGGTTTTTTTTTGCTTTTTAAAGCCACTATGGAGCTGAATGAACGATTAGAAGGTAAAGATGAAGAATCTGGTAAACAACGCAAAACAGCCAAATTTTGGGCTGTTGTAGCACAAATTATTGTATTAGACGCTATTTTTTCACTTGATTCAGTAATTACTGCTGTTGGCATGGTTGAGCACATTGCAATTATGATAGCAGCGGTTACTATTGCTATGATATTAATGATCATCGCCAGTAGACTATTAACTATGTTTATTAATACCCATCCAACTATAGTTATTCTCTGTCTCAGTTTTTTACTTATGATTGGTTTCAGCTTGGTAGCTGAAGGATTTGGTTATTTAATACCGAAAGGATATTTATACGTCGCTATTGGTTTCTCTATTATGATCGAATCGCTTAATCAATTTGCATTATTTAATCGACGTCGTTTTTTAAAAGAAACTAAATCACTGCGGGAAAGAACTGCAGAAGCAGTATTGCGAGTTTTAAATGGTCAACATGAATGCGCTGAATTAGATCATCGCACCACTGATTTAATCAGTGATAGTAATGGTATTTTTGATCCACAAGAACGACAAATGATTGTTCGTTTATTAGGATTTGCTCAACGTAATGTTAGTAGCATTATGACTTCGCGCCATGACGTTGAGTATATTGATATCAATAAGCCTTCAAATAAGTTACTTTCATTGCTAGAAAAAAAACCACATACACGTCTTGTTGTTACGGATGAATCAATAAGCGATGAGCCTGTTGGGGTTATACATGTTATTGATATATTAAATCAACAATTAAAAAAACAAAAACTTAACTTACATGTGCTTATTACTCAACCACTAATTTTTCCTGAAGGCTTATCACTACTTCAAGCATTAGAACAACTTCGTAAAGCTCATACCCATTTTGCCTTTATTGTTGATGAATTTGGTTCTGTAGAAGGAATTGTTACGTTGACGGACATTATGGAAACTATTGCCGGTAATATGCCGATCAGTGAAGAAGAGGTAGATTCTCGTCATGATATTCAACAATTAGAGGATAGCCGTTGGGTTGCTAATGGCTTCATGCCTTTAGAAGATCTGATCCTTTATGTATCAATTACGCTTGATGAAAAACGAGAATATCAGACGATTGCCGGATTATTAATGGAGCGTTTACAACGAATGCCTGTTGTGGGTGAACGTATCAAAATTGAAAATTGGATTTTTGAACCGTTAGAAGTTACCAGTCACCGCCTTAAAAAGGTATTGATATCACCTTCCCTACAAATTGGCTAAAAATTATATTAAAGAAATAATAATTTCTATGCTAGTTTTTATTGATGTTAACTAATAATTCCATGTTTGCAGATTCTTTGCTAAAGTTAACTAACTATTACCATCTATATTTATAGCACCAGCAAAATAAGAAACTAAATTTCAGAACGATGGTAGCATACCGTTGCTAAGTTTTATATCAACTTTTAAATTTCAATTTGAGTATTATCTTCAAAATTATGAGGGTTGTCAACCTTATCAGTTAAGCGTGAAAGTCATGTTGAATCAATGAGGCTATATGTAATCCTGTTAATTATGTCTTGGATAAGATCACATTAGCGTTACCAGACTAAAAATTTAACAACATAAATTTATCATAACCCGGGTTTCCTGATAAATTTGCTTATAATATCTAATGAATCATCTAGTTTAATTGGTATGTCAACTGCTTTGCAGTAAAGGAGGAAACTTAACATGATTAAATTTGTGTTTAGCCGTAAAATAACCGGACTATTTTCATGATCTAACCTCATAGGTAATTTAAAATTTCTACCTAATAACTAATTTCTAGTTGACTAATAGTTAATAACACTTTATTATTAAGTATTTTAGATTTAAAGATATCGACAACTAAACCTCGATATATGAGTTTATCAACAGATATTGTTGCTTGAAATAGAAATTGCTTTAAATAACTTAAAGCATAATTATCAGTTTTAGTCAACGGAATAACAGGATTAGTACTTATTTTAGGTGTTATTCTTATTTCTGTTAAGTTATGTAATAAAGGTTATTAACCTAAATATCTTATTTAGCTAGTTTACTGGAAGTAATGTTTAATTGATAATTTAGAAATTTACCTAAATGAGTAACAACTAGATTGCATTTAAATTATTATCATTGATTTTAATACCTAAATTAGAAAGAGCTATTTCGGCTTGCTGAATTATTAAACAATAAAGTTGTATTGCCGCTAATTCCATCTGTTAGTAACTTAATACCACTAATTTTATATTTTAATTAATTTTACTTGCGATTTGATGCGGATAATTTTAAATATTCAGTTGCTTTTTAAAGTAAAAAGCTAGCTTTTTGTGATCATTACGCTCACATTACTATTAAAATTAACGATAATAAAATGATCATTCTTCCCTTCTTTGGAAGGTTGAGAATATTACGCATATTTAATTTGGTATTATTATCTAATTGTCGTCAAATTAATAAACTATCAATCACTTTAATTTTTATTAAACTCAAATAACCATTTATAATCATTATTGTCTTTCCTACTAATACGCTTAGTGGATTCTAGAGCAATTAGGGTTTATGGATTTAATTTTGCTTCACAGTCTGGAGTGGTGTGCAAAACTGCCTTACAGGCTATAATCTATTCAACAGATTGTTGATGGGAAATTAACGGCCATAAGAAGATATCAAGCTGTATATTATTTTACACTAATGACGATGTGCTTTACCGCGCTTAGATCTGTGAGTGAATAGATCCAGTAATGATACTTAGATTTGACCATAAATGCTAACTCATTTCTCTTTAAAAATCTAAATAATAGCCATTTTTATTCAATTTTATCAATTAAATAGTGACGGAAATCACTGGGATTAATAAGCAATACTGCTATCGTTAACCCTCCTAAGATAACCAGGATCAGGATAGCTAATGTGATTATAAATAGTTTCATCACCGTTTTCATCAAGGGTATTCAAACAACTAATTAATGATTTCATCTTTATATAGCTTTATCTTTATATAGATTTTTTCGTAAATTAAATAATATAATTATATTTAATGTAACATTATTTAGCAAAATACGAGTTATTAACTTAAAATATTACAATTTGTGATTATTTTTACTATCTTCATTAATCCCATTATTCTCATTCCTACGAGCATTATTAATTTTTATATTTTGCGCCCTGACGACGATTATATGGACGATCAGCTGATCCGGATAAAGTTTCAAAACTTAATGCGCAAATAACCATACCCGGCCGTAGTGCTAATGGCAATTTGCCTGAATTATAAAACTCTAGCACGATCTGACCGCACCAACCGGGATCAATACGGTGAGCAGTAACATGCACCATCAATCCTAAGCGAGCAAGAGAAGAACGACCATCAAGCCAACCAACAATATTATTAGGTAAAGTGACTGATTCTAAAGTGATTGCCAATACTAATTCACCAGGATGCAAAAAAAACGAATCATTATGGCTTAAAATGATTTCATCACTTATTACTCGATCTAATACAGCATTAATTTCATTTTTTGACCCACTAAGATTGATGTAAGGTGAAGTGTATCCCTGAAATACTTGAAATTTATTGCCTAAACAAATATCAACTGTTGCTCCATTAATTCGTTCAATTGATGGGCGTGGTTCAATAATCAATTTCTTTTCATTAAGATATTTAACTATATCACGGTCACAAAGTCGCATTTTTTATCTCCTTATGAGAATTGCTAATCTATTTATAGATAATTACTAGCAGAACAGAACTCCCCTATTTTAGCTTTTAGAATATCAATTGCCACCCGATTTTTTCCGCCACGAGGAACAATAATATCTGCATATTGTTTTGATGGCTCAATAAACTGAAGAAACATTGGACGAACTGTTTTTGTATATTGTTCAATAACAGAATCTAATGTTCGCTCTCGTTCATTAACATCCCGTTTAATTCTTCTTACTAAGCAAATATCCAGTGGCGTATCAACATAAATGGAAAAATCCATATTCTTACGTAATCGCTTATCAGTTAATAATAAAATACCTTCAATAATGATAACTTTTTTAGGCTGAAAAAAAAATGTTACGCGCTTACGCGTATGCTGAGTATAATCGTATTGTGGCAGATTAATACCTTTTCCTGTTTTCAATAATTGAAGATGATGAAAAAGCAAATCATGATCCATTGAGTTTGGATGGTCGTAGTTTACTTTCACTCGTTCTTCCATTGGAATATCATATTGATCTCGATAGTAACAATCCTCAGTAATCACACCAATATTGTGGTCACCAACTTGACTACGTAGTTCATTATAAAGTGTTTTTGCAATAAGACTTTTACCCGATGCTGAAGCACCAGATATACCTACAATAGCGCAGTTATGTGCTGGATCAGCCATTTTAAATAACCTGAATTTGAATAAAAGGAATTAATATAATTAAATATTATAAGCGAAAGAATTATAAGGGGTTATTTTAGTATCTTCCAGCATTTAAAATTAAGTCTAACTAATTTTTATAATAAGACCTAACTATTTCCTACAGAATTATTATATAGATCCTTTTTGCACAGTCCTATTCATAGCAAAGAGATTACTCGGGATATAGTTGATGGCAAAATATCATTATGGTTGTTTCCTCTTCAGACAAACACAATATCTAAAATCAGAGTTAATCTTAAGGTTAACACAGAGAGAACCCCTTAGCTCTAATTTGGTTAAGCGTTATGGCATCTGCTAAATTTATCTTTTCTTAAAGGGCGAAACAAGATGATATTGATGATCACGCCATATTCGTCATTGGTTGCCGATGATCCTGTCGTCGTCCTCAGGAAGTCCTAGTAATTTTTCTGTAAAAACTTTTTATTCCTTTCTACGATTTGCTGGTAATCCCTATATAAATTCCTAAACTCTGTGTTGATCTCTATTTGGATTAAATTACTGTTTATATAGGTGCGGAAATGGGAATTTGCGTGAAATAAGAGAAGAAGCATACAAAGTTATAATCTAAAAGCGTTTAAAATCTACGAATTTGTTTATCTACACGTAGATGTGAAATATCTTTTACAAGTATCAAAATAAAACTTCACAATGTTATCTTTTCGTAGGCATAAGATCTCGACACTCTCTATGGATTTTATCCGTCTTTAGAACGTAGGACAACTATTGGGCATGAGCAAGCGCAGCTACACTAGTTTTGGGATGTTCATGATTTAAGTACTGTTTAATATTCTACGATATGTTAATTTTTTAGGAATAAATCCAGATGGATCAGAAAAAATCTTCTAGAAAGTATAAACTGGATAAATTAGAAAAATAATAGGAGACTTTACATATTACGCCCATGTTTTATCCAAAGCATTTTATCATCTCCCTCATAAAATGAATGAGGATAGGCTAACTGATTTTTATAACACTCAAAATACGCTATATAGCAATGCGTCTAACTCGGCCATAATTTTTGACATGCAGTATTATTCACCGAGAGTTATACTTATTTTAGTGTATTGGATTTTGAGATGGCAGCGTGTATCCCCTTCCTCCCTCCCTGATTGATTTCATAAATGATTTTAATAAAAGAGAGATGATATGCTACAAAAGTCTACCCTATAGATATTCGCAAAATCAGATATTACCATGATTCCATTGCATAAGCTCATCCGTAATATTGCTAGGTAGCTGATAACACTGCTGTTGAGACGGAGCTCGAAGCCATGTCTGCTACAAAATATTAAAGCTAATTTGTCGACAGGCGCTGTATCGTCCTTTCGTAACAGCTATTTACCATAGAAAACCATATAAACTGATATTGGCGATGTTAAGATTAAAGTGCTTAATGTCAGGAATCGCAGCGGTAACGGAATATTCTTCAACAGTTCATTGCTATCATGAACTTTATGCCTGCGAGGCTATTTGTCCTTCACCTATGATTTTTATGAAGTCCTGAGCGCTTCTTGGTGAAATCACGTGATCTTCCTGTCGTGGAGATCATTAGCAGATTGAAATAGGAAGATCTTGAAGGGCTATATGCAATGGTATCTGAGTGATTTAGTAATACGCACTACGTTTATTTCTTGGCTGATGATATATGCTATCTCTTATCAACCAAGATAATCGCTTTTACCTACTTGTAATTCGATGGCACTGCGCATGGACGTAAAGGAGCTAGATACAGTCGAAAATTCTTATCGAGAGTATAAACAAAACTGGGTATAACTTTTCAATGGCTGGTAAGTACTGTGCTTAACCGTATTTTCCAGGGTTGATGAAAGCCGATGCCTTTATTTTTTTAGAATGCAATGCTAAAGATATTCTCGGACATGTAGCTACAACGCTGTTAGGTATACAAAATAGCTGATATGCTAGCATTCATCTCCAAAGGAATGCGCTGAAAGTTTAAGGGTAAGCTTGCGGGGAGGTATGGCTAGTAGAGAAGATCCCTGATGTCGATAATAAAAACCCTTTGAATGGTATTCAAGTTTCTCCCGTCTGATTAGAAAATCTAGAACCGGCTAAAAAGATTTAGCTCTGATTGTTGGTGCTAAACAACATCTAATTAAAAATAAAGAAAAGATTTATAAAGCATCAGAGCGAGAATCTTGACTATTCATACACCAGAGTTTTTAACAACTCTAATTCCGATTAAGAACTTAATATCATTCTACATGACATATTTATCTGTATAATCAGGAATTATCCAAATCAGAATTGAGTAGTAAAACTTCATTGCAGTTTATGAAAGATTAGTTTCAAGTTAAACCTGAATTATTTTAAAAACCATACTTTATACCATCTTATGGAATAAGATAACTCAGTTGTATCCAGTAAACAAATATTATTTGGATATTTAACAAGTTAAACAAGACAAATATCATGATTGTTCTACCTGAGAGAAAGGCAGTATAGTTAATATTAAGTTTCTATTATTAAGTAAAGATAAAATAAGTAAAAAGCACATTAATATTATTAACTAATATAAAGCATATTTTGAAAATAACATAAATACTGGCTATATAATAAAACATGCTGACTAATAATTAGTCCGTTTAATCTGGTAGAGTGGTATTGATCATTAGGATTAAAAATGGCAATAATTTATTATTGTTATTTTTATTTAGTGTTTTTTTATTATTAATCTATTTTACTTGCAATACCAGGATTTATTTAGCTCGAGTATTTGAACTTAATAGAAAAATATTTTTGTTACCAGAGCTAATTGTTTAATATCATTCCTTTGTATGCTAAAAATAGATTTTTCTTGGTGCTAAATTATCGGTCAATCTCGTTAAGCGGCTTTTAAGTACTTTTGGATCATCATATACTGTGCGAATATTGGAAAATTTGTCAATTTTTATTGAATTGGATTTTGCAATAGTGATGATTCGAAACCGACACCTCGAAGCACTGTAGTTCGAGAAAAACAACTATTTCAATGAAACTTAAGTTGCTCTTATCTTCTCAAAAATAGTTGTACTGGCTAAGGGAATTTGATCTGCTGATCATGCTAGAAAATGACGCCCATTTACCTAAATCTAATTATAATTTTAGCAGTTTATCGGAACTGGAGTCTTCGACTAAATCATCTTGTTTAATTAGAGCAACTTGTAAGTTTGTATTGTGAAAATCATCAAAACTGATTATATCTTGAATATAATCCTGAGTCTTGTTGTTTTAGTCATCGTATGTGCTGTTATATTTTGCTAGATGCCGCTAACATAGCGATTATATTGTTCATTTTAACTCGTTTAAATAAGGTTTTAAATGGTGTAATTTCTTTATTTAACAAAGGCTTGCTAATATCATCCCAGTTAAGTGAAATATTTAAAAAAGTTTCTGCCCGGCTCGTGAGCCCCGGTAATATAGGTTTCAAATAAGTCATTAGCACGCGAAATAAATTGATACCCATAGAACAAATATCATGTAAATCTTGTTCACGGCCTTCCTGATTAGCAACTACCCATGGTGCTTGTTTATTGATATAACGATTAGCCAGATCGGCAAGTGACATAATTTCACAAATCGCCTTGTTGTATTCACGATGACAAAATTGTTGAGCAATTTTGTCAGCTGCAGCAATAAATTCCTGGTAAAGCTCAGGATCTGCAAGGCGTGATGATAACTTACAATGAAAGCGTTTTTTGATAAATCCAACATTGCGAGCCGCAATGTTGACGACTTTATTAACAATATCGCTATTTACCCTTTGGACAAAGTCTTTTAAGTTGAGATCAATATCATTAATGCGGGAAGAAAGCTTGGCGGCATAATAGTAACGTAAACAATCAGGATCCATCTGATCTAAATAGGCACGCGCGGTAATAAAAGTACCCCGTGATTTAGACATTTTTGCGCCATTAACGGTTATGTAACCATGAACAAAGATATTGGTAGGTTTACGATAACCACTACCTTCTAATATTGCTGGCCAAAATAGACTATGGAAGTAGATAATATCTTTGCCAATAAAGTGGTAAAGATCAGCAGTAGAATCTTTATGCCAATAACTATCATAATCAATATTAGGCTGTTTGTTACATAGATTTTTGAATGTTCCCATATAGCCAATTGGTGCGTCTAACCAGACGTAAAAGTATTTGCCATGCTCATTAGGAATTTCAAAACCAAAGTAAGGAGCATCACGAGTAATATCCCATTGCTCTAAACCAACTTCAAACCACTCTTGCATTTTATTTGCCACTTGTGGTTCTAAAGCCCCTGAGTGTATCCAAGTTTGGAGCATATTACTAAATGCAGGTAAATCAAAGAAAAAATGCTCTGTTTCACGCATTTCAGGTGTTGCACCAGAAATTACCGAGTGAGGATTGATAAGTTCTGTTGGGTTATAAGTTGTGCTACAGACCTCACAATTATCACCGTATTGATCAGGTGTTTGGCATTTTGGACAACTTCCTTTAACAAGGCGATCTGATAGAAACATACCCTGTTTAGGATCATAAAGTTGTGAGATTGTTTTTTTTTTGATATAGCCACTATTTTTTAGAGTTAAATAAATTTGTTCAGATAATGTTTTATTTTCAATACTATGAGTTGAATGGTAATTATCGTAACTAGTAGCAAAGTCAGAAAGATCATGTTGATGCTCTTGACTTACTTTACTAATAATCTCCTCAGGCGCTATACCTAATTGCTGAGCTTTTAGCATAATTGGTGTACCATGGGCATCATCAGCACAAATAAAGTAAACCTGTTTGCCGCGCATTCGTTGATAACGAACCCAAATATCGGCCTGAATATGCTCTAACATATGGCCAAGGTGTATTGAACCGTTAGCATAAGGTAACGCACAGGTTACTAAAAGTTTTTTTACGACTTGAGACATAATAAGAATTTAATTCCTATAAAAATTAACAATAATTTAACGTTAACTGATTGCAGTTTTCCAGCTAGCTCTGAAAATAGCTAATCTATTTTTATTTTATCGTAATTTTCCTTAATAAGTATCAATTTATTAATTTTAAATTTTAAATTTTAATTTAATTAAATTGTCCTTTAGGATTATATAGCTATTTATTATTAATAAATTAAAATTAAATAAAAGAAGCAGGGATAAATTTAAAATCCTTCAAACAAATAAAACATGAATAATTAACTTATCAAGTTGCTGAGGTTTTAACATATTTTATTATTCGAGATTACAAAATAATTTGAATACGTTAAAGACATTATATTATTATATATTTCTTGATGATCTTTTACATATTGAATTAGTGCATGCTTTTTTGTTAAGTATATATCCTTTTAAGTTATTAATTGAACAGCAGACATCACAATTACGAAAATTACTGGTACGCACAAGCAGTATACTGGAAATTACGTGATAATATCAATATATTATGTAGAATAAATAATTTTCCTAGAATAATGCGATCAGTAATATTACTTATATAAATTCAGGTAAATATTGAGTTGGTAAATCAATCACGAGAGTGAATTTAGTGTTGGTTTCAGCGAAATAAGGAGCGAAGGTATGTATTATACATGCTGATATTTATATTCAACTATGTTGATAACTAAAAATCAGCCTTTTACAGGTTCTAAATTACTGTAGAACCTGTGGAATTCATAATGGCTTATGAGTTCGGCAACTAATTCAATTAGTTATTTGGTTAATGATAATAATGTAATGATATAGTGCAATCCAATGCTTAGCAAATCTTTGATAGAAATGTTACAGGATACCAAATGAGAAGATTTAGATTATTTAGCAGTTGATATGCTACTTGTTACTGGTGATATCTAGTTAATTCTATTACAGAATATACTTATTACTGCAGTTATTGTTGTCACTGCAATGCAAAATATTTGCTTCGCTTGATGTGATAAATATATTGCGATGCTTGATAAAATTAAAGTATCTGTTATT
This sequence comes from Arsenophonus sp., assembly GCA_046530735.1. Classification (GTDB taxonomy): domain Bacteria; phylum Pseudomonadota; class Gammaproteobacteria; order Enterobacterales; family Enterobacteriaceae; genus Arsenophonus. Next base: position 18,644 of record JBHEQV010000006.1, read on the forward strand.
AGATTTCGTTGGAAATATGAATTTATATATTTGTAGTAATTGTGAATATTCAAATCCTATTTTTTCTCTGTGGAAAAAATATTATTTAAAAATACAAGTTGTAAACTGTTAAATAAGGATATCCGTTACATATTTCTCTAATGAGAAATTAGATCAAGGTTAACCGACAGTAATGCAAGATCCAAATAGTGAGTTCGTTACTACTTATTGAGAAATAGTAGCGACTATTTCTGATCAAATGTACTGGATAGGAAAAACCCCACTAAAATTGCTTTCTGAGCTATTTAAGCTAATTTTGCATAGATTGCAATGGAGTTTTATTACTCAATATTGATTGGTGTAATTTCTGATTGCACAGTCAAAGATATCGATATTAAGTGATCTCAAGCTCTTGAACAGAATCGAATGATGGATTTGTAATCGCTCAAGAGCTTCTATACGATCATTAGATCGCTTGATCATGCTATAATTTCCAGTTTAAGGATGGATCGGCAGACTAAGTCAGTATTCTATATCAAGCTCTGTACATAAATGTTTGAATTCATGTTTTCAAGTATTTAAACGTTTTTCAAATTAAAAGGAGGTCTCTAAATTTTTTATAATTGCATGTAAGTATCCGATGTATTGTTATTGGATATGCTCGGTTAAAGTCACGTAAAAGTATCAATCATTAGTCGAGCGATTTTGATTTTGATTTTGATTTTGATAGTTAGAAAATTAAATCGCTCTTTAAGAGAAGACAAAATCATGCATTTTTCTTAAAAAACAGAGTCGATTTGCTTGGTCTATTATAAGTTATAGTTTCATTATAGTGTGTATTCTTTTATCTAATGCTCTAATTTTATAGATATTAACCTAGTTTTGACTTAATAAGCTTCGGTTTTCATTTTATGAATTGATTCTAATAATAATTCAGTTGCCTGTTTCCAAAACTATACATTGATAAAAATAATCTATCTCTACATAAAATGTATTTATACAGATCTGTGCGAAATAAATCCTTTTATAAAAAAGGAAGAACTCTGGTTTTTACGGCCTTTATCTTCAGCACTTTATATACTTTTACCAATAATGTTTCCCGTTTATAATTCAACAAGAATCTATAGTAACAGATCATTTAAATACCTAGCAAAATATGGCTAAATATATAGAGCCCAATTATCTCTTATTGCGTTAAAATTTACTTTTCTGGTACTACTAGTGGTCATGTAGTGATGCAGAACTCCCTCCTCCTCATCAGTAATATCATATTTTAACGCAGATATCGGGGTGTTTTATCGCTCGAGAGGGTGTATTTCACGCTATTCCTAACCATTTTTGTCTTTTTAGAAAAGTGTATTTTCTCTAGCTAGTAACTTTTGTACTGTGCCTTCAAGTAACGCCGCCACTTCTTCTTGGTACGAATATACTTCATACTAGGATAATCTGGGATTTATCAGATCATTCATGCAATAAGTTGTTAGATGACAACGCCTCACCAAATTTTTTTGGCCGCTCTTTTTTTGAAGAATAAAATATTATACAACATATTTAATATTCAGACCGATACGGGTCATGGAGACATGAACATGCGAATATTGATTGAGTTATCGACTATATAGTGTACAAGGAATACAAGATAGCAATTTTGATACCCTGTTTGCGTTTCTCCACTGCAGTTTAACGCAGTGGTATTTCTCCAGGGAGAATAGGGTGTTGAGTAGGAACTAAGTAGGTAGTTATTGTTAAAAAGGCCAAAGAAGATGGACATCATAAAAGTAATGTGTTGTAAGTTATAGTCGGGTAAAATATGAACCTGTTGTGCTAATCATTACTCGGTAGCTTTGACGTCGCATGAACTCCAGGCTTTGATTTATAGCTTTGACAGAAAAATAGCGCTAGGAAATTCAGGAAAGATGCAGAAGTAGTGCCCAGATATATCCATAATGGCACAAGTACCGTAATCAAACAAGTGTTCACTTAACAAATAGACTGATCAACGAGTTTATACTTTTACTGTGTTTTTCAAGAAATTTATTCCAGACATCATGAATGGTAAAAAGCAGTTTAGTTTTAGAAATATACATCTTTATATATTACCTTGAGTATTTTGCTAGAAAAATGGAAATTGTCATCCTTGTCCATATTCGTTAGGTCTATGATCAGTTAATCTTTTCGTTTCTTCCAAGAGGTAAGAAAAAAGAGGTTATCACTATTCTTTATAGATGAATTTATCAACAAGCACATACTTTCAGTTATTATCTCCTCAATGCAGTTTTATTCAGTGGAATCGACTTGACTTGGACGTTCTCAAAACTATAAATAATCGTAACTATAGGTGGATAAAAGTTATACTCATTTTTAGTATATGGAGTTTCGGAAATATTGTCATATCCTGCTGATTTATTTTGTGAATGATTTTAACAACAGAGAAATGATGTTTCATGAATAAGTCTACCATACAGCTATCAGCAAAATTAGATATGATCTGTGATTCATTATATGAAACTCATATATAATGGTGCCAGATAGCTGATAGGCACTGCGATGTTGAGGATGAACTAAAAGAAGGCTATACTGCAACAACATTCTCAATGTCACCTTATTGTTGTCTGTAATGGTTTTTACCACAATAAACTTATACAGATTGTTATTGGGAATGTTGAGATTAAAGTGCTTAAGGTCAGGGATCGCAGCGGCAACGGAATATACTTAACAAGTTCATCACTGCCTTATATAAATCACGCAAAAATCGCCGAAGAATATTTTCATGGCCTTATCTAAAAGGCATGTTTACCAATGATTTTCAGGAAGCTATATATGCGCTTCTCTTTTGATAAAAAATACATGAATTTCTCTGTAACGATACTATCAGAAGACTCAAACAAAAATGATTTGAAGAGTTACAGGAAAATGAATGATGCCTTGCGTGATTAAGCGACACATCCTACATTTATTTCTTGACCGATGATATTTACTTGCGCCTATTAAGCAAATAATCGTTTTATCTATTGGTCATATCGGAGTTATTGAATATGAACAAAAGAGCTAGTTATGGTAAAAGATGCTTATCAAGAGTTAAAATTGAACTGGATTAAACTTCTCAATAGTTACCAAGAAAGTGGCTTAACTGGATCTTCCAGGCTTGCTTACGGGAAATAGTTCTTGGTTTTTTGGAATGCAATGGCAAATAATTCCGAATACACAACACCAATGTTGTTTGGTACACAAAACAGCTCATGCGCTACTTTTATTCTAAAAAGGTATGCAACTAAAAATTTAAGGAGTGAGCTTCGGGAAGTCTGCCTACCAGAGAGTCGTGATGCCGCTAACAAAGCCTTTAATGCTTTGTTAGCAAGTGGGTTTCAGCAAATATAATCTAACGATTAAGAATCTGAAAATATCGAGAAGAACAACTAGGATTCTATACCTTCCCGTTAGCGCACTTGGCATTAATAAGAGTCTCATGAATCCAATTAATCGATTTTTTAATAATCGTGAGGCTATAAAGCTGATATACGAAGAATTATCGAAGTACTGTAGTTCAAAACAACCATTTCAGTAGTATTTAATCTGTTACTTCTGCTCATAAAAGCTGTAACCACATTAAGGGAATTTGACCTGCTTGACCTGACGTAAACAACATACATTTAAGGATGCAGAGCAGATTAACAAAGCATCAGAGCCGATATACACGCAGATTTTATAATAACTCCCAAAAATATTTATCCAAATATCACGTAAAGCGCTGGTAAGAACATCTTCAGTATACACTCACTAGCTTCATTAATCATTTTATGAACATTATTGGCAATCATACTTCAGCGTAATCATTCATAGCTTCCAAATAATCTTAGATATCGTGAATATTAGTTGGTATGTTTTTAATGGTGTATTAGCATTAACACTCTAAACTCTGTGTTCATTATCCTACTATTCATCTGCTAATTTATCTTTACGTTCTAAAATAGAAGAATTAAATTTATCTAATAATTTATGAACGGAAAAAAATTCTACTGCGCAAATTTCAACATGCCTGTTCTATCATCAATGACAGATTAATAAATTATTAAATTAGCAGGTTAAAACTGAAATAGGATGGTTTTAGTACTATCACTTCTATCGTTATAGGTGATAGAAGTGAATTAATTTCAGTAATTTAACTAATTTATCTATACTCATTATTTATGTTTCTATATTACATATAATATATTAATACTTTATTTAAAAGTAACTTATTATTGGGCAATAAGTTTTATTATTTTATTCTTTAAATTGATTAATTATATTAATTTAAATGTTATTTAATTAGCTATAATTATATATATGATATTAAAAATAAAAATGCAAGAAATAATCACTAACAGATTATACTGTGAGTATATAGGCTTTAATACATCTTGTAATGATGTTAAAAATCATTTAATTGATTTCTAGAGTTTCGCTTGTTTTTTTTCATGATAGATATTGAACTAATTGATGCGATAATAATGCAAAATAATCCGAACCATTGAGTTAACGTTAAGTGTTCATTAAGAAATATCATTCCCATAAAGGCCCCCATTGCTGGCTCTAAACTCATTAATGTACCAAACGTTTTTGTTGACATACGTGTTAGGACAAACATTTCAAGCATGTAAGGGAAGGCAGTTGATAAAATAGCAACCGCAAGTGCAATTGGTAGAATTGACAAATTAAATAGCAGTTCAATACTAACGGTGAAAAGACTAACCGGAAAAAAAATTAATGTCGAGATAAACAAACCTAAAGCTACTGTTGCTGTACCATAATCAGTACCCGCCCTCTGACCAAAGATGATATACATTCCCCAGCAAATGCCGGCAGCTAAAGCATAAATAATACCGGTTGGATTTAAGTTATTAATACTATTTCCAATAGGAAATAAAGAGGCTAATCCAACAATAACCATTAATATCCAAATAAAATCAATCATGCGTCGAGATGAGAACATTGCTACAGCTAAAGGACCAGTAAATTCTAATGCAACAGCAATTCCTAATGGGATTCTTTCTAGTGAAAGATAAAACAGCGAATTCATTGATCCTAAGGAGATACCATATATAAGTAAATATTTTAATGAATGGCTACGTAATTTTTTTCGCCAAGGCTTAAAAATTATAAAAAGAATAATTGTTGCTAAAAATAATCTTAAAGCTGTTACGCCAAGTGCACCTATAGTTGGAAATAGACTTTTTGCTAATGAAGCACCACTTTGTATTGATATCATTCCAAAGAGTAACAATAATGTTAGCAACAACATTTTATGGTTTTTATTCAATGCAAATAACATCTGGAGATAACCTCAAAAAATATAGAAGTAATATAAATATTAAAAAATTAAATAATAACTCAGTAATAACAAGAGTTACTTAATAATATTGAATAATTATTACATAAAAGATAATTAAACAAATATTATTTTCAATGCCTACTGAAAATAGAATATTCACTATATTAGATGTTAATCTTGAAAAAGAAATAACATGAAAAATATTTATCCATTTATTAGATTTCATCAATGCCTGATAGTAGGGTTACACTAGTAAATTTAAGTTAAGGAGGATAATATGAAAAAAAATGAATACGTAACAGTTTATTGCATATCGAGTTTAGGAGTCAGTAATATTTATCAATAGCAGGCTATTCATTGATACCCGAGTTAGTTAACAAAAATAACACTGGTTTATTAGGATGGCGCGTTTGTATTATGGGCGTTTTGGCTAATTTGCTATTGGAACAATGTGGTTTAGTAGTTGGTATGATGCCTAATTTATTAGTTGAACGTGAGATTTCCCATGCTAGCCCTGATTGAAATCTATATTGTTGATACTATGATCAACGTAAGAAGAAAATGATTGATTTAGCTAATGCATTTATTGCGTTACTAGGGGGATTTTGTATTCTGGAAGAACTTAGTGAAGTTTTACTTGGGGTCAAATTGGTTTACATATGAAACCATGTAGCTTATTAAATATTAATAATTGTTTGACACCACTACTAGCTATGATAGAAAAAATGACTGATGAAAAGTTTTTACAAGAAAATATAGACATATAGCGATTGTTATTGATAGTCTATCTATTTTACTTAATCATTTTTACGATACACACCACACACCTTCAGTAAAAACTTATGATGATCATCTATAGTTGTGTTAAGTTTTTATTATTTTATTTAAATTAACAAGTATAGATAATTAAAAAAAAGTGACATGCTAGTTTCTCTCATATCTATAGATGTTAGCGCTAATTTTTGTTCTCTAATCGACTTCACAATTAGGAATAGGCATTAAATTAATTTTTCGAAACTCTGTTGACATAACATCAACAGATAGCACTTTTCTGTTGATAATTTTAGAGCTATGTTAGTAAAGGTTATTACTTTTGTTAGCAGAGAAATTTATAGTTATATCAGTATTTTAATTATTGTGGTTTCAAGCAGTTTTTTCCAAGCCAGATGATTTGGTAAATAAATAAAAGCCTAAACATCATAGATCTTCTCAATCATTCTTTTAATCGGCTAATATAATTGTTCATATTTTGAATCTAGAATTCTTCATAAATAATTCTCTGATTATCTAGTTTTATTAAGCGATAGTGACTAATTTCATGTAGCTAGCAAAAGTTACATACCATTTAACTTCATCTGAATAAATGATGGACTCTTTATCGATGATCGGCTCAAGAAAATAGCTAACACACTCTGCATTAAACTTTTCAAGAATCTGATCGCTCACATGACCAGTTTTAATCTAGGGTGGATTAAAACTGCAACTTGTTCTTTCCTTTTATTTCCTCGTCCACGCATTTTTTAGTTATCCTATGTAGGAAATAATGATTTTATTTAAAGGATCAGAAAAATATTTTATTGATTTCAATAATAGTGCTTACTGTATTTATATTGGCTGGAGATATTAATATATCTGCTATATGGCGATTAAAAGATTACGTTTCACTCTGATCCTTCATAAATCTATTCTCCATCCTTTAATTAGACGTTGTTTACTAGCAGGATTAAGGTTAACTCCCCTTACGTTAGTTTTAGTTTTTTAATCAAACTGGAACAACTTAAATGGCATGAAAGGGTTATTTTTCAAATCAAAGCTATTCATGTTTTGACTTTATAGTCTCAGTGTCACAAAACCTAATTTAATTAAATTCATTATTTTTATTGACGGTCCAGAAGTGCGCTGACGATAAGCCATATAATGCTCAGCCATTCTTCTCAATCTTTCTCCAGCTTTTTCATCGCTGCAAGATATACTGAAAAGCTTACTAACAAAATATTAAGAGATTTATTAGTGTCATCATAACTTTCTGCTAGTCATAGATCCGATCCCTCCCGGCAGATCACCTTAACTTTCGGTGTTGCATGTCTTTGTGTATTGAAGCTAGTACATCAGCTATTTTATGTACCCAACAACATTGTTGCTGCGTATCTGAAAATACCTTTATCATTGCATTCCAAAAGCTAATGGCACCGTCTTCCGTACCAAGTCTAGGAAATATGGTTAAAGCACAACGTTCGCTGACATGCATAAGTTCAGACCAGTGCACTTCTGACTATCAATAATCATTTTTGGGTGCAACGCGCTCCTTAATGTCCATGTACAGCGCCGCCAATAATGAGTAGTAGGTAAAGTCAATCATCTTGCTTGATAGGAAATAGTATATATCATCGACTTAAAAATAAATATAGCACGTATCACTTAAATAAAGCAAGGACATCATTCATTTATTTGTATTCTTGAAGTCATTGTTATTTCAGTTTGCTAATTATACCGGAATGGAAGCCATGTTTTTTTCATCAAGAATAATCGTCCACAGATTTTTATAAAATCATGGATAAATATATGCCTTGCCGAATAAAGTTATGAAATTACTCTTTGCGGATTTTTACACGCTTCAGATAAGGTAGAAACAAGTTCTTAAAGCATATTGCTCTTGCTGCTGCGATCTCTCTTTCTCTTTAACCTTATGCGCTTTAATATCAACATCGTCAATACCAATGTGTATTCGCTGTAGCAAATAACTATTACAGGTGCCGTCTTGTAGACGGGTAGTAAAGAGTCGTTCAGCATATTTCTCAATATGACTTCAATCTCTACCTCAATAGCAGTGCCTATCACAGATAACTGGCAGAATTAGATGAGTTTATAAAAGGAATCAGAGGTAATATCTAGTTTTGCAGATACATATAAGGTAGAGTTTTATGGCATATATTTATCTGTTGTTGAAAACATCCATAAAATCAATCAGCAAGATACTCCAGCATCTCTAAAACTCTGTACACTAGAAATGAGAATAACTTAATGCTTAGATTGTTATCTATAAAAATATAATGTTATTGTTGCTATAGTTTTAAAACATATAAATAACAAAATAGATTCTGTTTTATTAAAAAATTTCTAGATTAAATTTTATTAAAAACTTAATTGAAGCCATTTCATTTAATGAAATATCATACAATTTATAAGCTTTTTATCATACTTTTATGGTTGTCGGAAATTCCATTTAAGCGCTAAAGAGATGTGTAATAGCAGACAAAGAAAGACTATAGAATTAGTTGATAAAGATGCAAAAAATTTAGCTTGAAGTACTAAATCCTAGAGTTGTGATTAATGTAATTGATGTTTAAGGATTAGACTATAAATATTATTTTACCTACAATCCTAGTTTTATCTCAACCGTACACTGTGAGCTGAAATTACCTATATAGGGAGTAAAGGTATTTCTTTTTACACCATAGAAAATTCTATTGATCAATTAGTTGCTAATTTTATTTATTTAGAAGTTTGTTACATACTCTGTACTGTAAAAAAACTTTTACAAATGATCATTAGAACTTTAAAAATTATTACCAACATACAGGTGAGCTATGATCAAATTACTCGGCTTTTGCAAGGTTTCCACCGTCTCGATTTTCATAAAATGGCAATCCTTATCTGTTATAACTGATGTATTGCTAGTTTTCTATCACGAGCATTGGATGTTAATAATCTGCGTCATCCTGAAATAAGAGGATTTAGCTTACTATAAAATTGCCTACCGTTGCAGTAATGTGTTACAACAATCTATTGGTTAACTTTTTATTTACCCATAAAATTCTCTCGCTTATTTATGGAATTCCTTCATATAGTATTTCTATACCTTGTGAATATATCAGATTAATCTAACCATCAAATGGGCTATGGATCGCATTTTATTCAGCATCCTGCTCATGAATAAATCCCTCAACTTCAACAGTAAGAACAGTTATCTCTTCTTGTGCTAATACATTTGCTTATATTGCTACTGGAATTTCCTCTCCTTGAGAGGAGGGAAGAGGCCATTTAAGCTCATGATGGTGCCAATGAAGTCTGTTTACGTATGCTAGAAGAGAATTAAATTGTAGAAAATATTTTTAAATTTATTAAACAAGAAAAAGATAAAAATGATTATTTCCATTTGATGTGATTTGGCTATCGGGTTTATAAAATTATAATCCCGAGCAACAGTTAATCAAACAGATCTGCGACGAAGTACTTAAAGAACTTAAGTTAAATGATAATATATCAGAGAAGTTCCTAAGAACTTAGCATATAGATAATCATCAAGAACCATTCTTATTGAAAAAAATTTTATAAAATGGAAATTTTTTATTCTAGCATTTCTTTAAAAGCAATAGAGACACCAACATAACAATTATCTTTACGGTTATTTTGCTATTGTTCGTATAATAAATATTGGTTGGATTTCTCACTGGAATGAAATGCATGATGAAGAATTAAAGATCGTCGGGAGCAAATCCAGTTAATTTATATCGGTTATAAATAAAGAAATTTCATAATAATTTAATACAAAATAGTTAGTTATTTTTGATAAAAAAACTATATCTTACAATTTTATTGTGTATAAACAACTATAATACTGTATACAGGATACAAGATACTGATAAACCTACTATTTAATACTTTTTAGATATCTTGGCATTTATCTTTAGATAAATTAAGCAGGATTAGGTATATCGACAAAAGTCACCTCAAATTCATAATCTTTTTGCAACCACTCACCTAACACTTTAACGCCAAATCGTTCCGTTGCATGATGACCTGCAGCATAAAAATGGATTTTCATTTCTCGAGCAATATGGATAGTTTGTTCAGAAACCTCACCGGTGACAAAAGCATCAACGTTAGCCTCTGCTGCTTGTTGAATAAAATTCTGTCCACCCCCTGTACACCAGGCAATGGTACTGATTTTTTTTGGTCCATTATCACCACAATACAAAGGTTGACGGGCTAATTTATTAGTTAAACGCGACATTAAATCATCAGCAGTTATCGGTTTCACAAACTTACCTTTTGGTAATAAAGGTGTAATGAGCTCTTCAATATCAACCTTCATGATATTTCCCAATTGTGCGTTATTACCAATAATAGGATGGGCATCAAGAGGTAAATGATAACCATAAAGATTAATATCATTACAAAGCAATGTCTTTAATCGTTTACGCTTCATATTAAGAATAACACTGGCTTCATTTTTCCAAAAATAACCATGATGAACAATAATTGCATCTGCAGCTAATTTTACCGCTTCATTAAGTAATGCTTGCGATGCAGTCACACCAGTTACTATTTTTTTTACCTCTGAACGTCCTTCCACTTGAAGACCATTGGGCGAATAATCTTGATATTGATAAACATTTAAGTGGGTATTGATTAATTGTTCTAATTCAATATTACGCATTAGTACTATCATCCTATTTGTAAAACTGTTCTATTTTATTAAAAATTAAACTTGAAAATATATTTTACAGTGGGCTTAAACCAAAAACACCCTATTACAATAAGTAATAAGACGTTTTATTTTTTTAATTAATTATTTCATTGATTACGTATCTCCAGCACTGGATAAACAAATAAGTTTATAACTAGTTTTTACCCACATACGATGTATATAAATATAAAAAATCGGAGCTATGATCACGTTAAAAATTATACAGGAAAAACTATTATCCCTAATAATATAGCACCAACACGACACAATAGAATTTGATGCTAATGGTATTGACCATGCCAGATATAAAGATCCTTCTTATAAAGTTATTAATTGATACATTGCGTAATGGATAAAAATTTTTGTTTGATAAATCGAGTATTACTACTTATCAGACCACTTTTATTGTAATAAATAAAAATAATCTTACTTAATAAGTACTTATTTTAATAAAAATATCGATAACAATAATAAGTTACAAACCATTATATTGATATTTTTTTATTCTATGGTAGACTTTTTATTAGATGCTTTATATTGAAAGACTTAAGTTTTGTAGATAAAAATTACGAGGAAAAAAACTATGTTTATTTTTACTATTATAGGGATCATTATAATTGGAATATTATTTCTCTATTTGATTTATGCGTTTATTCATGCGGAAGGTTTTTAAATGGTAAGCAGTGCTCTATTAATTACTAGTTTTTACTTCTCCTTCTTCTTATCGCTAAATTTATAGGAATTATATAGTTTTATTGGTTAAAAGTAATTTACTGATGTAATTTTTTAAAATAGAATCCAGTTTATGCAGTTTCTATCGCTTTCGTAAATCCGCCGATGAAATCCATGATATGGATTTACGATAATACCTTATGTGTTTGTATTTAATGTTATTGGTGCATATTTCTGCTATTAATTAATCAAAAAAAATCTACTGCTTAATCCACAAAAATTTCTTAATCTAAATTAAGATTTTCCATTTAATACTATGATTAAATTTATCATAAATACTAACTGATAATACTATAGTGAATAAAATACCTTAAGTTACTTTAATTAAAGTATTAGTTTAATTGTGTAGGATTACTTATCTGTTGCTATCGGCATTGCGATATCCTTCGCGTTGATAGACGCCTTTTATCCTAAAAGGTATAAAAAACTAGGTAATGCTATGAACAGATATCTGTTGTATTACACTCTATTTTTTACTACTACTGGTGATTATTTTTGTCAGCTAAAACATGTTATAAAATTTTCACCATATCTAATGGTATAACATTACAAAATCAAAACTAAATTATTTTGCGATGAGGAAAGACCCTGTCTCTCCCATAGGAAGCCATCAAATTATTAGGCACTATAATTGCGACGATTTTTCTAAAATTCCGCGTATCCTTTCAAAATACTACTGCGTTAATTATTTTTATATAATTATCATTCTTTTAATTCATATTATACTTTATTTTATATTTTGTCATATCGTTAATGATAGTGGGCAAGGTGCAATATTAATTTTGATAATGGAGATTATTTTCACTATTGTTATTCCTATTTATACAAAAATGCAAAATAACTCATAATTGATACCATAAGATGTTAATAGTGATATTTAGCTGGAATGTATAAAGTAAAGAAAGTTGCTTTAAGATTTTAAATTTTGTATTTTATTTTGTTATTACAACAACATCTTATGTTGTCAGTAAACAGCATGCATGATTATTTTATTGTATTAGAGAAAGATGATACCAATGTGGAATATAAAACTTGGTTAAGTGATATTTATAGTATCAAATTAAAATTCAGGAAATGAAGTTAACCTCTATTACTATTTTAGTTGCCCTATACTTTAAGATTAGTAGGTGTTTTCTTATTTCCGGAAAATAGTATAGTTTTTTGAATAATTCAAGTTTAACTTGAAATTAATCTCTCATATTCTGCAATAGAATTTTATTACTCAATATTGATTGAGTAATTCCTGGTTGTACAATTAATATAATTGATGTAGAGTGATATTAAGATATTGGTCATGATAGATTTGTAGCCCATCCTTCCATACGCCCATTATATTGTTTGGCCATAACATTTATTTTAGAATGTATCGGCATGGTAAGTCGGTGTTCATGTTTAGAAAATTAAATCGCTCTTTAAGAGAAAAGAGAAAGATATCCATTTTTGCTAAAAGGAGATAGAATTAGTTTATTTAGATCTATCTTAAGTCAAAATTTTATTGGAGTATATAGTTGTTTACCTAATGCACTAATTTTAGATACATTAACTATAGGTTAAGATTAATAACTCTCGTTTTTCCATTTTATGCATTCTTTTGATAAAAATTACGTTGTCTGTTTCCAAAGCTGAATATCAATAAAAATATCCTATCCTCACAGAGGATACATTTGTGTAGATCTGTGCATAGAAATCCATTTTATCATAATTGCTAAATCCTAATTTTTTGTAAACCGTCATCTTCAGCGCTTTTAAACTTTTTGTAAAAGTGTGCCTCATTTACGATTTAAATAAGAAATCATAGTAATGCGCCATCTTAAAATACCTCGCCAGAAATATAGCTAATATAATGTTAGATCATTTTTCCTTCGTTAGGATATTCTGACGGATACTTAGCTTAGTCAAGTGGTTGTAGTAATGATGTACAACCACCCCCTTTTCGGTAATATCGTAGTTTTAACGTGAATAGCAGAATTTAAGGTAGCGCTAAAGCTATTTTACAGCATAGGCAGGCACGCCCATTTCATTTTTTTATTGAAGTGCACTTTTCAGTAATTTTTCTCCCTTGCAGTACTTGTGTCTTCAGATAACGCTGCCACTGCTTATCTAGTGTGGATATGCCATCAACTAAGGAAAAGAACCTATTGAAATTTATCATGTCATTACTGCAACATATCAGTCAAATGACAGCGCTTTTGCCAGATTTTCGATTGTTCTTTTTTTTTGAAAACAGCTTCTACTATAGAGTATATTTAATATCCAGATATCCACTTATAGCAGAGATATTAGCATGCAAATATTGATTGAGTTATCAACCATAAATGTGGAAGGCACAGAAGATACCAATTTTGACATTCTATTTTCGTGCCAATTCTAGTATAACGAAAGGTATTTCCGGCGAGAAACAGGGTTTTGAGTAGTGAGTAGTAGTCGGTTATTCTAAAAAAGGCCAAAGAAGATGGGATATAGTGAAATTAATATATTATCAATCTCACTTTGGTAAAATATTAACTTCTTATCCTAACCACTCTTCGGTATAGCTTTAAAGCTGCATAAACTCCAGATTTTTTTGACTTATAGCTTTATTAGCAAAACAGAACTATATAGTTTCCAGGATACTAAAATAGTACAAGTTCTACAGAAGACAAGCGTTCACTTGACAGATATACGGATCCATGAGTTGACACTTTTACCGTATTTTTCAAGAAATTTATTCCAGCTATCATCAATGGTGAAAAGCAGTTAAGTTTAATGGTATACATTTATCTAAATTAGCTTATTGGTATTTTTCCAGAAAATAGAAATAGTTATCCTGTTTATATTCGTCAGGTCTATCGGCCTAGTTATCTTTTTGTTTATTCCAGTAAGTGAAGGATATGTGCATTACCCTTATTTTCCTATAGGTGATTAATTCATCTGGAATCATAATGTCACTCATATTACCCTCAATGCAGTTATATTCAGTATCACCGTTTGGCCTGAGCGTTTTCAAAAATTCTGGATAATCGTAACTAGAGACGGAGATAATGCTTGCGTGTTGAGAAAAAATTGCGAATCGAATTGGATGTATTTCTGTGTATCCTATTTTAGGGTATCATAAAAAACTTAATCAGTCTGCCCTCATTAATTTTAGAGGAAAATCATAAAGCACTTCAGATAAATAGGAGTATAACACGTTAAGTTGCGTGCTATCTTTCTAATTTACTAGCCTTTTTCTTTCTAGGAGATTTATTTCAGATCAGCTGGATAAATTCTTGAAAAAATTAACATATATCGCAGAGTATAAAACAGTACTCATATCATTAAGATTCAGAAGCAATGTAGTTACACTGCTTACGTCATAGGATACTACGTTCTATACTAGAACTTTGTACATAAATAGTTAAATTCTTGTTTTTTGCGACTGAACATTTTCGTTATAGAACTTGCTTAATTAAGATCACGTAAGAAGCGTTGAGTATTGGCTATTGGTTTCTTGGTCTTGCAAAGACGAATAAAAACACACCCAGTGGCGCAATATATGATGCCTATGAAAAATAACATTGTGAAGTTTCGTTTGCATTTACGGCTATAGTTAAGAACTACGTACAGATAATTATGCTCGTAGTTTTTAAATGCTTTATGGTTCGGATTTTAGCTCCATCCAAGCCAATAGAATAACTTTTTATCGATGATCGATTTAAGAAAACGGATAACATACTCTACATTAAACTCTTTAAAATCTCATCGCTAATATGACCCTGCTAATTTCGAATGATTAAGACAACGATTTGTTCTTTTCTTTTATTCCTCCTCTTCCATGTTTTTTAATTTTCTTATGTTAAGATATAAGACTTCCTTTTAAAAATTCATGGAAATTCTTCCGTTGATTTAAAATATTACTTAGTGCATTTTATGTTTCCTATTACTGCTAAAGCAAGGAAGCAGTTACGCCATCTAAATATTATTTTCAAATGAATGTGTATTTGTTTTCCTGACTCACGTAAAGTTAAACTATTCAATATACATTACAGATAACTAAATCATTTTTTTTTATTATTGTGATCTTATTTCACTAAAAAATGTCCAGTAAGATTATTAAATGTTTCCTGTAATCATGGATTTTACAACAATATTGCTGTAACCCTAAATTAATGTCACCAGCGAATAAAATGTTCAGTGTGATAATATGAGTAGGATAAAGTGATATGAATTGTTTCAATACATTAATCAATATTATCTAACAGATTGTTGCTGAGTTAACTAATGAGATGCAGCTTTATGTTAGCATGAAGTGAAGAAAAAGTGTCTTATAGCTGTATGACTATTTGCTTTTTCATGGCAACCGCTGTAGTAAAACCTTTTATACAGTACATGAGATTTCTTAGCAATAACCTTTGCTAGCATATCCGATCATCAACATCATCTTAATTTCCCCATTTAGGCACAGTAAGTTCGGATATTCATAACGCTTAGCTAAAGTAGCTGCAGGTTTTGCTGTCCTTAAGAGGAGCTCCAATTTTAAGTATTGCAGTTACCTGACAATAGAGCTTCATCATAATATTTTGTTCTCATTTTATATCATTCAGTAGCTATATTGCTATGAATATGGCTGTGCGCAACTAGGATCTATATAATGATCTGAGACAAAATAATTTGGAACAGCATTGACATTTTTTACCGAAGAATGATAAAGTACTATTTTAAATCTTAAAGTTCATAGTTTAGTGAAGTTCTCTATACGTTTTCTTAACTGTGAATAATAATAACAGCACTTTTGCAGGATTAAATAGCAATACTTATTCTATAAAGTTACGCTGAATATTATAATGTTTGTTAGTCGTTTTGCCTTAATCAACCAGAAATAGCTATTGCTGATATTATAGTAGTGAAAAACGCCAGACTAAAAGATTTACCACATTACCCACTTATTGTTTATTTTTTATTGGCTTTTAAACCTAACTATTTTTATTATTAGTGCACTCACTTTTTAAGTCTACGCCCTAGCGTACTTGGGATAATTGCTGAATATTTATAACTTTGGTATTTCGCGCAAATTAAGATAATATAAATAAATAAAATATTAGCCTATTGTTTGATAGTGTAAATTCACAAAAGATAGTTATTAGTAAATTTGGTGCATGCCAATCAAATGCCAGATTTGATGCTTAATAAATCTATTTTCATCTTTAAATTTAGTGTTGTTTATCACCAGGAGTCAGCAAGTCAAATCCCTGAGGCCGGTTGCTGCTTTTTTTGAGTAGATGGGGGTAAATTAAATTTCATTGAAAGGATTGATTTCTTTGAACTGTATCGCTTAATGCATCGACTTCATACCTTCAGTGTCGCAAAAGTAGATTGAAATCGGCTTTGTCGTTTTCATGATGCCCAGTGCGTTAACGGGAAGGGATAGAATGCCAGCAACTTTTTTGATTTTTTCTAGCTTTTCATAGCCGAAGAGGATGTTTTGCTAAAAACCTTAGCAAAAAAGCATCAAAGGCTTTATTAGCGACATCATAGATCTCTCCTAACCCAAACCTCACACTTTACTCTTAACTTTTAGTTACATGCTTTTAGGAAGTAAAAGCATCACATGAGCTATTTTGTGTACTCAAAAGTGTTGGTACTACATGTCAGATAATATCTTTTCCATTGCACTAAAAAACTAATAGCACCCGTCTCCTTCCATAGCAATCTTGGGAGATACGATTAAACTACCTACTTGTAGAGTATTAAGTTAGATACAGTTCTCTTCAACTTTCGATAATCATTTTCGATAAGAATTACTTTTTTAAATCTATGCTCAGTGAGACTAATAATGAGCAGTAGACAAAGATAATCAGCATTCCTGAGAAAAAAGTTATGGCATCAGCCAAGAAAAACGTAACACATATCATTTAAATCACGTATGGCACCTATCATTACTTCTGTTCTTCAAATCATCGCTGTTCAATATGCTGATGATACCTCAGAAGATACCTGTGATTTTTATCGAGAACTGCCATATAGTTTAGTAAAATCACAGGTGGATTTACCTCGTAAGTACAAATCCATGATAACAACTCTTTGCAACTTTTCACACTTCAAATAAGGTGCAGCAAAAAGTTTTAGAAGCATATTCAATTTCCGCTACGATCCCTATTTTAACCTTAGGCACTTCAGTCTCAACATCCCAAATACCAGTCTGCATGATTTGCTGTAGCAAAAACCGTTATGGTTGACGGGCAACCGCCCACGTCGACAAGGTAACGTTGAACATGTTATCCCAGAATGATTTCGAGTTTAAGTCTATCTCAACAGGAATACTTATCAGCTGCCTGAGAGCATTACAGATGAATTCATGTAAGGGATTGCAGGTAATATTTGATTTCGCGAATACCTGTAAGGTAAGCTTTTCATAGCATATCATCTCTCTGTTGTTGAAATCATCTACGAAAGTAATCAGTAGGAGATACTCTAGCATCTTCAAAGTCCAATGCACCAGAAATAAGTATAACTCTCTACCAAGAATTATTTGATGCTATCAAAAATATGCTCAGAAAATTTCGTAACGCAATCCAGTTGTAGTTATGTTTATCGTTTATATCAGTAATATAATAATATTATTAAGTTGGCTTTATAAATTGTTCACGCCATTAGTTAACAACAATCTCCTATTTATCGGCATAAATACTGTTTTATTATAGTTTACTGTTCTATTTGATAATTTTGCAAAATTCTGGCTGAAAGGCGCAATAAAGTGTAGAGGATACCTATTTAAAGGTATTAAAATAAAATATTACTATTCGTTTAGTTAGTGCAAATTATCAAGCAGAAAAGAAAAAGTTAACTCTTATCAAATAAAAAAAATATCGTACTAGTTGAGGTGGATAAAGTTATTCCTTACCGATGTGACAAGGTCATTGAAGGTATAGCTTAGTTGATGAGAGTGCTATTACTGTGAATCAGGTCTAGTTATTTAGGTGTTTAGTCCAGGAGCATTATTAGCTCCTGGTCATATAGGCTTATTGATAGCAAGATAGTTACTTATGGATATAGTTAATAGAAAATATCATAATAATGAGTCTTCATTATTAGGCAA
Source organism: Arsenophonus sp. (assembly GCA_046530735.1). Taxonomy (GTDB): domain Bacteria; phylum Pseudomonadota; class Gammaproteobacteria; order Enterobacterales; family Enterobacteriaceae; genus Arsenophonus. The sequence continues at coordinate 37,190 of JBHEQV010000006.1, forward strand.
CTTCAACACCTAAAATCAGTGCTACTATTTAAGATAATAAAGAGCCTGCGTTTACTTTGGCTAAACGTTATGGCACCTCCGAACTTACTGTTACTAAAGAGCAAAAACGAGATGATGATAATAGCCATATTCCTCATTGGTTGCCAATAATTCTATTTCCAGATCAAGAAGCCATAGTCGTTTTTTGCGAAAACTATTTTCCTCTCGTCGATCTGTTAGAAGTCGTATACAAATTCCTGAACCTCGTTTCATTTGCATCTGACCTGAATTGATGTTTACGCAGGTAAATACGGAGTGGAAATTTGCATAAAATCAGAGCCAGAAAACGTCTCGGGGAAAGATGAAGCCTAAAGTGTTTAAAAGTTATAATCCTGGTTATCTGAATGATAGATATAAAATATTTTCCGAAAATCCTAAAACAAAAGTTCACGACCTTACCTTTTCATAGGTATAGATCGTGCAACTGAATGGGTTTTTATGCGTACTTACAATGGCAAATTCAACGCTTATTACGTGATGTTAACCAAACATTTTCTCCCATGGCTATCTATTAGGCACTTACAGGCAATAACAAAGAATTCATAGACCGCCGTTTGTTTTTTTTTAAAACGTTCAGCTATCGAAAAACAGGAATTCAACCGTTTATCCACAGAACTTAGTATATAACGACGACTTAGTCCATCTATGCATTTTCAAATGCATGGTATGCTCAAGTGATTTAATAGGGAAAGGGGATATATGAGCTGCAAATCCATCATTTCAATTTTGCTCAATAGATTCAGATCAAGTTTCATCGATATGTTTAGCTGTATAATCAAGAATTATTAAAATCAGTATTAAAAGGTAATAAAACTTTATTGTAGCCTATAAAAGATAGGTTTAAAGTTAAACCTGAATTATTTAAAAAACTATATTATCTTCCGGAATATGTGATACTTACTATAGAAGAGGAAATAGAAAGAAATCATTTAATAGATTATCAATCATTGAAGATAAAAAAAAGATAAGACAAGTTATAAAACTAGTTAGAAGGTGAAAATTTTTGCGTATATAAAGCAGAAATCTATCTATCAGAGAGGGATTATCGAATCAGCAAGTACCAAACTAAATCTATTGATTATCAATCTTTGGTTACTTTGATGGTGACGTATTAATTTAATCTATGATTATATCAATGAAGTAATAATCAAATATTAGTATTATCGGGCACAGGAAAATGAACAGATAAAATCATGGCACTTTACGCGGTACTGATGATTATTTAACTAAACCATTTTGCATTAGTAAATTATTTGGCAGAGTGAGAATTGCCCTATTGCACTAGTCACATAAAAACAAACTAAATCCGATATTTCAGTTTGCTGATACTAGCATTGATTTGATTAATCGGGAAGTAACTAAAAAATAGCAACAACTCCATCTTACTTTAATTAAGTTTCGTTACTCACTGAATTTATTTTAATAGCTGAAAAGTGTTAACTTAACGTCATTTACTACAATAAATATAGGATTTTAACTATATTAAATATAATCATTATTTATGTATTTATATAGGATATTTAAGGAAAAAGTTAGAATACGATCCAACTCAGTCAGTACATCTACTGACTGATGTAGTAATTAGCTATCATTTTATGAATTGATGATAACTAACTTTACTATTATTAAGATAACGTATTTGATTATTAGATTATCATTGTACTTATTAATATTTAACCTAATAAATTTATTAGGTGACCTTTATAGAATAATAAAGGTTGAATCTGTAATAACTTGATTAACTAGCTGGATAGCTTCCTTCTGAATCAAATTAAGATGCTCCTTACCACAAAAACTTTCACAGTAAATTTTATAAGCTTCTTCAGTGCCTGAAGGTCGCACTGTGAACCAACCATAATTCGTTATTACTTTTAAACCACCAATAGCTGCGCCATTACCTGGTGCTTTAGTTAAGCAAGCAATAATCGGATCACCGGCCAGCATCTCTGTAGATATCATTTTAGTAGACAATTTAGTTAAACGTTGTTTTTCTTTATGGCTAACTTTAGCTTGGATGCGGCTATAGCAAGATTCACCAAAACGGTGAACAAGATCATGATAATGTTGCTGTGGGTTTTTACCTGTCACCGCTGTTATTTCAGCAGCTAACAAACATAGAATGATACCATCTTTATCGGTCGTCCATGGTGTTCCATCAAATCGTAAGAAAGCAGCACCAGCGCTCTCTTCACCAGCAAAACCATACTTACCTTGATATAAACCATTAACAAACCATTTGAAACCAACGGGTACTTCAACTAATTCTCGCTCTAAATCAGCAACTACATGATCAATCATAGAACTACAAACTAATGTTTTGCCAACTGCAAGATCTTTTCTCCATTGTGGTCGATGGCGAAATAGATAATTGATAGCAACAGCAAGATAATGATTTGGATTCATCAATCCCGATGGCGTTATAATTCCATGGCGATCATAATCAGGGTCATTAACAAAAGCTAAATCAAATTTATTGCGAAAATTTAATAAGTCTTTCATTGCCCAACGCGAAGAACAATCCATCCGGATCACACCATCGTGATCTAAAGGCATAAAGCTAAATGTTGGATCTATTTGTTCATTTAGTAACTCTAAATCAAGTTGATAATATTCAGAAATACGTTTCCAATAATTTATTCCAGCTCCCCCTAATGGGTGAACACCTATTTTTAATTCAGCTTTTTTAATCGCAGCCATATCAATAACATCACCTAAAGTAACCACATAAGGATCAATAAGATCTTGTTGTTGATAGAGAGGATTTTTAATAGCTATTTGATAATTGATGCGTCGGATAGCTGATAATTGATCAGCAATAAATTGATTTGCTAGGTGTTCAATTTTAACTGTAAGTGCTTCATCAGCCGGCCCCCCATTGGGTTGATTATATTTGATGCCACCATCTTCAGGAGGATTATGTGAAGGTGTGATTACAATACCATCTATTTTTTCTTCATGCTGACGATTATAATCTAATATAGCATGAGATATAGCAGGTGTTGGTGTAAAACCATCGTCTTGTTGCGCGATAACTTTAATTCCATTAGCGATCAACACTTCAATAACTGTCATAAAAGCAGGTGAGGATAAAGCATGAGTATCTTTTCCTACCAAGCAAGGGCCGGTAATGCCGTATAATTGACGGATTTCTATGATAGCTTGTGTAATCGCTAAAATATGTTGTTCATTAAAACTATTACGACAAGCACTACCACGATGACCTGATGTGCCAAATTTAACGCTATGATTAGAATTTTTTACTTGTGGCTGTAGTGAATAATATTGTGCAGTTAACTGTTCAACATTTATTAAATCACTTTGTTGGGCAGATTGCCCTGCACGTTTATGCAATGCCACTTATTTCTCTCCACAGGAATAGCGGTATACTTATCAATAATAACTAAGTGACCAATAATGTTTATTTAAATTATAACATATATTTTCTTAACCAATTCAACGGGAAACTTTATATCTAATATAATTAGATCAATCATATTACGTTTACGATTTCTATTGGCGTTGTTATTGATGTTGGTGTTTGTAGTTATCTGATAAGATGTATTTGACATCAGACGAGGTTTTATCTGTTTACAATTAGCCAATTAGATCTATTTTTCATTAGAAAAATAAATACCCGTTCTTTCTATTGATTGCTTCTGTTGCTGCCATAAAAACTTGTTTATTTAAATTGAATAGAGTAGGTAAAATAAGTATAAAGTGATTAAAAGCTTTGCTTTTATCTACATAATTATTGTAAATCAATAAATTATACATCTTTCTTACTGTAGCATAGTAAGAAACTAATTCATTTTCCCATCTATCCCATTATTATTACCTACGGTGTGACCGAGAGTAGGTAGAGTATGCAATTGATTAACTTTAAAACCTAATAGATTTCGTGATATAATCAATGCATTTTCACTTATATGCTGAGTATGACTAGCATATTTAGTGGTAAAGTTTTTCTTCAATTTTAATCCTTTTTTATGTTATTTCAATCTTTTTTAATTAAAATTATCTACGAATTATAAGATATAAAGAGTAATCAACAAATCTTTGTGTATGGTGGTAATATTACGCTCTACTCTGATGCTTCGTAAATCTGCTTTCCATTCTTAGTTAGACGCTCTTTACCGTTATAGTCCAGTAGGTTTAACTCCTCGGGATCTGGTCTCAGATTTTCTAAGCAGAAGGAAGTAGCTAAATAGGATTGAAAGGGTTATTTCTTCGAACTACACTTCTTCATGCATAGGATTCATGGTCTCATTTTCGAAAATGCTGACTCAATAGGATTCGTCATTCTTATTGATACCTAGTGTGGTGATAAAAAGTCGTAGAATACTAGTAGTTTTCTCTATCTTCTTCAGCTTCTTTATAGTTGAAAGGGCATACTTTCATTAAAAATGTTGCCAATAAAATATTAAAAGTTTTATCAGTACTAATCGTAGCTCTCTGCTAGCCAGATTTTCTGTAGCTTAGCTTTAACTTTTAGTTACATGCCTTTAGGAAGTAAAAGGCCAGCATATTAGCATCTTGTGTACCTAACAGGTTGGTACGGTTTCATGCAGAAATATCTTTACTCATTGTATTCCAAAAACCAAGGAGACCGCGCACCCATCCCAAGCTCTGAAAGATACAGTTAAGTTTTGCGCTCGCGCGGTCATCCAGAAATTCGGCCTACGATTTTGGCTATCGATAAGCATATTCGACCGAAACGAGCTCCTTATGTTCATGCTCAATGCCGTTGATAATGAGAAAGTAGGACAAAGACGAACATCTTGCTTGATAGCATAGTGTATATGCCAATCAGCTAAGAAATAAACATAACGGTATCGCTTAAATTACGCAGGCATCGTCATTGCTATTTTAGTCTCCTGATAACTACTTGTTAGAGATACCATATACTTTCATCGAGAAGAGCCAACAGAGCTTCATGAAAATCACTAGTGGATATGCTTCACAAGTACAGCTAAAATAGCAACTATTCGATAGTTTGCACGTTTCAGATAAAGTGGTGCAAGGAGTTTTAAAAGTATATTCCGTTGCCACTGCGATCTCCTTTAATCTTAAGCACTTTAATCTTAATATCGCCAAAAACAATCTATATAATTCACTATAGCAAATAACCATTACGGATGACGGCATCTGATATTCTTTGATTAAAGGCTGACGTCCAAGCAATATTATCATAAAATGGATTCGAGCTCCCTCTTAACAGCAGAGCTATCAGCTCCATGACAGTATTACGAATAAATTTTATACAATGGAATCTCACAACTAACATCTGATATCACAGATCCTGTTGGTAGACTTTTCATAGCATATCATCTCTCTGTTATTGAAATATTTGATCAAATAATAAGCATGATATCCTATCCATCTCCGAAATCGGATATATCAGAAATAAGTATAATTCTCGATATTCCAAACGAATAATATGATTGAGTGATTTAATGGGCGAACAGAAGATTGTTTTCAAAACCATCATTTCAATTCTGATTAAGAATTTGATATCACACTGCATGATATGTTTAGCTGTACAATCAAGAATTATCCAATCAGTATTGGAGAGTAAAATTTTTTTCTAGTTTATAAAAGATTGGTTTAAAGTTAAATCTGAATTATTTAAAAAACCATACTATCTTCTTGGTATGTATCAACTAAGCTTTAATGATCAAATAAACATCTGAGATAAAGATTTTATCTTTTCAAGAAAAAACTTAAAAAGAGCAGGTCAATATATTTTAATCGAAAAACATCATGAATGAAATAATAAAATAGTTAGAGATCCACCTATCGATGCTAGAACAAGAATATATAAAATTTGATGAATGAGAATAGTTAGAAATTATGCGCTCACAAAGTTACTTGTCTATTTAACGGTTAACCATTTATACATTTAGAAGTAGTATAACAATTGGCACAAAATTTGATAGTCATTCTGTCTGATAACGATAGATAAACTATCGAAGTTAAGATATTAAAGTAAGGATATTGGGTTTTATTCGCCATTGGTAAATGCGTATCTGTTAAAGTTGATGTTTTTATATACGTTATGGTAGTGCCACCCAAAAGGGAAGTATTTATTAATCTTCCATGATTCTGAAAAGATGAGCGATTAGGACTTATCTTTCTCGCATAGATTAGTTTAAAATAAAATAATCTAATAATTGACGATCAATTAATTGATATCATCATAAAAGCATGTCTATTATAGTGGAAATTAAAACTCATAAATGATATGCAATAAATTATTTATTAAGTTAAATTTGCGAGTATTTCTCTCCTCTTAATCAATGTAGAGAGAGGTAAACGATGGAAATTTCCACCGTAGTAATAGTTATCAACACCACTAATCAAATCTTAGATGTAGTAATTTAGAAAGGTAAATAACTCACTAAATCCATCACAATAGAACAATTAATTAATCCCTTAGGATTAGAATCTGAACATCTTACGATTTGTAATTATAAAAGTGCGCGAATTATATGCAATTAATAAAGAGAAATAACCTTTCTTATAACTATTTAACTGGAATATCTTTTATTATCGCATTAATTGAAATAGAAGGAATATTGTAGATATATAGCAATATAACGCAATAAATTATTAAAGAAATAAATTTGTGTTCAGATAATATATTAATTTTTCTTATCATTTTAATCTAAATAGCTCAATCAAATTTAAGCTATTACTTGTGCCTAAAATTAACTGTAAAAAAATTGAGTTTGGATTAAATTTATTTTTCCTTTGCGAGATTCCCCTTCGTTAAAGTAAGCAACCAAGAGATATTTTTGTCCTCGCACACATTGTGCAAACATTTTCTCTTATTCACCAAATTCTTTCTATTATATCATTGATAAAATCTTGGTAGGAGGGCACGTAACTAAAAATAGTTTATATATTTTAATATTTGTCATCATCTTATGAGTTATCATTATTTCTGATGTATAGAGTTTTGAGATGGTGGTGTGTATCTTGCTGATTGATTTTTTGAATAATGTCAACAATATAGAGATGATATGCCATGAAAAATTTATCATATAAATATCCGCAAAACTAAATATTATCTGTGATCCATTATATAAATTCATCCGTAATGGCGTGCCAGGTAGCTGACAGGCACTGCCGTTGGTTGAGCTCGAAGTCATCTTCTGTTAATCTGTTCAGCGCCTTGCTTTATCTACGGATCTCATCAGTCATCCGTAACGGTTATTTGCTATAGTGAATTATATAGATTGTTTTTGGCGATATTGAGATTAAACTGCTTAAGGTTAAAGGGAATCGCAGTGATAACGGAATACATTTTTAAAACTCTTTGAACCACCTTATCTGAAATGTGCAAAAAATGTCGAATAGCTACTCTTATGATTGCACCTGCGAGGTATTTATGCACTGGTGATTTTATGAAGCTCTGTAAGCGCTTTTTGGTGAAAAGCGTATGATATTTTACAAGTGTTTATAAGCAGACTGAAACAGCAATGTCTTGAAATTCACAGGGAATGTGGGCATGTTTGCGTGATTTAGCGATACACGCTATGTTTATTTCTTGGTCGATGGCATATTACACTATGCTATCAAACAAGATGATCACGGTTGTCTACTGCTTATTATTAACATCACTGCATATGAACGTAAGGATTTCATTGCATTCGAAGATCCTTATCGAGAGTTAGAAATAAACTGTGGTTAGTTCTTAAATGCCCTGCGAGCACGTACTTAACTATATCTCCTAGGTTCGTTTCTACGAAAGACTAGACTCTGCCATTGATTTTTAGAATACAATGTCAAAGACATTTCTGGAGATGTAATACCAACGCCATTAACTACACAAAATATCTTATGTCCTAGCTTCACTCTCTAAAGGCATGCAACCGAAAATTAATGTGAGCTTAAGGAGTTATAGCTAGCAGAGAGTCAGCGATGCGCTAATAAAGCTTAATATTTTGTTACTAAAATTTTATCTAAGTACTATTCTGCAGCGATGAAAAAGCTGGAGAAAGATTTAAAAGAATGACTCCATTCTATGGCTTCCTATCATCCTGCTGTGGTGTCAATAAAAACGACAAATCCAATTTAAATATTGGATTTTGCGACAGCAAGACTATGAAGTCAACGGGTGAGAAGCATTGTGACTTGAGAAAGCAATCATTTCAATGTTATTTAAGCTGCTCTTATCTCCTCAGAAAGCTGGAAACAGCTTAGGGAGTTTTTTATCTTCTTAATCATGTGCTGGTAAACAACGTGCTATTTAAGAATAGAGAATGGGTTAACGAAGCATCAGAGTGAAACATAGCCTGATCATACATACCACCACAAAGCTTTGCTAATAACTCTGAAATGTCAAAATCCTCCTGTTTTGTGTGTATATCCATCAATTACATTGGAATATCAGCGTGAAAGTTAATTGTTGTGATAAATTAAAATAAAAATTTAAAATATGTCAATTAAATTATAAGATAATGTCTCTGGCACTGTGATTTCGTTTCGCAATCAGTAAACGAATTAGACAGAGTCTTAGCATAACCAATAAAAATTAGCACAATAACTAGATGATAAACTTAAATCCGATACTTAGAAAGTTGAATATCTAGATTAAGATCTAGAGTCTCTCTTTGAGAATAGAGTTTTTGCTAGCTAAAGAAAAATTAACACAAGAAAACAATAATAAAGATAAAGAAAAAATTAAATTTTGATGTCAGTATTTTCAAATCAAAAATCATTGAGATTATAAATAATAAATATCAGAATATTGATTCAAGAATAAAAATAAAAGAGGTAAAGCAGATTTCTTATCGCAATCATCAAGGTGAGAGTAATTGGTTTTTATTCTCCTTTTAACTAAGGATGGCATTAAACAAATGGGAATAGTGAAATTTATTATATATAAAAAAGCTCTCCTAAACAATCAAGAATTAAGTGCTTCACAAAAGAGCAAGCGCATCTCTTAAATTGATAAAATTGTTGATTACCTGAAGCCAGTAATAATATTTGTTCTGGTTACGGATTTATTTGATTTGTAAAGTTGCTTCGATTAATCCTGCTCAGCTGCTAAAAATTTTAGAGCAATTGGCAGTTTCGCTCAATAAAACAGTCTGTCAGATGATCCATAATTAGATAGATATAAAGAATAGAAACAGTATGTTTATAATTGTCAGAGAACGAAAATTAAACTCCATAATTGATATCATACCAATGATATAGAATCCTAACAAGGTATTTAAGTTTGCTATACATGAAAGAAGGAATTGAAGGATTTTCGATTTCACGATCTGAGACATACTTTTTAAAAAGTTGATTAATTCAGCTGGTGTACTGCTATTTGTGTTGCAAATGGATGTTGATTGGAAAATAAAGGTATGTTCATTTATTTTCTTTATACATGCAAAAGTATGCTAAAATATTGATAGGATACTCGGTTTTATATAACCGATGTTGCATCTAAGAAAATTATATAATCGCTATTAGCGGGTTCCCACTTATTTAAGTAGTGGGTCGTACAGGATTCGAACCTGTGACCAATTGATTAAAAGTCAACTGCTCTGCCAACTGAGCTAACGACCCATTTGAAATTATCTAAAATTGTGATGGCTGAGTATATTTCCTTATTTTACTATAGATGCAATTTTACTAAAAAATTTTAATGCTTATTAAGCACATAATTATCCCTAAAATAGATAACAATATATACTTTGGAGTTATTCATTTAGAATGATGCTAATTTCTTCTTTGCTAATTATGCATTTTGTGGCGGGCTACCGGATATACTTTAATTATTGTTTAATAAACAAAACTGGCTTTATAATTTTTACCATTTTACTTATATCAGTAGTCCTATTTTTATAAAGGAATTTTGCTTCATTTTAGTAAAATATGGCAATGTTTTAACAACAGCAGCAAAAATCCGCATTATCTTTGTTTTCCTAGTTATAATTAAATTAGGTAAGCTAATAATTTATATTAGTCTGATAATTAGATTTATAGTAAGTTTTAATAAAATGCTAAAAAAGAAATAATTCCTTATGCACAGATACTGTTTAGGTTTGTTTCTTTAATATAGGAACTGTAAAGATCGCATCATAGTTAGCCGTTTTATTTTCTAGTTTAGATGTGCAATAGTATAATTACTATTATTATTAATATTTTTCTTGACTTTATTTGAATTAGTCGTCAAATGAATCTAACTGCCTATATAGATCTTTTTGCCTCTCAATAACTTGACTTAATTGATATTGAGTTTCCTGAAGTTGACCACGCAATGTATCAATATCCCTCTGAGCATCCGATAACTGCTGCTGAATTTGATATAATAATTGACCTTGAGAATTGACCGCTGTCTCAATTTGCATTAGCCTATTACTTGTAGAAATTGAGCTGACATTAATGATTGGCGCTTGGATAGTAGCGCCTACTGGAGTCGCTATGCCAACCAATAATGATAGACTCAAATAAAGATATCTAAAGTTACTCTTCATATAGTACTCTTGTATACTATTAATACACAAGTATTGCACGACGATTTTTAGCATATGCTGCTTCGTCATTACCCTGTATAGCTGGTTTTTCTTTACCATAAGATATAATAGCAATTTGCTTACCGTTTACGCCTTTACTTTGTAAGTAAAATTTTACAGCATTAGCACGGCGTTCACCAAGTGCAATATTATACTCTGGTGTACCCTTTTCATCAGTATGTCCTTCCACGGTAACTTTAATTGAAGGATTGCTGCGTAGCAAAGTTGCATGTTGATCTAACAGCTGTATATATTCTAGTTTAACATCATACTTATCAAAATTAAAGTAAACAATGTTATTACTTTGCAATTCTTGTGCTTGCTGACGACCTAATTGCTCATTTGTGAAGCTAGTATTGCTATCTGTTACATTGTGTTTAGCACTCATATTGCCATTATTTTTTTTTGAGCTACATGCTGTAAAAGCTAGTATAGGTAACATTAATATTAATCCCTTAAGCATTTTATTCAATTGCATCTTATTCAATCCTTTAATTGTTATTGACATACTTATTTAGTATACATCATAAATACGGCGACCAAGCAGGAAATTTAGCTTTTCCATCAGTCATCGGCAGACGCGCTTTGAAACGCCCATCCGTTGATACCAGGTGTAATACAGTACCTCCTCCTTGTGAGGCCGAATAAATTACCATAGTACCATTAGGTGCGATACTTGGCGTTTCATCCAGGAAGGTATTCGTCAAATATTCAATATTACCCGTTACCAGATCCTGTTTAACAATCTGCTGTTTACCATTACTTGAGTTGACCATTACCATAAATTTACCATCAGAGCTAACGCTTGGATTCTGATTTTGATTTCTTTCCCAAGTAATGCGCTCTGGAATACTACCAGGATTAATATTTAGTTTATATATTTGTGGATTCCCAGCTTGATCAGAAGTGTAAATAAGTGTCTGACTGTCTGGCATCCAACTAGGTTCAGTATTGTTACTGCGATCATTTGTTATTTGTTGAGTTTGACCACTGACTAAGTCCATTACATAAAGATTTAAACTTCCACTCTTTGATAGGGCAAAAGCAAGCTTTCTACCATTAGGGGAGAAGGTAGGAGCACCATTATGACGCGGGAAAGCAGTAATCTGCCGGACTTCTCCTGTCGCTAACGTTTGTATAACTAATGCTGAACTAGTACTTTTAAATGTTACATAGGCTAATTTTTCGCCATCAGCCGACCAGGCTGGAGACATCAGTGGTTCAGTTGATCGATGAACAGTAAATTGATTATAACCATCATAATCTGAGACCCTTAATTCATAAGGAAATTTTTCATCATTAGTTTTAACTACGTAAGCGATACGGGTACGAAATGCACCTCGAATACTAGTTAATTTAGTAAAGACTTCATCGCTAATAGTATGTGCCGCATAACGCAACCATTTTGCTGCTACTTTTAATTGGTTTTGCGTCAATACTACGCCAGGGGAATTCACCACATCAACCAGTTGATAATTAATAATATACTGACCATCAGCAGCTGGCTGTATCTGACCAACAACAACTGCATTAATACCTGATACTGTCCAAAAATTAGCTGTGACTTCCGATGCGGTGCTTGGTTGTTGAAGCATATGATTGGGATCAATAGGATTAAATTTACCGCTATTGTGTAAATCAGCAGCAATTATTTGTCCTAGATCTTCAGATAAAGTAGCTGTTCCAGTCCATTTAAAAGGAACAATAGCGATAGGTGGTGCAGTGTTGACACCTTGAGTAATTTTAATTCGAATTTCTGCTTGAGCATATGCTGCCAATAATATTAGAAAACCTAATAATAATTTAAATACTTGCTTCATTTTTTCTCCCTTATTACGTATTCAGTACGTAATAATTAATTTGAATATTAACAAAGGTGCATGCACAAAACCAGACAAATGAAAAATTTTATTAATTTTTTGACGTTATCTTGTTAGTAACCTTACCTAACTAAGGTTTGAATATTAAAGCGCTTCCCTGTTCATTAAATGCATTATAAATAATACGACTAGGTGGTTTAGGCATTGTTGTTGTTTTGATTACACGTATCGCTGCGTTGCAGAGTGATTGATCATTTTCTGTATTACTTTTAGGCGCAACGCTAATTAGCATGCCATCAGGAGCGAGTTTTATGTTTAATTCGCATGTTTTTCCCCGATAAATATCAGAATTATAAAATTTTCTCTCAATTGCAGCTTTTATCTTACCAGCATAATTATCTACATCTAAACTTGATACTTCGCTTTTTCTATTTTCTACTTCAGCTGCTGCTGAAGTTCTTATTTGCTGAGATGGATGTTTAGCAGTTAAACCACTAAGTGGAGAGTAAACCGCAGTAGTTTGTTTTACTACATCTGTCTTTTTCTTATCTGCATTTTCAGCTTTTTCTTTTAACTCTGTTTGTACTTGAGATTTATCTATTTCAGATTCTTTTTTGACTTTCTCTTTTACTCTTGCTTTTACTTTTGCCTGTTCTTTTATTAGCAGCTCTTGTTTTGCTTTAGCTTTATCCGATTCCTCTTCAGCTCTTTTCTTTTGTTCTTTGGCTTGTTTCGCGGTTTCTTTTGTTTGTATGTGTTGTTGTTCGTCTTCTCGTTCTATTTTAATACGTTCCTCCTCAATCATTTTAAAGCGTTTTTGTTCTTCTTCCTTCTCTTTTCGGAATTCCTCTTCTTGCTGTTGAAGACGTTTTTTTTGCTCAGCATCGGCTTGTTTAGGACTATTTTGCTGCTGTTTCATCTTGGTATACTGTTCTATTACGGCGCCTGGATCAACCATAATCGCATCAATATCAATTACTTCACCATCAAGTTTAATAACTTGATTTAATGAACCCCAAATAATAAAACTAAATAGTAAAACATGAAGTATAATAGAGAGTAGGATAGAACGACTCAGTTTATTTTTCTGTTCTTCTGTTTTTCTCACAACATATTTCCAAACCAGTAATTATGCAATTAAATCAAATAGATTGAATCATAAAGCCAACTGATTTAATGCCAGCTTGATGAAGTATATTTAGCGCTTTAATAATTTCTTCATAAGGTACATCTTTATCACCGCCAATTAAAAAAATGGTCTTCGGATTTTTTAGCAATGCGTCTTTTGTTATTTTTGCAATCTGTTCTGATGATAAAAACTCTTCTCGATGACCATCAACAATAACACTGTATTTCCCTACTTCAGAAACTTCAAGAATAATAGGTAAATTATCAGTACCTGACACAGTTTTTGACTGTGCAGCATCAGGTAATTTCACTTTTACACTTTGCGAAACAATCGACGCTGTTGCCATAAAAATCAATAACAGTACTAACAGTACATCCAATAAAGGAACGATGTTAATTTCAGATTTCAGTTCACGTCTATGTCGAGTGTATGCCATCTTTCTGTTCTCCGCATTTATTGCTTTTCAGAAACAAAAACTTGACGATGTATAATAACTAAAAATTCTTCGATAAAATTGTCATAACTTTGATTCAAGTTATTAACTTGCTGATTCAGTCTGTTATAAGCCATCACAGCTGGAATGGCAGAAAACAAGCCAATTGCTGTTGCAATTAATGATTCAGCAATACCTGGGGCAACCATTTGTAATGTTGCCTGTTTAACTGAACCTAAAGCAATAAAAGCATGCATAATTCCCCAAACGGTACCGAATAGTCCAATATAAGGACTTATTGATCCTACAGTACTTAAGAAAGGAATATGCGACTCTAATGATTCTAATTCACGATTCATTGATATTCGCATAGCTCTAGATGCGCCGTTCATCACTGCTTCTGGTGTATGAAGATTAGTTTGGCGTAAACGAGTAAATTCTTTAAATCCAGCATAAAAAATATATTCTGATCCAGTTAATGTATCATGCCGAATCTGAGATTCTTTATAGAGAGACGATAGCTTAATACCGGACCAAAAACGATCTTCAAAATCTTTTGTTTCTCGGGTTGCGATATTTAAAATTTTACTTCTTTGAAGAATAATGGCCCAAGAAGCAATGGAAAACCCTATTAGAATCAATATGATAAGTTGAACAAAAAAACTCGCTTTTAGGAATAAATCTATGATATTCATGTTAGTTACTACTTAAACTCCTTGACAATAGGCTAAAGCCAGGTTGGTTTTATTTTAGAAGTATCAATTATCAACAAAAATTATTTCTGCTGTATAAATTTCTTTATCCTTGTTGATTAGTTAACGTTTAAAGAAAAGTCAATGATATACGTTAAATCTGAGCGATTTTTGTTTCAATAATCAATAAATCATTAATCAATAAATCATTCAATTTAGCGGCGGATATAAATATAGTTAATTGTTATTTTACGTACGATAAAATCTAAATTTTTCTCGTAATTTCTGTTATTTAAATCCTTTTCTCGTAATATTTCTATTTCATGTGCGCAAAAAATAGACATAATCTACATGATAAACTATACTTCTCGTATCAATGTCCTAATAATAAATACGAATAGGTCAGATCAAGCAAAACAGCATATTTTACTTTTCTTGCTAACAATAAATTACTCGTCACTATACTTAACTGAATCAGTTATTGGAATTATTTATAAATAAAGTTACAAAAAATAGTAAAATATAAACTTATCTTAAGTCATGAAACTAATAGAAATAAATAAAATACTTCATATATAGGATTAAAGTAGCAGGTAATGGATAAAGATAATATCAAAACGCTTTTTTAAAGTTTTGGTTCCGGATCATTATATAAACCCTTGCCTCATAACTCTATTCATGGAAAGATTGCTACTAAATAGATATAGTTGAGGACAAAATATCATGATGATAGCGATGAATTTCCATCATCAGGTAACTACAACACATAAAATTAGAGTTGCTCTTCAAGTCAAAATAGCATCTATGTTTACTTTTGTTAAACGTTATAGCATATTTGAACTTAGCGTTTCTAAAAACTAAAACGAGATGATGTTGATGATTGACTATGTTAATAAAGGTTATTGGTAAAACCCCTTATACTCTAAAAAGAATTTTCGCTACAGAGGTTGCCATGAAAAAGGAAACAGTCATACAGATCAAAAAGACTCTTTCCTCACTCCATACCAACATAAAGCTGCATTTTATTAGTTGATTCGCCGATAATCTGTTGGATGATGTTAATTCATACATTTAAGCAACTACTCCACTTTATTTTGCCAATACCGTCATAGTAAACATCTTATCCACTATGGGATAGAGACCTACTCATTAGAGGTTACAGCGATATCATTCTGAAATCCCAGATTGTACGAAAAATTTAACAATATTATTGAAAGTTTTTTAACGAAACTATATCACAAGGATAAATGGTTTAGTTATCTGCTATGTATGTTGAATAAGTTAACTTTACGAGAATTAAAGAAATAAATAGGCATTGATTTGAAACAGGTTTAGATTGTGTTACTGCTTCTTTTTTCAGTGGTGACGGTGATAGCCAACTTAAATACACTAAGTGTTATTGTTTGAATTCAATAAAATATTTTTTATGAATCTTTTAAAGGAAAGCCTTATATTCCAAATAGAAAAGTTAGAAAACTTGGAACAGAATGAAAGAAAAGAACAAATTAAGCTCTTAATAGCCAGAGATTAAGAGGATTATGTGAATGATGAGATTCTTGAAGAGTTTAATTTAGAGTGGAGTGATTAGTCGTTTTCTTGAGTTGATCATAGATCAGAGTTCATTTTTAATTCGGATGGAGCTAAATAGTGCTAAACTTTTGTTAGCGAGCGTGAAATTAGCCACCATCACCTAATTAGGATAGTGTAACCAGAAAGTTATTGGCAAGGAATTCCATATTTAAAATGTGAACAATTATATCAGCTGATTAAAAAGGATGGCTGAGTAACTTACATGATGGAACTTGTTTTATTTACTGAATTATCTAGCCTGGAGAATACTGTTTTAAGCCACAACAATTGGAATATAGACATGCCTACAAATTTCTCTGTGAGAAAAGCAATAATCTTTGTCAGCATAGACCGCATCCCTTAAATAACAGTACTTACAAATACTGCTGTGTAATATGATAAATCTACCTTGATTATTGGTAACTGTTTAGTTCCGGATCATTATATAGACCCTCTCGTTGCATAGGTATATTCCATACCGTTTTCTGACAACGCTGTCGCCAATTTAAGAAGCTGTAGTTGTTTTCATGAAAAACCTTATATTTCAATGATTGCTAGCAGTCGTATGCGAATTCCTGAACCCCCTTGTATTTCGTCTACCTTGCATCGTTGTTTATGCAGACATGGGAAGGGATTTGTGTGATAATGAGGTAGAAGAGAAGCTACGAAGCTGAACTATAAAGTGTTTACAAAGATACTAGTCTGATTATTTGCACGTAGATACGAAATATCTTTCGTAATTTCCAAACGAAACTTTATAATGTTATCTTTTCATATGTATAAATCGCATCACTCGATGGATTTTTATGTGTCTTTATAAGTCTATAAGACTACGTAAAATGCTTGACACTTCTTTCGTGATCTTAATCTAGCATATCATAGCCATCCATTTGGTACTTACAGACTAATGATGGTAAAGGATTTATAGACTGCCTTTTGCTATTAAAAAGTATTTAACCACGAAAACAGGAATTCGATCGTTTATGTATAGGGGTTAGTTATAGAGCAACGACTTAAATACCGCCGATACATTCTTAAATAAATGTTATAATTGAGGCATTTAATGGGCGTATAAAGAAAATGATGAGCTAAAAGTCTTCATTTTAATTCTTATAAAGAGTTTGAAATTACTCTGTATTGATATGTTTGATTGTACAATCAGGAATGCCTCAATCAGTATTAGATAGTAAAACTTCATTGCAGTCTATGAAAGATTGATTCAAAGTTAAACTTGAATTATTCAAAAAAAAATACTACCATCCGGGATGGTAAGAAGTAATTATAAAATAGAAATTGAAAATCAGGCCACTATTTTTGCATAAGTTTATAATAATAGAATTTCTTTTATTGATTTAACTAGATTGGCATAAAGGTTAGATAACCGGATTATTCTTAACTCCTGTCTAAGCATAATAATTTGCTAGTAACTTTATAATATGTGAGTAGGGTTTATTATAACATACAGAAATTTTTTATTCATGTAACAGCGATATGAGAGCTTTGTTTGCTACTACGGCATTTGAACTGGAAGAATTACTTAAAAATGAACTTGAATATTAGGCACAAAGCATTATCTTGTTGTTCAAAGTGCTGTGCATTTTCAAATTGACGAACGTGACATGCATAAGAGTATGTCATGGAGTTGTTTAGCATCGAGGATTTTATTACCATTAACTAGATTTAAGATTTTAATTATATGGATCTTTACCTTGCAGCACAGGCAATTAATTGGTCGGATTTGTTTACTGTTAATGAAACTTTTGGTGTTTATTTTTATGAGGAACGAATCAAGTTATCTGTAATAGCAAGTATGGAGCTTTACGAGTTAAGGACGTTATAGCGGACAGTTTTCAGAATAAAATATATATACGATCTAATGGTGATAAACAACAACCCGATATACGCATTAATATTTATTTACATAAATATAATGATATAATAAATGCTATAATATCATTGGATTTAAGTGGTAATTCGTTACATATTCATGGCTATGACAGTTTGTCAGGCCAAGCGTCTCTCAAAGAGAGTTTATCGACGGTAATTGTTTTTACGCTTAAGTTGGCAGCCTTTTGATAATGGTTAATCCTATGTATGGTTCCAGCAGATTATTAATTAAAACAGCAATGATAGCTTTTGATCGTGCGACCAGTTTATCGCATTAATTTTTGGGAATTTTAATTCTGTTTAGGTTACAATTCAACGTTTTGAACTACAGTAATTACTGTATCAGAAAAACGTTTTCAAAAGGGTGTGAAGCAACCTATTGCGCTTTCTATTGCTTTGATATTGATCATTATGTTTTAGAACTAGCTAAAAAGAATCTTAAACAATCTGGTGTTCAATTCTTAATAAATTTTCAATTTAGTGATGCAGCTAAGTTAGTAAATCTATTTACTTTAAATCAACAGGGATTTATCACCAGCAATGCACCCTATGGTAAATATTTAAAAAGTAAATCTGCATTAATCAGGCTCTATAGTCTGTTAGACAGGGTGCTAAAAAGTCAGTTTTTCGGTTGGCGTTTATCACTATTTAGTGATTCACCAGAGTTATTAGCTTGTTTAGGATTCCGAGCTGAACTTGAGTTTTAAAGCTAAAATTAATCGTCAAATTGCGTTTAGAAAATTATCTTTTATCTATTAAAAATAGCTGTCATCCATAGCATGGATGGTGAAAATGTTGTTAACAGGATGAAAAATAATAAAAACTTAATAATGGGCCAAGCAATTAAGAGATTAATTATTATCGCATATATGATGATAACTTACCTGAATATACTATTGCAGTTGATTGTTATGGAAATCATATCGCTATTTAAGTGTATATTCTGCTTAAGAGTATCGATATCCATAAAGCTAAACAAAAGTCTGTTTGATATAATCAATGCAAGCATCTAGGTATTCATGTTAGCTTCAACTCAATTGGTATTAAAAATATGTCAACGCCAATCTGATAAACAGCAAATATAAGAAATTATCCCAGCAGGATAATTTCTTATTAGTACATGAATGCATAATATAAAATTATGGATAAATTGATCGATTATTTATATACAGGATTGTTTTTATATCATCGATTGATGCGTAAAATATAAGCACATATAGGCAAAGAAAAATTATTGAATCTGTCTGCTTACAACACGCAGGTCTTCTTTGTGGTGCTTGTTTAATCATCAGTGTTGCATTTTTCTACCTACTTAGAATGGATAGAAAAATTACAGATCAATAAATTAATAGGTAAGCAACATCATTTTATTTAATCTGAATGTTTAGGTTTGTGTAGCACAGATAACAGAAAATTTTATTTGATTTTTATTAATCCAGACACTTTTCTCAATTCAAATGGCATTAATACTATATTATATGCAAGATTATCATAATAACTTGATGATGCAGATTAAGCGCTTTCTTGCATTCCGGCGATGCAATTATGGGTGGTGCTTCCCCAGTAGTATATTTCTAATAATAAGCATATTTTTAAAGTGGATATTTATGAATTACTCAATACATGATTAACGGTCAAGAAAATCACTCAGCAGATCATTTTACTTGATTTTATAGGTAATTGCCAAATCTATAACTGCTGAGTGATTGGTCATGTAGATAAAAAAGTAATTTATATCATTAATTAATATATTAGCTGCCTATCTTATTTTTAGTAATTCGCCATTATTAGATAATGCAGAGTTGCATATGAAGATAATAAAAGGTCTATTTGGTTATCGTAATGTTGCTAACAAATTAACCATAATTTGCGTTTTGTTAAAAAGCAACTGTTTTATGATTGGTAGGTTATTTATCAGCAATATCTAAAAGTTGCTCGTTTATAATAAAGATTCGCGTGAGATATCAGTGGCACTGATTTGGTTTTATCGCTGAAGGTGATTAAAAACAGATAAGTTATATTAAATCTTTTCATAAAATAGTAAAAATGCTCAAGCAAAATCCAAGTTAAAAGAATTCTAATAAATTAGATTAATTAAAATGGGTATTAGATCGCATTAATTTATAGTTACTCAACAGATAGATCAATGATCTAATTAAACAATTAGATCTGCTAACTAATAGTTCATTATCTTTAATAGCTTGGCTGTTTATTATGCAAGATTAAATTGTCGCGGCTCATAGTTCACGAGAGTCGCTAGTTCTTTTTCTAGATGAACCAGTTAATAATCTGTATATTAACTACCATTTTTCTGATTAGAAGATTTTTTAAAAGATTTCCAGAGTAGTATATTGTTTAGTCTTTTATGATCATTTTTATTCAGCATATACCAACTCCTATCGCTGATCTTGATCTAGCTAATTTATCTTCCTGTCTAGTTGCTAATGATGATTAGTTAATTAATAATAAAGAATTATTGACGGGATAGCACATTCTAACCGATATAAAAAATTGATATGGCAAATGCAAGTTTTCGATGAAAGTTTCTCTAGCAAGCTAGAATTTAAGGTTGATAATATCAATTATCGCATTAGTAATGAAATGTTAATTGATAATTTTAGTGTTAAGTACAAGGTAGTGATAAAATAGACTTAATCGCGAGGTTTTAATGGCTGCTGAAAAATAACATTCTTCAAGTTGATACTATCTCCTCTCACATCCAAAGAGATAGTATGAAGATTTTTGAATAATTCAGGTTTAACTTTAAACTAGTCTTTTATAGACTGCAATGGAGGTTTACTACCCAATACTGATTGGCATAATTCCTGATTATACGGCCAAGCATATTGATCTAGAGTGATCTCAAACCCTTTGTAAGAATTAAAATGAAGGTTTTCAGCTAATCTTTCTATACGCTGATTAATCGTTTGACAATGCCATTCGTTTAAGAAATGCATCGGCAGTTTTTTAAGTCGTTGTTCTATATTAAGTTCTGTACATAAACGGTCGAATTCCTGTTTTTTGGAGCTAAACGTTTTTTCATAGCAAAAGGTAGTCTATAAATCCTTTACCATCATTACTCTGTAAGTGCCAAATGGATAGCTATGATATGCTAGATTAAGATCACGTAAAGAGTGTGTCTAACATTCGAAACAGTCTTAGCCTTGTAAAGACAGATAAAACCTATCGAAGGACATAATCTATACTATACTTACTAAAAGATAACGTTATGAAGCTATGTTTAATATTTGTAGAAGGTATTTTATATCTACGTGCAGATTTATAACCCAGGTTCGTAGCTTTTAAATGCTTTATACTTCGGCTTCAACTTATTCTGCCTCATTTCACGAAAATTTCGCCTCTCTAGGCATGAATAAACAACGATTAAGTCCAGATAGAGATCAATACAGTGTTAAAAAATTCACGTACGACTGTCAGCATATCCATCGAGAGGATGAAAGATCTTTTTCGCAAGAAAAAGATTATGGGCTTTTTGAATGAGTGATAATGTCATAGGCAAATAATGGAGGAATATGCCTGTGATCATTAAGGATATATGAAAAGATTCTTAGTAGAAAACCCTTATACTGTATAAAGAATTTTTGCTACAGGGATTGCCATGAAAAACAAATAGTTATAGAGATCAAAGAGATTTTTTTCTTCCTTATTCTGCCAATATAAAACTGCATTTCATTAGTTAATTCGGTGATAATCTATTAGATAATGTGATCTATGTATTGAAGAAACTTATTCCACTTTAATCTGCTACATACTGTTACAGTGAACATCTCTCCGCTGGATAGATTCATTATAGTTATAGCAATATCATTGTAAAATCCCAGAATTTCAGGAAATATTTAATAATTTTTACTGTAAGTTCTATAGTGACAGTACATTACAAGTATAAAATGCTAAGTTATATTTATTTTTAGTGTATGAAGTTTCTGAGATGATGTGGGATATTCTGCTGATTATTTTTGAATGATTTCAACATCAGAGAGATGATATGCCATGAAAAGTCTATTCTACAGGTATCAGAAAAAAACAGATATTGCCTGTGAAGGATCCCCATGCATAAAATTATCCGTAATAGTTATTTTTCCCAACCGAGCCATACAAGAGATGGGTATTGTCGATGTTGAGATTAAAGTATCTAAGATCCAGCAGGAGGAGGTGTACAGCTCCCTGCCCCTCTATTGAAAATAGAATATACTTCAATAGCTTATTATTAGCGCATTATTTAAAGCCTGCAAGAAATGTTGAAGAGTTACTACCATAGCCTGTATATAGAGGCATTATCCACAGGTGATTTTCATGAACTCCTGAGTGCTCCTTGGTAAAAGGCACATGGTCTCTCTGCCAGTATATCAATAGACTGAAACAGTAATGACTTAAAAGAGCGCAGGTAAGGTTCGTAGCACCTATCCCCTCCCTATATTGCATAATTTAAGTGATATGCACTACATTTATTTCTTGCTAATAGTATATGATTATCCTGTCAGGTAAGCTGATCACCTTTTCCTGCTGCTCATTATCAGCAACACTGCGCATGGATGTAAGGAGTTACTTAGGGTTAAAGATGCTTATCAAGAGTTAGAAATGAGATTGACTTAACCTCTTAATATTCTGTACGAGTGAATAGTTTAATCGTATCTCCCAGATTTGTTATGGGAGAGACGGTGCTTGCTTTTTTGGAATAGAATAATAAAAATATTTCTGAAGATGTAGCAGAAACGCTATTTAGCTATATAAAATAGCTAATATTCTGCCCATCAGACCTCCAAAGGGATGTAACCAAAAATTAAAGTTGAGATACAGGAGTTATACTACCAGAAAGCTGTGATTCTGCTAATAAATCCCTTAATCTTTTGTTGCAAGATTTTTATCGGTATTCTACAGCGATAAAGAAGTTGCAGAAAGATTGAGAAGAATGGCTGACATTCTATGCCTTCCCGTTGTTATTGCACTGGGCATCATAAGAACGAGAAATTTGATTGAGTCGGATTTTGTGTGACAGTTAGGATACGAATCTAATGCGCGAAAAGCACTGTAGTTAAAAATAACCCTTTAATGGTATTTAAGAGATGCTATAGTTTAATTAGAAAATCTGGACCAGCTAATAAAATTAGCCCTGCTTACCTAGTAAGCAAATAACATCCAATTTAAGAATGGAAATAAATTTATAAAGTATTAGAGTAAGAGTAAAACCTAGCCTGATTGTCATATACCAGATTTGCTAATAATTTATAATTGTTTACAGGGAAAATAATTCAGTAAATAAAAAGACTCCATACTATAGAATTTGTTTATCCAGCCTTTTAATTGACTGATATAACTATTCAAATTTTAAATCTAAAATTCCTTATCAATAACTCTCTGATTATTTAATTTTATTAGATGATGGTGACTAATTTTATACTCACTGCCAAAAGTTTTGTACTATTTATCTATATGCGAATAAAGGATAAATTCTTATCGATGATCGAATTAAGAAACAGGTAACACATTCTGCATTAAACTCTTCAGGAGAATCTTATTACTCACAGAACCTGTCGATTTGGTGTAATTAAGATCGTATTTATTCTTTCCTTTTATGTCCTGCTCTCCAGCATTTATACCTTTCTTATACAGAATAGTAGAATTTAATACTTTCATTTAAAGAATTAAGAGAAAATGTTTCCTCGACTTCAATAATACCACTTAGTATATTTATGTCGCTGTTGTTTGGCAGATATCGTCGATAAAGCAAGAAACTAATGACGCCCATCTAAACACTGTTTTCAAATCAATACCTCTTTATTTTACTGTGGACTCCAGTGAAGTTAAGCTATGCAACATACGTCATAGATAAGTAAATCATTTATCTTTGTGATGTAGTTTTGCCAGAAGCCTTCCAAATAAGATTGTTAGATGTTTTTCTGTAATGGGGATTTTACAAGGATATATTTGTAATATTATGAATTATCTCCACTGGATAGCATGTTCATTGTGATAATTAATATGGGTAGAATAAACTGGAATGAGTTACTTCAATTCATGAATCGATATCATCTGATAGATTGTCGCCGAGTTAACTAATGAAAAGCAGCTTTATATTGGCAGAGGAAGCAAGAAAAAAGTCTCTTTGATTTGTATAACTATTTGTTTTTCAAGACAACCTTAGTAGCGAAAATTCCTCTTATAGTTAAGAGTTTTCTATTAATAACTTTACCCAGATAGTTTATAAAAATCAATATTATAACATCGGAAATAGTGCTAAAGAGCTTCTAAAATTAAAAAGTAAATAAATAGCTCAATTTATTAAGAGAACTAGAATAATTACTGAATGACTAGAGAGAAAAGATGCTGAAATTACTATATTGTAATTTCAAGTTAGTACAACTGAGTTTTTTACTTAGCCATTGTTCTCATTAAATCAAGAATAAAAACGTTAGCTAAGAAAGAAACAGAAATGGAAATTATATTTAAGCTTTTTGTAAAGAATTGAATTACTTAAAGATAGTCAATAATTTAGCATTATGCCTGTATAGAGGAGAGAAAGTTGTGCTCTCATAATCATCTTAATAAAAGTTATAACAATAAGATACTTTGCCCGAAATGTGATTTATTGGTGGCATTACCGGTTTTAGAACAAGGTACTAAAGCTAGTTGTCCACGTTGTCATACTGTTTTGTTTGCCAAGTGGAAGTATTTAGCTAATCAGCCAACTGCAACTATAATTGCGATTAGCGCATTAGTTATGTTATTTATTTCTGGTTTATTCCCTTATGTAAAAATAAGTATCATGGGTATTGAAAATCAGATTTCAATATTTGATATTGCCCATGTGATGTTTGAAATAAATTATGCTAGTCTCGGCTTGTTTTTTATTTTTTTTGTCGTTGCGATACCTGCTTTTTGCATGGTTGCCATTATTTTATTATGTCAACGAGTTAATCTTCCGATTTGGTTAAAAATAAATCTTGCTAGGACATTATTTCAAATGAAAACCTGGTGCATGGTAGAAATTTTTCTAGCTGCTGTATTAGTTAGTTTTATTAAACTAATGGCCTATTGTAAAATTACTTTTGGTATCAGTTTTATTCCTTATTGTTTTTTTTGTTTGTTACAGGTTAGAGCATTTCAATGTTTAGATCGTTATTGGCTATGGCAGCAAATAGGTGAAGTGCCACAGCTTGAGATCCAGCTTCAAGAAGGAAAAAGCGGTATTAGTCAAGACGTTAGGTCCTGTCATATCTGTATGGCTATTTTAGCAATAAAAATAAAATACTGTCCTCGTTGCCATGTTAAAGGTTATGTTAGACGGCCTAATAGTTTGCAGAATACAATGGCATTATTACTCTCCTCATTAATCCTTTATATTCCAGCAAATATTTTACCTGTTATGATTACGAATACATTAAGTACTAGACTAGACTCTACTATTATGTCTGGTGTAATTTTATTATTGGGTGATGACTCCTATCTGATCGCCATTATAATTTTCATTACTAGTATTATGGTACCCAGCTTAAAAATAGTGGCACTAGGATGGTTATGTTTTAATGCTAAAGGTTATGGTAATCAGGATTCGGTGAAGATGCACTTTATTTATAAACTTGTTGAATTGGTTGGACGTTGGTCAATGATTGATGTTTTTGTGATTTCTATATTATCATCAATGATGCAAATGGGACCATTAATGAACGTTTTACCAGCGCTTGGGGTGATTTTATTTGCTTCTGTTGTAATTTTAACTATGTTTTCGGCAATAACTTTTGATCCGCGTTTAACTTGGGATCGTTGTAATGTTGTATTGCCGAATAAAATTTGGTTAAGAAAAGGGTTTCAAGGTGGATAATAAAGATAATACTGATTCGCAAGCAAAGATCAGCAAACTAAAAAGCTGGTCGCCGATTTGGATCATTCCAATTGTCACCATATTTATTGGTGCTTGGATCTTAATTTATCATTTTAGTCATTTGGGCCCTGAAGTGACATTGATTACTTATAATGTTGAAGGGGTTGAAGCGCTAAAAACTAAACTTAAAAGTCGTAGTGTTGATATCGGATTGGTAGAAAAAGTTTTCCTTGATAAAAACTTTAAGCATGTAATTATTAAAGCACGTCTAAATGATGGCATGAGGGGTTTATTAAAGAAAGATACTGCATTCTGGGTTGTTAAACCGGCTATTGGTAAAGAAGGAATAACTGGATTAAATACGCTATTTTCTGGAGTATTTATTGAAGTACAACCTGGTAATAGCGAACAGTATGCTGAGAAATTTGATTTATTAGGTTCACCACCATTAGCTTTACCTGATGATAAAGGTATTAGAGTGATTTTGACTAGTGCTCAGGCTGGTAGGTTAAATATCGGTTCTCCAGTGCTATTTCATGGCTATCGAGTCGGTTCAGTAGAAGCGAGTTCATTTGATATTAAAAGCCGCAATATGCATTATCAGCTTTTTATAAATGCTCCTTATGATGATTTGGTAACAGAAAATGTTCGTTTTTGGAAAGATAGCGGTATTGCTTTTAATTTATCGGCACAAGGTGTTCATTTAGAAATTGGCTCTTTAACTACATTATATAGTGGTGGGGTTAGTTTTGATGTTATAGAAGGTTGGAAACCAGGCAAACGGGTCGAAGATAAAAATCTATTCAGGCTTTATGAAGATCAAAAAAGTGTTCAAAATTCTTTATACACAGTGTATAAAGAATTTATTTTGTTCTTTTCTGATTCAGTTCGTGGATTACAACCTGGAGCACCAGTTGAATTTAGAGGAATTCGATTAGGAACAGTGATAGAAGTCCCCTTTAATTCTGAGAAATTATGGCAAAAATTGGATAATGAATTTCGTATTCCGGTTTTAATCCATATTGAGTCTGGTCGTGTTAGTACTGATATTGATCTAGAAAAAGAGTTTGCGGCGGCATTAAAACAAGGATTAAGAGCAGCTTTAAAATCAGCTAGCTTAATTACCGGAGCGTTATATATTGATTTAGATTTCTATCACGAAAAAGTCCAATTGAAAGGGTTATTAAAAGTTTCTGATTATGATATTATTCCAACGGTTAGTGTTGGATTATCACAGATTCAACAAAAAGTAATTGAGGCATTAGATAAAATCAATCATATACCGATTGAACCTATGATAAGTCAAGCCATAAATACACTAGTAGAAAGTCAGAAAACTATTCGTGAAGCGCAAAGTACCTTTTCTGAATTAAATAAACTGATGACGAACAAAGACTTTCAAAATATTCTTATTGATTTGCAACAAACGTTGATTAAATTGAATCAAGTCATGCAAGGTTTGCAACCAGGATCTCCTGCCTATAATAAAATGATCGATAACATACAGCATCTTGGTCAGGTGTTAAGAGATATTCAACCAGTAATCAAGACATTAAATAATAAGAGTAATGCATTTCTTTTTGAAGCAAAATTGATGAAGGATCCTGAACCGAAGAAGATGAGAAAATAATGAGATATTTGACATGGATTTTTTATTTTTTACTTATCAGTTGTAGTAGTGGAATTGAAAAATCTTATTATCAATTACCAACGACGCTAAACTTAGTGACTAAAAAAAGTGATTTACTAACCAAAAAACAGCTTTGGGTACAAACAGTCCAGTTATCTGGAATATTGGCGTCTAATGGTATTACTTATCAAACTAGCGATGTTAATTACATTAATGCTAGCAATCATCTATGGGCAAGTCCGTTAGAACAACAGTTGATGCAAAATTTAGTCAATCAGTTATCTATTAGTTTGCCCAATAGATTGGTATCAGCTCAACCACTGGAAAACAGACCTGATAGTCTTAATGTTATTTTAATTGCTTTTCATGGCCGCTATGATGGTAAAGTAATTATCCAAGGAAACTGGATTTATAAAAGTGATAAAAACATTATCAAGCAAGATTTTAGCCTGTTTCTTAATCAAAATGAAAATGGCTATTCAGCATTAGTTAAGAGATTAGCAAGAGGCTGGACTCAGATTGGAGAAGCTATAGCGAGCCAACTATCATAAATTTATGAAATATTTACCCCCTTTTTTTAGCAGTTAAGATAACAGAGGGGTTTTTGATAAAAAAGATCTGGATTTAAAAGTTACTAGTATCTTGAAATAAACCAACCTTCAAATCGTTTGCTGTGTAAATACACTTATCATTAATAAAAACTTCACCATCAGCAACACCCATAATTAATTTTCTGTTAATAATACGTTTTAAATGAATACGGTAGGTTATTTTTTTTGCGATTGGCAAAACTTGCCCAGCAAATTTGACCTCATCTACGCCCAGTGCCCGGCCTTTACCTTTACCACCTAGCCATCCCAGGTAAAACCCAAGAAGTTGCCACATTGCATCTAAACCTAAACAACCAGGCATAACAGGATCATTAGTGAAGTGACAGCTAAAAAACCATAAATCAGGTTTAATATCAAATTCGGCTTCAATAAAGCCTTTATCATATTTGCCTCCGGTTTCAATTATTTTTGTTATGCGATCCATCATCAGCATATTACCGGAAGGTAATGGTGGTCCATTTTTGCCAAAAAGTTCACCTCTTCCGGAAGCATTTAAATCTTCTTTACTATAAGAGCTATTTTTATCAACCATTTTTACTAAAAACCTTATTATTTTAATAAGGTTAAAGAATAGCTTACGCTTGCAAGCTGAACAACTCTGATCAACTATTTTTTTTTAATTTAACCACTTTAGAAGCCCCATAAATTTAGGTCTTTCTTGGTTATTGGCTTGAGAAATTCGTTCATGTATTAAAGCTAATAGATGTAAGTTGTTTGTAGCATATTCTTGTTTATAATAAGCATGTTTTGTCAAAATTGAGATTGCTTCAGAAACATGTTCAACAGGGCAAATATGAAATACGCCAGATTTAATTGCTGCAATAAGATCAGCTTTTAAACATAAATGACGAATATTAGCTGCAGGAATTATAACGCCTTGCTGACCAGTTAATTTACGTTGGAAACAGACATCAAAAAAGCTTTCAATTTTTTGGTTAATACTACCTATGGGTTGTACATAACCGAATTGATCTACTGCACCTGTTACTGCAATTTGCTGATCAATGGGTTGAAGAGAAAGTGCACTAATTAATGCACAAAGCTCAGCTAATGATGCACTATCACCATCAACTTCATTATAAGACTGTTCAAATACAATTGAGACAGAAAAGGGTTGTGGTTGTTCAAGTTTTAACTCGTAATTGAGATAGGCTTGCATAATCATCATGCCTTTAGCGTGAATATTGCCTCCCAGCTCAACTTTACGTTCTACATCAGTAAATTCACCATTACCAAAGTGAGCAACACAAGTAATTCGTGATGGTTCACCAATAAGTTCTGGATGCCCTAGATACTTCATGACAGACAATCCATTAATTTGGCCAATGATTTTACCTTCAGTTTTAATAAAAATTTGTTTTTGCAAAATATCATCTAAATTGCGTTTAGCTAGGTAACTGTGTTGCCATTGACGCTGCTGGAGTGCTGTTTGAAATGATTTTGCAGTCAACTGGTTATCTTGTTGAAATTGATTTGCCTCAGCTAAACAACGAATTAGCCAGATTCTATCTAACGGTAGAATAGATTTATCTTCAGTATATCGGATTGCTTGAGTAATGAAAGGTGGCCATGCATCAATTGTTAAAGCAGGGAATTGGCAATCGGTAATAATTTGTTTAACAAATTTCATCCATAGTGATAATTGACCACTATGTTCAAAATCTAGCTCGAATTCATATTCGCCGTACGTAGCTTGAGAAAAAAGCTCTGGTTCTTTTGTTTCAAGTTCATCAAGACTAAAATGATCGCCGACTAAAATAAGTTTAATATTAAGGGGCATTGAATCAATTGGATTTGGTAAAAATTGATTTTCATTTACTGGAAGCCAGTCAAACTGTTTTTGTATTATCATCTGTTTTAAACGTTGCCACATTAATGGCTGCGATAATAATGTACTAACAGAAAGTAATAATACTCCGCCATTGATTTTGTGTAATAGTCCTGGCTCTAAGTGAATCCTATTTTGATGTTGATGAACACTACCAAATAATTGCGGCATTTCTATCCAATTACAAAAATAGACTGAATAGCAAGGAGTGAATGATCCTTTACTGCCTGTTTGCCAATAAAATCTTCCATTTAATTGTTTATAATCTCCAGTGATAATCGCTGATGATGGATTAATATTTTTAATGTATTTTGCTAATTCAGATAAGTAGCTTTGACATTCTAATGCTCTAATAATAGCAAAAGGAGAATAAGTTGATGTTAATAAAAACCTTTTTAAACTATTAGATAACCTCGGCTGAATAATAGCTAAAGTGGCATTATCTAGCTTGTCAGCAGAAGCAAAAAGATTAAGATAAGGTTCATAATCAGGTGCTAAATTTTGCCATATTAATTCATTACTAATCACGCTATTTTCAACTTATAGTTTAAATATAAAGTTTAGAACTATTCTGATATCCTGATTAGGTAAAGTCAGGATAAAAACTATTTTAGCAAAACGCTATTTTTTGAAAAAAAATGGGGGTTCATTTTAATATGAAAACAAGATATTTATTTCCAGTATTAAAAAATTTTTATAATTAAATTATTATTTTAACATTTGTTTAAATTTATGCTATTATTAATTTTATATATTTAAATATAATTTAATTCATAAACTATAGCAATAAGTACAACTAAGAAATAATAAAAAGGCTAGTCATATAAAAATGTTTTGTATTCTAACTAATAGTTAGTTGTTAGTCACGGATCATTATATAGATCTTTCTAAGATAGCCTTATTCATGACAATAAGGCTACTGAGGGATATAAGTTTAGGTAAAATATCATGATAATGTGACTATCTTGTCAAGTAATTTAAATACCTAAAATCAATGCTACTCTTCAGGTTAGCAGAGAGTTTACAATCTACCTTAGCTAAGCGTTATAATATCTCAAAACTTACCGTTAATAAATGGTAAAAACAAAATGGTGTTGATGATAACATTCATATTCTCAATTGGTTGAAGATGATGCTGTCGCTAGATATAGGAAAATATCCTAGTGTTTTCCTGAGAAAAATAATTTTCTCTTCTTCGAAGATTTGTATATCTTGAGAGTTTTATTATACGCGAATTCCTTAATCCTGTTGTATCTCGATCTTCTCTGAATCTCTGTTTACGAGATATGGAGCAGAACACGAGAACTTGGAAATTTACATGAAATGAAATAGGAGTACTAAAGTTAAAGGATAAAATGTTTAAAAATTACGAGCCTAGTTATCTGTACATAGATGTGAAATTTTTTCGCAAATGCTAAATTAAACTTCACGAGATTATCTTTTCGTAGCTTATAGAAGTGTACTGCTCGGATGGGTTTTGTCTGACTTTATAATGTTAAGGTCGCAGCCAATACACTCATAACCCTTATTACATACTATTAACCAAGTATCTCTATGGCCATTCATCAAATACTTACAAACAATGACAAAAAATTTACATGGATTTTTTGATATGCCAAAAATGTTTATCAACCGGAAAATATGAATTTGCCTATTTTTTATACAGAGATTGACATATAACATCAACTTCTAAGATCGTTAATACATATTTAAACGAAAATAGTATGATCAAGAGATTTAATTGGCGTATGGAAGATTAACTTAAATTCACAACTTTAATTCTAGTGAAGATCTTGAGCTAATTCTACACAATATATTTATCTGTACAATCAAGAATTACCTGAATTAGTATTGAGTACTAAAACTCTATTTAAATCTATGAAAGATTGGTTCAAAGTTAATTTTAAATTATTTAAAAAACCATACTATCTTACGAGATAGTAAGTATGTTCATTTTATATATATAGTTTTAAAGATGGTGGCGTACCTATTAATTAATTTAGTGGATGATTTCAATAACAGAGAGATGATATGCCATGAAAACTCTACTATACAGGTAATCTGAAAATCAGAGATTATCTGTAATCCCTTGTATGAACTCATCCGTAATGGCGTGCTAAATAGCTGATAGGTGCTTACCTGTTGAAGTGGAAGCTCGAAAACATCCTGCAACAACATGTGAACAGGAATTTGTCGATGAGCGTTATACCTTATCGACTGCAATGGTTATTTGCCGCAACAAACCATATAAACTAGTATTAGCAATGTGAGATTAAAGTGCCTAAGGTTATAAAGGAGATCACAGTGGTAGCAGAATATCCATCAACAGCTCCTTGCGCCACCTTATCTAAAGCGTACAAAAAGCAGCGAAGAATTTTTTAGCTAATGGCTATACCTGCAAAACGTTGTCACCGATGATTTGACAAAGCTTTTGAGATTTTCTTAATGAAAAGTACATGATTTCTCTGTAGAGGGCTGGGTACTTCCCCCATCACCAAACTAAAACAACAATGCCTTGAAGAATGGCAGGCATTAAGCGCCTGCATTATTTAAGCGATAAGCGCTCTATATTTATTTCTTAGTCGATTACATAACTGGTATGTCAAGAAAGCTGATCGCCTTTGCCTGATAGTTATTATTGAGGAACTGCACCAATAGACGTAAGGAGCTCGTTGCCTTCGAAGCTGTCTATCAAGAGTCAGAAGCGCACTTGGTTTAACTTTTCAATGATTAAAGTAAAGCACGTTGCTTAACTGTATCTCCTAATCTTTGCAGGAGATACCAGTCTCCTTAGCTTTAGTATCATAGCAAAGATATTTCCAGACATACAGCACTAACGCTGCTAGATATACAAAACAGTTAATTATTTAGCTTCACTTCTCAAAAGCATGTAATCAAAAGTTAAGGTTATGAATTTAGTAGGAGATCTGGCTATCAGAGAGTTATGATGCTGTTGATAAAGCCACTTGATGTTTTGTTGGCAAGGTTTCGGTGTATTCTGTACAGCGATGAAAAGGTAAAAGAAGATTGAGAAGAACGGCTTTGATTCTATGATTTTTTCTAAGTGTACTAAGGATCAATTAAGAACGATGAATCTGATTTGAATCAGATTTTTTGACAGTGAGGCTATGAATCCGATGCGCAAAGCACTGTAGTTCGAAAATAATCTTTTCAATGGTATTTTTAGCTGCTGAAGTCCTGCTTAAAAGCTGAACCAGGGTAATAGATTAGCATTATTGACCCCTGGTGGGAGATAACAATCTTATTTAATAATGAAAATGGATTCACGAAGCATAAAAATAAGAATATTTTACTATTATACATCAGATTCACTAATAATTTATAAACATTTTTTATAATTAATAAATCCTTTATACCAAAGGCTACTTTTGCTTGTTTTAGTATAGATATAAATTTTAATTATTTTTTAGCTTGATGCGACGACCGACCAACGCCTTCTAAATCTGCAAGATCAACTGCAATTCTTATTGTTTCATCAAGGTAGGGATCTGGTAATTCATAATTTTTAGGTAAATCATCTATTGTTTTTAATGGTACTTTACCTTGTTGAGCAAGGCGCTCATTAATACGACATAATTTAATCGTGTTAGCTTCTTTATTTTCTTTTTCACGTTTAAGATAATTAAGCGAAATAATATTTTTACTCTCCTTTATAGCACGATAACGAGCAATATCTTCCTCAATATATTTAAATTCAGGATTTTTTATTATGCGTTCATTATAATTAGCAATTATATTAGGAATATATTGGTTAATATTATTACCAACTACACTATAGTTAGCTGGGACAATATTATCCCAAGGTAAAGCATTGTCTTCAAAATTCTCGCCAGATTCAATCGGATCTATACTCGTTGGCATAATAATATCCGGTGTTACTCCTTTGCGTTGGGTACTA
The DNA here is from genome assembly GCA_046530735.1 of Arsenophonus sp. Classification (GTDB taxonomy): domain Bacteria; phylum Pseudomonadota; class Gammaproteobacteria; order Enterobacterales; family Enterobacteriaceae; genus Arsenophonus. The sequence goes on from JBHEQV010000006.1 coordinate 71,101, forward strand.
TCACCATTGATACGATAAAACTTTTGAATAGTATATTGGACAGAACCTAAAGCGGGCCAATCCGGACGAAATATATCATCATAAACACGACTTAAAGGATGGTACTGTTGAACAGTACCTTTACCAAAAGATAATTCACCAACAATTAATGCGCGACCATAATCTTGCATTGCTGCAGCAAAAATTTCTGACGCTGAAGCACTAAAACGATCAATTAATATCGTAAGTGGGCCTTTGTAATAAACTATATCATCATTATCTATACCCTGACGAATTTTATTCTTGTTATTACGTACCTGAACAATTGGGCCACTTGAAATAAATAAACCGGATAATGATATTGCTTCAGTTAAAGCACCACCGGCATTGCCACGTAAATCAATAACAAGTGACGTGACATTATTTTTAGCTATTTTTTTTAACTCTCTTTTAACGTCATCAGTCAATCCAACATAAAAACCTGGAATATCAAGTATGCCAACATTTTTAATCGTAAGTTTTACGGCCCTATCTTCCAGTCTAATATGCTCACGAATCAGTGTTATCCTATGGGGCTTAGCAAGTTTTGAATTTGAAATAACTTCAAGACATATTTTACTGCCTTTTGGTCCTTTGATAAGGGCAACAACATCATCTAGTCGCCAGCCGACAACATCTATCATCGATTTGTCCGTTTGGCCTACACCAATAATTTTATCGCCAACCTTTAATAATTTACTTTTTGCGGCCGGGCTATCCGCCACCATTGAGTTGATAATGATATCATCTTCATCTTGGCGAAGTACTGCACCTATACCTTCCAATGATAAGCTCATTTCTGAGTTAAACTGTTCTGTGTTACGAGGAGAAAGATAGTTAGTATGCGGGTCTATTTCTCTTGCAAAAGCATTGATAATTAATTTAAAAACATCTTCACTTTGCGTTTGCATAAGGCGTTTTAATGCAAAATTATAACGTTTTGTTAATATTGGCTTAATTTCTATGTCATTTTTGCCTGATAACTTCAGATTCAACCAATCAAACTTAACTTTAGCATCCCACAGCTTATTTATCTCTTCAATAGTTTTAGGCCAAGGCGCTTTACTTCTATCAACCTCAATAACATCGTTTTTAGAAAAATCTAGCGGCATATTAAGCTGCGATAAAGCATATTGAAAACGTTGATAGCGACGCTGTTGTACTAAATTAAATATTGCATATAGCTCATTTAGATGACCAATTTTAATCTGCTGTCCTACTTTAGTTTTCTCAGTAGAAAATTTATCAATGTCTGATTGTAAAAAAACATTATGGCTATAATCTAACAGATTTAAATAGCGAGCAAAAATCTTACTAGAAAAGTTTTCATCCAAATTAAATTGACGATAGTGAGAACGTGTAAAGCGTGAAACAACTCTATCGCTAATAATAGCATGCAGACGCCCCTGTTGAAGTTGAGGAAGCTTCTGAGTTGTTAATAGTGTTGTAGGCATTACAGTATTTGCAAATGAAGTAGTCATTGCAGTTATGCCAAATACAAAAGCCAGTTTAATAGAATTATTCATGTTGTAATTGGCCTCCATCTTAGAACTTTAAGTGCTCAGCGCGTACAATCATTCCTAATCCTGTCGGCAATTGTACCCGAACATCATCCTTAGCTATCTCAAGTACTGATGCATTTACAATACTTTGACCAAGTATAACTTTTAATATCTGACCAACTTTTAAGGTAGAAATATCCGTTACAGACTGTAATTTATTCAGGTTAGCTATTTTAATATTATGAGCTTTTTTAGCTTGATTTTTAGAGTAAGTATGATGTTTATTTTTTTTATTTATTTCCTTAGTCGTTGAGAGAGAATCCTCACTTTTCTTATTAAAAGTTGCTGATAAGATCTTTTCATTATCTATCTTCTGAGCCTTGCATTGAAGTTCTTGTTTTTTTAATTTTTTCTCTGTTTGTTTCGCTTGAATACGAGCCTTTGCATCGATTAGCTGTTGACGTGCGTATTTTACATGCTCTAACTCTAGAGCGCTACAATAATTGCCATCTAAATCAATACGTTTAACACCTTCTTTAACACCATATAGATAACGCCAACTAGAAGTATACATTCGTAAAGCAAATCGCAATTGGGTTTTGCTAATGCCATCCTTTTCAGTCAATCTCGCTACAATATCTTGAAAGATTCCAATCTTCAGTGGATGAGTCTTACCTTCAGTAATAAAACAATAAGGAAAACGATGAGCCAAAAAAACAATTATTTCTTTACTATTATTCAACTTAGGTTGATTTTCCATGAAATTTCCTGATTATAACGATTTTGCCAATCAACGCAGATATGAAAAGGAAACATTATAATAGCGTTGCAGACAATTGCTACGCAAAGCAACTGTTAAATTACATCAATTTATAGACATATTGGTATAATATACAATTTCAAATGATTAAAAAGCATTTACAACTAAGACTTTTATCCTATTTAATCCTCTTTATCAAATCTATCAAAGATAGAACTATTAATTCTAATATGCTAATTAACTATCCATTAATTGCTATCAGCAAAACTATCTTTGAATGATTCAGACTAACATAAGGAATATACTCGGCAAAAAAATGGATATTTGCTCCGTAATACATTATATTTTATTTTCATAAATGTGTTCCCTCCCCATAAACACTTTCCCTTTGACAAAATGGAAACAGGATAGCCCTTGCCTTGAAAAGCCCTGAACACTAAGCGTATCATAATTTTTATATAAAACTCTAGGAAATTAATATTATCTAATATTTAAAAAGTAGTGTACTTGTATTTGCAAGCAAGGTAATAAAATAATTCTCATAAGCAATCAAGCTAGTTAAATTACATTAATGATCATAATAAAAGATTTTTGTTCATAATATTCGTTTGTAAAAGTTACATATATTCATTTAACAGATAAATAAATCACTAATATGGCGATTTTTATATATCAAAATTAATAATTTTCTATATCAATCATTAAATTTTTTAATGTATCGTAATTCAACTAACTGATTAAATAGTAAAATTAATAAAAATTAATTTAAATTTTAGCTAATTTTAATTTCATTAAATATGAAAAAAAAAGTTTTAACAAAATTAAAAGTTATGCTCATTTCTGGTGTATGGGATTTCGGAGATCCTGATATATCTTCCTGATTGATTTCGTGAATAATTTCAATAACAGAGAGATGATAAGCCACCATCTTAGAAAGCTCCTATACACTAGAAATAATCATAACTCCTAAACAGTTAGGTATTGATTTAATTAATCAGAGTTTTGATTTACATGTTTGCTTCCAATTTACTATTAAACTCTAGTTACGCAGAAAAAAAATAAAAATTCTATTAGAATAAAATTGTATTTATAAGGTATTACTTATTTCAGGTAAATCAATTATCTAGTATTAAATTAAAAATAGCTTTACTTAAATGGAATGCTTGAATAAATATAAAAATATTAGAATGGGGATTGGTATTACTAAAAATAGAAAAGAAGATTTACTGGAGCTTTATTGAGGAAAAATGGCAATTTTTCTATTGGATTAGTGAAGAATTTTAATTGTGTACTGATAATTGAGATTACAAAACTCATCAATAACTGCTACTCAATATAATATTGAAATTAATAAAACAATAATATAAAATTATTTGAATATCGGCAAAGGATTTTATTCAAGCAATAGAAGGTAAACGTCAGTTTAAACACCTGAAGATATTGATTTAATAAGTTATAAATATAAGAGAATTTTGATCGGAGGTTATCCATAGCCTTACTGTAGTTAGATGAAAATCCTTGAATTAGTAAAAATATTCATGTATCGTTTATACATCCTGTAAACCTAATGCAGTCTATTACAACCTAAATAAATATACTCAAAAAATTTACTAATTAATATCATTCGATCAGTTTTCTTATAGCACCATATCGAATGTGATTTTCTTTCAAGAGAAAACACATTTAAATTAAGATAAAAACGTCATTAAAATATAGTATTTTTTATTGTTCATAACAAAAAGAGAATTGCTTTATCGATAATTAATATTACTCTTTAATATAAGAAAATAACTTTAAATAATTATTGATATAACAAATAATTCTCAAACATTAATTTGAATTATTTAAAATCTAAAATATAGAAAATACTAATAAATAATTAGAATTTTAGGTGGGTTTAATTAAAAAATATTTATAATTTAATATCAGGATTTTCCTGTTTACGACGATACCAATAAGTGAGGCTCTCTAACGATCATTCTAAGTTGCAAAACTAATCGCTCTTCCAAAAATTGTCTTTTTTACTGATCAAATATCTAATGCTTCTCTGCCCAGCACTAAATACAATAGTAATCATGGCTTTTGCTTATATTTCGGTATAATGCTGAGACATATTTACTTTTTTGTTGCAAATATTCAGCTAATTCAGTAATAAAATATTGAATTTCTCTGGCAACTGCAGCACGAAATTCAGTCGATGTACCTGAATATTTACGTAGCAATAATCGAAAGACATTTGTATTATTACTAATAAATTCCATAAAAGTAATAATAGATGTTCGAATGATACTACCACTTTTTGTAAAAGGTTATTGTGTTTGAGCATTAATTGATGGAGCATAAGACCGCTTTCATCAACCATGGTTAGTTTTAATTCATCAAGATCACAAAAATGTCGATAAAAAGAAGTAGGTGCAATATCAGCTTCTCGAGTAACTTCACGTAAGCTGAGGTTAGTAAAAGTACGCTTAGCACTCAAAATTGGCTGAAAGTCGCTTTGCTTCTATCAGAGAACGAGGTGTTTTTCTGTTTTGCCTGACGCCTGTAATATTATTCACAGTAATTAATATACCTCTTCGAGAATAAGAGAGTTAGTCTACTATAGCAAATTTTAACAGAGTTGCAGTGTTCTTAAGTTTTATTAAAGAAGATAATATTAATTTGAAGAGTTATGCTCATTTCTGATATATTGGTTTTAAAAATTCTGGCACATTCTATTGATTAATTTCATAAATAATTTTAATAACAGAGAGATGATATGCTATGAAAAGTATACACTATAGAGGTATTCACGAAACTAGATATTACCTCTAATCCCTTCTATGAATTTATCCGTAATAATGATAGGCAGTTGATAGCAACGCTGTTGAGGCGGATTCAAAGCCCATGGCTTCAATAATATGCTCAATCCTGCCTTATCAACGGGGCTGCATTATCTATTCATCCGTAATGGTTATGTATCATAGCAAATCATACAGACTAGTATTGGTAATGTTAAGATTAAAATGCCTAAGCTTAAAGTAGGATTTCAGCGGAAATAGAATTTATTTCAAAGTTCATTCCTGCCTTATTTGAAGTGTGCAAAAAAACATTAAAGAGTTTCTATTTTTGACATTCTGGAAAGGAGAATCATTACTGATGATTTTCACGAAATTCTTTGGGCTTCTTAGTGAAAATTATATGCTCTACCTACCAGATCCCAATAACAGATTAAAGTAGGGAATAACTTGAAGAGCAAAGGAAATGGCAGCTTCCTGATTTAAGCGATACACATTACATTTATTTCTTAGCTAAAGGCATAAGTCATTTTGTTAGACAATATAATAACCTTTGCCTATTAGTTATTGTTAGCGGCACTGCTTATGCACATAAGGAGCTCATTACAGTCGAAGATGCTTATTGAGAGTCAGTAGCAAACTTGGTACCTAAGTCCTAAATGGCCTGCAAGCGCGTGACTTAACTATATCTACCAGGCTTGTGCTATAAGAGAATCGGTATCCTTAGTTTTAGAAGGAAATGGTAAAAGATATTCCTGAGCATGTAGGATAAACGCCATTAGCTATACAAAATAGCTGTTCTACTAGCTTTACTCTCTTACCAAAAATGCACTGAAAGTTAAGGCAGATCTGCCGGAGGTTTTACCTACCAAAAAGTCACGATGGCGCTAATAACCCCCTCTTGATGTTTTGTTAGCAACATTTTCAGCATATCCTAAAGCGATGAAGAAGTTGAAGAAAGAGCGAGAATAACTACTGGCATTCTATAATGTACCATTAGCGTACTTTGGCGTCAATAAAAGCAACAAATCTGATTGAATTAGCTTTACACAACAGTGAGCCCCTATGAATCCGATGCACGAAGCAGTTGTAGTTCAAAAAATAACCTTTTAATGCTATTTAAAGCTTATCCCGTTTCCTCAAAAAATCTGGAGCCGTCTTATGAGATTTTGAACTTGCTAATCCTAGTGATAAACAATCTCTAATTTAAGGATGCAGAACATATTAACAAAATATCAGAGTATAAATTGACCAATATACACCAGATTTGCTAGTAATTCTAATCTATCTGAGTTATTTACTTATATTTATATAATAGGTTATACTGAATATATAGACTTAATTTGATGCAATTCTTATTGGTTTCGGTCCTGTGGAAAACGTGTAGCAATGCAGTTAATAAAGTAAGGAAAAAGTTGCAGTCATTGAACCTTATAATAAAATTGGCGCTGCGTTTATTTCCCTACATGAGAACCATTGCTTCTAAAGAACTACTAATATTTAGTTAATTGAGTTATCAATTTAGAGGGTCGCTATTCTGATTAATAATTAAAATCTAATTAAATTAGATGTTACTTACCGTACTTATAATGAAAATATTTATGCTGTTGGCGATGTTTATTGGCTATATAAGTTTAGCTTCTTCAGATTATGATCAAGGTCCCTCTTCACTGACCTGGCAATAACAGCTTCCTACAACGATACACATTTAATTGAAATTATTCCAGAACTTAGATCATTTATTCTATTCCAGGAATCAGTTCTATTTATAAAATAGAACAACGATTGACTGACATGAAAATCCCTTATAAAATCGGCTAGAGTGTACTCAATTTAAATATTTAGCTAGAGCACAGATAGAAAAAATAAATGTAGGTAGTTTAAAGATTCTATTTATCCTGAAATATTAAAAATTCTAGCTAATTCACTGTTTCGATAAGTATGCAGTAGAAATTATTCATATTAGGCAGGCAATTATGAAGTAAAAATGTGAAGGTAATGCTATTGATTATTTTATAATACTACCTTTAATTATCTAGGTATGAAGAAAAGATTTTAGATTACTGCACTCTTAATGAATTAAAACTATTATTTAAAACAAAAACTTACTATTTAGTATATTAAGCAAACAATTAATTTTTATTATAATATCGATATATTTGCTTACGAATTGCTTCAGGAAACTGTTCATGATAACTCTTAAACGATGAACCAGGACGATAAATTAAAGCAACCGAACGTGAATGAACAGGGTTAATACAATTAAGATAGTAAATAACATCACGTTTTATTTCTTTTTGTACAGATAAATCTGGTACAAAGTGTTATGCAACTTCCAGTTGCTACCATGTTATCTAATATCTCTAAACTGGTAGCATGAAAGTGGGTATCATCTTTTAACCAGACTTAAAAACAATATCTCATCATTTGATCATGTAAACAGTAATCATCTTCCAATATAAGTTTGTCCTATAAGCTCGCGCATTTTAATTTCTTTACGGTTAAACCATGAATGTCCTTCATAAATTGCTAATCGCATAGGTTCCTTATATAGAAGGATTTTAATAAAAGTTTCGGTCTCTTTCACTTGTTCTAATATTGCACAATCCAGTTTGCCATTATTTGATTGCGCTAACAGCTGGTGTGTTTGTGCTTCATGTAAATATATCACTAATTTAGAAAATAAACAATGTAATTCTGGAATGATCTAGGGTAAAAGATAAAGGCTATATAGTATAAGAATTAATCCTATGTGTAACGGAACTGATATGCCTCCCTCACTTTGTAAGTAGGCTATTTTCTGTAATATTTTAAATTCTCGCAAAACTGCTCTTGTTTGCTCAACTAATAATAACCCCTGCTAAGTAAACAGAACCTTTCTGCTAGTTCGCTCTAATAACATTAGAGCTAAATCGTTTTAAATTTATGAAATTATCACTTAAGGTTGGCTGACTAACATGACAGGCATAATGCTGCGCGCCAAAAATATTTATGCTCAACCAATGCAGTAAGGTACTCTAAATTACGAATATTCATGTCTACTCCTTCCCTGAATAGAAGTTTAATAAAATTAATAAATCTATTAATCATAATAGATCTAATTTTTTTCAACAAAAAAATCGATAAAATTTATTTTTATAAGTCATAGATAAAAGGAAAATATTAAACGCTTTTATGTTGAGTTGTTTATCAACAACGACACTAGATTTGCTGAGTAATTAACAGTGCACAACTAATTTATGATCATAAACCAACTATCTCAATTCCTTATTTATTGAAATTTAGATTACTAACATCAATTTTAGATATCTCTAATAAAGACTTTTCACTGAACTTTTATAATTAAATCAATAATCTTTGCTGAATTTAAATCGAATATTAGAGATATTTTAAATTATCATTTAATCAATAGGATTATATCCTAGCAAGGATTTTTAATCTTTAATAAAATTATTATATCAAAATATATTAATAGATAATCCTATACGCCATTAATTTTTTTTAATTCTGTATATTGTTGTTATTAATCAAAGAAAAATTAGGATCATCAATATTTTTTTAATAAACCATATACACTTAACTAAGATTTATTGTTGAATCTTTATTCAAAGAAAAAATTATTAGCAAATCTGGTGTATGACGATCAAGTTAGGTTCCACTCTGATGCTTCATGAATCTGTTCTCCATCCTTAAATTTGGTGTTGTTTACTACCACAGGATTAAGCAGATCAAAACTCCCTAAGCTGCTTCCAACTTTCTGATCAGACGAGAGCAACTTAAATACCATTGAAAGAATTGCTTTCCTTGAACTACAGTGGTTCGAACATTAGATTCATAGTTTTATTATCGCAAAAGCTGACTCAATCCGAATTCGTCAGTTCTTTATTGATCATCAGTACACTGATGAAAAATCGTAGAATGCTAGCGCTCTCCTTGCTTTTTCTCCATCTTCTTCATCGCTGTATGAGATATGCTGAAAACCTTATCAACAAAACATTAAGAGCTTTATTAGTAGCATCGCGTGGCTCTCTGTTACCTAGAAAACCTCGTAATTTATCTTTAACTTTTGATTATATGCTTTTGGAGAGTAAAGCCTGTAGATTACCTGTTTATATAGTCAATAGCATTTGTACTACATGTCTGGAAATATCTTTATTATTGTATTCCAAAAAAATAAGAACACAGCGGCTTCCGTAGCAAGCCTGGGAGATATAGTTAAGCTATTTCTTTAGGTAGGTCATTGAAAAGTTTAGGTAAGTTTACTTCTGACTATCTCGATAAGCATCTTCAATCATAATGAGATCTCCTTACGTCCATGTGCAGTTCCGTCAATATAACTAACAGGCAAAAGCGATCAGCTGATTAATTGAATGACATATACCTTAAAGCCAATAAATAAACATAATACATATCTCTTAAATCACGCAGCTACTATTACCTGAGTTCTTTAAGTCATTGCTGTTTCAATCTGTTGATGGTACTGGCAGAAAAGATATGTACTTTTTTATCAAAAAGCGCCCAACAGAGCTTAATAAAAATCGTCGCCAAATAATGCTTCTTTCCTTGCAGGTACAAAGCTATGATAACAACTTTTCGCTACTTTTATACACTTCAGATAAGGTGATAGCAATAAGCTATTGAAGTATATTCTGTTGTCGTTGCGATCCCCCCTTTTTTTAACCTTAAGAACTTTAATCTGAACATTGCCAATACCAATTTATTATATGGGGTTAACTGAGGAAAATAATCGTTACGGAAGACGGATAAGATCTGTAGAGAAGGCGTAGTTGAATATGTTTAGTAGCATGTTTTTAAGCTCCGCCTCAACAACGGCGCGACCCCTATCACCTGCTTGGGACACCATTACAGATAAGTTCATGCAATGTATCAGGTAATATCTGATTTCGCGGATAACCTGTAGGCTAGGCTTCCCATGGTATATCATCTCTATGTTATTGAGATCATCTACGAAATCAATCAGGAGGGGAGGGGGATACGCAAGGCACCTTCGAAATCTCATCACTAGAAATGAGCATAACTCCCCAAAAAATGCATGAGTAGTAAAATTTTAGTAATTAAGGCTAACAAAAGTAAAAGCAAACTATCTACACTTATTAAGTTATATTGTCAATAAATTAACATACTATCAATTAGTTCTGTTGATGTAACAGACGATTAAAGTAATGAAATATTAATTAATCTTTTGGAAAAATGACTAATGATGTTATCTGATAAAATCAGACTAAGATTATACTGACAAAGCTTTTTGCTTTGTTCGGAGAACAATTTCTAATCACGTCTGTATTTCAATTGTTATGGTTTCAAACAATTTTCACCAGGATAGATATTTATTAAATAAAAGGCTCTAAACTACAGAATCTACTCAGCTATCTTTTTAATCGGCTGATATAACTATTCAGATTTTAAATATGGAATTCCTTAGGAAATAATTTTTTATTTACCTAACCCTACTTATTAGGCGATGATGTGACTAATTTCATGCTCAATAGCAAAGTTTTCGTACTATTTATCTCAATCCAAGTAAAAGATAGACTTTTTATAAATAATTAGCTCAAGAAAACGGGGCTAACATGCTCTGCACACTAAACTATTCAAGAATCTTATCGCTTATATGACCCTCTTAATCTCGAGCTATTAAGACCACAATTCGTTTTTTCTTTTATCTCCTCCTCTTTCTCATTTTTAGATTTGCTATATGTCAGATATAACAATTCTATTTAAAGGATTCAGGAAAAATATTTCATTAACTTCAACAATAGCACTTAGTGCATTTAAGTTGGATGTCGACGTTGAATCAATGAGAGAGTCACGCCATCAGCTAAAAGCTGTTTTCAAATTAATGCTTATTTGTTTCACTAACTTCCATAAAGTTAAGCTGGCACCATACTGGAGATAACTAAATTAGTTATTCTTGTGATGTAGTTTCGTCAGCAGAGTTCTAGCGAGATTACATTAAATATTTTCCTGCAATCTGGGATTTTCAATGATATCTCTTTAACCCTAATAAATATCCCCAGTGAATAACATGTTCACTATGACAATAGTGGGTAGGGTAAAATTGAATAAGTTGCTTTAATGTATAAATTGATATCATCCGATAGATTATCACCAAACCAACTAATGAAATATACCCTTATCTTTGCATGGAGTGAGGAAAGAATCTTTTTGATTTGTATGACTGTTTAATTTTCATGAGAACCGTTGTAGCGAGGTTCTTAATACATATATGAGATTTCTATCAACAACCTTTGCTAAAATAGATATTTTAACTCGGGAATTAGTCGTGTATACGTAAAAAATACTGGAGCGGTTTAAAGCACTCTATTTAGGGTTTTAGTGTATTAGAAAAGACTCAGTAATAAAATTTTGACTAGCGATATCCAGCTTTTCATCTATTTAATCGGTGATTCAAGATGTTTTTTATATTCACTATCTTACATGCTTATCAGCAACAGGTAGTGCTTATATGCAAATTTTCTGATATCAATGTATATTGATTAGTATCGAACGGATAAAGCTTATTTACTTGAATATCAATAAACAGCTCACAGAATTCAAAATTCTGCTATAGAGTTAATAATACATTATCGTACACTATATCGTCTTGAAGCTTTATTGCTTCAGGATTTTTTTTTGCGCTAGATAGGTTAAATATGGTATTCATCACCCTTTCAATCGAAGAAATCATGAGCGTTTTTGCTGCATTCATTAAGAATTTTTAATATCGATACTGATATTACAAAAAAATTTTTACTTTCTGCAGAAGACAGTTTTTTTAGAAAGTTATTAACATTGCTCCCTGTTTTATCGGTGCTCCAACCCATGCTAATTTTGCACTTGTATGGCGCCGACTACCGCCACTATCGCCTTATACTCTTGGCCACGTTTCTAATTTATTAGACTATATCAGGCAAATGTTTACCTGGTTAGCAATTTTAATTAATTTAATATTACCTTTGTCTTTTGCTAATTGCACCTAGAATTGAGCCGAGAGCAGGGAAGGTAGGCGGTTACGTCTAGACTTATGGAGTAAGTCGATAAGAATATGATCTAGACGTCAATATTGTTATAAATGAGCGCACTGCTTGAATTTCGAGTTGTAAAACATTCTGGGTCTGGTTGTCTGTACTCTTGACTTCTAGGCGCGGATATTTTTATTAGACAGGTGTACCTGGGGCTTTGTACATCCTCGTAATGATAGTAATACCTATATCACCAGTTTATTCTGAAAGGTGATCGATTATTAATAGCCGCGTGAGATACGTTGTTACCCGCTATTGCTGTGATTGGCAATAGCTTCAGATTTTTCCCCATCATGGTATGCCGTTATTGTCTATCAATCTGACTACCAATAGTAGTGCGATATAAACGTCGATGGTACTGCTTAAGACAGTAAAGTATTTGTCCATGCGATCCAACTCCTTATTAAGGATAAGTGCGATCTGCCTAACTGACCGTAACGAGTTACCCTGGGTCAGTTGTTACTTGATGGAATCTACAAACGACGGATTGTATTCCATAATAGATTGAGCTACGGTGGAATTCACCTTTAGCTGAATGAATATAGCGGATATTTCCCCTTAATCAACACTTCAATCGAAAATGTTCTCAATACTGCGTCGCCTATCTTTTTGATAGTTAAAAACTTTAATCATTCTTTAAAGAGAATGATAAAAGCTATTAATTTTTTCTATTAAAGAAGATAGAATTGGTTTATGGGTCTTATAAGTAAAAATTTCATCGGAGCATGCATTCTTTAATCTATTATAGTAATTTTAAAGATATTAACCTTAGAGTTTCCTTAAAAATCATTATTTTCTAGTTTATGCATTATTTCTGACAACAATTCTATTACCTGCTCACTCAATCTGAACGTTGATAAAAGTACCATGTCGCCAAATAGACTGTATTTATATGAAGCTTTGGCTAGGAATCCTTTTATCAGAATGGCGAACCCATTTTTTCCGATTTTTTATAAGTCCTCATCATTTCTTTTCCTTAATAGACCTTCAGCAATAGTGAACTTTGTTTACGTTTGATAATAAACCATAGTAACACATCATCTTAAAATGCCTAGCTGAAATATAGCTAATATAGTTCCCAATCATTTCTTCTTGGATTACGGGTTTCTGCTGGCGATGTTGTTAAGTTCAGTGTTCATAGTAATAAGGTGTAACCTTTCTTCCTGATAAGTAATGCACAGTTTGACACGGATACTGGTGAGCCGTTTAAGGTGTAGCGCGAGAGGTATTTATGCTATGTCACACTCATCTTTCGTCTTTTTAGCGAAGTGCACTTTCCAGTAACGCCATTCCGTACCGTGGCCTTTAAGGTAAAGAGCTGCCGCTGCTTCCTAACTCGGATTTGCTACAAAGTAAAGAAGACAATTGGAATTTATCAGGTCATTGCTATACTATAGTTCAAAAAATAACCATTTCAATGAAATTTAAGTTGCTACAGTTTTCTTAAAAAAGCTAGAATTAACTAAGATGATTCCTTACTGACCGTAAGGAAATAACATCTAATTTAAGGATGAAGAACAGATTTATAAAGTATTAGAGTAGATACTAACCGTCATACAACAGATTTGCTAATAACTTTTGATAAAAATAAAAATATATTTAGAGCTTATATCTATCTCTAGACTAACATTCTTTCATAGAAAGGTTTACATTTTAAACAGAAGTAAAACCTATTTTTAATGTTGATAGTTATACTAATCATTGAAATGATATAGCCAAAAGTGATATTATTCTAATAAATTAATACATTAAAAAATTATTTAATAATTCATGCCCTTTCTCACTCAAGATGCTTTCTGGATGAAATTGGACACCTTCTATTGGTAGTGTTTTATGTCGAATACCTATAATTTCATCAATATTTCCATTATTTAATGTCGTCCATGCAGTAATTTCAAAAGTATCAGGTAAAGTTCCGGCATCAATCACCAAAGAATGATAACAAGTAACTTGTAATGGACTATTTAATCCTTTAAAAATACCTTGTTGGTTATGATTAATTGCTGATACCATCCCATGCATTACTTTTCTCGCTTTGACAACCGAAGCATTAAAGGTTTGACCAATCGCCTGATGACCAAGGCAAATGCCTAAAATTGGAATCTTACCAGAAAAAGATGAAATTACACTTAGTGAGATACCCGCTGTACTAGGTGTACATGGACCCGGTGAAATAATTAAATGTGTTGGTGCTAATGTTTCTATCTCAGAGATAGTTATCGCATCATTACGCTTAACCACAACATCAACTCCTAATTCACACAGATATTGATAAAGGTTATAGGTAAACGAATCATAGTTATCAATTATCAATAGCATAACTATCTATCCAAATGGTTTTATATGAATAATTTCTTAATTGTGTTTTTTAATAAGTAAAGGAATAAAATTCCTTTACTTATTAAAAATATTTATATTAATATACCATAACTATGAAAAAAAGTTTATAAAATTAATAAAAATATTTTTTAATAAAAATTAAAATAATTATCAATTAGAATAATGATAAAGGTTAGTTATTAACTATTATAAACTTCGTTATAATATTGGCAATAAGGTTTTAAATTATTTGATGTTATTTCGGTAAATTTTACCAATATATTAGTTGCGGAGTTATCCTCATTTCTGATGTATGAGGTTTCATAGATTCTAAGCGTATCCTGCTAACTGATTTCATAAATGATTTCAACATCAGAGAAATGATATGCCATAAAAAGTCTGCTTTATAGGTATCTGTGAAATCAGATATTACTTTTATTTTTTCATGAACTTATCCGTAATTTTGCTAGGCAGATGATAGGCTCCGCTATTGAAGAGGAGATCAAAATCATTCTCCAATAATATACTTAACCGCCGCCCTCTCAACGGGCGGTTATACTGTCTTCCGTAAAGATTATTTGCTAATAACTTCTTTAATTATTATTAAACCTAATTTAGGCAATATTGGTTTTATTTTACGCTAAATCCAGCGTGCAATAATTTCATTAATAGGATTTTTTAATCCTTCTCTGTCTTAAGATAATGATTATTTAATTGCTGCTATAAAGATTTAAAACCATTAGAAATTTTGTTAAAATTAATGATCTAGCTTGTTTGTGAATTATTTTTACCGGTTAATTTTAATTTGACCATAAATGAGTGCTTATGTAAATGAACACATTTATTCTATCTGAAACACAGGCAGTTGATGGCAGCTTTAAATTAAAGCTCTTTTAAAATTATTGCGTTCGTTATGGCATCCATTAATTGTATTAATGCAAATATTTTTCTGAATAAGTGCATTTTATATTAGAGAATTTTAAATAAATTATATAATATTATTTAAAATTAATTATTAAATAAATTATATAATAATTAATTTAATAAATGAAATATGCACTTATATTACCTTATTACCTTATTACCTTATTACCTTATTACCTTATTACCTTATTACCTTTATCTTGTGTTATCACTTGATAAAATCAAAAATAGAATAAAAGAATTTTTAGTATAATTTTTTTAACTAAAAAATAGTTAAATAACAAAATATTTTAAGTTGATCAACTTATTAGATGAAAAAAAGAAACTTTCTTGATAGATAACTAAGCTATTTTTTATAAAAAGACCAATTTTAACTCTATTTAATATTTATTTATGAAGTTTTTTATTAAGAACTTTTTTGTGATAAGTAGAGTCTTATAGTAAGCTATGGGATGATGAATGAGTCTTACAGGGATTTCGATGCATAAATTAGTACTGATATTGTTGATAGTGTTTTGCTGGCTACAATATTCACTATGGTTTGGTAAAAATGGTATCCATGATTATTTGCGTATAAAAAATGAAGTCTCAGCGCTAGAGACGTTGAACATGACATTTAAAGTACGAAATGAACGTCTATTTTCTGAAATAGACGATTTGAATGAGGGATATGAAGCTATTGAGGAACGGGCTCGAGCTGAACTTGGTATGATTAGACCTGAAGAGTCTTTTTATCGAATAGTGAATGATAATGTTTTTTCCACCAATAAATAAAATTTTTATAAAAAATCTTATCCAACCACGAAATTATTTAATATAATTTAAAAAAAGTAATAATTCATAAGAAAATAGCCTAGACGATGAATAAATTTATGTCTAATCATAAAATACAGGTTGCTGCTTTAATACCTGCCGCTGGTATTGGAAGTCGTATGAAAGCTAATTGTCCAAAGCAATATTTGAAAGTAGCTGGAAAAACAATTATTGAGCATACTATATCTGCTTTACTTAAGCAGCCAAGGATTTCTGAAATTATTGTTTCGTTAAATAATCATGATATCTTTTTTCATCAATTACTGATTTCAAAAAATCCAAAAATAAAAACAGTTACTGGTGGTTGTCAAAGAGCTGATTCAGTTTTGGCTGGACTGAATTATTTATCAGATAATTTACAACTAGATCTTCCCTGTTGGGTTTTAATTCATGACGCAGCTCGACCTTGCTTAGATCAATCTGATTTAGATAGTATTATTCGTTTTATTGATGGTCAGCAATCTTCTTGTGGTGGTATTTTGGCAGCGCCAGTAAGAGATACTATGAAACGTTCAGTTCAAGGGAAAATAGATATTAGTCATACTGTTGATCGAAATGAACTTTGGCATGCACTGACGCCACAATTTTTTCCTTTATTATTAATCAAAAATTGTTTGACTCAAGTATTAGCACAAAAAACAGTAATTACCGATGAGGCTTCAGCGCTTGAATATTGCGGTTATCATCCTCAATTGTTAGAAAGTAAAGTTAATCATTTAAAAGTTACTCAACCAGAAGACTTGATGCTAGCAGAATTCTATATTTCTCGTGTTTTATAAGACTATTGTTAGGAGTATCGTTCATGCGTATTGGACATGGATTTGATGTGCATAAATTTGGTAAAGATGGCCCAATTACAATGTGTGGAGTGAAAATTCCCTATGAACAAGGATTAATAGCACATTCCGATGGTGATGTCGCTTTACATGCACTGATAGATGCTATTCTTGGTGCAGTAGCATTAGGTGATATTAGTAAACTTTTTCCTGATACTGATCCAGTTTTTAAAGATGCAGATAGTCGCAGTTTATTACGAAAAGCGTATTTTCAGGTGCTTAAAAAAGGATACTGTATCAGTAATCTTGATATCACAATTATTGCTCAAGTACCAAAAATGCTCCCATATATTTCTGATATGCGTAAAAATATAGCAAATGATCTAGGTTGTCACATTGATAATATCAATATTAAGGCTACCACGACGGAAAAACTTGGATTTATTGGTAGAAAAGAAGGCATTGCTTGTGTAGCAGTAGCTTTATTAGTAAAGGATAATAGTCATGATAGTGATAGCACTTCAGTGACTGCATGGTAAACCAGCAATAATCGGAGCAATAAAATTAACGGCTAAAATTTTATTGTGCGTGAAAATCTGCAGCCTCAGAGTTGAAGGTAAGGTTGAACACTTGATGGGTGCTGTTATAAAAATGTTTGTAATACTCATTTATAGACGATGATAAATGCTCGATTTGTTGGTATGTCTCGGTGTAGAGACAGTTATTTTGGATTAAAAGATCGGTAAGTAATGACTTAAAGGAGCTTTTCTCTCTATTTACCAGATAAGGAAAGATTCTGATTTTATTTAGTTTTTACTAGTCAGATGCGAAATTTTGCAAGTGAAATAACAAAAATATAAATTATATATCGGTTCATTAAAAGGAAATAATTTTAAGCGAACTATTCGACATAGTAGTGATCCGCAAGCAGTAGAAACAGGTTTGGAACAAATCAGAACACATTGTGGGTGTGGTTAACTATTTTGTAAGCAGCGGTTTTGATTAAGAAGGTAATAATCTCGTACAAGTTTTGTCATTATGAAAAGATAAAATTGAAGTTAAATAACATAAAAACATAGTTTTTATCTTTCTGCAGTTCGGAGAGTTATATTTAATTTTAGTTATGTTGGAAAATATTATTGGTAGAAATACCTCTTCTGTAATAAGGACTCTCGCTAGAGTTGTAATGAAAAACAATCAGTCATACAGATTAAAGAGACTTCTCTTTTTCATTCCATACTAACATAAAACAGTATCTCATTAGTTTGCTAAGTGAGCATCTGTCGGATGACATCGATCTATGCATTCAAGCAACTTATTTTGCTTTATTATGCTCATATTGTCACAGTAAGTATGTAACCGCTGTTGGAAGTTTATTAGGGTTACAGTGAGATTATTATAAAATTCGTGATTACAGAAAATATTTAACAATCTGATTACAAGTCCTCTGGTGAACTACATCACAAAGATAAATGCTTTAGTTATCTAGGATGTATCTTGAATACCTTAACCTTACAGAGTCCAGTCAAAGTAAACAGATACATTGATTTTAAAACAGCATTTAGATGGGCGTTCCTGCTTCCTTGCTTCAGCAACGACAGCCAACATAAGTGCCTAAACGGTATAATTGAAGTTGACTAAACATTTTTCTCTGATCCTTTAAAGGGAAGAGTTATATCCTACATAGGAAAGCTAGAAAATATGGTAGCGTAGAAGATAAAAGGAAAGAACAAATTGCGATTTTAATTACCAGAGATCAAGATAGCCATGTAAGCAATGAAATTCTTAAAGAGTTTAATGCAGAGTGTGTTATTGCTTTTAATCTAATTTTTGATAAACAATCAATCTTTTACTTGGGTGAAGCAAAATCATATGAAGCCCTTGTCAATATTCATAAAATTAGTTACCATCTCCTAATAAAGTTAGGTGTCAAAGATTTATTGATAAGGAATTTCATATTCAAAATATGAACAGCTATACTAGCTGCTTAAAAAGATGCCTGAGTAGATTTCATGGTGTAGACTCTTTTATTTTATCGAATTTTCTGGCCTAGAGAAAAAATATTTGAAACCACAACAATTGAAATACAGATGTGACTATAAACCGTTCTGCAAGAAAATCAACAAACCTTTGCCAACATAAAAATAAAGTAAATTAGATAATGAATACTTATATTATACACTAACTGGTAGTGATAGTTAGTTTTTTTATTAATAGTAAAGAGTTACTTTAATTGTAACTAATATTGCAGGCTGGCAAAATTTAAATTATTGCTCTATTATATGCTGAAAAGAATTAGGAAATTAATTATAAGAGAAAATATTTGAACAACAAATATTAATATATTTTTCTGTTTTTTTTGTTACCTGAGACCTTATGACCACGAGTAAATTTAGTTCTACGAGAGATTATTATTCTACAGAATATGTATTAGAAACGATTACATGTCACTGTTGCATACGGAATATAGTATAGTTTTTTGGATATGTTATTAAAAGATTTTTACTTTGTTCGTAAAACAATTTGTAGCCACCTCTATATTTTAATTGTTGTAATTTTAAATAATCTTTTCTCCAGGCTAGAAATTCAGTAAATAAAACAACTAGAGAAGTTATTCTGCTATATAGTGGTCAGGCTACGTTCTACTCTGATGCTTAGTAAATCTACTCTCCATCCTTAAACTGGATGTTGTTATCATCCATAGTTAAGGCTAAATTCACTTAGCCAGTTCTAATTATTTTGAACAGATAGTAGCAACTTAAATACAATTTAAATGGTTATTTTTTCGAACTACAATTCTTTTCGCGTTAGATTAATAATCATTACTGTTGCAAAATCCAATATCCAAATTGGATTCCCTCATTCTTATTAACGTCCAGTACGTTGACATAAAGGCATAGAATGCTAGTCATTCTTCTTCCTTTTTATTTACCTTCTTCATCACTGTACAGGATACACTGAAAAACATTGCCAACAAAAATATCAAGGGCTTTATTAGTGGCATTATGCCTCTTTGCTAGCAAAATCTTCAACAGATTAACTTTAAATTTCGGTTATCAATGCCTTTTTGGAGTAATTTAGCAGCAATGCTGTTTTGTATATCTAACAACATTGGTGCTTCGTGCTAAGGAATATATTTACCATTGTATTCAAAAACCCAAGCACCGTTGTCCACCGTATAAAGCTCTTGAAAATACGGTTAAGTCCCTGCTCTTACAGGCCTTTAAGGAGATTAGGTCAAGTTCGCTTATAACTCTTGATAATTATCTTCGATAACAATTGCTTTCTTATATCCATCCGCAGTGAAGTCGATAATAAACAGAAAGTAAAAGCAATTAGCTTTTCTAACAGAACAGCATATGCTTCATCGGACAAGAAATAAACGTAGTTGCATAGTGCTTAAATCACTCTAAGCACTATTCCCTGGACTCTTCAAGCTATTGCTATTTCAGTTTGCTAATGGTGTCAAGAGATCATGTGCTTTCTCATAGAGAAAGAGTCACTTAGGGGCTTCATCAGATCACCAGTGGATAATGGCTTTTTTCTTGTAGGAGAAAAAAGTAAGGAGGTAACTCTTCGATGTTTTTATACGCTTCAGATAAGGCAGTAGCAATAAGTTGTTGAAATATATTATGTTGTTTCTGTGATCTCCCAATCTTAGGCACTTTAATCTCAACATTGCCAATACTCGTTTTTGTATGGTTCTCTGTAGCATTTAATCGTTATGGTAGATGTATGACGTCCGTCGGTAAGGCGGTGTTAGCATATTATTGCAGAATGGCTTCTAGCTGCCATCCTCAATAGCGATGCCTGTTACAGCTACCACCGTAACATTACAGATGGGTTCATGCAAAATATGCAGGTAATATCTAGTTTCGTGGATATCTCTAGGTAAACTTTCATGACATAACATCTTTCTGTTGTTAAAATTATTCACAAAATCAATTAGCAGAATATGTTATCACCATTTCCAAAACCCAATAAACCAGAAATAAGCATAATTGCTTTTGTGAACATGAAAGCAATTATCCATGTTATTAATCCTTGTAATTGCGGGGTAAGTAATAAACTAAATTTTGTTTCCGTAATCTTAATTTTACCAACAGGAATTTACTCGTTATTTTTTCTAGTAATCATCTGCATTGAGACAATAATTGTATTGGCTAGAGAAGTTACAATAAAATACTCGCAGTTAGTAAAATTCTTAATTTCATATATATTAATCTTTGTTATAATTTAAAATAGCGACAATAAGTAAACTAAAAATTAGGCTATTGATTTCAGTAACCTAATCTAATTATAGAAAATAGATAAAATTTTATATGTTCTTTTCTACCCATTTTCTATTGATATAGAATGCACTCCAGCCAGTGGCTTTACCATTTTTTTCTGAGGAAAGATATTGTTGTTTAGTCTTACGACTAAATCTAACAATCGTTTTATTGCCTTCAGGATCGACCGATGGTGCCAGGATTAAGTAGCTAAATTTTTCTGGAAGTCGATCTTTTAAACGTACCAATTCTTCAATTAATGGTGCGCGGGTTTCTCTTGATTTTGGAAAAGAGTTAGCGGCTAAAAATATTCCTGCCGCTCCATCTCTTAATACAAAATAAGAATCAGATTTTTCACAAACTAATTCTGGCAGTGGAATAGCATCTTCTTTAGGTGGACCCACTTCACCACTCTTTAAGATTTTGCGAGTATTTTTACAAGTTTCATTTATGCATCCCATATATTTTCCAAATCGTCCAATTTTTAGATGCATTTCTGAGTTACATTTATCACATTCAATAACCAATCTATTATAACCTTTAATTCGGAATTTACCTTCTTCAACCTCGTAACCATTACATGCAGGATTATTACCACATATATATAATTTATGTTTATTATCAATAAGATAGCTATCCATTGCGGTAGAACATTTAATACATCGCCGTCGGGATCGTAAAGCATGCGTTTCCAGATCCTCCTCTTCGCTTATCAAAATATTTGATAATTCATCTTCAGGAATTAAATTAATTGTTTTTTTGCAACCCTCTTTTGCTGGTAAACTATAACCAGAGCATCCTAGAAAAACACCAGTAGAAGCAGTTCTAATTCCCATTTGTCGATGACAGTTAGGACATTCAATCAATGTTAATACCATCGGATTTAGACGCATACCTCCTTCCTCTGGTGCCTTATTTGCGCTTTGGAGCTGTTTAATAAAAGTAGTAAAAAATTTATCTAATATACTCTTCCACTCGATACGATCTTCTGCTATCAAGTTAAGCTGATCTTCCATTCGACCAGTGAAATCATAGTTCATTAACTCACTAAAATTTTCATCTAACCGATCTGTCACTATTTCACCTATTTTTTCAGCATAAAATCGACGATTTTCAATTTTTACATAACCACGATCTTGGATAGTTGAAATAATAACCGGATAAGTTGATGGTCGGCCAATGCCACGTTTTTCAAGTTCTTTCACCAGTGACGATTCACTAAAACGGGCAGGAGGTTTAGTAAAGTGTTGGCTAGGAGATAATTTATCTAATTCAAGATGAGTACCAACTTTGAGAATTGGTAATATTTTATCTTCATCACCTTTGTTCAATACAGGTATAACTTTAGCCCAGCCATCAAAACGCAAAATATTCCATTTAGACTTTAAATCAAAATCTCCAGCTTTGACGGTTAATGTTATTGAATCAAATTTTGCTGGTGTCATTTGACAAGCAACAAATTGATTCCAAATCAACTGATAGAGTTTTTTAGCATCTGCTTCCATTTTTTTTAGAACATGAACACCAACGTCAATATTAGAAGGCCGAATAGCTTCATGGGCTTTCTGAGAATTTTTTTGATTTGTATAGATATTTGCTTGTTTAGGCAAGTATTTTTTACCAAATTTATGATTAATATAATTACGGGCCATGCTTAAAGCATTCTGACTTAAACTAGTTGAATCAGTACGCATATAGGTAATATACCCTTCTTCATAAAGCTGCTGTGCCATCATCATGGTTTTTTTAACGCTAAATCCAAGATGTGTATTTGCTGCTTGTTGAAGAGTTGAAGTAATAAAGGGAGCATTTGGTTTCTTAATGGTAGGACGATCTTTACGATCTGATACGTGATAATGTGCATTTTTTAATAATGCAACGACAGTATCAATTTGTGCTTTGGTAACAGGTTTAAACGGTTTACCCTTTTCGTGTGTTACTTTCATTCGAATTAATTTCGTATCAACAGTTAGTAAATTGGTATGAAGCTGCCAATACTCTTGTGGCATAAATGCTTTAATTTCGCGTTCTCGTTCAACAATTAGACGTACAACAACTGACTGAACGCGACCAGCAGAAAGGCCGCGAGAAATTTTTTTCCATAATAACGGTGAAACCATATAACCAACAACTCTATCTAAAAAACGTCGGGCTTGCTGAGCATTAACACGATCAATATTTAATTTACCAGGATTCTCAAAAGCTTGCTTAATAGCATTTTTAGTAATTTCGTTAAAAACTACTCGACTAAAGCGCTGATTATCACCACCAATTACTTCTCGTAAATGCCAGGCAATTGCTTCCCCCTCACGATCGAGATCTGTTGCTAAATATATATGTTCAGCTTTAGAAGCTAACGATCTTAATTCAGCAACAACTTTTTCTTTGCCAGGTAAAATTTGATAATTCGCTTTCCATCCATGATATGGATCAACTCCCATTCGATTTATAAGCGCCTCATATTCATCTTTTTTTACCCTTTTAATCTTGTTGATTGCATTCGTATTCTTTTGTGATCTGGAACTACCACTTTTTGGCAAATCACGTATATGTCCTACGCTACTTTTAACAACGTAGTTATTACCAAGATATTTATTGATCGTCTTGGCTTTTGCCGGGGACTCAACAATAACAAGAGCTTTACCCATAGTTATTTTACCTAAAAGGTTGTCTAAGCGCATTGACATTCCATCCAGATGGAATAAAATCTATCTTTAGAGTGTGTTAGATTTATAATATATCAACTTTTTTTTGCTTAAATAATTCGCCATAAAGATAAAAATCTTTGTTAATTCATACTGAAATCAGATTAAATAATACAATTATATCAGAAAAAATAATTATAAAAATAAAAGATTGTAAGTAATAAAAATCCTATACTCTACTCGATAAAAAATAATGCGCAACCAGTTATTCTATTATATTGTTATAGTAACAAAAACTATCTCAATAAGTTATTAATAGATCATAAAAATCAATAAAATTATATAAAAACATTAAAAACTTAATATATATGGATATATAAAATTTTTTATTAATAAATTAATTTTCATATTGATATGTTTTATTAGTATAACTCTATTAATAATGGTATATAAAATTATTTATTGTGTTATTAAGTAATTAATTAATATATTTGTAATAAAATTATTAAGTTTTAATTATCATTTTATAAATACCGGTTAAAAACTGCCGGTATTTATTCTTGATCATAATTTAAAGTAGTGGTTTTTCTCCTCTTTTCCACCAACGCATTAATAATTTATCTATATTGTCTACCATACTGCTCATTAAATAATCAACAAAACTTTTAGTAGGAGTAAAAGTTACTTCAATAATTTCACGGAGATCAATTTGATTGATAATCATGTCATCACTAATTCCTATCTCATCAATTAATCCCTTTTTCTTCGCCTGAATCCCATACCAATGTTCGCCTGTTGCAACAGCATTAATATCAAGGGATGGCCTTTTTTGATGTACAAAATCTTTAAATAGTTGATGTGTTTCATTTAAATCTTGTACAAACTTCTTGCGTCCTTGCTCGGTATTTTCACCTAATAAAGTTAATGTACGTTTATACTCTCCAGCTGTATGTAGTTCTATATCGATATCCTTTTTCTTTAGTAATCTATGAAAATTTGGTATTTGTGCAACCACTCCAATAGAGCCAATAATAGCAAAAGGAGCCGCTACGATACAATCGGCAACACAAGCCATCATATAACCGCCACTAGCCGCTACCTTATCTACGGAAACACTTAATTTAAGACCTTTTTCCCGTAACCGATTTAGTTGAGAGGCAGCTAAGCCATAGCCATGCACAACACCACCTGGACTTTCAAGCCTAAGTAATACTTCATCTTTATTATCAGCAATTGATAAAATTGCGGTAATTTCTTCACGTAATGCATTGACTTCATGAGCATGCATACTTCCTTTGAAATTAATCACAAAAAGACAAGGTTTTTTTAGTATTTTTTGACTAACTTTAGCATCTGATTTTTGCTTTTTTTCTTCAATTTTACGTTTTTTTTTATAGCTTTTTAACCAAGCTTTATATTCAGCGTCACTCATTTTAACCTGTTGCATTTCACGCTGACGTTGACGATAAGCTTCACTTAAATTAATAAGTTTTAAATTACCTTTTTTACTTTGTTTACGTTGTCTAAAGCTAAAAATAAGCAATAAAATTAATATAATAGAAACAACTACTGTTGTTATTTTAGCAAAAAATAATCCATACGATAAAAGAAATTCCATAATTTTATCCTTTTTTATAGAGTATAAGCAATAGAGTATTGTAACTAAAAATTTGATAAAGTGCTTATAGAGTTATCCAAGTTTCTTGTGTATAGGGTTTCGGAGATGATGTCGTACCTGAAGATTAATTTTATGAATAATTCAATAATATTGATATGAGATGCTATAAAAAGTTCAGCCTACAGGTATCTGCGAAACTAGATATGCCTCTAATATATTAGATGATCTTATCCATAATGGTTCGAAGGTAGTTATAAACCACCACCATTGATGGGTAATGAGCTTGAAGGCATACTAAACAATATGATCAACGCGACGCCTCTTGTCGATGGCGAGATATCAAGCCATCGTTCGTAACGATTTTTGCTACAGCAAACTATAACAAACTGGTATTAGCGATATTGAGATTAAAGCGCCTAAGGTCAGGAGATTGTAGTAGCAACTAAATCGTGCAAAAACCATCGAACGGTTCTATTATCATGATCTACCGAAAAGGCGGATCCTCTACCGGTGATTTTCACAAAATTCTTTAGATTTTTCAGTGAAATTACATACTTCTCTCTGCAGTATAATCAGCAAACTGAAACGAGAATCCCTTTAAGATCATAGACAATGGTACATGCTTGATTCAAGCAATACACTTACGTTTATTTCTGGGCCGATGACATATACCGTTCTATAAGGCAAGCTGATCATCTTTCCATTCTTATCAAATCGGCATACTTGAGAATGGATTTAATGATTTAATTACGGTCAAAAATGGTTATCAAAGCCAGAAGCAAACTGATCTGAACTTTTCAATGATCTGCTGTGAACGTGTGAATTAACCATATCTACTAAACTTATTACGTGAGACCGGTACCCTTAGTTTTAGAGTGAAATGGTAAAGATATTTCTGGGCGTGCAGCACCAACGCTATTGAATATACAAAACAGATCATCTTTTGCTTTCACTCCATAAAGTTCATACAACCGAAAGTTAAATCTTGAGCTTTATGGAGAGGTCTGGCTAGGAGAGCCTGATTCCACTGATGATGCCGCTGATAAAGCTCTTGATATTTTATTAGCAAGGTTTTCAGCGCATCATTCAGCAATGAGATGGTGGAGAAAGATGAAGAAGAATGGCTGAACCAACTAAGGGATTTTGACTTGTTAACCATGTTATAGTAAAGAAAGTCTAATTTAAAAATGGAGAACAGATTCACGAAGCATCAGAGTGAAAAGTAGCCTAATCGTCATATATTAAGATTTACTAATAACTCATTGAGTTAA
Organism: Arsenophonus sp.; assembly: GCA_046530735.1. Lineage (GTDB taxonomy): Bacteria > Pseudomonadota > Gammaproteobacteria > Enterobacterales > Enterobacteriaceae > Arsenophonus. Next base: position 97,838 of record JBHEQV010000006.1, read on the forward strand.
TAAAAAAAAGCTTAATTTAAATGTCAAGGTAAATTATTCCATTAAATTAAATAAAAAGATACCTTATCAGAATTTGATAATTGGTAATAAGACATTATTCAGGTAAACAAAAAAAGGTGGGGGTTGCTCTTATTAACGGCTACCTAAGTGAAAAAATATCTTTTATGGCTCAGTAACGTTGTCCTATAAGCTTACTATAGGATTTCTTGATCCAAAGATCGTTTAATATTAATGGTGATTAGAAGTGTTAACTGTTTTAATGCAATAAGCATAACAGGGCATGTTGGAAAAGGTTTTTACTAGACAACACCTTATATTGGCATGAAGGATTTTTGCTATAGGTATTGTCATAAAAAAGCAAAAAATCATGTAGATCAAAGAAATTTATTCATCATTCCTTACCAACATAAATTGCATTTCATTAGTTAGCTTGAGGATGATTTATTAGATCATATCGATTTATCTATTGAAACAACTCATTTTACTCTAATCCTTTCCCATACTGCTGTTACAGTAAGCATGTTAAGAGATGAGGATGTTCATTATGATTGCAGTAATATTATTTTAAAATATTCGATTATAGAAAAAGATTTAATAATCTCTCTGAGAGAAGTTCTCTTGCGAAATTACATCACAAAGATAAATGATTTAGTTATCTTCGATATATGTTGAATATATTGACTTTACTGGAGTCAATAAAACAAATAAACATTGATTTAAAACAGCATTTAGATGCCGTTACTGTTTCCTGCTTTCAGCAGCAACAGCCAGAATAAATGCACTAAGTGCTATTGTTGAAATCGACGAAACATTTTTCTTTAATCCTTTAAAGGGAAGTATTGTATCTTATATAGGAAAGCTAGAAAACGTGGTAGAGGAAAAATAAAAAGAAAGAACAAATTACGGTCTTAATTGCCGGGATTAACAAAGTGTATCATGTGAGCCATGAAATTCTTGAAAAGTTTAATGCAGAGTGTATTAGCTGTTTTCTTGAGTCGACAATTGATAATGAGTTTGTTCTTTGTTCGGATTGTAACAAAAGTGACATGAAATTTTTATCAGCGAGCATGAAATTAATCATCATCATCTAATAAATGTGGGCAATCTTAGAGAGTTATTAGTAAGTAATTACACATTCAAAATATGAAGAGTTATATCAGCCGATTAAAAAGATGCCAGAGTAAATTCCATGGTGTAGGGTTGTTTATTTACCGAATTATCTGGCCTGGAGAAAATTGTTTAAAATCACAACAATTGAAATGCAAATGTAGTTATAAATTTCTATTTTAGCAAAATAATAACTTTTGCTAACATAGTCAAATAATAGTATATTATACTGTTCATTGAAAGACTGATTTTTTTAAAATATAATTTCATTGACAGTAACAGTAATAAGATGAGCAACCTCAATTTTTTTATTAGAATGATGCATCTCAAATATCTATTTGTGATATTGTGGTCATTCGACAAATAATATCGCCATTAGCATTTATATCTGGATATTGCCAATGTACGGAGAAATAATTTTCCGTTCGATAATCATTGTTGTGTCATGAAAATTTACTTCTGTAATTTGTCAGAATATGCCTATACATATTAGAAGTATGTTTTTTGTTAAAACATCAATTACTTTTGTTTTTTAAGTAGATGTTTATAACAAAAAGCCATACTGAATATGATAAATATTAGCGTGACCGCAGTTAAACCAAAAACTTTAAAATTAACCCAGATATCCTGAGGTAGCCAAAAGGCAACATAAATATTAACTAGCGCACAGATAGCAAAAAAGATTGCCCACGATAGATTTAATCTATACCAAATCTTTTTACCTAAAATAATTTCTTTACCTAATAATTTTTGAATTAATGGTTTTTGAGTAAAATATTGATTAACTAATAATGCTAATGAAAAGATAGCATAAATAACTGTCACTTTCCATTTAATAAAGATATCACTATGGAAAATCAGCGTCAATCCGCTAAAAATTATCACGATTACTAAAGTAATTAAGGAACTTTTCTCAATTTTTTTATATAGAAGATATTTAATTAGCATAGATAAAGCGGTTGCGATTATTAATGCACCAGATGCATAAAAAATATCTACTTTTTTATATACAACAAAGAAAACAATAAGAGGAATAAAATCTAATAATTGTCTCATAAAGGGCTCTTGTTCTGATCTTTTTCAAGTAAATATGAATTTTTATAATTATATGATTAATAAATCAAAAAAAATATCAAATTACCAATTTGTTTTATATTATATTATTTATTAATAATATAATACGGTTAGGAGTTATTCCAGTTTCTGGTATATAGGATTTTGAAGATGATGGCATATTCTGTTTATTGATTTTGAATGATTTTAACATCAAAGAGATTGAATTCCATGAAAAGTCTACCCTATACAGGGTATTCACCGAATACTAGATATTACGTTAATTTCTTGCATGGATTTATCTGCAATGCTACTAAAAAACTACAGGTGCCGCTGTTGAGACGGATCTCGAAGCCATAACTTCAACAACATGCTCAACACCGCCTTATTTGAGGAACGTCAAATTCTATTATCCGTAACGATTATCTGTCACAGCGAAGAATACAGACTGGTATTGGCGATATTAATATTAAAGTTGCCTATATAAGATAATAGATTACAGGATTAACGGAATATCATTCAAGAGCGCGTACTACCACCTTATTTAAACCGTATAAAAAGCGGCGAAGAGTTGTTACCATACTTGTACTGGGAAAGATATATTTACTGGTAATTTTGACGAAACCTTTTATGGGAAAGCTAGTTCTCAGTTAAAAGCACATGGTCTTATTCTAGTGCTATTAGCAGACTTGAATACCGATGCCATTGAAGAGCATTATCGGTAATGGGGTGGTATCTGCATGATTTAGTGATACGTGTTACGTTTATTTCTTGACTGAAGGCATATATGCAAAGCCTGTTTAGGTAGCTGATCACCTTTTCCTGATGCTTATTTTTGTCGGCACTGCTCATGTACGTAAGTGGGGAAAGGGGCCCTGGGTTGCAGTCGAGGATGTTTATTGAGAGTCAGAATGGAACTTTGAGCCTAACTCTTCAATGGCCTGTAAGCACGTGACTTAACTATATATTTAAAAGTTGCTTCGGAAGATGATACCCTTGGTTTTCAGAATACAACGCCAAAGATATTCCCCCTGACACACAGAACATAACACCATTAACTATATAAAATAGATAATGTATTTGTTTCATTTCTTAAAGGTATGCAACCGAAAGTTAAAGCTGTAAGTTTGCTAGGATATCTGCCTAGTAAAGTCGCGATGTCACTAATAAATCCCTTGATATTTTGTTGATAAGATTTCTGAGTATTATTCAGCGATAAAGAATGATGAAAAAAGATCGATAAGAACGCTGGGATTCTAGGACTTCCTATCAGCAAACTATGTATTAATAAGAATAACAAATCCAATTTAAATATTGACTTTTATAACAATGAGGCTTGAGGCTAAGAAGTTAATACGCGAAGCACTGTAGTTCTAAAACAACCATTTCAATAAAATTTAAGTTGTTTCATCTGCTAAAAATAGATGGAATTTCCTAAATAAATTTTGAGTTGCTGACTCTGGTGGTAAATAACATCTAATTTAATGATAGAGAATAGATTAACTAGTATCAGAGTGAAAGGTGGTGGGGACCCTGGATACCATACACCAGATTTACTAATAACTTATTTTCAATTAGCGGATACCAAAATTATCTCCATAAACTAAGCGCCTATTAATAATAGTTATATTGAAGATTAATTTAGATCGCCTAAAACAACTGTTTTTAACGATATGTATAGTACAGCGGGTAAAAAGAATTTTATTTGAAATGAAGCTGTACTCATCCATTAAAAGTTGAAATAAGAATGGGAGGAGATATATTATCGTTAAGTGATGATAAAATTTTAGCTTTAAATAAATATAATGCTGCAAAAAGCATATTGATTTAGGCATTAAATATGAAGATGAGCCACTTATGCAATTCAATCACTGGTTTACTTTAAAAAAATGCCTAATAATGAAAGTATTCATCATCTTTACATACAGTATATTTAAGTGGAAAAACAAGTAACGCCAGATCAAGCTAATTCGCTTATTATTTATCACATTAAGTAATATTAAAGAGTAAGTATAGCACCACTTATTTTCTTATTCTGCCAATAAGGAAATTTTCGACATTGCCTGTAAAATACGTTTATCTGAAATAGGATAAACTGTACCAAGCTGTTGAGCAAATAGGCTTACCCGAAATTCTTCTATCATCCAGAAGACTTCTTGTACTTCAGGAAGCTGTCTATCTACGATAGAGAACTTAGCTAGCCAATACTGCCATTGCTGTTTAATATGCTCAATACGCACCATATGCTCCCGATCACGGTTTGGAGTAACAATTAACTTATCTAAACGATGCTCTAGCGCATTGAGATAACGAATAATATCCGTCAGTTTTCGCCAGCCATGAGATGTAATAGAACCTTTAAATATTAATCCGTTAAGTTGAGTTTTAATATCAGAAAACGGCAATGCCAAATGAATGTCTATTCGGTTTTTTAAACGTTTATTAATTGCAAATACGCAAGTGAAAATTATTTCAACCTGTTTAGCTATTTCAACAACCACCTCATTAAGTTCAGTACGAACATAAATTTCTAATCGCTGATAATCTTCTGTTGTCCATATCAAACCGCCAAATTGAGCAATTAATTTATCGACTCCACAGCTGATGCAATCATCAATTAGCTCAAGAACTTTGCCAAAAGGATTAAAATAAAGCTCTAGTTTAGATTTATTTGGAAAATTTTTATAGAGGTATTTTATCAGTGAAGGAATATTGAGCAATAGTAATCGCTTTAATCCTTTATTCATTTCCTGTTTCTGTTCAATTTTGGTTTCAAACATGCGAATTGCAACGCTATTTTTTTTATCCACCAGCGCTGGATATACTTTAATCAGATAACTACCACGTTTTTGTTCATAAACCTGAGGCAGACTACCAAAATTCCATATATGTAAATCACTTTGCTCAATAACTTCATTAACAACCGCAGCTAATGTTTGTTGAATTTGCTTTTTCAATTGTATTTTTAACGATGTTAAATCACGGCTTTCAGCAATAGTCTGATTATTTTCATCAACAATGTGAAATATCATCTTCAAATGATTAGGTAACTGATTCCATTTCCAGGTCTCGGTGTCAATGGTAATACCTGTCATACTATGGAACTCTCGTGTTAGGCAATCTAATAATTTTCCTTGCGGTACAGGTATTCGTTCTAAAAATGTTTTGACATAATTTGCTACCGGAACAAAGTTTCGTCGTAGTACTTTTGGTAATGATCTAATCAGTGCGATAATTAATTCTTTGCGTAATCCCTGTATTTGCCAATCAAAACCTTCATCTTTTACTTGATTTAGTATTGATAGTGGAATATGAACCGTGACTCCATCAGTCGCACTACCAGGCTCAAATCTATATGTTAATTGCAATTTAAGCGTTTCTTGTTGCCAATAATTTGGGTATTCTTCTAAGGTAAGGTTATTAGCAGTTGTTCGAATTAACATATTTTTATTAAATGTCAGTAGATTAGGCTGTGTTTTACTTACCTCTTTCCACCAACGATCAAAATGACGGGAAGAGACAACCTGACTACTTATTCTCTGTAAATAAAAATTAAATAGTATATTATCATCAACCAGAATATCGCGACGACGAGATTTATTCTCTAACTCCTCTACTTCAGTTAATAATGTTAAATTTTGTTGGTAAAAGGTATGGCTGGTTTCCCAGTCACCATCAACCAACGCATGACGAATAAAAAGCTCACGGCATAATAATGGGTCAATCTTACTGTAATTAACCTGCCGGCCTGCCACGATAGATAACCCAAATAGCATAACACTTTCTGACGCTATAACAGCACCTTGCTTTTTTGACCAGTGCGGCTCGCTGTAATGACATTTTACTAAATGTCTAGCCAGCGGTTCTATCCAATTAGGTTCGATGATTGCCGCAATACGTCCCCAAAGCTTATTTGTTTCAACTAATTCTGCCACCATGACCCATTTAGTAGGAGTTTTAAATAAACCAGAAGCGGGAAAAATCATAAATCTCGTATTTCTAACACCTAAAAATTCTGCTTTATTACTTATTTTTTGGCCAATATGCGAAAGTAAACCTGTAAGTAACGAAATATGAATAGCTTGATAATCAGCAGGTTCACTGTTCACCACAATACCCAACTCTTTAATCATTTGTTGCAGTTGGCTATAAATATCCTGCCACTCGCATAAGCGCATAAAATTAAGCAGATCTTGTTTACATTGCTTACGAAATTGTGTCTTGGATAAAATAGATTGTTGTTGTTTAATAAGGTCCCATATATTTAAATACGCCAGAAAGTCTGAACGTTTATCAATAAAGCGATGATGTTTTTCATCCGCAATTTGTTGTTTATCAAATGGCCTTTCGCGAGGGTCTTGAATAGAAAGTGCGGAACTTATCACCATAATTTCATGAACACAACCCTGTTTACTTGCTTCTAAAACCATACGACCTAAACGTGGATCAAGCGGCAGTTGTGCCAGTTGACGGCCAATTTGTGTCAATTGATAATTGTTATTATTATTTTTTTTGATAATGGCGTTTAATTCTTCGAGTAATCGAAGACCATCTTGAATATTACGTTTATCAGGTATTTCAATAAAAGGAAATTGATTAATATCACCTAAGTCAAGAGCTATCATCTGCAAAATAACCGAAGCAAGATTGGTACGTAAAATTTCCGGATCGGTATATATAGGTCGTGATAAAAAGTCTTCTTCCGAGTACAAACGAATACAGATTCCTGCAGAGATACGGCCACAGCGCCCCTTACGTTGTTCAGCAGACGCTTGTGAAATCAGTTCGATCGGCAATCGCTGTACTTTTCTGTGATAACTATAACGGCTAATACGCACATAGCCAGTATCAATCACATATTTAATACCAGGAACGGTCAATGAGGTTTCTGCTACATTGGTTGTTAATACTATCTTTCTTCCTGGATGAGGTTGAAAAATAAGATTTTGCTCACTGTTTGATAAACGAGCAAAAAGCGGTAATATTTTGGTATCCTTTAAATTCAACTTATTAAGTGCTTCGGTGGTATCCTGAATCTCACGCTCACCACTCATAAAAATTAAAATATCGCCAATAGCTTTCTGAGTTAATTCATTAACCGCATCAATGATTCCATCAAGCAGATCGCGATGAGTATCGTTGTTATCAGCAATAATTGGCCGATATCTAACTTCTACTGGATAAGTTCTTCCCGATATCTTAATAATCGGCGCGTGATTAAAATGTTTGGAAAAACGTTCGGGATCGATGGTTGCGGATGTAATAATAATTTTTAAATCGGGACGTTTAGGTAATAATTGGCGTAAATAGCCTAGAATAAAATCAATATTTAAGCTGCGTTCATGCGCTTCATCGATAATTATCGTGTCATATTGCAGTAATAATTTATCATTATATAATTCTGCTAATAAAATTCCATCTGTCATTAATTTAATTAACGTAGTGTCGCCTATCTTATCATCAAAACGGACTTTATAACCAACAGCGTTACCTAATGGGACATTAAGCTCTTTAGCGATCCTATTAGCGACTGAACAAGCAGCTAACCTACGAGGTTGAGTATGACCAATTAAGCCTTTTATGCCTCGGCCAAGTTCCAGACAAATTTTCGGGATCTGAGTTGTTTTTCCTGAACCCGTTTCACCGGCAATAATGACGACTTGATGATCACGAATCGCCTGATAAATTGTCTGTTTTCTCTCAATAACAGGTAAATTTTCTGGATAAATAATTGCTGGGCGAGCACTTTGTCGATTAGCAATTTTTTTCTGTCCGACGGCTATATTCGTTTTAATTAATTCAATAACTAATTGGCGGGATTTTTTATTTTTTATTTTTTTTATCTTAATTAAGCGTTTTTTTAATAAAAATTGATCACGTAAAGATAGCTGATCAATATTAGCATATAAAGCTGTTAAATTAGATTTCACTTTTAATAAGACCTTGCTGAAGAGGCTTGTTTGTTGAGTTGATCATCAAAACAGGGAGATGACTGATACATACTGATCTTTATTAAAGTAAGAAGTTAATATAGTAACTTATTTTGTGTCTAGAGGTCATTTATTAATATCTAACACATATTCACTTTTTTCCCTATCTATTAATTTCGATCAGCAATTTCAGGCATTTGTTAAGTCTTTAAATTGATACCTTGCGTGATCTCTGTATATTTTTCTTGTAATCCTAATTAATATTGTTAATCAAATCCCCTTCAACATTATCTTTTATACTGTTATCAGGATAACTGTTTAGTGTTTTGCCGAGCAGCCAACGCTGCTCAGCTTAGCTAATTAACAAACTTAATGTGGAAAAACCGATAACAATACTCATTAATATCTATTACTTCTCAAAAAATAATATAGTTTTTTTAAAAAAATTAGGTTCAACTTTTAACTAAATCTTTTATAGAGTTGCAATGGAGTTTTACTACCAAATATTGATTAAGGTAATTTTCGACTGTACAGGCAATTATATTAATTCAGAGTAATTTCAAGCTATTGAGTAAAATTGAAATGATGGCTTTGCAGGCCATCTTCTATACTATAATAGTTCGACTATATTATTATTTTGAGGATGCATTAATGTGCTAAGTTGCTGTTCTATACAAATATAGTGCACATACTATATATGTGCGTTGCACGTATCCATTACTTCTCTATGATGTTTATAAGCTAAGCACTATTTTATACTCTGCAATATGTTAATTCCAGGGATTCAGTTAGATGACTCGAAAGAAATTTCCTAGAAAGCCTAAATCGGTAAATCAGGAAGATAACACGTGTAACTTCACTATTATACTTTTTGCTTATCCAAATCGCTTTAATATTTCCTTTTTGACATTAATAATGATAGACTAATTGAATTTTTTATTTTTAAATATTCCAGAAAAGGTCATATTAGGAATGAATGGGGTTGTTCCCAAAGACTCAGTGCTAAATTTTTTCTCGACACGCAAATATTGCCCCCCTTTAGTTACGATAATCTAAGTTTTTGAGCAATCCAAATTAGGTAAAGCCGATAACAATGGATGCAACTGCATTGAATGAGGTGGATGATTAAAAGTATGCTCCCCTATGAATTCATTACCGATAGGGAATTAGAGATAATTCACATCTCCTTCGCTTCCTGGAACAAACGCAAAGATAACTAGACAGATAGATCTGATGAAGAATACAGACAGAATGATAATTTATATTTCTTTGGAAATATACCAAAGATAGCAATTTGCCCAGATGAATATTTCTTCGTCCAACTAAACTGCTTTTTACTATTGATGATAGTTGTGAAATAACTTTCCTAAAAAATACGATAAAAAGTGTCAACTTTTATTGCCCCGTCTATTTATCAAGAGAATGCTTACCTGTAACACTTGTCTTATGTGGTGATTTTTCCGGCTATACTCCATATCCTTATACTTAATCTTCTCACAGCTGTTTTCTGCTAAATATATGTTTAAAATTCTGCAGTTTATGAGACTTCAAAGCTATCGAGCACTAATTAGCACAGCAGATTTATATTTTACCCGACTGCAACTAACAATACATTACTTTTATTATTCCACCTCATCTAAACTCTTTAAGTTATGCTTATTTTTAGTGTATTAAGATTTTGGGATATTGGGGTATCTCTTCCCATCCGATTGATTTCATGAGTAATTTTAATAAAAGAGAGATGATATTCTATAAAAGTCTACTCTATAGATATTCGTAAAATCAGATATTACTGTAATTTCTTTCATAAACTCATTTGTAATGGTGCCAGATAGTTGATAGCGCCGTTCTTGAACAGAGCCTTCAACGGAATGCTGCAACAATATTCTCAACGCCGCTTTTTAGATAAGGATTATGTGCTGTCGTTCATAAGCCTTATTTCCATAGTATATCACATGTAAACTACTATTGACGATATTGAGATTAAAGTGCTTATAGTCCGGAATTACGGCGACAATGGAATATACTTAAATAGCTCATTATTACTGTCTTATCCGAATGGTATAAAAACGTCAAAGAATTACTGCCATGTATTCCTGTGATGGCATATTTACCGGTAATTTTCATGAAGCTCTGTAGCGATTTTTTATGAAAGCACATGATCTCTCTACCAGAATCATAAGCAAACTGAAACACCGATGGCTTAAAGAGCATAGGTAATGATACCTGTATTATTTAAGTGTGATATATGCTATATTTATTTCTGAATCGATGGCATATAATTGTCTTATCAGGTAAGGTATTCGCCTTTGCCTGCTCTTCATTATCAATGTCACTGTGGATAGACGTAAGTAGATGGTTCTGTTCAAAGATGGTTATTAAAAGTTAGAAGTGAACTTAGCCTAACCTCTGAATGGACTGTAAGTAGGTGACTTAATCGTATTTACTAGGACTTGATACGGGCGCTCTGTGCTTTGTTTTTTAGAATGCAATGGTAAATATATTCCCAGATACGTAGTATCAATATTGTTAGATACACAAAACAACATTGTCGCTAAATTACTCCACAAAGGCATGTAACTGAAACTTAAAACTTGAGCTGAGGTAGATTTTGCTAGTAGAGAGCCATGATATCTCTAATAAAACCCTTGATGTTTTGTTGGGAAAATTTTTATATAGCATACTACAGCGATGAAGAAGTTGGAGAAAGATCAAGAAGAACATCTTGGATTCCCTATAGATTCCTATCAGCAAACTGGTAGTCGTCAATAAGAATGAGTAATTTCAATTGAAATTGGCTTTTGCAACAGTGAGCCTATAAAGCTGATATCGAAGCAGCACTGTGTTCTCAAGAAAAAACAACCCTTTCATGATATTTAAGTTGTTTAAATTGTTAAGAAAATGGAACCTATTAAAGGAACTTGAGCATGCTATGGTCCTGTTGATAAACAAGATCTAATTCTAATAATAGAAAACAAATTCACTAAGTATCAGAGTAGAACCTATCCTGATAGGTTATGTATTAGAATTGCTAATAACTCTGTAGATAAGCAGGCTGGTACCTTTTAAACGTTTTATATTTCAATAATGGGTTTTCCCTGCCTCATTTTATGCAAATTTTCCCTCCATACGAACATAAATAGAGATCTATAATAGAGATTAATATACTACAAGGTTCAAGAATTCATGCACGACTTCTAGAAAAATCATGGAGAGATAGAAAATTTTTTCAGGAAATTACTACGGGCATCCCTGATGAGCGGCTAATAATAATGATCGACAAACGATGGGAATATGGCTGTTATTATCAATATTATCTCATTTTACCCTTTAGTAACGGTAAGTTTGGAGTATTTCGTAACCCTTAACTAAAGTAGATTCTGCTCTTGCTTGTCTGAATAGTAAAATTAATTTTAGGTGTTGTACTTGTCTAACGATAGAGCCTTATCATCAAACATTTTGTTTTAATTATTTCTCTTAGTAGGCATATTGCTATGAATATGTCTGTGGAACGAGGTATATATAATATCCTGAACTAAATAATTACTCTTTAAAAAAGATAGATCACATTAACGTTAAAGCGATCTTCTTGAAACCAAAATAAAACTTAGTAGCCTATTTTCGCGCATTACTGATAAACGTTCAAATAGTGTTTATGTTATTCTCTTAATTGAAAGATGAATTAAAATACGCCGAGATAATATAACAATGCTAGCCAAGAGAGCAATCTTTATACTATTCTGTTAGCTTAACCTTTTACTTTCATAAACTGCTCTTTAAACAGCATAACAATTTAAAACAAGTATTATCGACCGGATACTTTTTTCCAACTAACTTCATTACGTAAATAAACTGGTTTGACTTCTTCAACGTTAATTGTTTTACCTTTCTGCCAGTCTTGCACAGCTACAGACAACATATCTTGCGCATCAGGTAAATAAATGCTACTTTCTAGTAAACTTAAATTTGTCATTCTTAATATAGGATAGGCTGACCAACCTGTTCCGGCAATAACCCATTGACCGCTTAAGCTATTTATTCTGGCTAAAAACTGCTCTGGCTTGAGTACTGATTCAGTCTCTTCACCTTGCCAAAAACCATCTTCTTTAAGTTCATAACAAGCAGAATAAATTTCCCCCATTCTTGCATCTATCGCTACCAATACTTTTCCTATACCTGATTGACGATAAGCACCTTGCGCCATAGTTAATAGAGAAGAGATACCTATCAGCAGTAAATCAGCACCAAACGCCAATCCTTGAGCAATGCTGACAGCAATACGAACACCGGTAAAACTACCTGGCCCGCGCCCAAAAGCTAAAACATCGATATGTTTTAAATCTAAATGTGCATCAATAAGACACTGTTCTATCATTGGTAATATTTTTTTTGTGTGCTCCCGTGGAGCAATGGCAAATTGAGTAAAAATTTTTCCATCTCGCCATATGGCGACAGAACAGGCTTCAGTAGCAGTATCAATCGCTAATATATGGATTGCCATATTTTAGATCCTAGTTATTTTAACTAAATAATTACTATGCTAACATATCTTTTGAAGAAGATGGTATTAACAAGAAAAAACTTATATCTATTACTACTATTAATTTAATTAATTGATATTTTTTTCTAAAAATCAATAACTGTTTAAAAAAATTGCCGTAAGGTCGTGATACTAATTGTTTGTTATATCCTAGAATATAGTATTATTTATTTTAAATAATTTATATTTAACTTTTAAATAATCTTTTATATATTACAAATGGATTTTTACTATTTAATGCTTATTAGGTAAGTCTTGATTGTACAACTAAACATATTAATGTAAAGTGAGAGTAATGCTCATTTTTTGTATGGCTTCAGGAAATGCTAACATGTATCCTGCTAATTGCTTTCGTTAATGATTTCAATAACAAAAAGCTAATATGTCATGAAAGTCTACCCTACAAGAATCTACAAAACCAGATATTACTTTAATCAGTTTGCGTAAACTCATCCGTAATGCTGACAGTTAGTTGATAGGCACCGTTGTTAAGAGGGAGCTCGAAGCCATGATGCGAGAGATACAGAATGCTGCCTTTTCCACGAATTGTTATCTGTCCTTCGTAACAGTTATTTGCTATAGCGAACCATATAAAATGCTATTAGCGATGTTGAGATTAAAGTGCCTAAGATTAAGGAAATCGTAACGGCAATTAAACATGCTTCCAACAGCTTATTGCACTACCTTATTTAAAGCGTGTAAGGCGGAAAAGAGTTATTACTATTGTCTGTATATGCGAGACATATACACCGGTATTTTCATAAAGCTCTGGAGCAGTTATCTATAAAAGCACATAGTCTCTCTGTAGAAAACCAAATTAGTAGACTGAAACATTGATTTCTTTGAAGAGCATTAGTAATGATGTCTACATGATTTAAGCAATATGTGCTACATTTATTTCTTGGCTGATAGCATATACTGTTTTATAAGGTAAGCTGATTTCCTTTGTCTTCTTACTCAAATCGGCATCACTACGCATGGACGAAAGGAGACAGTTGTGATCAATGATTCTTATCGAGAGTCAGAAGATAACTGAGCCAAACTTCTCAACACTCTGCAAATACGTGACTTATCTATTAATCTTGCTAGTTGAATAGACTAGGTATTCTTGGTTTTGAATGCAGTAGCAAAAATATTCTAGGACATGTAGCACCAACACTATTTTGTACACAAAATAGCTAATACACTACCTTTACTCCTCCAAAGGTATTCAACCAAAAGTTAAAGTTTTGAGTTTGATTAGGAGATCTGGCTAGTAAAGAGTCGTGATGCCGCTAATAAACTTCTCTTGATATTTTGTTAGCAAGGTTTTAGCGTATCCTGTAGCGATGAAGAAGCTAGAAAAGATCGAGAAGTATAGATGGCATTCTATACCTTCCCGTCAGCGCACTGATGTCAAATAAGAACGACGAATCCGATTAAATCGCTTTTTGCGACAGTGAACCTATTGTAAGCCGATGTGCGAAAGCATTATGCGAAAAAAACCTTTTAATCCTATTTTAAGTTATTTTTTCGGTCTGCTCAAAAAATCTGGAACTAGCTTAAGAGATTTGATCTACTTTGACCCCTCTGTAGGTAAATAACCACTAATTTAAAGATAGAAAACAGATTTATGAAGCATCAGAGTGAAAATTCTGATCGTCATACATCATATTTGCTAATAATTCAAGAATATTTAGGATAAAAACCATACATCACCAAGTGAAAATATTATCAATATAACAGGGTATTTTATTAAATTAGCAAAAAATACTCATTTATTTTTTGGTATCTCTTCAATGACTTCTAATTTAATCCCTTCTTCAGATTGAAGCTCAAGTCGTTCAGACTGACCAATGAATATACCTCCACGCTTAATTGACATATAACTGACACGACTGATCCCTCGTAATTCACCATTTTCCAGGATATCTAGGTTATTTCCTAAGCAAGCACCATCAACCAAACCATCAATAATTATATCCGGTGCTTGAACTTCACCTTCAATTTTTCCACTCTGCATAATGTGGATCGTTCCTTCAGTTACTGTAATATTACCTTTAATATGCCCCCAGACATGAATATCACCTAAAATAGTAATATTACCTTTAAAAAAACTTTCTTCTGAAATAGTTGTTACCTCTTTTTGTTTAGGATTACTTTTTTTATCACCTTTCATTATAAATATATTTGTATTTGAAACATCTAACTTTTTATTTTTAAACATCAAGATCAACCTCCCTCTTATAAAGATAAATAGCAGAATAAGAATGAATGAAAAAACTAAAATAAAAAACAATATCTTTGCAATCACGTTTACTATATACAGAACCACTACTAGAACCCATAGGAACCAGATAAAATAAAGACACAAATTTTCTCTTTTGCTAAATGTTTTCATTCTTATCTAATAAACTCATTATGGTACCTTAACTAGAAATTATGAAACTGAACTACTAGTATAGATTATCAACTAGCTCTTGTATTGATATAGTAATCAACATGACAGAAAGACAATTTATATTGAATTAATAGCAGACCAAGACGTTATTAAAATTAATGTAAATAGAGTAAAAATCTGCATTCCCTATAGGAAATATATAAATTCTTATGCCTTATTTAGCTCGAAATACCATTATGGTGCTCACCATAAGATGATATAGTGCAATGGAATTTAAGTTTTCTGCAAAGATTTGTTACGTTTTGCTAACTTTAGTAAAATTAGTTAAAAATTGATTAATCAGCCCTGTGTTTAATAAAACAAGTTAAAATAATACTAACTTAAGTATCAATGTTTTACTTCTCTTTAAGTCAGCCAATATGGCTAATGATAAACAAGATGAAAGCTGCTATCATGTATTAATGTCACATCGTTCTGTTAGCTGTTGCAGGTATTTCGAAGATTATTTAGTGCTAGTAAGACATTTATCACTGACTTTATTAATAAAACTCTTGCTTACCATAGTATCTGCCCAGCTAAAGTAGCGATTTATAAAACTAATTATCTGTAACAATCTATTGGTTGGGATAAGTGCCTATAAGTTTTTCTCCTGTGGACTGATCTTAATTAATCATAATCTGCTTGAGATTAATGTCAATTTTTGCTGCTGTATGATACTCGACTGTTTAGCATGTGCTCTAGTTTGTTCTACCGGCGCATTTAATCCGAAAATAAAGCCAATATCGTTATTTAGCCGGAAATCTTTTAATCTTACTTTTGTGCGCCATGATAATAGTTGTTGTTTATGTATCCATTATTGCCAGAATAAGCGCTCTTATTTTCAGTGGAAAATTTGAATCACTGGTGAAATAAAACATGATGCTACTGCGGTCAATATCAAATTGCATGTACAGATGGATTACTAATTTTAAAATTCAGTCTACCATAATTGAGTTAATTTAACTTCACAACACTTAAACTAAAATCATAGACAGTAATATAGTTAACTTTATAGTAAGGTAAAGTATATTGAATATTAAACAGATAACCACCAGCAACTTTATTCAATTAATTATAATTTAGGAAAATTCAGTACGGTAAAGGAAAGAAGGGTCCGTAGCACCAGTTACTCACAATTTTTTACTAAAAAAATGTAGACACATTATTTAGGCACTGAATTTTAAATAATTATTTACCCAATATTGATATTTACATGTAAGTAAAGTTAGCATAACAGTATTATCAGTTTTATGGCGATTAAAAAATCGGATAAAATGCTATTTATCTCACCAATTTTAGGTACTAATTGATTAGTAAAGTATTGATACAATATACGTGAATAACTTCGCCCTATAAAATCGATGTTAAAAATATAACTCACTAAAACCTGAACGGTGCAGCTACCGCTGTTTTGAAGATATTCAGAGCTGAGTACTGTTTTATACTTTGCATATGATGGCGTAATAAATCATTTGATATGCTTAAAAGCACACAAAGACAAGTTATTTAATACTATTTTCTTATATTGAACTAACTATTTTTATTTCTTCTAAAAACATGATGAACTTAGTTTCAAAATTGCTAGCTTAGAAGATAAGCTGAGTTATCCTTATTTCTGGTGTATTAAGTTTCGGGAGATGTTGGTGTATCCTGCTAATTGATTTCATGAATGAATCTGCAATGGTGCCAGGAAGCTAATTATAGGAACCGCTGTTAAGGCTAAGATTGAACCATGTTTCAATAAAATACTGAATAGCGCTTTGTCGACATATTTCATCCGTTTTTCATAACGGTTATTTTCTACAGCAAATAATACAGACTGGTATTGAGATATTGAGATTAAAGTGGCTAAAGCCAGAAATTCCTTTAAGCAACAATAGAATATCATTCTAAAGATTCTTGATACACCTTATCTGAAGTGTGAAAAAGCGGCGAAGAGTTTCTGCCTTGGTTGGATATCTGGGAGGCATATCTATCGATAATTTCAGGAAGGACTGAGCCGCTTCTCGGTAAAAAGGACATAATATCTTGACAAGTATTATCAACAGATTGATATGCTAATCTCTTGAAGAGTACAGAAAATAGTGGTTGAGTGATTTATGTGATAAGCCTAACGTTTATTTTGTGCTGATAATAGCATAATGCTATCTATCAGGAAATTGATCGCCGTTACCTGCTGCTTCATTTATCGACATCATTAAATATAGACGTAAGAGAAGCCATTTGCGGTAAAATATGTTATCAAAAGTCAAAAGCGAATTAGACCGAACTCTTCAATGCCCTGCGAGCGCGTATCTTAATTGTATATCCCAGGCTTGCTACAGAAGCCTGCTCTCTTTGTTTTTGAATACAGTGGCTGAAAGGATATTCCTAAACACGCAGCGCTAACGGTATTAGCTATAAAAAATATTCTAATATTAGCTTCATTCCCACAAAGAAGTGCACCGAAAGTTAAGGTATCTGCTGGAGGTTTGGCTAACAGAGACCCGTAATGCCGCAGATAAAGCTCTTGATATTTTGTTGGTAAGGTTTTCAGCGTATCTTGCAGCAATGAAGAAGGTGGAAAAGAGCGAGAAGAACTATTACTATTCTACGATTTCCTATCAAAGTATTGGTGTCAATTAAAAACGACAAATTCGGATTGAATCACCTTTTGTAATAATGAGACTATGAAGCGGATGTTTCAAACACTGTAGTTTAGAAAAACAATCCTTTAATTCTATTTAAGCTGCTGATCTTGGTGGTAAACAACGTTAAATTTAAGTATAGAGAACAGATGCTCTGAAGCATCAGAGTGGAATATAGCCTGACGCTATATAGCAGATTTGCTGATAACTAGTTTCTGCATGGCAATAAGTCAGGTCAATAGGTCAATTTTCAATAATTTTATCTACGAAATCAAACTCTGATTAAGTTTTTCTAGGTATTCTAAGATCTGACACTGATTGTGATTGTGATACAAGTGTGGATACGTTCTGAATCCTAGTAATGGTACAAAAATGGTCGCCAGTACAACTAATCGTGAGCATATAGAGATTAACTGCTTATAGATGTATAATGAGATACCTAAAAACTCAGAATTACGAGTGATCAGTTATCCGATGAAAACTATCATATTAGTTTATACTCAGGTGCAATGGGTGTAATTCTTTGTTGGATAAACACTTTGAGCGTTGGGCATATAGTATGTCAGGCTAGTAATTTTTTAATATATCGTCAGTCACATTACTCGTAATTATATGAACTTTATAATGAAAGGTATACAGAATACTGCGCAATTCTATTCTTACTCGAGGCAAGAAATGAGTAGAATACTTGATTGGTCAAATAGCACCTTCAACCGTTTATCGCTTCCAGTAGAGTTCTAATATATTTTCTTATTGGATAAGAATGCGAATAAGCGCCATCAACATAAAATTATTAAAATGCAACTTTATTTAGGTTATTAGCAAAATCTTAGTGCAAACTAGCAGATTATGTTCAGCTCTTATCTTTTATTAATCTGCTCTCTCTTCTATAAGAGAGGCATTGTTTATATTAGAGTGGTCAGAAGGTCAAAATTCCCTTAATCGTTTCATCTTTTCTGAGCAGACTGTAGAAGTTTAAACATCATTAAAGGATTGTTTTTCTAAGCACAGTTCTTCGCATCCTACTGCCGAAGAAGCCAATTCAATCGAATTCATCGTTCTTATTAATGCCAAGTGCGCTGCCGGGAAGACATAGAGTAATAGGTATTTTCTCGATCTTTTTCACCTTCTTCATCGATTCAGGATACTTTTCTGAAAACCTTACCAACAAAAACATAAAAGACTTTATCAGCGAGATCGCGACTCTATGCTAGCTGACCTCTCCATGGTACCTGGTTTAACTTTCAGTTACATGCCATTGTGGAGTAAAACCAGTATAGGGGTATTTTGTGTACCAAACAGTGTTGGTTCTTGGTCTTTAGGAATATTTGCCATTGCATTTAAAAATCAAGGACACACCAGCTCACTTAGCAAACCTGTAAGATACAGTTAAGCCACGCGCTCGCAGTCCATCGACAAATTCAACCCAAGTTCGCTTCTGACTCTTGATGACCATCTTTGACTGCAATAAGTTCCTTACATTCATGCGCAGTGCCGTCGATATGACAAAAAAGCAAAGGTGATTATCTTGCTTAGCAGAATGATATAAGACTTTTAACCAAGAAATAAACGTAATATGTATCGTTAAAACACGCATCCGCCAATATCTGTGTTATTTAAAGCATTGTTATTTTAGTCTGCTGATGGTAGTTAGAAAAGAGATCAGGTACTTCTCATCGAGAAACCCTTTATGGCTTAGTGAAAATCACCGGTAAATTGCCTTACAGGTACAGGCATGATAGAACTATTTCTCGCTTTTGTATGGTTTAAAGTAAAAAAGGAAGAAGGTATTGAAGTATATTCCGTTTCTGCAATACTTAATCTTAAGGACTTTTATCTTAACATGCTCAATAGCAGTTTATAGATCCCTCTAGTAAATGACTTTTACGAACGATGGCATAGCCGCCCATTAATAAGGCAGTATTCAATCTGTTATTGCAGTATGCTTTCGAGCTCAGCCTCAAGAGTAGTCCCTACTAATTAGCTATTAACATATTACGGATGAGTTCATGTAAGAGATTGCAGGTAATCTCTGGTTTCCCAGATATCTATATGGTAGACTTTTTCATGGCATATCATCTCTATATTGTTGAAATCATTAATGAAATTAATAAGCAGGATAGGCCTTTATCTTTTAATCTCATACACCAGAAATAAGTATAACTTATGGGGGGAGGATAAAGTAGAATCCAGTTTCTTCAATCCATAAATACATAAATCGACATCATTCAATAGATTATCACCTAACTAACTAATGAGGCATAGCTTTATATTGGCAAGGAGTAAGAAAGCGATCCTTTAATCTGTATGACTGGTTTTTTTCATAGCAAATTCTGTAGCAAAAATCTTTTATACAGTATAGGGGGATTTTTACTAACAACCTTTGCTAATGTAGCTTTTTATTCATCGGTTTTATTCTAACGGAGTAATTGTCTGTCCAGTAATACGTGCCTGTTCTTGCAGTGCCTGTTCGATCGTATGTTGCAATACGCGGATTTTTTGTTCCATATTATCAGTGTAGTCCTGTGTTTTCGTTTTTTCTTGCGCAAGTTCATGGCAAATATTTAAAGCGACAATAAAAATAAGTTGCTCGGTATTTGTGACACCAGTTCGATTTTTTAGATCTTTTAGCCGTTTTTCAAGTTCAGCTGCAGACCATTTTAAGGCATTTTGTTGTTCTTTTGGGCAATTAACCCTTAATGTTCGTCCTAAAATTTGAATATCAACAGGTTGTGTAGACATTATACCCTTCCTAATTATTTGAGGAGATAAAATATGGTGCTAACATTTTTCTGTCTATAATTCTATTACGATATTAAAATAATTATAAATAATATATGTATAATTTCTGTGTGGCATATTATAAATCAATATTATTAACGTAATTAAGCATATATACTAATACAAAAATTTTTACATAATTTATCAAGTTTTTGAACTATTGTTATACAACAACAATATGTTGTTTTAATAGCTTGCAGAAATGCATTGCTTAATTACTGACGGATACAATTTATGGTGGTAATTACTATTGTTAGTGGAAAATTCAATTTATGAATTAACCAATAATGAATTAGCTTTTAATAGATATTAACTAACCTTATTACGTAAATTTTACGACTTTATCTTTCTATTTTTAATAAAAAATTTCATTTTAAATTTGTTGTTATCTGAAAATCGTAAGCAATCTGCTCCAATACCTTATCCGGTTGACTTAGGTATTTTTTGTTAGGCTTAAGTGTTAATCAACATAAGTTTATGAGAGAAAAATAAAAGAAATTGTTAGGGATTTATCTAATATTAGTAGATTAAGTTATGTCAAAAATGACGATTTAAATGAATTAGAATAGATCTTGGAAGCTATCATTAAGTATGTTAATATTGGATGTAAGCTCTGTTTTATGGTTTTTATGGATTTAAAAGATCGGGAAATGAAAACAAAAAATGATAACTAACATTAGATTAATAGAAATAATATTCTAATCTTTTTTGTTATTTAATCGCTTCTAGTAGAGGAGAAGAAGTTATGATCGTTTCTGGTGTATAGAATTTAGGAGATGCTAGCATATCTTGCTAATTGATTTCGTCAATGATTTCAACAACAGAGAGATAATATGCTATGAAAGCCTATCCTATATAAGTATCTGAGAAACTAAATATTATCTCTGATCCAGTGCGCTAAGTTATCCGTAATGGTGTGCCAGGTAGCTGATAAGCACCGCTGCTAAGATTGAATTTGAAGTTCATGCTGCAACAATATCCTGAACACTATCTTATCGCCTGGCGTCTCCATGTTGTAGTTCATAACAGTTATTTGCTACACTAAATAATATTGATTGGTATTGACTATGTTGAGATTAAAGTGCCTAAAGTTAAATGGAAATCACAGAGGCAACGGAATACTTTCAACAGCTAATTTCTACTGCCTTATCTGAATCGTGAAAAACGTTAAAGAGTTTGAGAAATAAAATATTTGATAATGAAGAAAAAATCGCTACGAGCTTCATGTAGCGCTTAAGTTTAATTAATAGATTACGTCTTTGGTAGTAATCCAGTAGATGAATATTTACTATCTAAGATAGTAAACCACATAACATCTCCGTTTTACACTGTCAGGGATTTTTTCGATCTAAGCGATTTTTTCGCTTTCTAATTCCACAGCTCTTCCGCAGTATTTGGGTAAGACATACTTGTAGGGTGAGCGTAGCGAGAAGAAAGATGTATGAATGCTGATTGAGGTATGGTTACAGTGATGCTTGAAATTGACGCAGAGAATTTTATAAGAAAAGAACAAAAATCTGCTATCTTTCGAATTTGGGAAGTAAAGTTATCCACAGATTTAATGGAATGAAACTTGGTTAAAAATAGTTATGTATAACTTAAAATAAGTTAAGTGGGTTTTAGCTGTATATATAAAATATAATAATTTTTACGGTATGTTTGATTTTAAATCACAGTATATTAGTTTCTAACTAATAGTTATTGTGAATTTTAACGAGTTTAAATCATAGAAGTGAGCTTAAATCAAGTGCTGATAACACGTCATCGATTCTTATCAACAATCCTAGGATAGATAAGATTGAGGCTATTGAAGATTATATAATTAATCAGAGAGTAAGCAACTTGAAAACACTATATAATCGTAAACATGAATTAAATTTTTTTGTTGGTGATTAGGTTTTAAGCTTTTGATTTTTAAGGATGAGATAGCAAGGATACAACATCCCTTTCTGTATTGAAAGCCGATGATATCAAGATTAGAAAATACATAAATTATAATGTAATTGTTATTGTCAAGTCAACAGGTTATGGATTAGCAATTGTTTTTGATAAAGATGTATGGATTCTTAGTATATCTAAACTACAGGAAACAATGAATAATCATAAAGAAATCAGTAGAACGTTTGTTTTATTCCTTATAATTTTTTATTATAACAAATAGAACAATTAGCGGTAGAACTTATCAAGAATTAGAAAAGGCTATTAGATAAGTTAAAAGAAACAGAAATTAAGACAAATATTTTTTATTCAGAAGAGTAAGCAAAAAAGTATAGGATTTGGTCTTATCAAAGTTGGCGAATAGTTTCAGATAAAAAAGTAAGCTAGATATTGATATGATTGAGATAACTTTATCTGATTGTATTATTTGCTACATTAGCAAATTGAATAAGGTGATTTTAATCATAGTAATCTGACATATGAGTATAAAATAACAACAATTAGAAAAGGCAAACGAGAGATTTATAATTTAAAAAATTCAATAAAAACTAAGCGAGGTAAAAAAACAAAAATAATATTTATCAATTTCCATAAGATGCAGAACGTCAACTAGTTAGGAAATGGTGGGATGAATTAATCATGATTGGTATTTACTGGTTCTGCTTTTTTGTGTATAACTCTTGTCAAGATATTACATATTACCGCAGTCGTGTTCTTTTCATTTTTACATGCATTCAAGGGATTTATTTTATGATTGACAGATTTATGCAGGTTTGGGTGTATGGGTTCGTGCGTAGGTGAGATGATAGAATAAATGCTTAATTATGCGATTATTTTTCATCAAGTCCTTCTGATTTTAATTAGATTAAGAAAAGAATAGCGACTCTTAGTATCAAGGTCCGAGTAACGATGAGTAAACAAGTGAAAGTAATCGCTACAATTTTTTCATTCCTTATGATATTTACATCTCCGCTTTCAGTCAGTACGAGCATTCAGGAGGTGAAAATTGGTTTTTCGCCAGGAAGAGCAGCAAAAGAGATAATCTTGTTAGCAATTGAAGAGGCGAAAATATCAATTGATATTGCTGCCTATTCGTTTACTAGTAAGCCAATTGCATTAGCTCTTGTTGACGCACAAAATCGAGGTATTAATGTCCGTGTCGTTGCTGATAAGAAGTCGAATCGTGGAAAATATACTGCCGTGACATATCTAGTGAATCACCGCGTGCCAGTAAGACTCAATGATAAGTATGCGATTATGCACAATAAGTTTATGATTGTGGATGGTCATTCAGTTGAAACGGGGTCGTTTAACTATACAAAAAGTGCCGCATTTCGTAACGCAGAAAATGTAATTTACCTGCGTAACCGACCAGACATTGCTGAAAAATACACAAGAGAATTTAACCGATTATGGAGCGAAGCAGCAGATACAAAACCTACATATTAGTAGGCGATGCCGAATAGGAATACGTTTAAAAATACGTTATTTTAAAGATATTTTAAAGAATCAACAATACGCCTTTAAAATATCATTATTAGATCAATAAATAACTGTTTTATTATTTTTACAATAAAAATACACTATTTTAAATAGGGTTATATGAAGCGATGAAAATGATAATGTTTAAGGTGATTGATGAGCAATATCAAGAATTAAAAACGGTAAGAAGTAAAAATGTATCATCAGACTCATTTAAAAATTTCTAATACCAGCTAGAAAGATCATTGTAAACGGTTAAATTTAGTTTCTAATCGGTAAAATCCTTTCTCTAGAAATCAAAGTGCTTATCTATCTGCAATATCTTTCATGAGTTTTCGTTAAGGAAATTAACTTCTGACACAGAAGTATCTTCTGATAAAGAATGATTTCATAAAATGAGTAATATAAAAACTGGAAACATTCCAAAAAAATAGAAAATAAAACTTTCCAAGAAATGGATAATCGATCTCTTCAAAAAATGAAAAACACAAAAGACACTATTACAAAAAACAGAAAAACAATAAATATAAACTACTTAAATACCTATCCCTTTCTACAAAATAAAAACTGTTTAATCCAAGCTCAGTAGAACTTCTTATTTTGTTAATAAAACCAACCTGGGAGTTTTCAGTTCAGTATTTCAAGAAAATTAACAAGTCGATTAAATCTAAAATGATCCTCATTCAGGCTATTAAACTACTAAGTAAGTTGCATGAAAAATGACCTCAGACCGAGGAAATTATCAACGGCAGTATCGCTAATGAATAGCAAAGACTTTTCTAATCTCAGTAATCAGCAAGAACTCAGAAAACAAAGCTAAAATTTGTTATAGATAGTTTTCCACTAATGACTATGGTACTTAACTTAGATACCTGATTTGGCAAGGAATCATCTATGAACTACAACGTAAAAATTATAGCCGCTCGCAAGGTGTTTCAACAAGTATAGTGCATTTAAACAACGCTGTCGCAAGATATCTTTCCGCGGTAAGGGAATTAAAAGAAAAATCAAATGTCTTTTTTACTTGACAGAAAATTAACCTAGTTACAGTAAGCTGAAGCGGAATAGACACAACATCAAAAGATCATAAAGTAAATCAAGATGAAACTGATGATCCTGCAGGCTTATAAAAGGTTTTAGGGTGGACTGGATGGCTTAGAAATCGCTTTTAAGTCTTCTGTAAAGTGTATTGTTCTCTATTTTATATCAATCCGCAAGATACACAATGCTGTATCTTCAAGACAATCCACTGGTGATTTTTACGAGACTCTTGGGTAATTTTTAGTAAAAAGAATAGGGGGTTGTTCCCACTCCTGAATACTTTATCAGCAAATTGAAACAGCAATGGCTTAAAGAGCGCAGGCAATGATGCTTACGTAATTTAAGCGACATGCGCTCTATAATTTATTTCTTGGCTGAAGGGAGCATATGCCGTTTTGTTAAGCAAGCTAATCGTCTTTGCCTGCTGCTCATTATCAGCAGCACTGCACCATGGAGGTAAGGAGTTTAGCTGCAGTCAAAATTGATGATCAAGAGTCAGAAGCGCATTGGACGAACTTCTGGATGGCCGTGAGATCGGTGTTACTTAATCATACATTTCCTGAGCTTGCTATAGAAAACGATGCTTTGATTTTTAGAATGCAATGGTAAAGATATTTCAGCATATACAGCACCAATCTTATTTGGTACATAAAACAGCTAATGTACTAGCTTCATTCCCTAAAGGCATGTAAGCAAAAGTTAAGGTAGCTGCTGGAGGGGTTCCTCTGGTTAGTAAAGAGATGCGATGCCGCTAATAAGCTCCTTGATATTTTATTGTTAAGGTTTTCAGCATAAGTATCTCTGCAGCGATGAAAAGTTGAAGAAAAAACGAGAAAATAGCTGGAATTCTATAGCTTATCGTCAGCACACACACTGCGTTGCGTCCAGTGAAGAAGAAAGAAGAAGCTGATTAAATCGGTTTTTGTAACAGTGAAGCTATGAAGTCAATATTTAAATACTATAGTTCAGAAAATAATCCTTTTAATGATCTTCAACCTGATTATAAGAGGTTGCTTAGAAAAACTAAAATTAGCTAAGGGAATTTTACCTACTAATCCTGATGGTAAAACAACGTTCAGTTAAGGATAGGAAACAGATTCACAAAGCATCAGAGTAGAATGTAGCCTAATCATCATACACTAGATTTGCTAATAACTTAAAAGCATGACTCAACAACAATTTATATCTCATATTCCTCGTTATAAATTTTAAAAAATAGCACATTTTAGATAGCTATTTTTGCTGATTTATCTGCTTTTTTGTGAAATCAGATTATGAATATTCTTATAGCATGGCAGCGTTTTTTCTTTATTTAATTGGCTTTAGTAAATATGAAGCAGTGTTAGTTATAATTAAGTATAATGAAACCTATAGTGATAACATGTTTATTTAATTGTATGCGTGATTAAACAATAAAAAACTTACTTTGCTCGTCGTTTTATTAGTAAACCAAGCTGTAATTGTAAAATTTGGCGTCAATTAAGCATTACTGTTTACTGAAATTGATCAGTAACTTTATAAGTTATTAACTGACTTAATCGTTATTTATTATACTAAAACTGAATTTATCTATACGAATCAAATCATTAGTGCAGCTCTTGATTGTCTAAAGAAAGATGCTCGGTAAAAATTAAAAGCTACATCTACTTAAATTAATTGGCAGCTAATATCTTGATAAAATGCAATGATTTAAATCACCTAAAACTTGCTCTAATACATTAAGCTAGAAAGATTTTTTGCAATGTAAATTTACCAGCCTGATTGTATGAATATTAGCTGGCTATATAAATTGAACATG